>NZ_LWKV01000004.1:0-633152 GCF_003267925.1 Achromobacter sp. HZ01
TGTATTACTTACCAGCTATCGAAACATCAGGGTTAACCCTAAGTTTTCGGCAACTGCCAAGCCTGAAACTATAACACAGCTTTTGCAGATTTTGCAACTGGCTTCTGCCTAATTTGCATCCTATCTTGCAAAACCGCTAAACGCTTACCTGATCGTCTCGCGGCGGTCCTTTGGGGCTATCGCCCTGCCGGACCGGCTTTACTGCTTGCTTCGCTGCCCGAAAAACTGTTTGAACTGCGAAGGAGCGAGACTATAGCACAGAATTTAAACGTGTGTCGCCAGCATGACACTCTTTTTTCAGAAAAATGAATTTTTTAGGGGACGCACTCGGTCCGCCAGCCCTTCCCCTCTATATAGAGGGGGACGAAAAGCAAAGCCCGGGCGCTAGATGCGCAGCTCCGTCGTTTCCTTGATCTGCTGGAGCGCGAAGAAGGAACGCATGTCCACCACCGCCGGATGGCGCATGAGGGTATCCATGGCGAAGCGCGAGAAGTGCGCCAGGTCCGCCACCTGGATGCGCAACAGATAGTCCATGTCCCCGGACATGGCGTAGCACTCGACGACTTCCGGCCACAGCTGCACGTCGCGCGCGAAGTCGCTCATGGGCGCGTGGCTGGAGCCGCTGTGCTTGTTCAGGCGGATGTTCACGTAGGCCAGCAAGCCCAAGCCGACTTTTTCGGCGTCGATCAGCGCCACGTACTTCTTGATGAAGCCCTGCTCCTCGAGCCTGCGGACCCGGCGCAGGCAAGGGCTGGGCGATAGCGAAACGCGGTCGGCCAGTTCCTGGTTGCTCAGGCGTCCGTCGCGCTGCAACTCCGCCAAAATCCTTAGATCTGTCCTATCGAGCTCAATGCCAGACATTTTTAGCCCCCAACTTTCCAATCACGGCAATATTATTGCTCAGAGTACTGGCTTTTGAGCCATATTTGCAATTGTCTGCCTGCCGTTCCTTCCTACAATCTCCCTCTAGACTTGAATCAACAGGTCATCCTTAAAACGATGCAAGGGAGCAGACTTATGAGCAGCGCTTTCCAACCCTGGGACAACCCGATGGGCACCGCCGGGTTCGAATTCATTGAATATGCGGCGCCGGACCCCGTCGCGCTGCGCAAGGTGTTCGAGCTGCTGGGCTTCAAGGCCATCGCCCGCCACCGCCACAAGGACGTGACGCTGTACCGCCAGGGCGGCGTGAACTTCCTGATCAATGCCGAGCCGGATTCGTTCGCCCAGCGTTTCGCCCGCCTGCACGGCCCCTCGATCTGTGCAATCGGCTTTCGCGTGCAGGACGCCAACGCGGCCTACAAGCGGGCGCTGGAGCTGGGCGCCTGGGGCTTCGATTCGCACAGCGGCCCGATGGAACTGAACATTCCCGCCATCAAGGGCATCGGCGATTCGCTGATCTACCTGGTGGACCGCTGGAACGGCAAGGAAGGCCACGGCGGCATCGGCGACATCAGCATCTATGACGTGGACTTCGTGCCGGTGGACCCGGCCAACGCGCAGGCGGACCTGAACCATCGCGGCGCCGGCCTGACGCTGGTGGATCACCTGACGCACAACGTGCACAAGGGCCGCATGGCCGAGTGGGCGGAGTTCTACGAGCGCCTCTTCAATTTCCGCGAAGTGCGTTATTTCGACATCGAGGGCAAGGTGACGGGCGTGAAGTCCAAGGCCATGACCTCGCCCTGCGGCAATATCCGCATTCCGATCAACGAGGAAGGCACCGACGAGAAGGGCCAGATCCAGGAGTACCTGGACCTGTACCGCGGCGAAGGCATCCAGCACATCGCCATGGCCACGGAAGACATCTACGGCACCATCGAGGCGCTGCGCGCCAATGGCGTGGTGTTCCTGGACACGCCGGATACCTATTACGAGCTGCTCGACCGCCGCCTGCCCAACCACGGCGAGGACGTGGCGCGCCTGCAGAAGAACCGCATCCTGCTCGACGGCGCCCCCGGCGGCGGCCTGCTGCTGCAGATCTTCACCGAGAACCAGATCGGCCCGATCTTCTTCGAGATCATCCAGCGCAAGGGCAACGACGGTTTCGGCGAAGGCAACTTCAAGGCCTTGTTCGAATCGATCGAGCTCGACCAGATGCGCCGCGGCGTGGTCAAGTCGGTGGACTGAACGCCGACGCCGCCAATACCGTCCTTCCCCGGCTCGGCGTGGCGCGCAAGCGCCCTCGCCGGCCTTCAGACCTCACCATCGCGGTGAGGTTTTTTTGCGTGGCCGACTTATTTTTTCAGCCGGCCCTGGAACTGCTTGCGAAACTTGGCGACCTTGGGCGCGATCACGAACTGGCAATAGCCTTGTTCGGGATGCAGGGCGAAATAGTCGCGATGGTAGTCTTCGGCCGGCCAGAAAGTGGCCGGCGCCAGCAGGCGCGTGACGATGGGCGCGTCGTAGACCTTCTGCGCTTCGACCTCGGCGATGACGGCCTCGGCCTGCTCGCGCTGTGCCTCGTCCTGCCAGAAGATGGCGGATTCGTATTGCGGGCCGACGTCGTTGCCCTGGCGGCCCGGGGTGGTCGGATCGTGGGTCGCGAAGAACACGCGCAGCAGGTCGCTGTAGGACAGCTCGGCCGGATCGAACTCGATGCGCGCGACCTCGATGTGGCCGGTGGTCTTGCCGCATACCTGCTCGTAGCTGGGATGATCCACGTGGCCGCCGCTGTAGCCGGGCAGCACGCTCTTGACGCCGCGCAGGTCGGTAAACACCGCTTCGACGCACCAGAAGCAGCCGCCACCGAGGACGGCGACCTCGTTGCCGGGAGAGGGTTGTTCTGCCATGACGATTCCTTTTCCTTGAGACTTACGGCTTGGCCGGCGCCAGCGACAGTATCCATTGCGCAAGCAGGCGGGCGTCTTCCTGGCTGACCTGGGTCTGGGCGGGCATGGGCACGGCGCCCCAGGCGCCGCGGCCGCCGCCGCGGATCTTGCCCGCCAGGTAGTCCACCATGGCGTCGCCCTGCCCCGCATAACGTTCGGCCACGCTCTTCAGAGGCGGGCCGACCCGCTTGGCCTCGACCTGGTGACAGGCCATGCAGGCCTTGCTCTTGGCCAGGTCCAGACCGGTAGTCTGGGCCTGCGCCGCGCCCGCGCCCAACGCGCAGGCGACGGCCAACAACAGATTACTCTTCAAATGCATCGGTTACGGCCCCACGGCTCGCGGTGCTGGCGAGCTTGCCGAACTTGGCAAGCACACCGCGTGTATAACGCGGCTTGGGCTGGACCCAGGCCTGGCGACGAGCCGCCATTTCTTCGTCGCTGATATTGAGCTGCAGCAGCAGCTTGTGGGCATCGATGGTAACCGAATCGCCCTCGCGGATCAGCGCGATCGGACCGCCGACGAAGGCCTCGGGCGCGACGTGCCCCACGACCATGCCCCAGGTGCCGCCGGAAAAGCGCCCGTCGGTGATGAGGCCCACGGTTTCGCCCAGGCCCTGGCCGACCAGCGCCGAGGTGGGCGCCAGCATTTCGCGCATGCCCGGGCCGCCCTTGGGACCTTCGTAGCGGATGACCACGATGTCGCCGTCGCGGATCTGGCGCGCCATGATGGCCGCCATGGCCTCGTCCTCGGAATCGAAGACGCGCGCCGGCCCGGTGATGGCCGGGTTCTTGAGGCCGGTGATCTTGGCCACGCAGCCCTCGGGCGACAGGTTGCCCTTGAGGATGGCCAGGTGTCCCTGCGGATAGAGCGCGCGGTCCAGCGGCATGATGACGTCCTGGTCGGCGCGCGGCGCGTCGGGCACGTCGGCCAGGGTCTCGGCCACGGTCTTGCCGGTGATGGTGATGCAATCGCCATGCAGCAGGCCGGCGTTGAGCAGCAGCTTCATGACCTGCGGGATGCCGCCGGCGCGATGCAGGTCGGTCGCGACGTACTTGCCCGAAGGCTTGAGATCGCACAGCACCGGGACGCGCTTGCGGATGCGCTCGAAGTCGTCGATGGTCCACGGCACTTCGGCGGCGTGGGCGATCGCGAGGAAGTGCAGCACGGCATTGGTGGAGCCGCCGGTGGCCATGATGACGGACACGGCGTTCTCGATGGACTCGCGCGTGATGATGTCGCGCGGACGCAGCCCGCGCCTGACGGCCTCGACCAGCACGCGCGCCGATTCCGCGGCCGAGGCGACTTTTTCCTCGTCCTCGTTGGCCATGGTGCTGGAGTACGGCAGGCTCATGCCCATGGCTTCGAAGGCCGAGCTCATGGTGTTGGCGGTGTACATGCCGCCACAGGAGCCGGAGCCGGGGATGGCGCATTTCTCGATCTGCTTGAAGTCGGCTTCGGGCATGCGGCCCATGGTGTATTCGCCCACGGCCTCGAAGACGGACACGATGGTGAGGTCGTTGCCCTTG
This sequence comes from Achromobacter sp. HZ01, assembly GCF_003267925.1. NCBI lineage: Bacteria > Pseudomonadati > Pseudomonadota > Betaproteobacteria > Burkholderiales > Alcaligenaceae > Achromobacter > Achromobacter sp. HZ01. Next base: position 4,359 of record NZ_LWKV01000004.1, read on the forward strand.
TAATGGCCCGGCTTGATGGTGCCGCCATAGACGTAGATGCCGGGCACGTTGGTGCGCGCCAGCGCGATCATGCCGCCCGGCATGTTCTTGTCGCAGCCGCCGATCACGACCACGCCGTCCATCCACTGCCCCTGCGCCGCCGTCTCGATGCAGTCGGCGATGACTTCGCGCGAAACCAGCGAGTACTTCATGCCCTCGGTGCCCATGGACATGCCGTCGGAGATGGTGGGCGTGCCGAACACCTGGGGATTGGCGCTGGAGGCCCGGATGGCGTTGATGGCGGCGTCGGCCAGGCGCTGCAGGCCGCTATTGCACGGCGTGATGGTGGAATGGCCGTTGGCCACGCCGATCATGGGATTGGCGAAATCCGATTCCTGATAACCGAGCGCGTAGTACATGGCGCGATTGGGCGCGCGCGCGACGCCTTCGGTGATGTGGCGGGAACGTTCGTTATGCGGCATGGTCTGTGTCTCCTGTCGGCCGCCGGGCGCGGAGCAGGTGGCCGCGCCCCGGGGAAGCTGGCTCGCTGGCTCGCGAATCTTCAGGGCTCGCCGGTTATTATCATTCAACTTCATTGTGTCGGGCAGAACATGCTGCAATATCCGAAATTCGACCCCGTGGCCCTGCAGATCGGACCGCTGGCCATCCACTGGTACGGGCTGATGTACCTGCTGGGCTTCGCATTGGTGTACCTGCTGGGCCGCCGGCGCATCACCAGCGGCCACACCACCACGCTGAACGTGCGCGATCTGGAAGACCTGATTTTCTATAGCGTGCTGGGCGTGGTGCTGGGCGGGCGGCTGGGCTATGTGCTGTTCTACAAGCCCTCTTACTACCTGTCCAACCCGCTCGAAGTGCTGTACCTGTGGCAGGGCGGCATGTCGTTTCACGGCGGCCTGATCGGCGTGATCCTGGTGATGCTGCTCTTCGCGCGCAAGAAGAAGCTGCCGTTTTTCGCGATCAGCGACTTCATCGCGCCGCTGATTCCGCTGGGGCTGGGGTTCGGCCGCCTGGGCAATTTCATCAACGGCGAACTGTGGGGCCGGCCCACCGACGTGCCCTGGGCCATGGTGTTTCCGGGCAGCGGCGACGGCCTGGCGCGCCATCCGTCGCAGCTCTATGAGCTGGGCCTGGAAGGCATCGTGCTGTTCGTGCTGCTGTGGTGGTTTTCGAGCAAGCCGCGGCCGCTGGGCCAGGTGAGCGCGCTGTTCCTGATGGGCTACGGAACGTTCCGCTTCCTGGTGGAGTTCACCCGCGAGCCGGATAATTTCCTGGGCCTGCTCGCGGGCGGGCTGAGCATGGGACAGTGGCTGTCCGTGCCGATGGTCGCCCTGGGCGCCATCATGTTCAGCCTTACTGCAAAACGATCGTCCCGTTGACGGCGATGCTGACCGTGACGTCTCCCGCTTCCAGCGGGACGTCCGGGCTGTAGCCGGCCGAAGCATCCTTGGCCATGGCCGCCCCCATCATGCGGGGCATGGGCATCGGCCCGCCGGAGCCGCCCAGCTCGAGCTTGCTGAGGCGGTAGCCGGAAAATCCGAAAGCATTGGACGCCGCCAGCGCGCGCTCCTTGAAGGCCTGCGCGGCTTCCTTGAGCAGCTTGCGCTCTTCGGCTTCGCGCGCCTCGCGCGACAGCAGGAAGCCGATATTGGAGATGGCGGTCTTGTCGGACAGCTTGGAAGCCAGCGCGGCGGCGGCCGCGAAATCCTTGGATTCGAGCACGACTTCGCCGTGGCCGCGCCAGGATGCGATCTTGCCCTTGTTATTGGTGTTGGGCCAGACGTTGTAGCTGCCGGTGCGCACTTCCACGCCCTTGACGTCACGCGCGCGCTTGACCACGTCGTCCAGCGCGGCGCTCAGCTTCTTGCCGGCGGCCGGCTGGTCCGGCGCGTCGACTTCGGCCGACAGGGTGATGCGCACGGTGTCCTGCTTGACCTCGGAAGATGCCGTGGCCTGCAAGGACAGCTCGGGCGCTCGGCTGGCGGGCGCTTCCGTGGCGGCGGGCGCCTGGGCCTGCGCATGAGCCGGTTGCACGGCGGCGAGCGCAGCCACGGCTGCGCTCGCCGCACCCAATTTGGTCAGCGAAAAAACAGGGTGTTTGAACATGGACGAGTCCTAGGAGAGAGGACGATGGAAAGGGGTGGGGCGCCCGGCGCGGACCTGCGCCGATGGCAGGCCCGCTGGGATAGATGCCCCGCCTGTGCCGTCAAGGCCGGCATCTCGAACCCTGAGGTTCAAGGTGGTCGCGTTCCGTAGAGCATCGGGTTCGTCTGCGAGAGACGATCACTCCAGCTCTGCACTCCCGCAACCAATATGCCATAAGACATAGGTTCAGAGAATGTATGGCCTAGTCACGAACACGGCAGGGACAAACTGAAAAATCTGGACTGCAGCGTTGATGGCTGCAGCTGGCGAATGCTAGAGCAGCTTTTCCTGACCCGACAAGGCGTCATCGAGCACTGCATTCATGTCCTCGATTCTACGCTTGAAGTCGCCGACCGCCAAACCGCCCAGGGGACCATCGGGCGCTTTCATCGCAAGCAGTTCGCCCGCGATCTGCAGCGCGGCCATCACGGCGATGCGCTCGTTGCTGGAGACCTTGCCAGTGCCTTGAATGCGCAGCATGAGCTGGTCGACGTGGCGCACGGCGGCGACCAGCGTCGGCTTTTCTTCGGCCGAGCACGCCAGGGAATAGTCGCGCCCCAGTATCGTTACATCTACGCGTTCCATCAGTGTTGCTCTCCAGACGGCGCGCCCGGCAGACGGGCCAGCACGGCGTCGATGCGCTCGCGGGCCGTCGCGGCGGCCACGCGCAAGCGCTGTAGTTCGGTGTCGCGGTTCTGCAGGCTGCCCTGCAGTTCGGTTTCCCTGGCGGAGAAACGCGATTCGAGCGATTGGCGCTCGGCGGTCTCGCGGGCCAGTTGTTCGCGCAGCGCGGCCTCGGCCTGCTGGGCCTGCTCGAGCATGGCGGTGACGGCGCCGTCGTGTTCCTGAAGCTTGCTTTGCAGCGTGACGATCTCGGCCTCGCGCTCGGCGGCGCGCTGCTTCAGCACGCGCTGCTCAGCTTCGGATTCGTTAAGACGGGCGCGCAACGCGTCACGCTCTGCGTGGAGTTGGCGGGTGCGTTGCACCAGTTGCCCGATGCGGGCAGCGAGTTGGTCTAGATCTTGCAGCATGGGCGCTATCGTAAACCATCCTGGGTTGGACGGGGCCTCTTCACGCAAGGTGAGAAACCCGGCAATATTCAGTAGGAATTACGTCTGAAATTTCGGGATGCGACCTTACCCGATTCCAGCCGGAAAAAGAAATCCTCGAATCCGGCGCGCGGAAAGAATCCCTCATCTGGCCGATCCGGCTTTCGCATTTCTTTCTATAAACTTTCACTTAGCTTTCAAAAAGCCCTCAAACCTCCCCGCTCGTTACAACTGAGGTTCGGGAGTACCCGAATTTTAGGGAAAACCCCAGGCTTTCACCGAACTTACAGGGTTTGCAGCGTGGCAGGCGTCCATTACCATTCGCCCTTCCAAGAAACCACGCCGTCGCTTTCAAAAGAATAAATGGCACCCTGAAGTGCCTTTTTTGTGCCTGTCACCCGCCTTTCGCGAAGCCGTCGGGCCACAAACTTTTTTTCTCTACATGCTGTAAACAGGAGCCAAGCAATCATGCAGCTACGCAATCGACAGGACTTCTGGTCGGGGGTGATGTTCATCGTCCTCGGACTGGGATTCGCCTGGCAGGCCAGCAGCTACCAAATGGGTACTGCCGCACGGATGGGCCCAGGGTATTTTCCTTTCTGGCTAGGTATTGTTCTGGCATTGTTGGGCGCCATCGTGCTGCTCGGCTCGCTGTCCAAGAAAGCCCATGAAACGCACGTCGACAAGTTCGACTGGCGCATCGTCTTCCTGGTGGTCGGATCGGTCGTGCTCTACGGCTTCATCCTCAAACTGCTGGGCATCTACATTTCGGTATTCATCCTGGTTGTGGTCAGCAGCCTGGCCAGCCACGAGTTCAACCTGAAGGTCGCCGTCGCCAACGGCATCTTCCTGGTGATCTTCTCGTATCTGGCATTCGTCAAGGGGCTGGGGCTGATTTTCCCGCTGTGGCCGTCCTTCCTGGGCATGAATTAAGGAGTAATCGGCCATGGAACTGTTGGATCACCTGATGCTGGGTTTCGGCGTGGCGTTCACGCCCGAAAACCTCGCCTACGCCCTGCTGGGCTGCATTCTGGGCACGCTGATCGGCGTGCTGCCGGGCATCGGCCCGGTCCCGACCATCGCGATGCTGCTGCCGATCACGTACGTGCTGCCGCCGATCGCCGGTCTCATCATGCTTGCGGGCATTTACTACGGCGCCCAGTACGGCGGCTCCACGACGGCCATTCTGGTGGCGCTGCCAGGGGAGACATCCGCGGTGGTGACCGTGCTGGACGGGCACCAGATGGCGCGCAACGGCCGCGCAGGCGCGGCCCTGGCGATCGCCGCCCTGGGTTCGTTCTTCGCCGGCTGCGTGGCCACCCTGCTGCTGGCCGCGTTCGCGCCCCCGCTGGCTGAAGTCGCGTTCAAGTTCGGCCCCGCCGAGTACTTCTCGCTGATGTGCCTGGGCCTGGTCGGCGCCGTGGTGCTGGCTTCGGGTTCGCTGCCCAAGGCCATCTGCATGATCCTGCTGGGCCTGCTGCTGGGCATGGTGGGCACCGACGTGAACTCGGGCGTGGCCCGCTACGACTTCGGCATCCCCGAACTGCAGGACGGCATCGACTTCGCCATCGTGGCCATGGGCGTGTTCGGCTTCGCCGAAATCATGACCAACCTCGAGCAGAAGGAAAACCGCGTCGACATCACCGACAAGATCGGCACGCTGTACCCGAACCTGCAGGAATTCAAGGAAGCCGCTCCCGCCGTCGTGCGCGGCACGGCCCTGGGTTCGGCGCTGGGTATCCTGCCGGGCGGTGGCGCGGTGCTGTCGTCGTTCGCTTCCTACACGCTGGAAAAGAAGATCTCCAAGAATCCGGAGCGCTTCGGCAAGGGTCACCCGGCCGGCCTGGCCGGTCCGGAATCGGCCAACAACGCCGCCGCCCAGACCTCGTTCATCCCGCTGCTGACCCTGGGTATCCCGGGCAACGCCGTGATGGCGCTGATGGTCGGCGCGATGACCATCCACAACATCCAGCCCGGCCCGCAAGTCATGACGAGCCACCCGGAGCTGTTCTGGGGCCTGATCGCCTCGATGTGGATCGGCAACCTGATGCTGGTGGTGCTGAACCTGCCGCTGATCGGCCTGTGGGTCAAGCTGCTCAAGGTGCCCTACCGCATCCTGTTCCCGGCGATTCTGGTGTTCTGCACTATCGGTGTGTACTCGTTGAACTACAACACCTTCGATATCTTCACCACCGCCATCTTCGGCATCATCGGCTACGTGTGGTCTAAGCTGAAGTGCGAAGGCGCCCCGCTGCTGCTGGGCCTGGTGCTGGGCCCCATGATGGAAGAGAACTTCCGTCGCGCCCTGCTGCTGTCGCGCGGCGACTTCAGCACCTTCGTGACGCGTCCGCTGTCGGCCTCGCTGCTGGCTGTGGCCGTGTTCCTGGTGGTGCTGGTGGCCCTGCCGGCCATCCGCAAGAAGCGCGAAGAGACCTTCGTCGAAGAAGACTGATCCCGGCGCGCCGCCCTGCGGCGCACGCCAGCCAAGATCCCCGGCCCCGGCCGGGGATTTTTTTTGCCTTTCCGGCAGTCCCAGGACGCGACCAATCGATACTGCGCAATACAAATTGTTCCGCCGCGCCGATCTCCTACGTTAAGCTACGGGTTTACCCCATGCGGCATTCGAGATGAATTTCGACTGGAACAACCCCTACCCCGGCACGCGCCGGCCGGTGTACGCCAGCAATATGGTCGCGGCCTCGCAGCCGCTGGCGGCTCAGGCCGGCCTGCGTATCCTGGCCCGCGGCGGCAACGCGGTCGACGCCGCCATCGCGGCGGCGGCCACGCAGGCCCTGACCGAGCCGGCCGCCAACGGATTGGGCTCGAATTGCTGCGCGATCGTCTGGGACGGCTCCAGGCTGCACGGGCTGAATGCATCGGGCGCGGCGCCCGCGGCCTGGAACCTGGATTATTTCCGGCGCAAGCACCAGGGGCGGATTCCCGCGCGCGGCTGGGACAGCGTCACGGTGCCGGGCTGCGTGGCGGGCTGGGCCGCCCTGCACGAGAAGCTGGGCCGCATGTCCTTCGCCGACGTGCTCGAACCGGCCATCGAATACGCCGAACGCGGCTTCGCCGTCTCCGCGGCCGTCCAGCGGAAATGGGCGGCCCAGGCCGACGAACTGCAGCCGCAGCCGGGATACGCCGAGCACTTCCTGCCCCGCGGCCGCCCGCCTCAGGTCGGAGAGCACTTCGTGCTGCAGGGGGCCGCGGCCACGCTCAAGCGCATCGCCGCCAGCGGCGGACGCGATTTCTACGAAGGGGAAACGGCACACAAGCTGGTCGCGCATGCCCAGGCGCACGACGCCGTGCTGACCCTGGCCGACCTGCGCGACTACGCGCCCCAATGGACCTGCCCCGTCGGCCAGACGTACCGCGGCCATACGCTGCATCAGCTGGCCCCCGGCGGCCAGGGCATCGCCGCCCTGCTCGCGCTGGGCATGCTGCAGCATTTCGACGTGGCCGCCCGCCCCGTCGACCATCCCGACACGCAGCACCTGCTGATCGAGGCCATGAAGCTGGCCCAGGCCGACGCCGGGGCGCGTCGCCCGGGCATGACGCCCGAAGACCTGCTCCAGGCCGGGCACCTGGCCGAGCGCGCGCGGCTGATCGATCCGGCCCATGCCCGGCGCGGCGCGGGCGGCAACGCGCCGCATGCGGACGCGATCTGCCTGAGCGCCGTCGACCGCAACGGCATGATGGTGAGCCTGGCCCAGTCGAACCACATGGGATTCGGCTCGGGCGTGGTGGTGCCCGGCACCGGCGTCAGCCTGCAGAACGGCGGCCACGGGTTCAGCGCCGATGCCGGCCATCCGGACGCGGTGGCCGGCGGCAAGCGGCCGGCGCACGCCGCCCTGCCGGCTTTCCTGATGCGCGACGGCGCGCCCGTGATGAGCTTCGGCGTCGTGGGCGGCGACATGCAGCCCCAGGGGCAGGTGCAGGCGCTGGTGCGCATGCTGGACTACGGCCAGCAGCCGCAGGCCGCCTGCGACGCGCCGCGCTGGAGATGGCGCCACGGCCAGACGCTGGACGTGGAAGCGGGCCTGGCGCCGTCCGTGGCGCAGGGCCTGCTGGCGCGGGGCCACGCGTTGCTGGCCGCGCAAGACCCGGGGCAGGATTTCGGGTCGGGCCAATTCATCTGGCGGCTGGGCGATCCGGCCGTCGATGGCTATGTCGGCGCCAGCGACGGCAGGCGCGATGGGCTCGCCGCCGGCTTTTGATTGCGTTAAGGTTACTGTCCTCAGACTGACCTTACCCTCATAGAGCGGAGTCCTGCATGGCAACGATCGGTACCAAGAGCTACGACGCGGCGGTAGCCCAGAAAGTCACTTTCCTCGGATTGGGCGTGATGGGCCTGCCCATGGCCGGCCATCTGGCCCGCGCGGGCCATGACGTCACCGTCTACAACCGCACGCCGGCCAAGGCCCAGGCCTGGGTGGCCGAATTCGGCGGCAAGAGCGCGGCCACGCCGCGCGAAGCCGTCGCCGGCGCGCAGATCGTGTTCGCCTGCGTCGGCAACGACGACGACTTGCGCAGCGTGGTGCTGGGGCCGGACGGCGCGTTCGCGGGCATGGCGCCGGGCGCGGTGTTCGTGGACCACACCACGGCCTCGGCCGACGTGGCGCGCGAACTCTACGCGCAGGCCAAGGAGCTGGGCCTGAACTTCATCGACGCTCCGGTGTCCGGCGGACAGGCGGGCGCGGTCAACGGCGTGCTGACCATCATGTGCGGCGGCGAGCCGGCCGTGTTCGACGCAATCAAGCCGGTGGCGCAGTGCTTCGGCCGCGCCGTCACGCTGGTGGGCCCTCCGGGCGCCGGCCAGCTGGCCAAGATGGTCAACCAGATCTGCATCGCCGGCGTGGTGCAGGGGCTGTCGGAAGCCATTGCGTTCGGCCAGGCCGCCGACCTGGACATGAAGCTGGTGCTGGACGTGATCAGCAAGGGCGCGGCGCAAAGCTGGCAGATGGAGAACCGCGGCGGCACCATGGTCGACGACAAGTTCGATTTCGGCTTCGCGGTGGACTGGATGCGCAAGGACCTCGGGCTGGTGCTGGCGGAGGCGCGCCACAACGGCGCCCGCCTGCCGCTGACGGCCCTGGTGGACCAGTTCTACGGCGACGTCCAGAAGATGGGCGGAGGCCGCTGGGACACGTCCAGCCTGATCAAGCGCCTGCGCGACTGAACGCCGCAGTCAAGCAAAAAGGCGAGCCCTGGGGCTCGCCTTTTTTTGGCCCGACGACCGGGCTTATGCAGCGATGCCGACCGGCGCCGCGTCGGCCAGCAGCGCGTCGATGCGCTGTTTGGCCTGCGCCACGCCTTCCAGCGCCGCGACTTCGCCCATGGCCATGCCCTCGGCGGCGATGAAGGTCACGTCGTCCATGCCCAGGAAGCCCAGCATCTGGCGCAGGTAAGGCGTGAGCGTATCGGCGGGCGTGCCTTCGGCCTTGCCGCCGCGGGCGGTCAGCACCAGCACCTCTTTGCCCTTGACCAGGCCTTCCGGCACGCCTTCGGACGTATAGCGGAAGGTGACGCCGGCGCGGGCGACGTAATCCAGGTAGGTCTTGAACTGCGCGGGCAGGCTGAAGTTGTAGACGGGCACGGCGAAGACGATGCGGTCGGCTTCCATCAGTTCGGCGATCAAGGCATCGCCCAGTTCGACGATGCGGTGCTGCTCGGCCGTGCGGGCGTCGGACGGCGTGAACAGCGCGCCGACGGTGGCGCCGTCGAAATACGGCAGGGGCTGGGCGCCGATGTCGCGGATCTTGACCGCCGCGGCGGGGTTGGCGGACTTGATGCGCGCAATCAGGTGATCGGCCAATTGCTTGCTGTTGGAACGATCGCCGAGAATCGAGGAAAGGATAACCAGGGTCTTCATTGCAAATATCTCCAGTGGGCGGGGGCCTGTCGCGGTCTTGGCTCGGGCAGGCGCCGAATGCATGGCCTCACTGTAACTGGGCTGATTGCACATATAAATGGGGTTATGATGAACTGTTCGTTCCAAGTGCAGAACAATCATGCAAGACCTCAATGATCTCTATTATTTTTCCCAGGTCGTCGAGCAAGGCGGTTTCAGCGCCGCGGCGCGGGCGCTGGACATCCCCAAATCCCGCCTGTCGCGCCGGATCTCCCACCTGGAGGAAAGCCTGGGCGTACGCCTGCTGCAACGCACGACGCGGCGTCTGCGACTGACTTCGGCCGGCGAGCGCTATCTGCACTATTGCCGCGAAATGGCGGCTTCGGCGCGCGCGGCCGACGAGGCCATGCGCCAGCTGCAGTCCGAGCCCAGCGGGCCTGTAATCGTCAGTTGCCCGGTTTCCATCGCCCAGGACGTGCTGGCGCCGCTGTTGCCGGAATTCCTGGACGCCTGGCCGGCGATATCGGTGCAGCTGCTGGTGACCAACCGCCGCGTGGACCTGATACGCGAGGGCGTGGACCTGGCGCTGCGGGTGCGCACCAAGCTGGATACGGATGCGGAACTGGTGGTGCGCCACTTCGGCACCGGACGCGGCACGCTGGTCGCCAGCCCGGGCTACCTGCAGCGCCATGGCACGCCCGACAGCCCGCAGGACCTGGCCACCCACACGACGCTGAGCTTCAGCGACCCGCAGCACGAGGTGCGCTGGCCGCTGCGCAACGACAAGGGCGAAGAGGTGAGCATCGAGCTCAAGCCGCAGTTGTCCTGCAACGACTTCATCGTGCTGACCGAGGCGGCGGTGCGCGGCCGCGGCATCGCGCTGCTGCCGTCGATCGCCACGCATGAAGAGCTGCGCCGCGGCCAGCTGGTGCAGGTGCTGCCGCAATGGCAGTCGCCCGAAGGTATCGTGCACTGTATCTACCCGTCGCGCCGCGGCATGATGCCCGCGGTGCGCGCGCTGCTCGATTTCCTGTCCGAGCGCCTGCCTTCCATGTACCAGCGGCTGGAAAAGGCGCCGACCGCGGCGGCTCAGTAGCCCCGCTCGCGCTCCACCACGCCGCTGATGGCCTCGCCGCGCTGCAGCTGCGCGACCTTGGCCGCGATCTGGGCGATGCTTTCGTCGCGCAGCGTGCGCGCCGCGATATGCGGCGTGACGTGCACGCGCGCATCGCGCCAGAAGGGATGGTCGCGCGGCAGCGGCTCGGTGTGGAACACGTCCAGCGTGGCGCCGGCGATCTCGCCCTCTTCCAGCATCTGCACCAGGTCGTCCTCGACCAGGTGCTCGCCGCGGCCGACGTTGACCAGATGGGCGCCGGGCAGCAGCCGCGACAGCGTGTCCCGATTGAGGATGCCGGCCGTATCCGGCGTGAGCGGCAGGACGTTAACCAGGAAGCGCGTGCGCGCCAGGAACGCCGGCAGCGCGTCCATGCCCGCATAGGATTCGACGCCCGGGATGTCGCGCGGCGAACGCGACCAGCCCGCCACCGGATAGCCGAAGCCGGCCAGCGTCTGCGCCACGCGCAGGCCCACCTGGCCCAGCCCCAGTACGCCCACCGGCCAGTCGGCCGGCCGGCTGCCTTCGCCCGGCTCCCAGTGCTGGCGCGCCTGGGCGCGGTCGAAGGCTTCGAAATCGCGCGAGACGCGCAGCAGCGCGTACAACGCATACTCGGCCATCTGCAGCGCCATGCCCGCGTCTTCGAGGCGCACGATGCGCACGTGCGGCGGGATCTCGGGCATCTTCAGCAGGGCGTCGACGCCCGCCCCCAGGTTGAACAGCGTGGTCAGGCCGGTCTCGTGCCTGAACAGTTCGGCCGGCGGACGCCACACCAGCGCGACGTCGGCGCCCGACGGCGGGCCTTCGGGGTTCCATACCGAAATGCGGCAGCCGGGCATGGCGGCCTCCAGCAGGGGCACCCAGGCGTCGGGATCGTGGTGGGGACAGGCGAACAGGATGTGCATGGCGGCTTTCGTATGCGGAACTCAGGAACCCCCAAGCATGAGGGATGCCGCCCGACAAATCAAACGGCCCGGCGAAAGCGCCGGGCCGATCGGGATCGCGCCGTTCAGGCCGCCTGCGGCACTTCGGGCTTGCCGCGGCCCTTGCCGCGGCCGCGGCGCAGGAAGGCCCACACCTGCAGCGCGATCAGCAAGGCGCTGGCCGCGATGAACCAGGCGCTGATCGGACGCTCGATGAACACGCCCAGATCTCCGCGCGACAGCAGCAGCGCGCGGCGGAAATTCTCTTCCACCATCGGCCCGAGCACGAAGCCCAGCAGGATGGGCGCGACCGAGAATTCCAGCGTCATCAGGATGGCGCCGATCACGCCGAAGGCCAGCACCTCCCAGATCTGAAAGAGGCTGTTCTGCGTGCTGAACACCCCCACCGCGATGAAGAACAGCGCGGACGGGAACAGGTAGCGGTAAGGCACCTGCAGCAGTTTCACCCACACGCCGATCAACGGCACGTTCAGCACCATCAGCAGCACGTTGCCGACCCAGAAGCTGGCGATCAGGCCCCAGAAGATGTCCGGATGCTCGGTGATCAGCTGCGGGCCGGGCTGGATGCCCTGGATCAGCAGCGCGCCCAGGATCAGCGCCATCACCGCGTCGCCCGGAATGCCCAGGCTCATCGTCGGGATGAAGTCGACCTGCGTCTTGGAGTGCGACGAGGCTTCGGGCGAGGCCACGCCGGCGATCATGCCGGTGCCGAATTTTTCCGGCGTCTTGGAGATCTTGCGTTCCAGCGCGTAGGACACGAAGGTGGTGATCGTCGGGCCGGTGCCCGGCATGGCGCCGAACAGCGTGCCCACCGTGGTGCCGCGGACCATGGGCCAGAAGGCGGTCTTGAGCTCCTGGCGGCTGGGCCGCATGTCCTTCAGGCGCAGCTTGGCGCCGCTGCCGATGATGCTCATGCGGTTGACGCTCATGAGGAAGTCGGCCACGCCGAACAGGCCCATCGAGATCGCCACCAGCTCCAGGCCGTCGGACAAGTCCAGCAGGCCGAACGAAAAGCGGATGGTGCCGGTGTTGACGTCGGTGCCCACCACGCCGCACATCAGGCCGAACAGGGTCATCGCCACGCCCTTCAGCGGCGAGCCGCGCGACATGGTCGCGCCGGCCAGCAGCCCCAGCAGCATGATCGAGAAGATCTCGGTCGGGCCGAACTTGAACGCCACCTCCACCAGCAGCGGCGAGGCGAAGATCATGACGATGATGCCTACGGAGGCGGCGAAGAACGAGCAGATCATGGTGATGCCCAGCGCCGTTCCTCCCTTGCCCTGCTTGGTCAGCGGATAGCCGTCCAGGCAGGTCACCGCATGCGGCGGATGCGAAGGCAGGTTGAGCAGGATCGCGCCGATGGCGCCGCCGTATTGCGAGCCGTAGAAAATCCCGGCCAGCATCAGGATGGCGGGCACCGGATGCATCACATAGGTCAGCGGCAGCAGGATCGAAATGGCCGACAGCGCGCCCATGCCGGGCAGCACGCCGATGAGGTTGCCCACCAGCACGCCGAAGAACGACCACATCAGGTTATGCCACTGGAACGCGACGCCGAAGCCGTACCAGAGGTCCATCAAGGATTGGGAGATCATGGCGCGTCAACCCCAGCGAAACAGCGGCATCTGCAGTTGCAGCGCCCACCAGAAAACGACGACCGCGATCGCGACCATGGCGATCGACAGCAGGAACGCCTGTTTGACCGTGTTCTTGCGGTCGCCCAGCGCGGATATGAACACGATGGCGAAGGTCGCCGGCAGCAGGCCGCCGTAGTGGCCGAGCAGCAGAAATGCCAGGATGCCCAGCAGGATGCAGGCGCCGCCACGCAGGTCCGGCAGGCCGTGGGCGTGGCCCTCGCCCGGCGCGGCGCCGCCGCCTTCGCCGGAACGCGCCGACAGCGCGATCAGCACGCCGGTCAGCGCCAGCAGTCCGCCCAGCGCCGCCGGAAAGAATCCGGGGCCCATGTGGCTGAGCGTGCCGACGTGATAGTCGGTGCCGCCGTATATGGCGCCCAGGCCGATGAGGACCATCAGCGCGCCGCCGTAATAGTCCTTTCTGTTGATGGTTTTTTGCACGTCTTCCTCCTTCCTCACAGGCCTTTGCAGCCCTGAATGCGCCGCCCGGAACGGACGCCGCGGCCGCTTGCGACAGGCCGGAGGGCAGATTACGGAAGGAAGCTGCGGATTCGCTTTCTGTGCGCTGTCGCCTTGCTGAATCCAGGGGTAATCCCTGAGCGGCGGGCGTGTCGCATGCGTAAGCGACGGTGACGGCGCGCTATTGCTCGCCCTTGAGTTCGACGTCGGCCGGGCGCGGATACTGCGAGACCGTGGAGGCGATCGGCAGCCACAGCACGGAAGCCAGGCCGACGCCGCCCTGCGCGTTGGGCTCGCCGTCGCGCAGTTCGATGTCGCCGTCGTTGCGGCGCGCGTAGGCGCGCGCGATCGCCAGCCCCAGGCCCGAGCCCGAGGAGGCGACCGGCTTGTCGGTGCCGACCCGCTCGAAGCGCGCAAAGGCGCGCTGGCGCAGCACCGGGTCCAGCCCGGGGCCGTTGTCGGACACGGCGACCTCGGCGCGGCCGTCCTGGCGGCAGACCGATACGGTGATGCGCGCGCCGGGGGTCGTGTAATGGATGGCGTTATGGACCAGGTTGGACAGGGCCTCGTGCAGCTCGGCCTCGTTGCCCGAGACCGGCACGGGGGTTTCCTGCCCTTCTTCGGCGCCGGCCGGCACCCAGCCCAGGTCCTGCTGTTTCTCGTGCGCCAGCGGCAGGTACTGCAGCACCACCTCGCGCGACACGGCGTTGAGGTCCAGCAATTGGCGCGGCAGCGGATCGGCCTGGTTGGCGTGCGCCAGCGACAGCAGCTGTTCGGTCAGGCGGCGGGTGCGGCCCAGCTGGTCGACGATGGCGCGCAGGCCCTCCTGCGCGCGCGCCGGATCGCGCTCGCGCAGCGCATACTGCGCCTGCGTCAGCATGATGGCCAGCGGCGTGCGCAACTGGTGGGAGGCGTCGGCCAGGAAGTGCGACTGCTCGTCCAGCACCCGGCGGTAGCGCGCGATATGGTGGTTGACGGCGTCGACCAGCGGGCTGACCTCGCTGGGCACGCGCGAGGCGTCCAGCGGCGTCAGGTCGTCGGGCCGGCGCCCGCGGATATCGTTGCGCAGCCGGCGCAGCGGCTTCAGGGCCCACGACACGCCCCACCACACCAGCAGCGCCACCAGGGCCAGCATGCGCGTGTCGCGCAGGATTTCCTGGCGGCGCGCGCGGTTCTCGGCCTCGATGCGCTTGCCGGTGCTTTCGGCCACCACCACCAGCACCTGCCGGTGCTGCCCCTTGTAGTAGAGATCGCGCACCACCGCAACGACCCGCACCGGGTCGTTGCGGTAGACGCTGTCGTAGAAGACCGGCTGGCCGTTGGAGCGCGGCCAGCTCGGCGGACGCGGCATTTCGGGCATGCCCAGCAAGGTCTTGCCCTGGTCCTGCGGCACCGGCGAGCCGTCCGGCAGCGGCGGGTCCATTTCTTCGATGCGGAAATACTTGCGCAGGCCGGCGCGCGATTCCAGCATGACCTGCGCATAGAGCGGCGTGGCCACCTGCAGCCTGCCCTCGGGCGTGAATTCCAGGCTGCTTTCGAGCACGCGCGCCGGCTCGACCAGCGCGCTGTCGTAGGCTTCGTTGGTGATTTCGGCCAGCGTGCGGTAGTCGTTCAGGCTGTCGACGACCAGCAGCACCACCACGCCCGGCAGCAGCAGGATGATGAGCAGCGCACGGATGCCGACGCGCGGCAACTTCATCTAGGCCGACTCGCTGGCGACGCTTTCCAGCATGTACCCCAGCCCGCGGACCGTGACGATGCGCACGTCGCTGCCAGCCAGCTTCTTGCGCAGCCGGTGCAGCACGACCTCGATGGCGTCGGGGTTGGCTTCGCTGTCGTGGGTGAAGACCTTGCCGAACAGCTGCGACTTGTCCACCGGGTAGCCGCTGCGGGTCAGCAGGGCCGCCAGCGCGGCGTGTTCGCGCGGGGTGAGAAACAGCAGCGAGCCGTCCAGCGTGAAGGCGCGGCTTTCGCTGTCGTAGGACAGCGAGCCGCACTGCAGCCGCGGATGCTGGCGGCCGCGGCTGCGGCGCACCAGGGCGGTGAGGCGGGCTTCCAGTTCTTCGAGGGCGAAGGGCTTGGTCAGGAAATCGTCGGCGCCCAGGTTCAGGCCGCGCACGCGGTCCTGCAGCGCGCCCTGCGCGGTCAAGAGCAGCACCGGCGTGCGGTCGTCGCGGTTGCGCATCTCGCGCAGGACCACCAGCCCGTGCTTGTCGGGCAGGCGCAGGTCCATGACGATGGCGTCGTACTCCGTGCCGGCCATGAAGGCTTCGGCCGTCCGGGCATCGGCCGCGTGGTCGGGCACGAACCCGCTCTGGGCGAGCGCGCGCATCAACCAGGACGCCATGTCCCGTTCGTCTTCAACCAACAATATGCGCATGACCGTCCGTTCCTTCGGGCAAATTCTCAGCCGCACGTTGTCCGTGCACCCGCTGGCGCAAGTAGCGGGTTTCGTGGTGACGCCGAAAGAGGATCGCCGACAACTCGTTCAACGCCTGGGTATAGACGTCGCGCTTGAACTCGATCACGGCATCCAGCGGAACCCAGTACTGGCTCCAGCGCCAGGCGTCGAATTCCGGATGCTGCGTCGCGCGCAGGCAAACGTCGCTGTCACGGCCGACCAGGCGCAACAAGAACCAAATCTGCTTTTGTCCTTTATAGTGGCCGCGCCACTCACGCCGGACGAAGTGATCGGGCACGTTATAACGTAACCAATCGCGTGTACGCCCCAAAATGCGGACATGCTCGGGCTTCAGGCCCACCTCTTCATGGAGCTCGCGATACATGGCCTGCACCGGGCTTTCGCCGTACTTGATGCCGCCCTGGGGGAACTGCCATGCATGTTCCCTGATACGCTTGCCCCAAAAGACCTCGTTTTTGGTGTTGACGAGAATGATGCCGACATTGGGGCGGTAGCCTTCGCGGTCAAGCATGGGCCACCCCCACCGAATTCAATACAATTACGGACGATTATACGTATCTGCTGCCACCTTTAAACATGCGCGCATCCAACTACCACATCAACACCCTCAAAGAAGCCCCTTCGGAAGCCGAAGTCGCCAGCCACCAACTGATGACCCGGGCCGGCATGATCCGCAAGCTCGCGGGCGGCATCTACACCTACATGCCCCTGGGGCTGAAGATCATCCGCAAGGTCGAGGCCATCGTCCGCGAGGAAATGAACGCCGCGGGCGCCATCGAGCTGCTGATGCCGGTGGTCCAGCCCGCGGAGCTCTGGCAGGAGTCGGGCCGCTGGGAGCAGTACGGCGCGGAACTGCTGCGCATCAAGGACCGGCACCAGCGCGATTTCGTGCTGCAGCCCACGTCCGAAGAGGTGATCACGGATATCGCGCGCAACGAGATCCACAGCTACCGCCAGCTGCCGCTGAACTTCTATCACATCCAAACCAAGTTCCGCGACGAGCGCCGTCCGCGCTTCGGCCTGATGCGCGGCCGCGAATTCACCATGAAGGACGCCTACTCGTTCGACCGCGACGAGGCCGGCGCCCAGCGCAGCTACGACATCATGTTCAACGCCTACATGCGCATCTTCGGCCGACTGGGCCTGGAATTCCGCGCGGTGGCGGCCGACACGGGCTCGATCGGCGGTTCGCGCAGCCATGAATTCCAGGTCATCGCCGAAACCGGCGAGGACCTGCTGGTCTACAACGCCGAGTCCGACTACGCCGCCAATATCGAGCTGGCCGAGGCGCCCGCGCTGTACGCCACGCGCGCCGAGCCGGCCGAGGCCATGGCCGAAGTGCCCACCCCGGGCGCGGCCAAGTGCGAAGACGTCGCCCGCCTGCTGGACATGCCGCTGGAGCGCACGATCAAGTCCATCGTGCTGGCCACCGACGGCGAAAAAGGCGCCGACATCTGGCTGCTGCTGCTGCGCGGCGACCATGAGCTCAACGAGATCAAGGCCGGCAAGCTGCCGGGCCTGGCGGGCTTCCGCTTCGCCACGGAAAGCGAGATCGTCGAGGCTTTCGGCTGCAAGCCCGGCTACCTGGGCCCGGTCAAGACCGCGCGCCCGGTGCACGTCGTCGCCGACCGCACCGTGGCCAACATGGCCGACTTCGTCTGCGGCGCGAACAAGGAAGATTTCCACATCCGCGGCGTGAACTGGGGCCGCGACCTGCCCGAGCCCGAGCTGGTCGCCGACCTGCGCAACGTCGTCGCCGGCGATCCTTCGCCCGACGGCAAGGGCACGCTCTCGATCCAGCGCGGCATCGAAGTGGGCCACGTTTTCTACCTGGGCAAGAAGTACTCCGAAGCGCTCAAGGCCACCTTCCTGGACGAGACCGGCAAGCCGGCGGTGCTGGAGATGGGCTGCTACGGCATCGGCGTCACCCGCATCGTGGGCGCGGCCATCGAACAGAACCACGACGCCCGCGGCATCATCTGGCCGCGCGCCATCGCGCCCTTCGAAGTCGTGATCTGCCCGGTGGGCTGGGGCAAAAGTGAAACCGTGCGTGACACCGCCCAGAAGCTCTATGAATCGCTGCTGGCGCGCGGCGTGGACGTCATCCTGGACGACCGCGACGCCCGCCCCGGCGTGATGTTCGCCGAATGGGAATTGATCGGCGCGCCGCTGCGTGTAACAGTTGGAGAACGCGGCCTGAACGATGGTGTGTTGGAATTGCAGGCCCGTCGGGAAACCGAAGCCGCCAAGATTCCGGTAGAGTCCGCGCTCGAGGCCGTGCTGAGCAAGCTCGACACCCTTTAACCTTATAGTAACTACGGGCTTATCGGCCCTGTCCGACATCTGCCTATCCGTACCGTGACCGCCCCGAAGTTCCCCGAATCCATCCTGCAGGTCCGCGTCTACTACGAAGACACGGACGCGGGCGGGGTGGTTTTCTATGCCAACTACCTGAAATTCCTGGAGCGCGCACGCACCGAGTGGCTGCGCGACCTGGGAGTCAACCAGTCCGCCCTGGCGGCCAGCGAGCAACGGCTTTTCGTCGTCCACTCCCTGGACATGTCCTACCGCAAACCGGCCAGGCTGGACGACCTGCTTACCATACGCAGCCGGATCACACGACTGGGCCGCGCTTCGATACACTTCGCGCAGCGCGCCGAGCGTGACGGGGAACTGCTTGCCGAAGGCAATATCCAAGTCTGCTGCGTCGATGCCATCCACATGCGGCCGGCGGAACTGCCGGCCGACGTTCGCGCCAAACTGAAATTCATTCAGGAATAACCATGCAAGTCACCAACGACATGTCGTTGCTTACCCTGATCACCGACGCCAGCGTGCCGGTCCAGCTGATCATGCTGTTGCTGCTGGGCATTTCGATCATGTCCTGGACCTACATCTTCGCCAAGCGCCTGGCCATCAAGCGCGCCCATGCGCAGACCCGCCGTTTCGAAGACGATTTCTGGTCCGGCGGCGACCTGTCCATGCTGCAGCAGGCCGTGGCCTCGCGCCGCGACGAACAGGGCGCGCTGGCCCGCATCTTCGATGCCGGCATGACCGAATTCCTGAAGGCCCGCCGCGGCAACGCCACGGGCGACGCCATCGCCCTGCTCGACGGCCCGCGCCGCGCCATGCGCGCAGCCTACCAGCGCGAAATGGACTCGCTGGAATCGCATCTCAACTTCCTGGCCTCGGCCGGCTCGGTTTCGCCGTACATCGGCCTGCTGGGCACGGTCTGGGGCATCATGCACGCCTTCATCGGCCTGTCGAACATGCAGCAGGCCACGCTGGCCTCGGTGGCCCCCGGCATCGCGGAAGCCCTGATCGCGACCGCCATCGGCCTGTTCGCCGCCATTCCGGCCGTGGTCGCCTACAACCGCTTCACCAACGACATCGACCGCATCTCGATCCGCTTCGACAGCTTCGTCGATGAATTCCTGAACATTCTGCAACGGCAGGTACGCTAATGCCCTCGGTAAGCTCGCGCGGCCGGGCCGGCCGCCGCATGAAGGCCGACATCAACGTCGTGCCCTACATCGACGTCATGCTGGTGCTGCTGGTCATCTTCATGGTGACCGCGCCCCTCATCACGCCCGGCCTGATCCAGTTGCCCTCGGTCGGCGCCGCCTCCGAGGTGCCGGTCAAGCCGCTGGAAGTCCAGATTTCGGAAGACGGCAAGCTCGCCCTGCGCATGCGCGAACCCGGCGCGACGCCGCAGGACATCGCGCGTCCCGAACTGGTGGCGCAAGTGCGCTCGCGCATTACGGCTGAAACCCCGGTGGTCATCGCCGCCGACGGCAAGGTGCCGTACGAGACGGTAGTGAAGGTCATGGATGAATTGCGCACCAACGGCATCACCCGCCTGGGTCTGCTGGTGGACCAATCCGCCGGCCAGAACCAGCCCGCCCCCGCGAAGAAACGCTAACGCGACGCCTTCGGCCGGCGCCGAAGGCATGCAACGCCCATGACGCCACCCATTATCCGACACCGCAGCGGCCCCCCGGCCCCCCCGCCCCATCACGACAACCGCAAGGCATTGCTGCTGGCCGTGGCGGTGCACGTGCTGCTGCTGATCGTGCTGATCTTCGGCGTGAGCTGGCGCTCGGAGAACCCCGGCCCCGTGCAGGTGGAACTCTGGGCCGACGGCAATTCGCCCGACTCGCCGCCGCCCACGCCCGAACCCGAACCGACCAAGCCCGAACCCAAGCCGCAGCCCAAGCCCGAGCCTGAAGAAGCGCCCGAGCCGCCGCCTCCGCCGCCCCCGCCGCCTCCGCCCGAGCCGGAACCCCAGGTTCAGCCCAAGACCGAGGAGGTCGACCCCGAAATCGCGCTCCAGGAAGCCAAGAAGAAGCGCGAGGAAGAGGAAAAGGCGCGCCAGGCCGCCGAAGCCGCCAAGGAAAAGGCGCGCCTCGAGGAAGAGCGCAAGCAGGCCGAACTGAAAGAGAAGAAGCGCCTGGAGCAGGAACGCCAGGCCGCCGAGAAGGCTGCCGCCGAAAAAGCCGCAGCCGAGAAGGCCGCCGCCGAGAAAAAGGCCAAGGAAGAAGCCGCCAAGAAGGCCGCCGCCGAAAAGGCCGCTGCCGAGAAGGCGGCTGCCGAAAAGAAGGCGGCCGAGGAAAAAGCGGCCGCCGAGAAGAAGGCTGCCGCCGAAAAGGCTGCTGCCGAAAAGGCCGCAGCCGAGAAAAAGGCCGCCGCCGAGAAGAAGGCCAAGGAAGAAGCCGCCAAGAAGGCGGCCGCCGACAAGGCCCTCCGGGAGGCGTTCCGCAACGACGCCCTGGGCGCCGCCGGCATCCCCGGCGGCACGGCCGACCGCAACCAGGCAGGCGGCGGGCGCGACAGCGGCTACGGCGCCAAGGTGCGCGCCTGCGTGCAGCCCGGGGTGGCCTATCCGCCCCCGCCGCGCAGCGGATCGGAAAATCCCACGGCACAATACCGGGTACAGTTAGGTTCCGACGGGAAGGTCAACGGCGTAACGTTGACCCGGTCTTCGGGCATTGCAGGCTTCGACCGCGCGGTCGAAACCGGCATCCGCCGTTGCAACCCCTTCCCCAAGCCTTCGACGGGCCGCTACGAACCCATTATTGACGTTGTGTACAGAATGTATGATTGACAGGAGATTGACGAATATGACTCCCGCTTATAGCCGACGAGTACCCCAGCTCGCTCTCTGGCGATCGTATGGACTCGGGCTGCTGATGCTGGCGCTGGCCTGCCTGATGGCCATGCGACCCGCCCAGGCCCAGTTGCGCGTCGATATCTCGGGGACCGGCGCCACCCAGTACCCCGTGGCCATCGCCGATTTCGCCGTCGACGACACCCACGGACGCGCGCTGGCCGAAGTCATCCGCGCCGACCTGACCCGCACCGGCCAGTTCCGCCTCATCAACGCCGCCGGTTCCGGCCTGAACGTCGACTCCCCCATTTCGCACGACGACTGGCGCGCCAAGGGCGCCGACTTCATCGCCTACGGCAGCATCTCGCGCGGGGCCGACGGCCGCTACGACGTCCGCTACCGCCTGGCCGACACGGTCAAGAAGGGCCAGCTCGACGGCGTCGCGTTCTCGGGCACCGAGCAGGAACTGCGCCGCGTCGCCCACCAGATCGCCGACCGCATTTACGAGAAGATCACCGGCGTTCGCGGCGTGTTCTCGACCCGTATCGCCTACGTGCTGAAGAAGGGCACCACCTACGAACTGCAGGTGGCCGATGCCGACGGCCAGAACCCGCAGGTGGCCCTGCGCTCGCGCGAGCCCATCATCTCGCCGTCCTGGTCGCCCGATGGCTCCAAGCTGGCCTACGTGAGCTTCGAATCCGGCAAACCTGTCGTGTACGTGCACAATCTGGCTTCCAGCGCGCGCGTTCCCGTCGCCAACTTCAAAGGTAACAATAGTGCACCCGGCTGGTCGCCCGACGGCTCCAAGCTCGCGGTGGCTCTGACCCGCGATGGTTTGTCGCAAATTTACATCGTTAATGCGTCCGACGGCTCCAATCCGACCCGTGTGACGCGTTCTCCCGGCATCGACACCGAACCGCGCTTTACGCCGGACGGGGCATCCATTATCTTTACGAGTGACCGCAGCGGCGGGCCGCAGATCTACCAGACCGGCTCGAGTGGCGGCGAAGCCCGCCGCCTCACGTTTAATGGTGGTTACAACATCTCACCCCGAATTTCCCCCGACGGATCGACGCTGCTGTACGTTGCGAAACGCGACGGCGCGTTTCGTATCGCGTCGTTGAACCTGTCCTCAGGTGCCGAGACTTTGCTGACCGATGGTCGTGACGATCAGTCCCCTAGCTTCGCGCCTAATGGAATGCAAGTGCTTTACGCCGCCGTCCAAAACGGTCGTAGCGTGCTTGCAGGTGTCTCGAGCGATGGCCGCGTACGGCAGACGCTATCGGTACTGAACGGGGAAATACGTGAACCGACTTGGGGCCCATTTACCCGATAACACGTGTGACTCTCTTTGCAAAGGAACTATCATGAAGTCGCGCATTGCCAAAAGCCTAACCATCGCCGCTCTGGCTGCCGCCCTGGCAGCCTGCAGCTCCGTCCCTCTCGACGATAAAGCGGGTCAGGGCGGAGGCGCTGGCCAAGGATCGTCGTCGAGCTCCGGCGAAATCCTTGATCCCTTCAACCCCCAAAGCATCCTGGCGCAACAGCGCTCGGTGTACTTTGACTTCGACAGCTACACGGTGTCGGACCAGTACCGCGGTTTGGTCGAAACCCACGCGAAGTACCTGGCCTCGCACCCGCAGCAAAACATCAAGATCGAAGGCAACACCGACGAACGCGGCGGTTCCGAGTACAACCTGGCCCTGGGCCAGCGCCGTGCCGACGCCGTGCGCCGCATGATGACCCTGCTGGGCGTCAGCGACAACCAGATCGAAACCATCAGCTTCGGTAAGGAAAAGCCGAAGGCGACCGGTACGTCGGAAGCCGATTTTGCGGAAA
The DNA here is from genome assembly GCF_003267925.1 of Achromobacter sp. HZ01. NCBI lineage: Bacteria > Pseudomonadati > Pseudomonadota > Betaproteobacteria > Burkholderiales > Alcaligenaceae > Achromobacter > Achromobacter sp. HZ01. Next base: position 26,923 of record NZ_LWKV01000004.1, read on the forward strand.
ACCGCCGTGCCGATATCGTCTATCGCCGCTAAACTTTCCGTATAGTCGAGTGTCCTACCACGCGTCGGGACGGTCAGCCGGCCGTCCCGACGTTTGTTTTTATACCCGGGAATTTTCATGCGCGATAACGTTCTGTCCCTGCGTCCCCTTATTGTGGCCACCGGCCTGGTGCTTGCCGCCCTGACGGCGCCGGCCCACGCTTTTTCCGACGATGAGGCCCGTCGGGCCATCCTGGATCTGCGCAAGCAGGTTCAGCAGCAGAACGAGCAGAACCAGCGCGCCAAGCTGCAGCTTGCCGACCAGATCCAGTCCCTGCAGCAGGAAATCGCCCAACTGCGCGACCAGCTCGAACTGGTGTCGCGCCAGCAGCCCAGCGCGCGCCCGGGCGGCGCCGCCGGCAGCACCAACCCGCCGGGCGCCAATGCCGGCGACCCGCAGGAACAGGCCGCCTATGACGGCGCCATCGACCTCTTCCGCAAGGGCCAGTACAAGGACGCCTCCGAGTCGTTCGCCGCGTTCACCGCGCTCTACCCCTCCAGCCAGCTCGCGCCCAGCGCCCAGTTCTACCTGGGCAGCAGCCGCTACGCGCTGAAGGACTTCAAGGGCGCCATCGAACAGCTCAACGCCATGGTCGAAAAATCCCCCGACAACGCGCGCGCCCCCGATGCGCTGCTGGTCATCGCCGGCAGCCAGATCGAGCTGAACAACCGCGCCGGCGCCAAGACGACGCTGCAGCGCATCGTGCGCGACTACCCCACCACGCCGGCCGCCGGCACCGCCAAGAGCCGCCTGCAGCTGCTCCAGTAATGGCGGTTGCCGCCTACCGGCATATCCTGCGCCGCCGCGCGGGGCTGATCGCCCTGCTGCTGGCGGCGATTTTCATGGCGCTGCTGGCCGATTTCACCTTGGGCCCTTCCGGCCTGCCGTGGCGCGACCTGTGGCAGACGCTGACCGCGCCCGCCGCCGCCGATCCCACCACCCGCGTCATCGTCTGGGACATCCGCCTGCCCTCGGCCCTGCTGGCCGCCCTGGTGGGCATGGCGCTGGGCCTGGCGGGCGCCGAGATGCAGACCATCCTGAACAACCCGCTGGCCAGCCCGTTCACGCTGGGCGTGTCCTCGGCGGCCGCCTTCGGGGCCTCGCTGGCCATCGTGCTGCAGCTGGGCGTGCCGGGCATCCCCGACGGCTGGCTGGTGGCCGGCAACGCGTTTCTGTTCGCGCTGCTGGCCGCGCTGCTGCTGGACGCGGTGACCCGTTGGGGCGGCATGAATACGTCGACTGTGGTGCTGTTCGGCATCGCCATGCTGTTCACCTTCAACGCGCTGGTTTCGCTGGTGCAGTTCATGGCCAGCGCCGAAGCCCTGCAGAACCTGGTGTTCTGGACCCTGGGCAGCCTGGCGCGCCCGGGCTGGGCCGCGGTGGCCGTGCTGGCGGCCGCCGTTGCGCTGGCCCTGCCGCTGGCCATGCGCCAGTCCTGGAAGCTGACCGCCTTGCGACTGGGCGAAGACCGCGCCGCCAGCTTCGGCGTGGACGTGCGCCGCGTGCGCGTCGCGGCGCTGGCGCGCGTCAGCCTGCTGTCGTCGCTGGCCGTCGCCTTCGTCGGCACGATAGGCTTCATCGGGCTGGTGGCGCCCCATATCGCGCGCCGGCTGTTCGGCGAAGATCACCGCTATTACCTGCCCGGCAGCGCGCTGGTGGGCGCGGTGATCCTGTCGCTGGCCTCGATCGCGTCCAAGAACCTCGTGCCCGGCGTGATCGTGCCGGTGGGCATCGTGACCGCGCTGGTCGGCATCCCCTTCTTCGTGGCGGTGGTCCTGCGCCGGCAACTGCCATGAGCCCGCAACTCGCCATCGAAGGGCTCTGCGCCGGCTACGGGCGCGGCGACGTGCTGCACGGGCTGGGCCTGCCGGCGCTGGCCGCCGGCGAAGTCACCGCCCTGCTCGGCCCCAACGGCAGCGGCAAGTCCACGCTGCTCAAGGCGCTGGCCGGCCTGGTCCGGACCCGCGCCGGCAGCGCCCGGCTGGGCGAACAGGACCTGATCCGGCTGAACTTCGGCGAACGCGCGCGCCACGTGGTCTATCTGCCGCAGAGCCTGCCCGCCGCGGTGCACCTGCGGGTGCTGGAATCGGTGCTGGTGGCGGCGCGGGCCAGCGGCGGCGATGCCGCGGCGGCCGATGCCCGCAGCGTCGAGCGGCTGCTCGAACGGCTGGGCATCGCCCATCTGGCGCTGCACTACCTGGATGCGCTGTCCGGCGGGCAGAAGCAGCTGGTCGGCCTGGCGCAGGCGCTGGTGCGCCATCCGCGCGTGCTGCTGCTGGACGAACCGCTGTCGGCGCTGGACCTGAACTACCAGTTCCACGTGATGCGCCTGCTCAGGCAGGAAACGCGCGAGCACGGCCTCATCAGCCTGATCGTGCTGCACGACCTGAACGCGGCCCTGCAGCACGCGGACCGCGCGGTCATGATCCACGGCGGACGGCTGCACGCGGCGGGCGCCCCCGCCGAAGTCATCACGCCGGCCTCGCTGGCGGCGGTGTATGGGGTGCAGGGGCGCGTCGAAACCTGCTCGCACGGCTTGCGGCAGGTGCTGATAGACGGGCTGGAGGCGCGCCCGCGCTAAGGACGGCTCATGCGCGCTGCGCCACGTCGGCGACCGGCGCGCCGGTCATGTCCGCCAATTGCCGCGGCGTCAGGTTGAACACGGCATGAGGATGGCCGGCGGCGGCCCACAGGCTTTCGTAGTTGAACAGGTCCGCGTCCAGCAGCATCACCGGCTTGACCGTGTGGCCGATGGGGCAGACGCCGCCGATGGCATAGCCGGTCATGTCGCGCACGAACTTGGCGTCGGCCTTGGCCAGTTCGCCGACCTGCGCGGCCACCTTGGCCTCGTCGACCCGGTTCACGCCGCTGGCGATCACCAGCACCGGCGCATCGTCGGCGGCGCGGCGGAAGATGATGGACTTGGCGATCTGCGCCACTTCGCAGCCCAGCCCGGCCGCCGCTTCGGCCGAGGTCTTGCCGGTCTGCGGCAGCACCACGACGGGCTTGTCGTGCCCCAGGTCCAGCAGCAGCTGGGCGACGCGGCGAGCGGATTCGGGCAGGGCGGCGAGGGACTCGGGGGACATCGTGGCGGGCTCCGTTTCAGGCGATGCCGGCGCTGGGATAGGCCGGCGCAACGGAAAACGAGTTTATCAGCGCCGGCCCGCGATGGCTGGGGAGCTAGAATGCGCACCTGGCTTTTGCACAAGACTCCCATGCGTTCCGAACCCGTCCTGCCCCTGCAAACCGCGCCGATCGGCGGCTATGCCATGTCCTACACCGAGTATGGCAGCGGCGCGCCGCTGGTGCTGGTGCATGGCTCCCTGTCCGACAGCCGCTACTGGAAGTCGCAGATGGCGCCGCTGGGGCGGTCGTTCCGCGTGCTGGCGGTATGCCTGCGCCGCTACTGGCCGGAAGCCTGGGACGGCGCGGGCGACGGCTTTTCGATCGAGCAGCACGCCAGCGACGTGCTGGAATTCATCGACGCCGTGGCCGGCGGCCCGGCCCATCTGGTGGGCCATTCCCGCGGCGGGCGCGTGGCGCTGGAAGCGGCGCTGCGCCGTCCCGACGCGCTGCGCAGCCTGACCCTGGCCGATCCCGGCCTGCCGCTGCCCGGCGCGGACGACCACCGCGGCGGTTTCCGGCTGCGCGCGCTGGAGCTCATCCGCGCCGGCGAAACCGAAGCCGGCCTGGCGCTGTTCGTCGATACCGTGACCGGCCCCAACACCTGGCAGCGCATGATGCCCTGGTTCAAGGAGATGGTGCGCGACAACGTCGGCACGCTGTTCGGTCAGGCGCGCGAGACGCCCGCCGCGCTGACGCCGCAGCAGATCGGCTCCCTGAAAATGCCCACGCTGCTGATCGGCGGCGCGTTGAGCCCCGCGCCCTACCCCGCCGTGCTCGACGCGCTGGCGCAATGGCTGCCGCACGCCCACCGGGTGACCATCGCCGGCTCCTCGCACGGCATGAACCTGGGCAATCCGCGCGCCTTCAACGGCGCCATCGAGGAATTCATCGGCGGCTGATCAGGGCTCGACCGAAGGCGTGTGCTTGAGCCGCCGCAGCACGAAGGTGGAGCGGCTGTGGCGCACGCCGCGCAGCTTGTACAGGCGCTTGCGCAGAAAGGACTCGTAGCCCTCGGTGCCCGCCACCGCCACCTTGATCAGGTAGTCGTACTCGCCGGTCACGAGAAAGGCCTCGACCACTTCCGGCAGGCGCGTGATTTCCTCGCCGAAGCGCGCCAGCGTGTCGTCGTCGTGGTGCTCCAGCGTGACCTCGATCATGACGGTATCGGGCAGGCCCAGCGCCTTCTGGTTCAACAGCGCGGCGTAGCCCTCGATCACCCCGGCCTCTTCCAGCGCCTTCACGCGGTTCCAGCACGGCGTGGGCGACAGCCCCACCTGCTCGGCCAGCTTCAGGTTGGTGAGCCGCCCGTCGGCGCGCAGCGCGCGCAGGATCTTGCGGTCGGTTTCGTCGATTTTGGGCATGGCGGACACGATGACAGGCGCTCCAGGAGAAAATCTCTCTGAATATCAATTCTAGAGGATAGACATTTTCCTATATCCGCCAATCAGGCGTGAATCAGGAAACCTATTTTTCGCTACCCGCCGTAGACTTTCCTGCAAGACGGCCGCCTACCCCGGCCGTCGGATTTCGGCGCGCTCGCTGCGGCACAACCCGGCGCGCGCGCCGGCAGTTCCAACGCATCATGCCGCGCGCCGATCCGCGCGGCGGGAAATCATGTCCTTCGCAGCAGCACCCGCAAGATCCGGCCTGGGCCTGTCCGGCACCGCCATGCTTCTTACCGCCCCGGCGCTATTCGCCTCCAACATGGTCGCGGCCCGCTGGGCCCACGACGCCAGCCTCCCCCCTGTGTTTCTCGCCTTCGGCCGCTGGCTGATCGCCCTGCTGATCCTGCTGCCGCTGGCCGCGCCGGCGCTGCGCGCGCACCGCCGGACACTGCGCCGCAGCCTGCCGTCGCTGCTGCCGCTGGCGGTGCTGGGCATGGGCGTGGCGGTGGCGCCGCAGTACATCGGCGCCCAGACCACCAGCGCCACCAATATCGCGCTGATTTTCTCGTGCAGCCCCATTCTGGTGGCCCTGCTGGAAGCGGCGATCTGGCGCAAGCCTTTGTCGGCCCTGCGCGCCGCGGGCCTGGCGCTGGCGCTGGGCGGCGTGCTGACGGTGCTGTCGCGCGGCGATGCGCAGGCGCTGGCGCGCCTGGCTTTCGGCCAGGGCGACCTGTGGGTGCTGCTGGCCGCCACCGGCTGGGCGCTCTATACGGTGCTGCAGAAGCGGTTGAGCCTGCCGGCGGCGGTGCCCGACAGCGCGCGCCTGGCGACGCTGATGCTGGGTGGCGTGCTGGCGCTGGCGCCGTTCGCGGCGATCGAGGCGGCCAGCGGCGCCGTGCCGCCATGGACCGATCCGCGGCTGGCGGCGACGCTGCTGTTCCTGGCCGTGGTGCCCAGCCTGGGCGCCTACTACGTATACGGCCGGCTGATCAGCCAGGCCGGCCCGGCCACGGCCGGACTGGCCATGTTCCTGGTGCCGGTGTATGCGGCGCTGCTGGCCTGGCCGCTATTGGGCGAGGCGCCGCAGCTGTTCCACGCCTACGGCTTCGTGATGATTCTGTTCGGCGTGCGACTGGCCTCGACGCGCCGGCGCGCGGCCGCGACGGGCGCGGCCGCCGCGGCGGCCTGAGCCGCCTCAGCGGCCCGTGCCCTGGGCCGCAATCACTTCCTGCGCCACCTGGCGCGGGGCCTCGGCGTAATGCTTGAACTCCATGGAGTAGGTCGCCCTGCCCTGGGTAAGCGAACGCAGCGAGGTCGAATAGCCGAACATCTCGGCCAGCGGCACTTCGGCGCGCACCAGCTTGCCGCCGCCGCCGGCGATGTCCTCCATGCCCTGGACCATGCCGCGGCGCGAGGACAGGTCGCCCATGACGTTGCCGGTGTAATCGTCGGGCGTTTCCACCTCGACCTGCATCATGGGTTCCAGCAGCACCGGGTCGGCCCGGCGCATGCCTTCCTTGAACGCCATCGAGCCGGCCATGCGGAACGCGTTCTCGTTCGAATCCACGTCGTGGTAGGAACCGAAGAACAGCGTCACCTTCACGTCCACCACGGGATAGCCGGCCAGCACGCCGGCGTTGAGCGCCTCGCGCACGCCCTTGTCCACCGCCGGGATGAACTCGCGCGGCACCACGCCGCCCTTGATCGCGTCGACGAACTCATAGCCCTTGCCGGGTTCCTGCGGTTCGAGCTTCAGCACCACGTGGCCGTACTGGCCGCGCCCGCCTGACTGCTTGACGAACTTGCCCTCGACCTCGGCACAGGTCTTGCGTATGGTTTCGCGGTAGGCCACCTGCGGCTTGCCCACCGTGGCCTCGACGCCGAACTCGCGCTTCATGCGGTCCACCAGGATTTCCAGATGCAGCTCGCCCATGCCCGAGATGATGGTCTGGCCCGACTCCTCGTCGGTGCGCACGCGGAAGGACGGGTCTTCCTGCGCCAGGCGGCCCAGCGCGATGCCCATTTTTTCCTGGTCGGCCTTGGTCTTGGGCTCGACCGCCTGCGATATCACCGGCTCCGGGAAGACCATGCGTTCCAGGATGATGACGTGCGCCGGATCGGTCAGCGTGTCGCCGGTGGTGACGTCCTTGATCCCCACCGCCGCGGCGATGTCGCCGGCATAGACCTCGGTGATTTCGCGGCGCTCGTTGGCGTGCATCTGCAGGATGCGGCCCAGCCTTTCCTTTTTGCCCTTGACCGGGTTCAACACCGAGTCGCCCGACTTCACCACGCCCGAATACACGCGGAAGAACACCAGCTGGCCGACGAAGGGATCGGTCATGATCTTGAAGGCCAGGGCCGAGAACGGCTCGTTGTCGGCGGGATGGCGCTCGATCTCGCGGTCGCGCTCGTCATGGCCCTTGATGGCCGGCACGTCGACCGGCGACGGCAGGTAGTCGAGCACCGCGTCCAGCATGGCCTGCACGCCCTTGTTCTTGAACGCGCTGCCGCACAGCATGGGCACGATCTCGTTGGCCACCGTGCGCTGGCGCAGGCCCTGCTTGATCTCTTCCTCGGTCAGCGGCTCGCCCGCCAGGTATTTCTCCAGCAGCGCCTCGTTGGCTTCGGCGGCCTTCTCGACCATCTTGTCGTGCCATTCCTGGGCCTGCGCCTGCATCGCGGCCGGGATGTCCTGGTATTCGAAACGCACGCCCTGGCTGGCCTCGTCCCAGATGATGGCCTTCATCTTGACCAGGTCGATCACGCCTTCGAAATGGTCTTCGGCGCCCACCGGCAGCTGGATCGGCACGGCGTCGCCCTTGAGGCGCTCGGCGATCTGGCGCTGCACGCGCAGGAAGTCCGCGCCCACGCGGTCCATCTTGTTGACGAAGGCCAGCCGCGGCACCTTGTACTTGTTGGCCTGGCGCCAGACGGTCTCGGATTGCGGCTGCACGCCGCCGACCGCGTCATACACCATGACCGCGCCGTCCAGCACGCGCATGGAGCGCTCGACCTCGATGGTGAAGTCCACGTGGCCGGGCGTGTCGATGATGTTGATGCGGTGCTCGGGATAGTTGCCGGCCATGCCTTTCCAGAAGGCGGTGGTGGCGGCCGAGGTGATCGTGATGCCGCGCTCCTGCTCCTGCTCCATCCAGTCCATCACCGCGGCGCCATCGTGCACCTCGCCGATCTTGTGGGTGATGCCGGTATAGAAGAGGATGCGCTCGGTGGTCGTCGTTTTGCCCGCGTCGATGTGGGCGCTGATGCCGATGTTGCGGTATAGCTCGATACGCGTCTTGCGAGTCATGGCCTCTTCCTTTGAAGTCGCCAGGCAAAGACGGCAGGCCCGACCGGGCCTTGCCGCGGCGGGCGCGAGGCCGCGTGAAGGACTGCGTAGTGGCGAGGCCGCGCCCGCGCTGATGCATGAATATTACGCCCGCCGCCGCAAGATACAAAGACGCGCGCGGCCCGCTTGCGCGCCGCGCCGGGCGCAAAAAAAACCCCTCGCTGCGGAGGGGTTCGGGGCGACCTGCGCGGAAGGACTTACTTCTTGTCTTCCTTGACGCGGTAGACCAGCACGGCGGTGCTGGCCAGCGACAGCACCTTGGCCGTGACGCTGCCCAGCAGCAGGCGCGACAGGCCGCTGCGGCCGTGGCTGCCGATGAAGATCAGGTCGCAGCCGGCGTCGGCGGCGGCCTGCACGATGCCGTCGGCCACGTTGAAGTTGGACACGGCGCGCGCCTCGGACTTCACGCCGGCGGTGTCGGCGCGGTCGGTGATCTGCTTGAGGTACTTGTCGGCCTGTTCGGCCGAGGCCTTTTCGTAGTCTTCGTCGGTGATGGCATAGGCCGCGGCCATGCCGTCGAAGCCGATGGTGGCCGCGAACGGCTGCGTGACGTACAGCGCGACGACTTCAGCGCCTACGGAACGCGCAAAACAAATACCCGCGTTGGCGGCTTGCGCCGACAGCGGCGAGCCGTCGGTGGGAATCAGGATCTTCTTGAACATCTGCCTGCTCCTGTTTGAGAGGAGTCTCCATGCTACCGGAAACCCGCTACGCGTACATCAATGTGAACCCGATGTGCTTGATGCGCGTCAAGCGCGGCCTCAGCCCAGTTGCTGCGCGGCGGCGAACAGGTTGGTGCAGCGGGTGCCGGTGCGGCAATACGCCAGCACCGGACCGGGCAGCGTGCGCAGCAGTTCGGCGAAGCGCTGGACGTCGGCGGCGGTCATGGCGCTGCCCACCACGGGCTGGTATTCGATCTGCAGGCCGGCGGCCTGCGCGGCCTTGGACACGTCGGCGGCGGTGGGCTGGTCGGGGCCGCCTTCGAAATCGGGACGGTTGATGATGACGCTCTTGTAGCCGGCGGCGGCGACGTCCGCCATGTCGTCCGGGCCGAGCTGCGGGGCGACGGCGAAATTCTGGGTCAGGGGTTTGATGGGTGCGGACATGACGATTCCTTATATGGCTTGGTAATGAGGGCTTTTTATATTATTGAATGCCCGCGCCGGTTTGCGCGAAGATTTTTTCCAGGTCCGCCCAGATTCCCCGGTGATCGGCAATGGTGACCGAAAAACGCAGCATGCTGGAGGGCGCCTGCGACGGCGAGAACAGCGTGCCCGGCGCCAGCAGCATGCCGTGGTCGGCCGCCACCCGCGCCAGCTCCTCGCTGTCGCGGCCGCAATCGGCCCAGACGAACATGCCCGCATTCGGTTCGTGATGCACCGTCATTCCCAGCTTGAGCAGGCCCTTCAGGCAGCGCTGGCGGGCCTCGTCCACGCGCGCGCGCACCCGTTCGATATGGCGCCGGTACTGCCCTTCCATCAGCACCCGGTGCACGACCCGTTCGCCCAGTTCGGGGGAAGTCAGGCCGGCCAGCATCTTCAGGTCGGCCAGCTTCTGCAGGATGTCGGGATTGGCCGCCAGATAGCCCACGCGCAGGCTGGCCGCCAGCATCTTGGAATAGCCGCCCACCAGGATCACGCGTTTCAGGCGGTCCAGCACCGCTAGCTTCATGGCCCCGCCGGGATGCAGTTCGCCGTAGGTGTCGTCTTCGACCACCATGAAATCGTGGCGCTCGGCGATGCGCAGGATGTCGTAGGCCGCCCCGGCCGACAGGGTATGGCCGGTGGGGTTGTGCACCGCGCTGTTGACGATGAAGAGCTTGGGCTTGTGCTGCGCGGCCAGCTGTTCGAGCAGCGCGATGTCGGGGCCGTCGGGGCCGCGCGGCACGCCGATGGGGCGCGCGCCGAAGGCCGCCAGGCGGCCGAAAATGACGAACCAGGCCGGGTCTTCGACCAGCACGGTGTCGCCCGGCTTGACCAGGTGCCGCGCGATCAGATCCAGGCCGTGCGTGACGCCGTTGGTCGTGAGCAGGTTCAGCTCCGGATGCGCCGGCACGCCGTCGTTCTGCAGCGAGGCGGCGATCTGCTGGCGCAGCGGCGCGAAGCCCTGGGGATGACCGTAGCTGACCAGATGGCCGCGCACCGAGCGCCCGACCGCGCGCACCGCGCCGGCCACCATTTCGGGGTCCAGCCAGTCCGGCGGCAGCAGGCCCGCGCCGCCCGGCATGCCGAGCGCGGCGGTTTCGCGGAACATGCTGCGCAGCAGCCAGGCCACGTCGATGCGCGCCGGCGGCGCCAGCGAAGCGGCGGACGGCGCCGTGGCGGACGCCGCCAGCGGGCCGCTGCGCGCCCGCACGAAAAACCCCGCGCCCCGGCGCGACTGCACCAGGCCACGCGCCACCAGCCGGTCGTAGGCTTCCACCACCGTAAAGCGGCTGACGCCGGACTGTTCGGCCATCTTGCGGATGGACGGCAGCCGGGTGCCGGGCCGCAGGCCCTGCTCGTCGATGCGGCGGGCCAGGCCGTCGGCCAGCTGCGTCACCAGGGTGGCGTCGGCCTGGCGCACCGGCTGCCAGGGCGGGGAGGATGAGAGCGCGGGGGCAACTGTCATGGAGATTTCACCAGGCCAGTGATTAAAGTGATATGCCAAAGTGTACCGGTACTGTACCGATGACTATGCGTAGAGTGGCAGCAATCACGAAAACCTGCAACTGGTGGCGCCCATGACCCGTCCTGCGTTCTATCCCTCCTCCCCGGCCGCCGCCAAGGCGGCCGGCCCCGTCTGGGAGGGCTACGCCTATGGCTTCCTGGGCGTGCTGGTCTTTTCCCTGACGCTGCCCATGACGCGGCTGGCCGTGGCCGAACTGGACCCGCTGCTGATCGGGCTGGGCCGGGCGCTGGTGGCGGCGGTGCCGGCCGTGGCGCTGCTGTGGCTGACGCGCGCGCGGCGGCCGAACCGCGAGGAATGGCCCGGCGTGATCCTGGCCGCGCTGGGCATCGTGGTGGGCTGGCCGCTGGCCTCCTCCTTCGCCATGCAGACCGTGCCTTCGTCGCACGGCGCGGTGTTCAACGGCCTGCTGCCGCTGTCGACGGCGGCCTTCGCGGCGCTGCGCAGCGGCGAGCGCCCGTCGCCGGCATTCTGGGCCTGGGCCCTGCTGGGCGCCGCGCTGGTCACCGCCTACGCCCTGCGCCAGGGCCACGGCACGCTGTCGCTGGGCGATCTGTGGCTGCTGGTGGCGGTGGTGCTGGGCGGCATGGGCTATGCCGAAGGCGCGCGGGCCTCGCGCACGCTGGGCGGCGGGCGCACAATATGCTGGGCGCTGGTGATCAGCGCCCCGGTCGTGGCGGCCCCCGTAGGCTGGATGGCCGCGCAGGCCAGCTGGCCCAGCCCGTCGGTCGTGCTGGCCTGCGCCTACCTGGCGTTCGGCTCGATGTTCCTGGGATTCTTCGCCTGGTATCGCGGCCTGGCCGTGGGCGGGATCGCCCGCGTGGGACAAGTTCAGTTGCTGCAGCCCTTTCTTACGGTGGTGGCCGCGGCAGCGCTGTTTGACGAATCCGTGGAAACGGCGACCTTCTTCTTCGCCGCCGCCGTGATCGTCGTGATCGCCGGCGGACGCCGCGCCATAGTCAGGACCCCTAAATGAATCTGCTCCCTTCCCAATGGGCCGACGTGCCCCTGATGTCGCTGTCCCTGCTCGGTCCGCTGGCCATGTTCGCGCTGGTCAGCTCGATCACGCCCGGCCCCAACAACGTGATGCTGGCGTCCTCGGGCCTGAACTTCGGCTTTCGCCGCAGCATGCCGCACCTGCTGGGCGTGAACCTCGGCTTCACGCTGATGATCTTCCTGGTGGGCGTCGGGCTGGGCTCGGTGTTCCAGCAGATGCCGCAGCTGTACACCGTGCTGAAGTACGTGGGCGCGGCCTATCTGCTGTACCTGGCCTGGAAGATCGCCAATTCGGGCGCCATGGAGGACGGCGAGGTGCGCGGCAAGCCTTTCACGTTCCTGCAGGCCGCGGCCTTCCAGTGGGTCAACCCCAAGGCATGGGTGATGGCCGTGGGCGTGGTGGCCACCTACACGCCGCAGAACAGCTTTTTCGCCAACCTGGTCATCGCCACGCTGGTCTGCGGCATCGTCAACCTGCCCAGCATCGGCATCTGGGTCACCTTCGGCACGGCGCTGCGCCGCGTGCTGCACCGGCCCTGGGCGATCCGCGCCTTCAACATCAGCATGGCGCTGCTGCTGGTGGCCTCGTTGTATCCGGTGGCCCTCGAACTGGTGCACTGACCCTGCCGGACTAGGCCCGCAAAGCCACCACCACGGCCGGCGTGATCAGCACGTTGAACAGGCCCGCCATCACCATGACCAGGCCGGCCACCGCGCCCTCGTCGGCCGCCAGTTCGCGGGCCTTGGCGGTGCCCGCGCCGTGGGCGCCCATGCCGAACAGCGCGCCGCGCGCCAGGGCCGAGCGCAGCGGCAGCCAGCGGCGCATCAGCTGGCCGATGGCCGCGCCGAACACGCCGGTCACGATCACGAACACCGCGGTCAGGTCGGGCATGCCGCCCACGTGCGTGGACACTTCCACGGCGAAAGGCGTGGCCACCGAACGCGGCAGCAGGCTCAGCCGGAGGTCGGGCGGCAGGTCCAGCAGGCTGCCCAGCATCCAAGCGCTGGCGCCGGCCACCAGGCTGCCGACCGCGACGCCGGCGGCCAGCACCGGCCAGTAGCGGCGGATCAGCGCGCGCTGCTGGTAGAGCGGCAGCGCGAACGCCACGATCACCGGGCCCAGCATCGCCATCAGCCAGTGCGAGCCGGCCATGTAGTCGCGATAGCCGGTGTGCAGCGCGATCGCCAGCGCCAGCAGCAGGGCCGGCGCCACCACCAGCGTCGAGGTGCACCAATAGGCGTAGCGGCGGTAGAACAGCCGGGCGCCGGCGTAGGCCAGCACCGTCGCCGCCGGCCAGAACAGCAGATTGAAATCAACCGGCATGGCGGTTCATCCAGCGGTAGCAGAGGTCTATGGTCAGCGCCGTGCCCGCCATCACCAGCACGGTGCCCAGCACGATGACGGCCAGCAGCTTCAGCCCCAGCAGCCCGAGGAATTCGCGGTGGTCCAGCAGCGACATGACGGCGGGAACGAAGAACAGCAGCATTTCGCCCAGCAGCCAGCTGGCGCCGCGGTGCACGCTGCGCACCGGCAGGCGGCGCGTGGCCAGCAGGAGCAGCACGATGGCCATGCCGATGACCGCGCCCGGTATGGGCAGCCCCAGCCACCCGGCGAGCGCCTGGCCCAGCCAGGAAAACAGGACGATCAGGCAGATTTGCAGGACGCGGCTGCGGCGCAGGGCGCTGCGCGCGAGGATGGAATAACGGGACAAAAACATCGGCAGGACTTCCAGCGGCATGCCTATGTTTTACGCCGGCGCGCGCCATAGATAAAATGAATTCATTGAATCCACCGTATTCCAATCAGGCATAACCATGGAACTGCGCCCCCTGCGCGCGCTGGTCGAGGTGGTCCGCCAGGGCGGTTTTTCCCAGGCGGCCAAGGCCGTCTACGCCACCCAGCCCACCGTCAGCAAGGCGGTGCGCCAGCTCGAGGACGAGCTGGGCATGCCGTTGCTGGACCGCCACGCCCAGCCGCCGCGGCTGACGGCCGCCGGCGAAATCGTCTACCGCCGCGCGCAGGCCATGCTGGCCCAGCGCGACGACCTGTACGCGGAGCTGGACGAACTGAAGGGCCTCAAGCGCGGCGTGCTGCGGCTGGGCCTGCCGCCGCTGGGCAGCAGCACGCTGTTCGCGCCGCTTTTCGCGCGCTTTCGCAGCCGCTATCCGCAGGTGGAAATCAGCCTGGTGGAACACGGCAGCCGGCGCCTGGAGGAAATGGTGATGGCCGGCGAAATCGAGCTGGCGGCCTCGCTCAAGCCGGTGCCCGAGCATTTCGAGTGGCAGCCCGTGGCGCGCGAGCCCCTGGTGGCGCTGATGCCCGCCGACCATCCCAGGGCGGGCGCCGCGTCGGTCAGCCTGCGCGAGCTGCGGGACTCGCCTTTCATCCTGTTCGAGACCGGCTTCGCACTCAACCGCATCCTGCATGACGCCTGCCAGCGCGCCGGCTTCGCCCCCACGATCGCGGCGCGCAGCAGCCAGGTGGATTTCATCGTGGCGCTGGTGGCGGCCGGCCTGGGCGTGGCCTTTCTGCCGCGCCTGAAGGCGCGCGAGGAACTGCATGCCGGCGTGGCCCGCGTGCCGCTGCGCGACGCGGGCACGGACTGGGAAATGGTGCTGGTCTGGCGCCGCGGCGGCTATCTGTCGCACGCCGCCCAGGCCTGGCTGGCGCTGACCCGCTAGTATGCTGATGCCGGAACCCCGCCGCCCTGCCCGGGTCATATCGTTCATGCCCGCACTATCCCGCCCCGCCCTGCGCCGACTGCTGGCCGCCGCCCTGCTCACGGGCGCCGGCGTGGTGGGCTGCACCCAGCTCGACTCCTGGCAACGCCAGACGATTTTCTCGCCCCAGGCCGAACCCCAGACCTGGTGGCGCGAGCCGGCCGCCGGCACCCAGGTATATGACCTGCCGCTGGCCGGCGGCGATCACGTGCGCGCCTGGTACTGGCAGAGCCCGCGGGCCGACGCCCCCACCGTGCTGTACCTGCATGGCGCGCGCTGGAATCTGAACGGCAGCGCCTTTCGCATCGAGGGCTGGACGCGCATGGGCTATTCCGTACTGGCCATCGACTACCGCGGCTTCGGGGCCTCGACCGCGTTGCTGCCTTCCGAGCGCACCGCCCAGGAAGACGCCATCGCGGGTCTCAAGGAATTGGCCCGGCTGCAGCCGGACCCGGCGCGCCGCTTCATCTATGGCCACAGTCTGGGCGGCGCGATCGCCATCGACCTGGCCGCGCGTCCGGAACAGCCGGACTTCGCCGGCCTGATCGTGGAATCCAGCTTCACCAGCATCGGCGCGATGCTGGCCACGCTGCGCTGGGGCAAGATGCCGGGCGCCGGCCTGCTGGTCACCCAGCCCTTCGATTCGGTGGAGAAACTGGCCAGCCTGCACACGCCCATGCTGTTCATGCACGGCACCGCCGACCGCGTCGTGCCGCATACGATGAGCGACGAGCTCTACGCCGCCGCGCGCAACGTGGCGCCGGACCTCAAGCGCCTGGTGAAGATCGAAGGCGCCTCGCATTCGGGCGCCTTCCGCAGCGGCGCGCAGTACGAAACCGCCGTCGGCAGTTTCATGCGCGACGCCAGCCGCGCCTACCGCGGCCGCGCGGGCTGAAGCCGCGCCGGCGCGCTTACGCGCAGGGCGTCTGGCGCGCGACCGCGACCGGCTCGTTGCGGCTCAGCCATTTCATGACGTAGGGACGCGAGCGGTCGTAGGCCAGGTTGTACAGAAAGCCGTACGGCAGATAGAACAGCACCAGCGCGATGTCGAGCACGAAGGCCTGCCACAGGCTGATGCTCAGCCACCAGGCGGCCAGCGGGATCACGATCAGGATCAGGCCGATCTCGAAGCCGCAGGCGTGCAGCACCCGGACCCTCAGGTTGCGGGTCCAGCCGTAGTGGTTCTCGACTCGGTCGAATCCAGCGTTGTAGATCATGTTCCAGACCAGCGCGATCCAGGCGATCACGGCCGTCAGCACGCCCATCTCGAACAGGGATTTGCCCATGGCCCAGGCGGCCGCCGGCGCGCACAGGCCGATGGCCAGGACTTCGAACAGAAAGGCGTGGAAAAAGCGTTCTTTGAGGGATTTCTTGGCTTGCGTCATGACCCACCCGAGGTCGGTTACTACTGAACGGAACGGATTTTCCACGATATTTCCGGTACGATAAAGATGGTTTTCATCGGAAAAACCGATATCTATTTTGCCGGACATCCCATGCGCCATTCACTGGAATCCCTGGCCGCTTTCGCCCAGGTCGCCTCGGAAGGCACGTTTTCCGCCGCGGCCCGCAAGCTGGGCAAAAGCCAGAGCACCATCAGCGAAACCATCGCCAACCTGGAGGTGGACCTGAACGTGGCCCTGTTCGACCGCAGCCAGCGCCAGCCCACCCTGACCGAGGCCGGCCAGGTGCTGCTGGGGCAGGCCTTGCAGGTGCTGGCCGCCAACGATCGCCTGAACCGCAGCGCCAGCCAGCTGGCCGAGGGCCTGGAGCCCCGGCTCACCCTGGTGCTGTCCGATACGTTCCAGTCGGAAACCTTCGAGACCATGCTCAGCCAGATCGACCAGCGCTATCCGGCGCTGCGCTTCGAATGCCTGATCGCGGAATACGAGGACGTGGTGGCCCTGGTGCAGCAGGGGCGCGCGCACCTGGGCCTGATGGCCGCGCAGGATACCTATCCGCCCGACGTGGCCCACGCCACGCTGGCGGAACTGTCGGAGATCGTGCTGTGCGTGGGCCGCAACCATCCGCTGGCCAAGCTGCCCAGCGTCACCGAAGACCAGCTGAAGTCCGAGCGCGCGCTGCGCCTGAGCACCTTCGAGCTGGGCGACAAGGACACCGAGCCGGCCTATTCGACCTGGTCGGCGCCGGGTTATCTGATGCTTCTGGAAATGGCCAGCCGGGGTTTCGGCTGGACCGAGCTGCCGCGCTGGATGATCCAGCGGTTCGGGCAGGACCAGCTGACCGAGCTGAAGGCGCCGGGCTGGCCGCGCCACATCCGGGTCGATGCGGTCTGGTCGCGGCGCCGGGCGCTGGGGCCGGCCGGGGCGTGGCTGCTGCAGAGCCTGACTAGTGGGTAGGTTTTTTCTTTGTGGGGCGTGATGGGTTTCGCGCGCTCGATATTCGTGTTCTTGCCAAGGAATTTGCGCGCTGCACCCATCACGCCCCAGCCGGCAACCGCGAAATATGCACGCCGTTGACGTTGAGCCAATCACCCAGCTTGGGGCTGGCCAGCACATCGAATTCGGCGCGGCGCTGGCGCGACATGGCGCAGCCGTCCTGGCTGGCCGCGGCCGGATGGCACATCAGCAGGTCGCAGTCGCGCGCGTTGAACAGCCAGTTCTGTAGCAGGCCGGCGTAGTGCCGCTTGCCGCCTTCGAAGCCGTAGACGCCCAGCAGCCGGCGATTGGTGCGCAGGCCGTCGGCGCGCGCCTCGCGCGCCAGCGCGGCCGCGCCCAGCGCGCCGATGATGCGGGCCTTGAACGCTTCACGCAGCGGGATGCCGCTTTGCATGCCGGGCGCGGTCTGACGCAGCCACGGCCGGTTCTCGCCATAGCGGCGCTTGAGCAGCAGCAACAGGCGCGCGCGGATGCCCGGCAGCTGGTGCACGTGCTGATGGCCGTCGACGTAATCGGGCGCGCGGCCGGTGGCGGCCTCGAAGGCGTCGAACTGGCGCTGCAGGCGGGCGTCGATCCAGGCGGCGTCCAGGCGTCCGGCGTAGGCGTTGAGGATCAGGCGGCCCAGCGCGGGCAGCGCTTCGGCGTTCGGGTCGAGTTGTTCGGTGAAGTTCACGTGCAGGCCGACGTCCACGTCCAGCGGCGCGAGCCGCCGCACGTGGGCGGCGAACGACGGCCCTTGCGACAGGCAGCTGACCGCGCTCAGGCGGCCCATGCCGGCCAGTTCGATCATGCCTTCATCGATATCGGCATTCATGCCAAAATCGTCCCCGCAGACCACGATACGTTTGCTCATCGCAATACCCCTTACTTCCATTTCGCCACGCTTTCCATGCGCGCCCTGCTGCAACAAGTAAGCACCTTCATTGCCGTCGGATGCGCCGCCGCCGCCACCCATTGGGCTGTCGCCGTGGGCTGCGTGGAGGCCTTCGGGATGCCGCCGCTGGCCGCCAACCTGATCGGCTGGCTGATCGCCTTCGTGGTTTCCTTCCTGGGCCACTATCGTCTGACGTTCCGACATTCGACTATTCCCTGGACAGTAGCAGCGCGCCGTTTCTTTCTCGTGTCAGCCGCCGGCTTCGCCATCAACGAAGCCGCTTACGCGTGGCTGCTGCACAGCACGGCCATCCGCTACGATGTCCTGCTCGCCCTGATACTGGCCGGGCTTGCCGTCGCGACCTTTATTGCAGGCCGGCTCTGGGCATTCCGCCACAGACCCGCTGCCTGAGGGCCGCGTCCACTTCCACCCGCCACATCATGTACTTCGCGCTGGTGACCGCGGGCGCCAGGCCTTGCAGCGGCAGATAGGCCTGATTGTCCGAGGCGGTGCCCCATACCCAGTAGCGCGCTCCATCCGGCGCGCGGCACAGCCGCTGGTTGAATTCGGCCGCGCCAAGCAATACCTGCTCGCCGGTCTGCGGATCGAACTTGGCGGCGTCGTACAGTTCCTTGCGCCAGTTGTCGCGCACCGGCACCTCGGGATTGAGCCAGTCGTCCACCACCCACATCGGCCGCGGCGCCCGGGCGTACAAGGCCAGGTCGAACGGATAGGAGTGCAGGGACACGAAGGTGTCGCCCGGCCTGGCCTGCTCGCGCACCACCTTGGCCAGCGGGCTGGCGCTGCCGCGCGCATTGTGCGCGGCGATGCCCACCGCGATCACGCAGATGGCGGCGGCCACGGCCGCGCTCAGGCGGACCAGACGCTGCGTGACGGGCTCGGTCTCGCGGCGCCAGGCCGCCAGGATGGCTTCCGACAGCAAAAAGGCCAGCGGCGCCAGCACCGGCAGCACGTAGCCCACCAGCTTGGAATGCGGCAGCGAGAAAAACACGATCACGACGCCCAGCCACAACAGCGCGAAGCGCCTCAGGTCGCGCGCCGGGCCGTCGGCCCAGAACGACTTGCGCAGGATGGCGCCGCCCCACAAGGACCAGGGCAGGCTCAGCCCGGCGACCACCGGCAGATAGAACCAGAATGGCTGGGCGTTGTTGAAGCCGCCGGCGGCGAAGCGCTGGAAATGCTGGTAGACGAAGAAGTAATCGTAGAAGCCGGGATAGCGCAGCTGCATCAGCACGAACCACGGCGCGGCCAGCGCGATGAAAAGCAGTATCGACGGCGGCCACAGCAGCACGGCCAGGCCGCGCCAGTACCGCCTCCACGCCAGCCAGAGAAACAGGATCGCGCCCGGCAGCACCACGCCGATCAGGCCCTTGGCCAGCACCGCCAGCGCCGCCAGCGCGGCGGCGGCCAGCGACATCCGGCGCCAGGCCTGGCCGCGCTCGGCGCGCAGCACCGCGTCGGCCGCGGCCAGCAGGCATAGCGCGATCATGCCGGCGACCAGCATGTCCAGGTTGGCGAACTGCGCCCCGCCGTAGAAGAACGGCATGGTGGCGAGGATCAGCACGGTCAGCGTGGCGGCCGCCGCGTCGCGGTAGCGGCGCACGAAACCGTACAGCGCCGCCGCCGTGGCCCAGGCCGCCAGCCAGGACGGCACCCGCGCCGCCCACGGATGCACGCCGAAGACGGAAAAGGACAGCTCGGTCAGCCAGTAATAGAGCGGCGGCTTGTGGAAGTACGGCATGCCGTCCAGCAGCGGCACGGCATGCGAGCCGCTGCGCAGCATGTCCCAGGCGACGCCGGCGTAGCGGCCTTCGTCGGGCAGCGTCAGGGGCCTGAGCCAGGCCAGCCAGGCCAGCCAGGCGCCGACGACGAGCAGGAAGCGTCCTGCCGGCGGGGTCCAGTTGGAACGCCCCGGTTGCGTCATGGCGGACATGTCAGTGCGGGTCCTGGTCCGGATGGCAGGTGCGGCCCTGGCGGCGGCGCACCACGAACAAGGGGCGGCCCTTGACCTCGTCGAAGATGCGGGCGACGTACTCGCCCACCACGCCCAGGGAAATCAGGTTCACGCCGGCGAAGAACAGCACGGCGGTGACGATGGTGGTCCAGCCCGATACCGGATTGCCGGACAGCAGGTAGTCGGCCACGAGATAGGCCGCGTAGGCCAGCGCCATCAGGGCGAACGCCACGCCCACCAGGCTCACCAGGCGCAGCGGCCAGGTGGTGAAGGCGGTAAGCCCGTCCAGCGCCAGGCGGAACAGGCGCATGCCGCTGAAGCGGCTGTCGCCGTGCATGCGTTCGTCGGGTGTATAGGCCAGCGCCTCGCCCTTGAAGCCGACCCAGGCGTACAGGCCCTTCATGAAGCGCGTGCGTTCGGGCAGCGCGTTGAGCGCGTCCACCACGCTGCGGTCCATCAGCCGGAAATCGCCGGCATGCGGCGGCACGTCCACGCCGCGCGCGCCGCTGAGCAGCTTGTAGAACCAGCGCGCGCCGCAGCGCTTGAGCCAGGATTCGTCGGCGCGGCTTTCGCGCACGGCATAGACCATTTCGGCGCCAGCGGCCCAGCGCGCCAGCATCTGCTCGATCAGGGCCGGCGGATGCTGCAGGTCGGCGTCCATGCAGATCACCACATTGCCGGCGGCGGCCTCGAGGCCGGCGCTGAGCGCGGCTTCCTTGCCGAAATTGCGCGACAGCTGCACGTAGCGAAAGCCGGCGTGCTCGGTCCATTGCGCCATCAGCGCCTCGGTGCCGTCGGTGCTGCCGTCGTCGGCCACGATCACTTCCCAGCTGGAGCACAGCGCCGTGAGGCGGCTACGCAGCAGGGGCAGCAGCACCCGCAGGTTGTCGCATTCATTCAGGCAGGGGATGACGCAGGTCACGCAGGTGTCGTACGGCACGTTGGCCGCCTGCGTCGACCAGAACGCTTCCACGGGAAACGATTTGGCCAGCACCTGGGCGGCTATGGGATCGGACCGGAATTGGATATGCATGGAATGCTGAACTCGGATTGCAGGACACTATGGCGGGCAGTATGCGCAGGGGGTCGTCGAATTTTCATGAAATGCCGCAAGCAAAGCGGGGACAGGTTGGCATCGCTACAATGCGCCCGATTCCAGTTTTTCCCGTTAGTCATGCAATACCGAGTCAGGCCCATGCTTGCCGGCGACGTGGACGGCATCCTCGCCGCCCAGACCCTGGCCTATCCCGATTTCCTGCTGGAGAGCGCGGCGTTCTTCCTCAACCGCCTGGCGCTCGCGCCTGCCCACTGCTGGGTCGCGCGCGCCGAAGGCGGCGACCTCCTGGGCTATCTGATCTCCTATCCCTGGGACGCGGGCCTGCCGCCGGCCCTCGACGTCGCGCTGACAGCGCTGCCGTCGAAGGCCGATCACTGGTTCCTGCATGATTGCGCGGTGGTGCCGCAGGCCCAGGGCCTGGGAGTCGGCCAGGCGCTGCTGCGCGCCGCCGCGGCGGCCGCCGGGCAGGCTGGCCTGCGCCGGGCCAGCCTGGTATCGCTGGAATCGGCGACCGGCTATTGGCGGCGCCACGGCTACGCGCCGATGGACGTCGCCGCGGCCGGCCTGGCCGAAAAGCTTGCTGGCTACGGCCCGCAAGCGCTTTACATGTCCCGCGCGCTGCCGCTGTAGCGCCGCTTCCGTCCCCCCATGTACAACGTTGCCGCCGCGGACGTAACATAAGCCGCACGTGTGTGAGGCGGCAGGGTTCCCGAAGCCGGAAATCTAACTGCGCCCCGACAGGGCGCAAAGGTATCTATGATCTCGCTTTCGCCCGTTCAATCACTCCTGGCCTGCTGCCTGGTGCTCGTCGTCGGACGGGTGCTCACCACCCGCATCGGGTTTCTTGCCCGCTACAGCATTCCCGATCCCATCGTGGGCGGCCTGCTTTTCGCGGTGATCGCCTACCTGCTGTCGACCTGGGGCGGAATCTCCGTCTCGCTCGAAACCAGCATCAAACCCACCCTGCTGCTGCTGTTCTTCGGCTGCATCGGCCTGACCGCCAACCTCAAGCTGCTGGCCAAGGGCGGCCCCAGGCTGATCGCGTTCCTGCTGGCCTTGATCCCGTTCCTGGTCCTGCAGAATGCCGTGGGACTGGGCATGGCTTGGCTGCTGGACATGCATCCGCTGATGGGCCTGCTGGGCGGCACCATCACGCTGGTGGGCGGGCACGGCACGGGCGCAGCCTACGCCACGCGCTTCGCCGACTTCAACAACATCCAGGACGTGATGGCGCTGGCCATGACCTCGGCCACGCTGGGCCTGGTGCTGGGCGGCGTGGTAGGCGGCCCGGTCGCGGAATGGATCATGCGGCGCCACAAGCTGGCCGGCAGCCTGGACCACGCGCCCGGCGACAAGCATGACGCCCCCGACCTGACCGAAGACCAGGGCCCGACCACCGCCGGCTCCTTCATCGTGTCGCTGACGGCCGCCTTCGTCGCGCTGGTGGTGGGCGGCTACCTGGCCGCGCTGGTCGAGGACGCCCCGGTCAGCCTGCCCAATTTCCTGTGGTGCCTGGCCACGGGCGTGGTGATCCGCAACGGCGGCGAGCGCCTGGGACTGAAACTGGACGACCGCGTCACCGACATCATCGGCACCATCTCGCTGTCGCTGTTCCTGGGCATGACCATGATGACGCTGGACCTGTCCAGCGTGGCGCGCCTGGCCGGCCCGCTGGCCCTGATGCTGGTGGTGCAGACGGCGTTCTGCGCGCTGTACGCGGCCTGGGTGGTGTTCCGCCTGCTCAAGCGCGACTACGAAGCGGCCGTCATGTCGGCCGCCTTCTGCGGCTTCTCGCTGGGCGCCACCGCCACCGCCATCGCCAATATGCAGGCGCTCACGCGCCGCCACGGCCCCGCGCCGGAGTCCTTCATCGTGGTGCCGGTCACCGGCGCGTTCCTGGTCGACATCCTCAACGTGATCGTGCTGACCTCGCTGATCTCCTTGCCGTTCGTGGGAGGGATGTAAGCATGTTCAAACATCTCATCCTCGTATTGCTGTGCCTGACGCTGGCCGCCTGCGGCCGCGCGCCGGACGCCGACGCGCTGCGCGGCGACGTCGAGCGCAGCCTGAACGCTGCCTATGGCGAAGGGCTGTTCCGGATCGCCGAACTCAAGCGCATGGGATCGGCCGTCGACAACGGCGCGCCCGCCGGCGAAACCCGCCGCGTGGTCTATTACGACGTCGCGCTGGACCTGGCCCGCGACGTCTCGCTGGGCGCCTGGGACCAGCCGGGCGCGGCCTCGCTGGTCACGCTGCTGGGCGCGGGTCCGCGCAGCATCAGCGGCGTGAAATCCGGCGGCAACCAGGCCGGCGACCGCATCGTGGCGCACGCCAGCGCGATCTACCGGCAGGACGGCCAGGACTGGAAGCTGGTGACGCCGGCCGGCTTCAAGGCGGCCCAGGCCCCCAGCCTGGACACCGGCGCGCCGCCGCCGGTCACGCGCCAGCTGCTCGACTCGCTGGACCAGATCACCCATTCCGTCGCCTACACCGGCTCCAGCACCGCCCAGCACGTGGTGCAGCAGGAACTGGAACGCTCGGTGGCGCGCATCAACGGCCGGCTGGCCCGCATGCAGCAGGGCTATCCGCTGGCCGGCGGCCCCGACCGCGGCGAATACGTGGCGTTCGCGCGCGCGCTGCGCGACGTGGCCCGCTCGCGGCAGGTCCGCGTCGCCCCGCTCATCACCGGCGGCGGCGCCGAGAACATCGCGCTGCTGCGCAGCGGCGACGCGGTGGTCGGACTGGCCCAGGCCGATACGGCGCGGCTGGCCTATGACGGCAAGGGCCCGTTCGCGGCCCAGGGGCCGTTCACCGGCCTGCGGGCGCTGGGCAGCCTGTATCCGGAACTGGTCCACATCGTGGTGCGCGACGACGCCTCGGTGCGCGGCGTGCGCGACCTGAAGGGCAAGACCGTCGCGCTGGGTCCGGAGGGCTCGGCCGTGCGGGCCACGCTGGAGGCGGTACTGGCCGCGCACGGGCTGCAGGCCGGACGCGACTACCAGGTCGCAGACACCCCGTTCGCGGCCTCGCTGCCGGCGCTGAATTCCGGCTCGGTCGACGCCGCCGCCCAGGTGATCGGCGTGCCGGCCACGCCGCTGCGCGACGCGCTGACCCAGGCCCGGCTGAAGCTGCTGCCGCTCGATCCCGCCGCCATCAAGGCGCTGACGGCGGCCGACAGTTCGCTAATGCCGCTGGACATCGTCGCCGGCACCTATCCCAACCAGGTCGAAGCGATCCCCACCGTCGGCATGGCCGCCCTGCTGCTCACCACCGCGGACCTGACCCGCGACGAAGCCCTGGTGATCGTGCGCGCCGTCTATTCGACCGGACAGGACCTGCTGGCCGCGGGATCGACCCAGGGCAGCCAGGTCTCCATCGCCACCGCGCGGCGCGGACTGACCGTGCCGCTGCACGACGGCGCCCAGGAGGGCCTGACGGAACTGGAGAAGGCCAAGCCGCGATGAGGCCGTTGCGCTTATGATGGCGCTCCTCATCAGGAAACCCCATGAATAAATTCGATCTGCAGAAAAACCAGGCCTTGAAACTGGCCGGCCAGCTCAAGCAGGCCGGCACGCCGGACCGCTACGGCAGCGCCTCGAACGCGCCCGACCGGCGCGAGCAGCGCAAGCTGGACCAGGCCGCCGGCCTGGTGCCGTTCCCGCTGAAGCTGTCGCAGGCCGACGCCGACCGGCTGCGCGCCGCGGCCGCCGAGCGCGGCGTGTCCACCAACGAGATCGTGGCCGAGGCGCTGCGCAAGGCGCTGGGCGCGTAAAGCGATGCACATCTGGGTCGATGCGGACGCCTGCCCCGCGGTCATCAAGGACATTCTGTTCCGCGCCGCGCAACGCTGGCAGCGGCCGCTGACCCTGGTGGCCAACCAGCCGCTGCGCACCCCGCCCTCGCCGCTGATCCGCGCCGTGCAGGTGCCGCGCGGCTTCGACGTGGCCGACGCGCACATCGCCGAACGCGCCGCGCCCGGCGACTTGGTGATCACCGGCGACATCCCGCTGGCCGCGCAAGTCCTGGAAAATGGCGCGATGGCGCTGAACCCGCGCGGGGAACGCTATACGCCCGACACCATCCGTGAACGGCTGGCGCTGCGCGACATGATGGAAGAACTGCGCGCCGGCGGCGTGGACACCGGCGGCCCCGCCTCGTTCAGCCACGCCGACCGCAAGGCCTTCGCCAACCAGCTCGACGCCCTGCTGTCGCGCGCGGCGCGCCAGCTCAATAAAACGTGATGTACGCCTTGTAGATAATGGTGCCCAGCGCCGTCACCAGGCCCAGCCCCATCAGCCCCATGCCGATATTGCGGTCACGCAGCCCGAAGCCCACCAGCATGAGGGCCACGGCCGTGACGATGATGATGATCATGGTATTGGTATTCGCGAACATCGCCATCTCCAGTTTGCGCGGGTTTATTGTGGATGTGTCCCCGCGGTATCCATCATAGACAGCTGGCAGGCCGCGCGGCTCAATCGGCGCGCGCGGGGTTGTGCAATATCAACACCCGGCCAAACATAGGCGAAAAACAAAAAAGCCAACCGCAAGGGTTGGCTATTTTTGCTGCGTCGTTTTACCTTGGACGCCGACAACGGCCGGCTGGTGGCCTGGCGTTGTCTCTCAAGGGTCTTTGGTGGGTAGTACTGGGTTCGAACCAGTGACCCCTGCCGTGTGAAGGCAGTGCTCTACCACTGAGCTAACCACCCCGAAAGAGGCGAAATATTAGCACGTTTTTTTGAACGTGTGCAAGTCACCCCGAAAAACTTTATGCGGCCGGCGCCGGCGCGTCCAGTTTACGCCAGATGCATTCGCCGCCCACGGCCTTGTCCAGCGCGGCCAGATAGGCTTCGTGCTCGGCCAGGTCTTCGTCGCCGGCCTTGATCACCGGCAGGCCGGAGGCGTCGAACCTGCCCAGCACCAGGCCGTCGGCGCCCGCCGAGTCGCCCTCTTCGACGTCGATCAGCAGCGCGTCCTGGCCGCGCGTCATGGCCAGCCAGACTTCCGCCAGCAGCTGCGAGTCGAGCAAGGCGCCGTGCAGCGTGCGGTGGGCGTTGGAAATGCCGAAACGGTCGCACAGCGCATCCAGCGAGTTGCGCTTGCCGGGGAACAGCGAACGTGCGTGCAGCAGCGAGTCGGTGACCGTCTCGCAGAAATCGCTGATCGGGCCGCGGCCGGTCCTGGCCAGTTCGGCGTTGAAGAATTTCACGTCGAACGCGGCGTTGTGCGCGATCAGCTCGGCGCCCTGGATGAACTGCACGAATTCATCGGCGATGTCGGCAAAGCGCGGCTTGTCGGACAGGAATTCGGTGGTCAGGCCGTGCACCGCCAGCGCCTCGGGGTCGCTGTCGCGGTCCGGGTTCAGGTAGATGTGCAGGTTGTTGCCCGTGGCCATCCGGTTGACCAGCTCCACGCAGCCGATTTCGACGATGCGGTGGCCCTGGGCGGGATCCAGTCCCGTGGTTTCGGTGTCAAAGATGATCTGGCGCATAAAACTATTCCGACGCTTGGGCGGGCGCGGCCGGCGGCGTATGCGGGGACGGAACGGAATCCGCGGAATGCGCTGCGCTGCCGGCCTGGCCGGGTTTCTTGCGTGCGGTGGCGATGAGCGTGTAGGCCACCGGCACGACGAACAAGGTCAGTAGTGTACCCAGCATCAGCCCGCCCACCAGGACCCAGCCGATCTGCTGGCGCGATTCCGCGCCCGCGCCCGAGGACAGCGCCAGCGGCACGGTGCCCAGCACCATGGCGCCGGTGGTCATCAGGATGGGGCGCAGCCGCAGCACGCTGGCCTCGATGACGGCCTCGAACAGTTCCCTGCCCTCGTCGCGCAGCTGGTTGGTGAATTCGACGATCAGGATGCCGTGCTTGGTGATCAGCCCGACCAGGGTGATCAGGCCGATCTGGCTGTAGATGGACAGGGTGCCGCCGGTCAGCCACAGCGCCAGCAGCGCGCCGGTCATGGACAGCGGCACCGACAGCATGATGATGAACGGGTTGCGCCAGCTCTCGAACTGCGCGGCCAGCACCAGGTAGATGAAGGCCAGCGCCATGGCGAAGACCAGGTAGATGCTGCCCGAGGAGTCGCGGAACTCGCGCGACTGGCCGTCGAGGTCGGTGACGATGGTGTTGGGCAGCACGTCGCGCGCCACCTGGTGCATGTGCGCCAGCACCTCGCCCAGCGCGTAGCCCGGCGCCACGGCGCCGTCGATCTTGACCGCGCGCAGCCGGTTGAAGTGGTTCAGCGACTGCGGCGAAACGCCTTCGTGCACGCCCAGCAGGTTGTCCAGCTGCACCATGCTGCCGTCGCGCGCGCGCACATAGATGCCGGAAATGTCGGTGGGATTGGCGCGGTCGCGCGGCGTGACCTGGACGATGACGTCGTACTGCTCGCCCTCGTCCTTGTAGCGGGTCACCTGGCGTCCGCCCAGCATGGATTCCAGCGTGCGCCCCACCGTGTCCACGTTGGCGCCCACGTCGGCCATCTTGTCGCGGTCCACGCGCACGCGCAGCTCGGGCGTGTTCAGGCGCAGGTCGGTGTCCAGGTTGATGAGGCCGGGATACTTGCGCAGCTCGGCCATGAATACGTCGGTCAGGCGCGCCAGCTCCACGTACGAGGCCTGGCTCATGATGATGAACTGCACCGGCTTGGAACGCGCGGACTGGCCCAGCGACGGCGGATTGGTGGGAAACGCCCGCACGCCCGGCAGCGAGGCGAACAGCGGTTGCAGCTCCTGGGTGATGGCCTGCTGCCGGCGACCGCGCTCTTCCCAGGGCTTGAGGCGCAGGATGGCGGTGCCGTCGGTCACGGTGGGAAAGCCCACGGTCACCTGGCTGCCGCTGGCCTCCGGGATATCGGCGTAGAACTTTTCGATGCCCAGCATGCTTTCCAGCGTGTAGTTCAGCGTGGCGCCCTCGGGCGAGCTGACGATGCCGAACACCACGCCGCGGTCCTCGACGGGGGCCAGTTCGCTCTTGACCACCTTGAACAGCACGCCGCTGGCGGCCGCCACCGCCAGGCCCACCGCCACCACGATCCAGCGATGGCGCAGCGAGGCCGCCAGCACCCGCCGGTAGCCATTGCTCAGAGCGTCGAGCCAACCTTCGATCAGGTTGTACCAGCGGCTGTGGCTGCTCTGGTGGCGCAGCAGCACCGAGCACATCATCGGGGTGAGCGTCAGCGCCACGAAGCCGGACACCAGCACCGCGCCGGCCAGCGCCAGCGCGAATTCGATGAACAGCCGCCCGGTGCGGCCCGTGGCGAACGCCAGCGGCGCGTACACGGTGACCAGCGTCATCGTCATCGCCACCACCGCGAAGCCGATCTCGCGCGAGCCGCGCAGCGCGGCCTCCTTGCGCGGCATGCCGTCCTCGATGTGGCGGAAGATGTTCTCCAGCACCACGATAGCGTCATCCACCACCAGGCCGATGGCCAGCACCATCGCCAGCAGGGTCAGCGTATTGATGGAAAAGCCGAACAGATACATGAGCGCGCAGGCGCCCACCAGCGATACCGGGATGGTGACGATGGGGATGATGCTGGCGCGCAGGTTGCGCAGGAAGAAGAAGATCACCAGCACCACCAGCACGATGGCCTCGCCGATGGTGTTGAACACCGAGTCGATCGAGCGTTCGATGAACACCGACGAGTCGTAGGCGATGTTCAGCCGCATCCCCGCCGGCAGGTTCTCGTTCAGGCGCTCGACCTCCTCGCGGGCTGCCTTGGACAGCTCCAGCGGGTTGGCGGTGGACTGCCGCGTCAGGCCGATGTTGATCGCCGGCTTGCCGTTGAAGCGCGACAGGATGCGATCGTTGGCCGCGGCGATTTCCACCTTGGACACGTCGCGCAGGCGCACGGGATAACCCTTGACGTTGGCGACGATCACGTCCTCGAACTGCGCCGGCGTCTGCAGGTCGGTCGAGGACACGACCGAGAATTCGCGCGCCCGGGACTCGATGCGCCCGGCCGGGATTTCCACGTTCTGGCTGCGCAGCGCCGCCTCCACGTCCTGCACGGTCAGGCCGTAGGCGGCAAGCTTGTCGCGGTCCACGTAGATGCGCATGGACGGCAGGCGCTCGCCGAACACGCGCACTTCCGCCGCCCCCGGCAGCACCGACAGCCGGGTCTTGATGTAGCGGTTGATGTAGTCGGAAGTCTGGATCGCCGAGTAGGTGCCGGACTCCACCGCGATGTAGATGATGGGCTGGGAGTCCGCCTCGACCTTGCCGATGATGGGCTCGTCGATCTCGTCGGGCAGGAAGCGGCGGGCGCGCGAGACCTTGTCGCGCACTTCGGCCGCGGCCGCGTCGGGATCGCGCGACAGGTTGAACTTGATGTTGATGAGGCTGCGTTCGGAGCGGCTGCGCGAAGTCATTACGTCCACGCCCTCGATGCCGGCGAGCTGGTCCTCCAGCGGCTTGGTCACCTGGGATTCGATCACCTCGGGCGAGGCGCCCTTGTAGGTGGTGTCCACCGAGACGATGGGCTCGTCGATCTTCGGATACTCGCGCACGGTCAGGCGCGAATACGAGATCAGGCCGATCAGCACGATGATCAGCGACAGGACCGACGCGAATACCGGCCGCTTGATACAGGTTTCCGAGATACGCATTGCGCCACCGCCCAAAAGAGAAAAAGGCCGGCTTCAGGCGCCGTTGCCCAGCACGGTCACGGCCGCGCCGTCCGTCACCCGCTGCAGGCCCGAGACCACCAGCTGGTCGCCCGCGGCCACGCCGGTCAGGATCTCCACGCGGCCTTCGCGGCGCTCGCCGATGGTGACCTCGCGCCGCTCGGCCACGCCGTCCCTGACCCGGTAAACGTACTGCGTCTCGCCCGAGGGCGAAAGCGCGGCTTCCGGCGCCACCAGCGCCTTGTCCTGGCTGAACAGCAGCTGCACGCGGGCGAACATGCCCGGGCGCAGCACCGCGTCCTTGTTGGCGACGGTGGCGCGCAGCAGGATCGAACGGCCGCCGGCGTCGACCAGCGGGCTGACGGCGTAGACCATGCCCTGGCGCTCCTGGCCCGGCAGCGCGTCCAGGCGCAGGGTCAGCTGCTGGCCCACGCCCACCTTGCTCAAATACATTTCGGGCACGCGGAAATCCACCTTGAGCGGGTCGATCGCCTCCAGCGGCGCCAGGTCCTGGCCCTGGTTCACGTAGTCGCCCACCGACACGCTGCGCAGGCCCACGATGCCGCCGAACGGCGCGCTGATCGTCATTTTGTCCAGCCGCGCCTGCGCCAGCGCCACGGCCGCTTCCTGCACCTTCAGGTTGCTGGCGGCCTCGTCGCGCGCCTGCTGGCTGACGAAGCCCTTGCCCTGCAGCTCCACCGAGCGCCGGAAATGGCTTTGCGCCAGCGTGAGATTGGCCCGCGCCTGGGCCAGCTCGGCCCGCGGCACCGAATCGTCCAGGCGGATCAGCACCTCGCCCTGCCTGACCGGCTGGCCTTCCTTGAAGCCGATGGACTGGATGCGGCCGGCGACTTCCGGGCGCAGCACCACCGATTCGTCGGACCGCAGACTGCCCACGGCCGACAGGCCGCGCGCGAACGGGATTTCCTTGACGGCGGCCACCTCGACCCGCACCGGCGCGGCAGGCGCGACGGGAGCCTGGGCGGCGGCCTGGACGGCGGGCGGCGCAGGCGCGAGCCAGCGCGGCACCAGCACGCCGAGCGCCGCTCCCGCAGCCAATCCCGCCGCTACGGCGGCCAGCAATACTGCTTTTTTCATGCGCGAATGTGGCGGTCGCGCGGCGCGGGCCGGGCGCCGCAGGAAGGGAGAATGAGGGTTGGCACTTTAGCACCCGGATTTACATACTGGAACAATCCAGAAGCCGGATGAAAGAACTAAATTCGCCCGATGAAGCGATTTAAGGGTATATCCCAATGCCCTGCGGGCCGGCGCCCGGGCGTTCAGGCGCGGCGGGCCGCTTCCACGCCCTGGTTGGCGAGCTGGTCGGCGCGTTCGTTGCCCGGGTCGCCGGCGTGTCCGCGGACCCAGCGCCAGGACACGGTATGGCGGCCCACCTGCTCGTCCAGCAGCTGCCACAGTTCGGCGTTCTTGACCGGTTTTTTGTCGGCCGTCATCCAGCCGCGCCGCTTCCAGTTGGCCAGCCACTCGGTCATGCCCTTCATGACGTACTGCGAATCGGTGTGGATGGTGACCGCGCAGGGGCGCTTGAGCGCGCGCAGCCCCTGGATGACCGCCAGCAGCTCCATGCGGTTGTTGGTGGTCTGGAGTTCGCCGCCGTGCAGGGTTTTTTCGTGGCTGCCGGCGCGCATCAGCACGCCCCAGCCGCCCGGCCCCGGATTGCCCTTGCAGGCGCCGTCGGTCCACATTTCCACTTTCTGTTCGTTCGCTTTGCTGTCCTGCATGGTGCTGCCCGGAGTTCCTTCGTGCTTGATTCGTTGCCGGCCGGCCGCTCAGGAGCGGTCGTAGCCGTCGTCCGCCTGGCGGTTGACCACCACCGACGCGGCGCGCGCGCGCTTGGGCTTGGTCTTCCAGGCGGGGCCTATGATACGCATGCCGGCCACGCGCTTGACGGCGGACACCAGATAGACGGCCCCGCCCACGCTCCACCAGCGCGCGCCGGCGGACTCCAGGAAAGCCCAGCGCTGCAGCCATTTTTCGCTGCGGCAGGCCGGCGCATAGCAGCCGAAATGGCTTTGCTCGACCTCCAGCGACAGCAGCTTGAACCAGTCTTTCAGGCGCGGCAGCGACACCTGCGACGAAGGCGGCTGCGGCAGCCACGGCTCCATGCCCGGCATGCGCGTGCGCGCCCCCCACATGCTCCAGGGATTGAAGCCCGAGATCACCACGCGCCCTTCCGGCACCAGCACGCGCTCGACCTCGCGCAGCACGTTGTGGGGTTCCTGCGTGCATTCGAAGGCGTGCGGCAGGATCAGCAGGTCCACGCTCTGCGATTCGAACGGCAGGGCTTCGGGCTGGGCGATCACCACCCGCGACTGCCAGCCGGCCGCGCTCTCGGCCGAGGGCGCCTCGGTGCCCACGTATCCCTTGAACGGCATGCGGTTGGCGCCCAGCAGGTTCATGTCGGCCAGGCCGACCTGCCAGGCGTAATATCCGAATACGTCCGCGACAGCCGCGTCGAACTGCGCCCGCTCCCAGGCCAGAACGTATTGTCCCGGCGGCGTCTGGAACCATTCGGCCAGTTCTACAATCGGCGGAGTATCTTCTTCTGCCACGTTCTATCCTTCGAATCCCATGCAAGCCCTGACCGCCTCCGACGGCGGCCGCGAGCGCAACGCCGCGGTCTTGCCGCTACCCGCTTTCACCGACAACTACATCTGGGCGATCGTGCGCGACGGCCAGGCCGCCGTGGTCGATCCGGGCGAGGCCGGCCCGGTGCTGCGGCTGCTCGAGCAGCAAGGCTTGAGACTGCGCGCCATTCTACTCACGCACCACCACGGCGACCACGTCGGCGGCGTATCCGAATTGTCCCGCATCGAAGGCCTTACCGTATATGGCCCGGCGCAAGAACGCCTGCCGCGCTGCGACGTGCCGCTGGCGCAGGGCGACCGCGTGCTGATACCCGAACTGGACCTGGACCTGGCCGTGCTGGATGTGCCCGGCCACACGGCCGGCCACATCGCCTACACCGGCCGGGCGGCCGGCGTGGAGCCGGTTCTTTTCTGCGGCGACACCCTGTTTGCCGGCGGCTGTGGCCGGCTGTTCGAAGGCACCCCCGCGCAAATGCTTGATTCCTTGGAAAAATTTTCTGTTTTACCGGCGGATACACAGGTTTTTTGCGCACACGAGTACACTCTAGCGAACTTGCGCTGGGCGTCGGCAGTCGTACCGGCCAACCGCAACCTGCAGCAATGGCATCAGCGGGCCCGGCAATTGAGAGCAGCAGGCCTTCCCACGCTTCCGTCGACCATCGGTCAGGAACGCGCGACGAACCCGTTTTTGCGCACGCAACAACCCGAGGTCGTCCGCGCCGCAGAGCGCTGGGCCGGCCACAGCCTTGCCACGCCGGTAGAGGTATTTGCCTCCCTTCGCGAATGGAAGAACGAATTCAAGTGACAGCCCGATGAATCTATCCCGACTCCTTCTGCCGCTGATGCTGGCAGTCCTCGCCGGTTGCGCAGGAACCAAATCCCCCGATAGCAAGAATCTCACCACCAATTCCCAAGGGCGCTACATCGCCCGCGACACTTCCCGGACGGTGGACCTCACCAATCCTCCCGCCGACGCCTGGGACCGCATCCGCCGCGGTTTCGCCATCCCCAACCTGAACACCGACCTCTCGCAGCAGTGGACCGACTACTACGCGGCCCACCCCGAGTCGGTGCAGCGCATGGCGGAACGCGCCGGCAAGTACCTGTATTTCATCGTCGACGAGATCAACCGCCGCGGCCTGCCCACCGAGCTGGCGCTGCTGCCCTTCGTCGAAAGCGCCTACAACCCCACCGCGCTGTCGCGCTCGCAGGCCTCGGGCCTGTGGCAGTTCGTGCCGGCCACCGGCCAGCATTTCAACCTCAAGCAGGACTGGTGGCGCGACGAGCGGCGCGACCCCATCGCCTCGACCAACGCGGCGCTGGACTACCTGGAAAAACTGTTCGAAATGCAGGGCGACTGGTATCTGGCCCTGGCCTCGTATAACTGGGGCGAAGGCTCGGTGCAGCGCGCCATGGCCAAGAACGAGGCCGCCGGCCTGCGCACCGACTACCTGTCGCTGAGCATGCCCGACGAGACCCGCAACTACGTGCCCAAGCTGCAGGCCATCAAGAACATCATCGCCGACCCGCAGCGCTATGCGGTGGCCCTGCCGCCGGTGGGCAACACGCCCTACTTCGTGACGGTGCAGAAGAACAGCGACATCGACCTCGAAATCGCCGCCAAGCTGGCCGAAATGCCGCTGGACGAATTCAAGGCGCTCAACCCTTCGTTCAACCGTCCGCTGATCCGCGGCGACCACGGCCCCACCCTGCTGCTGCCGGCCGACCGCGTCGAAATCTTCAACGCCAACCTGACCAACTACAAGGGCGACCTGAGCGCCTGGAAGGTCTACCACACGCGCCGCGGCGAATCCTACGCCTCGATCGCCAAGCGTTTCGGCGTGACCGAAAGCCGGCTGCGCCAGATCAACGACATCGGTTCGCGCCAGAAATCCGCTTCCGGCCAGTCCCTGCTGGTGCCGGGCGACAGCGCCGGCAACGTGCAGCTGGCCTCGCTGGCGCCGCCGGTGCTGGACGCGGCGCCCGCCGCCGAGAAGGCCCCGGCCACGCGCGGCCGCGCCCAGCAGGCGCCCGCCGCGCGCGTGGCAAGCGCCCGCGTCGCCAGCGCCCGTCCCAACGTGCGCACCCACAAGGTGCGCCAGGGCGACACGCTGTACTCGCTGGCCAAGCAATACGGCACCTCGATCGACGCGCTGCGCGCGCTGAACAACCTCAAGGGCAGCGCGCTGAAGGTCGGCACGCCGCTGCGGGTCCCCGGCACCAACGCGCGGGGCTGAGCGCAACGGCACGGCAAAAGGGCGCACCCCGACGGGCGCGCCCTTTTCTTTTTAATGGAGGGGCCGCCAAACTCTTTAAAATAGGCGGTCTCCAGAAGGGAAAAAATCAAAGGATAGAAATATGGGCTTTCTCGCCGGCAAGCGCATCCTGGTCACCGGGGTGCTTTCCAACCGCTCCATCGCCTACGGCATCGCGCGCGCCTGTCACCAGCAAGGCGCCGAACTGGCGTTCACCTATGTGGGCGACCGCTTCAAGGACCGCGTGAGCGAATTCGCCGCCGAATTCGGCAGCAAGATCGTGCTGCCCTGCGACGTGGCCGAGGACAGCCAGATCGAAGCCGCCTTCGCCGAACTCGGCCAGCACTGGGACGGCCTGGACGGCCTGGTGCATTCCATCGGCTTCGCCCCGCGCGAAGCCATCGCCGGCAACTTCCTCGACGGCCTGTCGCGCGAAGCCTTCCGCGTGGCGCACGACATCTCGGCCTACAGCTTCCCCGCCATGGCCAAGGCCGCCCTGCCGCTCATGGAAGGCCGCAACGGCTCGGTGCTGACGCTGACCTACCTGGGCGCCGAGCGCGTGGTTCCCAACTACAACACCATGGGCCTGGCCAAGGCCTCGCTCGAAGCCAGCGTACGCTACCTGGCTACGGCGCTGGGCCCGCGCGGCATCCGCGCCAACGGCATTTCCGCCGGCCCGATCAAGACGCTGGCCGCCAGCGGCATCAAGGACTTCTCGGCCATCCTGAAGTTCGTCGAGGCCCAGGCGCCCCTGCGCCGCAACATCACCATCGAAGACGTGGGCAACGTCGCCGCCTTCATGCTGTCGGACCTGGCCGCCGGCGTGACGGGCGAAATCACCCACGTGGACGGCGGCTTCTCCACCGTCGTCCCGGGCATGGAAGACTGAAACCGGCGGCGCGTCCGGCCGCTCAGGCCGGACGCACCACCAGCGTCGAGACCTGCACGTCCACCGCGGTCATGAGTTTGTGGACCGGGCATTTCTCGGCCACCGCCAGCAGCTCGTCGATCTGCGCATCGGACAGCTCGCCATGCAGCGTCAGCTTGGCGGTCAGGCGGTAGATCCCCTTGCGCTCTTCGCTGTCGTCGCGCACCACCTCCACGCCCACCGATTCCAGCGGCAGCCCCTTGCGCTGCGAATACACCATCAGGGTCAGCGCCTTGCAGCCGCCCAGCGCAGTATCGAAGTAATCGTGCGGATCGGGGCCCTCGCCCTGCGGCTGCGGCATCGCCAGCGGAAGCTCATGACCTTCGGCCGTGGCGGTGAACTGCAGGGTATTGGGCGCGTTCTGGCGCAAGCGGATGCTGCTCATGGGTGAAGTCTCCTGGCTGGGGTTCGGTGGATGGCCGCCGCGGCGGCCCCAATCGACGTTGTAACACCAGGCGGCGCTGCGCCACACCTGACTGGACGCTGAACTTCCTGATGCGGACACGGTCGGATATTTCTATCCGGAATACACCTATAGGGGGCCGCATGAGCGCCAGACAACTCCTCGATCAACTGCTGCAGTCCGGGCAAGGCCTGCTTTCCGACACCACCAGCCGCGTGCAGAACGCCACGGGCGGCAAGGGCTCGTCCTTCCTGACCGGCCTGGGCGGCGGCGCGCTCGGCGCGGGCGCGCTGGGGCTGCTACTGGGCAGCAAGAAAGCCCGCAAGATCGGCGGCAAGGTCGCCATGTACGGCGGCATGGCGGCGCTGGGCGCGCTGGCCTACCGCGCCTATGGCGACTGGCAGCGCAGCCAGGCCGGCGGCGCGGCTGCCCCCGCCCCCCAGACGCTGGACCGCCTGCCCGCCCCGCAGGCCGAGCAGCACAGCACCGCCGTGCTCACCGCCATGATCGGCGCGGCCAAGGCCGATGGCCACATCGGCCCGGAAGAACGCGCCCTGCTCGAAACCGAGCTGGCCAAGCTGTCCTCCGACGCGCAGGACCGGCAATGGCTGGAAACCGAACTCTCGCGTCCGCTGGACCCGGCCACCGTGGCCCGGTCGGCCCAGACCCCCGAAATGGCCGCCGAAATGTACCTGGCCAGCCTGCTGGTGGTGGACGAGGAAAGCTATATGGAGCGCGCCTACCTGGACGAACTGGCGCGCCAGCTCAAGCTGCAGCCCGGCCTCAAGGAACAGCTGGAGCAGCACGCCCGGACGGCGGCCGCCTAGTCCGCGCGCAGCCCGATCGCGGCGGTCAGCGCGCCGTAGCGCCGCATGTCCGCGGCGATCATGTCGTGGAACTCGCGCGGCGTGCTGGTGGCGGGCGTGAAGCCCTGTTCGCGCAGCGCCGCCTGCATGGCCGGGCGCTGCACGATCTGCGCCACCGCCGCATTCAGCTTGGCCACCACCGCGGGCGGCGTGGCCGCCGGCGCCAGCAGCCCATGCCACTGGTCCAGCGCGTAGCCCTGCACGCCCTGCTCCGCGACCGTGGGCACGGTCGGCATCAGCGGCGAGCGCGCCGGCGACGTGACGGCCAGGGCCCGCAGCTTGCCGGCCGCGATCAGCGGGGCCGCGCTGGACGCGGTGACCACGCCCATTGCGACCTGGCCCGCCGTGACGTCGGTCAGCGCCGGCCCGCAGCCCTTGTAGGGCACGTGCTGCAACGACGCGCCGGCCGCGCGCGCCAGCATCTCGCCGGCCAGGTGCTGCGGCGTGCCGTTGCCGCAGGACGCGAACGGCAGCGGCTGGCCGGCGCGGGCGGCGGCCAGCGCGTCGTCCAGGCCGCGCAGGCCGGAATGCGCCGGCGCCACGAAAACCGAAGGCACGAAGGCCACGTTGATGACGGCCGCGAAGTCACGCGCCGGATCGAAACCCAGATGGCGGTAGACCCCGGGGTTGATGGCGAAGGAACTGTTGACCATCAGCAGCGTATAGCCATCGGGCGGCGACTCGGCCACGACGCGCGCGCCGATATTGCCGCTGGCGCCGGGGCGGTTTTCCACCACCACCGGCTGGCCCAGCGTCTCCTGCAGCTCGGCGCCGATGCGGCGCGCCAGCAGGTCGGTGCCGCCGCCGGGCGGAAAGGTCACGACGATGGTGATGGGATGGGCAGGATAGGCGGCGTCCTCGGGCGCTTCGCCGGACGGCGGGTTGCCGCAGGCGGCCAGCGACAGGACGAGCATCGGCGCCAGGGCGCGCAGCAGGCGTTTCATCTTGCGGACCGGTTGATTGCGAGGCTCAGGCGTCCAGGCCGATGTCCAGCACCTTGGCGCTGTGCGTGATCCAGCCCACGGCGATCTGGTCCACGCCGGTGGCGGCCACCGCCGCCGCGGTTTCGGGCGTGATGCGGCCCGAGGCCTCGGTGATGGCGCGGCCGCGCGCCATGGCGACGGCGCGGCGCAGGTCGTCCAGGCTCATGTTGTCCAGCAGCACCACGTCCACGCCCAGCGAAAGCGCCACTTCCAGCTGCTCCAGCGTGTCCACTTCCAGCTCGATCTTCACCATGTGGCCGACGCCGGCGCGGGCGCGCTCGACCGCGATGGCGACGCCCCCGGCCAGGGCGATGTGGTTGTCCTTGATCAGCACCGCGTCGTCCAGGCCGTGGCGATGGTTGCTGCCGCCGCCCACGCGCACCGCGTACTTCTGCACCGCGCGCAGGCCCGGCATGGTCTTGCGCGTGCAGGTCACGCGCGCGCCGTAGCCCGCGATGGCGCGCGCGATCGAGGCCGTGGCGCTGGCCACGCCGCTCAGGTGGCAAAGAAAATTCAGCGCCACGCGCTCGGCGCTCAGCATGGCGCGGGCGTTGCCGCGGATGCGCGCGATTTCCGTGCCGGGCCGCAGGTCCGCGCCGTCGCGCTGGGACACCGCGAATTCGATGCCCGGGTCCATCGCGCGAAACGCCAGGCGCGCCAGGTCCAGCCCGGCCAGCACGCCGTCCTGGCGCGCCACCAGCCGGGTCTCGGCGATGGCGTCGGCCGGCACGATGGCGTCGGTGGTCAGGTCGCCCGCCCGGCCCAGGTCTTCGAGCAGCGCCGCGCGCACCAGCGGCTCCAGCATGACTTCCGGCAAGGGGGGAACGGCCAGTCGGGAGACGGTCGATGAGGCTGCGGCTTTAATGCTCATTTTGAGTATTTTGAGAGTAAAAAAAGGCGCGCAACGATTGCGCAACACTTATGCTAAGACCGAGCATAAACCGTGTCAAGCCTCAGAGCGCGCGCGACAGCGGCAGTTTGCTGCCGGCGATGGCGCGTTCGATCAGCACGTCGCGCCGGAAGCGGAACAGCTTGGCGGGCCGCCCTGCCGTGCCGGTGGCCATCTCGCCGGTTTCCTCGACCAGCGCCTGCTGCTCGATCAGGCGGCGGAAATTCTGCTTGTGCAGGCCGCGTCCGGCCAGGGCCTCCACCGCCAGCTGCAGCTGCAACAGGGTGAACTGTTCGGGCATCAGTTCGAACACCACCGGCCGGTACTTGATCTTGGCGCGCAGCCGCGCGATGCCGGTGGCCAGGATGCGGCGGTGATCGTGGCGCATGGGCTCGCCCGGCACCACGGCGCCGCTGCCGCGGCCGCGCCGCGCCGCCTCGGGCACCAGCCCGGCCTCGAACAGCAGTTCGTAGCGCTGCAGCACCATGTCTTCGTTCCAGGACGCGCCATCCAGCCCGAAGGTGACCGCCGCGCGCTGGCGGCGGCGCTTGCGCAGGGCCGCGTCGGCGCTGTCCTCGCACCAGGCGGCCAGCCGCGGCACGATCAGTTCCTCGACCAGCGCGGGCGTGCCGGCGCGCCGGTCCTCCCACGGAAAATAGCGATACCAGTCCTGCCAGCCCACCTGCGCCACGCCGGTCTCGCCGGCCTCGCGCGTCAGGCCCAGGTAGCTCACCGACATGACGCGCGCGCCCGATTCGTCGGAACGGTCGCCGTCGGCGAAGGTATAGAGCTGCTCCACATAGCCCAGCGGATGATGGGTCTGCGCTTCGACCCAGGCGCGCAGGCCGGCCTGCAGCGAACGGTGCGACAGTTCGAACGGCCCGGCCGGCAACGCGCGCGCATCCTCGGTCGTCAGCACCCGCGGCTCGCCGTTGGTGACGGCGACCAGCACGGCGACGAGTTCTGCATGAAGGGAGCGTTCGGCGGATTCGGTCAAAGTAGGCGTGTGGAAAAGAGTGAAGCCCGGTGTCCGGGCGGCGCGGCAAATTATAAGGTTCGGGCGCTGCAACAGCCCCTTGCAAACGTGACAGCCTGACGCGCCACGGCGGCGCCGCGCGGGCCTAAGATGGATGTGGAATCAGGCGCGCCGCCATCCCGGGGCGCCCGCAAGCGGAGCAATCATCATGTTGAAAACTGCCCCAGATCCCAACCTCGCCAAACCCGCCGAAGCCGAGAAACCGGTCCCCGCCGATCCGCGCAAAGGCACCGAAATCATGCCCATGCCCGACGAACGCAACCCGCTGGTCGCCGGCATGCCGCGGCGCGGACGCGCCATCGTGGAGCCCGGCGAGCCCGGCATCATCACGCCCGAGGACGACCTGCTCGACACCTCGTACGAACAGCGCAAGGGCTGAGCCCGTCAGGATGGCGAGATGATACCCGGGTCGCGAAAGCGCTGCGCCAGGATCTCGACGAACGCCTCGGTCACCGTCGATACCGCCGTCTGCGCCGGATAGGCCATGCACACGCGGACCGGCAGGCGCGGCGTGAACGGACGTATCGCCAGCCGGTCGGCGAACACCGCCGCAATGTACGGGTTGACCACGCCCAGCCCGTGGCCGGCGGCCGCCAGCGCGCAGATGGTCGAGGAATACGTGGTCTCGATCTCCGAGGCCGGCTGCACGCGGTGGGCCTGCATCGCGCCGCGCAACTGCAGGTAGACGTCGTCGTCCGCGTTCAGCACCAGCAGCCGGCGCGCGTTCAGGTCCAGGATGTCGATGCCGTCCTGCGCGGCCAGCGCGTGGTCCGGGCGCATCACGCAGACCGCCTCGCTCTCGTGCAGCACGTGCAGGTCCAGCAGCGCGCCGTCCAGCGGCGCCGCCGTCACCACCACGTCGTAAGTGCCGTGCAGCAGCCCCTCGCGCAGGTACTGGCTGCCCATGGTCTGCATATTGATGTGGACCTCGGGATAGCGCTGCGCGAACGCCTCGACCGCGCCGGGCAGCACGCCCAGGCCCAGCGCCGGCGTGCAGGCCAGCCGCAGCACGCCGCTGCCGCTGCGCCGCATGGCGGCCAGGCGGTCCTCGATGCGTTCCAGGCCCACGAAATGGCGCTTGACCGTATCGAACAGGTCCTTGGCCTCGCGCGTGGGCCGCAGGCGGCCGCGCTCCATGTCGAACAGCTTCAGGCCGCTGGCCTGCTGCACCTGGCCCAGCAGGCGGCTGATGGACGGCTGCGTGGTGCGCAGCATCTGCGCCGCGCCGGTGGTGGTGCCGGCCAGCATCACCGCGTGGAAGGCTTCGATCTGGCGGAAATTCAGCGGTCGGCTCATGGGCGGCATAGAGTATGGCAATTCTGCATAGCCTATGCGTAAAAAAGAATTTTTTCAAATACATGCAGCCTCCTACACTGGGCTTCCCAGGGCGCCGGCAGACGCGCCCGCGATCCCAACTTTCCAGGGGAAGCCCCATGAATCCCAGCCGCTACTGGCGCAAGCTCGTTCAAACACTGTGCCTGGCCACCGCCGCCGCCGCGCCGCTGGCCGCGCAGGCCCAGGCCAACTATCCCGACCACCCGATCCGCATCATCGTGCCGTTCACCGCGGGCGGCAGCTCCGACATCCAGGGCCGGCTGCTGGCCGAGCACCTGGGCAAGCTCTATGGACGGTCCGTGGTGGTGGAGAACCGGCCCGGCGCCGGCGGGCACATCGGCGGCAAGTTCGTGGCCGACTCCGGCCCGGACGGCTACACCCTGCTGCTGGGCTCCATCGGCCTGCACGCCACCTACGGCGTCTACAAAAGCCTCAACTACCGCCCGGCGCAGGACCTGAAGCTCATCACCGTCGTGGCCGAAATGCCGCACGTGGTGGTGGCCAACCCCTCGCTGCAGGCCAATACCCTGGCCGAACTGACCGCGCTGGCGCGCGCCCAGCCGGAGACGCTGCACTTCGGTTCGGCGGGCGTGGGCTCGTCGGTGCACATGGTCGGCGAACTCTACAAAATGGCCGCGCAGGCGCCCATCGTGCACATTCCGTACCGCGGCAGCTCCGCCGCCACCAATGACCTGCTGGGCGGCCAGATCCAGCTGCTCTTCGAGAACGTGCCCACCACCATCGGCTATATCGAGGCCAAGAAGCTCAAGGCCCTGGCCATCACGGGCGCGACGCGCTCGCCCGCCCTGCCCGACGTGCCCACGGCCGCCGAAGCCGGCCTGCCCGGCCTGACGGTGACCTCGTGGACCACGCTGGCCGCCAGCAAGGACGTGCCCGACGCCCTCATCGAAAAAATCAGCGCGGACCTGCGCCGCGTCTACGCCGACCCGGCCTTCCGCGCCGGCCTGGAACGCCTGGGCATGACGCCGGTGGGCAACAGCCCGGCCGAAGCGCGCGAGTTCGTCGAACGCGAGCGCGCCCGCTGGAACAAAGTCATCGAAACCGAACACATCACCGCCGGCTGAGCGCCGCACCCTTGATTCTCATGAACCGCATGCTTGCCACGTCCACCGCCTGCCGCCGCCTGGGCGCCACGCCGCACCACCATTTCTTCGGCTACTACAACAAAACCGTCTGGCACCGAGACGGCCGCTATCTGCTGGCCAATCGCACCGCCTTCAAGGACGCCCGGCTCACGCCCGAACTGAGCGCCGAAGTGGGCTACTTCGACCTGCATGACGGCGACCGCTACCATGCCGTGGGGACCACCACGGCATGGAACTGGCAGATGGGCTGCCAGCTGCAATGGCTAGACGGCCTGGCCGAACCGCAGCTGATCTACAACTGCCGCAGCGGCGACGACAGCGGTGTGTATCCCGGCTTCCGCTCGGCCATCCACAACCTGGCCACCGGCCAGACGCGCATCCTGCCGCTGCCCATCTACGTGGCCGCGCCCGACAGCCGCTACGCGCTTTGCGTGGACTACCGCCGCCTCTACATCACGCACCAGACCATCGGCTACAGCGAACACGCGCCCGGCCCGGTCGCCAACGCGCCGGCCGACGACGGCATCCGCCGCCTCGACCTGGACAGCGGCGAGCACCGGCTGCTGGTCAGCTACGCCGACCTGCGCAACTTCCATCCGCGCGATTCGATGGCGCGCGCCATCCACTGGGTCAGCCACATCGAGGTCAACCCGTCCTCCACCCGCATCCTGTTCCTGCACCGCTGGACCGAACGCGTCGAGGACGAGACCTGCTTTCTGCACCGGCTGATCACCATGAACGCCGACGGCAGCGACATGCGCCTGCTGGAATGCTCCGACCATCCGCTACCGCAACTGGCCGACGACTTCGACCCCACCGCGGTCGGCACCTTCGACTACGAAAAGTCCGAATACCAGATCTCGCATCCGCTGTGGCGCGACGACCGCAGCATCATCGTCTGGGGCCCGCACGCCGACAGCATCCACTACCATCTCTACGAGGACGCGCCCGACGGCCGCGTCGAGGTCGTGGGCGACGGCGTGCTGACCGAGAACGGCCACATGACCTTCTCGCCGGTGAACCCGCGCTGGCTGCTCAGCGACACCTATCCCGACTCGCGCACCCACGAGCGCGTGCTGTTCCTCTACGACATGCACAGCGGCCAGCGCCACGCCCTGGGCAGCTTCTACGCCGATCCCGCGCTGTCCAAGGAAAACCGCTGCGACCTGCATCCCCGCTGGAGCCGCGACGGCACCCAGGTCTGCATCGACTCCGTGCATGAAGGCGAACGCCAGATGTACGTGCTGGACGTCGCTCCCATCGTCGGCCAGTCTCTCCAAACGATGTAATCCCACCGGCCCGCTACTCGCGGGCCGAGCCTCCCGCCAGAATGTGAACGCGGCATCTGGAATTCATCCATCCGTCACCCCGGTGTCATGCGCAGCTTCTAACCTCGCTGCCGCAATCCTGACAAATAACTTAGCGAATTGTTCGCTACTCTATTGAGGTTGGAATGTCCTACTTGACCGACAAACTGCGCGCCCCCCACCGTGAAGCCCAGGGAGAAGTCACGGTTCCGGGCCAGATGCTGGAAGACATCGT
Organism: Achromobacter sp. HZ01; assembly: GCF_003267925.1. Classification (NCBI taxonomy): domain Bacteria; kingdom Pseudomonadati; phylum Pseudomonadota; class Betaproteobacteria; order Burkholderiales; family Alcaligenaceae; genus Achromobacter; species Achromobacter sp. HZ01. The sequence goes on from NZ_LWKV01000004.1 coordinate 70,090, forward strand.
CGCCGCGAACCCGGAACGCCGCACATTGTTGAAGAACAGCTTCGGCCTGTCGATGCTGTCGGTATTCGGCGCCTCCTCGCTGCTGACGGCCTGTGGCGGCGATGACGATGACGACGACGCGCCCTCCAACGGCGGCGACGGCGGCGGCGACACCGGCGAAGGCACCACGCCCACCCCTACGCCGGAACCGGAGCCGGCAGGCCCCGACTACTCCGTCACGTTCAAGCCCCTGGAAGACAAGATCGTCGCCGACACCGTCACGGTGCCCGAAGGCTACGTGGCCGAGGTGCTGTACTCGGCCGGCGACAAGTGCGTGATCGGTTCGGTCGGCTACACCGGCATTCCGCAGTCCTACCCCGCCACCGAAACCCAGTCCGGCGGTCAGCACGATGGCATGCACTTCTACCCGCTCGAAGGCGTGGACCCCAACCAGGGCGGCCTGCTGGTGGTGAACCACGAAGCCCTCGACGACGCCACCCTGGACCAGAGCGTCGAAGGCCTGAAGACCCGGCTGTCGAACGTCGGCGTATCCGTCGTCGAAATCGCCCGCGCCGCCGACGGCAAGTGGTCGGTCAAGACCGACTCGCGCTACAACAAGCGCTACACCGGCAACACGGTCTACAACGTCAGCGGCCCGGCCAAATCGGTGGTCGGCGCCACCGTCGTCGGCACCCTGAACAACTGCTCCAGCGGCAACACGCCGTGGGGCACGTACCTGACCTGTGAAGAAACGCTGAACAACTACCACTACAAGTCCGGCGACGCCGGCCAGCCGGCCGACGAAGGCTATGGCTGGGTGGTGGAAATCGATCCGCAGAATCCCGGTTCGACCGCCGTCAAGCGCACCGCCATGGGCCGCTTCAGCCACGAGAACACGGCCTACATGCTGGACGAGAACAACCGCGTCGCGTTCTACATGGGCGACGACACCACGCCCGGCTGCATCTACAAGTTCGTGCCCAGCAAGCCCTACGACCCGGCCAACCGCGCCAACAACATGAACCTGCTCGACGAAGGCACGCTGTACGCCGCGCGCTTCAACGACGACGGCAGCGGCAACTGGGTCGAGCTGACCGTGGGCAAGAACAACCTCACGACCGGCGCCACCGATCCGGGCAACTTCACCCAGGTCGCCAGCGGCACCGTCATCACCGGCACGCTGGTCGACTTCAACACGCAGGCCGACGTGCTGGTCAAGACCCAGGCCGCCGCCCGCGTGGCTGGCGCCACGCTGATGGACCGCCCCGAGTGGATCACGGTCGGCGTGGACAAGACCGTGTACTGCACGCTGACCAACAACAGCCGCCGCCAGCGCACCAGCGCCGCCAACCCGCGCGTGAACAACTCGCACGGCCAGATCATCCGCTGGCACGAGCGCGGCGATTCGCCGCTGGCGACGACCTTCGAATGGGACCTGCTGCTGCTGGCCGGCCGCGACCCCGCCGACGGCGCGGCGCCCAACCTGACCGGCAACGTCAACGGCGACACCTTCTCCAGCCCGGACGGCATCCGCGTCGACCCCAAGGGCCGCCTGTGGGTGCAGACCGACGCCGGCACCGGCACGTCGACCACCGATTTCTTCGGCAACAACTCGATGTACTACATCGACCAGCAGACCGGCGAATCCAAGCGCTTCCTGGTCGGCCCGCTGGGCTGCGAAATCACCGGCATCGCCTACACGCCCGACCTGACGACGTTCTTCATCAACATCCAGCACCCCAACGCCAGCTGGAACACGCTGCGCGCCGGCGGCGGCGACGCCCGCTCGGCCACGATCGTCGTGCGCCGCACCGACGGCAAGCCGGTCGGCGCCTGAGTCCCGGATGGCGGCTGAGGCCCCGCCTGATGGGTTTCGCGCGTTGACTATTCGGGTTCTTGCTTAAGGATGCTAGCGCTGCACCCATCCTACGAACCGATGCCGTAGGATGGGTGCAGCGCGGCACCCCCGTCGCAGGATAACCGCTGCCTGTCGCGCGTAACCCATCGATCGGCGGATGCAAACAAAAAGCCCCTGATCTCGATGAGATCAGGGGCTTTTATGAATTCCTGGCGGACAGAGGGGGATTCGAACCCCCGATACGCTATTCACGTATACACGCTTTCCAGGCGTGCGCCTTCAACCACTCGGCCACCTGTCCTATCTGCGTCTTGCGCGGGCGGCATTCGCCGCTGCGAAAAATGCGAATCCGCGATTCTAGCAGATTGCGCGCGGGCGCGGCAAGGGCTGCAAAAATGGGGGACGCCGTAGCGCCCCCCCTCGTTGCGCTTCGGCCTCTATGTGGCGGCGGGCGGGTCCTGTTCGCGGTAGGAGCTGACGGTGCCGTCGGTCTCGGTCTCTTCCAGGCGCACGCGAAAGCCCCACAGGCGCGCCAGGTGCTTCATGACCTGTTCGGCGTCCTCGCCGGCCAGCGGGCGGCCGCGGGTCTTGAGGTGGCGCAGGACCAGGGAGCGGTCGGAGTCGCGGTTGAAGCGCACCACCTGGATGTCCGGCACCTGGTTGTCGCGGTTGTGCTGCGCGGCGAGCAGGCGGCGGATGTCGCGGTAGCCTTCGTCGTCGTGGATGGCGGCGACTTCGAGCTTGGGGTTGGCCTGGTGGTCGGAGATGGCGAAGAAGCGGAACTCGCGGATCAGGCGCGGCGACAGGTACTGGGAGATGAAGGACTCGTCCTTGAAGTTGCGCATGGCGAAGTCCAGCGTCTTCAGCCAGTCGCCGCCGGCGATGTCCGGGAACCACTGGCGGTCTTCGGGCGTGGGCGCTTCGCAGATGCGGCGGATGTCCGACATCATGGCGAAGCCCAGCGCGTACGGGTTGATGCCGCCGTAGCCGCGTTCGTCGAAGCCGCGCTGGCTGACGACATTGGTGTGGCTTTGCAGGAACTCCATCATGAAGCCGTCGTTGACCAGGCCTTTTTCATGCAGCCGGTTGAGGATGGTGTAGTGCCAGAACGTGGCCCAGCCCTCGTTCATGACCTTGGTCTGGGTCTGCGGGTAGAAGTACTGGGCGATCTTGCGCACGATGCGCACCAGTTCCTTCTGCCAGGGCGCGAGCTTGGGCGAGTACTTCTCGATGAAGTACAGCAGGTTCTCCTCGGGCTCGGGCGGGAACACAGAGGCCTCGACGCGGGTGTCCTTTTCGTCCTCGAGCCGCGGCAGGGTGCGCCAGAGGTCGTTGTACTGCAGGCGGGCGTGCTCGGCGCGCTCGGCCTGGCGCGCGGCCTCTTCCTTGTAGGAGATCGGGGTGGGACGCTTGTAGCGGTCCACGCCGTGGTGCGAGAGCGCGTGGCACGAGTCCAGCACCGCCTCCACGGCGTCGATGCCGTAGCGGTCCTCGCAGGACATCACGTACTTGCGGGCGAAGACGAGGTAATCCAGCACGCCGTCGGCGTCGGTCCACTGGCGGAACAGGTAGTTGCCCTTGAAGAAGGAGTTGTGCCCGTAGCAGGCGTGCGCGATCACCAGCGCCTGCATCGTCATGGAGTTCTCTTCCATGAGGTACGAGATGCAGGGGTTGGAGTTGATGACGATCTCGTAGGCCAGGCCCTGCATGCCGCGACGGTAGAACTGCTCGTTGCGGATGAACTCCTTGCCGTATGACCAGTGCGGATAGCCGATGGGCAGACCGGCCGAGGCATAGGCGTCCAGCATCTGCTCCGAGGTGATCACCTCGATCTGGTTCGGATAGGTGTCCAGGCCGTATTCGGCGGCGACCTTGGAGATCGCCTCGTCATAGGACTGGATCAGTTCGAACGTCCATTCGGAACCTTGGGAGATCGGCCGGGCGCCGCCGGCGGTCTCCGGCTCCACGAGTGCTCCGACGTGGGTGTTCATGCGGTCTCCTTCTTGAACAGATCATGGAACACAGGAAAGATTTCGCTGCGTTCGCAGATGCGCCGCATCACGAAATGCGGCTCCAGTTTCTGTTCGTATTCGGCCCACAGGCTGCTCTTGCGCGCCTCCTGCGAGTCGGGCACTTCGATGTAGGCGAAGTAACGGGTGGCCGGCAGCAGGTGCTCGGCCAAAAAGCGCGCGCTCTTGCCCGCGTCGGCGCCGAACGAGTCGCCGTCGCTGGCCTGCGCCGCATAGACGTTCCAGGACCCCGGCGGATAGCGCTTTTCGAGGATGTCGCGCATCAGCTCCAGCGCGGACAGCACGATGGTGCCGCCGCTCTTGGGGTCGTAGAAAAAGGTCTGCTCGTCCACTTCCTCGGCGTTGTCGGTGTGGCGGATGAAAACCAGGTCCACGTGCTCGTACTTGCGCGACAGGAACAGGTAGAGCAGCGAGAAGAAGCGCTTGGCCAGGTCTTTCTTGCCTTCGTCCATGGAGCCCGACACGTCCATCAGGCAGAACATGACGGCGCGCGCCATGGGGATGGCGACCGACACCCGGTTGCGGTAGCGCAGGTCCAGGTCGTCGAGGAACGGCACGCGCGCCAGGCGCTCGCGACAGTCCTCGACTTCCTGTTCGAGCACCTGGATTTCGGCGGCGGAGGCGCCCGCCTCGCGCGCCTTGGCCAGGCGTTCTTCGGCGTCCTCGAGGTCGGCGCGGGCCTTCACGCCGAGCGCGACGCGCCGCGCCAGCGAGGACTTGAGCGTGCGGCTGATGCTCAGCATGCTGGGCGAGCCGGTGGTGGTGTAGCCCGCGCGCTGCCACTTCTTCTGGCTGACCTCGCCCAGCTGCGTGCGCGCCATGTGGGGCAGCTCCAGGTCCTCGAAGAACAGGTTGAGGAACTCGGCCCGCGACAGGCTGAAGGTGAACTGGTCCACCGATTCGCCTTCGCCCGGCTCGGAGCCGCCCTCGCCCTGCCCGCCCTGCGGCCGGTCGAAGGTGTCGCCCTTGGCGAACTCGCGGTTGCCGGGGTGCACGATCTCGCGGTCGCCGCCCGTGCCGTGCCGGAAGGTCGGCTCGGAGATGTCGCGGGCGGGCAGGTTGATTTCACCGCCCTGGTCCATGTCCTGGATCGAGCGGTCGCGGATCATCCCGTGCACCGCCTTGCGGATCTGGTCCTTGTAGCGCCGGAGAAAACGCTCCCGGTTGACGGCGCTTTTATTGCGCCCGTTGAGACGGCGATCGATCAGTGAATTCATGATTCACCTCGCTCAGGAGGACTTCCTCACACGGAGATACCACTCGCACAGCAGCCTGACCTGCTTTTCCGTGTAGCCCTTTTCCACCATGCGATCGACGAAGCTCTGGTGTTTCGACTTGTCCTCGGCCGAGGCCTTGGCGTTGAACGAAATCACCGGCAGCAGGTCTTCGGTGTTCGAGAACATCTTCTTCTCGATCACTTCGCGCAGCTTTTCATAGCTGGTCCAGGTGGGGTTGCGGCCGTTGTTGTTGGCGCGCGCCCGCAGCACGAAGTTGACGATCTCGTTGCGGAAGTCCTTGGGGTTGGCGATGCCCGCCGGCTTTTCGATCTTTTCCAGTTCGTCGTTGAGCGCGCTGCGGTCGAAGCTTTCGCCGGTTTCCGGGTCGCGGAATTCCTCGTCCTGGATCCAGCAGTCGGCGAAGGTCACGTAGCGGTCGAAGATGTTCTGGCCGTACTCGGAGTACGACTCCAGGTAGGCGGTCTGGATCTCCTTGCCGATGAATTCCGCATAGCGCGGCGCCAGGTAACCCTTGATGAATTCAAGGTAGCGCCGGCGGATTTCGTCGGGATAGTCCTCGCGGCCGATGCGCTGCTCCAGCACGTACATCAGGTGCACCGGGTTGGCGGCCACTTCGGTCTGGTCGTAGTTGAAGACGCTGGACAGGATCTTGTAGGCGAAACGCGTGGAGACGCCGGCCATGCCTTCGTCGGTGCCCGCGTAGTCCTTGTATTCCTGCAAGGCCTTGGCCTTCGGGTCCACGTCCTTCAGGCTTTCGCCGTCATAGACGCGCAGCTTCGAGTAGATGCTGGAGTTCTCGGGTTCCTTCAGGCGCGTCAGCACCGAGAACTGCGCCATCATGTCCAGCGTTCCCGGGGCGCACGGCGCCGAGTACAGCGAACTGTGCTGCAGCAGCTTCTCGTAGATGCGGACCTCTTCCGACACCTGCAGGCAGTACGGCACCTTGACGATGTAGATACGGTCGAGGAACGCCTCGTTGTGCTTGTTGTTGCGGAAGGTCTGCCATTCCGATTCGTTCGAGTGGGCCAGGATCATGCCGTTGAACGGGATCGCGGAGAAGCCTTCGGTGCCCTTGAAGTTGCCTTCCTGGGTGGCCGTGAGCAAGGGGTGCAGCATCTTGATCGGGGCCTTGAACATCTCCACGAACTCGAGCAGGCCCTGGTTGGCCAGGCACAGGCCGCCAGAATAGCTATAGGCGTCCGGGTCGTCCTGCGAATGGCGGTCGAGCTTGCGGATGTCGACCTTGCCGACCAGCGAGGAGATGTCCTGGTTGTTCTCGTCGCCCGGCTCGGTCTTGGCGATGGCGGTCTGGCGCAGCACCGACGGATTCAGGCGCACCACGCGGAACTGCGAGATGTCGCCGTCGTATTCCTTCAGGCGCTTGACGGCCCACGGCGACATGATGCCGGTCAGGTAGCGGCGCGGAATGCCGTATTCCTTTTCCAGCATGTCGCCGAACCGTTCCGGATGGAACAGGCCCAGCGGCGATTCGTTGACCGGCGAGCCCTTCAAGGCATAGATGGGATAGGTCTCCATCAAGGCCTTGAGCCGCTCCGCGATGGACGACTTGCCGCCGCCCACGGGCCCCAGCAGATACAGGATTTGCTTGCGCTCCTCCAGTCCCTGGGCCGCGTGCTTGAAGAACGCAACGATCTGCCCGATCACGTCCTCCATGCCGTAGAACTCCTGGAACGCCGGATAGCGCCGGATGGTCCGGTTGGAAAACAAACGGGAAAGACGTGGGTCGTTACGCGTATCCACGATCTCGGGTTCGCCGATCGCGGCCAGCATGCGCTCAGCGGGACTGGCGTACGCCATGGGATCGCGTTTCGCGAGATTCAGGTACTCCTCGAGGGAGAGTTCTGATTCCTGCTCTTTTGCATACTGCGACTTGAAGCCTTCGACGATGTTTTGCACGGAAACCTCCTACAACACGCGAAAAATCCAATACGTCCCTACGTGTCCCCATTGTGCCTCAGCGCTCGCGCATTACTAGACAATCTCGCGATATGCATTGTTGGCCGGAAGGTATGTTGCTTTCGCCACACATCAACCATGAGCACGATCAGGCCCTTTCCGTTTAGGCTGCACCCTTCGGACACAAGTTCCGTCAGGGATTGCAACTTACGTGAAGAATGTTCGCTCATTCGCTGTCAGCATATCGCCGTATGCGCGCACGATAAGCGCGCCTGCAATGAAATGCTCGGCAATGATTTGAAGGGAAGAGCGATATCCCGAGGATTCTTATGATTCGGGCCAAACCCGATGCGCCCGCTATGCGATGGCAGCGGACGGTCTGAACGGCGCGTGGCGTCTTCGTTCAGCAGCGTGCCGCTCCGGTCGTGAAAAAGCGCCGATAACGCGGCACGGGAATCCGTGGTGACGAGGGCATGTGGCACTGAACGGTTTAAGCCTTCAGGACGTATCGCCTAGTCATGTGCCTATGCTATAGCCAATTGAAGGTTTTGTGGCAATTCATTTTGCGCAATGCCCAAAATAGTCCGTATCTTGGCATGCGCGGCGGCGCGCATCGGCGGCACGAAACATGCGGATAAAAGCTCGCGAATTTGGCGTCATCGCATCGCGCGCGCGGCGTTGCGCGGCTGGCAGCCGCACATGCCGAGTGCTAGCAGCCCTTGCGCCAGTGCGGTTTATGCGCCTCAGGACAGCGCGGGCAATTCCACGCGCTGCATGAGCTGGCGCCACGTTTCGGCGACCCGGGCGCGCACGCGCAGGTCCGCGCCCACCCGTTCGGCGTCGATGAATTCGTAGCGACGGGCGGCTTCCAGGTGCTCCAGCATCGGCAGCCGCACCATGCCGGCGGCATCGCCCAGCAGCACCGGCGCCATGTACAGCAGCAGTTCGTCGACGCAGTCTGCCGCGACCAGCGCGCCGCTCAGGCCGGCGCCGGCCTCCACGTGCACTTCGTTGATCTGCTCGGCCGCCAGCCAACGCATCATCGCCGGCAGATCCACCCGGTCCGGCGTCGCGCCGGGCAGCGGCACGACGCGCGCGTTCATGGCATGCAGCCGCGCGGCCTTGGCCGCGTCCTCGCGGGCGGTGAAGACGATGACTTCGGCGCCGTCGAAAAGCCTGGCGTGCTCGGGGATCTCGAAGCGGCCGTCGACCACCGCCTTGCGCGGCTGGCGCGGCGTATCCACGCCGCGCACGTTCAGCTGCGGGTCGTCCTTCAGCACGGTGCCCATGCCGGTCAGCACCACGCAGCTGCGCGCGCGCCAGCGATGGCCGTCGGCGCGGGCGTCCGCGCCGGTGATCCATTGCGATACGCCGTTATGCAGGGCGCTGCGGCCGTCCAGCGAGGCCGCCATTTTCATCCACACCCAGGGCAGCCCGCGGCTCATGCGGGAAATAAAGCCCGCGTTGACCGCCAGCGCTTCTTCCCGGCACACGCCGGTGGTGACCGCAATGCCGGCCTCGCGCAGCCGCGCCAGGCCCTGCCCGTTGACCAGCGGATTCGGATCGCCCAGCGCCACCACCACGCGCGCCGGACGCGCCGCCAGCACCGCGTCCACGCAGGGCGGCGTGCGGCCGTAATGGCTGCAGGGTTCCAGCGTCACGTACAGCGTGGCGCCGGCCACCGACTCGCCGCGCGCCTGCGCGTCGCGCAGGGCGCAGACTTCGGCATGGGGACCGCCGGGGGGCTGGGTCGCGCCTTCGCCCAGCACGCGCCCGTCGCGCACGATCACGCAGCCGACCCGGGGGTTGGGCGCGGTGGAGTACATGACGGTGCGCGCCAGGTCCAGCGCGCGTCGCATCCAGAAAACGTCGTCGGGGTCGCTCGGGGTCATCATGCCCAGGATTGTATGCCGCGCCGGCCGCCTGCGACGGGGCCGGCAGTGAATGTCCGTTTTGGGCCGATAGGCGTCTTTCGCGGCGCGCCGGCGGGGCCGGGATTGCAGTAAAACTGTCGCTACACCCCTTTTTATTCCACTGCCTGGAGCCGGTCCATGAAACAAGCGCTGATCGTCATCGACGTACAAGAATCTTTCCGGCTGCGTCCGTTTTGGGACGAAACGGAATATCCGGCGTTCCTCGGGCAGATCCAGTCCCTGATCGACGCCGCCGTCGCCCGCGACATGCCGGTGCTGCAGGTGTTCCACACCAGCGCCGCCAACGACCCGGCCAACCCGTTCTCGCTGGCTTCCGGCCACGTGCGCACGCTGAAGGAGCTGCACCTCGCCCCCTCCGCCGTGTTCCACAAGACCGTGCATTCCTCGCTCTACGCGGTCGACGCCGACGGCGCCAGCCTGCACGACTGGCTGCGCGAGCACGGCATCGAGGGCGTCATCGTCTGCGGCATCCGCACCGAGCAGTGCTGCGAAACCACGGCCCGCCACGCCAGCGACGCCGGTTTCAAGGTCGTATTCCCGACCGACGCCACGCTGACCTTCGCCATGCAGAGTCCGTCCGGCAAGAACTACACGCCGGCCGAGATCCGCGACCGCACCGAACTGGTGCTGCAGGGGCGCTTCGCCCGCATCGCGCGGGCCGCCGACGCGCTGGCGGGCTAGGAGCCGCGCATGGTGCCGGTGTATTTCGTGCTGTCGCAAGGCGTCGTCCTGCTGGACGTGGCCGGCCCGGCCGAAGCGTTCCGCGTGGCCAACAAACTCTGCCCCGGCGCGTTCGAACTGCATTTCTGCGGCCCGTCGCGCGAGGTCGAGAGCGGCCTGCCCGGCCTGCACCTGGCCCAGGTCAAGCCGCTGCCAGCAGCCTTGCCGGCGCACGCGCTGGTCATCGTATCGGGCGTGGTGGGCCAGCCCACGCGCCTGGACGAGCCGCAGGCCCGCGCCATCATCGAGTGGCTCGCGCAGCGCCACCCGGCCGACGGCTTCACGCTGATGACCGTGTGCGCGGGCGCGCTGTTCGCGGCCCGCGCCGGACTGACGCGGCAGCGCGAATGCACCACGCACCACAGCTGCCTGCAGCAGCTGGCGGCCATAGACCCGAGCGCGCGGCTGCACGACAACCGCATCTTCGTCGAGGACGGCAAACTGGTCAGCAGCGCCGGCATTACCGCCGGCATCGACCTGGCGCTGCACATGGTGTCGCGCCATTGCGGGCCGCGGGTGGCCAGCGAGGTGGCGCGCGACATGGTGGTCTACCAGCGGCGCGCCGGCACCGATTCGGCGCTGTCGCCCTGGCTGGACCACCGCAGCCACCTGCATCCGGGCGTGCACCGGGTGCAGGACGCCGTGATCCGCGATCCGGCCGCGCCGTGGTCGGCGCAATCGCTGGCCGACCACGCGCATACCAGCGCGCGCCATCTGACCCGCCTGTTCCGCGAGCACGCGGGCTGCACGCCGATGGACTATCTCTACCAGATACGCGTGGCGCTGGCGCGCGACCTGCTGCGCGACACCCGGCTGGACCTGGAGCGCGTGGCCGAAAAATCGGGTTTTGGCTCGGCCCAGCACATGCGGCGGGTCTGGCGCAAGTTCCAGCCGCTCACGCCCAGCCTGGCGCGCGCGGCGGCCGAACACTGACGGGACGGGGCTTAGTCCTTGCGCAGCTTGCCCGGCAGCAGCGGGCCCTGCATCTCGCGGATGGCCTCGACGAATTCGCCGATGTCCTCGAAGCTCTTGTAGACCGAGGCGAAGCGCACGTAGGCCACCTTGTCGAGCTTGCGCAGCTCGTTCATGACCAGTTCGCCGATCTGCTCGGTGGGCACCTCGCGCAGCCCGCTGGCCAGCAGCTGCTCTTCGATGCGGGCGACCGCGGCGTCCACGTCTTCGGTGCTGACCGGCCGCTTGCGCAGCGCCAGGCTCAGGCTGGCGCGCAGCTTGCCGGGATCGTAATCGCTGCGGCTGCCGTTGCGCTTGACGACCGAAGGCATGGCGAGCTCCACCCGTTCATACGTGGTGAACCGCTTGTCGCAGGACAGGCAGCGGCGGCGACGCCGGATGGCGTCGCCCTCTTCGGAGACCCGGCTGTCGACGACCTGCGTTTCGGCATTGCCGCAAAATGGACACCGCATGTGTGATCCCTAAAGGCGCTGGAGGCAATAGTTAAGCATATTGTAACGGCGACCCGCAGCCATCCATACAGGCCAGGCCGCAAGGCCGGGGCCCGCAAAAAAAGCGAAGGGACGGCGCCTTGCGGACCGTCCCTTAGCCAGGCCAGTGCGGGCGCGCGGCCCGCAGGCGGGCTTACTTCTTGCCGTAGACCGGCAGGCGCGCGGTCAGTTCATTGACGCGGGCGCGCACGGCGGCGATGTTGGCCTCGTCGCGCGGGTTGTCCAGCACGTCGGCGATCAGGTTGGCGGTCAGCTCGGCTTCCGCTTCCTTGAAGCCGCGGGTGGTCATGGCCGGCGTGCCCAGGCGGATGCCGCTGGTCACGAAGGGCTTTTCCGGGTCGTTCGGGATGGCGTTCTTGTTGACCGTGATGTGGGCCTGGCCCAGCACGGCTTCGGCTTCCTTGCCGGTGATGCCCTTGGAGCGCAGGTCCACCAGCATCACGTGGCTTTCGGTGCGGCCGGAAACGATGCGCAGGCCGCGCTTGACCAGCGTGTCGGCCAGGACCTTGGCGTTCTTGACGACCTGCTCGGCGTAGGTCTTGAACTCGGGTTCCAGCGCTTCCTTGAAGGCCACGGCCTTGCCGGCGATGACGTGCATCAGCGGGCCGCCCTGGATGCCGGGGAAGATCGCCGAGTTGATGATCTTTTCGTACTCGGCCTTCATCATGATGACGCCGCCGCGCGGGCCGCGCAGCGACTTGTGCGTGGTCGAGGTGACGAAGTCGGCGTGCGGCACCGGGTTGGGGTAGACGCCGCCGGCGACCAGGCCGGCGTAGTGGGCGATGTCGACCATGAACAGCGCACCGTTGTCGTGGGCGATGCGGGCCATGCGCTCGAAATCGATGTGCAGGGCGTAGGCCGAGGCGCCGGCGACGATCAGCTTGGGCTTGTGCTCCTTGGCCAGCTGCTCGACCTGGGCGTAGTTCAGGACTTCGTTTTCGTCCAGGCCGTACGAGATGAAGTTGTACAGCTTGCCCGAGGCGTTGACGGAAGCGCCGTGGGTCAGGTGGCCGCCTTCGGCCAGGCTCATGCCCAGCACGGTGTCGCCCGGCTTGAGGACGGCCATGTACACGCCCTGGTTGGCCTGCGAGCCCGAGTTGGGCTGCACGTTGGCGGCTTCGGCGCCGAAGATCTGCTTCAGGCGGTCGATGGCCAGCTGTTCGACCACGTCCACGTACTCGCAACCGCCGTAGTAGCGCTTGCCCGGGTAGCCTTCGGCGTACTTGTTCGTGAACTGCGTGCCCTGGGCTTCCATGACGGCCGGGCTGGCGTAGTTTTCCGAAGCGATCAGCTCGATGTGCTGCTCCTGGCGCACGTCTTCCTTCTGGATGGCGGCCCAAACGTCCGGGTCAGCCTTGGACAGGGTGAGGTTGCGGTCAAACATGACGGGGGGTTCCTGAGACGGTAAGAAAGAGAGGAAAACGGCGTCGGACGGGGTAAACCCGGACAATGGCGGATAGTTTACCGCGTCGGGCCGGGCAAATTGCCGCCAAAATGCGCGCAACCCGGGCAAAAATGCCGCGACGGGCGCGAAAACCACGGCATCGCGGCGCGTACGGCAAAACGCCTCAAGCCGGCTTGAGGAACTTTCATGCAAGCCGGCAAGAAAAAAAGGGCCGCATAAAGCGGCCCCTTTCCGGCGGTGCGGCCTCAGGAGGCCGAGGTGGCGCCGATCTGCTTGGGCGCAAGCCTGGGGTTGAGCGTGTAGGTGCCGGTCAGCGAGGCCTTGGCCAGCACGTGGTTCTGCATGGCGCGCAGCGCGTCCTCGCCGGTGAACGAACCCTGCAGGTTCAGGGTCGGCACGTCCAGCGCGTACAGGGTGAACACGTAGCGGTGCACCAGCGCGTCGTTCCAGGGCGGGCACGGGCCGTCATAGCCGAAATAATCCCCGCTCATGTCGTGGTCATTGGCGAACCACGAGGAATACGAGTTGATGCCCTGGCGCGTGTCCATGGGCGCCAGCGGGCCGCCCTTGCCGCGCGGCGTGATGCCGTTGGAGAAGGCCCCTTCGTCGATTTCGCGCATGTCGGCGGCCAGGTCCACCAGCACCCAGTGGAAGAAGTCCACGCGCGGCAGGTCGGCCGGCACTTCGCGGCCTTCCTGGTTGACGTCGTCGGGACTGGAGGGGACGTCGGGATCGTGGCAGATCAGGGCGAACGACTGCGTACCCGCCGGGACGTCGTCCCAGGAAAACTGCGGGTTGTAGTTGTCTGCCAGCGCGACGTGCGATTGCGCATCGATCTTGCCGAAAGCGTAGCGCTCCGGAATCGACTCGTGATCGGAAAAGGACAAACTCGAGAGTTCCATGTCGTGCTCCTAGATTTGCCGCAAAGGCCCCACAGCCCCTGCCCGTACGCTCACAGGGTATCAAATCCTGATTGTCACGGCTTCAAATTAACACGCGCGAACTTGCGCTTGCCCACCTGGACCACGTAAGACCCCGCGGGCAATTGCAACGATTTGTCTTCCACGCGGTCGCCGTTGACGCGCACGCCGCCCTGCTCCACGTTGCGCTGCGCCTCCGAGCCGGACGCCACCAGGCCGGCTTCGCGCAGCAGCTTGAGTATGCCCACCGGCGCGCCGCCGATGTTCACTTCGGGGATGTCGTCGGGAATGGCGCCGTCGCGGAAGCGGGCCTCGAACGTGGCCAGCGCCGCTTCGGCGGCCTTGGCCGAGTGGAAGCGCGTGATGATTTCCTGGGCCAGCATGACCTTGGCGTCGCGCGGGTTGCGCCCGCCGTCGATTTCCTGCTTGAGCGCGGCGATCGCGTCCAGCGACAGGAACGACAGCAGCTCGAAGTAGCGCCACATCAGCGTGTCGGAAATCGACATGAGCTTGCCGAACATGGAGTCGGGCGACTCCGAAATGCCGATGTAGTTGCCCTTGGACTTGGACATCTTCTCGACGCCGTCGGTGCCCACCAGCAGCGGCATCGTCAGGATGCACTGGGGCTCCTGGCCATATTCCTTTTGCAGCTCGCGGCCGACCAGCAGGTTGAACTTCTGATCGGTGCCCCCCAGCTCCAGATCGGACTTCAGCGCCACCGAGTCATAGCCCTGCATCAGCGGATACAGGAATTCGTGCACCGAGATCGGCACGCCGTTCTTGAAGCGCTTGGTGAAGTCCTCGCGCTCCATCATGCGCGCCACGGTGTAGCGCGAGGCCAGCTGGATCATGCCGCGCGCGCCCAGCGGATCGCACCACTCGGAGTTGTAGCGGATCTCGGTGCGCGCCGGGTCCAGCACCAGGCTGGCCTGGGCGTAATAGGTCTGGGCGTTGGCCTCGATCTGCTCGCGGGTCAGCGGCGGGCGGGTGTTGTTGCGGCCGCTGGGATCGCCGATGGTCGAGGTGAAATCGCCGATCAGGAAGATGACGTTGTGCCCCATGTCCTGCAGCTGGCGCATCTTGTTCAGCACCACCGTGTGGCCCAGGTGGATGTCGGGCGCGGTGGGGTCCAGCCCCAGCTTGATGCGCAGCGGCACGCCGGTGGCGCGGCTGCGGGCCAGCTTGCGGACGAACTCGGATTCGACCAGGAGTTCGTCGCAGCCACGCTGGGCTATACGCAGATCGGCTTCGACTTCGGGAGTGATGGGGGCTTCTGAGGATGACATGGCAGGGGGACTGACGCGGCTTTGGCCGACAAAAAGGTGTAAAAAGTGACGAAAACTATCGAAAATTCTAGCCGAATCGGCTAGGATACCGCCCTAATCATACGCAATTGCCAGCTATACGCAGTTGCGGCCGCTTTACCCCGGTTTTTTCCGTTTCACTCACCCGTTGTTCACAAGATGCGCCTCGCGCCTGCCCTTGCCCCGGAAACCGTGGCGCGCGAGGGTATGTCCGCATACGCACCCTGCGAGCTCCTGCCACCTGAGAGGGTAACTTCACGATGACTCGTGGCCTCCACGAACTGGCGAGTAGCATCAAGCGCAAAGTTGCTGCCCTGTTTGCGCCCGTAGAACCCAAGCCGCACCGCTCGGGACTTTTCCGTCGCACTCTTCTCGTCACCGCACTCGGCCTGTTTGCCGGCGCCGCCGCCCTCGGCATGGTGCAGCAACCCGACCGCACCGAACTCCCCCCGTCGCGCATCATCCGCAGCGTCCTGCCGCTAAGCGCCGAGCAGGTCGAAGTCAGCGCCCCCAGCGCCGCGCCCTACATCAGCGAGACCCGCATCCGCCCGGGCGACACGCTGTCGGCCGTGCTGCAGCGCCTGGACCTGGACGCGCCCAACCTGCAGGCCTTCCTGACCCACGACGCCAGCGCCCGCAGCATCTACAAGCTGTACCCCGGCCGCTCCGTGCAGGCCGCGACCGACGAAGACGGCAAGCTGCTCTGGCTGCGCTATATCCACACCCCCGGCAACGAGGCCGACGGCCAGATCGTCACGCGCCTGCTGCACGTGGCGCCGTCGGGCGACAGCTACAAGGCCGAGGAAGTCACCGAAAACACCGAGCGCCAGACCCGCGTGGCCGTGGGCACGATCCGCTCCTCGCTGTTCGGCGCCACCGACGAGGCCGGCATCCCGGATTCGGTCACCATGCAGATGGCCGACATCCTCAGCGCCAAGATCGACTTCCTGCGCGACCTGCGCCAGGGCGACCAGTTCCGCGTGGTCTACGAAGTGCGCTCGCACGACGGGCGCTACGCCGGCGCCGGCCGCGTGCTGGCGCTGGAATTCATCAACGGCGGCAAGACCTACAGCGCCGTCTGGTTCAGCCCCGACGACAAGAGCGGCTCGTACTACGACTTCGACGGCACCAGCCTGCGCGGCGCCTTCCTGCGCACCGCGCTGAAGTTCAGCCGCATCAGCTCCACCTTCGGCATGCGCATGCACCCCATCCACAAGACCTGGACGGGACACAAGGGCGTGGACTACGCGGCGCCGTCCGGCACCCCGATCCACTCCACCGCCGACGGCACGGTCGAATTCGCCGGCTGGCAGAACGGCTACGGCAACGTGGTCATCGTCAAGCACCACGGCAAGTACTCGACGCTGTACGCGCACCAGAGCCGCATCGCCCAGGGCATCACCAAGGGCGCGAAGATCTCGCAAGGCCAGCTGCTGGGCTACGTCGGCTCCACCGGCTGGGCCACCGGCCCGCACCTGCACTACGAGTTCCGCGTGGCCAACCAGCCGGTCGACCCGCTGGCCGTGGACCTGCCCGTGGCGCGCAGCCTGGAACCCGCCGAAGTGCGCGCGTTCAACCAGGCCGTGGCCCCGTACAAGCAGCAGATCCAGCTGCTGACCCAGTTCCAGCAGACCCTGCCCGACGCGCTGACCAACGTGGCCAGCCGCTAGGCAAGACGTCACCCCGAAGGCGGCCCCGCACGATCACTGCGCGGCCGCTTTTTTTATTGCGAGAGGCCATCCCGTGACTTCCCGAGTCTCCAAGGATTCCAGGCTCTACATCGGCTTGATGTCGGGCACCAGCGTCGACGGCGTCGACGGCGTGCTGGCGCGCCTGGGCGGCGGGCAGCCGCCCCAGGTGCTGGCCAGCGCCAGCCTGCCCATGCCGGCCGGCCTGCGCCAGGAACTGCTGGCGCTGAACCAGCCCGGCGAGGACGAACTGGCGCGTGGCGCGCTGGCCGCCAATGCGCTGGCCCGCCTGTATGCCCAGGCCGTGGCCGCGCTGCTGCAGGACGCCGCGGTGGCGGCGCAGGACGTGGCGGCCATCGGCGCCCACGGCCAGACGGTGCGGCACCGCCCCGACCGCGGCTATACCGTGCAGCTCAACGCGCCCGCCCTGCTGGCCGAACTGACCGGCATCGACGTGGTGGCCGACTTCCGCAGCCGCGACGTGGCCGCCGGCGGCCAGGGCGCGCCGCTGGTGCCCCCCTTTCACGCGGCCGTCTTCGGCGCCGCCCACGGCCGCGCCGTGCTCAACCTGGGCGGCATCGCCAACGTGACGCTGCTCGCGCCCGGCCAGCCCCCGCGCGGCTTCGACACCGGTCCGGCCAACGTGCTGCTCGACGGCTGGTGCCAGCGCCACCTGGGCGCGCCGTTCGACGCCGACGGCCGCTGGGCCGCCACCGGCCGGGTGCTGGCGCCGCTGCTGGAACAGCTGATCGCCGGCGAGCCCTGGTTCGCCCTGCCGCCGCCCAAGTCCACCGGCCGCGACCTGTTCAACATGCAATGGCTGGACAGCCGGCTGGCGGCCTACGACGGCCCCAGCCCGGCGCCGCAGGACGTGCAGGCCACGCTGGAGCGGCTGACGGCGCGCAGCGTGGCCAACGCCATCGACGCGGCCGCGCCCGGCACCCAGGAGGTGTACGTCTGCGGCGGCGGCGCGCGCAATCCGGGGCTGATGCGCGAGCTGGCGTACTGCCTGCAGCGGCCGGTGCAGGCCACCGACGCGCTGGGCGTGCCGGCGCAGGAAGTCGAGGCCCTGGCGTTTGCGTGGCTGGCGCAGGCGTTCCTGGAGCGGCGGCCGGCGGGCATGCCCGCGGTCACGGGAGCGCGGGGGGAGCGTATTCTGGGGGGGCTTTATCCGGCTTAGGCGGGATGGAAAGGGGGGCTGTGGGCTGGCTGATGGGTTTCGCGCGTTCGAGGTTCTCGTTCTTGTTCAAAATATCTCGCGCTACACCCATCCTACGCGCCTACCGTAGGATGGGTGTAGCGCGAGAAACCATAGGCAAGAAAGAGAACCTCGAACGCGCGAAACCCATCACACCCCTCACACGCAAAAAAGCCCTTCGGCATGCCGAAGGGCTTTTCTTGGCGACTCGGAACCGGCGGTTTACACCGAGAACGAGGAACCGCAGCCGCAGGTGGTGCTGGCGTTGGGATTGCGGATGACGAACTGCGCGCCTTCCAGGTCTTCCTTGTAGTCGATTTCGGCGCCGACCAGGTACTGGAAGCTCATCGGATCGACCAGCAGCTGCACGCCGGCCTTGTCCAGCACGGTGTCGTCTTCGTTGACGACTTCATCGAAGGTGAAGCCGTACTGGAAGCCCGAACAGCCGCCGCCCTGCACGAATACGCGCAGCTTGAGCTCGGGATTGCCCTCTTCGGCCAACAGATCCTTCACTTTGGCCGCGGCCGAGTCGGTAAAGAGCAAGGGAGCAGGCGGGGCGGCCTGCAGGTCGACGGTTTCGGTCACTGCATTCATGGTTCACTCCTGGCCGGTTCGGCCATATTTCGGTGAGCGGCCTCGCCGCCCGTATGTTGTCACTATAGCGCACGCTTTGCGCAGACTCAAAGTTCCAGCTTGACGTTGCGCGACGCGCGCACGGTTTCGCCTTCCAGCACGCTGACGGTCACGCTTTCGGGGACAAAGCCCTCTGGCAGCGCCAGCACGCCCTGGCTGCGCTGGTACTGGTCGAACTGCAGGGCCAGCGAGGCCGCGGCGGTGCTTTCGCCGGTATTGGTCACCGGGCCGGATTCGGCCTTTACCTGCAGCGGGGCCAGCTCGACGGTGACCGTCTCGCCCTGGAGGGTGCCGGTGGCCTGGAACCGCAAGGCCCCGGCGAACGGCGTACCGCCATTGCGGCCGCTGCGCATGAGCAGGACCTTGTAGCGCAGGCCGCCGCCGCCGCGGTCGATCTGCACGCCGCGGATGTCGACGGCGCCTTCGGGGCCCGGCGGCAGCAGCTGCTCATAGAACGCCAGCTGGTCGCGCACCCGGCCGACTTCGGCCTGGACGGCGCGCAGCTCGGTTTCGAGTTCCTGGCGCGCGGCGCGCTCGATGACCAGTTCGCCGTCGGCGGCGTCGAGCTGCCCCTGGACGTAGCGCAGCTGCGTGGCCTGCTGGCGCATGGACTCTTCCTGGGCCTCGGCCTGGCGGGCGCTGATGACGACCGCGTCCTGCGGCCGGTAGAGCTGGCGGGCGTAGAAATAGCCCGCGGAGCCGCCCAGCAGCACGCCCGCCAGCAGGCCCGCGAACACGCGCAGCAGCCCGCCGGCCGGGCGGGTCTGGGGCGTTGCGTTGGGGTCTGGAGGCATGAAGGACGGCGGCCCGCGGCCGGGCCGCGGACCTTGTTTACGTCAGGGCAGGATGGCGACCTGGTCCAGGCCGGTGGATTCGGGCACGCCGAACATCAGGTTCATGTTCTGCACCGCCTGGCCGGCGGCGCCCTTGACCAGGTTGTCCTGCACCACCAGCACGATGAGCTGGTCGCCGTTGCCGGGACGGCTGAGCGCGATGCGCAGGTTGTTGGACGCGCGCACCGAGCGCGTCTCGGGCAGGCTGCCGGCCGGCATCACGTCGACGAAGGGCTCGTTCGCGTAGCGTTCTTCGAACAGCGCCTGGAAGTCGGTGTCGCGGGCCTCGGGCAGGATGCGCGCGTAGATCGTGGAGAACATGCCGCGGATCATCGGCACCAGGTGGGGCACGAAGGTCAGGCCGACCTTGCCGCCGGCGATCTTTTCCAGCTGGGCGACGATTTCGGGGTGGTGGCGATGGCCGGCCACGCCATAGGCCTTGAAGTTGTCGGAAGCCTCCGAGAACAGCGAACCCACTTCGGCCTTGCGGCCGGCGCCCGACACGCCCGACTTGCAGTCGGCGATCAGGGTCTGCGCGTCGACCAGCTTCTTGCCGCCTTCGAGCAGCGGCGCCAGGCCGAGCAGCACGGTGGTGGGATAGCAGCCCGGGTTGCCGATGACGCGCGCCTTGGCGATGGCTTCGCGGTTCAGTTCGACCAGGCCGTACTGCGATTCGGCCAGGATGTCGGGGCAGGTATGGGGAATCTTGTACCAGCGTTCGAAGGTGGGGATGTCCTGCAGGCGGAAGTCCGCGGCCAGGTCGATGACCCGGGTGCCAGCGGCGATCAGTTCCTGGGCCTGGGCCATGGCCACGCCGTGCGGCGTCGCAAAGAACACCACGTCGCAATCGGTCAGCGTGGCCTTTTCCGGCGCCGAGAAGGCGATGTTCACGCGGCCGCGCAGGTTCGGATACATGTCGGCGACAGGCAGCCCGTCTTCCTTGCGGGAGGTGATGGCGGTCAGTTCCACGTTGGGGTGCTGCGACAGCAAGCGCAGCAGTTCGACGCCGGTATAGCCGGTGCCGCCGACGATGCCGACCTTGATGCGGGTGTTCGATGCTTGGGCCATGGTAAGTGCTCTTCGAAGAACGAGGATAGATTGTATCGCTCGGGACAGCGGCGTTGCGGCACAGCGGCCGGGATGGCGCCGCAACACCAGGTTCGGACCGCGGCCGAGGCGCGGAGTTCCGCGCCGGACCGCGGCGGCCATATGAAAAAAGCCCGCCGAAGCGGGCTTTTGGTGCAGAGCGCCTTAGCGCTTGCTGAACTGCTTGCGACGGCGCGCCTTGCGGAAGCCGACCTTCTTGCGTTCGACTTCGCGGGCATCGCGGGTCACGAAGCCGGCTTGCGACAGCGCGGACTTCAGGGTGGCGTCGTAGTCGATCAGGGCACGCGTGATGCCGTGACGGACTGCGCCGGCCTGGCCGGTTTCACCGCCGCCGTGCACGTTGACCTTGATGTCGAACGATTCCAGGTGGCCGGTCAGTTCCAGCGGCTGGCGCACGATCATGCGGCCGGTTTCGCGAGCGAAGAACTCGTCGACGGGCTTGCCGTTGACGACGATCTTGCCCGTGCCCTTCTTGATGAAAACGCGAGCCACCGAGGTTTTGCGACGGCCGGTTCCGTAGTTCCAGTTACCGATCATGGCGTTTCCTTAGATATCCAGCGTCTTGGGCTGCTGGGCGGTGTGCGGGTGCTCGGCACCGGCGTACACCTTCAGTTTCTTGATCATGGCGTAGCCCAGAGGACCCTTGGGCAGCATGCCCTTGACAGCCTTCTGGATGGCGCGGCCGGGGAAACGCTCTTGGAGCTTCTCGAAGTTCGTTTCACGGATACCGCCCGGGTACGTGGTGTGGCGGAAGTACTTCTTGTCCTTCGCCTTGCTACCCGTAACGACGATATCGGCAGCGTTGATGATGACGATGTAGTCACCGGTATCAACGTGCGGCGTGAATTCAGGTTTGTGCTTGCCACGCAGACGACGTGCGACTTCGCTGGCCACACGACCGAGGACTTTGCCCTTGGCGTCGATCACAAACCAGTCACGTTGGACTTCATGCGGCTTGGCCACAAAGGTCTTCATGATGGTTCCTAGTAAAAATTTTCTCTGGCTGGACCATCCAACCAGGTTTTTTCCCCAACTAAGCCGAATTGCCGGAAAAAAACCGGCAACTCCAGCCCATATCGGCGTCTGCCTAAGCGTTATTACCCGCCCGTGCTTCTGGCCAAAATGAGGGAAAGCCAACGATTCTAGCACAGTTGCTCAAAAAATGGGCAACCCCGTGCGCACACGGAAGAATCCGGCAGGAGGGACGCATCCCCCCTGCCCCGTATCAGCCGCCGAGATAGGCTTCCAGCACGCGGGGATGGCCCAGCAGTTCGCGGCCGGTGCCGGTCAGCGCCATGGCGCCGTTTTCCAGCACGTAGCCCTGCTGCGCGATCTTGAGCGCCTGGCGCACGTTCTGCTCCACCAGGAACAGGGTCAGGCCGTCGGCGTTGATGGCGCGCAGCGAGCGGAAGATTTCCTGGACCACGATGGGCGCCAGGCCCATGGACGGTTCGTCCAGCAGCAGCAGGCGCGGCTTGGCCATCAGGGCGCGGCCGATCGCCAGCATCTGCTGTTCGCCGCCGGACAGGTTGCCGGCGATTCCCGTGATCCGCTCCTTCAGGCGCGGGAACAGGTTGAACACGTATTCCAGGTCGTCGCCGACGTTCTTCAGGCCGCGGCGGTAGGCGCCCAGCTCCAGGTTTTCCAGCACCGTCATGGTGGTGAGGATGGCGCGGCCTTCGGGCACCTGCACGATGCCGCGCGCCACCAGCTGGTGCGGCGCCAGGTTGGTGATGTCCTCGCCTTCGAACGTGATGCGGCCGCGCGCCTTGGGCAGCAGGCCCGACAGCGCCAGCAGCGTGGTCGATTTGCCGGCGCCGTTGGCGCCGACCAGCGCGGTGATTTCCTTGGCGTTCAGATCCAGGTCTATGCCGCGGACAGCTTCGATGTGGCCGTAATTGACCTCGAGCCCGCGGACTTCCAGCATTGCGCTCATTTCGCGCCCTCCGCCAGTTCGGTGTCGTCGTCGTCTTCGCGGCCCAGGTAGGCCTCGATGACCTGCTCATTGTTGCGGATTTCCTCGGGACCGCCGCAGGCGATGATCTTGCCGAAGTTCAGCACCGCGATGCGTTCGCACAGGCCCATGACGAAGCGCATGTCGTGCTCGATCATGAGGATGGTGTAGCCGCGGTCGCGGATCGCCAGGATCTCGCGCATGAGTTCGGCCCGCTCGCCGGTGTTCATGCCGGCCACGGGCTCGTCCAGCAGCAGCAGCTTGGGCTCGGTGGCCAGCGCGCGCGCCAGCTCCAGGCGGCGCTGTTCGCCGTAGGACAGGTTATCCGCCAGGTCGTTGGCCTTGTGGTCCAGGCGCATCCAGGTCAGCAGTTCGTGGGCGCGCTCGCGGGCGCGCTGCTCGGCCTCGCGGTAACCCGGCAGGCCCAGCAGCAGGCCGGGAAAGCCGTAGTTCATGTGGCGGTAGGCGCCCACCACCACGTTCTCCAGCAGCGTCATCTCCTTGAAGAGACGGATGTTCTGGAAGGTGCGGGCGATGCCCATGCGCGTGATGCTGTGCGGCTTCTTGCGCAGCACGCTCTCGCCCTGGAAGGTGATGGCGCCGCCGCTGGGCGGCAGCAAGCCGGTGATCAGGTTGAACACCGTGGTCTTGCCGGCGCCGTTGGGGCCGATCAGGCCGAAGATGGCGCCTTCGGGCACCGACAGGCTGACGTCATGCAGCACGTGCAGGCCGCCGAAGTTCTTGGAGACGGAGGAGAGCTCAAGCATGGCGCTTGCCTCCTTGACGCATCCAGCGCTTGAAGCGCGCCGGATCCCAGATGCCTTGCGGCAGGAACAGCACTATCACCACCAGAATCACTCCGTTGAGGACGAGGCGGAAATCCGCGAATCCGCGCAGCAGCTCGGGCAGCACCGTGATGATGAAGCTGCCCAGCACGGGGCCGGTCAGGCCGCCGATGCCGCCCAGGATGGCCATGGTCAGGATTTCCACGCCACGGTCGAAGCCGTATTCGTTGGGGCCGATGAAGAAGGTCAGGTGGGCGTTGAGCGCACCGGCCAGACCCGCGATCACGGCGCCGGCCACGAAGGCCAGCATCTTGTTGGCGCGCACGTCGATGCCCATCAGGCCGGCGGCGGTTTCGTCGCCGCGGATGGCGTCGAAGGCGCGGCCGACCTTGGAGGCGCGCACGCGCCACAGCACCAGCAGCACGATGACGACCGCCAGCAGCACGTGCCACCACTGCGTCAGCTGCGGAATGCCGTTAAGGCCCAGGGCGCCGCCGGTGATGGATTCAGTGTTCAGCACCGTCACGCGCACCACTTCGCCGAAGCCCAGCGTGGCCATCGCGAGATAGACCCCGGACAGGCGCAGGGTGGGCAGGCCGATCAGGGCCGCCACCAGCGCGGGCGCGGCCATGCCGCCGGCCAACGCGACCGTGAACGGCGCGTCGTAGTTCATGGTGAGCAGCGCGGCGGTGTACGCCCCGATGCCCATGAAGGCGGCGTTGGCCATGGCCAGCATGCCGCAGGCCAGGGTCAGCCAGATGGAGAGGGCCAACAATGCGTTGGTGCCCAGCGTGAGCACCAGGTTGCCATAGATGGCCCAGAAGTTTTCGAATCCGCTCATACTCAAGCCTTGCGTTGAACCACTTTGCCGAACAGACCTTGCGGGCGCACCAGCAGGATCAGGAACAGCAGGCCGAAAGCCACCGCGTCGCGCATGGTGGAGCCGATGTAAGCCACCGACAGCACCTCGGCGAAGCCCAGGAAAAGACCGCCCAGCATGGCGCCGCGTATGTCGCCCATGCCCCCCAGGATGATGACCGCGATGCCCTTGTGCAGCATCGGCTGGCCCATCAGCGGGAACAGCGCGTTCGAGTACAGGCCGATCAGCACGCCGGCCACCCCGCCCAGCGCGGCGGCGGCGAACGAGGTGGTGACGAACAGGCGTTCGACGTTGATGCCCAGCAGCCAGGCGGCCTTGGGCGATTCGGCGATGGCGCGCAGCGCGCGGCCGAACTGGGTGCGGCGCATGACGAACATCAGCACCGCCATCAGCGCGAACGACAGGAAGATGATGCCCAGCTCGATCACCGTCAGGTGCAGGCCGGCGATTTCGATCACATCTTCCGGCACGGTGCCGTGCGGGAAGCGCAGGTTGCTGGCGCCGAAGATGCCCTGGGCGCCGTTGTTCAGGATGATGCCCACGCCGATGGTGGCGATCATGGGGATCAGGTGAGGCGCGTTGCGCTTGCGCAGCGGCTTGAGCACCAGGTAGTCGATGATGACGCCGGTGAAGCCGGCGACGAAGAAGGCGACCATCAGCGCGGCCCACAGGGGCAGGCTGAAGTGCTGGACCACGGTCAGCGCGGCGTAGGCGCCGACCATGAACACGGCGCCATGCGCCAGGTTGATCACCCCGAGCACGCCGAAGACCAGCGTGAAGCCCAGCGCGAACAGCGCATACACGCAGCCCAGCGACAAGGCGTTGACGAATTGTTGTTCCAACATGATGGGACGTTCCAAATCAAAAAATAAGGCCCCCGAGGGGCGGCCCTTTGTATAAAAGGCGTCCACGCGACGTCCTCTGCGTGGGCCGGCTGCCCCTGCTCCAGGGACGCACTTTCATCCGGGGACCCGGGCCCGCACGCCGCTCCCCTGGCGTGGACTTTCCGCCCCCTGAGGGGGTCTTCGTCCTGAACGGGCCCTTGCGATCAAAAAACGCCTTGTGGACGGCCGCGGCCGTCCACAAGGCACATCCCCCGCGCGGGGATGCGTGTCAGCTTACTTCTCGATGACGTACTTGCCGTCCTTGGTCACGCTGACGATGGGAGCCTGGTCGGCGTCGTAGCCGGCGGGCTTGCCGGCCCGGTCCTTGGCCTGGCGGAACTTGAACGGGCCGGTGGCGCCGGTCCAGGTCACCGACGGCAGGGCGTCGCGCACGGCGGCGCGGTCCTTGGCCAGTTCGCCGCTGATCTTGACGTTCTTCAGGGCCTGGGCGGCGATGTACATGGCGTCGTACGACTGGGCCGCGAACTGGTCGGGCGCGCCGTTGAACTTGGCCTTGTAGGCGTCGACGAACTTGACGTTCTCGGGGGCCTTGTTCTCGATCGACCACGGGCTGCCGATCCACAGATTGTTCGACGCGCCGCCGGGGGCCAGGTCGAAGATCTTGACCGAGTTCATGCCGTTGCCGCCGATGACCGGCACGTTCAGGCCGAGCTGGCGGGCCTGGACCATGATCGGGGCGCCTTCGGCCAGCAGCGCGGACAGCACGATGGCGTCGGGGTTGGTGCCCTTGATCTTGGTCAGCTGGGCCTTGAAGTCCACGTCGCCCTTGGCGAAGGTTTCGGTGGTGGTGACCGGGATCTTCTGGTCTTCCAGGGCCTTCTTGAAGTTGTCGTAGCCGCTCTTGGTGAAGACGTCGTCGTTGCCGTAGAGGACGGCGACGTTCTTCAGGCCGGTCTTGGCCTTGACGGTGGAGATGGTGGCCGGCAGCACGTCGGCTTCGGTGACCGAGTTGCGGAACACGTAGTTGCCGATGGAGGTGATGCCGTCGGCGGTGTTGGAGGTGCCGAAGACCACGGTCTTGGCGGCCTGGGCGATCGGGTCGGCGGCCTGGGCCGAGTTCGACAGGGTGGGACCGAAGACCATCAGGACGTTGTCCTTGAAGATCAGCTTCTTGAAGACGTTGATCGCTTCTTCTTTCTTGCCCTGCTCGTCTTCGATCACGAGCACGATCTTGTTGCCGTTGATCCCGCCCGCGGCGTTGATTTCATCGGCGGCGAGCTGGAAGCCGTTGCGGATCGACACGCCGTACTGGGCGGCGCCGCCGGACAGGGCTTCGGCCACGCCGATCTTGATGTCGGCAGCATAGGCGGCCGGAACGACACCGGCGGCGATCAGCGCGGCCAGCAGCTTCTTGGTCTTGGATTGCATGGTTGGTACCACCTTAAAGTCTGTCTCGGAATATTGGTAATCCGGGCTGATGTAATCCTGCCGGATTGACGTCGGATGCCGCCTAAAGGCGCCATGTTTGCGCGTCAAGACCCGGGATATTACTCCTTTGTATCAGGCCGAAACTCGAATGCCATTCAACAAAAGCCTACAAACCGCCCATTTTTTTGTAAAAAATGCGAGGTTACTAGCAAAAACCCTAACGCTCGCCGAACGCCATTCAGCGTCGGCGGGCGCCCTATATTCTGCCCGATAGCGCCACGCCCAGGTACTGGCCGTAGGCACTTTCGGTCAGGCGGAACCACGGCATCTCGCTGTCGCGAAAGCCCATGTAACTATCGTGCATCGCCTGGAACCTGGGGTCTTTGGCGCCTAAATCCTTGTAGACCTGCTGCGTGGTCTCGAACGCCACGTCCATGATGGAGCGCGGAAATGCGCGGATTTGCGCGCCGTTGGCGGCCAGCTGCGCCAGCGCGGCGGGGTTGCGGGCGTCGTAGCGGGCGGTGGCGGCGGCGTGCGCGGCCTGCGCGGCGGCTTCGAGCAGCGCCTGGTAATGCTTGGGCAGCGCGTTCCAGGCCTCTTCGTTGACGTACAGCGAGAGCTGCTCGCCGCCGGCCCACCAGCCGGGTGCGTAGTAATACTTGGCAACTTTATTCAGGCCCAGCTTTTCGTCGTCGTAGGCGCCGGCGCCCGCCACGGCCTGCAGTCCGTTCTTTTCGAAGGCCTCGGCCAGCCCGCCCGGCGCCGGCTGCTGCGGCGCCACGCCCATGCGCTCGAGCACCATGCCGGCCAGGCCGCCGACCTGCATTTTCAGGTCCTTGAGGTCGCCGGGACGCTTGATTTCCTTGACGAACCAGCCGCCCATCTGGGCGCCGGTGTTGCCCAGCGGGAAGTTGATGATCTTCTCGGGCTTGAACAGCTCGCGGGTCAGGCGCAGGCCCTCGCCTTCGCTCATCCAGGCGTTCATCTGGCGCGCGTTCAACCCGAAGGGCACGGCGGCGTCGAAGCAGAATACGGGGTTCTTGGCGTAATAGGCGCGCGACGAGACGTGGCCGCATTCCACCTTTTTTGTGGACACGGCGTCCATCACGTCCGGCGCGGCCACGACCTCGCCTTCGAGAAAGTGGCGGATATTGAATTTGCCGGCGGTGGCCTCGGAGACGTACTTGCAGAAGCGTTCGCCGGTGTCGATGCGCAGGTCCAGGGCCTTGGGAAACCCCGACGCCAGACGCCAGCTGACGGACGGCATGTCCTGGGCGAACGCGGGCGCGCTGATGGCGGCACCGCTTGCGACCGCGCCCAAGCCGGCGCGCTTCAAGAACGAACGTCGTTGCATCTCTTTGCTCCTTTACAGCGACACCTGGGACATCGAGCGATACCCGCCGGATATTACACGCCGAGATGGGGACAGAAAGGAAGGCCTGTTCCGGTAAGGGATTGCAAAGAACAGGCGGCAAAGCAGTTGCGGCGGCGCTCAGATCCCGGCGATGGCCATTTCCTCGATCAGGATCGAGCCGGTGGTCTTGGTGCCGCGCGAAATGGCGTCCGCGCCCACGGCGACGATCTGCTTGAACATGTCGGCCAGGTTGCCCGCGATGGTGACTTCCTGCACCGCGTGCTGGATCTGGCCGTTTTCCACCCAGTAGCCGAAGGCGCCGCGCGAGTAGTCGCCGGTCACGTAGTTGACGCCCTGGCCGATGAGTTCGGTCACCAGGAAGCCCGTGCCCATCTTCTTGAGCATGGCCTCGAAATCGTCGCCGCGCCGGGTGCGCGTGGAGCTGAACACCAGGTTGTGCGAACCGCCGGCGTTGCCGGTGGTGGCCATGCCCAGCTTGCGGGCGGTGTAGGACGACAGGAAGTAGCCTTCCAGCACGCCGGCCGACACCACGTTGCGCCGGCGCGTGCGCACGCCTTCGTCGTCGAAGGGCGAGCTGCCCATGGCGCCGCGGACGTGCGGGTCTTCGGTCAGGTTGATGTGCTCGGGGAAGATGGGCTTGCCCAGCGCGTCCACCAGGAAGCTGGCCTTGCGGTACAGCGCACCGCCATTGGCGGCCTGGGTCAGCGCGCCGACCAGGCCCAGCGCCAGCGGCGCCTCGAACAGGACGGGAAACTTGCCGGTGCGGATGCGGCGGGCCGACAGGCGCGACAGCGTGCGCTCGGCGGCGTAGCGGCCGACGGCCTCGGGCGAGGCCAGCTTGGCCGGGTCGCGCTCGGACGAATACCAGTAGTCGCGCTGCATGCCGTTGCCGCGGCCGGCGATGGGCGCCACCGACAGGCTGTGGCGCGAGTACGGATAGCCGCCCAGGAAGCCACGGGTGTTGCCCATGACGAACTGGCCTTCGTAGGTGCCCACGGTGGCGCCGTCGGTGTTGGTGATGCGGGCGTCGACCTCGCGGGCCGCGCGCTCGGCGCGCAGCGCCAGTTCGGCCGCCTCTTCGGTCGACACGCTCCAGGCGTGGTGGAGGTCCAGGTCGGGGAATTCGGTGGCAAGCTGGTCGGCGTCGGGCAGGCCGGCGGCCGGGTCGGCGGCGGTATGGCGGGCGATGTGCCACGCGGCTTCCACCGTCTGGCGCAGCGCCGCTTCGGAAAAATCGGAAGTCGAGGCCGAACCGCGGCTCTGGCCGGCGTAGACCGTGAGGTCCAGCGAACGGTCGCGGGTCTGCTCCACGGTTTCGATGTCGTTCTTGCGCACGGAAACCGACAGGCCCAGGCTTTCCGAGACTTCCGCCGCGGCGTCCGACGCGCCGATCTGGCGCGCGTAGGCGAGGGTTTGTTCGACGAGTTCGGAAAAACGCGCGTGATTCGCCGCCAGCGGCAAGGATGAGGAAGTTTTAACCATTGCTGTCCAATTTGCAGAGACGGTTATCATAGCCAAGTCTGTCATTGCGCAGTTTTCCATGAATTCCCACCCCGCAGAAGAATCCGCCGGCGACGGCTACGACGAGAACGGCTACGACCGCCCCAGCAAATCCCAGATCAAGCGCGAAATGCACGCCTTGCTGGACCTGGGCAAGCAGCTGATCGAACTGTCGCCCGAGCGCCTCAAGCAATTGCCCCTCGAAGAACGCCTCTACGAGGCGATCCGCATGGCCCAGCGCACCACCGGCCGCGAAGGCAAGCGCCGCCAGGTGCACTTCGTGGGCAAGCTGATGCGCGACGCGCCGGCCGACGAAATCCGCGCCCAGCTCGACATCTGGGAAAACGGCTCGCGCGAGGAAACCGCCGCCATGCACCGGCTGGAAACCCTGCGCGACCGCCTGCTCGACGACGACGACGCCCTGACCCGGCTGCTGAACAACAATCCGCAGGCCGACGCGCAGCAGCTGCGCGCCCTGATCCGCGCCGCGCGCAAGGAGCGGCTGGCCAACGCCTCGCTGCTGCAGGGCCAGGAACCGCAGAAAAAGCACTACCGCGCACTGTTCCAGGCGCTCAAGACCCTTACCCCCTGATTCCCCCGCCGCCGTCCATGAACGCTCCGACCGACCTGCTCGATTGCATCGAGATCGAAACCGCCCCCAACCCCACGCATGCCGTGATCTGGCTGCACGGCCTGGGCGCCGACGGCAACGACTTCGCGCCCATCGTGCCGGAACTGGACCTGCCGGCCGGCGCCGCCGTGCGCTTCGTGTTCCCCAACGCGCCGGTGCAGCGCGTGACCATCAACAACGGCATGGCGATGCGGTCGTGGTACGACATCCTGGTCATGGACCTGGTGCGCGTCGAGGACGGCCGCGGCATCCGCGCCTCCGAAGCCGCGATCCGCAAGCTGATCGCGCGCGAGAACGCCCGCGGCATCCCGACCTCCAAGATCGTGCTGGCCGGCTTCTCGCAAGGCTGCGCCATGACCCTGCACACCGGCCTGCGCCTGCCCGAGAAGCTGGCGGGCATGATGGGCCTGTCGGGCTACCTGCCCCTCATCGACACGGCCGAGGCCGAGCGCGACGGCGCCAACCGGGACACCCCGATTTTCCTGGCCCACGGCCAGTACGACCCGGTCGTGCCGCTGGCCCGCGCCCAGGCTTCGCTGGCCGAACTGCAGCGCCTGGGCTACGACGTGCGCTGGCACACCTACCCCATGCCGCACTCGGTCTGCGCCGAGGAAGTGCGGGATATTTCGGGGTTCTTGAAGGAAGTGCTGGCGTAGGATGGGTGCAGCGCGAGTGTTCTTGGGCAAGAACCCAAATATCGAGCGCGCGTAACCCATCAGGCGGCCCCGGCCGCCGCCTTTCGTGGCCAGCGGCAAACGCCGGCGCCCTCCCATTCTGTATACCAACTGCAATTCAACCCTGAATTCTTCAGGGCTTCTCCCCGCTCGTCCATAGAGAGAAACCACAACACCAAAAGGGCTTGTCGCCTGTTTGTATTGAATATAGTATTCGATCCAAGCCGTATCGGCCCGAGCTTGCAGGTGTTCGGGCTTTCCTGTTGTTGCAGTCGATCCATTCCCTTGGCCGTGTGTTGCGCCGGGTAGCGGCGTGGCATTCAAGACGCAGGAGAAAGTCCCGTGAAATCCTTGCCATCGCCCCGACTGGCGGGCGCGGCGCTGTTCGCGCTGCTCGCCCCCCTGGCCGCCCAGGCCGAAGCCCTCAATCCCCCCGTGAAGGTGCGCTACGAAGAGGTGGTGCGTTCCATCCTCTATGTGCCCAAGTACGTGGCCCTGTCGCAGGGCTACTTCAAGGACGCCGGCCTGGAGGTCTCCATGAAGACCTCGCAGGGCACGGACAAGGGCATGACCGCCCTGCTCTCGGGCAGCGCCGACATCGTGCTGATCGGTCCCGAAGCCTCCATCTACGTGCAGAACAGCGAATCGCCGGTCAAGCCGCGGATCTTCGCCGGGCTGACCGCCACCGACGGCTTCTTCCTGCTGTCGCGCAAGCCGGTGGAGAAGTTCGACTGGTCCATGCTCAAGGGCAAGGAGATCATCGGTTTCCGGCCCGGCTCGAATCCGCTGGTGTTCCTGGAGACGGCGCTGCGCAAGCATGGCGTGGACCCGCAGAAGGACGTCAAGCTGCTGAACAACATCGGCATTCCGGCGCGCGCCGGGGCCTGGATGGCGGGCCAGGGCGAGTACGGCATTTTCCTGGAGCCGGAGGCCGGGGAACTGGTGCGCAATGGCAAGGGTTATATCGTGGCCTCGGTCGGCCATGAAGTGGGCCAGGTGGACTACACCGTGTTCACCGCCACCGACAAATACATCCGCGACAACCCCAAGGTGATACAGGCCTGGACCGACGTGGTGGCGCGCGCCGAGAAATACGTCCAGGACACGCCAGCCGCCGCCCTGACGCCGCAGATCATGAGCTTTTTCCCCGGCATGGACCAGGCCGCGGTGACCGAGGCGATCGAGCGCTACAAGAAGTACCAGATCTGGAAGCGCACGCCGCTGGTGACGGCCGAGGCCATGAACCAGCTTCAGGACATGCTGGTCGCCAGCGCGGTCATGAAGGACGGCGCGCGCGTCAAGTACGAGGACGTGGTGGTGACCGACTTTGCAAGGAAGGCGCAATGATGGGAGCCGTCGTCCACAACCTGAAACCCGGCGCGGCCACCGCGAAGATCGAGCTGCGCGATGTCTGTCTGTCGTACTTCACGCAGGAAGGCGAAACCGAGGCGCTGTCGAACGTGTCGTTCACGCTGGCCGCCGGCGAGTTCGTCAGCCTGATCGGGCAGAGCGGCTGCGGCAAGAGCACCCTGCTGTCGCTGATCGCCGGGCTGATCCCGCCCACCTCCGGCTCGGTGGCGATAGACGGCCAGGCCGTGACCAAACCCAATCCGCGCATCGGCTACATGCTGCAGCAGGACTATCTGTTCGAGTGGCGCACCATCCTCGACAACGTCATGCTCGGCGCCGAGATCCAGGGCCGGCGCGACGCGCGCAGCGAAGCGCGCGCCGTGCACCTGCTGGAGAAATGCGGGCTGGGCGCGTTCCTGTCGCACACGCCGCGCCAGCTGTCGGGCGGCATGCGCCAGCGCGCCGCGCTGGCCCGCACGCTGGTCACCGAGCCCGACGTGATCCTGCTGGACGAGCCCTTCTCCGCGCTGGATTCGCAGACCCGGCTGGCGATCTCCGACGAAGTGGTGGACATCCTGCGCCGCGAAGGCAAGACGGTGGTGCTGGTCACCCACGACATCGGCGAGGCCATCGCGATGACCGACCGCGTCATCGTGCTGTCGCGCCGGCCCGGGCGGCTCAAGAGCCAGTACCGCATCCATTACGAAGGCCAGACGCGGCCGACGCCGTTCCAGGCGCGCTCGCGTCCGGAATTCAACGCCTACTTCAAACAGCTCTGGGACGAGCTGGACGTCCACGTGGAGGGTTGACCCATGAACGCCCCCGTCGCCAATACCGTGCCGCTGCGCGCCGTGCGCGCGCCCAGCGAGAAATACCTGGACTACCTGCGGCGCGACCGCGCGCGCCGCCGCCACATCCGCGTGGCGCAGGTCCTGCTGCTGGCGCTGTTCCTGTGCGCCTGGGAGATCCTGCCGCGCATGCACGTGCTCAACCCCATGCTGACCAGCTATCCCAGCGCGCTGTGGCCCACCTTCATCGAACTGTGGAACAACGGCAACCTGGGCAAGCACATCCTGACCACACTGTCGGCCACGCTGGTGGGCTTCGGCCTGAGCATGCTGATCGGCATCGCGGTGGCGGCGGCGCTGTGGTGGTCGGACTTCCTGTACAAGGTGCTCGACCCGTTCCTGGTGGTGGCCAACGCCATGCCCAAGATCGCGTTCGTGCCGATCTTCTACCTGTGGCTGGGCTCGGACTACGCGGTGTACGGCATGGCCGTGGCGATCGCGGTGTTCGTGACCATCATGGTGGTCTACGCGGGCTTTCGCGGCATCGACCTGAACAAGGTCAAGCTCGCCCACACCTTCGGCGCCAGCCGCTGGCAGGTGCTGACCAAGGTGGTGCTGCCCGGCAGCGTGCCCACGCTGATCGCGGCCGTGAAGATGAACATCGGCCTGGCGCTGGTGGGCGTGATCGTGGGCGAATTCCAGTCGGCCGATTCCGGGCTGGGCTTTCTCATCATGAACGGCAGCCAGATCTTCAAGCTGAATATCGTCATGACCGCGATCGCCGTGCTGGCCGTGATCTCCAGCCTGATGTACCTGGCCGTCTACCGCATCGAAGCCGCCATCGCGCGGCGCTACGGATAAGGAGCCGACATGGAATTCCCGCAGTGGGTGCGCGACCGCGTGGTGGCCCGCCAGGGCTGCCTGCATCCCTACGACGAGCTGCCGGCCTCGCGCCTGGCCGTGGTGGTGATCGACATGCAGCAGTACTTCACGCTGCCCGGCTACCAGGGCGAATGCGCGCCCGCGCGCGAAATCATCAGCCCCATCAACCGCCTGTGCGAAGCGGTCCGCGCCGCCGGCGGCACCATCGTCTGGGTGCAGACCGCGTCCGACAACGCCGATTCGTTCTGGTCGCACCACCACGGCGTGATGCTGACGCCCGAACGCAGCGCCAGGCGCCTGCAGACGCTGCGCCGCGACTCGCCCGGCTTCGCGCTGCACCCGGACTTGCGCGCCCACGATTCGGACCTGCGGGTGGTCAAGCGCTTCTACAGCGCCATGGCGCCGGGATCTTCCGAGCTGGAGCCGCTGCTGCGCGGGCGCGGCGTGGACACCCTGCTGATCGCCGGCACCGTCACCAACGTATGCTGCGAATCCACCGGGCGCGACGCGATGATGCGCGACTTCCGCAGCATCATGATCGACGACGCGCTGGCGGCGGTGACGCCGGCCGAGCACGAGCACGCGCTGCACGGCTGGATCATGTTCTTCGGCGACGTGCTGTCGGTGGACGAGGCCACCGACAGGCTCAGGCCAGGTTGAGCCAGACCCGGCGCATGGTCGGGTCCTCGGGGTCCGCGTCGTTGGTGAAGCCCAGGCTGGTCATCAGCGCCAGCATGGGCCGGTTGCTGGAAAGCACCAGGCCGTCGATGTATTCCAGGCCCTGTTCGCGTGCGGCGTCGATCAGGGCCGTCATGAGCTGACGGCCCAGGCCGCGGCGCTGCCAGTCGTCGCCGATCACCAGCGCGTACTCGGCGCCGCGCCCGTCGGGGTTGCGCAGGTAGTGCGCAAAGCCCACCAGCACCTCCCGCGGATGGCCGCGGTTGGCCGGGTTGGGCACTTGCGTGGCGGCCACCAGCGCCAGTTCGCGGTGGTAATCGACCTGGGTATAGCGCGACAGCATGCGCGGCGTCAGCTCGCGCATCATGGACACGAAACGCATGTAGCGCGAACGCTCGGACAGGCCGCGGATGAACTCCTGCAGCGGCTCGGCGTCCTCGGGCCGGATCGGCCGCAGCACCCAGGGGATGCCGTCGTCGAAGCGGCGCACCTGCACCAGCCGCGCCGGATACGGGTGGATCGCCATATGCGGATAGCCCTCGGCCTGGGGCGAACCACAACCGGGCTTGTCGGTCAGCGTCATGCGCAGGCCGCCGGCGCGCAGATGGGTTTCGCCGGCGTACAGCGGATCGATGTCCAGGGTTTCGATGTCGGGCAGTTCCGAGACCATTTCGGATACCAGCACCAGCGCCTGCTGCAGCGCCTCGGCCGCCATATGGCCGATGCGCGGGGCCAGCACGCGGCGCCAGAGCCGGCTGCGCTCGATCAGCTGGCGCGCCAGGAAGCCGTTGAGCGGCGGCAGGTCCACGCCGCGGTCCGACTGCGACAGCGCCGCGTCCGGCCCGCCCGCGCCGAAACGGATGACCGGGCCGAACTGCGGGTCGCGCCGCACGCGGATCGCCATCGGACGCGATTCGGGCTCGGCCGCCATGATGTCCATGGGCATGTCGCGCAGCGGCACGTAGAACAGCGCCAGCAGCGTGCGGATCTCGGAGCTGGTGAGTTCGCGCCGGCCGTCGGCGCGCACCCGCGCCAGCACCTCGCGCGCGGTGATCAGGTCGGGCACGTGGCTGGCCGGCTCCGGCGGCTGCGTCTGCAGCAGCAGCTGCTGGTTGTAGTGGTGGGTCGCCAGCACGCCGAAGGCGTCCGCGGCCGACTCCGGCGTGCGGAACGCCGGGGTGCCGGCGTCGTCCAGCATGCGCCGCAGCGGCCGCATGCCGGCGTCGCCCATGAAGCACGTCACCACCGGTTTCTTGGCCTTGGGCGCGATCTGCGCCAGTTCGCGCGCCACCGCCTGCATGTCGGCCAGCGCGTCGGGCGCCAGCAGCACCAGCACGCCGTCCACGCCGCTGTCGTCCAGCACCGCGTCCAGCATGGCGCGGATGCGCTCCGGCGTCAGCGGGGTGAAGGTGATGACGGGGTTTCTGGTGGCCGCGTCCGGCTCCAGCATGGCGGCCAGCGCGCGCTGGGTCGCGGGCGCGAACTCGGCGCGCAGCACCGCGGCCTCGGGGCCGATCAGGTCCATGGCCAGCTGGGGCGGGCCGCTGCCGTTGGAGATCAGCGCCACGCGCCGGCCCTTGGGACGGCGCGTGTAGCCCAGCACCTTGACCGCCGAGAACAGCTGCACGAAGTAGCGCACCCGCACCGCGCCCGCGCGGCGCAGGGCGGCGTCGAAAATGGCGTCGCCGCCGTCGGCGTCGGAACGGCCCGCCTTGAGCACGATCACCGGCTTGATCGAGGCGGCCGCGCGCAGCGTGCTCATGAATTCGCGGGCCGGGCCCACGTCTTCCAGATAGAGCACGATGCTGTCGGTGCGCGGGTCGCTGGCCAGATAGTCCAGCACCTTGGGCAGGCCGACCACGGCCTCGTCGCCCAGCGACACGACGGTGGAAAAACCGATGTGCACGTCCTCGGCCCAGTCCATGACCGCGGCCATGATGGAGCGCGACTGCGCCGCGAGCGCCACGCGGCCGGCGCGCGCCAGCACCGGATGCTGGCTGAGATTGAAGCCGGCGTGGGGACGCTGCGCGCCGAAGGAGCGCGGGCCCAGCAGCTCGCAGCGGTTTTCCTCGGCCCAGGCGCGGCACAGCGCCAGCGTGCCGCGCGGATAGGGATCGGGCAGCTCGTGCGGCAGCAGGATCACCGAGCGCGGCGCCAGCGGCGACAGGCGCCGCAGCGTCTCCGGCAGCACGGCCGGCGATACGCAAACCAGGGCCAGATCGGGCCGCTCGCCCGCCGCCAGGCCCTGCAGGGCCGCCGGCAGCTCGGGCGCGGCGCCCGGTTCGCACGCCACCACCGTGGTCCTGGCCTTGAGCGCGGCCGACAGCGAAGCGGCCGCCGGCAGGGGCCGGTCGGCAACGATCACCAGCGAACTGGGCTCGAACATCGGGGCGAGAGCGTGTCGCAGCATAGGGGTCGCGGGCCGGGGCCCAGGGCCTAATCTAAAATACCGTTCATCGTAACAAGACCAGCCCGCCTTGCGCTTGACCCGGGCCAAGCCTGACGCCGTATTGTGGCGCCGCAGCCGCTATCATTGCCATCTATGACTTCCAACGCCTCTTCCCCCATTCGCACCCGTTTCGCGCCCTCGCCCACGGGTTTCCTGCACCTGGGCGGCGCCCGCACGGCGCTGTTCTCCTGGGCCTTCGCGCGCCACCACAAGGGCACCTTCGTGCTGCGCATCGAAGACACGGACGTCGAGCGCTCCACGCCGGAGGCGGTGCAGGCCATCCTGGACAGCATGGAGTGGCTGGGCATGCAGCCCGACGAAGGCCCGTTCTACCAGATGCAGCGCATGGACCGCTACCGCGAAGTGGTCGCGCAGATGCTGGCCGCCGGCACCGCCTACCACTGCTACAGCACGCCCGAGGAAGTGGAAGCCATGCGCGAGGCCGCCCGCGCGCGCGGCGACAAGCCGCGCTACGACGGCACCTGGCGTCCGGAACCCGGCAAGACGCTGCCCGCCATCCCCGAGGGCCGCAAGCCGGTCGTGCGCTTCAAGAACCCGCAGCAAGGCGCCACCTCCTGGAACGACATGGTCAAGGGCACCATCAGCTTCGACAATGCCGAGCTGGACGACCTGATCATCGCGCGCCCGGACGGCACGCCCACCTATAACTTCTGCGTGGTGGTCGACGACTGGGACATGGGCATCACCCACGTGCTGCGCGGCGACGACCACGTCAACAACACCCCGCGCCAGATCAACATCCTGCGCGCGCTGGGGGCCACGCTGCCCGAATACGGCCACGTGCCCATGATCCTGGGCCCGGACGGCGAAAAGCTGTCCAAGCGCCACGGCGCGGTCAACGTGATGGAGTACGACAACGAGGGTTACCTGCCCGAGGCGATGGTCAACTACCTGGCGCGCCTGGGCTGGAGCCACGGCGACGACGAACTGTTCAGCCGCGAGCAGCTGGTGTCGTGGTTCGACGCCAAACACCTGTCCAAGTCGGCCTCGCAGTGGGACCCGAAGAAGCTGAACTGGGTCAACGCCCACTACATCAAGCAGATGGACAACGCCGAACTGGCCGAGCGCGTCGCCCCGCGCGTGGCGAACCGCGGCGGCCATCCGGAGAAGATCGACCTGCCGGGCGTCATGGGCCTGCTCAAGGACCGCGCCGAAACCCTGGAACAGCTGGCCGACGGCGCGATGCTGTTCTGCGCCGAATTCAAGGGCGCGCCGGCCGAACTCGCCGAACAGCACCTGACCGCCGCCGCGCGCGAAGCGCTGGCCGACTTCGCCGCCCGCGCCCAGGACATCGACTGGACCCGCGAGGCCCTGTCGGCGCTGATCAAGGCCGTGCTGGCCGACCGCGGCATGAAGATGCCGCAACTCGCCATCCCGCTGCGCGTGGCCGTCACCGGCCAGACGCAGACGCCGGCCGTGGACGCCGTGCTTGCGCTGCTGGGCAAGCAGGCGGTGTTGAAGCGGCTGGCGGGGATCTGATCGGTTTTTGATTTCGCCGCCTGATGGGTTTCGCGCGGTCGGCGTTGGATTATTTGCGCTGATGGTGCCGCGCTGCACCCATCCTACGATGGCAAGACCGTAGGATGGGTGCAGCGCGAGCGCCTCAACGCAAGAACTCCAATATCGAACGCGCGAAACCCATCAGGCCGCCACGGCCGTCCGCCCCCGCAGCGCCCGCGCGAACCCCATCCCCAGAATCGGCAGCAACAGCGCCGAACCGCCGAACAGGGCGGCCGCGCCCACGCGGTCGAGCAAGGCGCCGGCCAGCGCCACGCCGGCCGCCTACCCCATGAACAGGCAGGACGCGAACCAGGCCACCGCCGTGCCGCGGGCCGACGGCACCATCTGGGTGGCGTTGGTCTGCAAGGTGGCGTGCAGCAGGTAATAGCCGAAGCCGGCCAGCGCGCTGGCCAGCAGGCTCCAGGCCCAGACCGGACCCAGCAGATAGGACAGGAACGCCACGCCCAGGACCAGGCCGCCGGCGATGGCCAGGCCGCGTTCGCCCAGGCGCTTGAGTAGCGGGCCGGCCACCACCGTGTAGGCCAGGCCGCCCACGGCGTAGACCGCCACCAGCGCGCCGGCGGCGGTCAGCGAAATGCCGAAACGTTCATGCAGATAGGCCGGCGCGAAGGCCAGCACGCCGAAGACCAGCAGGCCTTCGATGAAGACGGTGGCCAGCACCACGCGCGCCCACGGCGTGCCCAGCACCAGCCGCGCCTGCGCCACGAAGCTCAGCCGCGCCGCGCCCGGATCGACGCGGCCCAGGCCGGCGGCGCGCTGGCGGCGCACTTCCGCCAGCAGCAGCAGGCCCACTATCAGATAGCCGCAGACCAGCGCCGCGAAGGCCCAGCGCCAGCCCACCGTATCGGCGAAGAGCCCGCTGACCAGCTGGCCGGCCGACATGCCCAGGATGGTGCCGGTCAGAAAGCGCGCCAGGGTCGCCTGGCGGCGCTCGTAAGGCACGTTGTCGCCGATCCAGGCCATGGACAGCGGCACGATGCCGGCCCCGGCCGCGCCGGACAGCACGCGGAAGAACACCAGCACGTCCAGCGAGCGCGCCATCACGGCGCCTGCGCTGCCCAGCGCGCAGGCCAGGGTCGCCACGCTGACGACCCGGTACTTGCCGTAGCGGTCGCCCAGCGGGCCGAAGAACATCTGCAGCACGCCGTAGGCCACCGCGAACGCGGTCACGGCGCGCGCGGCCTGGCCGGTGGTGGTGTCGAATTCCGCCGCCAGCTGCGGCAGCATGGGATCGCAGATACGGAACGCGCTGGCGCTGACGAAGGCGGCCAGCGCAAGCAGCGCGATGGCGCGTGTTTCGGAAGATGGGGCGGACATGGATCGGCGGCGCTGCGGCAAAAGGCGAAGATCGCACCTTACCGCAGCCGGGCCGGCTTGGCGAAGACGCCGGGCGCCGTGTCCGCCTGGCGTGCCTTGCGATGCCTCAGTACGGCAGGCGGTAGCCCGCCGGCATGCGGCGCGCGGTCACGACCTGGCCGCCGGCCTTGATTTCGCGCAGCGTCAGCTTCGCCTGCTCGACGCGCTCGATGCGATAGCGGTTCAGGTAGATCGGGTCCTTGGTGTCCACGTCCTCGCCGTTGGACCGCGTGGTCTGCATGGTGTAGACGCCGTCGGCCACGCTCCAGCAGCCCGTCTCGCGCAGGGCCGGACGCGTCTTGCGGCCGATCTTCAACTGGGTTTCGTACGACATGGTGCCGTCGGCCGACAGCACCGTCAGCGCCCGGAATTCGCCGCTGACGTCGCGCGGGCGCGAATTCGACAGCCAGGTTCCGATCATGGGATCGCCGCTTTTTGCGGGGGTGCAAACCACCGGTTTCGAGGCCTGCGCCGGCTGGGCCTCGGCGATGGCGGCGGGCTTCCTGGCGGCGCAGCCCGCCAGGATCAGGACGGCGCAAGCGACGCCGGCCGAACGCAAATACACACTGCTCATGACTTCCTCAACACGTCTGTCGACGCGCCGCGCCGATCACACCGGCGCCACCCTCGCGCAGCAAACACTCCGCACTCTAAAGAGCCGTCAGGCAAGAATCAACGCCGATCCGCGCCTAGTGCAATTGCGCAACAGTGCGGCCGGCGGCAAGCCGGTTTTAGCGCCGGAATCCGCAAAAATGCGTTGGTTTCAAACGACACCGCGGCCGCTGCGGCGCGCTTTCGCGCGCAGCATTTCCTCCATGCGCGCGGCCGCCGGAGACAGGCTGCGCCCGGCCAGCCGGGTAATGCCCAATTCGCGTTCGATGCGCGGACGCGCCAGCGGCACGAACGCCAGTTCGGGCGAATCCGGCGGCACGCCCAGCCGGGCCAGCACCGTCACGCCCACGCCGCGCTCCAGCATGGCCAGCAGCGACATCATGTTGGACACGAACACCTGCCGGTCCAGCATGAAGGCCGCCTGCGGATAGCCGGCAAGCTGGCGATGCGCGATGGTGCCTACCAGCGGCAGGTCGGCGATCTCGCGCCAGGTCACCGACTTGCGCCCGGCCAGCGGGTGGCCGCGGTGGCACACCAGCCCGAAGGCGTCGCGCAGCAAGGGCTCGAACGCCAGCCGGCGGTCGCGCGACACCGGGCTGCACACGCCCAGTTCGGCCTCGCCGGCCAGCACCATGCGCTCGACCCCTTCGGAGTTGTCATCGAACAGGCGCAGCGCCACCGCTGGATAGCGCTCGCGGTAGGCGGCCACCAGCTCGGGCAGCCAGTGCGTGGCCACGGTGGCGACCGAGGCCATGGCCAGCGTGCCCGCGCCGCTGGTGGCCAGCCCGGCGAGCGCGCCAGCCACGCGGTCGTGGTGTTCCACCAGTTCGCGCGCCAGCGGCAGGCAGTCCTGGCCGAAGCGCGTCAGCGTGCCGCGGTTGCCGTGCTCGAACAGCGGCTGGCCCAGGCGCTGCTCCATTTCGCGGATGGACAGCGACAGCGCCGGCTGCGAGCGGAACGCGCGGGCGGCCGCGGCGCGGAAGCTGCCCAGTTCGGCCACCAGCAGGAAATGCCGGTAGTGCGTGATCGACAGGTCGGGCAGCGAGGGCATGGTTCAGCGGCGGGGATGCAATTTGGAAATCTTATCAAAGCATAGGAAAAATAAAGTTTTCTCATCACCAGCCGGCACTTAACATGGCCGCAAGATGAATACCGCAGCCCTCTCCCCCTTACTCTCGGACACCGGCGCAGACCCGCTGGACTTCAGCCTCATCGACCGGCTGCCGGCGCACGAGGCCGGCCGCGGCCGGCTGGTGATCGGCGCGCGGCCCGGCGACGCCCGGCCCGGCCTGCTGTTCGTGCCGGGCGCCTATCACGGCGCCTGGTGCTACGCGCACTACCTGGCCTATTTCGCCGCCGCCGGCCTGGGCTGCGCCGCGCTGGACCTGCGCGGCCACGGCGCGCTGGCGCAGGACGCGGCGTTCGCGTCCGCCACCATCGCCGACCTGGGCCAGGACGTGGCCGACGCGCTCGATGCGCTGGCCGGGTCCTGGGTGGTGGTGGGCCACAGCATGGGCGCGCTGCCGGCGCTGCTGGCCGCGCGCCGGCGCGCGGTGGCCGGCGTGGTGCTGCTGGCGCCCTCGCCGCCCGGCGACCTGCCCGGCGCGCTGGCCCTGCCGCCGGTGCCGCCGGCCGCGCCGCGCCCGGCGCCGCAGGCCGCCGAGATCCGCGCCCGCTTCCTGGCGACGGCGCCGGACCGCGACGTCGACGCCGTGATCCGGCGCCTGTGCGCTGAAAGCCCCGAAGTGCTCAATGACCGCTATCTGCTGCGCGTGGCGATCGGCGACGCTCCCTTCGGCGCGCCCGGCCTGTGCCTGGAAGCCGGGCTGGACACCCACGACCGGCATCCGCCCGGCCAGGACCTCGCCATCGCGCGGCGCTATGGCTTTTCGCACGCGGTGCTTGCCGGCCAGCCGCACTGCATGATGTACGCGGACGACTGGCAGACCAGCGCCCGCGCCATCCTGCAATGGCACCGCGCGCAATTCGGCTGATTCCTTCGGCCCATGACGACAACGGCAGCGCCCACACGCGCAAGCTCATAAACAGGAGACCCCCATGTCCATTTCCCGACTCCTACGCCCGGCGCTGATCGGCGCCGGCCTGCTGCTGGCCTCGGCGGCGCAGGCCGCCGGCTGGCCCGAGAAGACCGTCACCCTCATCGTGCCGTCGGCCGCCGGCGGCGCGGCCGACCTCACCGCGCGCACCTTCGCCCAGTTCCTGGGCGAGCGCACCGGCCAGACCGTGGTCGTCGAGGATCGTCCCGGCGCCGGCGGCATCGTCGGCACCAATGCCGCGCGCAACGCCGCGCCCGACGGCTACACCTTCCTGCTGTCGACCAATTCCACCCACGCCGCCAACCAGTACCTGTACAAGAACCTGCCCTACGACGCGCAAAAGGATTTCAGCCAGGTCGGCCTGCTGGGCACTTTCGGCACCGTGGGCGTGGTGGCGCCGGGCGCGCCGTACCGCAGCGTGCCCGAGCTGGTGGACTACGCCAGGAAGCATCCGGGCGAAGTGTTCTTCGGTTACTACAGTTCGTCGTCGCAGGTGCCGTCCGAACTGTTCAAGCAGCGCGCCGGCATCGAGATCACCGGCGCGGCCTACAAGAACATCACGCAGATCATCACCGACCTGCGCGGCAAGCAGATCGGCTTCGCCTTCGTCGACTACCTGACCGCGATGGGCCAGATCGACGGCAAGGGCCTGATCCCCATCGCCGTCACCGGCGCGCAGGCGCAGCCGGCCTGGCCCGAGGTGCCGACCATGGCTTCCTACTATCCGGATTTCGTGGTGGCCGGCTGGCTCGGCCTGTCCGCCCCCAAGGGCACGCCGCCGGACATCGTGGAACGGATGAACGCCCACCTGCAGGCCGCCGTGCGGGACCCGGCCACTTCGGACAAGCTGCGCGCGCTCGGCCTGACGCCGGAATCGATGGACGTGGCGCGCTTCGACGCCTTCGTGAAGGAAGACGCCCAGCGCTGGAAGGAATGGATCCGCATCTCCGGCATCCAGCCGCAATAAAGCCGCCGCCCTCTATATCTATCTATATAGAGTAGAGGGCGGCGCCGCTACAGCGGCAGGCGCTGCTCGTGCTTGATCTCGCGCAGCGCCACGATGGTGCGCGTCTGGCGGATGCCGGGCATGTTGAACAGGAAGCGGTGCAGGAAGCGGTCGTAGGCCTCGGGGCTTTCCACCAGGATCTTCAGCAGGAAATCCGAATCCCCCGTGACCGCATAGCATTCCAGGATCTCGGGCGCGTCGCGCACCGAGCGCTCGAAGTTCTCGACCGTATTGGCGGAATGCCGCTCCAGGCTGATCTGCGCGAACATGCAGCCCAGCCCGACCTTGCTGCGGTCCACCTGGGCGCTGTAGCCCTGGATCACCCCGCTGGCCTCCATCGCCTTGACCCGCCGCCACACCGGCGCGGCCGACAGGCCGACCTTTTCCGACAATTGCTGCGCCGAGGCCCGGCCATCCTCCTGCAAGGCCTTGAGTATGCCGATATCGGTCTTGTCCATGCGTCGTCTCCTGGTTTTATATAAACGAAATGTTTATTTCGAATTATAGGGATAGCACGATCCGATAACGCAATGAATCGGCTCCCGGGCGAACCTATCATAGTGCCGAAAACCAGGAGTATTCACTATGGACGGTACCCCCGCCGCCGAACCCGAGCTGGACCTCGACTACCAGTTGGCCGACAACCTCACCCGCAGCGCCGGCCGCATCTTCCTGACCGGCACGCAGGCGCTGGTGCGCATCATGCTCACCCAGCGCCGGCTCGACCGCGAGCGCGGCCTGAACACGGCCGGTTTCGTCTCGGGCTACCGCGGCTCGCCGCTGGGCGGCGTGGACATGGCGATGTGGAAAGCCAAGAAAGCGCTGGACGACAACCAGATCAGCTTCCTGCCCGGCATCAACGAAGACATGGCGGCCACCGCCGTCATGGGCACGCAGCAGGCCGGGATGCGCGCCGACCGCAAGGTCGATGGCGTGTTCGCGATGTGGTACGGCAAGGGCCCGGGGGTGGACCGCGCCGGCGACGCGCTGCACCACGGCAACGCCGCGGGCGCCTCGCGCAACGGCGGCGTGCTGGTGGTGGTGGGCGACGACCACACCGCCGTCTCGTCCTCGATCCCGCACGCCAGCGAGGCCTCGCTGATCGGCTGGCAGATGCCCATCGTGCATCCCGCCTCGATCGACGAATACGAAACCTTCGCGCTGTGGGGCTGGGCCCTGTCGCGCCATTCGGGGACCTGGGTCGCGTTCAAGGCGGTGTCCGAGACCATCGAGAGCGGCCACTCCTTCACGCCGGCGCAGCCGGTCTCGTACGATATGCCGGCCGACCCGGACCTGCCGCCCGAATCGCTGGAATATTCGGCGCGCGATTTCCTGTCGCTGGCCGTCGAAACGCGCATGAACCTGCGCATGCGGGCGGTGGCCGCGTTCGCGCGCCGCCACAGCATCGACCGCCTGGTCTGCGCGGCGCCCAAGGCCGCCGTCGGCATCGTCACGGTGGGCAAGGCGCACCTGGACACCATGGAGGCGCTGTCGCGCCTGGGCGTGGACACCGTCACCGCCAACGCGCCGGTGCGCATCTACAAGCCCGGCCTGACCTGGCCGCTGGACGCGGAGCGCCTGCTGGCGTTCGCGCGCGGCCTCTCGCACATCCTGGTGGTCGAGGAAAAAGGCGCGGTGGTCGAAAGCCAGATCAAGGACCTGCTGTTCAATCTGCCGGACCGCCCCACGGTCATCGGCAAGAAGGGCTTCGACGGCGAACCCATGGTGCCCTCGGCCGGCCAGCTGCGCCCCTCGCTGCTGGCGCGCCCGCTGGCCGGCTGGCTCAGCCGCGCGGCCGGCCTGCCGCTGGCCGCGGACCTGGCCGCCTTCGAATGCCAGGCGCCGCTGTCCAACGACGCCGACGGCATGCGCCGCCGCCCCTATTTCTGTTCGGGCTGTCCGCACAGCACCTCGACCAAGGT
Organism: Achromobacter sp. HZ01; assembly: GCF_003267925.1. Lineage (NCBI taxonomy): Bacteria > Pseudomonadati > Pseudomonadota > Betaproteobacteria > Burkholderiales > Alcaligenaceae > Achromobacter > Achromobacter sp. HZ01. The sequence continues at coordinate 115,031 of NZ_LWKV01000004.1, forward strand.
GCCCGAAGGCAGCCAGGCGCTGTCCGGCGTGGGCTGCCACTACATGGCCGCCTGGATGGACCGCGACACCGGCGGCCTGACCCAGATGGGCGGCGAAGGCGTGGACTGGATCGGCCTGTCGCGCTACACCGAGATGCCGCACATCTTCCAGAACATGGGAGAAGGCACCTATTACCACTCGGGCTATCTGGCGATCCGCCAGGCCGTGGCCGCGCGCGCCAACATCACCTACAAGATCCTCTTCAACGACGCGGTGGCGATGACCGGCGGCCAGCCCGTCGACGGCCCGATCTCGGTGCCGCAGATCTGCCAGCAGCTGCGCGGCGAGAACGTGGCCCGCATCGTCGTCACCAGCGACGAGCCGGAAAAGTACCAGGGCGTGGACCTGGGGCCCGGCATCAAGGTGCACCACCGCCGCGAACTCGACGCGCTGCAGCGCGAACTGCGCGAGATCCCCGGCGTGACCGTGCTGATCCACGACCAGACCTGCGCCGCCGAAAAGCGCCGCCGCCGCAAGAAGAACCAGTTCCCCGATCCGGCGCGCCGCCTGCTGATCAACAGCGCGGTCTGCGAAGGCTGCGGCGACTGCGGCGTGCAGTCGAACTGCCTGTCGGTGGTGCCGCTGGAGACGCCCTACGGCCGCAAGCGCGCCATCGACCAGTCCAGCTGCAACAAGGATTACTCGTGCGTGGAGGGCTTCTGCCCCAGCTTCGTCTCGGTCATGGGCGGCAAGCCCAGAAAGAGCGCCGCGCCCAAGGCCGACCAGGACCGCCTGCAACAGCTGATCGCGCAACTGCCGCTGCCGGCCGTGCCGGCGCTGGAGCAGCCCTACCGCCTGCTGGTGGCCGGCATGGGCGGCACCGGCGTCATCACCATCGGCGCCATCGTGTCGATGGCGGCGCACCTGGAAGGCCTGTCGGCCGCCGTGCTGGACCTGACCGGGCTGGCGCAGAAAGGCGGCACGGTGGTCAGCCATATCCGGCTGGCCCCGGCGGGCGCGCCCGCCGGCCCGGTGCGCCTGGACTGGCAGCAGGCCGATGCCGCGATCCTGTGCGACCCGGTGGCCTCGGTGGCGCCGGATTCGCTGGGCGCGCTGCGCCGCGGCCACACCAAGGTCACCGTCAACACCTATGTGGCGCCGGTGTCCGAGTTCACGCGCAATCCGGACGTCGCCATGCGGCCCGAGGCGCTGCTGGCCAAGATCCGCCACGCGGCCGGCGAGGCCTGCACCGCCGAGATCGACGCGCACGCCGCCGCGCTGGCGCTGTTCGGCGACAGCATCCTGTCCAATATGTTCATGCTGGGCTATGCCTGGCAGCGCGGCGGCGTGCCGCTGTCGCAGGCCGCCATCTACCGCGCCATCGAACTGAACGGCGTGGCCGTGGCCGCCAACCGCGCCGCGTTCGACAACGGCCGCCTGGCCGCGCACCAGCCCGACGCGCTGGAAGGCGCGCTGCGCCCGCGCGCCCAGGTGGTGCAGCTGCACATGCCCGAGACCTTCGAGCGCGCCGTGGCGCGGCGCATCGAGGACCTGACCGCCTACCAGAACGCCGCCTACGCGCGCGAGTTCCAGGCGACGGTGGAGGCGGTGGCCGCGCGCGAGCGCGAACTGGCGCCCGACGCCCGCAGCCCGCGCCTGGCGCTGGCGGTGGCGCGCGGCCTGTTCAAGCTCATGGCCTACAAGGACGAGTACGAAGTCGCGCGGCTCTACACCGCCCCGGCCTTCCAGGCGCAGCTCGACAGCCAGTTCGAGGGCGACTACAGCCTGCGCTTTCACATGGCGCCGCCGATCTTCGCCCGCAAGGACCCGCGCACCGGCGTGCCGCGCAAGGTCACGCTGGGCCCGCGCACCATGACGGCGCTCAAGGCGCTGGCGCGCCTGAAGGGCTTGCGCGGCACCTGGTTCGATCCGTTCGGCCGCACCGCCGAACGCAGGATGGAACGGGCGCTGATCGGCGAGTACCGCCAGACCGTGCAGCAGCTGCTTGCGGGCCTGAACCGGGACAATATCGGCCAAGCGGCTACAATCGCCGCCCTTGCGGAAACCATACGCGGGTACGGCCACGTGAAGGCGGCAAGCGTCGAAAAGTATCGGACCGAGTTAAGCCGGTTGATGCAAAGCTATACGGCGCCTGCCCCGCACGACATGCCCCTGCGCAAGACCGCATAAACGCTTGCTTTCAGCCGCAGCTTCCTGGGCGCGCCTTGCTGGGCGCGCCCAGTGCATTTGGTAACAACTTTTGTGAATCCCGTCTTATCTTCTTCTTGTCGCTGTCGCACTCGATCACTAGAATTAGTGTCCATCGAGGGATGCTACACTACATATTGTGGTCGCTTATGCGCTGATTCCCTTCAGCCACGCCATTTGGACTAGGCGTCCAAGCGTCGCGATTCCCCTCAAAAAGACCCGATTTCGTACCGGACATGACCCCGTCATGTCGTCATCTACGCGCTTTTCGCACAGGAGCTTCCATGCAGACTACGATCGCCTCTGTGACCCGGCCCACGGCCGTGCCGCCCTCGCAAACCGACTCCCCCGCCGCCGACAACGGGCAATGGGCCAGCTATAACCTGATCCGCCGCAATGGCTCGGTGGTCGGGTTCGAACCCAACAAGATCGCCATCGCCATGACCAAGGCCTTCCTGGCGGTCAACGGCGGCCAGGGCGCCGCGTCCGCGCGCGTGCGCGAACTGGTGGAATCGCTGACCTCGCAGGTCGTCAACGCGCTGGTGCGCAACCGCCCCGGCGGCGGCACCTTCCACATCGAAGACGTGCAGGACCAGGTCGAACTGGCGCTGATGCGCTCGGGCCAGCATGACGTCGCCCGCTCCTACGTGCTGTACCGCGAAAAGCGCACCCAGGAACGCGCCGCTGCCGCCGCCGCCGAAGGCCAGGAAAAGGCCGCCGCCGCGCCGCAGGAACACGCGCTGAACGTGACCGACGCCGGCGTGCGCCGTCCGCTGAACCTGGCCGAACTGCGCGCCACCATCGTCGCCGCCGGCGAAGGCCTGGCCGAATTCATCGACACCGAAGCGATCCTGAAGGAAACGGTCAAGAACCTGTATGACGGCATCCCCGTCGACGAAGTGTTCAAGTCCGCCATCCTGTCGGCGCGCGCGCTGGTCGAAAAAGACCCGGCCTACAGCCAGGTCACCGCGCGCCTGCTGCTGCACACGATCCGCAAGGAAGTGCTGGGCGAAGAAGTCTCGCAGGACGGCATGAGCACCCGCTACGCCGAATACTTCCCCACCTTCATCGCCCGCGGCATCGAAGGCGGCCTGCTGTCGCCCGAACTGGCCAGCTTCGACCTGGCCAAGCTGGGCCAGGCCCTGAACGCCAAGCGCGACCTGCAGTTCAGCTACCTGGGCCTGCAGACGCTGTACGACCGCTACTTCCTGCACATCCGCGGCACCCGCATCGAACTGCCGCAGGTGTTCTTCATGCGCGTGGCCATGGGCCTGGCGCTGCGCGAGACCGACCGCGAAGCGCGCGCCATCGAGTTCTACGAGATCCTGTCCTCGTTCGACTTCATGAGCTCGACGCCGACGCTGTTCAACTCGGGCACCCTGCACTCGCAGCTGTCGTCGTGCTACCTGACCACCGTCTCCGACGACCTGGAAGGCATCTACGACGCCATCAAGGAAAACGCGCTGCTGGCCAAGTACGCCGGCGGCCTGGGCAACGACTGGACCCCGGTGCGCGCGCTGCGTAGCCACATCAAGGGCACCAACGGCGAAAGCCAGGGCGTGGTGCCGTTCCTGAAGGTCGTCAACGACACCGCGGTCGCGGTGAACCAGGGCGGCAAGCGCAAGGGCGCCGTCTGCACCTACCTGGAAACGTGGCACCTGGACATCGAGGAATTCCTCGAACTGCGCAAGAACACCGGCGACGAACGCCGCCGCACCCACGACATGAACACGGCGAACTGGATTCCCGACCTGTTCATGAAGCGCGTCATGGAAAACGGCGAATGGACCCTGTTCTCGCCGTCGGACTGCCCTGACCTGCACGACAAGGTCGGCCAGGAATTCGAGCGCGCCTACCTGGGCTACGAAGCCCGCGTCGCCAGCGGCGAACTGAAGCTCTTCAAGAAGATGCCGGCCGTCTCGCTGTGGCGCAAGATGCTGTCGATGCTGTTCGAAACCGGCCACCCGTGGATCACCTTCAAGGATCCGTGCAACATCCGTTCGCCGCAGCAGCACGTGGGCGTGGTCCACAGCTCGAACCTGTGCACCGAGATCACGCTGAACACCAACGAATCCGAAATCGCGGTGTGCAACCTGGGTTCGGTGAACCTGGTCGCGCACATGAAGCCGGCCGCCGGCGGCGGTTTCGAACTCGACCACGAGAAGATCAAGCGCACGGTGCGCATCGCCATGCGCATGCTCGACAACGTGATCGACATCAACTATTACGCCGTCGACAAGGCCCGCAACTCGAACGCGCGCCATCGTCCGGTGGGCATGGGCATCATGGGCTTCCAGGACTGCCTGCAGATGATGCGCGTGCCTTACGCTTCGCAGGCCGCCGTCGAATTCGCCGACACCTCGATGGAAGCCGTGTGCTATCACGCGTACTGGGCTTCGAGCCTGCTGGCCGAAGAACGCGGCCGCTATCAATCGTATGAAGGCTCGCTGTGGTCGCGCGGCATCCTGCCGCAAGACACGTTGAAGATGCTGCGCGATGAGCGCGGCGGTCACGTCGACGTCGATGAGTCGAGCACGCTCGATTGGGATGCGTTGCGCGCGCGCATCAAAGAACACGGCATGCGCAACTCCAATTGCATCGCAATCGCCCCAACCGCGACTATTTCCAATATCATTGGTGTATCTGCGTGCATCGAACCCACTTTCCAGAACTTGTACGTCAAATCGAATCTCTCCGGCGAGTTCACGGTCGTTAACGATTACCTCGTGCGTGACCTGAAGAAACTCGGTCTCTGGGACGAAGTCATGGTCGCCGACCTCAAGTACTTCGACGGCAGCCTGTCCCGCATCGATCGCGTACCTTCCGAACTCCGCGAACTCTACGCCACCGCGTTCGAAGTCGAACCGAGCTGGCTGGTGGAATGCGCTTCGCGTCGCCAGAAGTGGATCGATCAGGCCCAGTCGCTGAACATCTACATGGCCGGCGCTTCGGGCAAGAAGCTGGACGACACCTACAAGCTGGCCTGGAAGCGTGGCCTGAAGACGACCTACTACCTGCGCACCCTGGGCGCCACCAGCGCCGAGAAGTCCACGGGTCGCGGCGGCGAACTGAACGCCGTCAGCGCGGGAGTCCAATCCACGGCGCCTGCCGTGGCTGCCGCAACTGTTTTGCCGGAACCCGAAGTTCTCGGGGCGGTTTGCACCATGCGGCCGGGCGACCCCGGCTTCGAAGAGTGCGAAGCCTGCCAATAACCGCCTCCGGAGAATGAATCATGATTAATTGGGAAGACGACAACATCGCCACGCAACCTGCGCAATCGCCCGCTCCCGCGGCGGGCGGCCAGGCCGAGCCCGCCGTGCGGGCCGCGACCGGCGTGTTCGGCGACGCCGCCCTGCCCACGCCTGCCGCGCCTGAACACGCGGCCGGCCTGGCGGTCAGCGGCTCCGCCACCTCGCAACGCGTGAAGGTTGCCGACAAGCGCGTCATCAACGGCCAGACGGACGTCAACCAGCTCGTGCCCTTCAAGTACAAGTGGGCATGGGAGAAGTACCTGGCCACTTGCGCCAACCACTGGATGCCGCAAGAGATCAACATGTCGCGCGACATCGCCCTCTGGAAGAACCCGAACGGGCTCACCGAGGACGAGCGCCGCATCGTCAAGCGCAACCTGGGCTTCTTCGTCACGGCCGACTCGCTGGCCGCGAACAACATCGTGCTGGGCACCTACCGCCACATCACGGCGCCCGAGTGCCGCCAGTTCCTGCTGCGCCAGGCGTTCGAGGAAGCGATCCACACGCACGCCTATCAATACATCGTCGAAAGCCTGGACCTGGACGAGGCGGAGATCTTCAACGCCTACAACGAAGTCCCGTCCATCCGCGCCAAGGACGAATTCCTGATCCCGTTCATCGACGCGATCGCGGACCCCAACTTCAAGACGGGCACTCCCGAAGCCGACCAGACGCTGCTGAAGTCGCTGATCGTCTTCGCCTGCCTGATGGAAGGCCTGTTCTTCTACGTTGGCTTCACGCAGATCCTGGCGCTGGGCCGCCAGAACAAGATGACCGGCGCGGCCGAGCAGTACATGTACATCCTTCGCGATGAATCCATGCACTGCAACTTCGGCATCGACCTCATCAACACCATCAAGCTGGAAAATCCGCATCTGTGGACGCCGGAATTCCGCGAAGAAATCCGAGAACTCTTCCGCAAAGCGGTCGAACTCGAATACGCTTACGCCGAAGACACGATGCCGCGCGGCGTGCTGGGCCTGAACGCACCCATGTTCAAGTCCTACCTGCGCTTCATCGCCAACCGCCGTTGCCAGCAAATCGGTATCGAGCCGCTGTTCCCGCAGGAAGAGAATCCCTTCCCGTGGATGGCGGAAATGATCGACCTTAAAAAGGAACGCAACTTTTTTGAAACTCGCGTGATCGAATACCAAACCGGTGGCACGCTGAGCTGGGAGTAAGGCAGTACGCCATCGGGCCCGGCGCGGGCACGCCCCTGAACCAGGGGCGTCGCGTTCGCGACAGGCTCGATGATGCGCTCTCTGGTCAGGGTGTTCCGGAATCGTTTTCGAACACGTAGAACAAGCGGTCGGGGCCCGTGATCGGGCTGCCGGCCGGCGCCATTTGAAATGGCTCGCGCCAAAGGAGCGGGGGCCATATCAAATGGCTGTGCCGAATTCATTAGCGCAAACCGTAGTAGCTGTTGCTCGCACAGGACAGCGGCATGCGCCGATGAATAGCCCGGGCACGGTCCGCCGAAGGGTGGGTCGGGGCACGGGTTTAAGTTCTGGGACCCCTGAACCTAAGGAGCATGACCATGGCAACAGCCAAGAAAGCCGTAAAGAAAGCGGTGAAAAAGCCCGCCGCCAAGAAGGCAGTAGCTAAGAAGGCCGCCCCGGCCAAGAAAGCTGCCGTCAAGAAGGTAGCCGTCAAGAAAGTCGCCGCCAAGAAACCGGCAGTGAAGAAGGTTGCCGCCAAGAAGCCGGCAGTCAAGAAGGTTGCCGCCAAGAAGGCCGTCGCCAAGAAAGCGGTAGCCAAGAAGGCCGTCGCCAAGAAGGCGGTTGCCAAGAAAGCCGTCGCCAAGAAGGCAGTAGCCAAGAAGGTCGTCGCCAAGAAAGCGGTAGCCAAGAAGGCCGTCGCCAAGAAGGCGCCTGCCAAGAAGGCCGTCGCCAAGAAAGCGGTAGCCAAGAAGGTCGTCGCCAAGAAGGCGGTTGCCAAGAAGGCCGTCGCCAAGAAGGCGCCTGCCAAGAAGGCCGTTGCCAAGAAAGCGGTAGCCAAGAAGGCCGTCGCCAAGAAGGCGGTTGCCAAGAAGGCCCCCGCCGCCAAGAAGGCTCCCGCTGCCGCCAAGCCTGCTGCTGCCAAGAAGCCGGCCGCTGCCAAGAAGCCTGCCGCGAAGAAAGCCGCTCCGAAGAAGCCCGTAACGCCGCCGTCCACGGCTGCCGCCCCGGGCGCGAAGACCGCGCTGAACCCCGCCGCGTCGTGGCCGTTCCCGACCGGTGGCCGTCCCTAATCAGGACGGTTCGAAGCCCTAGCTTCGCCAGAAGCCGCCCGGCCCATGCCGGGCGGCTTTTTTGTCGCGAGGCCGTCTGCACCGGCCGCATGGAGGGGTTTTTTTCACGGTGGCGCGTGCGACAATTGACTCCTCTTTTTCAGGGTGAACGTGTCCATGCTCGGTGAAATCTTCCGTTTCCTTCTCGAAATCCTGTTCACGCTGTTCGGCGCGGCGCTGATCGCCCGCGCATGGATGCACGCCATACGGCTGCATCCCTTCAATCCCCTGGCCCGCGCGGTCTACCAGGCCACCAACTGGCTGGTGTCGCCGCTGCGCAAGATCATTCCCGCCGGCAACAAGATCGACTGGACCAGCCTGGTCGCCGTGTGGCTGTCGGCGCTGGTCTACCTGGTGCTGATCTGGCTGGTGGCCATCGGCGCGCTGATTCCCGCCGAGCTGTTGCCCGCGGCCATGGGCTCGGCGCTGATCCTGGCGGCCAAATGGGCGCTCAACCTGGTGGTCTGGCTGACGCTGATCCAGGCGGTGCTGTCGTGGGTCAATCCGATGGCGCCCATGATGCCGCTGCTGCAGGCGCTGACCGACCCGCTGCTCAACCCCATCCGCCGCGTGCTGCCGCGCACCTCGATCGACTTCTCGCCGCTGGTGCTGCTGGTGGCCGCGCAGATCCTGCTGATGATCCTGGCCCGCCTGAGCTACGGCATGATGGGCATCTAGCTACACCGGAATCGCGCTGTAGATCTCGACCAGCTTCTTACGGTCGATCTTGTGGTTGTTCGACATGGGTAGCGCCGCGCAGGCCACCAGTTCTGACGGCACCATATAAGGCGGCAGGCGCTGCGCCAGCCGCGCCTTCCAGTCATCCAGGGCCTGCGGCGCCAGCAGGCTCGCCGGCTGGTCCGCCGGCGCCACGCCGGCCACGAAGCCGATCAGGCGCACCGCCGTGCCGTCGGGCCGGCGCAGCACGGCGCAGGCGCCGCCCTCCACGCCCGGCAGGCCGTGCAGCGCCTCGTCGATCTCGGCCAGTTCGATGCGATAGCCGTTCAGCTTGATCTGGTCGTCCATGCGGCCGCGGCAGAACAGCAGCCCCTCCTCCCCCATCTGCCCCAGGTCGCCGGTGCGAAACGCCCGCCGGCCGTCGGCATAGGTGTAGAGCTTGGCCTGGTTCAGGTCGGCGCGGTTCAGATAGCCGCGCATGACGTGGTCGCCCACGATGCAGATCTCGCCGCCCTCGTCGACCAGCAGCACGCTGTCCGGCTTGGCGCGGCCCACCGGCAGCGGGTCGTGCGCGGCCAGCACGGCGTCGGTGACTTCGATCCACGTGGTGGCCACGGTAGCCTCGGTCGGGCCGTAGGTGTTCAGGATGACCGCGTCGGGAAAGCGCTGGCGCAGCTTGCGCGCCAGCGCCGCCGGCAGCGGCTCGCCGCAGAACAGGAAGGTGCGCAGCGTGGGCAGCGCGGCCGGCGAGAAATCGCGGTTGGCCAGCTGCTGGTGCGCGAAGGACGGCGTCGACACCCAGACCGTCACGCCATGCGCGGCCAGCCGCGGCACCCAGGCGGCGGCCTGCGCGATCTGCTCGCGCGCGTTCAGCACGCAGCTGCCGCCCGAGGCCAGGGTGGCGAACACCTCGTACATCGACAGGTCGAAGCTGAACGGCGCCTGGTTCATGAACACCGGCGCCTCGCCCAGGCCGAAGCTGCCCAGCATCCAGTCGCCCAGCAGCCCCACGCTTTCGCGGCCGATCTGCACGCCCTTCGGATCGCCCGTGCTGCCCGAGGTGAACATGACGTAGGCCAGGCCGCGCTCCTGCAGCATGGCGCCCTCGTGCGGCGCGAACGTGCCGGCGGCCGCGTCGTAGACGGCGCCGGGGCGCACGATCTCGACGATGCGGCGCAGGCGCTCGGCGGGATAGATGGTGTCGACCGGCACGAACGGCGCGCCGATGGACAGCGCCCCGACCATGGCGACGAAGAACGACGCCTCTTTGTGGCCGTATATCGCCACCGGCACGTCCGGCCCCAGCCCGTGGCGGCGCGCCTGCCCGGCCCAGGCGGCCGCTTCGTCGCGCAGCTGCGCCCAGCTCAGGCTGCGGTCGGCGCCGGCGACGGCGAGCGCCTCGGGCGCGAGTTCGGAATCCGCGAAACGGAAGGATTTCAGGTCGAAACGCATGCCGATGCTCCCGGCGTCAAATAGGGCTGCGGCCGCTGAACACGTAGAGCGCCAGCGCCGCCAGGACCAGGGTCAGCACGCGCCCGAGCAGGCGCATGAGCGGGCGCGCCAGCGCGGCCTGCAATGCAGGGCGGGTGCGCGCGGCGTTGACCAGCAGGTTGTGGCCCACCGAATAGGCGCCGAACATCAGGCCGCTGACGATGTAATGCAGCGACAGGCCGTTCCACACGCCCATGGCCAGCAGGGTCGCGAAGATGCCGATGTTCTGCGCGGCCAGGCGGTGGCGCGAGAAGTACGCGGTCTTGCTCAGCGCCTTGTAGATGGGCATGAAGACCACGTCGCGCAGCCATTCCGACAGGCTGATGTGCCAGCGCCGCCAGAAGTCCTGCGGATTCAGCGTCGCCAGCGGATTGCGGAAGTTGATGGGCAGCGTGAAGCCGAACAGCATGCCGATGCCGAGCGCCATGGTCGAGTAGCCGGCGAAATCGAAAAACAGGTAGGCGCTGTACAGCGAGGCATTGAGCGCCACGCCGGTCAGCGAATAGTCGTGCGCGTCCAGCGTCGCCAGGCCGTAGCGCCAGATCAGCTCGGCCAGGCCGAACTTCTGGATCACGCCCAGCATGATCAGCTCCAGCCCGGCCAGCCAGGTGTTGAGGTTCACGCCTTCGTAGCCGCGCTTCAGATCCGCCTGGAAATTGCGCCAGCGGTACATGGGGCCGGCCAGCAGCGCGAGCGGGAAGAACAGGTAGATGAAGTAGTCCAGCGGCGAGACGCGCTCGTTGCGCTGCGCGAACAGCAGCACGTCGATGGCGCGGAAGGTCGCGAACGACAGGCCCAGCATGGCGCCCAGGTGCGACACGCCGGTCTTCACCAGCAGCAGCGGCGCCATCGTCACGATCACGCCCAGCCAGGTCGGGATGTAGCCGCGCCGCACCGCCCACAGCGCGCCGCCGGCGATGGCCATCAGCGCGATGGGCTGGTAGGGGCGCGCCCAGAACACCGCCATCCAGACGCCCAGGCAGACCACGCCGATGATGTGCCGGTAGCCGATGCGCATCGGCATGCCGAAGAAGCGGTACGCCAACAGGCCCAGGCCGCCGCACAGGGCGCCGCCGAAAAAACTCAGGCTTGCGAACAATTCCATGCCGGGCTCAGAACTGTTGGTATTGGAATTCGACCTTGATCGGTCCGCCGCTGCCCGTGGTGGGCTGCGCCTGCAGCACGAACACCAGGATCACCCCGAGATACAGGCACAGGTGCCACAGGAAGCGCCGCCCCCATGCGGCGGCGGCCTTGCGGGTCGCCTGACCCTGCGCGGGATCGCCCGCCTTGGGCCTGGCCCAGTGGAACAATTTGTTCATCGGGAAAAGTACTCCGCAATGCCCTGGTCGGCCAGCGCCCAGCCGAGCTCGGCCAGGTGCATGTCGTCGCGCAGCATGCCCGGCTCGAAGGGGATGCTGTAGAGGTCCAGGCAGCCCATCTGGTAGCGCGCGCACATGCCGGTGATGGCGGCCACCACCGGATCGAAGCGCTCGACGTCCAGGATGAGCTTGGGATTGAACGGCTGGATGACGAAATAGGCGTGGACCTTGCGCTTCTGCAGCAAGGCCATGACGCGCGACAGGTCGCCCAGTTCGGCCCGGGTGATGGGATCGACGTCGGCGAACTCGTTGCGGGCCGGCGAATACAGGGGCGCCAGGTACTGCTGGTAATAATCGTCGCGCACGTCGTAGGGATTGTGGCCGCCCAGCTTGCGCTCGACTTCGCGGGCCTGGTGCGTGATCCGGCTCCATTGGCCCGCGTCCAGGCGCGCCGCCGACGGCCAGGCCACGTAGCGGTGCGCCGGCACCGACAGCTTGCTGCGCGGACGGTCGGGCGCCGGCTCCTTGCGCGCCTGCCACCACAGCGCCAGCTTGTCCTTGAGCTCGGCGACCTGGCCGTTGGCGATCAGCCAGAGCAGGCCCCAGTTGGCGTTGTCGGTGATCCAGTTCTGCATCTGCTCGCGCGTGCTGGGGCGGTCCCACAGGCGGTCCCAGACCGGGCCGGTCACATGCTCGGCGAAGGCGCTGCGCGGCAGCTGGCCGCCCGAGGCGAACCAGGCCGGCGACAGCATGATCGCCAGCCGCGTGTTGGGCGTGAGCGAATCCGCCACCGACTCCAGCACGCTGACGATGCCGTAGGACTGGAACATGGCGTGGCCATAGGCCAGCGTAGGCACCTTCAGCTCTTGCGGGAAAAAGCGGTAGGGCACGAAGCGCAGGTCATGGCTGGACAATTCCGACGAGCCCAGCACGACCAGCGTGCCGTCGCTCAGGGCGTTGCCCAGGCGCTCCAGGTTGACGTGCTGCGTGCCCCAGTCCGGCCCCAGGTTGGGCAGGTAGTTGCTTCTGCCGGCCGCGACCGCGGCCTGCTGCGTGGGGACCACCATGCGGCTGAGCAGCTCGTCGGCGCCGCAATAGGCGCCGATGGCCAGCGCCACCGCCGTCGCGGCGGCCGCGACGTGCGAACAGAAGCGCGAATTACGCAGTATGGGCAGCGACATAGCCGGCAAGCGTGCGGACCGACTGTAGATGCTCCGCGATCTCGGGAGCCGGGATGCTGCAACCGTACTCCGACTCGACCGCCAGCGTGATGTCGACGGCGGCCAGCGAGTCGACCAGGCCGCTGGCGATCAGCTGCGTGTCGGGAGTGACTTTCTTCATGACGATCGACTCGACGATCTCGCCGATCCTGGTGTGGAGTTCTTGCTCGGAATGCATGGTTCGTGCGGCGTTGCGTTGCCTTGTGGGCGAACGTCCCCTGCCCTGGGATAGAGGACGATGAGATTACTGAGGAAATGCTGAAACCGAACTGAAATTCCAGCCCGCCATGAACGACGCCGCGAAGCAGATGGTTACATGATGTACGCGCGGCGGCGTCGATCGCAGGCGCAATCATGTCACTACGCCGGCCGGACCGCCATTGAACTTTTGTGGTAGGCGGGCGCTTGCGGGTAAGTCCCGAGACCCCGCGTTGCGGCGCCGCGACAGGCCGAAAAAAAGCCCGCTTGCGCGGGCTTGGTGCCGGGATGGCGGCAATTTACATCGGCGTGACGCGGGTGGGGCCGGAGCCGCTGATCACCTGGACGCGCTGGCCCACGCTGATGGGCACATCCGCTTCCTGGGCGACCACGCGGGTTTCGCCGTTGTCCAGGCGCACGGTGATTTCGTAGCCGGAGCTCTTGCCGACGCGGTTTTCAACGGCGTTGCCTGCCAGCGCGCCCAGGATGACGCCGCCGACGGTGGCGATGGTGCGGCCGGTGCCGCCGCCGATGGCGTTGCCCGCCACGCCGCCGAGCGCGCCGCCGGCAACCATGCCGACGCCGCTGGACTTGTCGTCCTGGATCACGATGGGGCGCACGCCGGTGACGGTACCGGTGCGCACGATCTGTTCGCGCTGCGCCTGGTCATAGCTGTAGACGCCGCTGGAAGCGCTGCGGTTGGCGCAGCCGCCCAGCACGGCCAGCGAGGTGACGACGGCGGCGATGGCGAGCCAGCGGCCGGTGCGCGGCGCGGCCAGGGTAATGGATTTGCTTTGGTTCATTTGGACTCCTCGATCGGCAAGGCCGACGACTATTCGATCATACTCTGCCCGCGAGGGACGGTTCACGCTGCTGCAACATACTGAAACTCAAGGCCAGAAGCTGCAAACAGCGCAGCCCGCGCGGCGGCCGTCCCGACGATGATTCGACCTGGCCCGCGCCGCCGGGTTCCCGGCCGCTCAGGCCGGCAGGCGGATGCCGTAGGTGGCGTGCAGCACCGCGTCGATCTCGGCGCGCGACGGCGCATGGTTCTGCGGCCCGCGCGAAGCGATCTTGATGGCGCCCATGACGTTGCCCAGGCGGCAGCTGTCTTGCCAGCTCCAGCCGCTGGTCAGGCCGTACAGCAGGCCGCCGCGCTGCGCGTCGCCGCAGCCGGTGGGGTCCACCACGGCGGCGGCGCGCACCGGCTCGATCTCGATGGTCTTGCCTTCGGTCAGCAGCGTGGCGCCTTCGCCGCCGCGCGTCACCACCACGGCCTGCAGCGAGCGGGCGATATCGGCCATGCTGCGGCCGGTGCGCTGCTCCACCACGCCGGCCTCGTAATCGTTGACGGCCAGCGCCTGCGCCAGTCCGAGCATGCGCTCCAGGTCGGCGCCGTCGAACAGCGGCATGGCCTGGCCCAGGTCGAAAATGAACGGGATGCCGCGCTTGTTCAGGCGCTCGGCGTGGGCGAACATGCCCTCCTTGGCGTCGGGCGCGACGATGGCCCAGGCCGCGTCGGCGTCGCTCAGGTCGTTGTCGGCCGAGTGCGACATGGCGCCCGGGTGGAAGGCCGCGATCTGGTTGTCGTCCAGGTCGGTGGTGATGAAGCATTGCGCCGTGAAGGTGCCGGGCACGACCTTCACGCGGCTGACGTCGATGCCCAGGCCGGACAGGCGCTCCAGGTATTCGCCGGCGTCCTCGCCCACGGTGGCCACCGGCACCGGCTTGCCGCCCAGCAGCTGCATGTTGTAGGCGATATTGCCCGAGCAGCCGCCGTATTCCTTGCGCATGCTGGGCACCAGGAACGACACGCTCAGGGATTGCACGCGGTCGGCCAGGATGTGTTCCTTGAAGCGTCCTTCGAACACCGCGATGGTGTCGAACGCCATCGAACCGCAGACCAGAACGGGGGTCGCCATGCTTGTCATCCTTTAAGGAAAGAATTTATCGATTTGGTAGCCATTGACCTGCACGCCGGTCACTTCAATGGGTACGGAGACTTTCAGCTCGCCGGCCGGCGCGAACGGGCCGCGCAGCTGCTCGGGAGTCAGGTAGTTTTCGGGCATCAGCACGCGGCGCACGACCACCGTGTCCGACAGGTCGGTCAGGTCCAGCACCAGCGCCGGCCAGTGCTGCGGCTTGTCGTAGCGGTTGCGCAGCACCAGGCGCAGCACCAGCCGGGTGCGCCCGTCGTCGATGGCGGCGGCGCCGGCCGGCGGCTGCAGCGACGACGACGAAATCGCGATGCGCTCGATGCGGCGCGCGTAGCCCACGGTGCATTGGGGCGGCCGGCACACGCTTTCCAGCACCGGCCGCAAGGCCGGCACGGCGTTGGCGATGTCGCTGCGGTACACGTACAGCAACTGGAAGGCCAGCGCGATCAGGCCGGCCAGGCAGGCCGCGCCCCACAGCTTGCCGATCAGGCTGCGGCGGTCCTCGCGGTCCTGGTCCAGGAACTCGGGCGGCGCGCGGCCCACGTCGGTGGCGCTGGAATAGCGCGTGCGCGTGTCGCCCAGCACCGGCTCGCGCGGATCGTCGTAGTCCTCGCGTTGGTCCTGCGCGTATTCGTCTTCGTCCTCGTACTCGTCGTCGCGCGCTTCGTCGCGCACGTCCACGTGCCGGCTGCGGCCGTCCGGATCGGCATACGGGCCGATCATGGGTTCGGCGCGCCGGCGGATGTCGTCGCGGCCGCGCAGCACGGCGGGCGACGGCGCGGGGGCAGGCGGCGGCTCGGGCGCGACGGCAGGAATGTGCGGCTCGTCTTCCCAGGGAGGGATTTCCGCGGGAGCGGCGGCGGGAGCGGCCGGCGGCGTCAGCACCGGCGCGGCGTTGGCATGCGCGGGCGGCACGGACGGCGCCGCGGGCGGCGGCGCGACGGGCGGTGCGCCCGCCTCCGGCAGCAGGCAGGCGCGGCCGTCGAACACGGTCGCGCAGGCTCCGCAGCGCACCAGACCGTTGCGCACCCGAAGCTGGTCGGGCACCACCTTGAAGGAGGTGCCGCACTGCGGGCAGCGGGTGGTCAGTGCCATGACGCGGTCACGCGGCGCGGGCGCTCAGGCCTTGCGGCCGTGCAGGCAGACCCAGCCGTCGCGGGCGCGCCAGACCGACATGGCGATCCAGGGCGCGTACGCGGCGGCGACTTCCTCGGCCTGGCGCTCGAGCACGCCCGACAGCACCAGATGGCCGCCGGCGGCAACGCGCCCGGCCAGCATGGGAGCCAGCACCTTGAGCGGATTGGACAGGATGTTGGCCACCACCACGCCGAACGTGCCTTCGGGCAGCGCGTCGGGCAGCATGGCCTGGAGTTCGACCTGGTTGACCCCGGCGTTGAAGGCCGTGCTCTGCACGGCCTGGGCGTCGATGTCGACCGCCAGGGTCGGACCCGCGCCCAGCTTGCGCGCGGCGATGGCCAGGATGCCCGAGCCGCAGCCGTAGTCCAGCAGCGTGGCGCCCTGCGGCATTTCGGCTTCCAGCCAGGCCAGGCACAGGTGCGTGGTCGGGTGGCTGCCGGTGCCGAAGGCCAGGCCGGGATCGAGTTCGATGTGGATCGCGCCGTCCTGCGCCGGCGCGTCCGGCTCGAAACCGGGCACGTCGGGATTGTCGCGATGCCAGCTGGGCACGATCCACAGGCGTTCGGCGATGTGGATGGGGCCGAATTGCGACTGCGTCAGGCGCACCCAGTCCGCGTCGGGGACTTCGCGCAGGCTCCAGCCGGCGAACAGCGCCGGGTCGAGCTCGCCGGCCTCGGCGGCCTCGGCCATGATCTGGGCCGGATCGGCGCCATCGGGCAACAGCGCGACGACGCGGTTGCGGTCCCAGGCCTGGACGTCGGGCTCGGTGCCCGGCTCGCCGAACAAGGGGCGCTCGTCATCGGTGCCCAGGTCGGCGTCTTCGACCGACACCGACAGCACGCCCGCTTCGAGCAGCGCATCGGACAGGGCCTCGGCCTGAGCCTCCAGGCAATGGAGCACGAGTTCACGCATGATAGTTCTTCCATCTGGCCGACGGGCCGCGGCGCATGCCGCGGCCCGTCGGCCCTATCGCTTTGGAGCGGCTCCGCAGAGACGGGTTCCTTGGCGCAAAAAGGGGCCGTGAGGCCCCAGAATCGTTGGTCAGGGACGCTGCGCCAACTTGTTTTCCAGGTAGTGGATGCTGGTGCCGCCCTCGATGAAGCGGGCGTCCTGCAACAGTTCGCGATGCAGCGGGATGTTGGTGGAGATGCCTTCCACCACCATTTCCGACAGCGCGATGCGCATGCGCGCCAGCGCCTGGTCGCGCGTATCGCCGTAGGTAATGACCTTGGCGATCATCGAATCATAGTTCGGCGGCACGAAATAGCCGTTGAACGCGTGCGAATCGATGCGCACGCCCGGGCCGCCCGGCGTATGCCAGTTTGTGATGCGCCCCGGGCTGGGCACGAAGCGGAACGGATCTTCGGCGTTGATGCGGCATTCGATGGCGTGGCCCTTGAACGAAATGTCGCGCTGGCGCAGCGTGAACTTCTCGCCGGCGGCGATCAGGATCTGCTGCTGGACCAGGTCCACGCCGGTGATCAGCTCGGTGACCGGGTGCTCGACCTGGATGCGGGTGTTCATTTCGATGAAATAGAACTCCCCGTTTTCGTACAGGAACTCGAACGTGCCGGCGCCGCGGTAGCCCATCTTGCGGCAGGCGTCGGCGCAGCGGTCGCCGATGCGCTCGATCAGGCGGCGCGCGATGCCCGGCGCGGGCGCTTCTTCGATGACCTTCTGGTGGCGGCGCTGCATGGAGCAGTCGCGCTCGCCCAGCCACACGGCGTTGCGTCCGCCGTCGGCCAGCACCTGGATTTCCACATGGCGCGGGTTCTCGAGGAACTTCTCCATATAGACTTCCGGGTTGTTGAACGCGGCGCCCGCTTCCGAACGCGTCATGGTGACGGCGTTGAGCAGCGCGGCCTCGGTGTACACCACGCGCATGCCGCGGCCGCCGCCGCCGCCGGCGGCCTTGATGATGACCGGATAGCCGACTTCACGCGCAACGCGCAGGATTTCCTGCGGATCGTCGGGCAACGCGCCTTCCGAGCCCGGCACCACCGGCACGCCGGCTTCGATCATGGCGCGCTTGGCGCTGACCTTGTCGCCCATCAGGCGGATGGTGTCGGGACGCGGGCCGATGAACACGAAGCCGCTTTTCTCGACGCGGTCGGCGAAATCGGCGTTCTCGGACAGGAAACCGTAGCCGGGGTGGATGGCCTCGGAATCCGTGACTTCGGCGGCCGAGATGATGGCCGGCATGTTCAGGTAGCTTTCGCGCGACGGCGCGGGCCCGATGCACACGGATTCATCGGCCAGGCGCACGTACTTGGCTTCGCGGTCGGCCTCGGAGTGCACGACCACGGTCTTGATGCCCAGCTCGCGACAAGCGCGCTGAATGCGCAGGGCGATTTCGCCCCGGTTGGCGATCAGGATTTTTTCGAACATGTTCAGCTATCAGCCAATGACGAACAGGGGTTGGCCGTACTCGACGGGCTCACCGTTCTCGACCAGGATTTCTTTGATGACGCCGGACTTGTCGGCCTCGATTTCATTGAGCAGCTTCATGGCTTCAATGATGCACAGCGGGTCGCCTTCCTTGACGGTGGCGCCCACGTCCACGAACGGCGCGGCGCCCGGGTTCGGCGCGCGGTAGAAGGTGCCGACCATGGGGGCCTTGACCACGTGGCCCTGGATGACCGGGGCGGCCTCGGCGGCGGGAGCGGCCGGGGCGGCGGGCTGCTGGGCCACGGGCGCGGCGGGCACGCCCGCTTCCGGCTGGTGGTAGGCGACCGGCTGCAAGGTTTGCGAGAACTTGACGATCCTTACCTTGCCTTCGCCTTCGGTGATTTCCAGCTCGGCGATGCCCGATTCAGCCACCAGGTCGATCAGGGTTTTGAGTTTTCGAAGGTCCATAGAAGCTGCTTCCCGAGATAGTGTCGGCAACGTCCCTGCATCGGGCGCGCGCCGTAAAGATATGTAGTTGCTGTGAGTTGGTGCGAGATCAGTGCCGCACTGCGTAACGCAGCGCCGCCTCGTAGCCGTCCGCGCCGAGGCCGCTGATGAGGCCTACCGCCAGATCGGACAGATAAGAGTGATGCCTGAACGGCTCTCGCTTATACAGATTGGACAAATGTACTTCAATAAATGGGATCGCGACCCCGGCCAGCGCATCGCGGATCGCAACGCTGGTATGCGTATAGGCCGCCGCATTGATGATGATGAAGTCAGTGCCGTCCTGCCGGGCCGCCTGGATACGGTCGACCAGCGCGCCTTCGTGGTTGCCTTGCCACGCTGTCAGCGTGGCGCCCAATTCGCCTGCCAGCAGTTCCAGTCCCTCATTGATCTGGGCCAGCGTGAGGCTGCCGTAGATATGAGGTTCCCGGGTGCCGAGCAGGTTCAGGTTCGGGCCATGCAATACCAGTATGTTTTGCGCCATGCGCTTGACCAAGAGTGGTTTGCCAATTGTTGGCAAAACAGTCGATAAACCAGCTTTTTACGCCAATTCCTACTATTTGTCCAACAGACTTACGCCTTTAAACCAGATAAAGTCTTGTCCAGATCGTCTGGCTGGATTTCACCCAATATCTTCCGGTTAATACTGCCATCTGCATTGAAAACAATAGTAAAAGGCAGGCCTCCGGCGGGATTTCCCAGCTTGCGGAGTGTATCTATCGCACCCGCGCCGATTACCCACAAGGGGTAGGAAACCTGCACTTTCTCGACGAATTTCTGAATGTTCGCGGCGGAATCGACACCGATACCGACAAAGCGGATATCCGGGTATTTTTTCTGCAGCGCGTCCAGTTCCGGCATCTCGCGCACACAGGGCGCGCACCAGGTCGCCCAGAAATTGACCACGATGGGCTGGCCCTTCCAGCCGGCCAGCGAATGGGACGCCCCCGCCAGGTCGGGCAGCTGCAGCTGCATCAGGTCGGCTATCGGGTCGCCGCCGCCGGCAGGCCCAGCCGCGGGCGCCGGCGCCTTGCGTCCCAGGAACGTATAGCCGCCAGCGACAGCGGCCGCGATGGCCACGCCGGCGGACAGGAGTAGACGTCGATTCATGGCGCGATCATAACCGTTTGCGCCTTTTCTTGTCGCTGCGCACGCGCAAGGCCGCGGCAGGCGCCGGGTCGCTATATATACAATGCAGGGCAGGAGAGTTTTCAATGCACCTGCACATACTAGGCATCTGCGGTACGTTCATGGGCGGCCTGGCGCTGATCGCGCGCGCGGCCGGCCACAAGGTCACCGGTTGCGATGCGGGCGTGTACCCGCCCATGAGCACGCAACTGGCCGAACAAGGCATCGAGCTGATCGAAGGCTTCGGCCCCGAACAAATGGCGCTCAAGCCCGATCTGTACGTGATCGGCAACGTGGTCAGCCGCGGCAATCCGCTGATGGAGGCCATACTGGAGTCGGGCGCGCGCTACGTGTCGGGCCCGCAATGGCTGGGCGACAACATCCTGCCCGGCGCGCACGTGCTGGCCGTGGCCGGCACCCACGGCAAGACCACCACCAGCTCCATGCTGGCCTGGGTGCTGGAGGCCGCCGGCCTGGCGCCCAACTTCCTGATCGGCGGCGTGGCGCAGGACCTGCAGGTATCGGCCCGCTACGATCCGGCCCGCCGGCCCTTCGTGATCGAGGCGGACGAGTACGACACGGCGTTCTTCGACAAGCGCTCCAAGTTCGTCCATTACCGTCCGCGCACGGCCATCCTGAACAATCTTGAATACGATCACGCCGACATCTTCCCGGATCTGGCCGCGATCGAAACCCAATTCCATCATCTGGTGCGCACCATTCCCGGCTCCGGGCGCATCGTGCGGCCCACGCACTGCGAGGCGCTGGACCGCGTCATTGCGCGCGGATGCTGGTCGGAAACCGTCACGTTCGGCGCCGATGGCGCCTGGCAGGCGGGCGCGCCGGACGCGGACGGCGCCTTCGAGGTGTTGCGCGCCGGCGAACCGGCGGGCACGGTGCGCTGGACGCTCGGCGGCGAGCACAACCGGATGAACGCGCTGGCCGCGCTGGCCGCCGCCGAGCACGTGGGCGTGCCGGCGGCGCAGGGCATCGAGGCCCTCACCCGCTTTGCCGGGGTGAAGCGCCGCATGGAGCTGCGCGGCACGGTCAACGGCATCAAGGTCTACGACGATTTCGCGCACCACCCCACCGCCATCGCCACCACCATCGAGGGGCTGCGCCGCCAGGTCGGCGCGGCGCGCATCCTGGCGGTGCTGGAGCCGCGCTCGAACACCATGAAGCTGGGCACCATGGCGGCGCGCCTGCCCGAGGCCCTGGCCGACGCCGACCTGGTGTTCTGCTTCGGCGCCCATTCGGGCAAGCACGCGCTGGGCTGGAATCCCGCGGAAGTATTGGCGCCCCTGGGCGAGCGGGCTTCGAGCTACGATGACCTCGGAGCGCTGGTGGCGGCGGTGGCCGCCGCCGCCCGTCCGGGCGACCAGGTGCTGGTGATGAGCAACGGCGGCTTCGGCGGCGTGCACGGCAAGCTGCTGGACGCCCTGCAGGCGCGCCCCTGATCCAGACCCCAAGGCAAAGGCGAGACATGATTCTCTATCTGCACGGTTTCCGTTCCTCGCCGACCTCATTCAAGGCCCGGATGATGGCCGACGCCATGGCCGCGCGCGGCCTGTCGGCGGCCTGGGCCTGCCCGCAGCTGCCGCCCAGCCCCAAAGAGGCCGTGGAACTGGCGCTGGACATCGCCCGGCGCCAGCTCGAAGGCGCGGCGTGCGCGCGGGCGCTGACCGTGATCGGCTCGTCGCTGGGCGGCTACTACGCCACCTGGCTGGCCGAGCAGCTGGGCTGCAAGGCCGTGCTGCTCAACCCCGCCGTCGAGGCCGCGCGCGACCTGACCACTCAGGTCGGCGAACACCGCATGTATCATTCCGACGCGCCGTTCACCTTCCTGCCCGGCTACGTGGACGAGCTCGCTGCGATCCGCGTCGCCCGCGTCACCCGGCCCGACCGCTACTTCCTGGTCGCGGCCACCGGCGACGAGGTGCTGGACTGGCGCGAAATGCGCGACCGGTACGCGGGCTGCCGCCAGCGCATCGTGCAAGGCAGCGACCACGGGCTGTCCGATTTCGAGCGCTGGATGCCGGAGGTGCTTGAATTCGCCCTTGGCGACGAGCAGGTTCGCCCCCAATAATCAGTTTCAAACATCAACACCCTATCTATATAGCTGCGCAAGGCGGCGCATGCGCGCCGCCCAGGACGATCCCACCATGTATGTGTTTTACGAAGACGACGGCAGCTTCAAGGCCGGCAATATCCTGTCGGAGACCGACGCCAGCCTGCAGGTGGAGTCGGAATCCGGCAAGCGCAGCAAGATCAAGCGCGCCAACACGCTGTTCACCTTCGCCGCGCCGGAACCGGCCGCGCTGATGAGCCAGGCGGCGGCGGCCGCCGAGGCGCTGGACCTGCAGTTCCTGTGGGAATGCGCGCCGCAGGAAGAATTCGACGCCCCGGCCCTGGCCGCCGACTACTTCGGCCACGCGCCCACGCCGGTCGAACAGGCCGCCCTGCTGATGCGCCTGCACGGCGCGCCGGCCTATTTCCACCGCCGCGGCAAGGGCCGCTACCGCCCCGCCCCGCCCGACATCCTCGCCGCCGCGCTGGCCGCGCTGGAGAAAAAGCAGCGCCAGGCCGAACAGCAGCAGCAATGGGTGGACGAAATGGCCGCCGGGCGCCTGCCCGAACCGATCGCGCAGGCCGCCGAGTCCCTGCTGATCCGCCCCGACAAGAACTCCCAGCAATGGAAGGCCCTGGACGCCGCCTGCGCCAAGCTGGGCAAGAGCCCCGACCGCCTGCTGCTGGAGCTGGGCGCCTGGCCGCATGCGCTGGCGCTGCACAAGCGCCGCTTCCTGGCCACCAACTTCCCGCGCGGCGTGGGCTTTCCGGAGCTGGAACTGCCGCCGATCGACCGCGATCTGCCGCTGTCCGACGCCGTGGCCTATTCGGTGGACGACGTCACCACCACCGAAATCGACGACGCGCTGTCGGTCAGCACCCTGCCCGACGGCCGCGTGCGCGTCGGCGTGCACGTGGCCGCCCCCGGCCTGAGCGTGACGCGCGACAGCGACTTCGACAAGCTGGCGCGGGCGCGCCTGTCCACGGTCTACATGCCGGGCGACAAGATCCCGATGCAGCCGGACAACGTGATCCAGGCGTTTTCGCTGGACGCCGGGCGCGAGGCGCCGGTGCTGTCGCTGTACGTGGTGGCCAACCCCGAGACCGGCGAGATCATCGAGTCGGAGACGCGCCTGGAGCGCCTGGTGGTGCGCGAGAACCTGCGCCACAACATGCTCGACGCCCACGTCACGGAGGCCAGCCTGGCCGATCCCTCGGCCGAACTGCCCTACGGCGACTGGCTGCGCCCGCTGTGGAAGCTGGCGCAGGCGCTGTGCGCGCAGCGCGAGAACGTGCGCGGCAAGCCCGAGAACAATTCGCGCGTGGAATACAGCTTCTACCTGGACGGCGATCCCGACGATCCCGACACCCCGGTGCGGCTGGTGCCGCGCCAGCGCAACGCGCCGCTGGACCGGATGGTGGCCGAGTACATGATTCTGGCGAACAACCTGTGGGGCGGGCTGCTGCACCAGCACGGCGTGCCGGGCATCTACCGCTCGCAGCAGGCCGGGCGCGTGCGCATGAGCACGCAGGCGCTGCCGCACGAAGCCATCGGGGTGCCGCAATACGCCTGGAGCACCTCGCCGCTGCGCCGCTACGTGGACCTGGTGAACCAATGGCAGCTGATCGCGGCGGTGGAGCATGGCGTGTCGGCGCGCCTGGTGGCGCCGTTCAAGCCGCGCGACGCCGATCTGTTCGCCATCATCGGCGCGTTCGACGCGCAATACGCCGCGTGGGCGGAATTCCAGAGCGCGATGGAGCGCTACTGGTGCCTGCGCTGGCTGAAGCAGCACAACGTGACGCGCACGGTGGCCCACGTGCTGCGGGAGGACCTGGTGCGCTTCGCCAATGCGCCGCTGGTGACGCGGGTCGGCGGGATGCCGGAGCTGGAACGGGGGACTGCCGTGGAGCTGGATATCCTGGGGATGGATGAGTTGTCGCTGGAGCTGGATTGCCGGTATGTGGGGGTTGTCAGTCCTGCTGTCGGCGGGGAGTCGTAAGGCGGGTTTGTTTGTCCTGACGGCCGTGGCCTCTTCTTCGTAGGCCGCTCGTCGGCGCGGGCGGCCCCGGGCGCCCCGGTGCCCGCGGGAGCGGGAGTCGCTCTACAATGCGTGCGTGCAACGTCTTGCTGACCACCCCTCTCCGCTGAGCCGTTACCTGCGGTGGCTGGGCGCGCCTGCCCAGCAGCACCTGCGCATCGGCATCGCGATCTCGCTGCTGCTGCACGCCGGCGCGCTGGCGTGGCGCTTCGGCGCGCCGGCGCCCTCGCGCCCGCCGGCCACCAGCCTGGAGATCGTGCTGCTCAACGCCCGCAGCGAAACCCCGCCGGACACGCCGCGCGCGCAGGCCCAGCAGCAGATGAGCGGCGGCGGCAACGCCGAGCGCGGCATGTCGACCACGCCGCTGCCGCGCACCGGCGAATCGGCCGAGACCATCGTGCTAGAGGCCATGCGCCGCCGCCAGGTGCAGCTCGAGGCCGAGCAGACCCGCCTGATGACCCAGTTGCGCTCGGCCGACAAGGCCGGCGCCGAGCGCCAGGCCGTCAATCCCTGGCCGGACGGCGCCGACCTCGGCCGCGACGCCGAGGACCAGGCCAGCCTGGTGCAGAACGCCCAGGTGGCGGCCCTGGCGGCCCGCGTCCAGCAGTACAGCGCCGAACCGCGCAAGCAGTTCGTGGCGCCGTCGGCCGAGGCCTCGCGCTACGCCGCCTACCTGGACGCCTGGCGCACCCGGATCGAAACCGTCGGCACCCAGCACTACCCGGACGAGGCGCGCGGCCGCATCTACGGCTCGCTGCGGATCACGGTGTCGGTGCGCGCCGACGGCAGCATCGCCGACGTCGAGATCGACCAGCCCTCGCCGCACGCCGTGCTGAACCAGGCCGCCCGCCGCATCGTGCAGCTGGCCGCGCCCTTCCCGCCCTTCCCGCCCGACGTCGCCCGCGACACCGACGTGCTGGTCATCACCCGGACCTGGCATTTCGTCAACGACACCCTGGAAACCGAAGCCCCATGACCGAGGCGTCCCCTCTTGCCCGATATGCCGTCATCGGCAACCCCATTGCGCACAGCCGCTCGCCTCAGATCCACGCCATGTTTGCCCGCCAGACCGGCAAGCCGCTGCGCTATGACCGGCTGCTGGCGCCGGTGGACGGTTTCGCCGAGGCGGTGGCGGCCTTCGTGGCCGACGGCGGGGTCGGCCTGAACGTCACGGTGCCCTTCAAGCTGGACGCCTACGCCCTGGCCGCGGGCCGGCTGTCGGCCCGCGCCCGGCTGGCCGGGGCGGTCAACACCCTGTCCTGGCGCGACGGCGCCTGGCACGGCTGTAACACCGATGGGGTCGGCCTGGTCGCCGACCTGATGCGCCTGGGCGTGCGCCTGAATGGCGCCGGCGTGCTGCTGGTAGGCGCCGGCGGCGCGGCCCGCGGCGTGCTGCAACCGCTGGCGCAGGCCGGCTGCGCCCGCATCCACATCGTCAACCGCACCGCCGCGCGCGCCCAGGCGCTGGCCGACGCCTGGCGCGAAAGCGGGGTATCGCCCCAGACCCGGGTCAGCGCCGGCGGCCTGGCCGACGCCGCCGCCCCCGGCGGCTGGAACCTGGTCATCAACGCCACCGCCAGCGGCCTGCAGGACGCCGCCCCCGACCTGCCCGCGGGCCTGTACGCCCCCGGCGCGGCCGCCTACGACATGATGTACGGCGCGCAGCCCACGGCCTTCATGCGCCAGGCCCAGGCCGACGGCGCCGCGCTCACGGCCGACGGCCTGGGCATGCTGGTCGGCCAGGCGGCCGAGAGCTACTTCATCTGGCACGGCCTGCGGCCCGATCCCGCGCCGGTCCTCGCGGCGTTGCGCGCGGACCTCGCGGCCGGCCAGTGAGCGGCATGGCGACGCGCAAGGGCCGCTCCTGGTTCCGCATCGTCACCGGCGCGCTGATGGCGCTGGTGTGCGCCATCCTGCTCTACCAGTTCTGGCTGTTCGCCCAGGTCGTCTGGTACAACTACCGCGACCCGGGCAGCAGCGCCATCATGCGCGAAGAACTGTCGCGCCTGCGCGAGACCAATCCGGCCCTGGAGCTGAAGTACGAGTGGGTGCCCTACGACAAGATCAACCGCAACCTCAAGCGCGCGGTGGTGGCCTCCGAGGACTCAAATTTCACCGAGCACGACGGCGTCGAATGGGACGCCATCCGCAAGGCCTGGGAATACAACCAGAAGCAGCAGGAAGCCGGGCGCAGCAAGATGCGCGGCGGCTCCACCATCACCCAGCAGCTGGCCAAGAACCTGTTCCTGTCGAGTTCGCGCAGCTATATCCGCAAGGGCCAGGAACTGGTCCTGACCTACATGATCGAACACGTCATGAGCAAGGAGCGGATACTGGAACTGTATCTGAACGTGGCGGAATGGGGCGTGGGCGTGTTCGGCGCCGAGGCCGCCGCCCGGCACTATTTCAACACCTCGGCCGCCGGCCTGGGCGCCAGCCAGTCGGCCCGGCTGGCGGCCATGCTGCCCAACCCCCGCTTCTATGACAGCCACCGCAATTCCCGCTACCTGAACTCCCGGGTCGGCGTCCTGACCCGCCGCATGCGCATGGTCGACATTCCCTGATACAGGAGCCGTCGGCCGGGACCCTCCGGGCCCGGACCGGGACGGCAGGATTTGTTAAGCTTTCACGTTTACGCGCTCCCTCTTTCCTACATGCGTACCGCACGTCGCTACCTGGCCCGCGAGATCTATCGCTCTTGCGCAGTGGTCCTTATGGCCCTGCTGGGCCTTTTCACGTTCTTCGCGCTGGTGGACGACCTGGACAACGTGGGCGACAAGTTCTCCATGATGGCCCTGCTCTACATGCAGGCGCTGGCCATTCCCACCCGCTTGTACGACCTGCTGCCCATCGGCCTGCTGATCGGCGCCATCCTGGCGCTGGCGGGGCTGGCGCAGCGCAACGAGCTGGTGATCCTGCGGGTCTCGGGCGTCAGCGGCATGAAGCTGCTGCGCATGCTGTGGATCGTCACGATCCCGCTGATGATAGGCGCCACCCTGCTGTCCGAATACGTCACCCCCTGGGCCGAAATCAAGTCCGGCGAGGCCAACCTGATGTTCCGCGGCAAAGCCGGCGGCGACCGCCTCAAGAGCGGCTACTGGTTCAAGGAACCCACCGCCAACGGCGGCACCCGCATCATCAATATCGGCGAACTGCGCGGCGACGGCCAGGTCAACGCCGTGACGCTCTACGAGTTCAAGAAGGACCTGACGCTGTCGGCCCTGTCGACCGCGCCCACCGGCGTGTTCTCGCACGGCGACCTGGTGCTCAAGGATGTGTCCGAAACTCGGCTGGACGACAACGCCGCCGAAGCGCTGGCCGACGCGCGCCCGCCCAAGCAGCCGCCGGCCACCGTGGTGAAGGTGCCCGAGCGCACGGTGGACACCACGCTCAGCGCCGAACGCCTGATCGCGCGCGTGCTGACGCCGGAACGCATGTCCATCGTGACGCTGCTGGACTATGTGGAGTATCTCCGCAACAACCAATTGCAATATGGTCGCCAGGTCGTCGCCCTATGGCGCAAACTGGCATATCCGTTCACCTTGCTCGTCATGATCACGATCGCGGCGCCCATCGGCCTGATGCAGACCCGCCGCGGCGGCGTGGGGGCCAAGGTGTTCGTGGGCATTCTGCTCGGCGTCGCCTTCTTCATGGTCAACCAGCTGGCGTTGAACGTGGGCATGCTGGGCAAATGGCCGCCCTGGCTCACCGCGCTGGGGCCGAACCTGGGCGCGGTGATCCTGGCGCTGGGAGCCATGAGCTACATGGAATACCGCCACACCATCACTCGCGTCATCCAACAACGCTGGCCCTGGAGTAAAAGTCCCGCATGAACGGCAGTATCTGGATGATCGGCGACGTGCAAGGTTGCTGCTCGCCGCTGGATCGCTTGCTGTCCCATCCCGACGTGGTCGGCGATCCGCAATCGCGCTTCTGGTTCGCCGGAGACCTGGTCAACCGCGGCCCCCAGTCGCTGGAGACGCTACGGCGCATCATCGACCTGGGCGACCGCGCCACCTCGGTGCTGGGCAATCACGACCTGCACCTGCTGGCCACCGCGGCCGGCGTGCGCAAGCCCTCGAAGTCGGACACGCTCGAAGCGATACTGCGGGCGCCGGACGCCGACGACCTGATCAACTGGCTGCGCTTCCGTCCGCTGGCGCATTTCGAGCAGAACCATCTGCTGGTGCACGCGGGCACCCTGGCCAAATGGGACGTCGCCAAGACCCTGGCCCTGGCCGGCGAGGTCCAGGACGCGCTGCGCGGGCCGAACTGGCAGAAGGCGCTGCAGAAGATGTACGGCAACGAGCCGGCCACCTGGAAGGAAGACCACAAGGGCGGCAAGCGCATGCGCGTCATCATCAATGCGCTCACGCGCATCCGCCTGTGCACGCCCAACGGCCACATGGAATTCGCCACCAAGGTGACGCCGGGCGCCTGGCCCGCGGGGCTGGTGCCGTGGTTCGACGTGCCCAACCGCGCCACCCGCGACGTCACGACGGTGTTCGGCCACTGGTCGACGCTGGGGCTGCTGCTGCGGCCGGACGCGATCTGCCTGGATACCGGGTGCGTGTGGGGCGGGTCGCTGACGGCGCTGCGCCTGCAGGACCGCAAACTGGTGCAGGTGAAATGCTCGCAGTTCCAGGACCCGTTGTCTGAATGAGGGTTTGGGGCGATGGGTTCCGCGCGCTTGACGGTGGGGTTCTTGCGTCGAATTTCTCGCGCTGCACCCATCCTACGGTCGAGCCGTGGATTCGCAGCGTAGGATGGGTGCAGCGCGAGAATCCTTAAGCAAGAACTCAACCATCGAGCGCGCGGAACCCATCGCCCCCCTTCACAACACCCGCGAAATCGCGTCCCTGGCCTGGTGCGACAGCTCCAGCCGCGTCGGCAGGCTGCCGTCCGGATGCCGCGCCGGCAGCGGCGGCAGAAACACCACTTCCACGGCAAGTCCGGTAACCCCCAGCACCCGCCACAGATTGGCCACCAGCGATTCCTCGCCGACGAAGGCGGCGTAGCCGCTGCGCTTGCCATGCTGCAGGAAACGCAGCGCGACCGGCTGGATTTCCACGGCGGCGGCGCGCGCCGGCTCGAACAGGCTGGCGTGGAACGGCAGCAGCTCGAAGCCTTCGCTGGTGGTGCCTTCCGGGAATAGGCCGACCGCGTCGCCCTGCTTGAAGCGCGCCTGCATGGCCTCGCCCATCGCGTGCACCGCGTGGCGCTGGCCGCGCTCGATGAACAGGGTGCCGGCGCCGGCCACCAGCCAGCCTATGACGGGCCAGCTGCGGATCTCGCTCTTGGCGACGAAGGACGTGGCGCGCGCCGAATTCAGCACGAAGATGTCGATCCAGGACACATGGTTGGCCACCAGCAGCACCGGCCCGGTCAGGCGCGGCTCGCCCTTGATGATGACCTGCAGGCCGCAGAACGCCATCAGGCAGCGCGACCAGTGGCGGTTGAGCCAGGCGCGCGAGCGGATTCCGAGCAGCGGATACGCCAGGCCCACGCAGAGCAGGCCGAGAACGATCCAGGGCAGCACGAGGACCAGCCTTAGGACAAAGCGCAACAGCTTCAAACCGGAGTCTCCCAGGCCAGGCTGCCACCCACGACGGTGGCGCGTACTCGGCCGGGCAGCATCATACCCGCGAACGGGGTCTGGCCGCTGCGGCTGTGCAGCGCGCCGGGCGCGACCATCCATTCGGCTTCCAGGTCGGCCAGGCACAGGTCGGCCTGCGCGCCCACGCCCAGCTGGCCGACGGGCGCCGCCTGCGGCGCGATCGCGGCCAGCACGGCGGCCGGGCCGCTGGTGACGCGCGCCAGCGCGTCGGCCACGGGCCGGCGGGCGTCGCGCGCCCACTTCAGGGCCAGCGACAGCAGCAGCTCCAGCCCGGTGGCGCCGGGCTCGGACAGCGGAAAGGGCATGGCCTTGGCGCGCGCCTCGACCGGCGCATGGTCCGAACACAGCGCATCGACCAGGCCTTCGGCCAGCGCGGCCTGGATCGCCTGGCGGTCGCGCTGGCCGCGCAGCGGCGGCGACAGGTGGAAGCGGGTGTCGAAAAAGCCGATGTCGACGTCGCACAGATGCAGGCTGTTGGCCGACACGTCGGCCGTGACCGGCAGGCCTTCGCGCTTCGCGGCGCGCAGCAGTTCGATGCCGGCCGCGGTGGACAGGCGCGTCAGGTGCACGCGTGCGCCGGTGGCGCGCTGCAATTCGAAGATGGTGTGCAGGGCCAGCGTCTCGGCCTGCGGCGGCAGGCCGTGCAGGCCCAGGCGTTCGGCATAGGCGCCGGCGGCGGCCGCCGCGCCGCGGGACAGCCACGGGTCTTGCGGCCGCAGCCACAAGGCCAGGCCCAGGCCGCTGGCATAGCGCATCGCGCCCCACAGCACGCGGGCGTCGGCGATGCCATGCTCGCCCTGGGCGCAGGCCAGGCAGCCCGCCCGGCCCAGCAGATCCATTTCGGCCAGCGTTTCGCCGGCCAGTCCCACCGTCATCGCGCCCAGCGGGCGCACCCGGCACTGGCCGGGCTGCGCCTGCCGCAGCAGCGCCTCGGCCTTGCCCGGCTCGTCCAGCGGCGCCGCGGCGTCGGGCGGCAGCACCAGCGTGGTGACGCCGCCGGCCAGGGCCGCGCGCAGTTCGGTCGGCGCGAAGGCCGCCGCGCCGGGCTGCGCGACCCGCGCGCACAGATCGACCAGGCCCGGCAGCACCGCCAGCCCCGCCGCGTCCAGCCGGCGGTCGGCCTGGAAGCCGTCGGGCGCGCGGCCCACCGCCGCGACGCGGCCGTCCGCGAGGTAGAGATCGTGCAATCCGTCGACGCCGTTGGCCGGGTCGATCAGGCGGCCGTTGGCGATGTGCAGCCTCATGGCGCGTCTCCGGCCAGCATGGCCAGGACCGCCACGCGCAGCTGCTGCGTGAATGCGGCCAGGCGCGCCTGCGTGGGAGCCAGGCTGGCCGCGACGTCTGCGTCGACCTCGACGCCCGGCGTCAGCGCGCCCGCGGGCAGCAGCAAGGCGTCGGCGCGGGCCCCGGCCAGGATGGCGGGCGTCAGGCCAAAGGAGTGTTCGTATTCGCGGGCCGAGGGCAGCAGCGCGCCGCTGATCCGTTCCACGTCCAGCGGCAGGATGACGATGACGTCGGCGTCCAGGCCTTCGCGCAGCGAGGCGCAGGCGCGCACGCCCAGTTGCGCCAGGCCTTCGGGCTGCAGGGTGCCCGGGCCTGCCGCGCTTACCTGCGCCACGCCCAGCGTGGTCATGGCGTGGATGGCCGAACGCGCCACGCGCGAGTGACGCAGGTCGCCCACCAGCGTCACGGAAAGATTCGCCAGGTCCTGGCGGGCTTCGCGCATCGCCTGCAGCAGCGCCAGCGCCGGCAGCGGATCGGCGTGGCCGCCGTCGCCGGCGTTGATGACGCGCACGCCGGGCGCGGCATGGGCGGCGGCGCAATGCGCCGCGCCGCTGGCGGCGTGGCGCAGCACCAGCAGGCCCGGCTCCAGGGCGGCGGCCACGTCCGCCAGCGTCTCGCCGGCGTCGGCGGCCAGCGCCACCGGGCGCAGGCCCAGGCTTGCGGCCGCGGCCGAGTACGCGTCGCGCTCGGTCGCGGCGTCGTCCGGCAGGCACAGATAGGCCGGCTGCGCGCGCACGGCGGGTGGAGCCGCGAGCGCCATGTCGAGCAGGCGCTCGACGTGGCGGCGGGGCAGGCCTTCCGTGGTCAGCAGGTGTATCGGTTCGCCGCGGCGATCGAGTTGCGGATTGAGCATAGGCGGGGCGGTTCGCGGGCCTCAGGCCGCCGGCAAGGCATCCAGGTAGCGTTGCAGGATAACAGCCGCCGCCATCGCGTCATCGGCGGCATTGGTGCCCAGCAGGCGCTGCGCCTCCATGCTGGAGCCGCGTTCGTCGACCAGTTCGACGGTCACGCCGAAGCGGCCGTGCAACTGGTTGGCGAAGCGGCGGCAGCGCGCGGTGGCCGGCTGTTCGCCGCCGTCGGCGTCCAGCGCCAGCCCGACGATCACGCGGCGCGGCTGCCATTCCTGCAGCAGCGCCGCGATGCGGCCGAAGCGCGCCTCGCGGACTTCGCTGAAGATGATTTCCAGCGGCCGCGCGTGGCGCGTCAGCGTGTTGCCGATGGCGATGCCGATTTTCTTCTCGCCGAAATCGAAGGCAAGCAGGGTCTCTTCAGGCATGGCCCGCGTCGCCCGCCAGCATCACCGGATCGATGCCCAGCAGCTTCAGCGCGGCCGGGTAGCGGTCCTCGGGCGGCACGTCGAAGATGATGCTGTCGTCGGCGCCCACGCTGAGCCAGGCGTTCTGGGCCATCTCGCTTTCGAGCTGGCCCGCGCCCCAGCCGGCATAGCCGAGCGTGACCAGCATGCGCGCCGGCCCGTTGCCCTCGGCCACCGCCTGCAGCACGTCGCGCGAGGTGGTCAGCGCCATGCCGCCCAGCTTGATGCTGGAGCTGTAGTCGCCGGCCGGCGCGTGCAGCACGAAGCCGCGGTCGGTCTGCACCGGCCCGCCGAAGTAAACCAGCGAGTCCTTCACGGGGCCGATTTCGAGCGTCAGGTCGATGCGCTCGAACAGGGTGCCCAGCGTCAGGTCGGTGGGCCGGTTGATGACCAGGCCCAGCGCGCCACGTTCCGTGTGTTCGCAGACATAGATGACCGAGCCCGCCAGGCTGCCTTCGACCATGCCCGGCATGGCGATCAGGAACTGGTTGGCGAAATTGGCCGCCTGCGTCGTAGTGTCGTCTTGGTGCTTTTCCGTCATGGCAACCCCTTCGTGGGTAGTCTGAGAGAACCGAGGGACCGGCCGCGCAAACGCGTCCTGGCCGTCCCGTGGTCGCGAGGGATGGGGCTTGATCCCATCTTACGAGCCTTGGCGGAAGTTGTCGGCAGTGCCGCGTCAGATTTCCATCAGTTCGAAGTCCTCTTTGCGCGCGCCGCATTCGGGACAGACCCAGTTCGGCGGCACGTCTTCCCAGCGGGTGCCGGGAGCAATACCCTCGTCGGGCAGGCCGGCTTCTTCATCGTAGACCCAGCCGCAAATCAAACACATCCATGTACGCATAGTTCTCTCTTACATCAAATCCCGGCCCGCGCCCCGGCGGCGGGGCAAAGGTGAGGGGCTTCCATTAGAATGGGGACAATCTTACCGAAACCCAATAGGGCTTCCCCTGATTCATCGTAAATGAGTCCGGATAGCCATACTCAAGCGCTGTGCACGTGGCCCCCGTTACTCCCCCTCTCGTTCTGGTCTTCGGTCCGCTCGATCCCTCGGGCTCCGATGGTTTGCCGGCAGACGCCGTCACCTGCGCCGCCCTCGGCTGCCACGGCCTGGCGGCCGTGACCGCCCTCACCGTGCGGGATACCGCCGGTATCGAAGAAATCCATCCCGTTTCGCCCGACCTGCTCGACGACCAGGCGCGCTGCCTGCTCGAAGACATGCCGGTGCAGGCCATCAAGGTGGGCGGACTATACACTGCCGAAACGGCCAGCGTAGCCGCGCAGGTCGCGGCCGACTACAGCCAGGTGCCGCTGGTGCTGCACCTGGGCCAGCGCGCCCAGCCGCCGGCCAACGCCGCCGACGAGGACGAGGCCGACGATCTGCTGGCCGCCACGCTGGAGCTGGTGCTGCCGCAGACCGACCTGCTGGTCATCGAGCACCTGCGCCTGGCGCAATGGCACGCCGACGGCGACATAGATATCGGGGACGCACCTTCGCCCATGCACGCCCTGGTGGCCGCCGGCGCCCAATGGGTGCTGGTGCTGGGCAGCCCGCAGCGTCCCGGCCATTACGCCAACATGCTGCTGGGCCCCAACGGCCAGACCGCCACCCTGCCCTGGCAGGCGCCGCCCGACCGCAACGGCGACGCCGGCGGCGTGGCCGCCACCGCGATCGCGGCCATGCTGGCCCGCGGCCTGGACATGCCGGAGGCCGTACGCCAGGGCCTGGCGCATGCCGACAGCGCGATCGCCGCCAGTTTCCTGCCCGGCATGGGCCGGCGCATACCCAACCGGATTCCTCCCCAATGAAAGCGCTGCGTTTCCCCGCCGGCCTGTACGGCGTGACCCCCGAATGGGACGACACCGACCGCCTGCTGCGGGCGGTCCGCCAGGCCGCCGAAGGCGGCATGCGCTCGCTGCAGCTGCGCCGCAAGAACGTGCCCGACGCGGTGCGCGCCGAACAGGCGCGCGCGCTGGCGCCGCTGTGCCGCGAGCTGGGCCTGGTGTTCCTCATCAATGACGACTGGCGCCTGGCGCTGGAAGTCGGCGCCGATGGCGCCCACGTGGGCCGCGACGACGACAGCCTGGCGCGCATCCGCGCCGAGGCCGGTCCCGACCTGATCCTGGGCGGCTCCAGCTACGACGACCTGGACCGCGCCCAGGCCCTGCTCGACGCCGGCGCCGACTACATCGCCTTCGGCGCCATGTTCCCCTCCACCGTCAAGCCGGACACGGTGCGCGCGCCGCTCTCGGTGCTGGCCGCGGCGCGCCAGCTGGCCGACCAGCGCGACGCGCCCCGCC
Organism: Achromobacter sp. HZ01; assembly: GCF_003267925.1. Classification (NCBI taxonomy): domain Bacteria; kingdom Pseudomonadati; phylum Pseudomonadota; class Betaproteobacteria; order Burkholderiales; family Alcaligenaceae; genus Achromobacter; species Achromobacter sp. HZ01. The sequence continues at coordinate 149,365 of NZ_LWKV01000004.1, forward strand.
CCGCGGTCGTCGCCATCGGCGGCATCACGCCCGACAACGCCGCGCTGGTGGCGCAGTCCGGCGCCGACGCCATCGCCGTCATCACCGGCCTTTTCGAAGCGCCCAGCATCCGCGCCGCCGCCGCGGCCTGCGCGGCGCCCTATTCCGCCAACCCCAATCGCAAGCCTTGAACGCCATGTCCAGTAACGCCCAGCTTTTCGAACGCGCCTGCCGCAGCATCCCCGGCGGCGTCAACTCGCCCGTGCGCGCCTTCCGTTCCGTGGGCGGCACGCCGCGCTTCATCAAGCGCGCGCAAGGCCCGTACGTGTGGGACGCCGAAGACCGCCAGTACATCGACTACGTGGGCTCGTGGGGCCCGGCCATCCTGGGCCACTCGCATCCCGAGGTGGTGCGCGCGGTGCAGGAAGCGGCCGTCGACGGCCTGTCGTTCGGCGCGCCCACCGAAGCGGAAATCGAGCTGGCCGAAGTTTTGATCTCGCGCCTGCCCTCGCTGGAGCAGGTGCGCCTGGTCAGCTCGGGCACCGAGGCCACCATGACCGCCATCCGGCTGGCGCGCGGCGCCACCGGCCGCGCCAAGATCGTGAAATTCGAAGGCTGCTACCACGGCCACTCGGACAGCCTGCTGGTCAAGGCCGGCTCGGGCCTGCTGACCTTCGGCAACCCCAGCTCGGCCGGTGTGCCGCCCGAATTCGTCTCGCACACGCTGACCCTGGAATACAACAACCTGGACGCGGTGCGCGAGGCCTTCGCAAAGCATGGCGCCGACATCGCCTGCATCATCGTCGAGCCGGTCGCCGGCAACATGAACCTGATCAAGCCGGCCCCGGGCTTCCTGGAAGGCCTGCGCGAAGTCTGCACGCAGCACGGCGCGCTGCTGATCTTCGACGAGGTGATGACCGGTTTCCGCGTGGGCCCGCAGGGCGTGCAGGGCCTGACCGGCGTGCAGCCCGACCTCACCACGCTGGCCAAGGTGATCGGCGGCGGCATGCCGGTGGGCGCCTTCGGCGGGCGCGCCGAGATCATGAAGCACATCGCCCCGCTGGGCGGGGTCTACCAGGCCGGCACGCTGTCGGGCAACCCGGTGGCCGTGGCCGCCGGCCTGGCCACGCTGCGCCTGATCGCGGCGCCGGGCTTCTACGAGCAGCTGTCGGCCCAGACCGCCAAGCTGGCCCAGGGCCTGCAGGAACGCGCGCGCGCCGCCGGCGTGCCGTTTTCCGCGGATTCGGTGGGCGGCATGTTCGGCCTCTACTTCAGCGACCAGGTGCCCGCCTCGTTCGCCCAGGTCTCGGCCTGCGACACGGCGGCGTTCAACCGCTTCTTCCACGCCATGCTGGAGCAGGGCGTGCATTTCGCGCCCTCGGCGTTCGAGGCCGGTTTCGTCTCGGCCACGCACGACGACGCCGTGATCCAGTCCACGCTGGACATCGCGGAAAAGGTCTTCGCCTCGCTGTGAGCCGGGCGCCCGCTCAGGGCGCCTTGTAGTGCTCGTACAGGGCCGTGACGTCGCGCACGTAGGCCTGGGTCTCGGCATAGGGCGGCACGGCGTCGTAGCGGCGCACCGCGCCCTCGCCCGCGTTGTAGGCCGCCAGCGCCAGGTCCAGCCGGCCCGGATACTGGTCCAGCAGGCGGCGCAGGTGGCGCGAGCCCGCCTTCACGTTGGTGGCGGGGTCCACCAGCGCCGTCTCCACGTCGTCCACCGTCAGCAGCGTGGCCGCCGTCGCCGGCATCAGCTGCATCAGGCCGAGCGCGCCCTTGGGCGAACGCGCGTCGCTGCGGAAACCCGATTCGATGGCGATGACCGCCGTCAGCAGCGCCCGGTCCACTCCCGAATCCTGGGCCGCGCGCGCGATCAGCGTGTCGTGCGCGCTGGCCCCCTTGCCTTCCCAGTACGCCGCGCGCGAAGCCGGCGCCAGCGGCGCCTGGCGCGCGCCGTCGCCGGGCTGGGGTTCGCAGGTCACGCACAGCGGCTTGCCGGCGCTGCGCCAGCCGGCGCGGACCTGGGCCCGCTTGTAGTGCTTGGCGTAGCCGTTGGGCACCTTCATGGCCCGCCAGACGCCATAGGGATCTTTGTAACGATAGACCTCGGCGGCCTGGACCGGGGCGGCGGGCGCCAACGCCAGCGGCCCGCCGATGACGCACGCCAGCGCCGCGATGCCGCCGGCGCGCGCCAGGCGGGCGCGCAGGGCCGGTAGAAAGGGGCGGAGGGGGCTGCGCATGGGGTCGGGCTCCGGATGCGTGGGCGAGCTCATATGCTGCTGCGGACCGCCGGTTTTGTCGCTCCTACCTACGTCCTAATCCTGCGCTAGAATATGTCTTAATATTTCGCATCATTACCAAATGAAGAACTTGGCCGCCAGTGCCAAGCGGAGAGGCTGAAATGGACGCAACAAACACGCTCCGGCTGGCGCTGGACGCCAGTACCCGGGTCCTGACGGCAAGCTACATGCCGCCGACTCGTCCGGAGCCGGCCGACGTCCCGGAGACGCCCGATCTTCCGGCCGCCGATGCGCCCCGCTTCCCCGCCGATCTGCCCACCTGGGACACGCTGAGCGCCGCCGTCACGGCGCAGGGCTGGAACGCCGAAGCGCTCGACGCCCACGCCGTCCAGGCCTTCATCGAGCAATGCCGCCAGGCCCAGGACGGCGTCGAGGGCGCGGTCGGCATGGTCGTGGACGGCAGTTTCGAACTCGAACTCGACCCCGCCCGCATGTCGGCGCTGCTCACCCTGCACGCCCCCAAGGGCGGCAAGCCCGTGGCGCTGGCCGATGTGCGCCAGGCGCTGGCCGACCAGGGCGTCGTCCATGGCGTGCTGGAAGAGGAACTGGCCGCGGCGCTGGAGCGCGGCGCCCCCGGAACCGTGGAGGTCGCGCGCGGCACCCCGCCCGTGCGCGGCACGCCCACCCGCTTCGAAAGCCTGCTGGACCGCCTCAAACCGCGCGGCGAGGACATCGACGAACTGGCCCAGGTCGATTACCGCGACCTGGGCAATCTGCTGCTGGTCACCCCGGGCACGCCGCTGATGCGGCGCGTGCCGCCCCTGCCCGGCGTGGACGGCACCGACGTGCTGGGCCAGCCGGTGCTGCCCGACGAAATGCCCGACACGCCCTTCGCCAAGGAGCTGGCCGGCGTCGAGGTCGATCCCGAGGACCCGCTGCTGCTGCGCGCCACCGTCTCGGGCACGCCCACCCTGGTCAGCCACGGCGTGCAGGTCAATCCGGTGGTGGAAGTCGACGCCGTCGACCTGTCCACCGGCAACATCAATTTCGAGGGCTCGCTGCAGGTGCGCGGCGACATCAGCGCCACCATGGAGGTGCGCGTGACCGGCGACGTGGTCGTCAACGGCACGATGGAGGCCGCGCTGGTGGAAGCCGGCGGCAGCGTCACGGTCAAGGGCGGCATCATCGGCACGGCCGAGGCGCTGCAGAACGCCGCCGCCGCGGCGCGCACCGCCCGCATCATCTGCGGCGGCGAGGTGCGCGCCCGCTTCATCACCAACGCCATCGTCAGCGCCGGCCGCAACGTGGAGGTCGAGCGCGAGATCCGCCAAAGCAGCATCGCCGCCGGCGGCAGCATCAACGTCGGCCCGCCCAACACGCAGCAGACCGCCATCGTGGGCGGCCAGACACGCGCGCTGACCGGCGTGCGCGCCGGCACCATCGGCGCGCCTTCGGGCATTCCGACGCTGGTGCAGGCCGGCCTGGACCCGCACGCCGACATCAAGCGTTCGGCGCTGAACCGCAAGCGCCAGCAGATGAACGAGGAAAAGGCCAAGCTCGAAAAGCTGCTGACCTTTCTGCAGGCCAATCCGCAGCGCGCCCCGGCCGACGTGGCCGAGCGCGCGCGCAACACGCACCTCAAGCTCGGCCAGGACCTGGCCGAACTGGAAGCCGAAGAGGCCCAGCTGGCGCGCGAACTGCAGCCGCTGCAGACCGCCACCATCGTCGCGGCGCGGCGCTTTTGCAGCGGCGTGACGATTCAGCTGGGCAACAAGATGCAGGAATTCCTGGAAGACCAGATCGGCGGCAAGGCCGGCCTGGAGGAAGGCCAGATCGTCATCCGCTGACGCCGTCCTGCGGCGCCAGTTCCTGGAACCAGGCGCGCGGCGAAATGCCGCGGTCCGGCCCCAGGATGGAGAATCCCCCGTCCACCGGCAGGTCCACGCCCGTCATCCATGACGCCGCGTCGGAACAGGCGAAACAGACCGCCGCCGCGACCTCCTCGCCCGAACCGACCCGGCCCAGCGGATGGAAATGCGCGCCCACGGCGTCGGCCGTCTCGCGCGAGCCGCCCGACAACTGCTGCACCGACGGCGACCAGGTCCAGGCCGGCGACACCGCCAGCACCCGCACGCCGGCCGGCGCCAGTTCCACCGCGAAATTCTTGGTGATCTGCAGCAGCGCCGCCTTGGAGGCCGGATACAGCGCGCGCCCGGCCGCGCCGAACTTGCCGCCCGTGCTGCCCAGGTTCACCACCACGCCGCCGCGCGGCAGCAGCGGCGCGGCCAGCTGCGTGAAGATGGCTGCCGACACCAGGTTGGTGTCCAGCGTGCGGTGCCACTCCTCGCGGCTGGAGGCCAGCCCGCGGTCCGCGTACTGGCAGGCGTTGTTGACCAGGATGTCCAGCCGCCCGAAGCGCGCCAGCGCGGCGTCTATGCAGCGCCGTATCTGGCTGTCCTGGCCGATGTCGGTCTCGCAGTACAGCGCCCGTTCGCCCAGCTCGCGCTCCAGCGCCCGGCCGGCCTCGGCATTGCGCCCGACCAGCACCACGTTGGCGCCGGCCGCGGCCAGGCCGCGCGCGATGTCCGCGCCCAGCCCCTGGGTGCTGCCGGTCACGATGGCGGTCCTGCCCGCCACGCCTGGAAAACCCGTGTAGTCCATGATTCTTCCTTATCCAGGCGGCGCGGCCGCCCAGCGCAGCGCGTCCGCCACCGTGCCGATCCGCGCGATCAGGCGCATGCTGGCCAGCGAGGCCTGGTGCGCCGCCGGGTCGGCCGCGGCGCAAGCGTCCTGCGCCACCATGACGTCGAAACCGATGTCGGCCGCATGCCGCACCGTGCCCTCGACCACCGAATGCGTGGCCACGCCCGCCACCACCAGCCGGCGCGCGCCCAGCAGCCGCAGCGTTTCTTCCAGCGGCGTGCCGTAGAAGGCGCTGATGCGGGTGTGCTTGACCACGAATTCGCGCGCGCTGCCGGCCAGCGGCTGCAGGCCCTCGTAGAACTCGCTGCCCCATTGTCCGTCGGGCACCGCGCCGATCGCCGCCACGTTGCGGAAGATGGCGCAATTGGGCAGCAGGTCGGCGTAGTCGGGCCGGAACGCGATGCGCACGTGCACGATGGGCAGGCCGGCGGCCCGCGCGCCGGCGAGCAGCGCCGCCGCGCCTTCCAGCACGCGCCGCCGCGTGTCGCCGTCGGCGTCCAGCCCGACGCGGATCTTGCCGGCCGGATGCAGCACGTCGTTCTGGTAGTGCAGCGCCAGCACCGCGGTATCGGCCGCCGTCACACGAAGCCCTCGAACACGTCGTGCACGTCCTCGCAATTGACCAGGTCCACGCGCTTCATGCGGATGCGCCAGCTGTCGCCCTCGGCAGCCAGCTTATGGGTGTAGCGTCCGGCCAGCTGGCGCGGCTGGCGCTTGCGCCATTCGGTCATCTGGAAAACGGAATGCACCACCAGATTGCCGCCGGCGTCCACGCCCTCGACCTGCACCCCGCCCACCAGCCGCACGCTACGCGTGGGCGGCTGCTGCGACCAGTTGCGCGGATGCTCCAGCCGGCGCACGCGCACGTCGCGCAGCATGCGGTCCTCCCAGAACAGCGAAATGTGGTCGTAGGGGCTTTGCTGGCCGGGCACGCGCGGCATCCAGTACATGCCGTCGTCCGTCCACAGCGCCTGCCATTCGGCGTAGCGGCGCTCGTCCAGCAGGCGCGCCTCGCGGTACAGGAACTGCGCGATCCGGTGATAGGCGTCGGCCGGGACCTCGGCCGGCGCCAGGCCGTCGGTGGCGACGTCGAAATCCAGGTCTAGCAACATGCTCGGTCTCCCTCGGCGGCCGCGGCGGTGGCGGTGGCGCCGGCTTGCATATAAGTCTTCCAGGCGTGGAACTGATTGCGCATCGGCAGCTCGCTGGTGCCGTTGACCGACACCATGCCGTCGGGGTCGCTGCGGTCGGTGCCGTGGTAGCGGTGCATGCTGACCCACTCGCCACCGCGCGTGGCGTTGCCTTCCTGGCAGCGGTTGTACAGCTCGATGTCGTCCGGCATCACGTTCGACGAGGGCGAGTTGATGACGTTGGCGTACAGCATGGCGCGCTTGAACACGCCGTCCGGCGCGCCCTTGCAGCGGAAGGTCTGGATCTCGATCATGGTCCGGTCCACCGCGATGGGCCGGATCACGCGGAACTGCTGGAACACGGTGTGGGGCGAGCCGCTGCCGTAGATCACGGTGTTGTGGCGGTTCATGCCCAGGATCTCGCGCGCCCGCGCCTCGCCATAGGCGGCCGTCAGGGTTTCGAAATGCGCGCGCGACACCGGATCGCGCTCGGCCGCGCCGGGGTTGAAGATGCCTTCCATGTAGCCGTGGCCGTTGGCGTAGGCGCGCAGCTCCAGCTTTTCCCAGAATTCATAAGGCTCGCCGTTGCCGTCCATGATGTGCAGCTCCAGCGGCATCTCGCCCAGCTCCTTGGCCTCGTCGCGCGCGGCGGCATAGGACGACTCGTGCGTGACGCGGGCGTGCATGGTGTCGTGCAGGTTCTCGTAGAACACCTTCCAGTTCGAGCGCTGCATGACGCGGAAAATGCCGCCGGCGACCTCCACCTCGCCCACCGGCGAGCGGTCGCAGAGGTTGTCGATGGACGAGCGCACGCCGCCCAGGAATTCCTCCAGCCCCGGCCCCTCGGCCGACTGGCTGGCGAACACGAAGCCGCGGTAGCTTTCCACCCGCGCCAGCCGGCGCATCGAGAACGCGGGATCGGCCGGGTCGTAGGCCGTGCCCTCCAGGCCCTGCTTGAGCGGCACGCCCAGGTGGCTGCCGTCCAGCTTGAAGGTCCAGGCATGGTAGGGACAGCGGAAGAACTTGCCGGCGCAGCCGTCGCCGTCCGCCACCACCTTGGCGCCCTTGTGCGGGCAGCGGTTGTACAGCACGTGCACGCGGCCGTCGGCGGCGCGCACCATCAGCACGTCCTGGTCGCCCACGCGGGTGGTGTGATAGTCGCCGGTCCTGGGCACCTGGCTTTCATGGCCCACGTAGATCCAGGCGCGGCCGTAGATGCGCTGCATCTCCAGGTCGAAAATGGCCGGGTCGGTGTAGACCGCGCGATGCACGCTGTCGCCGCGCACCAGGGCGGCCAGTTGCGCTTCGGTGTATGACATGCCTTCCTCCTATTTGCCCGCGCTTTCCTGCCAGCGCGCCATCAGCGTGTTCGACGGCAGCGTCTCGTCGAGCAGCTTGGCCGCCGTCTCGCGGCCGGCGGTGGGCAGGCCCTTGGGGTCCAGCAGCCCCACCTGCACCATCACGCTGGCCTGGTCCCAATAGATGTGCTCGTGGTAGAGCTTGTCGCCGCGGAACTTGACGATGGCCACCAGCGGGATCTCCACGTACTTGCCCGTGGGCTTCACGCCCGGCAGCAGCCAGTCGATCTCGGTGGTGTGGGTGAAGCAGAACAGCAGCTCGTCCACGATCTGCGTGGCGCCCACCGTGCGCGACAGCGGCACCAGGCGGGTGTCGGGCGGGTTGTTGTTGACGAAGTGATGCTGGTAGAAGCGGCTCAGCTCCTTGTAGCCCACGCCGCCGGTCATGGTGGGGATATGGTTCACATAGGGCTCGGCCACCATCGTGGCCATGGTGGCCGCCACGTCGCGCGTGCCGAATTCGTATTCGCAATGCTTGTCCCACAGGTGCGAATAATCGAACTCCGGCCCGATGGCGCGCTGCAGCGCGGCCATGCTGCGCTGGTGCGCCATCAGCGCCGAGGGCTTGTCGTAGTGCTCGCCGCCGGTGCGCGCGAAGGCGTGGTCCACGCCCGGGTAGACGTACAGTTCCACGCCGGGCTTGCCGCCCAGCGCCTCCAGGATGCGCTGGCGCGCCGGCGGCGGGCAATAGCCGTCCTGCTCGGCGATGTGCAGCACCAGCCGGCCGCGCAGCCCGGCGGCCTCGTCCAGGCTCTGTTCGATGCCCACGCCGTAATAGCCCACCGCCACGTCCACGTCGAGCCTGCACGCGGCCAGATAGGCCAGCTTGCCGCCCAGGCAGTAGCCCAGCACGCCGACGCCGCCCCGCTGCTCGGGCAGATCGCGCAGCGCGGCGACGGACGAACCGATGTCGCGCAGGCCCAGTTCCACGTCGAAGCCCTGGTACAGCTCGAAGGCGCGCGGCATGTCGGCCGGGCCGTCGGTCAGCTGGATGCCGGGCTGCTGGCGCCAGAACAGGTCGGGCACCAGCACCACGTAGCCTTCCTCGGCCAGCAGCTGCGCGGCGCGGCGCATGAAGTCGTTCACCCCGAAGATCTCCTGGCACAGGACCAGGCCCGGGCCGTGCCCGCAGGCCGGCACCGCCAGATAGGCGCCGAAGGATTTGCCGTCGTGCGAGGCGACCGTCACGTCGCGCGTGGTAATGCTGGGGGTCATGCGTGTCTCCTGGTTGCGGGCATCCGCCCTACTTCATCCGGCAGGAAGCGGCGAACGGGTCGTGGTACTGGGTCAGCACCGTGCCCGACAGTTTGTTGGACAGCTTGCCGCCCGCGCCCGCCTCGACGATGCGCAGGTAGTAGTTCTGTATCGGATAGTGGTTGGTGTTGAACTTGAAATCGCCGCGCACCGACTTGAAGTCCGCGCGCCGCAAGGCCGGGCGCAGCGCGTCGGCGCCGAGCTTGCCGCCGGTCTGGCGCACCGCGCTGTCGAGCAGCATGGCCGCGTCGTAACCCTGCGAGGCGTAGAGCGTGGGGCTGCGCTTGTAGGTCTTGGTGAAATCCTCGACGAACTTGCGGTTGGCGGGATTGTCCAGTTCGGCGGCCCACTGGGCCGTGTTGCGCAGGCCCTCGATGGGCGCGCCGACCGCGGCGATGGTGTCCTCGTCGCCCGAAAAGCCCGGCGCCAGCAGCGCGATCTCCTTGCCCAGGCCCGCGCCGTTGAACTGCTTGATGAAATTCACGCCCATGCCGCCGGGCAGGAAGAAGAACACCGCGTCCGGCTTGCTGGCGCGCAGCCGAGTGATTTCCACGCCGTAGTCCAGCTGGCCGAGCTGGGTGTAGATCTCTTCGGACAGGCCGCCCTTGTACAGCCGCTTGAAGCCGTTGAGCGACTCGCGCCCGCCGGGATAGTCCGGCGCGATCAGCGCCACGCGCTTGTAGCCCTGGTCGGCGGCGTATTTGCCCATCGCGGCCGGGATGTCCTCGTTCTGCCAGGCCACGGCGAAGAAGTTGGGGTTGCAGCCTGCGCCGGCGTAGTTTTCCGGACCGGTGTTGGTGCTCAGGTAGATCGTGCCCGACTGCAGGATGGCGGGCATCACCGGCAGCAGCACGTTCGAGAACACGATGCCGGTCATCACGTCGACGCGGTCACGCTTGAGCAGGCGCTCCACCGCCTGGCGCCCGGTGTCGGCCTTCTGCTGGTCGTCGGCCACCACCACTTCCGCCTGCAGCCCGCCCAGCTTGCCGCCCGTATGCTGCAGCGCCAGATTGAAGCCGTCGCGGATCTCGTTGCCCAGCGCCGCGCCCGGCCCGGACAGCGTGGTCAGCAGGCCGATCTTGATCTGGTCGGCCGCCGACGCATGCGCCGCGGCGGCCATACAGGCCAGCGCCGCCAGCGCGCGCCGGCGCCATAGGTTTCGATTCATGAGCCACCCCGTTTTCCCCGCCGGCCGCGCCGGCGCAACGCTGACAGAAGCCGTCTGCCACGGTCCACCCTGCCGTCCTGCCAGCTTAGGCCGGCGGGCCGGGCGGCTCTATCCGATTCCTGTCAGCCTTATCCGGGATTCACTTAATTCCACGCGCGCGCGCTTTACATTACCCTGGCCGCAGATACGGGAGGGTTCCCGTGCCGGAGGCATGCATGCATGGCTGGTCCCGATCCACGCTGGCGCCCCTGTTGCAGCGGCGCGTCTTCAGCTCCACGCAGCAGGACGAGACGCGCACGCTCGTGTCCGAAGCGCTGAAGGAGCACCGCCTGACCTGGAAAGGCGGACGCGTGGACGCGCAGCTCAACCGCGCCCGCTTCGGCTCGCTGACCGTCTGTACGCTGCGCTACGGCGCCGAAGTCCACATCGAACCCGACCGCCTCCAGGACTTCATGCTGGTGCAGGTGCCGCTGCGCGGCCGCGCCTGCATCGAATGCGGCGCCGACCGCGTCGACGCCGGCCCCGACTGCGCCGCCGTCATCGCCCCCAACCGCCCGCTGCGCCTGCACTGGGAAGCCGGCTGCGAACAGCTGCTACTCAAGATTCCGCGCGGCAAGCTCGAAGCCATCGGCCTGCGCGCCTTCGGCGAAGCCGCCGCCGGCCCGCTGGACTTCGCCCCCGCGCTGCGCCTGGACACGCCCGTAGGGGCCGCCTGGTGCAGCATGGTCGCAAGCCTGATCCATCTGCTGCCCACGCTGGACGACGGCGCGCCGCGCCCGCCCGCGGCGTGGCTGGAACACCTGGAAGACACCCTGATGCTGCACCTGCTCTACAACCAGCCCAACAGCTGGCAGGCGCGCGCCGGCCTGGCTTCGGCGGTCCCCCGCCGCCTGGCCCTGGCCGAGTCCTACATGCGCGAGCACCTGTCCGCCCCCCTGACCCTGATGGACATCGCCCGCCACGCCGGCGCCAGCGCCAGCGCGCTGACGCGGCTGTTCCAGGAACACCGCGACACCACCCCCATGAACGCGCTGCGCGCGCTGCGGCTGGACACGGCCAGGCAGAAACTGAAATCCGACGCCGGCGCCAGCGTCACCGAAGTGGCGCTGGGCGTGGGCTTCGGGCACCTGGGGCGGTTTTCGGAGTATTACCGGGAACGGTTCGGGGAATTGCCGCGGGAGACGCGGCGGGTTTGAATGCCGGGGCTGGATGCCGGCTTCGCCGGCCGATGGGTTACGCGCGCTTGGCGGTTGATTTTCTATGTCGAATATCTCGCGCTGCACCCATCCTACGACGGCTAGACCGTAGGATGGGTGCAGCGCGGCAAGAACTAGCGCGCGCAACCCATCAGGCGGTGCCCATCAAGCCGGCACCACCGCCGTCACCTCGATCTCGACCTTGGCCCGGTCCTCGACCAGATCGGCCACCTCCACCGCCGTCATCGCCGGAAAGTGCCGGCCGATGTACTCCCGGTAATGCTTGCCGATGGCGGGATAGGCCGCCACATACTCGTCCTTGTCCGTCACGTACCACGTCATGCGGACGATATGCTCGGGCTTCGCGCCGCCCTCGGCCAGGATCGCGACGATGTTCGCCAGCGTCTGGCGCACCTGCTCCGCCAGGTCGTCCGACTCGAACTGCTGCTGGCCATTCCACCCCACCTGTCCGCCCACGAAAACGAGCTTGCTGCCCACCTGCATCTCGGTGAGCACACCATTCGAATAGCCCCGGGGCGCCATCCAATCCGGCGGTTGCAGAATCTTCATAACGTCATCCTATTATCAAAAAAACAAACTACAGGGCGGTCCCCGCCGCTCAGGCGGCGGGGACCAGGTAGACCTGCATCCGCTCGCGCAAGTCCGCAGGCAGCGGCATGGACTTCATCGTCCGCAAATCCACCGTCACGATCGTCAGCGTCGCCGCCAGCCGCAGCTGGCCGTCCGGGCCTTCGAACTTCACCAGCACCTTGAACGACGCCCCCCCGATGCGCTGCACCTCCAGCACCTGGCGCAGACGCTCGTGCCAGCGGCTCGGCGCGCTGAAATCGCACTGCACCGACGCCGTCGGCGTGCCGATGTGGCGCTCCACGTGCAGCGCATGAAACGGCAGCCCCATCCCCTTGTCGAACCACTCCTCGACGAAATCGTTGATCATCTCGAAATAGCGCGGATAGAACACGATGCCCGCCGGATCGCAGTGGCGGAAACGCACCTCTACCTGGCTGATGAACGGAGCTGCCATGATGTTTCCTTCCGGTCTGTTCAAGCCATCTTGCGCAGCGCGAAACGCTGCAGCTTGCCGGTCTCGGTGCGCGGCAGCGCATCCACGTACTCGATGGCGCGCGGATACTTGTAAGGCGCGATGGTGGCCTTGACGAACTGCTGCAGCGCCGTGGTGAGCTCGCCGCCGGCCTCGTAGCCCGGCTTGAGCACCACGAAAGCCTTGACCACCTGGCCGCGTTCGTCGTCCGGCGCGCCCACCACCCCGCACTCGGCCACGGCCTCGTGGCGCAGCAGCGCGTCCTCCACCTCGGGGCCGGCGATGTTGTAGCCGGCCGAGACGATCATGTCGTCATTGCGCGCCTGATAGAACAGATAGCCGTCGTCATCCTGCACGAAGGTATCGCCCGGCAGGTTCCAGCCGTCCTGCACGAAGCGCAGCTGGCGCTCGTCGGCCAGGTAGCGACATCCGGTGGGACCCTTGATCGCCAGCCGGCCCACCGTACCGTTGGGCACCGGCTGCATCTTGTCGTCCACGATGCGCGCCACATAGCCCGGCACCACGCGGCCGATGGCGCCGCGGCGCACCGACTCGGGCGGGCTGGACACGAACACGTGGATCATTTCCGTGCCGCCGATGCCGTCGATCATCTCGATGCCGGTGGCCTCTTTCCACAGCTGGCGGGTGGCGTCGGGCAACGCCTCGCCGGCCGACACGCTCTTCTTCAGCGAGGAAATATCGAACTTGCCCGCCAGCGCGGACATCTGCCGGTAGAAGGTCGGCGCGGTGAACACGATGGTGGCGCGGAAATCCTGAATCAATTGCAGCAGGCTTTCCGGCGTCAGCTTCTCGGCCAGCACGGCGCTGGCGCCTGCCCGCAGCGGGAAGCACAGCAGCCCGCCCAGGCCGAAGGTGAAGGCCAGGGGCGGCGTGCCGCAGAAAATGTCGTCCGGGCCCGGCTTGATGACGTGCCTGGGAAACAGGTCGCACATCGCCAGCACGTCGCGGTGAAAGTGCATGCAGCCCTTGGGCGCGCCCGTGGTGCCGCTGGTGAAGGCGATCAGGCAGACGTCGTCGGCGGCCGTGTCGCAGGCCTGGAAGGCGTCGTCCGGCTTGCCCGCGGCCAGCGCGTCCAGCGCGTCGGGCGCGGCATCGTTGAAATACATGACCCGCGACAGCGCCGGGCAATGGTGCTCGTGGCCGGGCTGCACGCAGAATTCGGCCTCGTCCTTCAGGCGCACGTCGCACAGCACCGCCTGCACCTGCGCCTTGTCGATGATCTGCTTGAGCTCCTTGGCGCGCAGCAGCGGCATCGTCGGCACGGTGACCAGGCCCGCCTTGATCGCGGCCAGCCAGGACGCCGCCATCATGGGGTTGTTCGGCCCGCGCAGCAGCACGCGGTTGCCGGGCACCAGCCCCATGTCCTCGACCAGCACGCGGGCGATGCGGTTGCTCAGCGCGGCCAGCTCGCGGTAGGTCATGGCGGCCGGCTTGCCGTCCTGGCGCCAGCGCAGCGCCACGCGTTCGCCATGCCCGCGGCCCACCATCGCGTCCACCAGCTCGACGGCGCAATTGAAGCGTTTGGGATAGGCCACGTCGGGACCGTCGAGCAGGAACTCGGGCCATTGTTCGGCCGGGGGCAGGTTGTCCCGGGCGAAAGTGTCGATGTGGGCGGATGCTTCCATGGAATTCCCCTTGGCGGAGCCGGTCGGCATTTTTAGGTTTTCAGCAGTTCGCGGGCGATGATCAACTTCTGCACTTCGGTGGCGCCTTCGTAGATGCGCAGCGCTCTGATTTCCCGATACAACTTCTCCACCGGCATGCCCGACACCACGCCGGCGCCGCCGAACATCTGCAGCGCGCGGTCGATGACGGTCTGGGCCGATTCGGTGGCGGTCATCTTGGCCATGGCCGCTTCGCGCGTGGTGCGCTGCTTCTGCACGTCGCGCATCCAGGCCGCGCGGTACGTCAGCAGCGCCGAGGCGTCGATGGCGGCCGCCATGTCGCCCAGCGCCGCCTGGGTCAGCTGCAGGTCGGCCAGGGTCTGGCCGAACATGCGGCGCGAGCGCGCCCGCGTCAGGGCCTCGTCCAGCGCCCGGCGCGCAAAACCCAGCGCGGCCGCGGCCACCGAGGCGCGGAAGATGTCCAGCGTCATCATGGCCAGCTTGAAGCCCTGGCCGGCGTCGCCCAGGCGCTGCGAGGCCGGGATGCGGCAGTTGTCGAACGTGATGGTGGCCAGCGGATGCGGGGCGATCAGCTCGATGCGCTCGCTGATCTCGAAGCCGGGCGTGCCGGCGTCCACCACGAAGGCGCTGATGCCGCGCGCCCCGGGCGCTTCGCCGGTGCGCGCGAACACGCAATAGAAATCGGCGATGCCGCCGTTGGAGATCCAGGTCTTGGCGCCGTTGAGCACGTAGTGGTCGCCGTCCTGGCGGGCCTCGCAGGCCAGCGCGGCCACGTCCGAGCCGGCCTCGGGCTCCGACAGCGCGAAGGCGGCGATGGCTTCGCCGCGCGCCACGCGCGGCAGGTAGCGCTGGCGCACGTCCTCAGAGCCCATCAGCGAAATCGCGCCGCTGCCCAGGCCCTGCATGGCGAAGGCGAAGTCCGCCAGCCCTTCGTGGCGGGCGAAGGTCTCGCGCAGGATGCAGACCGCGCGCGAATCCACCTCGGGCTGCGCCCCGCCCCAGGCCCCGCCGGGGCCGGCCGCCACGGCGTAGCGCAGCCAGCCGGCCTGGCCCATGGCCCGCACCAGCTTTTTGCATGCGCCGTCGGCGTCATGGTGATCCACGTCCCCCAGGGAGGCCTCGCACCAGGCGTCGGCCTCGCGCGCCAGCTTGCGGTGCGCATCGTCGAAAAACGGCCAGTCCAGCCAGCTTGCGTCGCGCATGATCAGTCCCCTTGGAATACGGGTTTCTGCTTGGCCACGAAAGCCTCGTAGGCGCGGTGGAAATCGCGCGTCTGCATGCAGATGGCCTGGGCCTCGGCTTCGGCCTCGATCGCCTCGTCCACGCCCATGTTCCATTCCTGGTGCAGCAGCTTCTTGGTCACGCCGTGGGCGAAGGTCGGACCCGCGGCCAGCTGCGCGGCCAGCGCCTGCGCGGCCTCGGCCAGCGCGCCGGACTCGTGCAGCGCGTTGAAAAATCCCCAGCTGGCGCCCTCTTCCGCGGTCATGGCGCGGCCGGTGTACAGCAGTTCCGACGCGCGGCCCTGGCCGATCATGCGCGGCAGCAGCGTGCAGGCGCCCATGTCGGCGCCGGCCAGGCCGACCCGCGTGAACAGGAAGGCGGTGCGCGCCGCCGGCGTGCCCAGGCGCATGTCGGCGGCCAGCGCGACCATCGCCCCGGCGCCGGCGCAGACGCCGTCGACCGCGGCCACGATGGGCTGCGGGCAGGCGCGCATGGCCTTGACCAGATCGCCCGTCATGCGCGTGAAGTCCAGCAGCTCGGGCATGGACATTCTGGTCAGCGGACCGATGATTTCATGCACGTCGCCGCCCGAGCAGAAGTTGCCGCCCGCGCCCGTCACCACGACCACCTTGATGTCGGTGGCGTACACCAGCGAACGGAACAGGTCGCGCAGCTCGGCGTAGGAGTCGAACGTCAGCGGGTTCTTGCGCTCCGGGCGGTTGAGGGTGATCGAGCCGATCTTGCCGTCGGCCGACACCTGCCACAGGAACGTCCTGGCCTGGTAGCCGGCCATCGGACGCTTGTGGTGCTTCATGGTGTGCTCTTCGGGCTGGGTGCTCATGGTGTCTCCATTCAGGGTTGTTCGGTGGACGCGACGCCGGCCTCAGCCGGTCATCACCTCGCCGCCGTCGACGGCGATGGCCTGGCCATTGATCGAGGCCGAGGCCGGCAGCGCCAGCCAGGCGACCGTCTCGGCCACTTCCTCGGGCTGCACCAGGCGGCCCTGCGGGTTGCGTTCGGCCAGCTTGGCGCGGGCGGCTTCGGGGCTCATGCCGGTCTTGTCGACGATGTTCGACACCGCCCCGCGCACGATGTCGGTTTCGGTGTAGCCGGGGCAGACCGCGTTGACCGTCACGCCCTTCTGCGCGGTTTCCAGCGCCAGCGAGCGGGTCAGCCCGACCACGCCATGCTTGGCCGCGCAATACGCGCTGACGTAGCCGTAGCCGATCAGGCCGGCGGTGCTGGCCACGTTGATGACCCGCCCCCATTTCTCTTTCAGCATCCCCGGCAGGGCCGCCTGGATACAGTGGAACGTGCCGGTCAGGTTGACGGCAATCATGGAATTCCACAAGGCCGCGTCGGTCCGGTCGAAGCGTTCGCTGACCGCCTGGCCGGCGTTGTTCACCAGCACCAGGACCGGCCCGAATTCGGCCTCGGCCTGGGCAAAGGCCGCGCGCACCGAGGCCTCGTCGGCGATGTCGGCGCTGACGGCCTGCACCTGGCCCATGCGGGCCAGGCCGTCGGCCGCGGCCTCCAGCGCCGCGCCGTCGCGGCCCAGCAGCGTGACGCGGGCGCCGCGCGCCAGCAGCGCGCGGGCGCAGGCCAGCCCGATGCCGCGGGCCCCGCCCGTCACCAGGGCGTGGCGCCCGGCCAGGGGAAGCGGAGTTGCGTTCATTTGATGTCCAGTTGCGCCATGGCGGCGGCGCGTTCGAAATTGGTCTCCAGCTGGCGCTTGCCGGCGAAATACTGGCTCGGCCAGCCTACGTCACGGTAGCCCACCCGCGCCGCTTCGCGCAGCGTCCAGGAGGCGTCGGCCAGATGGGGCCGCGCGAGCGCGCAGAGGTCGGCGCGCCCCGAGGCGATGATGGCGTTGGCGTGGTCGGCCTCGAAGATCGCGCCCACCGCGATGGTGGGAATGCCGGCCTCGTTGCGCACGCGGTCGGCGAACGGAGTCTGGAACATGCGGCCGTAGACCGGCTTTTCTTCCTTGCTGACCTGGCCGGAGGAGCAGTCGATCATGTCGGCGCCGGCGGCCTTGAAGTGGCGCGCGATCTCCACCGCGTCGTCGGGCGTGACGCCGCCCTCGACCCAGTCGCTGGCGGAGATCCGCACCGACATGGGCTTGTTCTCGGGCCAGACGGCGCGCACGGCGTGGAACACCTCCAGCGGGAAGCGCAGGCGGTTTTCCAGGCTGCCGCCGTATTCGTCCTCGCGGTGGTTGGTCAGCGGCGAGATGAAGCTCGACAGCAGGTAGCCGTGGGCGCAATGCAGCTCCAGCCAGTCGAAGCCGGCCTGCTCGGCGCGCCGCGCCGCGGCCACGAAGTTGTCGCGCACCTCGTCCATGTCGGCGCGGGTCATGGCGCGCGGCGTCTGCGACACGCCTTCGATGTACGGCAGCGCGGAAGCCGATATCAGCGGCCAGTTGCCCTCGGGCAGCGGATGGTCGATCTTCTGCCAGCCCAGCTGGGTGGAACCCTTGCGCCCGGCATGGCCCAGCTGCATGCCGATGCGGGCGTCGCTGTTGGCGTGCACGAAGCCGACGATGCGGGCGAACGCGTCGCGCTGCGCGTCGTTCCACAGGCCGGGGCAGCCCGGGGTGATGCGGGCGTCGGGCGAGACGCAGGTCATCTCCACCATCACCAGGCCGGCGCCTCCCATGGCGCGCGCGCCCAGGTGCACCAGGTGGAAGTCGCCCGGCACGCCGTCGGTGCAGGAATACATGGCCATGGGCGAGACCAGGATGCGGTTCTTGAGCCGCACCCCGCGCACCGTGTACGGGGTGAGCATGGGCAGGGCCGGACGCTGCCCCGGGGCCGGGGCGGCGCCCGCGTGCTCGGCGATCCAGCGCTCGAACCCTTCGAGCCAGGCCGGATCGCGCATGCGCAGGTTTTCGTGCGAGATGCGCTGCGAGCGGGTCAGCAGCGAATAGGCGAATTGTTCGGGCTCCAGGTCGGCGTAGCGGGCGACGTTCTCGAACCATTCGGTGGAGTTGCGCGCAGCGTTCTGGATCTTCAGCACCTCGACGCTGCGTACTTCCTCGTAGTGCTTCAGGCCAGCCTCCAGGCTGCCTTCGGCGCCGCTCAGGCAGCGCGCCAGCTCGATCGCGTCTTCCAGCGCCAGCTTGGTGCCGGAGCCGATCGAGAAGTGGGCGGTATGGGCGGCGTCGCCCATCAGCACCACCGGCACGCGGCGCTGGCCGCGGGCGGTCTGCAGGCTGTTCCAGTGGACCCAGGTGTTGCAGATGACGCGCGGGAAGCGGATCCAGATGGCCGAGCCGCGCAGGTGGGTGGCGTTGCTGACCAGCCGGTTGCCGTCGAGCCACGGGGCGAACAGTTTTTCGCAGTAGGCGATGCCTTCTTCCTGGCTCATCTGTTCGATGCCGGCGGCCTGCCAGGTCTCCTCGGGCGTCTCCACGATGAAGGTGGACATGCCGTTTTCGTAGCGGTAGGCGTGGGCCTGGAACCACCCGTGCTCGGTCTGGACGAAGGCGAAGGTGAAGGCGTCGAACACTTTCTTGGTGCCCAGCCAGACGAAGCGGCAGCGGCGCTGGTCGATGTCCGGGTGGAAGGTGTCGGCGTAACGGGTGCGGATGTTGCTGTTGATGCCGTCGGAGGCGATGACGAGGTCGGCGTCGTATTCGCGCGCGATGGCCTGGTCGTCCTGCACGAAGCTCTCGAATACCAGCTTGACGCCTACGTCTTCGCAGCGGGCCTGCAGGATGTTGAGCAGTTTCTTGCGGCCGATGCCGATGAAGCCGTGGCCGCTGCTGCGCATGCTGCGGCCCTTGAAGTGGATGTCGATGTCGTCCCAGTGGTTGAAGGCGTCGCCGATGGTCTGGGCGGAAACCGGGTCGGCGTCACGGAGGTTCTGCATGGTGGCGTCGGAGAACACCACGCCCCAGCCGAAGGTGTCATACGGTCGGTTGCGTTCGATCACGGTGACTTCGTTCTCGGGGTTCTGCAGTTTCATGAGCAGACCGAAATACAAACCGGCGGGGCCGCCGCCTATGCAGACTATCTTCATTGCCGTATGCGCTCCGTGATGTGCGACGGATGTCTCTGTGTTCCGCGGTCGCGGAAATTTAAACCTTGATAGTTTAGGCTTGAAATATATACCTGATGGTGGGGGTGTGCAAATGGGGAAAGTATCTAGATCGTCCTTGGCTTGGGCGGTATTAAATGGGGACGTATTTTGTGGCGGGGGTGCGGTGCTTTTTCTTGCTTGGGCCGCCCGTCGGGGCGGGCTCGTTCATCTTGGGTCGTGGCGCTGCTGCGCCTGGGATTGCGACGAGATTTGCAGGGTCGCCGTTTTCGGCCGCGCGGGCGGCCGAAAACGGCATATGCCTATGTTTGTGGCGGGCGGGGGTTCGCTTGCGCGCTTGCGCAGAGGTGCTTGCTAATGAATCTTCGGTTTTTGTGGGGGGTGATGGGCGGCGCGCGGTTGCCCGCCGCTTTGACGCTTGCCTTTTAGGACCTGCTTCGCAGCCAGTCTTCCAGATCATCCGCGGGCAGCGGCGGAGAGAACAGGAAGCCCTGGCCGGCGGCGCAGCCTTGTTCGATCAGGAAGCGGCGCTGTTCCTCGTTTTCCACGCCTTCGGCCACCACGGGCAGGCTCAGGCTTTCGCCGATGCGGATGACGGCGCTGGTCAGGGCGCGGGCGGCGTCGTCGCTTTCCAGGCCCTGGACGAAGCTGCGGTCCAGTTTGAGTTCGTCCACGATCAGGCGGCGCAGGTGGCCCAGGCTGGAATAGCCGGTGCCAAAGTCGTCCATGGACAGGCGCACGCCTAGGCGGTGCAGTTCGGCGATGGTGCGCAGCGTGCCGGCGGTGGCGTCCAGCACCACGCTTTCGGTGATTTCCAGCATCAGGTCCGCGGGGGCCAGGCCGAACTCCGTCAGGGTCAGCTCTATCATGCGCGGCAGGTTGAGGTTGTGGAAGTTGGTCGCCGACAGGTTCACCGACACCGACGGGACCTGCAGGCCCTTGCCGCGCCAGATCGCCAGTTGCGAGCAGGCCTCGCGCAGGGCCCAGTCGCCCAGGTCGCCGATCAGGCCGCATTCCTCGGCCAGGGGCACGAAGCGCGCGGGGGAGATGTCGCCCAGGTTCGGGTGGCGCCAGCGGGCCAGCGCCTCCACCCCGTAGAGCGCGCCGTTTTTCAGGCCGACCTGGGGCTGGTAGTGCAGGCGCAGCGCCTTTTCTTCGAGCGCGTCGCGCAGGGCCGCTTCCAGCGCCAGGCGTTCCTGGGCCTGGCGGTTCATTTCGGCGCTGAAGAAGGAGATGCGGTTGCGTCCGGCCGTCTTGGCCTGGTACATCGCCATGTCGGCATGGCGCAGCAGCGTGTCCATGTCGCGGCCGTTCTCGGGGAACACGCTGATGCCGATGCTGACCGACGGGTTCAGCGTGATGCCGCCGACCGAGAACGGCTGGGCCAGCGTCACCAGCACCTGTTCGGCGGCGGCGGTCAGGCGGCCGTGCTCGAAGTCGGGCATCAGCATCACGAACTCGTCGCCGGACAGCCTGCCGACGATGTCGCTGGGGCGCACCAGCCGGCGCAGGCGCTGGGCCACGTCGCGCAGCAGCGCGTCGCCCACCGGGTGGCCGAGCGTGTCGTTGACCTGTTTGAAGCGGTCCAGGTCCAGGAACAGCACCGCCACGCGCTTGCGTTCCGGTTCGGCGCGCGCGATGGCCTGTTCGGACTGCGCCAGCAGCAGGTTGCGGTTGGGCAGGCCGGTCAGTTCGTCGTAGAACGCCAGTTGGCGGATGCGGGCGCGGGCCTCTTCGCGTTCCAGCGCGAGCGCGCACAGGTAGACGCATACGTCCACCAGCCGGTGGTGGAAATCGTCGGGCAGGCGGCGTTCGCGGAAATAGAAGGCGAAGGTGCCGATCACGCGGCCGTCGCTGGACTTGATGGGCGAGGACCAGCAGGCCTTGATGTCCTCGGGCAGCGGCAGGTCGCGGTAGCCGTCCCACAGCGGATCGGTGGAGATGTCCGGCACGATGACCGGCCGGCCGAGAAAGGCCGCGGTGCCGCAGGCGCCGGCCTGCGGGCCGATGGCCGCGCCGTCGAGCGCGTCGGTGTAGGCGGCCGGCAGGCTGGGCGCGGCCAGCGGACGCAGCAGGCCGCCCTCGTCCACGCGCAGCACGCAGGCCACCAGCTCCGGGGCCAGGCGCTCGACCTCGCGGCACACCATGTTCATGACCTCGACCACGGAGGCCTCGTTCACCATGGCCTGCAGCACGCGGCGCTGCAGCACCTCGTGCACCTTGGTGGGCGTGATGTCGGTCAGCACGTCGACGATATTGACCAGCGCGCCGCGGTCATCGAATACGGAGTTGGCCATCACCGACACCCACATCGGCCGCCCTACCCGGTCGTAGACCAGCACGTCCTTGTGGTAGCCGTCGCGGCAGGCGATGCGGCGCGCCAGCTCTTCGCGCGTGCCGCCGTCCTGGCGTCCGCCCGACAGCAGCTCGCCCAGCTCCTGGGCCACCGCGTCGCCGCGGGAGAACCCCAGCATGCGCTTGAAGCCGTCGTTGACATACACGATGCGGCCGTCGCGGCCCGACACGGCGACGGCGTTGCCGGTCTCGTTGATGCCCAGCAGCAGCAGGCGGATCTCTTCCTGGCGCTCGGCGTCGGCGATGGAGCGCCGCGAAATGACGGAAATCCGGGCGACCTCGCCGTCCTGGCCGGGGATCGGCAGGTAGGTGGCCTCGATCCACAGGAAACCGCCCTGCTTGCAGCGGTAGCGGCAGGTGCCCGAGAAGTGCCGGCCGCCCAGCAGGCGCGCCCAGATCTGTTCGCCGCCGACGATGCCCTTGCCCTCGTCCATGCTGTCGCACAGCATGTCGTGGCGCAGGCCGGGGACTTCGGCGCGGTCATGGCCCACCGCGGCGAGGAAGTTTTCGTTCGCGTTCAGCAGGGCGCCGGCCGGATCGAAATCGAACAGCAGCAGCGCCCGATCCATCGAAGTCAGGTAATGGTCCGTGCTCCAGGCGGCGCCTCGCTGCTGCTCTCGGGAAACGCCTGGATTGGATTCAAGCATAAGGGGCTCCATGCCGGATAGCGGCTGATCCGGTTTCATTCAACGCTTGGGAAAACCCAGCGCGACACGGTCGCGCCCGTCCTGCTTGGCCAGGTACAGGGCCTGGTCCGCGCGGCTCAACGTCTCCGAAAAAGTCTCTCCCAACTGGTGGTAGGCCATGCCTATGCTGATGGTCAGCCGCAGCATGCCGCCGCCGGCGGCGATGCTCAAGGCCCGCACCGCGCCGACCAGCCGGTCCATGACGCGCTGGGCCGCCTCGGCCTGGGTGTTGGGCAGCAGCACCAGGAACTCCTCGCCGCCCCAGCGGCCGCACAGGTCGTATTCGCGCAGGTTCTTGCACAGCACCCCGGCCAGCTCGACCAGCGCGCGGTCGCCGGTTTCGTGGCCGTAGCGGTCGTTGACCGACTTGAAGTGGTCCACGTCCAGCATCGCCACCACGAAGCTCTCGCCGCCGCGCGACGCGCGCTGCACCTCCTGCTTGATCATGTCCATCAGCGCGCGCCGGTTCAGCAGGCCCGTCAGCGGATCGCGGTTGGAGGTCTCCAGGAGCGCGACGTTGAGGTCGCGCATCATGCTCTGGTAGTGATCGGAGATCCGCGCGATGCGGGTGAGCCTGCGCAACTGCCGGTCGAAGCGGTCGCACAGGCCCAGTTCGCGCTCGTGCGCCATGCTCTGGTAGGCGTCGGACAGCTGCGTCACGCGCTCGATGCGCGCCATCTGCTCGGCCGTATGCCGCCACAGCGCCTCCAACGCCTCGCGCAGCGGATGGCCCGCGTAGGCGGGGTCGGCCAGCAGCTCGGCGATATGTTGGTCCAGCAGGGCGGCGTTGGGTTTCATTGGCGGCCGACGACGGAAAAGGGAAAGGTGCAGTCTTCCTTGAATTCTTCGGCCAGCTCACCCACGCGTTCGTTGCGCATGTCGTAATACCAGGTCACGCTGACCTCGCGGCCCTTGCCGTGCGCCGCCTCCAGCAGGTCGAAGATGTCCATGACGGACTTGATGCTGCTGGTGTTCAGGTACAGCAGCTCCAGCTCCAGCTTCAGCGGCGCCGTGCCGCCTTGCAGGTAGGCCTCGACCCATTCGATGACCGGGCCGAACAGCTCGAAGGAATTCTCGGGATAGGAGTCGCCGCGCATCGACAGCACGCCGGCGGCGGCATCCGTATCGATGGCGGGCGTGGACTGGGTCCCGGGAAT
This sequence comes from Achromobacter sp. HZ01, assembly GCF_003267925.1. NCBI lineage: Bacteria > Pseudomonadati > Pseudomonadota > Betaproteobacteria > Burkholderiales > Alcaligenaceae > Achromobacter > Achromobacter sp. HZ01. Next base: position 172,559 of record NZ_LWKV01000004.1, read on the forward strand.
GTTGAGGTCTTTCATGCGTTACTCCGAAAATATGGCTGGGGCGCTCGCGCTTTCAAATCACGACGCTCAGGCTGAAGAAGGCCTGCCCCACGTCCGCGGCGGGCGTCAGGCTGGCTTGCAGCGGCGCGCCCGCGCGGCGGGCGATGTCGATCAGTCCCAGCCCCGCGCCCGAGGCGACGCCCTGGGCGCGCGGCTTGTGCAGCTGCTGCTTGTATTCGGCCTTCAGCGCCGGCTTGTCCAGCGCCGCCAGTTCCTGGATGCGCGCGACCAGCTGCTGGCCGTCCTCGTCCCTGACCAGGTTGCCGGCCGACACCACGTAGCGGCTGTCGTCGCGCCGGCCGATCACGACGGTGGCCGACGCATCGCCGTCGCCGCGCAGGGCGGCGTACTGGCGGATGTTCTGGATCATCTCGATGTAGACCGAGAACACGTCCATGGCCTCGGCCGGCCGGGCGTGCTCGGCGTTCAGGTAGTTCTTGAGCGCATTGCCGATTTCTTCGATCAGGCTGCGGGAAATCGGTCCGTTGAAGCACAGCAAGGTGCGATTCTGGTTGAATCGTTCGCCCAATGCGTAGAGATCGGAGGCATTCATGAGGGTTACGCCCTGATTACGATTATTCGAAACGGAACGACAGCAAGGTGATGTCGTCCCGCTGCGGCAGTCCGCCCTGGTACTCGGCCAGCGCCTGGGTGAAGGCGGCCGCCTGTTCGCTCAACGGCAGGCGCGCATGCCGCTTGAGCATGGCGGCGAAGCGCGTGTTGCCGAAACCGAAGCCATGCTCGCCTCCGGCCTGGTCCAGGAACCCGTCCGTGGCGAGGTAATAGGTCCAGCCGGGCTCCAGTTTCAATTCGACGTTCTCGTAGACGGCGCTGCGCTTGTCGCCCAGCGCGCGCCTACCGCCGGGCACTTCCTGCAGCGCCTCGCCGTTGCTTGCGTACAGGCTGATCTTGGCGCCCGCGTAGCGCAGCCGGCCAGCGTGGCGGTCAATATATACCAGCCCGGCATCGGTATTGGTGGCCAGCGCCCGCGGCAGTTGCGCGTCCGCAAGCATGGCGCGGATCGCGCCGTCGGTGCGGCCCAGGATGGCCGCCGGATCGGCCGGTCCGGCCTCGGTGATGGCCAGGTCGATGGCCGCGCGCGCCAGCATGGTCATCAGCGCGCCGGGCACGCCGTGGCCGGCGCAGTCCATGATGCCCAGCAGGCAGTTGGCGCCGTCGGAGCGGAACACGTAGAAGTCGCCGCCGACCACGTCGCGCGGCTTCCAAAGCACGAAATGGTGCGCGCCCAGCGACTGCGTCATCTGGCGGTCCGGCAGGATGGCGCGCTGGATCAGGCTGGCGTAGTCGATGGAGTCGTCGATCTTCTTGTGGGCCGCGGCCATGGCGCGGTTGGCGTCCTCCAGCTCGGAGGTGCGTTCGCGCACCTTGGTCTCCAGCTCGGCCGTGTGCTGGCGCACCTTGTCGGCCATCACGCCGAAGGCGCGGCTGAGGTCGCCGATCTCGTCCTGCCCGCCCGGCGGCAGGCGCACGTCGTAGCTGCCGTCGGCGATGGCCCGCGCCGACTGCTGCAGGCGGCGCAGCGGGCGCAGCATCAGCCGCTCGATGGCGTAGCCGAAGCACAGCAGCATGGCCGCGAACAGCACCACCAGGCCGATCGCCGCCGGCCATACCCAGTCCGTGTTCAGCACGCGCGCCGCGCCCAGGTCCACCATGGTCAGCACGTGCCAGTGCAGTTCCGGCATGTAGGCCACCGACACCAGCTGGCGCACGCCGCCCATCGTCACCCAGGCCGACTGCACCGACTGCGGATCGGCCTGGGCGGCCTGCATGGCCGCGGCCAGCCGCTCGCGCCCGCCCTTGCCGTCGATCAGGTTGAACACCTTGCCGCGGCCCTGGTCGGCGCCGCCGGCGCCCGAGTTGTAGGCGATCAGCGAGGCGTCCATGTGCGCCTGGATCGCGCCGTCGGCATCGACGATGATGGGCGTGACGCCGGGCTGGCCGCTGTGCACGAACTCGCGCAGGAAGCCGCCGACGTCCAGCGCCGAGCCGGTCAGGCCCATGACCCGGTCGCCGTCGTGCACTTGCACGTTGATCCACACCTTGGTGGTCTGCAGCTTCAGGTCCGGGTTGACGTTGATGTTGTATTTGGCTGGCGACTTCAGCGTCAGGTAGAACCAGCCGTCGTCGGCCGCGGTCTGGCTGAGCGTGTAGCGCGGCGTCTCGGACAGCGGCTGGTCGTCGTTGAAGTAGTAATTGCCGGAAGCGGCGCTGGCGATGAAATAGGCCCGGCCCAGCAGGTCGCGGCGGTAGCCGTCGGCTTCGCGGAAGAACAGTTCGCGCGCGGCCGGATCGCTTTCGTGGCGCAGCCAGCGGCGCGTCACTTCGCTGTCGGCCAGCCGCAGCGACAGCGCCAGCTCGCGCGAGATCGGGGCCAGCACGCGCTGGCGGCTCAACTGCGTGAAATTATCGGCGTAGGCCCGTCCGAAGTATTCCCGGACCCCGTCCAGCACCTGCCAGCCGATCAAGGCCGCCGGCGCCAGCGCGACCACACAGGCCAGCAACAGCGCCATCAACGATTTTTTGCGCAAACCCCATTTCGCCATGCGAAGTCTTCCTGACAGCTCGAATAAGACGCGATGTGCGTAAAAAGGGGACGCGAGCTTTGCCGCAGCCAAAAAACGGCCATTTGCCGCGCGATCGCCCCGCCTTCCGGTTGCGGGCGCACCACGCGGCTTGCCCGGCGCGACAAGTGTAGATAACAGTAGATGTAAATGAAACAGTCGAAAACGAGTGTAAGCATTCACGGCGGAGGAAGTTTCAAATTTGCAATATAAATACTGATTTATTGCAATTTATATCAATCCAAATCCGCCGGGCATCATGCCACTGCAGCTTTCCCGCTACACGCCCAGATAGCGCTCCCACAGCCCGCGGTCGGCGTCCAGGGCTTGTGAGTCGCCGGTCCACACCACCTTGCCGCGCTCCAGGATCACGTGGCGGTCGGCCAGGCTCAGCAGTCTTTCGACATATTTGTCGATGACCAGGATGGTCTGCCCCGCCTGGCGCAGCCGCGCCAGGCAGTTCCAGATCTCCTCGCGGATCTTGGGCGCCAGGCCTTCGGTGGCCTCGTCCAGGATCAGCAGCCGGGGATTGGTCACCAGCGCCCGCCCGATGGCCAGCATCTGCTGCTCGCCGCCGGAGAGCTGGTTGCCCATGTTGCGCGCGCGCTCCTGCAGGCGCGGAAACAGCTCGAATACGCGCTCGGGCGTCCAGGGCTCGCCGATGTCGGGGTTGCGCCCGGCCGTGAAGGCGGTCAGGTGCTCGCGCACGGTCAGGTTGGGAAAGCACTGGCGCCCTTCCGGCACGATGGCCATGCCGGTCCGCGCGATGCGGTCCGGGCTCCAGCCGCTGATGTCCTGCCCGGCGAAATGGATGCTGCCGCCACGCAGCGGCAGCTGGCCGAACAGGGTGCGCAGCAGCGTGGTCTTGCCCATGCCGTTGCGGCCCAGCAGCGTCACCACCTGGCCGGCGCCGATCTGCAGGTCCACGCCGAACAGCACCTGGCTGGCGCCGTAGCCGCTTTTGGCCGCTTCGATGGTCAGCATCACACGGTCTCCTCGTCGCCCAGGTAGGCTTGGCGCACCTCGGGATTGGCGCGGATTTCGTCCGGCGCGCCGGTCGCGATGACGCGGCCATACACCAGCACCGACAGGCGGTCGGCCAGGCGGAACACCGCCTGCATATCGTGTTCGACCAGCAGCATGGCGGCGCGCCCGCGCAGGGATTCGATCAGTTCGGTCAGGCGCACGGTCTCGTCCGGCCCCATGCCGGCCATGGGCTCGTCCAGCAGCAGCACGCTCGGCCTTGCGGCCAGCGCCAGCGCGAACTCGACCTTGCGCTGTTCGCCGTGCGGCAGCGTGCCGGCCGGGCGCGCCAGCAGGCTGGCGTCGATGGCGCACTCGCGCGCCAGTTCGCGCGCCTGCTCGTACAGCGCGGCCTCGGCCGCGCGCGCCTTCCAGAAGCGGAAGCTGGAGCCCGCGTGCGCCTGCACCGCCAGCACCAGGTTGTCCAGCACGCTGGACTGCTTGAAGATATTGGTGATCTGGTAGGAGCGCGACAGGCCGGCGGACACGCGCTGGTGCGCGTTCATGCCGGTGACGTCGCGCCCGCCCACGAGCAGCGTGCCCGAATCGGCCGCCAGCGTGCCCGACAGCAGATGGATCAGCGTGGACTTGCCGGCGCCGTTGGGCCCGATCAGGGCGTGGATCTCGCCGGGACGGAGCGTCAACGAGACGTTGTCGGTGGCCACCAGCGCGCCGAAGCGGCGCACCAGCGACGTGGCCTGCAGGGCCGGGGTTGCGGACGCGTTCATGATCCCACCTTGCCGGATTGCGCGGCGGCGCGGCCACCGAAGAGCGGGCCGAACAGGCCGACCAGGCCGCGCGGGGCGCCGAACACCACGCACAGCAGCAGCACGCCCAGCGGCAGGTGCCAGTATTCCGTCCACAGCCGCAGCACTTCCTCCAGGGTCAGCATCACCACCGCGCCCGCCACGCCGCCATAGCGCAGGCCGATGCCGCCGACCAGCACCATGATCAGCAGGTTGGCGGACTGGGTCCAGTGCATCAGGCTGGGCGAGATGAAAAGGTTGTGGTTGGCCAGCAGCGCGCCGGCCAGCCCGGCCACCGCGCCGCTGAGCGTGAAGGCGGTCAGCTTGAGGCGGTAGACCGGATAGCCCATGGACTCCATGCGCGATTCGTTCTCGCGTATGCCTTGCAGCGCCGTGCCGAAGCGCGAGGCCACCACGCGCCCGAACACCCACATGATCAGCGCGAACAGCGCCAGCACCAGGTAATAGAAACTGACGTCATTGGCCAGGTCGATGCCGGGCAGGCTGGAATAGCCCGGCAGGTTGAGGCCGTCCTCGCCGCCGTACTGGCGCAGCGAGATGAAGATGTAGAACAGCATCTGCGCGAAGGCCAGCGTGATCATGATGAAGTACACGCCGCGCGTGCGCAGCGAGATCGCGCCGGTGATGCAGGCCAGCACCGCGGCCAGCAGCATGGCGACGGGCCAGGCGACCAGCGCCGAGGTCACGCCCGACATGGCCAGGATGCCCACCGCGTAGGCGCCGGCGCCGAAGAACGCCGCGTGGCCCAGCGCCACCATGCCGCCATAGCCCAGGATCAGGTTCAGGCTGGTGGCGGCCAGGGCGTAGATCAGCACGCGCCGCACGAAGGAAATGTAGAAGTCCAGGCCCAGGGCCGGCGCGACCAGCGGGAACACCGCGAGCGCGGCCAGCAGGACCACGGTCCAGACGATCGATCTCATGCTCAACCCCGCGCCGGAAACAGGCCCGACGGCCGGAACACCAGCACCGCCGCCATCAATACGTAAATGGCGATGGCCGCCAGCGTCGGTCCGACGCTGGAAGCCACGGCCGGCGAAAAGACCTGGCGCAGCAGCATGGGCAGAAAGGCGCGCCCCGCCGTGTCGACCATGCCCACCAGCAGCGCGCCGACGAAGGCGCCGCGGATCGAGCCGATGCCGCCGATGACGATGCACACCAGCACCAGGATCAGGATTTCCTCGCCCATGCCCACCTGCACCGAGGTGATCGGACCCAGCAGCGCGCCGGCCACGGCGGCCAGCATGGCGCCCAGCGCGAACACGCCCAGGAACAGCAGCGGCACCCGCACGCCCATCAGCGTGGCCATCTGGCGGTTGGACGCGCCGGCGCGCACCAGGACGCCGGCGCGGGTGCGCGTGACGAACCAGTACAGGCCCGCGGCCGCGGCCACGCCGAACACGATGATCATCAGGCGGTAGGCCGGATACAGCAGGTCGGGCAGCAGCCGCACCGGCCCGGACAGGGCGGCCGGCATGTTCAGCATGACCGGGGCCGGGCCCCAGATCATCTTGACCAGGTCATTGGCGATGAGAATGACGGCATAGGTGCCCAGCACCTGGGCCAGGTGGTCGCGCAGCGCCAGGCGTCGGATGAGCACGAGTTCCAGCACCACGCCGACCAGGCCGGTGGCGACGGCCGCCACCAGGACGGCGGCGGTGAATGAACCCGTGCGCTGCATGGTCTCGGCCGCCACGTAGGCGCCGGCCATGTAGAGCGAGCCGTGAGCCAGATTCATGATGTCCATGATGCCGAACACCAGGGTCAGCCCGGCCGCGATCAAAAACAACATCAACCCAAACTGCAGACCGTTCAGCAATTGCTCGACGATCAGCGTAAACGTCATGAAATTTCCTCTGGAGAGCCCACCCCCGAAGCGCTGCGCGCTTCCCCCTCAAGGGGGCGTCGCGACGGACCGGCAAAGCCGGCTCCGTGCGACCCCGCACCGTACAACCGCAACGCCCTATAGCTTGCAGTCGCCCACGTACACGTCCTGGTACTTGTCGAACACCTTGCCCACCAGCTTGTTGGTGACGCGGCCGCTGCCGTCCTTCTCGACGACGCGCAGGTAATAGGCCTGGATCGGGTAGTGGTTCTTGCCGTAGGTGTAGCTGCCGCGCACCGAGGGATAGTCGGCCTTCTCCAGCGCCTTGATGATGGCGGCGCGGTCCGAGGCCTTGCCGCCGGCCTGCTTGACGGCGGCGTCCATGGCCATGATCACGTCGTAGGACTGGGCGGCGTAGACCGAGGGATAGCGGCCGTTGTATTCCTTGCGGAAGGCGTCGACGAAGGCCTTGTTCTGCGGCACGTCGAGGTCATGCGCCCATTGCGCGGTGTTGTACATGCCCAGCATGGGGTCGCCCACCGCCTGGATCACGTCCTCGTCGGCGGAAAAGCCCGGGCCGATCAGCTTGACGCTTTGCGACAGACCGGTCGAGACGAATTGCTTGACGAAGTTGATGCCCATGCCGCCGGGCAGGAAGATGTAGACGGCGTCGGGCTTGGCCGCGCGGATCTGCGCCAGTTCGGCGGCGTAGTCGATCTGGCCGAGCTTGGTGTAGACCTCGTCGCCCGGCGGCGTCTTGTAGCCGCGCTTGAAGCCGGCCAGCGCGTCCTTGCCCGCCGGGTAGTCGGGGGCCATGATGAACATCTTCTTGAAGCCGCGGTCCGCGGCGACCTTGCCGGCCGCCTCGTGGAAGGCGTCGTTCTGGTACGAGGTGCCGAACCAGTAGGCGTTGCACTGCGAGCCGGCGAACTGGCTGGGGCCGGGATTGTTCGACAGGTAGGGCACCTTGGCCGCGAACAGCGCCGGGCCCACGGCCAGCGCCACGTTCGAGCCGATGGGGCCGGTGAAGAAATCGATCTTTTCGCGCTGGATGTAGCGCGTGACCAGCTGGCGCGCCTGATCGGGGTTGCCGCCCATGTCGGTCTGCAGGAATTCGGCGGGCTGTCCGCCCAGCTTGCCGCCGAGCTGCTTGATGGCCAGGTTGAAACCATCGCGGGCTTCGGCGCCCAGGGCCGAGAACGGGCCGGAGATGTCGTTGGCGATGCCGACCTTGATGGTGTCGGCGCCGGCCAGCGCCGGCGCCAGGGCCGCGGCGGCCAGAAGGGAAGTGATCAAACGCATGGTGGTGTGCTCCGTGCGCGAGCCGCGCAGAGGTTGTTCTTCTTCAGGGTGCGATGCGAAAGACTTCTGTGCCCGGCCTGCCGGCGTTTTGCGCCGTCTCCGGGGCTACCCCGATCCCCCGTCGTTGCACGGGGGAAAGCTGGCGTGGTTCATAGTTTAGGTTTAAAGTATCCCCCAAAACAAGTCTAGGGTTTTTACCAACGGGTTCACGAACCGCGACCGCCATGGCCACCCTCTACCGCAATTATGACCGCGCCGCGCTGGACGTCCAGTACAACGCTCGCGCGACAGTACCCGACATCCAGCCCATACTCAAGCAATACGCCGAGGACAGCGCGCTGGCGCGGCGCACGCTGGACTGCGTGCTGGACGTGTCCTATGGCGAGCATGCCGACGAATCGCTGGACATCTTCCCGGCCGCCGGCGGCGCGCGCGGCGCGCCGGTGTTCGTATACATCCACGGCGGCTACTGGCGCCTGCTGTCCAAGAGCGATTCCAGCAACATGGCGCCGGCCTTCACCCGCGCCGGCGCGGTGGTGGTGGCGGTGAACTATTCGCTGGCGCCGGCCGTCACGCTCGACCGCATCGTGGACCAGAACCGGCGCGCGCTCGCCTGGGTCCACCGCCATATCGCCGAATACGGCGGCGACCCGGCGCGCATCCACATCTGCGGCAGTTCGGCCGGCGGGCATCTGGTGGGCGCGCTGCTGGCCGGCGGCTGGCATGCCGGCTACGAGGTCCCGCCCGACGTGATCCGCGGCGCGGCGCCGCTGTCGGGCCTGTTCGACCTGCGTCCGCTGGTGCACACCCATATCAATGAGTGGATGCGCATGAGCGAGGCCGACGCCATCCGCAACAGCCCCGCCCTGCAGCTGCCGCAAACGGGCTGCCCGCTGCTGGTGAGCTACGGCGAAACCGAGACCGACGAGTTCAAGCGCCAGTCCGACGACTATCTCGCCGCCTGGCGCGAACGCGGTTTCCCCGGCCGTTATGTGCCGATGCCCGGCACCAACCATTACGACATCGTGCTCAGTCTGAACGATCCCAACAGCCCGCTGACCCGCGCCATCTTCGAGCAGATGGGTCTGGCAACCGTCCGGTAATCCGCCATGATCAACGCCCCCGACCTGGAATCCCGCGCCGCGCCGGACGACCACCATGCGCTGCGCCTGTGGCTGCGCATGCTGACCTGCGCCAATCTCGTCGAAAGCGAGATCCGCAGCCGCCTGCGCACCGAGTTCGACACCACGCTGCCGCGCTTCGACCTGATGGCGCAGCTGCAGCGCGCGCCCAAGGGCATGAAGATGGGCGAGCTGTCGCGCCACATGATGGTCACCAACGGCAATATCACCGGCATCACGGACCAGCTCGAAAAAGAAGGGCTGGTGGTGCGCACCAAGGTCGAATCCGACCGCCGCAGCTCGCTCATCAAGCTGACGCCGCTGGGCAGGAAGAGCTTCGCGCGCATGGCGCGCGCCCATGAATCCTGGGTCAAGTCCATGTTCGGCGACCTGCCCGAGTCCACCCGCAATGCGCTGTTTCAGGCCTTGGGCGAACTCAAGTTGCAGGTGGTCGCCACCCGCTCGGCGGCGGCCAAGAACTGAGCCGATGGAGGGCCGCCGATAGGCGCATAATTGCCGCCATGATTCCGGTTTCCCTCCCTGGCGGTAATTTCTACGTGCTGATGGCGGTCTCGCTGGCCTGCCTGTCCACGCTGCTGACCTGGCTGGCCGTGCTGGCGACCACGCGCAGCGCGCGCCGCTGGCTGGGCGGCCATCGCCGCACCGGCGCCACGCTGCTGGCGCTGCTGGCCGTCATCGGCTCGATTTTTCCCTACCAGCAATTCAGTATCTGGTTCGCGGCCCAGCGCGACGCGCAGGCCGACGCCGGCCGCAAGACCGTGCTGGCCCAGGCCACGCGGCTGGCCGGCGTGGAGATGCCGGCCGGCACCGAGCTGCGCCTGGCCACGCCCGGCGACCTGGGCTCGTTCGACCGCGCCGTCTTTCCCGAGACGCAGCCGGCCTCGATCCTGGGCGTCAGCGCCACGCGCCTGTTCCGCTACCCGGCCAACGCCAGGCAGCCCGAGACGCTGTCGGCGGAGATCGCCCGGGACCAGGCGCTGGACGGCTGGCTGTGCGCGCACGGCCACCGCGTCGAGTTCGCGCTGCACGACGGCAATCCGCATTTCGCCAGCTGCCACCTGGCCATCGGCAACACCCTCGGCCAGCAGCCCGTGCCCCCGGGCGCCTGGCTCAAGGCGCTCGACGCCGCCGCGCCGAACTCGCCGCGCTGGCTGCTGCGCACCGAGGGCAGCGGCGCGCTGGAAGTCGCCGCCCTGCCGCTGCTCAAGGTCGACATGCAGCTCGACGGCCAGCGCCGCATGCTGGATTTCGAGGGCCTGCTGGCGCGCGAAACCGCGCTGGGCGACATGACCTATCCCGCCGGCACGCGGGTGCTGGCCGCGCGCGCCGGCCTGCCCGGCGCGCGGCCGGGCGACCTGCTGTTCTCCCCTTCGCGCGGGCGCTCGGCGCGGCGCGCCGGCGGCGAGGACGTGCCCGCCGGCCAATCGGTGCTGCAGGCGCCGGACGGCGCCGTGCGCAGCGTGCTCAGCAACCGGGAAGCGGGCGTTCTGGACGTTGCGGCGATGCGGATGGGGCCTTGATGGGGAGGTGTGGGCGGCTGGCGGCGCCTGATGGGTTTCGCGCGCTCGATATCGGGGTTCTTGCTCGAGGGGCCTCGCGCTGCGCCCATCCTACGAACCGACCGATGATCGTAGGATGGGTGCAGCGCGAGATCCTTTAAACAGGAACGCGACCATCGAGCGCGCGAAACCCATCGGGCGCCCCAAAGCGGTGGGATAATACAAAGCTTTCCCTCGTACGCCGCCTCGCCTGGCGGCGATTCCGTCCTGCTCATTCATGAGACGAAGTCATGGCCGTTAACCTGCAGATCCCCTCCGAGTCCGAAATTTTCCCTGTTGCCGGCGTAGAAATCGGCGTCGCCGAGGCTGGCATCCGCAAGGCCAACCGGCGCGACCTGACGGTGTTCCGCCTGGCCGAAGGCACCAGCGTCGCGGGCGTGTTCACGCGCAACCGCTTCTGCGCCGCCCCGGTGCAGGTCTGCCAGGCCCACCTGGCCGCCGGCGGCCCCATCAGCGCGCTGGTCATCAACACCGGCAACGCCAACGCCGGCACCGGCGCCGAAGGCCTCAAGAAAGCGCAGGACACCTGCGCCGCCCTGGGCCAGCTGCTGGGCGTGCCCGCCGCCCAGATCCTGCCGTTCTCCACCGGCGTCATCCTCGAACCGCTGCCGCTGGACCGCCTGGTCGCCGGCCTGCCCCGCGCCATCGCCGACCTCGGCCCGGACCACTGGTCCAGCGCCGCCCACGGCATCATGACGACCGACACGCTGCCGAAGATCTACTCGGCCCGCGTGCAGATCGAAGGCAAGACCGTCACCTTCACCGGCATCAGCAAGGGCGCCGGCATGATCCGCCCCAACATGGCCACCATGCTGAGCTTCCTGGCCACCGACGCCGGCATCGCCCAGCCGCTGCTGGCCAGGCTGGCCGGCGAGATCGCCGACGCCTCGTTCAACCGCATCACGGTCGACGGCGACACCTCCACCAATGACTCCTTCATCATCGCCGCCACCGGCAAGTCCGGCGTCGAGGTCCTCAGCGAGTCCGACGCCGCCTACGCGGCCGTGCGCGAGGCCCTGACCGCCGCCGCGCTGGACCTGGCCACCAAGATCGTGCGCGACGCCGAAGGCGCCACCAAGTTCATGACCATCCGCGTCGAAGAAGCCGGCAGCACCGAAGAGGCGCTGAAGGTGGCCTACGCGGTGGCGCACTCCCCGCTGGTCAAGACCGCCTTCTTCGCGTCGGACCCCAACCTGGGCCGCATCCTGGCCGCGGTGGGCTATGCCGGCATCGACGACCTGGACGTGTCCGGCATCCGCCTGTGGCTGGATGACGTGCTGGTGGCCAAGGACGGCGGCCGCAATCCCGACTACCAGGAGGCCGACGGCCAGCGCGTCATGAAGCAGGCCGAGATCCAGGTGCGCATCGCGCTGGGCCGCGGCCAGGTGAGCGACACGGTCTATACCTGCGATTTCTCGCACGAGTACGTGTCGATCAACGCCGACTACCGTTCCTGAACCCCGCACTTTCCGGACCGCAGCCGTGACCGCAAACGAGTTCTCGACCCTCATCCAGCGCGCCGAGCGCGTGCTGGCCCAGCTGGAAGCCTGGCTTCCCCCCGCCCCGCCCGAAATCGACTGGACCGCCCACGCGTTCCGCTGGCGCAAGCGCGGCTCGCGCGGCTGGCTGGACGCCGTGCGCCACGTGGCGCGCATCGACCTGGAAGACCTGCAGCACATCGAGCGCCAGAAGGCCATCATCGACCGCAACACCCAGCAGTTCATCGCCGGCAAGCCCGCCAACAACGTGCTCATGACGGGCGCGCGCGGCACCGGCAAGAGCTCGCTGGTCAAGGCCATGCTGGCCGCCTACGGCGAGCGCGGCCTGCGCCTGATCGAAGTGGACAAGTCCGACCTGGGCGACCTGGCCGACATCGTCGAACTGGTGGCCGCCCGGCCCGAACGCTTCATCGTGTTCTGCGACGACCTCTCCTTCGAGGAAGGCGAGGCCGGCTACAAGGCGCTGAAGTCGGTGCTGGACGGCTCGGTTTCGGCCTCGGGCGACAACGTGCTCATCTACGCCACCTCCAACCGGCGCCACCTGATGCCGGAATACATGAGCGAGAACCTGGCGGCCAAGCACCAGCCCGACGGCGAGATCCACCCCGGCGAGACGGTCGAGGAAAAGATCTCGCTGTCCGAGCGCTTCGGGCTGTGGCTGTCGTTCTACCCCTTCAAGCAGGACGACTACCTCGACATCGTCTACCACTGGCTGCGCGAACTGGGCTGTCCCGAAGCGCAGATCGAGCCCTCGCGCACCGAGGCCCTGCAGTGGACCATCGAACGCGGCTCGCGCTCGGGCCGCGTGGCCTATCAATTCGCGCGCGACTGGGCGGCCCGGCATGTCTGAAAAAATCGTCGACGTCGCCGCCGGCCTGATCCTGCGTCCGGACGGCAAACTGCTGCTGGGCCAGCGTCCCGAAGGCAAGCCCTGGGCCGGCTGGTGGGAACTGCCGGGCGGCAAGCTCGAACCCGGCGAGACCGTGCTCGAAGCCCTGGCCCGCGAGCTGCACGAAGAGATCGGCATCCGCGTCACGCAGTCGCGCCCCTGGGTCACCTACGTGCACGCCTATCCGCATACGACCGTGCGCCTGGCCTTCTGCCACGTCACGGGCTGGGAAGGCGAGCCGCGCGGCCTGGAGAACCAGCGCCTGGAATGGGTGGACCCGGCCGAGGCCGGCGCGGTCGGCGACCTGCTGCCCGCCACGCTGCCGCCGCTGCGCTGGCTGCAGCTGCCCACCGCTTACGCCATCAGCGGCATCGGCTCGCGCGCCGGCGTGCCCGCGTTTCTCGGCCGCCTGGAGGCGGCGCTGGCGCGCGGCGTGAAGCTGGTGCAGCTGCGCGAGCCGCAATGGCCGGACGGCGTGGGCGCCAGCTCGCTGCATGAGGTGCTGCAAAGCGTGCTCAAGCGCTGCCGCGCCGCCGGCGCGCGCGTGCTGGTCAACAGCGTGCATCCCGCGGCCTGGTGGAAGGAAGCCGACGGCGTGCACCTGCGCGCCGCCGACGCGGCTCGCCTGCACGCCCGCCCCGCCCTGCCCGCCGGCGCGCTGGTGGGCGTATCCGCCCACGACAACGCCGAAGTCGTGCATGCGCGCGAACTCGGCGCGGACTTCGCCGTGTTGGGGCCGGTCCTGGAAACCGCCTCGCATCCGGGCGCGCCCACGCTGGGCTGGGAAGGCTTCGTCGCCGGCAACCGCGACGCCGGCATCCCGGTCTTCGCGCTGGGCGGCCAGTCCGCCGCCACGCTGTCGGCGGCGCTGCGCCATGGCGCGCACGGCATCGCCGGGATACGCGGCCTGCTCTGATTCGCGTTCCAGAAACGCCGTGCGCGCGGCCGCGCCGCTCACTGCGTCAATCGATCCTGTAATCCATCCAGGACGCGACCATCTCCCGCAGGCCGCCGCCGTCCTCGAAAGACTCGCGCCCGCCCTCGGCCTTGTTGCGCCCCAGCTCCAGGATGTACATATAGTCGGCCACCTCCGCGCAGCGCCGCACGTTCTGGTCCACCAGCACCACCGTCATCCCCTCGTCGGCGAACCCGCGGATCAAGCCGTAGATCTCCTTGGAAATCTTGGGCGCCAGCATCGCCGTGGGCTCGTCCAGCAGGATCACCGAAGGCTCGATCAGCAGGGCCCGCCCGAATTCCACGAAACGCTGCTGACCGCCGCTCATGCTCGACACGGGATCGTTGCGCTTCTGCGCCAGGATCGGAAAGCGGTCATAGACCGAATCGATCCGCTGGCGCACCCGCGCCTTGTCGCGCCGGAACGGCCAGCAACCCAGCAGCAGGTTGTCGTGCACCGACAGGTCCCCGAACAGGCTGCGGTGCTGCGGCACGAACGCCACGCCGTGGCCGGCGCGTTCATGCGAGGGCTGCGCGCTGATGTCCTGTCCGCGCAGCACGATGCGGCCCGTGCGCGGCGGCAGAAAGCCGAACAGCGTCTTGAGCACCGTGGACTTGCCCGCGCCGTTGGGTCCGATCACGCCCGTGACCTTGCCCGCGCGCGCCTGCACGTTGATGCGGTTCAGGATCGTGATGTCGCCGTGATAGGCGACCGTCACGTCCTCCAGCGCGATGATAGGCGTGCTCATGTCAGGCTCCCAGATAGGCTTCGACGACCCGCGGATCGGTGCGCACGCGGTCCGCGTCGCCCTCGCATAGGATCGCGCCTTCGTTCATCACGATGATGTGGTGCGACAGCTGGTAGATCGACGTCAGGTCGTGCGACACCAGCACCACCGAGCAGTCATGCTCGGTCGGCAGCTCGCGGATCACCGAAATCAGCAGCTCGGCCAGCGCCGGGTTCACGCCCGCGAACGGCTCGTCCAGCAGCACGACCTTGGGCCGCGCCACCATGATGCGCGCCAGTTCCACCAGCTTCTGCTGCCCGCCGGACAGCTCCTCGGCATAGTTGTGCCGCAGCCGGTGCAGCTCCACCTTGTGCAGCCAGTACTCCGACAGCGCATAGCGCTCGTCGGCGCTGCGGCCGGCCTGCTGCTGCGCCACGTCCAGGTTGTCCAGCAGGCTGAGCTGGCGGAAGATGCGCGGCACCTGGAAGGTGCGCCCGACTCCCAGCCTCGCCACCTCGTGGATCTGGCGGCCGGCGATGTCCCGGCCCTCCAGCTCGATACGGCCTTCGTCCGGCGTGTAGATGCCGTTGATACAGTTGAGCAAGGTGGTCTTGCCCGACCCGTTCATGCCAATGACGCCCAGGATGGAGCCGCGCGGCACGTGCAGGTCCACCCCCTGCAGGGCCACCAGGCCGCCGAAGCGCTTCTTCAGATTCGTGACTTTCAACATGTACGGCTCCCGTTCAGCGCAGCGCCTGGCGGCCGAACAGGCCGCTGGGCTTGACGAAGATCATCGCCACCATCAGCGCGAAGCCGCAGATGGTCGCGATGGACGGGTTGAAGAACACCACCGACACCTGCTCCGTGATGCCGTACAACAGCGCGCCCACCAGCGCCCCCACCGGATGGCCCAGGCCGCCCAGCACGATGACGATGAAGCCGATCAGCGTGTAGTCGTTGCCCATGAAGGGCGAGAACGCCGGGAACACCATCGCCACCAGCACGCCGCTGGCCGCGGCCAGGCCCACGCCCAGGCCGAAGGCCACGCCGGACAGGCGCTCGGCGTTGATGCCCACGATGCGCACCGCGTCGCGGTTCATGATGATGGCGCGCAGCGCCTTGCCCACCTGGCTGCGGTACAGGAACACGGTCAGGCCGCCGATGATGGCCAGCGCGATGACCAGCGCCAGCAGGCGCACGGTGGGAATCAGCACCGGCCCGAACTTCAGGAACACCGGATCGATCTCGTACGGCAGCGAACGCGCGTCGGCGTCGAAGGCCAGCAACATCAGCGCGCCCAGCATGATGGACACGCCGAACATCAGCAGCAGGGAGCTGATCTCGGGATCGTCCGCCCTGTTCAGCCGCGGGATCAGCACGAAGTACAGCAGGTAGCCCGCCAGGAAGAAGGCGGCGAAGGCCAGCGGCAGCGCCAGCAGCGGATTGATGCCGGCGTACTCCATCAGGTAGTAGGCGAAATAGGCGCCCAGCACCAGGAATTCGCCGTGCGCGAAGTTCACCACGCGCAGCACGCCGAACACCACGTTCAGGCCCACGCCGATCAGGCCGTAGATGGCCCCCAGGATCAGGCCGTTCATCAGGCCCTGGATTATCAGTCCGGTCATGGCGGCCTCCTCAGGCGATGTAGCGGCGCAGTTGCGGCTTGCGCTTGATCAGGCTGCCGACGATGCCGCGCGGCAGGAACAGCATCAGCAGCACGATGATCAGGCCCAGCAGCAGCAGGTTCACCACCGGGAATTTCTGCCAGATCATGTGGTCGATGCCCAGCAGCGCCAGGGTGCCGACCACCGGCCCGAGGATGGTGCCGAAGCCGCCGGCCATGGCGTAGATGATGCTCTTGGCCGTGATCAGCACGTGGAAGGCGTACTCCGGGTCCACCACGTTCGTGTACCAGGCCTCGATGCCGCCGGCCAGGGCCGGAAACAGCGCCGCCAGCAGCCAGGCCTTCAGCCGCGTATTGGGCACGTGGATGCCGACGCAGGCGGCGGCGCCGTCGTCGTCGCGGATCGCCTTGAGCGCGCGGCCCAGGCGCGAGGCCGACAGCCACGTCACGGTGGCCAGCGTGGCGCCCATGACGATCAGCATGGCGTAGTAGCTGTGCGAGGGGTTGTTGGCGTTGGACAGGATGATGCCCATGCTGCCGCCGGTGAAGGACTGCGGCAGGTTGGAGATGACCAGCTTGACGATGGTGGCCAGCGCCAGGCTGACGATGCCGAAGTACACCCCGCGCAGGCGCAGCGTGGGCGCCAGCAGCAGCGCGATCGCCAGGCCCACGCCGCCGGCCGCCAGCAGCGAGGGCAGGATCGGCCAGCCCAGGATCTTGTAGCAGATGCCGGTGGCGTACGAGCCCACCCCGTAGAACACCACATAGCCGAAAGGCAGGTAGCCGGTGAAGCCCACGCAGATGTTCATGGCGCTGGCCATGGTGATCCACAGCATCAGGTAGAACGCGAACGAGATGTTCGAGGTCGCCAGCGGGATCGCGGCCAGGATGGCGGTCAGCGCGACAAAGACGGTGATTGCGATGCGGGTGCGCAATCGCACCGCGCGCTGATCCTGCGCGCGATGCGAAGCCGCGCCCGCCGCCAGGGCGGGACTGCTGCTCATGGTGTCTTCCTCCGGGCCTGTCCGGGGTGGACGGCCGATTTCTTTGGAGGAGATTATGGCCTACACAACCATAACTTTAGGTTAAGTATTAACCCTGATTTTCGGCCGGAAAGGCCTCCGCCAGCACCTGGCGCAGCCCCTTGATGAACTCCACGGCGATCGCCGAGGGCTCGCGGCCGCTGGCGTAGACGGCCGAGATGTTCAGCGGGATGCGCTCGGCCAGCGGCACGATCACCACGTCGGGCATGGTGTTCTGCATGACGGTGAATTCGTCCACGATGGCGATGCCCACGCCGGCGTTGACCAGGGCGCAGGCCAGCTGGCTCCAGGGCACGTCCGCGCACATATTGCACGGCAGCCCGGCCTGCTCGAACGCCCCCAGCACCAGCATGCCGAAGGGCATGCGCGTGCCCACCACGATGTGCGGATGCGGGGAAAGGTCGGCCAGGCTGACCAGGCTGCGCCCGGCCAGCGGGTGCGATTTCGGGATCGCCGCCACCATGCGCCCCACGTGCAGCAGCTCGGACGTCAGGAAAGGATGATCCGCCTGCATGACCACCAGCCCCAGCTCCGCCTCGCCCTGCAGCACCTCGGTGATCAGGCTGGGCAGCGCGCTGGTGTTCAGCCGCAGCAGCAGCTCGGGATGGCGCTGTTGGAAACGCGCCACGGCGCGCGGCACCAGGAACTGCGCCAGGCTGGGGATGGAAGCCAGCCGCAGCACGCCGGTGCCGTGCTCGGACAGCGCGTCGGCCAGATCGTTGACGCGCTGCATCATGCGCTGGGTCTTTTCGATCTCCTCGAACAGGCTGTGCACCTGCGGCGTCGGCCGC
Source organism: Achromobacter sp. HZ01 (assembly GCF_003267925.1). Classification (NCBI taxonomy): domain Bacteria; kingdom Pseudomonadati; phylum Pseudomonadota; class Betaproteobacteria; order Burkholderiales; family Alcaligenaceae; genus Achromobacter; species Achromobacter sp. HZ01. Next base: position 190,323 of record NZ_LWKV01000004.1, read on the forward strand.
AGCCGCCCGCGCACCCGCTCGAACAGCGTGAGCCCCAGGGATTTCTCGGTCTGCGCCAGCATCCGGCTGACCGCCGGCTGCGAAATGTTCAACAGGCGCGCAGCGCCGCTGATCGACCCGGCCATCACGATGGCCCAAAGCATTTCGGTCTGCCGGTAGTTCAATTTATTCAAGGCGTGCACTCCATGCCTATTTGTTATACGCTTTCTCGGGTGTTGGGCAATTATTGCCCAACACCGGGCCTGGCGCTCAAGCTGCGCGGGAGACAGGGCCCACGTCCAAAAACGATAGGAGACAACCCATGTTCGCGAAATCCTGGCTGTTCCGCTTACCGGCCGTGGCCCTGGCCCTGGCCGCCCTGACGCCCTCCCTCGCCGCCGCCCAGACCTCGGACAAGATCCGGGTGGGCATGACCGTGTCGTCCACCGGCAGCTTCGCGCTGGCCTCGCAATCCGGCGTGCGCGGCGTGGAGCTGTGGGTCGACGACGTCAACCGCCGTGGCGGCATCGAACTCAACGGCAAGAAATACCCGGTAGAACTGGTCAAGCTGGACGACCGCAGCGACAAGCAGATGGTGACCCGTGTTTACGAACGCCTGATTGTCGATGAAAAAGTGGATCTGGTGTTCGCGCCCTTCGGCTCCACGCTGACGGCCGCGGCCGCCACCGTGACCGAACGCCTGGGCAAATACATGATGGTCTGGTCGGCCGCCAGCGACGATCTCTACAAGCAGGGCTTCAAGAACATGGTGTCCGGCACGCAGATGCCGGTCTCGGCCATGCTGCGCGCCAACATGGAGCTGGCCGCCAGACAGGGCGTGAAGAAGGTGGCGCTGCTGTATTCGGACGAACCGTTTCCCGCCGGCCTGGCCGAAGGCGGCCGCGAACAGGCAACCAAGAACGGCATGGAGGTGGTGCTGTTCGAGAAGTATCCCAAGGGCCAGAAGGATTTCAGCACCATCCTGCAGAAGGCCCGCGCGGCCGGCGCCGAGGCGCTGGTGCCGACCTCGTACGAAGGCGACCTCATCAGCATGACGCGCCAGATGAAGCAGCTGGACATCAACTTCCCGTATGTTTTCATGGTCTATGCATCCACGCCGCAGTTCCAGGCCATCGGCGCGGACGCCAACTACATCTACAGCCACACCAACTACCACCCCGCCATCAACTGGAACGTCAACGCTGGCATGACGCGCGAGCAGTTCGCCGCGGCCTATGACCGCAAGTTCCCCAAGGCCGAGTTCCCGCCCGACTTCCAGACCGCGCTGGCCTACGGCGCGGGCGCGCTGACCGAGGAAATCGTGAAGAAGGCCGGCGGCACCGACGCCGCCGCGCTCAAGAAGGCCTCGCTGGACCTGTCCGGCAAGCTCACCGTCATGGCCGGTCCGTACGCCATCGACGACACGGGCAAGCAGCTCCTGATGCCCTTCCCCGTGGTGCAGCTGCTGCCCGGCAAGGGCATGGTGCCGGTGTGGCCGGCGGACGTCGCCACGCAGAAGCCGGTTTACCCGGCTCCTGACTGGAAGGCGAGGTAGAGGTCCCCCCCTACGCGCTTACGCGCGCCCCCCCCAGGGGGGCGACACCTGCAGACCGGCGGAGCCGGATCTGGCGGTGTCCCCGCTTTGGGGGGGCCAGTTGCAAGTTGGGGCAGGAACTTTTTTTTGCCGGGGGGCACGGTGGTGCGTGCCGCTCGTCCATCTTCTGAGGAAAACATGTCTGACATCGCATTTGCCACGCTGGGCGAACTGGCGCGCGGGCTGGCCGCGGGCCGCTATAGCTCGGTGGAACTGGCGCGGCTTTACCTGGACCGCATCGACCGCGCCAATCCGGCGCTGGGCGCCTACGTCAGCGTCGACCGCGAAGGCGCGCTCAAGCTGGCCGAGGCCGCCGACGCGCGGCGCCGCGCGGGCTACGGGCTGCTCGGTCCGCTGGACGGCCTGCCCGTGGCCGTGAAAGACCTGTGCGACATCGAAGGCCAGGTCACCACGGCCGGCTCGCAGGCGTGGACGCAGCGCCGCAGCGCGGTCACCGCCACGGCGGTGACGCGGCTGGTCGACGCCGGCATGGTGGTGCTGGGCAAGACGCACATGGTGGAGTTCGCTTTCGGCGGCTGGGGCACGAATCCCGTGATGGGCACGCCGCGCAATCCCTGGGACCTGGTCCGCGCCCGCATACCCGGCGGCTCGTCCAGCGGCTCGGGCGTGGCGGTGGCCGCGGGCCTGGCGCCGGCCGCGCTGGGCTCCGACACCGGCGGCTCGGTGCGGATTCCGGCTGCGCTCAATGGCATCACCGGCCTGAAGACCACGCGCGGACTCATCAGTCTGCACGGCTCGGTGGCGCTGTCGCACACGCTGGACTCCATCGGCCCGCTCACGCGCGACACGCGCGATGCGCTGCTGTTGACCCAGGCCCTGTCCGGCCCCGATCCGCGCGATCCCGTGACGCAGGCCGTGCCGGCCTTCCGCTTCCATGAACCGGCCGCGGGCGCGCAGCCGCTGCGCGGCGTGCGCATCGCGCTCATGCCGCCGGCGCAATATCCGATCGCGGTGGACGCGGCCGTGCAAGGCGCCCTGGACGACGCGCGGCGCGTGCTGGCGGGGCTGGGCGCGGACCTGGTCGAGGCGCCCTTCCCCTTCGATTTCCACGACATGATGCTGCGCAACGGCCAGATCATCGCCGCCGAAGCCTATGCGCAGCATCGCGACTACATCGAGGACGGGAACCTGCCCCTGGGCCCTCACGTGCGCTCGCGGGTGCTGGCCGGCAAGCACGTGAGCGCCGCCGACTACATCCGCGCGCTGCAGGCCCACGCCGCCGCCTGCGAGGACTGGCGCAACTGGATGCGCGATTACGACGCGCTGCTGGCGCCCTGCCTGCCCTTCGCCGCCTGCCCGCTGGAGGAAGTGGACGAGGCCGCCACGCCGCTGGCGGCCTTCACCCGGCCCGGCAACTACGTCAACGCCTCGGGCCTGGCGCTGCCCGCGGGATTCACCGCGGACGGCCTGCCCATCGGCGTGCAGCTGCTGGGCAAGCCCAACGGGGAAGGCGCGCTGGGCCGCATCGGCATGGCGTTCCAGGCGCAGACCGACTGGCACCTGCGCCGGCCCGGCCTCGCCGCGATCGGGCTGTAGCCGCCGTTGCCGCGCTAGTCGGCCGCGGGCGCGGCATCCCTCGCCTGGGCGACGGCCGGCTGCGGCTCCCAGCCGCCGCCCAGCGCCACGATCAGGTTGACGCTGGCGGCCAGGCGGTTGCCCAGCAGGCTCAGCGCGTTGCGCTCGCTGCCCAGCGCGGTGGCGTCCACCACGGCCACGCTGAGGTAATCCACCAGGCCCGCCTGGTATTGATTCTGTATCAGCCGCAGCGATTCGCGCGCCGCTTCCAGCGCGCGGCGCTGCACGGCCTGCTCCTGCTCCATGACGCGCAGCTGGATCAGATAATCCTCGACCTCGCGCAGGCCGGTCAGCGCCGTCTGCCGGTAGGCCGCGGCCTGGGCGTCGTAGGATGCACGGGCCTGTTCGACCTGCGCCTGGCGCGCGCCGCCGTCGAAGATGGTCAGCGCCAGCGCCGGTCCCAGCGACCAGAAGCGCGCCGGCGCGGTCAGCAGCTCGGCGAACTGGCCGTTGCGAAATCCCCCGTCGGCCGACAGCGTCAGCGTGGGGAACCAGGCGGCCTGCGCCACGCCGATCTGGGCGTTGGCGGCCGCGGCGCGGCGTTCCGCCGCCGCCACGTCGGGGCGGCGCTCCAGCAGTTCGGACGGCAGGCCCACCGGGATCTGCGGCAGGCGCAGCGTGAACACGGCCGGCGCCAGGCTGAACTGCGACGGCGCCTGGCCCATGAGCACGGCGATGGCGTGCTCGAGCTGGCCGCGCTGCCAGTCCAGGTCGATGGACTGCGCGCGCGTGCTTTCCAACTGCGTGCGCGCCACGGCCACGTCGGCCTGGCCGGCCACGCCCACGGCATAGCGGTTCTGGGTCAGCTGCAGCGATTTCTCGTAGGCCGCCACGGTGGCGTCGAGCAGGCGTTTCTGTTCGTCCAGCACCCGCAGCTGCAGGTAGGACTGCACCAGCGCGGCCTGCGCGCTCAGGCGCGTGGCGCCCAGGTCGGCCAGGCTGGCCGCGGCGCTGGCTTCCGAGGATTCGACGCTGCGCCGCACCCGCCCCCACAGGTCCGCCTCCCAACTGACGCTGCCGGTCAGCGAATACTGGTTGGACACGTTGCCGCCGGAGGCGGAGGTCGCGCCGCCCTGCCCGCCGCCGCTGCCCGAGCGGCTCATGCCGGCGCCCGCGCCCACGGTCGGGAAGAAGCCGGCGCGCGCGCCGCGCACCAGCCCCAGCGCCTGCCGGTAGTTGGCCTCGGCCTGCGCGATGGTCTGGTTCGACGCGTTCAGGCGCGCGACCAGATCGTCCAGCACGGGATCGTCGTAGACCCGCCACCACTGGCCGCGCTCGGCCTCGTCGCGCGGACGGGCGGGCTTCCAGCCGTCGACCTGGACCTGGCCTTCCTTGTAGGCCGCGCCCACGTCCAGCGCCGGACGCTGGTAGTCGGGACCGACGGCACAGGCGCCCAGCAGCGCGCACAGCGCGGCCGCGGCGGCGCCGCGGGGAAGAAGGCGATTCACGGACAGCATGGCGTTGCGCATCATGTTTGTTCTATGGAGGCGGCCGATCCGTCGCGGCGGGCGCGTCCGCGCGCGGCCCACAGGCGGAAACGGTCCAGGTAAAGATAGACCACGGGCGTGGTGTACAGCGTGAGGATCTGGCTCAGCACCAGGCCGCCGACGATGGTGATGCCCAGCGGCTGGCGCATCTCGACGCCGGCGCCGGTGGCCAGCACCAGCGGCAGCGCGCCGAAGATGGCGGCCATGGTCGTCATCATGATGGGGCGAAAGCGCGTCAGACAGGCCTGGAAGATCGCGTCGCGCGGGCTCATGCCCTGGCTGCGTTCCGCCTCCAGCGCGAAGTCCACCATCATGATGGCGTTCTTCTTGACGATGCCGATCAGCAGGAAGACCCCGATCAGCGCGATCAGCGTGAAGTCGTAACGCAGCAGCAGCAGGGCCAGCAGCGCGCCCAGCCCGGCCGACGGCAGCGTGGACAGAATGGTCAGCGGATGCACGAAGCTCTCGTACAGAATGCCCAGCACGATGTACATGGTGACCAGCGCCGCCAGGATCAGCCAGGGTTGCTGCGCCAGCGTCTGCTGCAGGGCCGCGGCGGTGCCCTGGAAGCCCGCCTGGATCTGATCCGACGGCAGGCCGATGCGCGCGACCGCCGCATCGATGGCCGCGGTCGCCTGGCCCAGCGAAACGCCCGGCGCCAGGCTGAACGAAATGGTGTCGGCCACGAACAGCCCCTGGTGCTGCACGCTGAGCGGCGCGTTGGTGTTCTCCAGCCGGGTGAAGGCCGACAGCGGCACGCGCGCGCCGGCCGCCGTGATCACCTCGACCTGCCTGAGCGATTCGATGTCCTGCGCGAACTTGGGGTCCACGCCCAGCACCACGTGGTACTGGTTCAGCGGCCCGTACATCACCGAGACCTGGCGCTGGCTGAACGAGTTGTTCAGCACCGTGGAGATGGCGGACATGCTGACGCCCAGCCGGGTCGCCGCGTCGCGGTCTATCACCAGGTCGATCTGGCGGCCCTTGTCCTCCACGTCGGCGTCCACGTCGGTGATTTCGGGAATCCTGGCCATGGCCTGCTGCACCCTGGGCATCCAGGTGCGCAGCAATTGCAGGTCGCCCGACATCAGCGTGTAGTCGTACGAACCCTGGCTCTGGCGTCCGCCGATGCGGATGTCCTGCTGCGACACCAGGAACATGCGCGCGCCCGGCATGTTCTGCAGCTTGCCGCGCAGCCGGTTGATGACCACGTCGGCCGAGACCTTGCGCTCCTCCAGCGGCTTGAGCTGGATCTGCATGAAGCTGCTGTTGCTGCCGCCGCGCCCGCCGGCGTAGCCGGTCATGCTCTGCACCGCCGGATCGGCCAGCACCACCTTGCGCAGCGCTTCCAGCTTGGGCACGGTGGCCTGGAACGAGGTGCCCTGGTCGACCCGGAAAAAGCCCAGCAGCTGGCCGGTGTCCTGCTGCGGGAAGAAGCCCTTGGGCACCACCGTGTACAGGTAGACGTTCAGCCCCACCGCGATGGCCAGGGTCAGCATCATCAGGCGGCCGTGCGCCAGCGCCCAGCCGAGCGTACGGCGATAGCCGCCGAGCATGGCCTCGAAGCCGCGCTCGGCCCAGCGCGCCAGCCTGCCGGGCGGACGCGGCTCGCGCGGTTCGTTTTGCAGCAGGCGCGCGCACATCATCGGCGTGAGGGTCAGCGACACCACCAGCGACACCAGGATGGCGGCCGACAGCGTCACGGCGAACTCGCGGAAAAAGCGCCCGACCACGCCGCCCATCAGCAGGATGGGTATGAACACCGCCACCAGCGACAGGCTCATCGACAGAACCGTGAACCCGACCTCGCGCGAGCCGCGCAGCGCCGCGCGCATGGGCGACATGCCGCGCTCGACGTGGCGCATGATGTTCTCCAGCACCACGATGGCGTCGTCGACCACGAAGCCGGTGGCCACGATCAGCGCCATCAGCGAAATCGTGTTGAGGGTGAAGCCGCTGAGATACATGATGCAGAAGGTGCCGATCAGCGACACCGGCACCGCCACGCTGGGGATCAGGGCCGCGCGCCAGCGCCGCAGGAACAGCAGCACCACCAGCACCACCAGGCCCACCGCGATGATCAGCGTCAATTCGGCCTCGTGCAGCGAGGCGCGGATGCTGGGCGTGCGGTCCTGCGCCACGGACATGTTGGCGTCGGCCGGCATCAGGGCCTGCAGCACCGGCAGCTGGGCGCGCACCGCGTCCACCGTCTCCATGATGTTGGCGTCGGCTTGGCGCCGCACGATCATCAGGATGGCCTTGCTGTGGTTGTAGAAGCCGGTCTGGTACAGGTCCTCGACCGAGTCCTCCACCTTGGCCACGTCCGACACGCGCACCGGCGCGCCGTCGCGCCAGGCCACGATCAGCGGCCGGTACTGCTCGGCGCGGCTGAGCTGGTCGCTGGCCATGATCTGCCAGTGGTAGCGGTCGTTCTCCAGCACGCCCTTGGGCCGGTTGGCGTTGGCGTTGGCCAGGGCCGCGCGCAATTCGTCGAGCGACACGCCGCGGTTGGCCAGCGCCCCCGGCAGCACCGTGACGCGCACCGCCGGCAGCGAACTGCCGCCCACCGTCACCTCGCCCACGCCCTCCACCTGCGACAGCTTCTGCGCCACGATGGTCGAGGCGATGTCGTAGAGCTGCCCCTGGCTGAGCGTGTCCGAGGTCAGCGCCAGCGTCATGATGGGCGCGTCCGAGGGATTGGACTTGTGGTACGTGGGATTGCTGCGCAGACCGGTCGGCAGCAGCGAGCGCGCCGCGTTGATGGCGGCCTGCACGTCGCGGGCCGCGCCGTTGATGTCGCGCGAGAGATCGAACTGCAGCGTGATGCGGGTGGAGCCCTGCGAGCTGCGGGAGGTCATCTCGGTGACGCCGGCGATGCTGCCCAGCGAGCGTTCCAGCGGCGTGGCCACGCTGGAGGCCATGGTCTCGGGACTGGCCCCGGGCAGGCTGGCCGACACCGAGATGGTGGGGATGTCCACCTGCGGCAGCGGCGCCACCGGCAGCAGGAAATAGCACAGCAGGCCCGCCAGCACGACCGCCAGGCTCAGCAGCGTGGTCGCCACCGGCCGGACGATGAAGGGCGCCGACAGGATCACGACGCATCCTCCGCCGCGGCGGCGCGCGCCCCGCGCCAGCGGCGCGACATGCGGTCGAACATCAGGTAGATCACCGGCGTGGTGAAGAGCGTCAGCACCTGCGACAGCAGCAGCCCGCCCACCATCACCAGGCCCAGCGGCTGGCGCAGCTCGGCGCCGGTGCCGGACGACAGCATCAGCGGCAGCGCGCCGAACAGCGCGGCCAGCGTGGTCATCAGGATCGGACGGAAGCGCAGCAGCGCCGCCTCATGGATGGCCGCCAGCGGGGTCAGGCCGCGCTTGCGCTCGGCGTCCAGCGCGAAGTCGATCATCATGATGGCGTTTTTCTTCACGATGCCGATCAGCAGGATGATGCCGATGATCCCGATCATGTCGAGCTCGGTGCCGCTGATGAGCAGCGCCAGCAGCGCCCCGACCCCGGCCGACGGCAGGGTCGACAGGATGGTGATGGGATGGATGTAGCTTTCGTACAGCACGCCCAGCACGATGTACATGGTGACCACCGCGGCCAGGATCAGCCACAGCGTGCTCGACAGCGAATTCTGGAACGCCAGCGCCGCGCCCTGGAAGCGCGTCTCGACGCCGGTGGGCATGCCGATGTCGGCCTCGGCCGCGGTAATGGCCTCGACCGCGCCCGACAGCGAGGCGCCCGGCGCCAGGTTGAACGACACCGTCACCATGGGGAACTGGTCCAGCCGGTTCACGGCCAGCACCGTGCGCCCTTCGGTGATCCGCGCCACCGACGACAGCGGCACCTGCCCGCCCGAAGCGGTGGGCACGCGGATCTGCCCCAGCGAGGACGGCGTCGTCTGGAACTGCGGCTGCACTTCCAGCACCACGCGGTACTGGTTGGACTGCGTGAAGATCGTGGAGATCAGGCGCTGGCCGAAGGCGTTGTACAGCGCCTCGTCGATCACGGCGGCCGTGATGCCCAGGCGCGAGGCCGCGTCGCGGTCGATCTCGACCCAGGCCTGCAGGCCTTCGTCCTGCAGGTCGTCGGTCACGTCCTTGAGTTCGGGCACCTGGCGCAGGCGCTCGACCAGCCTGGGCGTCCATTCGCTCAGCACCTTCAGGTCCGGATTGGACAGCGTCATCTGGTACTGCGTGCGGCTGACCCGGTCTTCGATGGTCAGGTCCTGCACCGGCTGCATATAGACCGTGAGGCCGTCCTGCGCGGCCAGCGCCCGGTCCAGGCGCGCCATCACCGTGCGCAGGTCGCCATCGCGCTCGGCATGGGGCTTGAGCGCGATCTGCAGGCGTCCGGCGCTGAGCGTGGCGTTGCTGCCGTCCACGCCGATGAAGGAGGACACGGCCTGCACGTCGGGATCTTCCAGCACCAGGCGCGCGGCGGCCTGCTGGCGCTCGGCCATGGCCTTGAACGAAATCGACTGCGGCGCCTGGGTGATGGCCTGGATCAGGCCGGTGTCCTGCTGCGGGAAAAAGCCCTTGGGTATCGCCAGGTACAGCAGCACCGTCAGCGCGAAGGTCGCCAGCGCCACCAGCAGCGTCAGCGGCTGGTGCCGCAGCACGACCTGCAGCCAGCGGTCGTAGCCGGCGATGACGCGGTCGATGAAGGCGCCCGTGGCGCGATGGAAGCGCCCGTGCTTCTGCGCCGACTCGGCGCGCAGCAGGCGCGCGCACATCATGGGCGTCAGGCTCAGCGACACCACCAGCGAGATCAGGATGGACACGGCCAGCGTGATCGCGAACTCGCGGAACAGCCGTCCCACCACCTCGGTCATGAAGAGCAGCGGGATCAGCACCGCGATCAGCGAGAACGTCAGCGATATCAGCGTGAAGCCGATCTGCGCCGCGCCCTTGAGCGCGGCCTGCAGCGGCGTCTCGCCCTCTTCGAGATGGCGGGCGATGTTCTCGATCATGACGATGGCGTCGTCCACCACGAAGCCGGTGGCGATGGTCAGCGCCATCAGGGTCAGGTTGTTGACCGAGAATCCGGCCAGGTACATGACGCCGAAGGTGCCGACCAGCGACAGCGGCACCACCACGCTGGGAATCAGCGTGGCCGTGAGGCTGCGCAGGAACACGAAGGTCACCATGACCACCAGCGCCACCGCCAGCAGCATTTCGAACTGCACGTCGGCGACCGAGTCGCGGATGGTCTGGGTGCGGTCGGACACCACGCTCACGTCCAGCGTGGCCGGCAGGGCAGCCCGCAGCTGCGGCAGCAGCGCCTGGATGCGGTCGACCACCTCGATCACGTTGGCGCCGGGCTGGCGCTGGATGTTCAGCAGGATGGCGGGCTTGTCGCCGGCCCAGGCCGCCTGCCGCACGTCTTCGGCGCCCTCGACCGCGCGCGCCACGTCCGACAGGCGCAGCGGCGCGTTGTTCTGGTAGGCGATGATCAGGTCGTTGTAGTCGGTGGGCGTCTTGAGCTGGTCGTTGGCGTTGATGGTGGTCGAGCGCAGCGGGCCGTCCAGGTTGCCCTTGGGCTGGTTCACGTTGGCGCCGACGATGGCCGTGCGCAGGTCCGACAGCGACAGCCCGTTGGCCGCCAGCGCCTGCGGATTGACCTGCACCCGCACCGCGGGCCGCTGCCCGCCCGCCACGCTGACCAGGCCCACGCCGGAGATCTGCGACAGCTTCTGCGCGACCCGCGTGTCGACCAGGTCGCGCACCTGCGGCAGCGGCATGGTGGGCGAGGTGATGGCCAGGGTCAGCACCGCCGCGTCGGCCGGGTTGACCTTGTTGTAGGTCGGCGGCACCGGCAGGTCGCCGGGCAGCAGGTTGGAGGCGGCGTTGATGGCCGCCTGCACTTCCTGCTCGGCCACGTCCAGCGGCAGGGTGAGATTGAATTGCAGCGTGATGACCGAGGCGCCGCCCGAACTGGTCGACGACATCTGGTTCAGGCCCGGCATCTGCCCGAACTGCCGCTCCAATGGCGAGGTGACCAGCGAGGTCATCACGTCGGGGCTGGCGCCGGGGTACAGCGTCACCACCTGTATGGTCGGATAGTCCACTTCCGGCAGGGCCGAGACGGGCAGCAGCCGGTAGGCGATGAAGCCGGCGATCAGGATGGCCACCATCGACAGCGTGGTGGCCACCGGACGCAGGATGAACAGGCGCGACGGACTCACGGCGTTTCCCGGTCTATTTCGACGGCGGCGTGGTGCCGGCCGGAGCGCCCGCGCCCAGCGACTTGTCGCGCGGGGCCGGAATCACGCCGGCGTCGCCCGCCACTTCCACCTTGGCGCCGGCGCGCAGGCGGTCGGTGCCTTCGACCACCACCCGGTCGCCGGGCTGCAGGCCCTCGTTGACCGCCACCATGCCGTTGTTGATCGCGCCCAGCTTCACCTGGCGCACCAGCACCGTGTTGTCCTGCTGCACCAGGAATACGAAGGCGCCGGCCGAACCCTGCTGGATGGCGGCGGTGGGCACGGCGGTGACGTCCTTGCGCGTCAGCACGTGCAGCCGCACGTTGACGAACTGGTTGGGGAACAGCGCGTCGTCGGTGTTGTCGAAGCGGGCCTTGAGCTTGAGGGTGCCGGTGGTCACGTCGATCTGGTTGTCCAGGGTTTCCAGCTGGCCCGTGGCGATGCGGCGGGTGTCGGCGCGGTCGTAGGCGTCCACGGCCAGCTTGCGGCCGGCGGCGAGTTCGGCGCGCACCTCGGGCAGCTGGGTCTCGGGCAGCGTGAACACCACGGAAATCGGCTGGGTCTGAGTGATCACCACCAGCCCGTTGGTGTCCGAGCTGGACACCAGATTGCCGCGGTCCACCTGGCGCAGGCCCAGACGGCCGTCGATGGGCGCGGTGATGCGCGCGTAGTCCAGCTGCAGCCGGGCGTTATCGACGTTGGCCTGGTCGCTCTTGACCGTGCCCTCGTACTGCCGCACCAGCGCCGCCTGCGTGTCGACCTGCTGCTTGGCGATGGAATCCTGCTTGTACAGGGCCTGGTAGCGCTGCAGGTCGCGGCGCGCGTTCTCCAGCTGCGCCAGGTTCTGCATCTGCGTGCCGCGCGCCTGGTCCAGCGCCACCTGGAAGGCGCGCGGGTCTACCTGCGCCAGCAGGTCGCCGGCCTTCACGCGCTGGCCTTCCTGGAAGGCCACCTCGACCAGCTCGCCGCTGACCCGGCTGCGCACGGTGACCGTGTTGTAGGCCGTCACCGTGCCCAGCGACTTCAGGAAAATGTCGATGTCCTGCCGGACGGCGGTGGCGATGCGCACCGGCACCGCCATGTTCGCCATCGCCGCCCCGGGCGGACGGCCCCCGCCCGCCGGCTTGGCCGCCGGCCGCAGCAGCAGCCAGGCGATGCCGGCCCCGGCAAGCAGCAACAGCGCCAGCACGGCCAGGCGGCGGCGGGACCTATGGGCGGGCGGAGAAACGGGACGGCTTTCAGGCATGTACGTTGCAAACGCGGGCAGGGAAAGCCGTATTGTCTACTAGACCATCGCGTAGTCCAGCACCGGGAGCGGCGGTTGAAACTCCCCGCAACAGGTAATGGGGGGGGTGGGTGGGTCCCTCCTGCGTACTGGGGGGCTACGTGGGTCCTGCGCAGGATGGGTGTAGCGCGAGAATTCTTGGGCAAGCACTCAATTGCCCATCGCGCGTAACCCATCGGCCGGCGGCAGCCGGGTGTTTGTCTCTTGCCACGAAAAGCGGCGGCTGGCGCCGCCTGATGGGTGTCGCGCGCTGGAGAGCCGGGTTCTTGCTCAGATGCGCTCGCGCTTTACCCATCCTACGAGTTGCACAACGTCATCTGGAACCCCACGTCGCGGGCCACCTGCTGGGGCTTGAATTCGCCGTCCTGCGTGGAAAAACGTATCCAGATCATGTACTTATTGGCGCTGATCTCGGGAAATACGCCGTGGGCGGGGTCCACCCACACGCGCAGCAGCTGGAACTGCTTGCCGCCCAGCATCTGCTGGTAGGCGCCCTGCTCGGCCACGATGTCGGTCTTGCGGCCGGATTCGCGCAGCAGGCGCAGCGCCAGGGTCAGGCCGTCGTAGAGGGGAATGAAGGGCGCGATCCAGGATTGCAGGTCGGCGCAGCGGGCCGACTCGGGCTTGTTCTGCCAGGCGAAATACGAAGGCATGTCGACCTGCGTGGCGTTGCCGGGCATGGAAAGCCGACCGCGCAGGCTGGTGAGCCATTCGTTCTCGCGCAGGGGCTGGCCGGTCTTGCCGGGCACGGCCAGCGCGCCGGTGACCTTTTCCATTTCGCGCAGCATGGATTCCAACGCGTCCTGCGCCACGCCGGGATGGTCGCGCAGGCCGACCAGCGCCAGGCGCTGGCGTTCCAGGTCCTGCAGCAAGGCGCCCTTGACGTCGGTGCGTTCGCAGGCGTCGAGCAGATCGAACAAGGCGGTGACGGCGACCTGGTGCAGTCGTGAATCCCCCTCGCGTGCAAAGAAGAACAACCTGTCGAACAGGAATTCCAGCCGCAGATAAGCGCGGATACGCTCGTTGAAGGGATATTCGTAAACAATCACGCTTTTTTACAGGCCCATCTGTGGTTGGCCGGCAGGCCAATGTTATTCAGGGGTGCCGGCCTGGCCCAGGGCTTGCCGGTCTGTCGTGCCCGCCAGCGCCAGCCAGCGGTCGTGCAGGGTCTTCGCCTGCGCGCGCAGTTGTTCGGGCGTGGTGGCGCCATCGTTGACGATGACGTCGTCGGCGGCTTCCAGCCGGCTTGCGCGCGCAGCCTGTGCTGCCATGATACGCCTGATGGCTGGCTCCGTCAGCCCGCTGCGCGCGCGCACGCGGGCCACCTGCGTCTCGGGATCGCAATCCACCACGCAGATGCGATCCAGGCGCGCGCGCCAGCGCGGCAGCGACTCCACCAGCAAGGGCACGACGAAGACCAGATACGATCCGGCGGCCGCGGCGGCCTGGCGTTCGGTCTCCTGGCCGATGGCCGGATGCATGATGGCTTCCAGCCGCAGCCGCACCTGCGGATCGGAGAACGCCTGCTCGCGCATCCATGCGCGGTCCAGCGCGCCGTCGGCCGTCAGCGCCCGCGGGCCGAATTCGCGTTCGATCGCCGGCATGGCCGCGCCCTGCGGCGCGGTCAGCGTATGCGCGATCTCGTCGGTATCGACCACCGACGCGCCCCACTGCGCAAGCATGTCCGCCACGCGGGTCTTGCCCGATCCGATACCGCCAGTCAATCCTATCTTGTACATGCCGCTCGTCCCATCGTGTCGCGTACTAGCCCAGCCATTGCCACAGCCCCTGCGGCCCGCCCGCCAGCAGCGTCACGATGCCGGCCAGCGCCAGATAAGGGCCGAAGGGCAGCGGCTGTCCGCGGCTGGCGCGTCCACTCAGCGTCAGCGCGCCGCCGATCAGCACGCCCAGCAGCGACGCGCCCAGCAGCAGCATCGGCAGGGTCTCGATGCCGAACCATGCGCCCAGGGCGGCCAGCAGCTTGAAGTCGCCGTGGCCCATGCCTTCGCGCCCGGTCAGCAGGCGGAATATATGAAAGATAACCCACAGGAACACATAGCCCGCGACCGCGCCGGCCACCGCCATCTGCACGCTGGTGTAGGCGTCGAACAGATTGGCCAGCAGGCCCGCCCACAGCAGCGGCTGCGTCAGCGCATCGGGCAGCAGCGTCGATTCGAAATCGATCCAGGCCAGCGCCACCAGCGTGGCCGACAGACCCATCGCGCACAGCGCCAGCGGCGTGGCGCCGAAGCGCCAGGCGCAGGCGGCGAACAGCGCGCAGGTCAGCAGTTCGATGGCCGGGTAGCGCCAGCCTATCGCGGTTCCGCAGGCGGCGCAGCGTCCGCGCAGCAGCAGCCAGCCCAGCAGCGGCGCACGGCGCCAGCCCGTCACCGGCGCGGCGCAGGCCGGGCAGTGCGACGCCGGCGACCACAGGCCGTAGCGGCTTTCGGTGCGCGCCTGGCCGGCCGCCTCCTGGCAGTGCGCCTGCCACTCCTGCTCCATCATGCGCGGCAGCCGGTGCGTCAGCAGCGTCAGCCAGTTGCCCACGGCCAGGCCCGTCAGCGCCGCCAGGACGATGAACAGGCCCGGGGGCAGGTCGAAGACGTAGCGCATCGCCGTCATCCGATGCGCGCGCCGGCGGCGTGCGCGATCGGGCCCGGGACGCGATGTAGAACCGGCCGGCGGCGGCCATGTCGTAATTTGTGCATAAAGTGCGGAATACACCCAGGAGCGGCTAGGGCAACGTATCGAATCTTCGCATAAGTGCGTAAAATCGGAGACAGACTCAATTCACGGATAAGCTGCCATGACCGCGCGCGTCGACAACATTGTTACCCGCTCCCGCAAACTAAGCGTCATGGGGCTGCTGCTGGCGGGCACCGCCATAGGCGCGGCGGGCTGCGCCCAGCAGAAGACCGAGGGCTATTACGACCCGCCCGCGGAAAGCACCGTGACCGACGCGCAGTACCAGGGCTCCGGCGCCGGCTACCGCACCGTGATCCGCGCGCCTTCGCAGGTGCAGATCGCGCTCAAGCCGGATGCCCGCAAGCCGCAGAACCAGGCCCAGCAAGCGGCCGCGGCAGGCGCGGAAACCACCGAAGACGGCCAGACCGTACCCGAGCACGCCGAGGGCGGCGGCGGTAGCGCCGGCGCAGCGACCGCCGCGGCCGCGCCCGCGCCGGCGCCCAATGCCGCCGCGCACAGCCTGGTGCCGCAACCCCAGACCTACATGGGCACGCTGCCGTGCTTCTCGCCCGTCATGCAGTGCACGGCGCAGCGCGTGACGCTGACGCTGGCGCCCAACGGCCGCTGGCGCGGCCGCACCGCCTACCTGGAGAACGATCCCCAGAAGGGCCAGCCGGTGGCCGAACAAGGCTGCTGGGACGCCACCGACGAACGCCCGCCGCGCGTCATCCTGATGGACGGCCAGGGCAACGCCCGCGTCGAGTTCGTGGTGGCCGCCAACAACGTGCTGCGCGTGCGCTCCATCGCCGGCCAGACGCCGAACCTGAACTACAACCTGACCCGCCAGCCGGACCTGGACCCCATCGACGAGCTGGCCAAGGCCGCCGCGCCCAAGTGCCCCTGAGCGCTCCGCGCGCTTGAATCCATGCCTGGCACCGGGCCCGGCGAACGCCTCGTTCGCCGGGCCCGATGTTTTTGGGCGCGCAGGCATCATGGCTTGGCCGGCGCGTATCGGGGCGAGGGCTGTTCATGCAGGGTGACGGCCCCGCCGTGCGGATCGCCCTCCGGCAGGAGCGGCACGGGCGAGGCGCCCGAACGCCGGTGGGCGCACAGCCGGCAGGCCAGTTGCATGGCGTTGCGGGCGCGGAGCTTGGTGAAGATGCGGGCGCGATGGGCTTCGACGGTGCGCAGCGAAATGCCCAGGTCGATGGCGATGACCTTGTTCGGGCTGCCCGCCGCCACGTAGGCGACGATCTGGCGTTCGCGCGGCGTCAGGGTGGCGAGGACGTCGTCCAGGTCGGGGCGGGGCTGCATGGGGCTTGTCTCCTGCAAAGTAGATTTGCATCGAGTCTGCCCCGCCGCGCCAGCCGCCGGAAGCTGGCAATTCTGTCAGGGTGGACATAAACGCCCCCCCTGCCCGGGCCTCAGGCCGTGTAGACCAGTTCCAGATTGTCGATCAGGCGGGTGGCGCCGAGTTTGGCGGCGGCCAGCGCCACCACCGGCTCGCCGGCCTGCAGGTCGGCGGCTTCGGGGCGCTTCAGGTCGCGCTGGCGGCGCAGCGCCACGTAGTCCACCTGCCAGCCGCGCCGGGTCAGGCCGTCGATGGCTTCGCGCTCCAGCGCGGCGGCGTCGCGCTCGCCCTGGGCCAGGCGCTGGCCCAGCTGCTGCAGGGCGGCGTACAGGGCCGGCGCCTCGGCGCGGTCGGCCTCGCTCAGGTAGCGGTTGCGCGAGGACAGCGCCAGGCCGTCCTCGGCGCGCACGGTTTCGTGCGCCAGCACTTCCACCGGCAGCTGGAACTGGCGGCACATGTTGCGCACCACCATGAGCTGCTGGTAGTCCTTCTTGCCGAACACGGCCACGCGCGGCTGCACGCAGGAAAACAGCTTCAGCACCACGGTGCTCACGCCCGCGAAGAAGCCGGGACGGAATTCGCCTTCGAGGATGTCGCCGAGGTCGTCGGGCGGCTGCACGCGGAAATTCTGCGGCTCGGGATACATTTCACGCTCGTTGGGCGCGAACAGCACGTAGACGTCGCGCTCGCGTTCGAGCTTCTCGATGTCGGCGGCCAGCGTGCGCGGATACTGGTCGAAGTCTTCGTTGGGACCGAACTGCAGGCGGTTGACGAAGATGCTGGCCACCACCGGATCGCCATGCTGGCGCGCGAGCTTCATCAGCGCCAGGTGGCCTTCGTGCAGGTTGCCCATGGTGGGCACGAACGATACGCGGTTCTGTCCGCGCAGGTGGTCGCGCAATTCCTGGATGGTGTGTACGACTTTCAAGGGGAGTCTCCGGAAGTAGGAACGCGCAGCCCGGCCTCAGGCCGCGACCGCCGCCACGCTGGTATAGGCCAGGCGCACGTAGATGGGCGCGTAGGGTTCCGCCTGCGTGATCTCGAGCAGGGATTCGCGGGCCAGTTCCAGCATGGCGATGAAATGCACCACGACCACCGCCGCGGGCGCGCCTTCGCGGATACGCTCCATGAAGAGGTCGCCGAACTCCATGAAGCGCACGTCGTTCAGGCGCCGCAGGATGTGCGTCATGTGGTCGCGCACCGACAGCTGTTCGCGCGTGATGTGGTGGTGCTGGTTCAGCTTGGCCCGCTTCATGATGTCGGCCCAGGCCGCGCGCAGGTCGTCCACGCTGACTTCGGGCAGCATGCGCTCGACGCTCAGGTCGGCCACCGCCTGGCTGCTGACGAAGTCGCGGCCGAGCTGCGGCATACGGTCGAGCTTCTGGGCCGCCAGCTTCATCTGCTCGTATTCGAGCAGGCGGCGCACCAGTTCGGCGCGCGGGTCCTCGGGCTCTTCGCCGGTGTCGGTCTTCTTGACCGGCAGCAGCATGCGCGACTTGATCTCGATGAGCATCGCCGCCATCAGCAGGTATTCGGCGGCCAGCTCCAGGTTGTGGATGCGGATCTGCTCGACGTACGAGAGGTATTGCCGCGTGACATCCGCCATCGGGATGTCCAGCACGTTGAAGTTCTGCTTGCGGATCAGGTAGAGCAGCAGGTCCAGCGGCCCTTCGAACGCCTCCAGGAAGACCTCCAGCGCATCCGGCGGGATGTACAGGTCGGTCGGCATCTGGAACAGCGGCTCGCCGTACAGGCGCGCGAACGCCACGCTGTCTACCGTGTCGGGGGTGCTGTCGACGGGCGGTTCCACTAGCGCGGCCAGGGCGTCGCCCGGGAAAGCGTTCTGGGCCATGGTTGCCGCAAGGGGCTCAGTCGGCCTGGTATACGTACGGCTTCTGCGGCACGCGGCCGGCGCGGAAGGCCTCCAGCAGCTCCGGGTCCTGCGGTTTGTCCCAAAGACGGGCGCGGCCCTCGCGCTGGCGCTCTTCGGTGCCGGGATGCGACTGCTTGTAGTCTTTCAGGAAACGGGTGATCTCGGATTCGTAGTTGGTCGCCATGACGCCAATTTCAGTGGGTTTCGGATGAGGGGAGTTTACTTCACGACGGCCCCTCCCCCGGCGTTACAATCTGGAGGCCCCCTACGTATCCTCGCCCATGTCCGCAGAATCCGCCGCCGCCGCCCATCCCGCTCCCTCACTCACCCCGGAAGCGATGCGCGCGGCACGCATGATTCCCTTCATCGTCGGCTGCGCGCTGTTCATGCAGATGCTGGACGCCACGGTGGTCGCCACGGCCCTGCCGGCGATGGCGCGGGCCCTGGGCTCGACCCCGGTGCGGCTGAACGTGGCCATCACCTCCTACCTGCTGTCGGTGGCCGTGTTCGTGCCCGTCAGCGGCTGGGCGGCCGACCGCTACGGCGCGCGGCGCGTGTTCGTGGCGGCCATCGGCCTGTTCACCCTGAGTTCCGTGGCCTGCGCCCTGTCGCAGGACCTGCCGCAGCTGGTGGCGGCCCGCGTCGTCCAGGGCATGGCCGGCGCGATGATGGTGCCGGTGGGGCGCATCATCCTGCTGCGCACCGTGCCCAAGCAGGACTTGCTCAAGGCCATGTCCTTCCTGTCCATCCCCGCCCTGCTGGGGCCGGTGATCGGGCCGCCGCTGGGCGGCTTCATGGTCACCTATATGTCGTGGCACTGGATCTTCCTGATCAACATTCCCATCGGCATCCTGGGCATTTTCCTGGTGCTGCGCTACGTGGAGGAAATCCGCGTGGAAGGCGCGCCGCGCCTGGACTGGCCGGGCTTTCTGCTCAGCGCCATCTGTCTGGCGACGCTGGTCAGCGGCTTCGAGGCGATCGGCCGCGACGTGATGCCGCTGCCCATGCTGCTGGGCCTGATCGCCACCGGCCTGGCCTGCGGCCTGCTCTACGGCTGGCACGCGCGCCGGGCGCCCCATCCCATCATCGATCTGTCCCTGATGCGGATACCGACCTTCGCCATCGCCACCCTGGGCGGCAACCTGTGCCGCTTCGCCGTGGGCGCCACGCCGTTCCTGCTGGCCATGCTGCTGCAGGTGGGCTTCGGCCTGTCGCCGTTCTCGGCCGGGCTGATCACCTTCGCCAGCGCCGCCGGCGCGCTGCTGATGAAGTTCGTCGCCACCCCCATCGTGCAGCACTTCGGATTTCGTCGGGTATTGACCGTCAACGCGCTGCTGACCGGCATTTTCATCGTGGTCTGCGGCGCCTTCACGCCCGCCACGCCGGTCTGGCTGATGATCGCCGTGCTGCTGGTGGGCGGGTTTTTCCGCTCGCTGCAGTTCACGGGGGTAAATACGCTAACCTATGCCGACATTCCCCCGACCCAGATGAGCCGCGCCAGCAGTTTCGCCGCCATGGCGCAGCAGCTCGGCATCAGCCTGGGCGTGGGCGTGGCGGCGGTCACGCTGAACATCAGCATGGCCCTGCGCGGCGCCGAGACGCTGGCGATACGGGACGTGGTCGCGGGCTTCATCGTCATCGGCGTGCTGTGCATGGCCTCGGTCTTCTCATTTGGACGCCTCGACCCGCTGGCCGGGGCTCACCTGAACGGCGCAAAGAATCGTGACGACGAATGAATTTGTCCTGGCCCTGGACCAGGGAACCACCAGCTCCCGGGCCATTGTGTTCGACCGCGAAGGCGTGGTGCGCGGCGTAGGCCAGCGCGAATTCCGCCAGCACTATCCCCGTCCGGGCTGGGTCGAGCACGACGCCGGCGAAATCTGGCAGAGCCAGCTGGACGTGGCCCGAGAGGCCTTGCGCAACGCCGGCGCGGCCGCGGCCGACATCGCCGCCCTCGGCATCACCAACCAGCGCGAAACCACGCTGATCTGGGAACGCGCCACCGGCCGGCCGCTGGCCCGCGCCATCGTCTGGCAGGACCGCCGCACCGCGCCCATGTGCGACCAGCTGCGCCAGGACGGCCACGCCGATTTCCTGCAATCGCGCACCGGCCTGGTGGTGGACGCCTATTTCTCGGGCACCAAGCTGGCCTGGCTGCTGGACCACGTGCCCGGCGCGCGCCAGCTCGCCGAGCGCGGCGAACTGGCCTTCGGCACCGTCGATACCTGGCTGGTGTGGCAGCTGACCGGCGGCGCGGTCCACAGCACCGACCCCAGCAACGCCTCGCGCACCATGCTGTTCGACCTGCATACCCAGGACTGGAGCGACGACATCCTGGCGCTGCTCAAGATCCCGCGCAGCGTGCTGCCACGGATCGCCCCCAGCAGCGCCGTGGTGGGCGACACCCTGCCCGAATGGCTGGGCGGCGCCATCCCCATCGCCGGCGTGGCGGGCGACCAGCAGGCCGCCACCTTCGGCCAGGCCTGCTACAGGCCGGGCATGGCCAAGAACACCTACGGCACCGGCTGCTTCATGCTGATGAACGTGGGCGGGCAGCCCGTGCAGTCGCGCAACAACCTGCTGTCGACCGTGGGCTGGGGCCTGCCGCGCGACGGCGGCGGCTGGCAGCCCACCTACATGCTCGAAGGCGGGGTGTTCGTGGCCGGCGCGGCGGTGCAGTGGCTGCGCGACGGCCTGGGCATCATCCAGCGCTCCGAGGAGATCGAGGCGCTGGCCGCCAGCGTGTCCAGCACGGACGACGTCTTCATGGTGCCGGCCTTCGCCGGCCTGGGCGCGCCGCATTGGGACCCCTACGCGCGCGGCACCCTGGTGGGCCTGACCCGCGGCACCACCCGCGCCCACATCGCGCGCGCCACCCTCGAATCCATCGCCCTGCAAAGCGCCGAACTGCTGACCTGCATGAACGCCGACAGCGGCATCGCCCTGACCGAGCTGCGCGTCGACGGCGGCGCGGCCCGCAACGACCTGCTGATGCAGATGCAGGCCGACCTGCTGGGCGTGCCGGTCGTGCGCCCCCGCGTGCCCGAATCCACCGCGCTGGGCGCGGCCGGCCTGGCCGGCCTGGCCGTGGGCTTCTGGTCCGGCCAGGACGAATTCGCGTCCAAGTGGCAGGCCGAACGCACGTTCGAACCGAGCTGGCCCGCGTCCGTGCGCGAAGCGCGGATGGCGCGCTGGCGGCAGGCGGTGGAGCTGTCCAAGGGCTGGTCCAACAGCGCCGGACCAGGCTGATCGTGGGCGGGCGTAGGATGGGTGCAGCGCGAGAGCCCTTAAGCAAGAACTCAAATATCGAACGCGCGTAACCCATCAGGCGGCGCCAGCCGCCGCTTTCCGTGGCAAGAGACAAAGCCGGCTTGCGCTTCGTGGCAAGAGACAAAGCCGGCTCTCGCCGGCCGATGGGTTACGCGCGTTCGGCGTCCGGCTTCTTACCCCGGAGGTGCCGCGCTGCACCCATCCTACGTCCCCACGCCCCCCGTCCACCAGCCGGACACCCAAAATCCCTGATTTGTCCGCCCCCCGCGACATTTAGTACTATCGTTTTCATTAATTCTATATACGCACAAATGTTCGTATCTAGAACATAACGATTTTTCTGGCCAGGCGCACAGGAAGGCACACCCGGAAGAGACGGCAATCCCTGGTTCCGCGCGTGCCCGCCGCAAGCCCGGCGAGTCAGCCCGAGCGAACCATCATGGATACTCCCCTCAAAAATCTCGCCATCGTCGGCGCAGGCGCCATGGGCAGCGGCATCGCGGCCCTGTTCGCCTCGAAGGGACTGAACATCGTCCTCATCGACCCGGTCGAAGGCGCGCTGGAGCGCGCGCTCAAGACGATAGACCGCCAACTGAACGTCTACGCGCCCGGCCGGGTCCAGGAAACCATGCAGCGCATCCAGTTGTCGCCCGGCCTGGAAGCGGCCTGCAACAGCGACCTGGTGATCGAGGCCGTACCCGAAAACCTCGAGCTCAAGCGCGACCTGTTCGCCCGGCTCGACGCGCTGTGCCCGGCGCACACCCTTTTCGCCACCAATACCTCCGGCCTGTCCATCAACGCCATCGCCACCGCCGTGCTGCGGCGCGACCGCTTCGTGGGCACGCACTTCTTCACCCCCGCCGACGTGATTCCGCTGGTGGAGGTGGTGCGCAACGACGCCACGTCCGACGAGACGGTGGCGCGCGTCATGGCCACGCTGCGCCACGCCGGCAAGCGGCCGGTGCTGGTGCGCCAGGACATTCCCGGCTTCATCGCCAACCGCATCCAGCACGCGCTGGCGCGCGAAGCCATTTCGCTGCTGGAAAAAGGCGTCGCCAGCGCGGAGGACATCGACGAAGTGGTCAAGTGGAGCCTGGGCATCCGGCTTGCGCTGTCCGGCCCGCTGGAGCAGCGCGACATGAACGGCATCGACGTGCATTACGCCATCGCCAGCTACCTCTACAAGGATCTCGACAACCGCACCGAGCCCTCGGCGCTTTTGAAGAGCAAGGTCGAAAGCGGGCAGATCGGCGCCAAGAGCGGCCAGGGTTTCTACACCTGGAGCCCGGAGCGCCGCGAACGCGTGCTGCGCGAGAAGAGCGCGGCGCTCGGAGAACTGGCCGCCTGGCTCAACGCCCGGGCCGACGACGCCTGAGGCCGGCGCATACCCATTACTACATAAGGCGCGGAGCCTGCCGCTACCGCGCCGTCGGGCCCCAAGGCCCCGCCACGCAAAGAAAACCGATCACAGAAAACCAGCCTTACCGGAGTTCGTTGGAGGCACCATGAATAAACTGGCTTCATTTTTCACGGAGCTGATGCGCAAGTATCTGCCCGATCCCTTTGTCTTCGCCATCGCGCTGACCCTGCTTACCGTACTGCTGGCCATGGGGGTCGAAGGCAAGGGCCTGGGCGACATCACCCGCGCCTGGGGCAACGGCTTCTGGAGCCTGCTGGCCTTCACCACCCAGATGGCGGTGATCCTGGCGATGGGCTATGTGCTGGCCACCGCCCCGCTGACCGACCGCATGCTCAACCGCATCGTCAGCCACGTGCACAAGCCGCACACCGCCATCATCGTGGCGACGCTGGTCGGCGGCATCGGCAGCTACCTGAACTGGGGCTTCGGCCTGGTCATCGGCGGCATCGTCGCCAAGAAGCTGGCCTTGAAGGTCAAGGGCGTGCACTACCCGCTGATCATCGCCGCCGCGTACAGCGGCTTCACCATGTACGGCCTGGGCCTGTCGGCCAGCATCCCGGTGCTGGTGGCCACGCCCAACCATCCCACCGCCAAGCAGATGGGCACCATCCCGCTGTCGGAAACGATTTTCTCGATGCCCATGCTGATCACCAGCCTGGTCATCATCGTCACGCTGCCGCTGCTCAACGCCTGGCTGCATCCGAAAAAGGGCGAGAAGGTCATCGAGGTCGATCCCGCGATCGACCGCGACACCACCGCCGCCAACGCCGCCGAAGACCTGCTGGAAAAGGGCACGCTGGCCTCGCGCCTGAACAACAGCCGCCTGCTGAGCCTGCTGATCGGCGCGCTGGGCGTGGCCTACGTGGTGTTCCACTTCATGGACGGCGGCTCGCTGGACCTGAACCTGATCAACTTCATCATCCTGTTCCTGGGCATCATCCTGCTGGGCACGCCGGCCGCCTACGTGGCCAAGCTGACCGAAGGCATCAAGACGATTTCCGGCATCATCCTGCAATACCCGTTCTACGCCGGCATCATGGCCATCATGGCCGCCTCGGGGCTGGTCACCACGATTTCCGCGGTCTTCGTCGACGTGGCCACGCCCGAGACGCTGCCGTTCTGGGGCCTGATCAGTTCTTTCGTCATCAACTTCTTCGCGCCGTCGGCCGGCGGCCACTGGGTCATCCAGGGTCCGTTCATGATCGACGCCGCCAAGGAAATCGGCAGCGCCCTGAACCAGACCACCATGGCCGTCATGCTGGGCAACGCCTGGAACGACCTGGTGCAGCCCTTCTGGATTCTGCCGGCGCTGGCGCTGTCCAAGCTGAAACTGCGCGATGTTATGGGCTATACCGTCATCATGATGCTGTGGGTCGGCGTGATCCACATCACGGCCGTCCTCCTCTGGGGCTATCTGACCCATTGAGCCACACGCACTCTTCCGGAACGGAGTTGATATGAGCAAACCTACCGCGTATCTCGTGACCGGCGGCAGCGCCGGGATCGGGGCGGCCATCATCCGCATGCTGCTCGATGCCGGCCACAAGGTCGTCAACATCGACTACAAGCTGCCCGAGAATCCGCCCGCCGGGCTGGTGTCGTACCAGGCCGACCTGACCGACGAAGCGCGCACCAAGGCGGTGGCCAAGGAAGTGACCGACGCCTACGACATCGTCGGGCTGGTGAACAACGCGGGCGCGACGCGCCCGGGCTCGGCCGACACCGCCACGCTGGCGGACCTGGACTATGTGATCAACCTGCACCTGCGCACGGCGCTGATCCTGGTGCAGGCGGTGCTGCCGGCCATGCGCGCGGCCGGCTTCGGGCGCATCGTCAACATGGCCTCGCGCGCGGCGCTGGGCAAGCCCGACCGCGTGGTCTATTCGGCCACCAAGGCGGGCCTGCTGGGCCTGACGCGCACGCTGGCCATGGAGCTGGGCGGCGACGGCATCACGGTCAACGCCATCGGCCCCGGCCCCATCGCCACCGAACTGTTCACCAAGAGCAATCCCGCCGGCGCCCCGCAGACCGAGCGCATCATCAAGAGCATCGTGGTCAAGCGCCTGGGCACGCCCGAAGACGTGGCGCGCGCGGCGATGTTCTTCCTGTCGCCGGACAACGGCTTCGTCACCGGCCAGACGCTGTACGTCTGCGGCGGCACGACGCTGGGCGTCGCGCCCGTCTGAGGCCCGCCATGCGCACGCCGTCCTTCCTCCCGTCCTGCCTGCGCCGCCTAGCGGCGCAGCAGGGCGTGGTTGATCTGGTCGGCGGCGCGGCGCAGCGGCGGCAGGAACGCCGCCAGCATTTCCTGGCGCGAATAGCGGTTGGCATGGCCGCTGACGTTCATCGCGGCGATCACGCGGCCGCTGCGGTCCATGATGGGCACGGCCACCGATTGCAGGCCCGGCTCCAGTTCCTGCGCCACGCAGGCGTAGCCGTCGGCGCGCACGCCGGCCAGCACGCGCTTGAGCGCGTCGATGCCGGTGATGGTGTGCGGCGTATAGGTCCGGATCTGGCTCATCGCCAGCACCCGGTCCAGCTCCGGTTCCGTCAGGCCGGCCAGCAGCACGCGGCCCATGGACGTGACCCAGGCGGGCAGGCGGCTGCCCACCGCCAGGTTGATGGTCATCACCTTGTGGGTGGACAGGCGCAGGATATAGACGATGTCCGCGCCCTCCAGCACCGACACGGAGCAGGATTCGCGGGTCTCTTCGGCCACCTCTTCCATGTAGGGCAGCGCCAGGTTCCACAGCGGCGTGCCGGACAGGTAGGCGTAGCCCAGCTCCAGGATGCGCGGGGTGAGCGAGAACTTGCGGTCGTCCACGGTCACGTAGCCCAGGTGCTCCAGCGTCAGCAGGATGCGGCGCGCGCCGGCGCGCGTCAGGCCGGTCACCGCCGCCACCTCGGACAGCGTCATCTGCGAACGCTCGGGGCCGAAGGCCCGGATCACGGACAGGCCGCGCGCAAAGGATTGAACGTAGCTGTCGCTGGGTTGCTGGGTGATTTGCTCGGCCATCCGTCTACCGCGAAGAGAAACGTTGCCCTGGTCGGCAACCCTGTACCGGGGCGGCGCAGCATTGCCATCCCCCATGAAATCAATGTTCTTCTGAAGAACGAAAGTTCTAATTGAGAACAAATTATGACACGCCACCTTATGAGCGAACACCATGATCTCTAAACTCGTTGCAAGCGCTGCGGACGCCCTCGCCGACGTCCCCGACGGCGCCACCGTCATGATCGGCGGCTTCGGCACCGCCGGCCAGCCCATGGAACTGATCGACGCGCTGCTCGAACAGGGCGCCAAGGATCTGGTCATCATCAACAACAACGCGGGCAACGGTACCACCGGCCTGGCCGCCCTCCTGGGCGCGAACCGCGTGCGCAAAATCATCTGCTCGTTCCCGCGCCAGGTGGACTCGCAGATCTTCGACGGCCTGTACCGCAGCGGCAAGATCGAGCTGGAACTGGTGCCGCAGGGCAACCTGGCCGAGCGCATCCGCGCCGCCGGCGCCGGCATCGGCGCGTTCTTCTCGCCCACCGGCTACGGCACCCCGCTGGCCGACGGCAAGGAAACCCGGGAAATCAACGGCCGCCAGTATGTGCTGGAATATCCGCTGCATGCCGACTACGCGCTCATCAAGGCCGAGCGCGGCGACCGCTGGGGCAACCTGGTGTACCGCAAGACGGCCCGCAACTTCGGCCCCATCATGGCCAGCGCCGCGCGCGTGGCCGTGGCCCAGGTGCGCGAAGTGGTGGAACTGGGCGAACTGGACCCCGAAACCGTCGTGACCCCCGGCATCTTCGTCAAGCGCGTCGTGCAGATCGATGCCCGCCCCGCCCCCAAGGAGCAGCAATGAGCACCAAACTGACCCGCGACCAGATCGCCGCCCGCGTCGCCCGGGACATCCCCGAAGGCGCCTACGTCAACCTCGGCATCGGCCTGCCCACGCTGGTGGCCAACCACCTGCCGGCCGACCGCGAAGTCATCCTGCACACCGAGAACGGCATGCTGGGCATGGGCCCCGCGCCGGCCAAGGGCGAGGAAGACTATGACCTGATCAACGCCGGCAAGCAGCCCGTGACCGAGCTGCCCGGCTGCTCCTTCTTCCACCACGCCGACTCGTTCGCGATGATGCGCGGCGGCCACCTGGACATCTGCGTGCTGGGCGCCTTCCAGGTGTCGCAGCACGGCGACCTGGCCAACTGGCACACCGGCGCGCCCGACGCCATCCCCGCCGTGGGCGGCGCGATGGACCTGGCCATCGGCGCCAAGGACGTGTTCGTGATGATGGAGCTGCAGACCCGCGACGGCCAGAGCAAGCTGGTCGAAGCCTGCACCTATCCGCTGACCGGCGTGCGCTGCGTGTCGCGCGTCTACACCGACGTGGCGGTGTTCGACATCGGCGCCGACGGCGTGACCGTCACCGACATGTTCGGCGGCACCACCGCCGACGAGCTGCTGCGCCTGACCGGCCTGCCGCTGAAGTTTTCCAACTGAGTTTCGAAGCGCCGCCTCGGTCCCGCCGGGGCGGATTTTTTTACGGAGAGAATCATCATGCTGTTCATGGTCCAAATGCAGGTCAATCTTCCCGTCGACATGCCGGCCGAGCGCGCCGACAAGCTCAAGGCCGACGAAAAGGCGCTGGCGCAGCAGCTGCAGCGCGACGGCAAGTGGAAGAACCTCTGGCGCGTGGCCGGCCGCTACGCCAACGTCAGCATCTTCGACGTCGAAAGCAATGACGAGCTGCACACGCTGCTGTCGTCGCTGCCGCTGTTCCCCTACATGGACATCCAGGTGACGGCGCTGGCGCGCCATCCCTCGGCGATCTGAACGGAGGCGTCCATGCCGTACATCATCGAAACCTTCGACAAGCCCGGCCACCTGGAGGTGCGCAAGCAGCACCGCGCCGCCCACCTGGAATTCCTGGACGCCAACAAGCGGCTGCTGCTGGCCTGCGGCGCCAAGCTGCACGACGACGGCACGGACGCCGGCGGCGGCCTGTACGTGGTCGACCTGGACAGCCGCGAAGCCGCGCAGCAATTCATCGACGCCGATCCGTTCTCCAAGGCCGACCTGTTCGAACGCGTGACCATCACGCGCTGGCGCAAGGCCTACGTCGACGGCGCCTGCTATCTGTAATTGAAGGAAACCCACATGTCTTACGCCGATCTCAGCCAGGCCCGGCTGTACTACGTCATCGATGGCCCCGCCGACGCGCCGGTGCTCGTGCTCTCCAATTCGCTGGGCACCTGCGCCGACATGTGGGCCCGCCAGATCCCCGAACTGAGCAAGCATTTCCGCGTGCTGCGCTACGACACCCGCGGCCACGGCAAATCCTCGGTCCCCGAAGGCGAATACAGCTTCGAGCAACTGGGCAACGACGTCGCCGAACTGCTGGCGCACCTGGGCATCAAGCGCGCGCACTTCTGCGGCCTGTCGATGGGCGGCCCCACCGGCCTGTGGCTGGCGCTGGCGCGCCCCGAACTGGTGGACCGGCTGATCCTGTGCAACACCGCCGCGCGCATCGGTTCGGCCGAAGGCTGGAGCGCCCGCATCGCCGCGGTCACCGAACAGAAGCTGGAGAACATGGCGCCGACGCTGGTCGAGCGCTGGCTCACCGACGGCTACCGCGCCGCCGAGCCGGGCCTGACCCAGGTGCTGGTCGACATGCTGCGCCGCACGCCGGACGCCGGCTATTGCGGCAACTGCGCCGCGCTGCGCGACGCGGACTTCCGCGAACAGGTGGCCTCCATCTCGGCGCCCACGCTGGTCATCAGCAGCACGCACGACCTGGCCGCCACGCCCGCCCAGGGCCAGGAACTGGCCGCCGCCATCCCGGGCGCGCGCTATCTCGAATTGAACACCTCCCACATCTCCAACTGGGAGCAACCGGAAGCCTTCACCCGCGCGGTGCTCGACTTCCTGACGGAGTAACCCGCATGCAGCGCTGGAAACAGCGGCCCGAAGGCTCCAACTGGGGCGACTTCGGGCCCGACGACCAACTCGGCCGCCTGAATCTCATCACCGAAGAACAGGTCCTCAAGGGCGCGCGCGAAATCCGCGCCGGCAAGACCTTCTGCCTGTCGCTGCCGCTGGACCTGCCGGGCGGCAACGTGCTCAACCCGCGGCGCCATCCGCCGCAGCTCAGCCCCACCCGCCTGGCGGACACGCCGTACCTGAACTTTCCGCTGCGCAACGTCAACCCGGACGCCGTGGACGTGCTGAGCGACGACCAGGTGCTGCTGTCCATGCAGTACTCCACCCAGTGGGACGCGCTGGCCCACGTCGGCGCGCTGTTCGACGCCGACGGCGACGGCAAGCCGGAACTGCGCTACTACAACGGCTACCAGGCCGGCGTGGACGTGATCGGCCCGGCCGACGGCGACCACACCGGCTGCGGCTGCAACAGCGGCGGCCCCTCGGCGGCGCTGAAGCTGGGCGTGGAAAACCTGGCCCAGAAAGGCATGCAGGGCCGCGGCGTGCTGGTGGACCTGCTGCGCCACTACGGCCCCGGGCGCACGCTGATCGGCCACGCGGAACTGATCCGCGCGCTCGAGGCCGACGGCATCGAGATCGAGGCCGGCGACATGCTGGTGCTGCGCACCGGCTACGCCGAAGCGGTCGTCGCCATGAACGGCAAGCCCGACGCCGAAGTGCTGCACGGCTACGGCGCCGCGCTGGACGGCACCGACGCGGCGCTGCTGCAATGGATCACCGACAGCGGCATCGCCGCCATCTGCGCCGACAACTACGCGGTCGAGGCCTACCCGGCCCGCGAAAAAAGCGGGCCGCGCGCCATGCTGCCGCTGCACCACCACTGCCTGTTCAAGCTGGGCCTGCCCCTGGCGGAGCTGTGGTACCTGAAGGAGCTGGCCGACTGGCTGCACGCCAACGGCCGCCACCGCTTCATGCTGACGGCGCCGCCGCTGCGCCTGCCGCACGCCATCGGTTCGCCGGTGACGCCGGTCGCGACGGTGTAGGCCGAGGCGCCGAGCCGCGGCGCTAGCCCTTCAGGCAGGTGCTCATGAAGGCCTTGCGCTTGTCGCCGGTGAGCTTCTGCTCGCCGGCTTTCGCATTGCAGTCCGTCATCTTCTGCTGCTGCGGCGTGAGCTGCTTGGCCGGCGCGGTCTCGCCCTTCAGGCAGCTGCTCATGTAGGCCTTGCGCTCGTCGCCCTTCTTGCCTTCGGCGGACTTGTTGCAGTCCGTCATGCGCTGCTGCTGCGGCGTAGGGGTCTTGGCGGGCGTGGTCGCGGCCGGCGTCTGGGCCCAGGACGCGCCGGCGAAACAGGCGGACAACAGGATGGCAGAAGCAAACTGGCTGGTACGGGAAAGCATGGTTCCTCCCTTGGGCGTCCGCGCGCCTCGGGGTCAGGCGCGACGCGGACCGCTCGATCCGCCGGCCCAATCGCCGGCCCGGTCATCATCGAACAAACCGGACGCCGCCGCAAGATCCCGGAAAGTCAAGAATCGCCAAGGCGGCGATTCATACCTTTGCCCTGTTGTGTCCGCGCCCGGAAAGGTGTGAGATAGGCGCAATCCGTCCCGGCCGCACAGGAGAGCGCCATGAAATCCGTACTCGTGTCCTGCGCACTGCTCGCCGGCCTGCCTCTTGCGGCCGGCGCGCAGGATCTCGTCTATGGCGTCACGCTGGGCAACGTCCAGGCGGTGCGCGACGTCAACCAGAACCTCTCGGCCATCACCGGCCTGCTGGCCAACCAGTCCGACCGCGCCATCGACGGCGTCTGGCTGACCTTCGTGCTGTACGACGAGCAGGGCCGCGAAGTGGGCCGCCTGCGCAACGATGTGCCGGGGCCGCTTGCGCCCGGTCAGATCAAGCCGATCCGGGCGGTCACGCCGCTGCGGTTCGCCCGCGTCACGGCGCTGGACGTGGACGCCCGCTAGCCGGCCAGCCCGCCGCCAAAAACCCTGATTTCATCAGGGTTTAGCGGCCGTGGCGCGGGTCCAGGTGTGGGAAAATCACGGCTGTCGACTCGATAAAAGGGGCTTCCAACGAAGCCCCTTGTCGCGTATGTCGGCGCAACGAGGAAGAAAAGATCATGTTTCCAAAAAGACTCTCTGAAGGCTATCAATCATTCCTGAAAGGCCGTTTCCACTCGGAACGCAGCCGATACCAGAAACTGGCCGAAATTGGGCAAAGCCCGGAAATCCTGATCATCGGGTGTTGCGACTCCCGCGTCTCGCCCGAAGTCATCTTCGACGCCGGCCCCGGCGAAATGTTCGTGATCCGCAACGTCGCCAACTTGGTGCCGCCCTGCGACCCCGACACCGAATCCTCCTACCACGGCACCAGCGCCGCCATCGAATTCGCCGTCAACGGCCTGAACGTCAAGCACATCGTGGTGCTGGGCCACGCCTCCTGTGGCGGCATCCGCTCCTTCTTCGACGGCGCCAAGCCGCTGTCCAAGGGCGATTTCATCGGCAAGTGGATGTCGCAGATCGAGCCCGTGGCCGAACGCCTCGGCCCGGCCACCGGCGACCGCCAGGCCAACCTCAAGCGCCTGGAGCTGGCCACGGTCGAGCACAGCCTGGAGAACCTGATGACGTTCCCGTCCATTCGCCGCCGCGTGCAGAAGGGCGAGCTGGAGCTGCACGGCACCTATTTCGGCGTGGCCACCGGCGTGCTGTTCCTGCGCGATCCCAAGACGGGCGAATTCAATCCCTGCCTGGAAACCGGCATCGTCGAATGAGCCGCGGCCCCGGAGCGCCGGGGCGTTTCCTGCTACATTGGACTTGTGACCCGCTGAACCGGCCCGCCCGCGGACCGGCCACGACAGGGAGCCTCGCATGGACATTGTAGCGATCCCCGCCATTGCCCGCGTCGCCGCGCCCTACCCGGCGCGCGTGCCGCTGATCGACGAGACCCGGCCCGCCTGGGCGACGCCTCGGGCGGCTGAAGCGGCTGAAAGCCCACCCGCCCCGCAGCCTGCGCGCAGCCGCGGCCAGGCGCCGCCCGCCCCCATCGCCGGCATGGCGCCGCGCCCCGACCCGGACCTGCTGCGCGACCAGTACGCCGAGGCGCGCATGCGCCGCGCCATCGCCGACTACGCCGCCGCGCCTGCCGAGGCGGCGGCCCGGGCCAACGACTGGGGCACCATAGAAGGCCTGGCGCCCTTGCAGCCCTACCGCCTGGCCATGGGCAACCCGCAAGTGCAGGAATGGCAGGCCGCCGCGGCCGCCAAGGCCATGGGCGCGGCCGTGCCCAAGGTCGCCAGCATCGGCGCCACGGAAAACGCCACCGACCAGGCGCGCTACCGTCCGGGCTTCGCGCCTCAGCCTTGGTCTTAGTGGAAGAACTCGGCGATCATCGTCGCGCCCAGGAAGGTGCCGGCGTTGGCGGCCAGGGACACCACCACGATCTTCCAGCCCAGCTTGCGGAAGGCCGGCAGGTCCTTGAGGATGGACAGCCCGGCCATCGCCAGGATCACGGTCGTGAAGGGCAGGAAATTCACCTTGCCGACCATCGCGATGATCTGGTCGGAGTACGGCAGCACGCCGGGACAGCCCGCCGTCATGGCGATCACCGACAGCACGAACACGGCCGGCAGCTTGGGCACCACGCGCAGCACCAGGTCGGTAATGACGACCAGCAGCACGATGATGGCCATGCCCGGCAGGGCGTCGGCGAACGGCACGCCATAGCCCAGGCGGTTGCCCACCAGCGCGAACAGGCCGCACACGATGTAGGCCGTCAGGCGGTCGCCGAAGCCCAGCTTGGCGCCGTGGACCGGCGCGTCTTCGGACACGCCGTCCTCGACGGCCGACGGCGCCTTGCCGCGCGAAAAGCGGCCCAGCACCGGCTCCAGCTTGCCGTACAGGAAAATGGTGGTCGGCAGCGAGATGAACAGCGTGAAGTACACGCCCACCACCGTGGTCAGCAGATTGGCGGCGGCCGCCAGCGCGGCCACCTGGTGCGCCATCTCGGGGGTCTGCTGCGAGGCGATCGCGCCCACGCCCGCGGCCATCATGCTGCCCGAGCCCACGCCGGCGCCCATGGCGAGCGAACGCGGGTCGAAGATATTCAGGCTGGTGATGAAACCGGCCATCAGCGCCACGAACAGCGCGCCGATCACCGTGCCGGTGATGTACTCGGCCATCACGCCGCGCCCTTCGGGCGAGTTCATGCCGTAGCGCTCGCCGATGATGGCCAGGCTGGGCTCGCGGCCCACCGAGAAAGTGGCGCCGATGGCCTCGCGCTTGATGCCCAGCAGCAGCGCCAGCGGCAGGCCCACGGCCATGGTGCCGAAGAAATGCCCGAACTCCTGGAACACCAGGGCCCAGCCGGCTTCGCGCACCTGCGGCAGCGCGCCGCCGACCATCAGGCCCAGCTTGGCCAGAAACGGCAGCAGCGCATATTGCAGATAGCCGCTGATGCGGGTCTGCATGGCGGTGTCGACGCCGGCGGCGGCGGGCAGGCGCTGGCCGAGGGCCGCCACGATCGCGCCGATGAAGATGGCCCACAGCATCGGCTGCAGGATGATCTTGCCCGGGCCCACCGTGAACGTCAGGCTGCCGATCGCTTCGGCGATCACCACCACCAGCAAGATGGCGGCAAGCATGCGGATGCGGCTGGAAAGCGGCATGGTGGGCGCGGCCAGGCTGGCGCTGGCTAGAGACATCGGATTCCCCTGGTGAACGTGAATGGGTCGCGGCGACGGTTGGCCGGACCGCTAGCGCCGGCGTTGCGCGCGGCAGGGCCGATTTTCGCCCCGGGGCTGGCATGCAACCATGACAGGACAAGCGTCCAAGCGTTGCGTAAAATGCAACACATATGCTTTTCCAGGGAAAATTTTGCATGATCCCGGATAAAGCAAGGGTAAACCCTAGCATCGACCTGTGGACCTGCCGCCGCACTTCCCGCCGCCATGGACGAAAAACTGGACGCCCGACGAACCCATTACTTCATGCAGGTCATGAGCCGGGGTTCCGTGCGCGGCGCCGCCGAGGCGCTGGACATGGACCCCTCGGCGGTCAGCCGCGCCATCGCCGCCCTGGAGCGCGACTGCGGCATGACGCTGTTCGAACGCCGCGGCCGCGGCGTGGTGCCCACCGACGCCGGCCACATCCTGGCGCGCTACGTCAAGCGCCAGCAGAACATCCAGGAGAGCTTTTTCTCCGAGATCGACAGCCTGCGCAACGCCGAGCGCGGCCATATCGACCTGGTGCTGGGCGAAGGCTTCGTCGAGCTGATGTTCGACCAGGTGCTGCCCGGCTACTGGCGCAGCCATCCGGAAGTCACGCTGGACATCGACGTGGCCCGCACCTCCGAGATCGTGCAGCGCATCGTCGACGACCGCGCCTATATCGGCCTGGTGTTCCAGCCGCCCAACGACGCCCGGCTGCGCGCCCATTACGCGCGCCCCGAGCCGATCCGCGCCATCGTGCGCCAGGACCATCCGCTGGCCCGCCTGCGCCGCCCCCTGCTGCTGACCGACCTGGCCGAGTATCCCGGGGCCGCGATGCAGGAAGGCTTCGGCGTGCGCCAGCACATCCAGGCCGCCGAGATCAGCGAGCAGGTGCGGCTGCGCAACGTGCTGACCACCTCCTCGTTCAAGGCGCTGTGGCAGTTCGCCGCCGCCGGCATCGGCTATGCCCTGACCCCGCCCATCGCGGTCACGGCCGACATGCGCGCCCGGCGCCTGGCCAGCCTGCCGCTGGCCAACCCCATCCTGAACCAGGGCAGCCTGCAGGTACTGAGCCGCGCCGGCCGCCACATTTCCCCGGCCGCGCGCGAACTGCTGGAGCACATCGTGCGCGGCATCGGCGCGTCGCCGTCGGTCGAATAAGGCGCAGGCAGGTTGCTTGCGCAGGGTCAAATGCGTGCTGCGGGGAGTCTTTGGTGTGGGGCGGGCGGGGGCTACGATGCGGAAGGTGGGGTGGCCGATGGGTTGCGCGCGCTCGATGGTTAAGTTCTTGCACAGGAAGTCTCGCGCTGCACCCATCCTACGACCAGGCCTTCGTAGGATGGGTGCAGCGCGAGAATCCTTGCGCAAAAAACCGGATATCGAACGCGCGCAACCCATCGCCTTGCCGCGACATTACCTTATTACCACAATGACTTAGACGGCCCCGGCGGCTGCCTGCTACGGTTATGAACCCCTCGCGCTTTGCGCCGACCGGCCAGAGGGGCCCAGACCGAGAAGACTTCAAGGGCAGTGACATGTACGTGTATGACCCCGTCGACCAGCAGCTCGTCGAGCAGCGCGTCGCGCAGTTCGCCGACCAGACGCGCCGCTTTCTCGACGGCCAGCTCACCGAAGACGAATTCCGCGTTCTGCGCCTGCAGAACGGGCTGTACATCCAGCGCCACGCGCCCATGCTGCGCGTGGCCATCCCGTACGGCATGCTGGCCTCGCGCCAGCTGCGCACGCTGGCCCACATCGCGCGCAAGTGGGACCGCGGCTACGGCCATTTCAGCACGCGCCAGAACATCCAGTTCAACTGGCCCAGGCTGGAGCACGTGCCCGACATCCTGGCCGAACTGGCCACGGTGCAGATGCACGCCATCCAGACCAGCGGCAACTGCATCCGCAACACCACCACCGATCACTTCGCCGGCGTCGCGCCCGACGAGCTGGTCGATCCGCTGGTCTGGTGCGAAATCATCCGCCAGTGGTCCACGCTGCACCCCGAATTCGCCTTTCTGCCGCGCAAGTTCAAGATCGCGGTCAGCGGCGCGGTGCAGGACCGCGCGGCCGTCGGCGTGCACGACATCGGCCTGCAGGCGGTCGAGCGCGACGGCAAGCTGGGCTTTCGCGTCTGGATCGGCGGCGGCCTGGGCCGCACGCCCATCGTCGGCAAGCTGATCAATCCCTTCGTCGAATGGCAGGACCTGCTGACCTACCTGCAGGCGGCGCTGCGCGTCTACAACCTGCACGGCCGCCGCGACAACAAGTACAAGGCGCGCATCAAGATCCTGGTGAAGGACCTGACTCCCGAGGTCTACGCCCAGCAGGTCGATGAACAGTGGCAGCTGATCAAGGGCGGGCCGGACACCATCACGCAGGAATTCGTCGACACCATCAAGTCGCGTTTCGTGTGGCCGCAGTACGACGCCGCCGCCGCGCAGGAACCCGACGACACCGCCGCGCAGGCGGCCGCCGACCCGCGCTTCGCCCGCTGGCTGCGCACCAACGTGCATCCGCACAAAGTGGCCGGCTACGCCGCCGTCACCGTGTCGCTGAAGGCCACCGGCGTGCCGCCGGGCGACGTCACCGCCGACCAGATGGACGCGGTGGCCGACCTGGCCGACGACTACGGCTTCGGCGAGCTGCGCGTCTCGCACGAGCAGAACCTGATCCTGGCCGACGTGCGCCGCGCGCGCCTGCACGATCTGTGGAAGGCGCTGGAGGCGCTCAACCTGGCCACGCCCAACATCGGCCTGCTGACCAACATCATCGCCTGTCCGGGCGGGGATTTCTGCGCGCTGGCCAATGCCGTGTCGATCCCCGTGGCCGAAGCGATCCAGCGCCGCTTCGACGATCTGGACTACCTGTTCGAGATCGGCGAGCTGGACCTGAACATTTCGGGCTGCATCAACTCCTGCGGCCACCATCACGTGGGGCATATCGGCATCCTCGGCGTCGACAAGGCCGGCGAGGAGTGGTACCAGGTCACCATAGGCGGACGCCAGAACGGCGCGGCCAAGCCGCTGCCCGACATCGAATCCACGCGCGGCGGCGGCGCCGCGATCGGCCGCATCATCGGCCCGTCTTTCGCGCGCGACCAGGTCGCCGGCGTGGTCGACCGCCTGATCCGCACCTACCTGGGCCTGCGCGACAGCGAGGCGGAACGCTTCATCGACGTGGTCGACCGCGTCGGGATCGAGCCGTTCAAGCAGGACGTGTATTCGGACCCCGCCTTCGCCAAACCCGCGCCCATCGAGCAACCCGCCCATGTCTGAGATCTACGCCCACGACGCTCCCGGCCCGCACCTGATCCGCGGCGGCCGGCTGGAGGCCGACACGTCCCGCCCGTTCGTGCCCGAACCCGATGTGGCCGCCGAAGGCCAGGTGCCCGGCGACGAGCCGGGCTGGATCGTGCCGCTGGCGGTCTGGAAGACCTCGCGCACCACGCTGCGCCGCCACCGCCACCCGGTCGCGATCCTGCTGGAGCCGGACGCCGACCTGCGCGAGCTGGCCGATGCCGACGGCGTGCTGGACCCCGCCGGCATCGCCTTCATTGCGGTGGACTTTCCGGTCTACACCGACGGCCGCGGCTATTCGCTGGCGCAATTGCTGCGCACCCGCTATCGCTGGCAGGGCGAGCTGCGCGCGGTCGGCGACGTGATGATCGACACCATCCACTACCAGGCGCGGGTCGGCTTCGACAGCTTCCTGGTCAAGCCCGGCCACGATCCGCACAAGGCGCTGGAGGCCTTCCGGACGTTCACCGTGCATTACCAGAAGACCTACCGCGTGCCCGAGCCGGCGCTCGCCTAGAACATCGGCACGGGCGCCAGCTGCGCGCGGATCAGGTCGGCGATGCTGCGCTGGCGCTGCGCCTGCATGCGGTCGATGAGGCTGGACACGCTGACCGCCAGGCGCGGATAGCCGCCGGCGTCGCATAGCGCCACGCCCACGCCCAGCACGCCGGGCACCGCCGAGTTGCCCACCACCGACCAGCCGCGGCCACGGGTGTTCTCCACCAGGCGGCGCATCTGCGCCACCGTCATGCCGCCGTAGGCGCGCAGCGCCCGTTCGTTCTGCGCCATCACTTCCTCGGCCTCGTCCGGCGGCAGCGCCGCCAGCAGCGCCAGCCCGGCCGCCCCCACGCCCAGCGGCTGGCGATGCCCCACCGTCACGGCCAGCACCTGCACGGGGTAGTTCCCGACCTCGCGGTGCAGGCACAGCGAATCGCTGCCCGCCCGGCAGATCAGGAATACCGAATCGCCGCTCACGTCGCTGATCTGGCGCAGCACCGGCCGCAGGCCGCGCACCGCCTGCGCATGGGGATCGCCCGCCATCATCACGCCCAGCTCGGCCACGCGCCAGCGCGGCGCCTCCGATTCGCGCAGCGCATAGCCCTCTTCCACCAGCACGTCCAGGTAGCGATAGACAGTGGAGCGCTGCATGCCGGCGGCGCGCGCGATGTCGACCACGTGCATGCCCGCCGCCCCGGCCTGGCGCAGCACGCCCAGCACGCGCAGGCCGCGGCGCAGCACGCGCGGGCCCGAGCCTTCCGATTCCGGTTCCGTTTTGTTCAATTTTTGGACAAGTTGCGTTGATGGGGACCCTATCAAAGCCCATTATGGGGCGGGACAGGCAAAGAACTGTCCAAATTCTAGACAACACAGGACGGAGACAACAAT
Organism: Achromobacter sp. HZ01; assembly: GCF_003267925.1. Taxonomy (NCBI): domain Bacteria; kingdom Pseudomonadati; phylum Pseudomonadota; class Betaproteobacteria; order Burkholderiales; family Alcaligenaceae; genus Achromobacter; species Achromobacter sp. HZ01. Next base: position 228,400 of record NZ_LWKV01000004.1, read on the forward strand.
GAAGATTTTCAGCAAGCGGTGGGCCGCGGCGGCTGCCCTGACTACGATGTTCGCGGCCCCCGCCCTGGCGGGCCAGTATCCCGAACGCCCGGTGACGCTGGTGGTCGGCTATGCCGCCGGCGGCGCCACCGACATCGTCGCGCGCCTGGTGGCCAAATCACTGGCCGAGGAGCTGGGCCAGCCCTTCGTGATCGAGAACAAGACCGGCGCCAACAGCAACATCGGCGCGGAAATCGTCTCGCGCGCCGCGCCGGACGGCTACACGCTGTACGTGGGCTCCATCGCCAACACCATCAACCGCACGCTCTACAGCCAGCTGAACTACGATTTCGTCAAGGGATTCGAGCCCATCGGCCTGTTGGCCACCATCCCCAACATCCTGGTGGTCAACCCCAAGGTGCCGGTCAAGACGGTGCAGGAATACATCGCCTACGCCAAGTCCAATCCCGGCAAGCTGACCTGCGCGTCCTCGGGCACCGGCTCGTCCATCCATCTGTCCTGCGAACTGTTCAAGATGAAGACGGGCGCCGACATCCTGCACGTGCCCTACCGCGGCAGCGGCCCGGCGGTGGCCGACCTGCTGGGCGGCCAGGTGGACTCCATGTTCGACAACCTGCCCTCGTCGCTGCCCCACGTGCAGGCCGGCAAGCTGCGCCCCATCGGCGTGACGTCGCCGCAGCGCCTGGACTCGCTGCCCGATACGCCCACGCTGGCCGAATCCGGCCTGCCCGGCTTCGACGTGGAATCCTGGTTCGGCCTGGTCGCGCCCGCGGGCACGCCCAAGCCGGTCATCGACCGCCTCAACCAGGCGCTGAACAAGGCGCTGGTCGGCCAGGCGCTGCAGGCCTCTTACAAGCAGTCGGGCTTCTATGCGCCGCAGCCCCCCAATACGCCCGAATCGTTCGGCAAGAAGATCGCCAGCGAAATCGACAAGTGGGGCGCCGTCATCAAGAGCGCCGACATCAAGGCCAACTAGGCCTTATCAAGACCAAGGAGCACAGGTGTACCCGATCGATTTCTTCTTCCGCGCCGCCGAACGCCATCCGGACCGCATCGCGCTGGACGGCCCCGAGGGCCAGGCGACGTATGCCCGGCTGGCCGCCGAAGTGCGCGCCCTGGCGGCCGCGCTGCAGGAGCTGGACCCGGCGCCGCAGACCCGCGTGGCGATCTGCGCCGGCAATTCCGCGCGGCACATCCTGGCGCTGCTGGCCGTGCTGGCCAGCGGCAAGGTCTGGGTGCCGCTGAACTACCGCAGCACCGAGCGCGAGATCGGGCGCATCCTGGAGGCCACCGAGCCGTCCATCGTGATCGTGGACGGCGTGGGCGCGCCCCTGGCGCCCGAGGCCCAGGGCCGCCATCGCATCCACCTGGAAGACGGCTCGGCGCCGCTGGCCCTGGACGCCCTGCTGGCCAGCAACGCCGGACGCACGCCGGTGTGGCACGCGCTGCCGCGCGACGCCACCCAGGCCATCAAGTTCACCGGCGGCACCACCGGGCTGCCCAAGGGCGTGATGCAGCCGTACCACGCCTGGAACGCCGGCATCGTCAACCAGATCGCCAGCTGGGAACTGACCGAGGACGACCGCTACGTCGTGGCCGCCCCCGTCACGCACGGCACCGGCACCTACCTGCTGCCGGTCCTGGCCCAGGGCGGCACCCATCTGCTGCTCGACACCGTCAACCCGGCCAGCATCACCGCCGCCTTCCGCGAACGCGGCGGCACGCTGTGCTTCATGCCGCCCACGCTGATCTACATGATCATGGCGCAGCCGGGCGTCTCGCGCGCGGACTTTCCGCGCCTGCGCAACCTGATCTATGGCGGCGCGCCCATGCCCGTCGAAAAGATCGACAAGGCGCGCGCCTTCTTCGGCCCGGTGCTGGGCACCACCTACGGCCAGACCGAAGCGCCGCAGATCGTCACCGTGCTGCGCCCCGCCGACCTCGAAGCGCCGGAGAACCGCGCCTCGGTCGGGCGCGTCACCTGGCTGAGCGACGTGGCCATCATGGGACCGGACGGCGCGCTGCTGCCGCGCGGCGAAATCGGCGAAGTCGTGGTGCAGGGCGACCTGATGATGTCCGGCTACTGGCGCCTGCCGGAAAAGACCGCCGAGACCATCGTCGACGGCTGGCTGCATACCGGCGACACCGGCCTGATCGACGCGCGCGGCTACCTGTTCCTGAAAGACCGCCTGCGCGACGTGATCATCACCGGCGGCTTCAACATCTATCCCGTGGACGTCGAGAATGCGCTGTCGGCGCATCCCGCCGTGTACGAATGCTCGGTCTTCGGCCTGCCCGACGACAAATGGGGCGAGGCCGTGCACGCCGCCGTCCAGTTCCATCCCGGGGCGCGGGCCAGCGCCGACGAGCTCAAGGCGCACGTGCGCGGCCTGCTCGGGCCGGTGGCCACGCCCAAGCAGTTCCATATCCATGACAGCCTGCCGCGCTCCAACGTGGGCAAGGTATTGAAGAACGCCGTGCGCGACGCGGCCCTCAAGGAGACAGCATGAAAACGCCCGAAACCCGCCTGTGCGCGCATCATCTCACCGGCATGTCCTACCGCGACGTCGATCTGGTCGAGGACCTGATCGGCAAGAAGACCTTCACCGAAGTCATGATCATGCAGATCCTGGGCCGCGAGGCGCGCCCGGTGGACCTGCGCATCGTCGACGCGGTGCTGGTCACGCTGATGGAACACGGCCTGACGCCCAGCGCCATCACCACGCGCCTGATCTACATGAGCGCGCCGGAAAACCTGCAGGGCGCCGTGGCCTCCGGGCTGATGGCGGTGGGCAGCCAGTTCGTCGGCACCATGGAGAACTGCTCGCGCCTGCTGGACCGCATCCGCCAGGCCGCCGACGGCGAGGCCGAGGCGCTGGCCATCGCGCGCGAATTCCGCGAGTCGCGCCGCCCCCTGCCGGGCTTCGGCCACCATCTGCACAAGCCGGACGATCCGCGCTCGATCAAGCTGCTGGCGCTGGCCGAGGCCGAGCCGGATCTGCCGGGAGACTCGCTCAAGGCGCTGCGCCTGCTGGCCTCGGCCATCGACGCCACCTACGGCAAGCACATCACCATCAACGCCACCGGCGCGGTGGCCGCGCTGCTGAGCGAGATCGGCGTGCCCACCGACCTGATGCGCGGCTTCGCCGTGATCTCGCGCGCCGCCGGCCTGGTGTCGCACGTGGCCGAAGAACAGCAAAGCCCCTCGGGCCGCTATATCTGGGAAACCATCGACCACGCCATTCCGTACGTGGGCGCGGGCAAGTCGCACCAGCAAGGCGGGGAACAGTCATGACCGCCGTCAACGACACCCGCCTGGCGGGCAAGATCGTGCTGGTGGCCGGCGCCGGCGCCTCGGCCGCCGGCTGGAGCATCGGCAAGGCCAGCTGCGTGACCATGGCGCGCCAGGGGGCCTCCATCGTCGCGCTGGACGCCAGCATGGAAGCGGCCGAAGACGCGGCCCACGAAGTCGAGCTGGCCGGCGGCAGCGCCCTGCCCGTGCAGGCCGACGTCGCCGATCCGGACGCGATGCAGGCCGCGGTGGACGCGGCGCTGCGCCGCTATGGCCGCATCGACGTGCTGCAGGCCAACGCCGGCATCGGCAAGGTCGGCGGCCCCGAGGACATCTCGCTGCAGGACTGGGACCGCATCCAGCAGGTCAACGTGACCAGCCTGCTCATCGCCACGCGGCTGCTGGCCCCGCTGATGCGCGGGCAAGGCGGCGGCGCCATCGTCACTGTCTCGTCGGTGGCCGGCATCCGCTACACGGGCTATCCGCACCTGGCGTACAGCGTGACCAAGGCGGCCGTGATCCACTTCGCCCGCATGGCCGCGCAGCAATACGCCGCCGACCGCATCCGCGTGAACACCGTGATTCCGGGCCTGATCGACACGCCGCGCGTGGCGAAGAATGTGGCGCGCATGTTCGACGCCGACGCCAAGGCCGCCAGCGCGGCGCGCGACAAGCAGGTCCCGATGGGGCGCATGGGCACGCCGTGGGAAGTGGCCAATGCCGTCGCGTTCCTGGCGTCGGATGAAGCGTCCTACATCACCGGCACGGAACTGGTCGTGGACGGCGGACTTACCGGCAAGTACGCGTAAACGGCGGGCTTACCAGGAGGTCGAATAGGCGCCGGGGAACTGCCGGGCGACGAAGGCCTTCACCTCGTCCGACTGGTAGGCCTTGATGAAGCGCGCGACGCGCGGGTCGTTCCTGTTGTCCTCGCGGGCCGCGATCACCACCGCGGCGAAGGGCGCGTCCTTGCTTTCCAGGGCCAGCGCGTCCTTGGCCGGCGACAGGCCGGCCGGGATCGCGTAGGCCGAATTCACCGCGGCCGCGTCCACGTCCGACAGCGAGTGCGGCAGTTGCGCGGCCTCGATCTCGATGAACTTCAGCTTCTTCGGATTCTGCTCCACGTCGAACAGCGAAGCCGTCACGGTCACGCCGTCCTTGAGCGTGATCAGCTTGGCGGCGGCCAGCACCAGCAGGGCGCGCGCGCCGTTGGTGGGATCGTTCGGGATGGCCACCTTGCCGCCCTGCGGCAGCTCGTCCAGCGACTTCAGGCGCTTGGAATAGATGCCCATCTGCTGCACCACGGCAGTCGCCACCGGCACCAGCTTGTAGCCGCGCGCCTTGTTCTGCGAATCCAGGAAGGGCTTGTGCTGGTAGATGTTGAGGTCCAGCTCCTTGGCGTCCAGCGCGGCGTTCGGCTGGATGAAATCGCTGAACTCCACCAGCTTGACCTTCAGCCCGTCCTTGGCCGCCACGCGCTGCGCGACCTCGCCGATCTGCGCGTGCGGGCCGACGGTCACGCCCACCGTCAGTTCGGCGTCCTGCGCCATGGCCTGGGTGCCGGCAAAGCCCGCCAGGGCGGTGAAAACGGCCAGGAAATGGCGTAGGCGCATACAAGTCTCGCAAAGTCGGTAGGAAAGACCCCGCATTCTAGTGAGCGGGCTTCAAAACCGGAAGCGATGAATATTCATATTGATATGCGAATTACGATATAAAGCCGCGCGCCATGACAAGCCGGCGGCATCCGGACACAATACGGGCTTGCTTTCATTCATCGCGATCCCATGTCCGCCACCACAGAACTCCACCCCCACGCGCGCGCCCTGCTCTCCGACCACTACGCCGCCGTGGACGCCGACCTGCCCGCCCTGCTGGACCTGCTGTTCGCCCGTAGCGCCGGCGAAGACTGGCACAAGGCCGGCACCTTCAAGCACCACCTGCTGGGCGTCTACCGCACGCTGGCGCTGTGGAACCAGCCGCGCGAAGTGCGCCTGCTGGGCCTGTTCCACAGCGTCTACGGCAATGAATACGTGGACCTCACCCTGTTCGACCGCGAGCGCGAGCGCAGCACGCTGCGCGAGGCGCTGGGCGCCGAGGCCGAGGAATGGGTGAGCCTGTTCTGCGCCATGCCGCGCACGAAGTTCGTGCAGGCCATCCTGCAAGGCCAGGGCGCGGGCCCGGACGGGCTGAAGCTCGAAGGCGCGGACGGCCAGGTCTATGCGCTCACGCCGCGCCAGGTCGCCGCTTTCATCGTCGTGTCGGCCGCCGACATCGGCGAGCAATGGCACAGCTGGCAGGACGAGATCTTCGCCGGCTATCCGCAGCAGCAGCGCCGCGACCTGAAGACGAACTGGGCCGCCTCGATGTGGCCCGGTCCGCTCAAGCCGCCGTCGAACATCCTGTCCATGCTGTCGCACCTGCTGGCGCCCTTGTCGCGCATGCCCGCCGACACCGGCATTCCGGTCCCGCCCGCGTTCGACGGCTGCCGCGCCACCCTCAGCCCGCGCGACGAAGCCGCCGCCAGCGCGCTGTACTGGCAGGTCGTGACCCGCATGCACCCGATGACCGAAATGGACAGCGCGCGCCACTTGCTGGAAGCCGCCGTGGCGCACAACCCCTGGGTGGGCGAGCCGCGCCTGCTGCTCGCGCAGCTGGCCTTGACCGCGGGCGACTTCGACGCCGCGCAGGCGCATGCCGCCGCCGGCCTCGCGGCCCTGCAGGCCTGGGGCACGGCCTGGGACAAGCGCATCGAATGGGCCGGATGGATGGCCTGGGCGCGCATCGAACTGCAGAATGCCAGGGCCCGGCAATGGCCGGAGAACCTGGCGGCGCTGAACGGATTGGGCCTGGTCCAGTAGGACCTACTTCATGCCTTCCCAGTGGGGGCCGGGCACGGCGATATCGAAGAGTTCCAGCACGCGCGCCACGGTGTGATCCACCATTTCCTCGATGGACGCGGGGCGGTGATAAAAGGCCGGCAGCGGCGGAAAGACGATGCCGCCCATTTCCGTGACGGCCGTCATGTTGCGCAGGTGCGCCAGGTTGAACGGGGTTTCACGCACCATCAGCACCAGGCGCCGCCGCTCTTTGAGCGTGACGTCGGCGGCGCGCGTGATGAGATTGTCCGACAGGCCGTGGGCCACGGCCGCCAGCGTGCGCATCGAACAGGGCACGATCACCATGCCGGCGGTCTGGAACGCGCCGCTGGCCAGCGTGGCGCCCACGTCGCGCACGCTGTGCACGTGATCGGCCAGGGCGTAGACGTCGTGGCGGCTGACGTCCAGCTCGTGCTTGATGTTGAGCACGCCGGACGCCGACACCACCAGATGCGTCTCCACGTCGTCCACGCCGCGCAGCGCCTGCAGCATGCGCACCGCGTAGAGCGCCCCGGTGGCGCCCGTGATGCCGATGACCAGCCGCCGCACGGGCTTGCTCAGGCCATTGCGCCGGATTGCTCCAGCAGGGTCTTCAGTTCGCCGGACTCGTTCATCTCATTCATGATGTCCGAGCCGCCGACGAATTCGCCGCCCACGTACAGCTGCGGAATGGTGGGCCAGCTGGAGAATTCCTTGATGCCCTGGCGGACTTCCTCGTCCTCCAGCACGTTGACCGTGACCAGCTTCTTCACGCCACAGCTCTTCAGGATCTGGATGGCCTTGCCGGAAAAGCCGCATTGCGGAAACTGGGCGGTGCCCTTCATGAACAGCACGACGGGGTGCTGGGTCACGGTTTCGCGGATGAATTCTTGAACGTCGCTCATGGTGGTCTCTTGGACAGGCGTAGGGGAATACGTCAATTATAGGTACAGCGGGAAAAATCGCCCGGATACCCCGGGAGCGGCCCGGGGTATCGTTCAGGCGGGGAGCCGGCCGCCGGAGATGCGCTCGATGCCGGCCAGGTCGCGCCGGCTGTGCACGGCCTCGAATCCAGCGGCGGCCAGCATGTCGCGCACCGCCTGCGCCTGGTCCCAGCCATGCTCCAGCCACAGCGAGCCGCCGCGCTTCAGGTGGCGCCGCGCGCCCTGCACGATGCGGGACAGGTCCTGCAGGCCGCCGGCGCCGTCGGTCAGCGCGCCGCGCGGCTCGAAGCGCACGTCGCCCTGCTCCAGGTGCGGATCGTTGCTGGCCACGTACGGCGGGTTGGACACGATCAGGTCGAAACCCTCGCCCGCCGGCACCGCCTCGTACCAGCTGCCCTCGACCAGCCGGACCGAGGCCGCCAGGTCCCAGGCGTTGCCCGCCGCCACCGCCAGCGCGGCCGCGCTGACGTCCGAAGCCATCACGCGCGCGTCGCGGCGCGCCAGCGCGATCGAAATCGCGATCGCGCCGCTGCCCGTGCCCAGGTCCAGCACCGCTGGCGCGGACAGGCCGGCCAGGCATTCCAGCGCGGTTTCCACCAGCACCTCGGTGTCCGGGCGCGGAATCAGCACGTCCGGCGTGACCCGCAGGCGGTGGCCCATGAACTCGCGATGGCCCACCAGATAGGCCATGGGCTCGCCGGCCAGGCGGCGTTGCGCCAGCGCCTCGTAGGCGGCCGCGACTTCCGGCGCGAGCGCATCGGTGTCATGCGCCAGCAGCCAGGCGCGCGGCTTGCCCAGCACGTGCTCGAGCAGCATGCGCACCTCCAGCCGCGGCAGGCGCGCATCGAGCAGCAGGGTCTTGAGCTGCGGCGGCGTCATGGCGCGGCTCCGGTCAGAGATCGTCGCCCAGCGCCGCCAGCTGCTCGGCCTGGTGTTCGGCGATCAGCGCGCCGGTCAGTTCCTCCAGATCGCCTTCCATGATCTGCTGCAGCTTGTACAGCGTCAGGTTGATGCGGTGGTCGGTCACGCGGCCCTGCGGATAGTTATAGGTGCGGATGCGTTCGGAGCGGTCGCCCGAGCCGATCAGGCTCTTGCGCTCGGCCGCCTCCTTGCTCTGCCGCTCGCGGACTTCCTTGTCCTTCAGGCGCGCGGCCAGCACCTGCATGGCCTTGTCCTTGTTGCGGTGCTGCGAGCGGTCGTCCTGGCACTCGACCACCAGGCCGGTAGGCAGGTGGGTGATGCGCACGGCCGAATCGGTCTTGTTGATGTGCTGCCCGCCCGCGCCGCTGGCGCGGAAGGTGTCGATGCGCAGGTCGTTCGGATTGATGACGATGTCCGACATCTCGTCGGCTTCCGCCATGATCGCCACGGTGCAGGCCGACGTGTGGATGCGGCCTTGCGCCTCCGTGGCGGGAACGCGCTGCACCCGGTGCGCGCCGGATTCGAACTTCAGGCGGCCGTAGGCGCCGTCACCGTCGATACGCGCGATCACTTCCTTGTAGCCGCCCAGTTCGGACGGGCTTTCGGACATCAGCTCCACGCGCCAGCCGCGCTGCTCGGCGTAGCGCGTGTACATGCGCAGCAGGTCGCCCGAGAACAGCGCGCTCTCATCGCCGCCCGTGCCCGCGCGGATTTCCAGGAACACGCTGCGGCCGTCGTTGGGGTCGCGGGGCAGCAGCAGCACCTGCAGCGCCGCTTCCAGCTCCTCCAGCCTGGCGCGACCGGACTTGAGTTCGTCCTCGGCCATGGCTTTCAGGTCCGGGTCCGCCAGCATCTCCTGGGCGGCCGTCAGGTCCTCCTCGGTGCGCGTGAAGGCGGTGAACGCCTCGACCACGGGCTCCAGTTCGGCGCGTTCGCGCGAGAGCTTGCGGAAGCGCTCCATGTCGGAGGCGGTTTCCGGTTCGGCGAGCATGGCGTCGACCTCGATGAGGCGGTGGCACAGATGCTCCAGCCGGCTGCGCATGGAAGATTTCATGGGGAATGACCAAAAAGAAAAGCAGGACAGCGGGCGCCCAGAAACGGAACGCCCGCCAGAGAGGGCGGGACGTGGGACAGCGTCGCTAACGGCGCGAGTCGCGGCCGGGGAACAGGCGCGGCATCCAGGCAAGCAGCTGCTTGCGGTCCTCGCCTTCGCTGCGGTTCAGGGCCGCCAGCGGGCCGTGCAGGTATTTCTGCGTCAGGCCGTGGGCCAGCTGCTCGAGCACGGCCTCGGGCGATTCGCCCCGCGCCAGCAGCTTGCGGGCGCGCTCCAGCTCGGCGCTGCGGACGTCCTCGGCGGCCTGATGCAGGTCGCGGATGACAGGCACCACTTCGCGCGACTGCATCCAGTGCATGAAGCCCTGGACGCGGGTTTCGATGATGGCTTCGGCCTGCACCACGGCGGCGCGGCGCGCGTCCGTGCCGGTCTGGACCAGCCGGCCCAGGTCATCCACCGAATACAGATAGACGTCGTCCAGGCGGCCGACTTCGGGCTCGATATCGCGCGGCACGGCCAGGTCTATCATGACCATCGGCCGGTGGCGGCGCAGCCGGGTGGCCCGTTCCACCATCCCCAGGCCGAGGATGGGCAGGGAGCTCGCAGTACAGGACACGATGACGTCGAATTCGGATAGCCGGTCCGTCAGGTCGGACAGCTTCATCGTGCTGGCGGAAAACCGGTTGGCCAGGATTTCGGCGCGCTCGGCGGTGCGATTGGCCACCACCATGCTGCGCGGACGCTGCGCGGCGAAGTGCGTGGCGCACAGCTCGATCATTTCGCCCGCGCCGATGAACAGCGTGCGGGCCTGGTCCAGATTGCCGAACACGCGCTCGGCCAGGCGCACCGCGGCGGCGGCCATGGACACCGACTGCGCGCCGATGGCGGTCTGCGACCGCACTTCCTTGGCCACCGAGAAGGTGCGCTGGAACATCTGGTGCAGCAGCGTGCCCAGGGCGCCGGCCTCGCCGGCGGCGCGCACCGCGTCCTTCATCTGGCCCACGATCTGGGTCTCGCCCAGCACCATCGAATCCAGCCCGCTGGCCACGCGGAAAGCATGGCGCACGGCGTCGTCCTGGTGGTGGCGGTACAGGTGCGGACGCAGCGTGCCGGCGTCCAGGCGGTTGTGCTCGGCCAGCCAGGCCGGCAGTTGATCGGCCACGTGGCCGTCGGCCGCGCAATAGATCTCGGTCCGGTTACAGGTCGACAGGATCGCGGCTTCGCGCACCGAACCGCCGAACGCCGAACGCAGCCCTTCCAACGCGGGCTTCACCAGATCGACGGGCATGGACACGCGTTCGCGGACCGAAACCGGCGCGGACGTGTGATTCAGACCGAAGGCAAGGACTGCTACCGACATGAGGGAAGGACGGCCAGGCCATCCGCGGGTAAGTTAAGAACTGCCGCCGACAAGCGTCGCAACGGGCGGGGGATACAGGCACGTGCGCTGCGGCAGACCGCTAGCGATTATACTCCTGCGGGTTATCCCCAGGCCAGCCCGCGGCTTCCGCGGGCCGCAGCAACGGCCAACGTCTCCGCCAAACAACAGCGGCGGCCCGGACCGCCGGCCATTCGCGCCTCCAGGCGGACAATATCCAGGGATTTTCCTGCCGGCTGGCACAAGTCCGAAAAATTGTGTATAGTTGCGGACTTCGTTGGCCTGGTAGCTCAGTCGGTAGAGCAGAGGATTGAAAATCCTTGTGTCGGTGGTTCGATTCCGCCCCAGGCCACCAGAATTCCAAAATCCCCGCCTTGCGCGGGGATTTTTTATGCCTTTTCGATTTGCGCCGTTTTCTGGCCCTTCGCATTTTTCGGGTGGCATCCAGATTGGTATCCAAACTGGCATCTACGACCACCGCACCGGGGCAGGCACTCCCCTCTAGCCAGGCACTGGCTCTACAATCCCAGTTATGGGACCCGCCAATACGCTTCGTTTCGCTCTGCGCGACCGCATCAATGGCGTTGATGTGGGGCCGAAGCACGTCCCTCTGAGCCTTCTGGGCGAATTCCAGAAGGACGTCAGCGATTTTTTGCAGGGCTCGTCCCGGGACGTCAACCCTGCCGAGGTGCTGGTATCCGTAGACGAAGGATCGCTGGTCCTGGTGGCGACCGGGCTACTGGGCGCCTCGACGCTATGGTCCGACGTGGCCCGATTGTCCGACCTCGCCTCGCAGGAGGCGATCGATCCCAAGCGGGCGGCGGTCGTCGAGCGCTGGCAAATCCAGGCTCGCACCAACCCACAGCGGATTTACCGACTTGAAGATGCGGCCAGCCGCCCCCTGGCGACGGTCAACGCCCGATCAAACTTCAGACGGCCGGTCGACACCTGGGTTACGGTCGAAAAATATCTGCACGGCAAAGTCGTCGACTGGGGCGGCAAGACCAAGGCAAACATCCACCTGGTGCTGGAAGACGGCAAATCCCTGGTGGTGGCCGCCACCCAGCAACTCCTGGCCCAGGAAAGCGAAAATCGCCTCTACCGACCAGCGTTACTGCACGTGACCGCGGAAGAAAACCTGCGTACCGGCGAGCTGCGCAACCTGAATCTGCGCTCGTTCGAGGCGCACCACCCGGCCTATGACGAGGACGAATTCCAGCAGATGGTGCGTAAAGGCACTGCGGCATGGGCCGACGTACCCGATGCGGCCCAATGGGTCGAGTCGCTGCGCGGCGAGGGCGTATGACGGTGGAAGTGCTGCTGGACACCAGCTACCTGATATCCCTGGTCGACGCCAGACGACCCAACCATCAAACCGCCACCAAGTACTTCCGGCAGATGCTCGACGAATCGATGCCGATGTACTTTTCTGCCATCGTTGCCGCGGAGTTCGGCGTCAAGCAGCCGATCACCGACTTGCCCCTGCCAAAGTTCCGCCACTTGCCGTTCAACATCCCACATGGGCAACGTGCCGCCCAACTATGGAACGCGCTGGGTCCACGCGACGACAAGACTACCCGCCCCGTGGCGCGCGACGACATAAAACTGATCGCCCAAGCCTGCCACGAACGCATCCCGTTCCTCCTGACGGAGGACGCCTCGTCCCTGCATAAGTATTGCAAGCGGCTACGCGATACCGGGGCTTGCCAGGTACGCACCATCCTGTTGTCGGCTGGCTACGACCCCGGCGCTTTCCGGCTGGACGGCCAGCAAGGTCTGGACTTGGGCGACCAGATCTGAATAGCAGCGCCCCCTCCCCTTACTGACGCTTCCGGGATATCGTAAGAGGCGCCTGCGCCTTGCGCGGCCCCGCCGTTCTCCTCGACCGCTCTCATCCCCCGGAACCGCGACATGCGCGCCTATGCCAAGACGCTTTTCAGCCTGATCGCATTGTGGATGGCGGCCCTGGGCTGCGCTTACGGGCAGGACAAGCCCGCGCCGGCCGCCCAGCCGGCGCCCGCTTCCGCCGCGGCGATCCAGGTGGCGGACATTCCCTTGCGCGCCGATACCGATCACCGCTATGCCGAAGGCGTGATCGAGAACGTCACGGCCAGCGATCCCGCCGACAGGCTCGCGCCCCGCCTCGAGGCGATCGCCCGCTCCAGCGACGAGAAACTCCACCAGTTCCAGCCCGCCCAGCTGCGCACCCTGCCCGTGATGCGGCTGGAAAGCCTGGAACGGCATTGGATGTTCGATGCCCGCCGCTTCGATCGCTGGCAGGCCGATATGCAGCGCGCGACCGCGGCATACGCGGCCGAGGCCGCCGAGCTGGCGCGGCGCAGCGACGCCTGGCAGGCCATCCGCAATTCGCCCGGCGCGGCGCGCCTGCCGCCGGCGCTGATGACCAGCGTGGACGCGGTCATCGCGCAACTGGCGCAGGCCGAAGCCGCGCTGTCCGGCCCGCTGGCCCGCCAGATTGCGCTGAGCCAGCGCGGCGCCGCCGTCGAAAGCCGGATCATGGCGGGACAGCGCGAAGTCGCCAGCGCCATCGACGATATCGACGCGCGCCTGCTGCAGCTCGACGCCGCGCCGCTATGGCGCGTCGCCGACCAGCCTGTGGCCCCCGGCCAGGCGCTGGCGCTGCTGCGCACCGGCCTGGAACTGGAACTGCGCTTCGCGCGCGAGTACGCCGCGGCCGACACCAGCAACCAGCTCGCCCTGCATGTGCTGCAGGCCGTGCTGCTGCCGTTGCTGCTCTGGCTGGCGTGGCGCAGCCGCGCCGCGATCCGCGCGCAGGAGATGAGCGTAACGGCCGCCCGGGTGCTGGGCCGCCCGCTGTCCGCATGGCTGCTGCTGGCCATGATGGGCGTGCTGCTGCTGGAGGCGGACGCGCCGCTCATCGTCCAGCAGGTGGCGCTGCTGCTGGCGGTGGTGCCGGTGCTGCGGCTGCTGCCGCCGGCCACGCGCCAGCAGCTCGGCCTGTGGCCCTACGCCATTACCGGCCTGTACCTGATCGAACGGCTGGGCGTGCTGTTCCTGGTCAGCGAGACCTGGTATCGGCTCCACAGCCTGGTGCTGACCCTGCTGGCGCTGGCGGCCTCGCTCTGGCTGCTGGCGCGCGCGCGCCGCGCCCCCGACGCCCAGGCCCCGGGCCGCCTGCGCAAGGCCTTGCACGCCATCGCCTGGGGCGCCACGGCGCTGCTGGCCATTTCCGCGATCGCCAACATCGTCGGCAACCTGTCGCTGGCCGAGATGCTGACCAGCGCGGTGGTCAGCAGCGGCTATTTCGGCCTGATGCTGTATGCCGGCGTCACCATCATCGTCACGCTGCTGCAATTGCTGCTGGCCCGCCCAGGCGTGTCGCGCTTCCGGATCGCGCGCGAGCACGCCCCGCCCCTGGTGCAGCTCCTGATCCGGCTGGTGACGGTCGGCGCGGTCATCGGCTGGGCCGTCTACACGATGGACCGCTTCCGCATCCTGCGCGCGGTCTACGGCATCGTGACGCAAACGCTGTCGTACACGCTGGCGGTCGGCAATATCACGATCAGCCTGGGCAATATCCTGGTGTTCGTCGTCTCGGTGCTGATCGCGTTCTGGGCCGCGCGCACGGTGCGCCTGCTGCTGCACGACGAACTGCTCAACCGCATGCCGCTGCCGCGCGGGGTGGGCAACAGCGTGGCCTCGCTGAGCTATTACTCGGTGTTGCTGCTGGGCCTGGCGGTGGCGCTGTCGGCGGCCGGCGTCAAGGCCAGCCAGCTCGCCATCGTGCTCGGCGCCCTGGGCGTGGGCATCGGCTTCGGCCTGCAGAACGTGGTCAACAACTTCGTCTCGGGCCTGATCCTGATGTTCGAGCGCCCCATCCAGCCGGGCGACGCCGTGGACATCGGCGGCACCTCGGGCGAAGTGCGCGACATCGGCATGCGCGCCACCCGCATTCGGACCTTCGACGGCGCCGACGTGGTGGTGCCCAACGGCACCCTGCTCTCGGAAAAGCTGACCAACTGGACCATGCTGGACCGCAACCGCCGCATCGACATCAACCTGGGCCTGGCCTACGGCACGGACCCCGCCCGCGCCCTCGAACTGCTCACCGAGGCCGCCCGCGCCACGCCCGGCGTCTCGGTGCAGCCGGCGCCGCTGGCGCTCTTCATGGGCTTCGGCCAGAGCACCCTGGACTTCAGCCTGCGCGCCTGGACGCCCGACTTCGACCGTTCCCTGGTGGTGCGCAGCGACCTGCTGTCGCGCATGTACGCCGCGCTGACCCAGGCCGGCATCGAGATCCCCTACCCCCAGACCGACCTGCACCTGCGCAGCATCTCCGAGGCCGCCGGCGCCACGCTGGCCCAGGCCCGCCATCCCGCTTCCGGACCCGAACAGCCGCCCGGCCCCGCCTGAGGCGGATTTTGTGTATAGTTGCGGACTTCGTTGGCCTGGTAGCTCAGTCGGTAGAGCAGAGGATTGAAAATCCTTGTGTCGGTGGTTCGATTCCGCCCCAGGCCACCAATACATTTGGCAGCGCGCACGGCTTCCCGGCACAGTTCTTTATTTTTTCTGTCGCCGCGCAACGCCGTTCATCGTGACTTCGAGTTCTGCGCAAGCGTCCATCAGCGCATCGAAGTGCATGGCATCTCCCACCATCAAGTCATCCGCCAACATGGCCTCGTAGTCCTTGGCCAGCGCCTCCAGGGCTTTGCCTTCGGGAACGATTTTCAAATTCCCTGTAGCCGCCGCCATGTAGTCGATCGCCATGCCGAAGGCATCCTTCTCAATGAAGAAACACGATTTGTGACGAGCGACGACCTCGGCCACCGCCTGATCGCCCACGACGGCCGAAAAGGCCGGGCTTCGGGAAATCGCAGCCAAGTCATGCCAATGCCGCGCGTAGCGCTCGCCACGGATGCGACCTTGCGCGCAAAACACATGGGCCGCGGTGGCCTTCTCCCAAAACGTGCGGGCGACACTCATGACTAGCGGCGTAGCAGCCGGAAACGAGACCTCGGTCAAATGCTCCGCAATGTCGCAGGTCACCGCGCATGCCTGATGCGGCTCGCCAGTGGCGCGCCCGCCAAATTCCAGCGTAACTACGGGCGCCACATAGCCTGTGCCTTGCGTCAAGGCAGGATAGCGCAGGAACAGCTTGTCGCGGTCTTGTCCACCAAGTTCTAGCTGGACGTCCAGTCGCTCATTGGCCAAGGCCGCCTGAAGCACAGGTTGCACCGCCTGCGTGATCCAGTCCGGTAGCCGATGCCGGACTGCCTGTGTCCACTTGCTTGCCTGACTACGGCTGCCCGGCAACTCGCTTCCCGCACCAATCAGATCGGGAATCAACTTGCGGATGTCATAAGTCAGGTCGACGTCTTCGGAAAAGCGGTCGATGACTTTGTAGACCTTGGATAATGAGGTGCCGCCCTTGAACGTCAGATCGGCCGCCAATGGCGAGGCGAACAGCGTGCGCAACGTCCACACCACCCATATGTCTTTTTCGAACAAATGGGTAGGGCGACCACTTTCGGCGCGTCCAAATTCCAGGGCTTCCCGCTGTTCCGCCTTGCTCAGACTGAAGAAGGAATCAGCCACGTACGGCTTCCTGGCCAATGGCTTTCGCCATCCAGCCTGGCAGCGTCGCGCGCGCAGAAGCCAGCAACTGCCATTCGCCATCGGGCAAGGTGCGATGCAACGAAACCACCGACTCGCCGGCATGCATGGGCCCGATCCAGGCCAGCGCGCGCACGGCCGCGCCGGCAGGGCGCGCGCCTAACGCCAGCATCCAGCGTGGCGCGTGCTTCACCAGTACTTCCGAGCGCCCGAGCCGGAGCTTGCGGGTCCGACCTGAAGTCAGATACACCTCGCGTATCGGCACTTGCTGCGTCAGGCCCAGCGCGTTGGCCGCGCTGGCGCCATGCGGCACGACAATTTCTCCGCTTTGATCGGCTAGCGCCTGGACAACCTTCTCGGGCGCGGGCGCCCGTGAGCCGAACCGCCCTGCGACCGGCGTCGCGTAGAGCCCGCGTGCCACACGCAGCAACTTTCCGGCCTTGGTCAGCCGCGAAAACGCCTGATCCACCGCAGGCCTGCTCCCCAGGTGCAGGAATTCCTTGGGCGAGAGGACGCCTCCCTCGGGCAGGGATTGAGCGTGTCGCAGGATGGTTTCGGGCAGCGTGTGCATGGGCGCCTTTGATATCAGAATAACTATACCAGTTTCTGACATCGGGGCAACTCTACAGTTCCGCCGATTCCGCACATTCGCTATTCGCGAATTGCGAATGGCGCCGACAGAACTGTCCGCAGGCTCGCCCTGTCGTACGCTGCTTTAGCGCAATATGTCCATGCGACGCCCTCGGAAAAGATTACAAAAAAGTAATCCCCACGTAACCCCCGCGCCATCATCGCGCCGTCACACTGGAAATTCTGCGTAATCAGGGAGCGGCACCGCTCCGGGACTCGAGGGATAGGCATGGACCATCGGCATCATTCGCAGCACTCCCCCCAGCACAGCGCGCACCACCAGGCGACGCCTCCAGCGCCGGCGCCGGCCGAGACGCCGCCCGGCACGATCTACACCTGTCCCATGCATCCGGAGATCCGCCAGGATCATCCGGGCAACTGTCCCAAGTGCGGCATGACGCTGGAGCCGCTGATTCCGCTGGAGGCGGAGGACGATGGCGAGCTGCGGGATTTCCAGCGGCGCTTCTGGTGGACGCTGCCGCTGACGGTGGCGGTCACGGTGCTGGCGATGTTCGGCCACCGGCTGGGCTGGTTCGACATGGCGACGCAGTCCTGGCTGGAACTGGTGCTCTCCTTGCCGGTGGTGCTGTGGACGGGCTGGCCGTTCTTCGTGCGGGCCTGGCAGTCGATCGCGCGGCGCAGCCCGAATATGTGGACGCTGATCGGCCTGGGCACGGCGGCGGCCTTTGTCTATAGCGTCGTCGCCACGCTGGCGCCCGGCGTTTTCCCCGATTCGTTCATGTCCATGGGCCGGGTGGCGGTGTATTTCGAGGCCGCGGTGGTGATTATTTCGCTGACCATGCTGGGGCAGATCCTGGAACTGAAGGCCCGTTCGCAGACCTCGGCGGCGATCAAGTCGCTGCTGGGCCTGGCGCCCAAGACGGCGCGGCGCATCAACGCCGACGGCAGCGAAGAGGACGTGCCGCTTGCGCACGTGCACGTGGGCGACCTGCTGCGGGTGCGTCCGGGCGAGAAGATTCCGGTGGACGGCGTCGTCACCGAGGGCGGCAGCGCGGTGGACGAGTCCATGCTGACCGGCGAGCCGATTCCGGTCAGCAAGCGCGCCGGCGACGCGCTGATCGGGGCCACGCTGAACACCAGCGGCACGCTGGTGATGCGCTCGGAGAAAGTGGGTTCGGCCACCATGCTGGCCCAGATCGTGCAGATGGTCGCGTCCGCCCAGCGCTCCAAGGCGCCGATGCAGCGCATGGCCGACGTGGTGGCCGGCAAGTTCGTGGTGCTGGTGGTGCTGGTGGCGCTGGCCACGCTGCTGGCCTGGGGCCTGTTCGGGCCGGAGCCGAGCTGGGTGTTCGGCCTGATCAACGCCGTGGCGGTGCTGATCATCGCCTGCCCTTGCGCGCTGGGGCTGGCCACGCCCATGTCGGTGATGGTGGCCACCGGGCGCGCGGCCACGCAGGGCGTGCTGTTTCGCGACGCCGGCGCAATCGAGAAGATGCGCGAGGTGGACACGCTGATCGTGGACAAGACCGGCACGCTGACCGAAGGCCGGCCGGCTTTCGATGTCGCGATCGCGGCGCAGGGCTATACGCCGGAGGAGGTGCTGCGGCTGGCGGCCAGCCTGGACCAGGGCAGCGAACACCCGCTGGCCGACGCCATCGTCAGCGCGGCGCGCGAGCAGGGCCTGGCGCTGGCCCCGGCGGCGGATTTCGACTCCGCCAGCGGCATCGGCGTGCGCGGCACGGTGCAAGGCAGGCGCCTGGCGCTCGGCAACACGGCGCTGATGGAACAGGAAGGCGTGCCGGTGGCCGCGCTCCAGGCCGACGGCGAACGCCTGCGCGGCGAAGGGGCCAGCATCATGCACTTGGCGGTGGACGGACGCTTCGCCGGCATCCTGGCCGTGACCGACCCGATCAAGCCCAGCACCCATGAGGCCATCCAGAGCCTGCACGACAGCGGCCTGCGCATCGTGATGGCCACCGGCGACGGGCTGACCACCGCACAGGCGGTCGGCGCGGCGCTAGGCATCGACGAGGTGCATGGCGAGGTCAAGCCGTCGGACAAGCTGGCCCTGGTGGAAAAGCTGCAGCAGGACGGCCACGTGGTGGCGATGGCCGGCGACGGCATCAACGACGCCCCGGCGCTGGCGCGCGCCGACGTCGGCGTGGCCATGGGCACGGGCACCGACGTGGCCATGAACAGCGGTCAGGTCACGCTGATCAAGGGCGATCTGCGCGGCATCGCGGTGTCGCGCCAGATTTCCATCGACACCGTGCGCAACATGCGGCAGAACCTGATGTTCGCCTTCGTCTACAACGGCATCGGCGTGCCGATAGCGGCGGGCCTGCTCTACCCGTTCACGGGATGGCTGCTGTCGCCGATGCTCGCGGCGCTGGCCATGAGCCTGAGTTCGGCCTCGGTGATCTTCAACGCGCTGCGGCTGCGCGGCGCCAGGTAAAAAACGGCCGCCGCTTACGCGCGCAAGCGCGCCAGCGTGGCTGCCACCAGCCGGTCGCAGTCGTCGCCGTCGAACTCGAACAGGCTTTTTTCGGTGGCGTCGATATCGTGCGACAGCGCTTCGCGCAGCAGCGCGTTGGCGCGGAAGTGGCGGCTGCGCACGGTGGCCTCGGGAATGCCCAGGCTGCGCGCCGTTTCCTCCACGGACAGTTCCTCGACGGCGCGCAGCACGAACACGGTCCGGTACGCGACCGGCAGCGCGTCCAGGCGCGCCTCCAGCAAGGCGCGCAGTTGCGCGCGCGCCGCCGCGTGGTAGGGCGGATCGAAGTCGTTGATCGTCATCGCGTCAGCCTCGTCTTCGATGTCGTCGGCCATGGGGCACAGCGCCTCGCGGCGTCCGCGCTTGCGCAGGCGGCCATAGCACTCGTTCAGAACCAGCCGCGACAGCCAGGTGAAAAGCGAGGCGTCGCCGCGGAACCGCGCGATCGAGCGGTACGCGGCCAGGTACGCTTCCTGCAAGGCCTCTTCGGCGTCGGCGTCGTTGCGCAGGGTGGCGCGCGCCAGGCGGTACAGCCGCCGGTTGTGGCGGCGCATCATCAGTTCGAACGCGGCGGCCTCGCCCGCCGCGATGCGGCGCGCGAGCGCCAGGTCGTTCTCTTCGGCCAGCACTGCGGCCGGCGCCGCCACGGTGTTCATGCGTTCAATCTCCGCCTCGTCATTGCGCGACCAGGGTCGCCTGCATGGTCGGATGGAACAGGCAGACATAGGCGATGCTGCCCGTCTCGTCGACAGTGTAGGTCCAGGACGCGCCGGCGGCGATGGCCCCCGAATCGAAGGCCTTCGACTGCGCGGTGGCGGTGTGCGGCACCAGGTCCTTGTTGACCCAGGTCACCCGGTCTCCGCGCCGCACCGCCAGCGTGGCCGGGACGAACCGCATGCCTTCCATGGTCACGACATGTTCGGCCGCCGACCCGTCCGCGGCGCGCGCCGGCGCGCCGGCCAGCAGGCCCGCGCAGAGCGCGGCGGCGCCGGCGCGCCGCCACACTGCGGGCAGGTTCCCCCTAGCCACCGGCGAGCCTCTTCTGCAACTGGCGGGCATGCTCCAGGTGCGCGATGAACGCGGGCCGCACCTGGACCAGCAGGGCCTTGAGCTCGGCGTTGTGCGCGCCCGGGATCAGGGTGCCGTCCAGGGCCTGGATGACCGCCTCGTGATAGGCCACTTCGTGGTCGACGTAGGCCTTATCGAACGCCGCGCCCTTCAGGCCCTTGAGCTTGGCCAGGTTCTCGTCGCCGCCTTTCTGCAGGCTGGCGCTGGTGGGGTTGGCCTCGGGCGTGACCTTGAGCTTCTGCACCAGTTCGCCGGCCGACTTGTTCACCGCCGTATGGTCGGTGACCATCAGCGCGGCGAACTCGCGGACTTCCTTGGCGTCGGATTTCTGCTGCGCCAGCTTGCCGGCGTCCACGTCCACCTGGTTGGCCACCACGACGATGGCCGCGATCTGCGGGTCGGTCGGGCCGTTGCCGTGCGCGAACGCGCTGGCGCCGGCCAGGACCAGGGCACAGAACCATGTAGTCTGAATCGCTTTCATTTCACCCCCCAAGACGATGGATGCAGGCGTGGCGGCGCGCCGGAATGGCGCGAAACGCGCTTGCATATGGGGTTGGATGTCGCGAGCGAGCGCCGCGTTCCGGCCTCAGCCGATCGGGACCGTCATCCCGTATTTGGCCCGGTTCATCACCACCAGGGTGGAGAAGCGCTTGACGTTGGGGTTGCCCCAGAAATGGCGCTGGGCGAAGGCCTCGTATTCGTCCATGTCGCGCATGGTGAGGGTGAGCACGAAATCGACGTCCCCGGTGACCGACAGGCATTGCATGATTTCCGACGCCCCCAGCATGGCGCGCTTGAAATGGTCCAGCTTGTCGGCGCGCTCGCTCTCCAGCGTGACCAGCACCACCATCATGATTCCGCGTCCGACGGCGGCCGGGTCGACCACGGACACGTCGCCCATGACCACGCCGGTCTCGCGCAGCCGCTTCATCCGGCGCAGGCAGGACGCCGGCGACAGGTTCACGCGCTGCGCGACCTCCTGGCTGGTGCGCTGGTTGTCTTCCTGCAGGCTTTGCAGGATCTGGAGATCGAAATCGTCTAGTTCCATAAAGGTCTCGGAACGTGTTGAAAGCGGGCGGGACGGGCCCGCCGTCGATTCTAAGCCGAGCCGCGCCGCAATCCGCCCCCATTTCGACGGGAAACCTCATTGCGACGCCTCCGGATGCAGGAATTAATCAGCCGGCTTGCTTACACTTGGAGCCCTCCGTCCGCGCCGCGGGCGGGCCGCTCCCTCGTATCATGCCGTCACTCCAGCTTTTCCTGCTATTTCTCGCCGCCGACGCGGCGCTCAAGCTCACGCCCGGCCCCGACATGGCGCTGACCCTCACGCGGGGGATGACGCAGGGGTTCCGGCCCGCCTTCCACAGCGTGCTGGGCAACGTCGCCGCCGGGTTCATCCAGGTGCCGGCGGTGGTGCTGGGGCTGGCTTCGGTGCTGCGGGCCTTTCCTTCCCTGTTCGTCGGGATCAAGGCCGCCGGCGGCCTGTACCTGGGCTATCTGGGCGTCAAGGCCATCGTGCGCTGCGCCCGCTCGGCCGAGGTGTCGCTGGCGGCGCGCCCGGGCGATGCGCGCGACGCGTTCTGGCAGGGCTTCATGACCAATCTGCTGAACCCCAAGGTGCTGCTTTTCATGATCGCCTTCCTGCCGCAGTTCACCAGTCCGGAAAACGGGCCGGTCTGGATACAGATGCTGGTGCTGGGCATCACCATGAAGGCGCTCAGCCTGCCCTATGGCAGCGGCTTCGCCTACGGCGCCTCGCGCATCCGCGGCTGGGTCGGCCGCAATCCGTGGTTCCTGCGCACGCAGCAAGGCCTGCTGGGAGCCATCATGCTGGCCCTGGCGCTGTATGTGCTGTATTCCACCACCGCAACCCTGCCCTGATCCGCCCGCGCCGCCTTTTTCCATGACCACCGCAACCTTGAACACCGGCCGCAACGCCTCCCCGTCCACCCTGCTGCCCACCCTCTCGCTGATCGGCGCGATGGCGTCGCTGTGCATCGGCACGTCCTTCGCCAAGTCGCTTTTCCCCCTGGTGGGTGCGCAGGGCACCACCGCCTACCGCATCGCCATCGGCGCGCTGATCCTGCTGGCGTTCTGGCGGCCGTGGCGCTTTCCGCTCACGCGCCGCGACGCCGGCAAGATCGCGCTGTACGGCGTGACGCTGGCCTGCCTGAACCTGCTGTTCTACATGGCGCTGCGCACGCTGCCGCTGGGCGTGGCGATCGCCATCGAATTCACCGGGCCGCTGACCCTGGCCGTGGCGCTGTCGCGGCGCGCCATCGACTTCGTCTGGATCGCCTGCGCGGCCGCCGGCCTGGTGCTGCTGATTCCCACGGGCCAGTCGGTGCACGACCTGGACCCCGTCGGCATCGCCTACGCGCTGGGCGCGGCGGTGTGCTGGGCGCTGTACATCATCTTCGGCAAGATGGCCGGCAACGTGCACGGCGGGCAGGCGACCTCGCTGGGCCTGACGGCGGCCGCGCTGGTGGCGCTGCCCATCGGCGCCGCGCATGCCGGCGCGGCCCTGCTCGACCCCAAGCTGATCCTGGCCGGCATCGCCGTCGGCATCCTGTCCAGCGCCCTGCCCTATTCGCTGGAAATGGTGGCGCTCAAGCGCCTGCCGCAAAAGACCTTCGGCGTGCTGCTCAGCATGGAGCCGGCCATGGGCGCGCTGGCCGGCGTGGTGGTGCTCAACGAGCACCTGGACAAGACGCAATGGCTGGCCATCGGCGGCATCATCGTGGCCTCGGCCGGCTGCGCGGCCACGGCCCGCCGCCAGAACGCGCGCCGGCGCCAAACCGGGTCTTAGCCGAAACCCACTTCCCGCTGGGGCGGCCGCAGCGGGTCGAAGTCTTCCCAATGGTTATTGCGCCAGCGGCCGTTGGCGTGTTCGACGTCGGCGCCGCCGGCGTCGCGCAGCAGGCGGCAGGCCAGCAGCTCACGTTGCGGGCGCGCGCGCACCGCCACCATGACGCCGGCCTGGCGGATCTCGGCGTGCGCATCGGGATTGAAATAGCCGTGCTGGGTGCTGCCGTGGCCGGTCACCCACAGCGCGCCGAAAAGCGAGCCGAGATAGGCGCCCACGCCCGCGGCCGCCAGGATCAGCGGCGTGGAGTCGCTCAGCTCCGACATCACGAAGCCGCCGAACACCGCGAACCCCGCCCCCATGCCGCCGGCGCCCAGAAAGGCGCCCATGTCGGCGCGGCCCGCGTCCGGGTCCGAACGGCGGTCGCCGCCCAGCGGATAGCGGCCATGCTCGCCGGCCGGATTGACGTAGAAGATGTTGACGTCCCAGTCTGGGAAACCGTTGGCGGACAGGCGCGCGGCCGCGGCCTGGGCCGCTTCGAAGCCCTCGAAGCGGGCAGCTACGATCAGAGACATGATAGGCTCCTCGCCCGGGCGCGCCGGGCAGGATCGACATGGCTTCATCGTACGCTTGCGCCGCCGGCGCGCACGCCGCCGTTACACCTTGCGCCGCCTGTTACGCATGCCGCGCCGCGCGCGTCAGGCGCGCGCGGCCGCCAGCCAGCGCAGGCCGGAGGACGTGGCGCCGGCCGGGCGGTATTCGCAGCCGATCCAGCCGTCGTAGCCCAGCTCGCGCAGCACCCCGAACACCCAGCCGTAGTCCAGTTCGCCGCGGTCCGGCTCCTGGCGCAGCGGCACGCCGGCGATCTGCAGATGGCCGACCCGCCCGGTGGGCAGGTACTGGCGCAGCCGGGCGGTGACGTCGCCTTCGACGATCTGGCAGTGGTAGAGGTCCATCTGCACTTTCAGGTTGGTCGCGTTGACGGCCTGGACCACGGCGTGCGCGTCTTCCTGGCGGTTCAGGAAATAGCCGGGGATGTCGCGCGTGTTGATGGGTTCGATCAGCACGTTGACGCCGGCCGAACGCGCCTGGCGCGCGGCCCAGTCCAGGTTCTCCCGATAGCAGTCCAGCATGGCCTCGCGCGATGCGCCCTGCGGCGCCAGGCCCGCCATCACGTGCACGTTGGGGCAGGCCAGCGTCGTGGCGTAGGACAGGGCCAGCTCGATCCCGGCCTGGAACTCGTCCCGGCGTCCGGGCAAGGCGGCCAGGCCGCGCTCGCCGCGCCCGGCCACGCCCGGCGGCGCGTTGAACAGCACCTGGGCGACGCCGGCCGCGTCGATGCGTTCGCGCACCAGCGCGGCCGGCGCCTCGTACGGGAACATGCATTCCACCCCCGCGAAGCCGTCGGCCGCGGCGGCCTCATAGCGGTCCAGGAACGCGAGTTCCGGATACAGCATCGAGAGATTGGCGGCGAACTTCAGCATGGCGGACTCCGGACCGGGCGGCATGGCTGGAAAATAGCACAACGGCTGCCTCAGTACGTCATCCGCACGCCCAGCAGCACGCTGCGTCCGGGCAGCGGCGCCACCGAGGAAATGAAGGACGCATGGTTATAGGCCAGGCGGTTCAGCAGATTGGTGCCGCGCAGGTAGACCTCGTAACCCGCGCCGCCGTACTGGCCGCGGTAGGCCACCACCGCATTGACCATGTTGTAGCCGGGCGTGCTGTCTTCATAGGCCGCGATGTCCTTCTGCGCGAACACGCGCGCGTACTCCACGCCGCCCGACCACGGCCCCCATTTGACGTTGCCGCGCACGCCGGCGCGGGCCGCCGGAATCCGCGGCAGGTTGCCCTCGCCGCCAGTCAGCTTGCCGCGCACGTAGTCGCCGAACACGGCGGCCGAGAACACCGGGGTGAACTGGTGGCGCAGCTCGCCTTCCACGCCGGTGAATTCGGCGTCGCGCTGGGCGTACTCGATCAGGCGGAAGTCCTCGTAGCGGTCCAGCGTGTCGGCATAGATGTAGTTCTTCACCCGGTTGTGGAACACGCTGGCCGAGAACGTGGTGTCGCCGGCGTGCTTGCGCAGGGTCAGGTCGATGTTGTGCGAGGTCTCGCGGCCCAGGTCCGGGTTGCCCAGTTCATAGGTGTTGGTGGCCAGGTGCACGCCGTCGGCATAAAGCTCCTGCGCGCTGGGCAGGCGCTGCGAGCGCGACAGCGACAGCGCCAGCGAATACTGCGGCGCGAAGTCCCAGATGGCCGCGGCCGAGAACGACGTGCCCGACAGGCTGCTGCGGGGGTTGCCGCCCGCCGGCGAAATGCGCTGCCAGTCCTGGCGCGCGCCCAGCTCGAAACGCCAGTCGTTCAACTGGTATTCCTCCAGCACGAACAGGCCGTAGGAACGGGTCGTGCTGCGCGGCAGGAACGCCTCTTCGCCGTCGGCGCTGAAATCGCTGTAGGCGTTCTGCAACCCGACCACGCCGCGCCAGCCCGCCACCGGCTTGTGCTGCAGTTCCAGGCGCAGGTCGTAGCCCTTGTTCTTGAAGCGGGTGCCGACCTCGCCGCCTTCGATCTCGTCGTGCTGGTAGTCGGTCAGGCCGCCGCGCAGGCGGATTTTTTCAAAGCCCGCGAACGGATCCTGGTATTCGGCGCGCAGGTCCAGGCGGTTGCTGCGCAGCTTCACGTAGGGCACGTCGCCGTGCTCATGCTCGTGATCGTGGTCGTGGCCGTCCTCCTCCTCGCCGTGATCATGGCCGCCGCAATGCAGGTGCGTGCCATGCGGGTGGCAGCCTTCGTATTCGTGGTTGTGCCCGGGCAGCCCATACTTGCTTTCCAGGTGCGTGAAAGCCAGGCCGACATAGCCGCGCGGCGTGATCCACGACATGCCGACCGAGCCCTGCGAGGATTCGCTGTACGAGCCTTCCAGCTTGCCGCCGGGCCAGTCCGGCACGTCGTAGTCACTGCTGCGCCGCTTCAGGCCCTCGACCCGCACGGCGAAATTGTCGGCCCCGGCCGTGATGCCGACCGCGCCCGACCGTTCGCGCGTGCCGGTGGCGCCGCGCAGCTCGGCTTCGGCTTCGACGCCGCGCTCGGGCACCGCGGTGGGGACTTTCTTGTCCACCACGTTAACCACCCCGCCGATGGCGCCGCCGCCATACAGCAGCGCGGCCGGGCCGCGCAGCACTTCGATGCGCTCGGCCAGCAGCGGCTCGACCGTCACGGCGTGGTCGGGAGAGATACTGGATGCGTCCATCACTTCCGAACCGTCGGACAGGACCTTCACGCGCGGCGCGGTCTGGCCGCGGATCACCGGACGGCTGGCGCCGGCCCCGAACGTGTCGCTATTGACCCCGGGCAGGTTTTTCAGGGTCTCGCCCAGCGTCCCGGTGCGCTGCTCGGTCAGCTCGCCGCCTTCCAGCACGGAGGCCGGCAGCGTGGTGCTGTTCAGGTCCAGGCCCAGCGGATTGGCCGACACCGTAATGGGCGCCAGCGTCGCCGCGCCCTCTTCCTGCGCCTGGGCCCCCGGCGCGGCCAGCATCAGCGCGCAGGCCAGCGGCGCCAGCCTGCCGCGAAACTCCCGTCCATGTTCCCGCCCTTGCTTCTTGCCACGCATGATGATCCTCCAAATGTTATATCATTACAAATGAGAAGCGAATGATATAACATCTCAATCACTGCGGACAAAAAAAAGGCGCCCCCGGCCTTGCGGGACGCCCTTTTGCGGCAAGCCGGCGCGCTCAGCCCGCCTTGAATTCCTTGTTCCAGAATTCCAGGATGTCGGCCTTCTTTTCGGTCAGGCCCTTCAGGTCGTAGGCGTGCAGCAGCTTGACCTCGGCGTCCGAGAAGCCCACGCGCTTGAGCGGCTCGGGCAGCGTGGCGTTGGTGACGGTGGGCGCGTAGCCCATCTTCTCGGCGAACGCGATCTGGCCCTGCGGATCGAGCATGGCGTTCAGGTATGCCCAGGCCGCGTCCTTGTTGCGGCTGTTCTTGGCCACGGCGGCCTCGAACGCCACCGGCACCGAACCTTCCTTCGGGATCACGAAACCCAGCGGCAGGCCACTGTCGCGCCATTGCAGCGCGCGCGCCTTCCACATGCAGGCAATCGCAATCTCGCCCGACTTGAAGGCCGCCGCCACCGCCTCGTTGGACGGATAGATCCGCGGCGCGTTGGGCTTGAGCTTGGCCAGGAAGCGCTTGCCGCCTTCGAAGCTCTTGGTGTCGCCGCCCGCACCCAGGCCGACGAACACGGCGTTGTACAGGTACAGGATGTCCGAGAAGCCCACCTGCCCCTTCCATTTCGGGTCCAGCAGCACCTCCAGCGAATCCGGCGGAGTAGGGAATTTTTCGGTGTTGTAGACCAGCGTCATCGCGCTGAAGATGTGCGGGATGGAATACGGCGTCTTCAACGCGCCGATGGCGTGCGCCAGATTGGGCAGCTTGGCGGTGTCCAGCGGCGCCAGCGCGCCCGAACGCTCGGCGTCGTACATGTCCACTTCGCCCAGCAGCGCCACGTCCATGCTGCCGCGGCGCGAATTCTTTTCGGCGCGCAGCTTGGTCACGCGGCCCACGGCGTTGCCGGTGTCGTACACCACGTTCACGCCGTCCTTGCCGACGATGGGATTGATGATTTGCTGCAGCAGGTTCTGGTAGTCGCCGCCCCAGGTCCCCACGACGATTTCCTTGCCCGCGGCTTGCGCCATGCCCGGCACCCAGCCCAGGGCGGGAGCCAGCGCCAGGCCGGAGGCCGTCTTGATGAAGCCACGGCGAGTCAGGTTTTTGTCTTGCATAACGACCTCGTATCGAAGAGAACTGACGGTTTACTGCGAAAAATCAGGCAAGCATCTCCACCGGCGCGGCGGGCGCCCAGGCCCGGATCGCCTCGGCGTCGATGTCGCGGGCGATGACGATGATGGCGTCGCGCGCGTCGGGTTGGCGCGTCAGGCGCTGCGGCGCGCTGAAGGTGGCGCCAACCGACTGGATCAGGATGGGCTCGGCGCAGTCGCTGACCCGCACCACGGCCTTGACGCGCAGCAGGCGCTCGCCGCAAAAGCCGGCCAGGTCGTCCAGCCATTCCGAAAAGTCCGTCCAGCTGATGCCGGCGCGGGCGCGCGCCGCCATGACGCGGATGCGCGGATGCGCCGCCGCCGCGCCGCCGGCGGCCAGCATGTGCGCGGCCAGCGCGGCCGGATCGGCCGTGCCCTGCGCAGGCGCGAACGCCGCCGCCACGGCGCGCTCGCGGTCCGGCTCGGCGATGACCGCGGCCAGCGGATTGAGCGCGGCGGCGCGCGCCGCGCGTTGGGCAAGGGCCGCCGCGGGCAGCAGATCGGTCTTGGTCAGCACGATGCGATGGGCCGCGCCGAACTGCGCCATGGCCTCGTCCATTTCGGCCAGCGCATCGGGATCGCGTCCGCAGTCGTCGGTGCAGACCACCGTCAGCCGCAGGCCGCGCCTGGCCAGCTCCGGATCGGCCAGCGACGCGATCACCGGCCCGGGGCGCGACAGGCCGCTGCACTCCAGGATGACGCGCTTGAGTGGCCCGGCGCCGGACGGACGCGGCGCGTCCAGCAGCGCGCTCAGCGTATGGACCAGGTCGCTGCGCAGCGAGCAGCAGACGCAGCCGTTGGCCAGCAGGGTCATCGGCACGCTGTCGCTGTCGTTGGCGACGATGGCGCCGTCCACGCCGACCTCGCCCGCCTCGTTGACGATCACGCCGGTATCGGCCGCGCCGGTGCGCAGATAGTCCACCAGCAGCGTGGTCTTGCCGCTGCCCAGGAACCCGCAAAGCAGGAACAGATCGACCGCCATGTCAGGGCGCCGCCTGTCCGTCGTCGCACGGCAAACCGGCGGGCGAGCCGCCCAAGGGCGGACGTTCGCCGTCCGGATCGCCCGCCCAGCTGTCGCGCACCATGTCGCGCACGTCGGCCAGCAGTTCGGCCGTGTCGTACACCACGCCGGACTTGATCGTGGTCTCCAGGCAGCGCTGCCATTCGACCTGCGCGGTCTCGTCGTTCAGGCGCATGGCGCCGGTGCCGAACAGCAGCTTGAAGTCGGTCAGCGGATTCTGGTTGTGGATCAGCAGGTCGGCGCGCTTCTGCACGTCGATGGAGCCGGTGTCGTCGTCGATGCCCAGCAGCGCCGCGCTCTGCGAGGTGGCGGCGCGCAGCACTTCGATGGGATGAAAGCCCGCTTCCTGCAGCAGTTCCAGTTCGCGGATGAAGCCGAAGCCGTAGATCTGGTAAATGAAGCCCGAGTCGCTGCCGGCGCACACGCGCCCGCCCTGGTTCTTGTACTCGTTGATGAACTGCATCCACAGGCGGTAGTTCTGCTTCCACTCGATCTCGTTGGTGGTGCTCCAGCGGTACCAGTAGGCGCCGTGCCCGCCGCGCTGCGGCTGGAAGTATTTCCACACCGCCTTCCAGGTGTACTGGTCGTGCCAGTCGGCGCGGCGCGCGCGCATCAGGTCGCGGTTGGCGTCGTAGATGTTGAAGGTGGGCACGAAGGTGTGGCCCAGTTCCAGGAAACTGTCCATGACCTGGCGCCATTTTGCCGAACCTGGCTGGGCGGCCTGCATGAAGGTCTGCCCGGCGGCGGCGAAGCGGTAGTACTCGTCGCTGTAGTTGTAGTCGGTGGGAAACGACTGCACCACGCGGTCCTCGAACAAGGCCTCGGGCAGGCCGTAGTAGTGCTCGGAACTGGTCAGGCCCCAGCGCGCCGATTTCAGCGCGTTGACGCGGGTGACGGCCATCTGCGCATGGTGGCAGCCCGAGCGCAGGCCCAGCTGCGCCGCCTCGTCCAGCGCGGCCTGCATGATGGCCGGCGGCGCGCCGAAGAACTTGATGCCGTCGGCGCCGCGCGCGGCCAGCTTGCGCACCCACTCGCGCCCCTGCTCAGGCGTGTGGATGGTCTTGACCCGGTCGTTGACCGCGGGGAACACCGAATGCACGATCATGCGCGGCGCGGCGATCTTGTTGGCCGCCGACAGCTCGCGCTGCTCCAGCGTCCAGCCCAGCCCGCCCATGGCGCCCATTTCCCGCACCGTGGTCACGCCGTGCGCCAGCCACAGCCGGTAGATGTAGTCGGCCGGCGGCACGATGCCGCTCATGGCGTGGTACGGCGTGCCGATGTGCGCGTGCGCGTCCACGAACCCCGGCGTGACGAACTTGCCGTGGCAGTCGATCTCGTGGTCGCCCGGGCCGGGACGCCGCTTGGGGTCGATGGGTTTGTGCGGCGTGCCCACGTTGACCAGCGCCGTGATCCGCTCGTTCTCGATCACGATGTCCACCGGGCCCCAGGGCGGCGCGCCGGTGCCGTCGATCACGGTGGCGCCGCGCAGGATCAGGCGCGGAAACGGGCCCAGCCCGCGGTCGCGCGGCGCCGGCGCCGAAGGCGGATGCCAGCCCTTGGCGGCGTTGACGTCGCGCGACTCTTCGCCGACTTCGGATTGCAGTTGCGTGGGATCGCTCATGGCGCCTATGCCCCCAGTCCGTCGTGTTCGATGACGCCGCCCTTCATGATGAGCGCTAGGTGTTCGCCCTGGCCCAGCAGGCAGGACAGGTCGCGGTACGGATTGCCGTCGACCAGCAGCACGTCGGCCAGCGCGCCGGCCTGGATGCGCCCCAGCTGCCCCACCTGGTTGAGCACCTCGGCGGCGGTGGTGGTGGCGGACTGGATCACTTCCTGCGGCGTCAGCACCTCGGCGCGGATGCGGAACTCGTCGCTCTGCAGGCGCTGCGACGGCCCCAGCAGGTCCGAGCCGAAGCCGATTTTCACGCCGGCCTTCTTGTAGATTTCCAGCGAATGCAGGCCCGCGGTGCGCACGGTGGCGATCTTGGCCACCGAGTCCGGCGGCAGGCCGTAGTCGGCGCCCTCGTTGGCCAGCGCTTCGTAGGTGACCAGCGTGGGCACGACGAAGGCGCCGCGCTCGGCCATGTAGCGCGCCACCCGTTCGTCGACCAGGTTGCCGTGCTCGATGGTGCGCACGCCGTTGCGCACGGCGCGCTCGATGGCGTCGGCCGTGTAGGAGTGCGCCATCACATAGGTCTGGCGGCCGGCCGCCTCCTCGACGATCACGCGGATTTCATCTTCCGAATAGCCGTAGGACGCGATCGGGTCGGTCGGCGAGGCCACGCCGCCGGAGGCCATCATCTTGATCTGGTCGGCGCCCATCTGCAGTTCCTGGCGCACCGCCTTGCGCACATCGTCGATGCCGTCGGCCACGCGGCCGATGTCGCCGGCGCGGAAGCAGCAGCCGCAGAAGCTCATGGGGCGCAGATGGTCGGAGCGCGGCCGCGGGTCGCCGTGGCCGCCGGTCTGGCTGATGGCGCGGCCCGAGATGAACAGGCGCGGCCCCTGGACCGTGCCCTCGTTGACGGCGCACTTCAGGCCCCAGCCCGCGCCGCCCGCGTCGCGCACGGTGGTGAAGCCGCGGCGCAGCATCGCGGCCATGATGGGCACGGCGCGCATCATCACCAGCGCGTCGGGCAGCACGCCCTGGGCGCTGAGGTTGAGCTGCGTGGCCATCACGTGCGCGTGCAGGTCGATCAGCCCCGGCATGAGCGTGCGGCCGGCGGCGTCGATCACGCGCGCCGACGCCGCCGCGATCGGCCGGTCGGAGACTTCCTTGATGACGCCGTCCTCGACCAGCACGTGCTGGCCTTCCAGCAATTCCGCCTGCAAGGGATCGAGCAGGTTCGCGTTCTTGAACAGTACAGAAGCCATGAGGAATTCCTTGTGTGGCGCCGGACTCAGGACGCCATGGTCTTGAGGTAGCGGCGATGGATCAGCCAGTTGGAAATCAGGGCGATGACGAGGGTGCCGCAGACCAGCACCACGGCCAGCGCGGCGCCGAACGGCCAGTTCGAGGCCTTGGTGATCTGGTCGTACAGCGCCGGCGCCATCATGGTCAGGCCGGAGCCGCCCAGCAGCACCGGCGTGGCATAGGCGTTCATGCACAGGATGAACACCAGCATCGTGCCGGCCCCCACGCCGGGCGCGGCGATCGGCAGCACGATGCGGCGCAGCGTGGTGAAAAAGCTGGCGCCCACGTTGCGCGCGGCCTCTTCCACCGACAGGTCCATGCCTTCGAGCACGCTTTGCAGCGTCAGGATCAGGTACGGCATGACCACGGCGGTGGTGCCGATCACCACGGCCGTGGGCGTGTACATCATGGTCAGCGGCCCGTCGATCAGGCCCATTGCCTGCAGCACGGCGTTCACCACCCCGGCGTTGCCCAGCGCCACCATCCAGCCGGCGGCGCGCACCACGTTGCCCACCATCAGCGGAAACACCAGCAGGATCACGAACAGGCTCTTGTAGCGGCTTTGCGTGCGCGCCAGGAAATACGCCACCGGAAAGCCCAGCACCAGCGCCAGCACGGTGCACAGCCCGGCGATGCCCAGCGTCGTCAGGAATACGTCGCGGTAGTAGGGGTCGCCGAAGAACTTGGCGTAGTTGTCGAAGGTGAAGGCGGACTGCATCAGCTCCGCGGGATCGAAACGGTTGAAGCTGTAGCGCGCCAGCTGCAGGATGGGCACCATGATGATGGCCAGCACCACCAGCGAGGCCGGAAACGCCAGCCCCGGCCCCAGCCAGCCCCGGCGGGGCCCGTTCGGCGTCGCGGTCGTCATGGCGGCTCCTATTGCGTGAACGCCACGCAGTCGTCCGGCTCGAAGCACGCGTAGACGCGCTCGCCGGCCGCCGGCTGCGCCTGGCGCGCGCCGGCGTTGACGACCTGGCTGAGCATGCGCTCGCCGCCTTCCAGCTGCACCCGCACCTCCAGCACCGAACCCAGGTACAGCGAGGACTCGACCACGCCCGCCAGCGCGTTGCCGCCGGCCGGCTGCGCGCGCAGGCTCACGCGCTCGGGGCGCACGCCCAGGTGCGTGGCGCCGGCGCCGCCAGGAGCCGCGATGCGCTGGCCGGCGTCGGTCTGGAAGACGTTGCCGGCTTCGCCGCGCCCCTTGAACACATTCATCTTGCCCAGGAAATCGGCCACGAACAGATTGGCCGGCCGCTCGTACAGCGTGTCCGGCGAGCCGACCTGCTGCACGATGCCGTCGTGCATGATGGCCATGCGGTCGGCGATCGCCAGCGCCTCTTCCTGGTCGTGCGTGACGAATACCGTGGTCAGGCCCAGGCGCTGCTGCAGCGCGCGGATCTCCTCGCGCACTTCCACGCGCAGCTTGGCGTCCAGGTTGGACAAGGGCTCGTCGAGCAGGAACACCTTGGGCTCGATGGCCAGCGCGCGCGCGATCGCGACGCGCTGCTGCTGCCCGCCGGAGAGCTGGCGCGGATAACGCTCGCGCAGCTCGCTCATGCGCACCATGTCCAACACGCGCCTGATCCTGGCGTCGCGGTCGGCCTTGGGAACCTTGTGCATCTCCAGCCCGAAGGCCACGTTCTCGGCCACCGTCATGTGCGGAAACAGCGCATAGCGCTGGAACACCATGCCCGTGTCGCGCTTGTGCACCGGCAGGCGCGTCACGTCGGTGTCGCCGATGCGGATGCGTCCGGCCGTGGGCGCGATGAAGCCGGCGATCATGCGCAGCGTGGTGGTCTTGCCGCAGCCGCTGGGGCCCAGGAACGCCACCAGTTCGCCGTCGCCGATCTCCAGCGAGAAATCGGATACCGCCACCGCCTGCCCGAACTGCTTGCGGATGTTTTCGATAGAGACCTTCGCCATCTTCTATACCACCTGACTGAGTTTCACGTAGCGGTCGGTCACTAGCATGATGATGCCCAACAGCAGAATCTGCACCGAGGCCACCGCGGCGATGGTCGGGTCCAGGTTGAATTCGAGGTACTGCATGATCGCGATCGGCAAGGTGGTGCGGCCGGGGCCGACCAGCGACAGCGACAGCTCCAGGTTCTCGAACGACACCACGAAGCTGAACAGCGCCGCGGCCACGATGGACGGGCGCAGCATGGGCAGCGTGACCCGCATGAACGCGACCGGCGCGCTGGCGCCCAGGTTGCGCGCGGCCTCTTCGATGGAGCCGTCCAGGCCCGCCATGCCGGCCGTGACCAGCCGGACCGTCCACGGAATGGTGAGGCAGATGTGCGCGATCACCAGCCCGCCGAAGGTGCCGATGATGTCCTGGTCCAGCGCTTCTTCGGCGCGCAGATAGAACAGGTAGATGCCCACGCCGGCCACGATGCCGGGAATCAGCAGCGGCGACAGCAGCAGGGTGTTGATGCTCTTGCTGCCGCTGAAGCGGTAGCGCGCGATGCCGACCGCGGCCAGCACGCCCAGGGCCACGCCGATGGCGGCCGCCACCAGCGAGACCTGCAGGCTGAAGATGAAGCCGTTGGCGAAAGCCGGGTTTTCCCAGGCCTTCACGTACCAGGACAGCGTATAGCCCGACGGCGGGAAGTAGAGAATGGCGTCCTTGAAGAAGCTCAGCCAGACCACCAGCACGATGGGGCTGAGCATGAACGCGTACATGAGCACGACGAAGACGCGATGCAACCACGTCGCCCACGGAATCACCCGCAGGGTCCGGTCCCGGACGGCCGTGGCGGCCGAGTTCAAAGGAGGCGCGTTATGCAAATCCCTGGTTCCTTGTCAGCAGCAGCCGGCTAGTATCCTGGGTAGAAACCTGCGGTATCTACGGTTAACCAGAGCATATCGACGGGTTGCTGCGCGGCTCAACTAGGGATAACCCATTATTGCGAGCCTCTTGCATGCGCGCGGCGGCGCGCCCGCCGCGCGCGGGTGCAACCCGACGCCGGAAATGGCGGCGGCAGGTGCAACCCAGGTTCCCGTGCCTAGTGCGCGCGGCCGGCGATCTCGCCCACCACGCGGACCCGCGCCCGGACGGCGTTGCCCGGCAGGTAGGCCAGCGGAATGTCTTCCTGTTCGATCACGCTGATCGTGGCGGGGTCCGCGCCGGCGGCCACGGCGCGCTCGACCGCGATGCCGCGCGCACGCTCCAGCAGTTCCTCGCGGCCCAGGTTGGTGAAGATCTGGTCGACCTCGCCCGAGACCTGCGCGATGGCCGCGCCCACTGCGTTGGCCACGGCGTGGTTCTCGACGCGCACCACTTCGGAAAAGCCCGCGACCCGATCCGGAATCAGCACCGAGCCGCCGCCCACCGCGATCAGCGGCACCTCGCGCGCGTCGCTTTTCATGCGGTCGCAGGCCTCGGAAATGGCTTCGTGCATGCGCGCCAGCGCGCCGCGCACCATCGCCGGGTCCAGATGCGCCACGCGGGAACGGTCGCCGATGTCCGCCAGGCCCGCGGCAACCGCGATGTCGGTGCAGGTGAGCTGCGTGCCGCCGAACACCAGCGCCTCTTCGAGCAGGCGGTGGCCGACGCTGACCGGGCCGACCTGCAACGTCTGCGGGTCCACCAGCGTACCGCCGCCCACGCCGATGGACAGCAGGTCGGGCATGCGGAACGCGGTGCGCACCCCGCCCACTTCCACCATGTTGTTGGCCTGGCGCGGAAAGCCGTTGTGCACATAACCCACGTCGGCCGTGGTGCCGCCCACGTCGCAGACCACGGCGTCGTTGATCGAGGCCAGGAACACGGCCCCGCGCATGGAGTTGGTGGGGCCGGACGCGAAGGAATGCACGGGAAAATCGCGCGCGTTCTCGGCCAGCGTGACCGTGCCGTCGTTCTGCGTCAGAAAGAGCGGCGCGCGGATGCCGCTGTCGGCAAGCGCCTGCACGAAGGCGTCGGTGGTCTTGTGCGCCAGGTCGATCAGCGTGGCGTTCAACAGCGCCACGTTCTCGCGGCCCAGCAGGCCGATGCGGCCCAGCTGGTGCGAATAGGTGATGCGGCAATCGGGATGCTCCTGCAGCAGGATCTCGCCGGCGCGCAGTTCGGCCGCGCCGATCAGCGGCGAGAACACGCCGCTGACCGCCACCGTGGAAATGCCCGAGGCGCGGATGGCGCGCGCGGCGTCGCGCACCGCGCGTTCGTCCAGCGGCATCAGTTCGCGGCCGTCGAATTCATGGCCGCCCTGCACCAGGTAGGTGCCGCCGTTGACCTTCTGCGCCAGGTCCTCCGGCCAGTCGCAGAACGGCAGCAGCGAGGCAGCGGCCGGCAGGCACACGCGCAGCGCGGCGGCCGGCTCCAGGTCGCGCCGCTGCACCACGGCGTTGGTGAAATGGGTGGTGCCTATCATCACCGCGTCGGGCTCGCCGGCCTGCGGGCAGGCCTGGATCAGCGCGGCCAGCGCGCGCCGCACGCCGCTGGTGACGTCAGCGGTGGTGGGCGACTTGACCGCGCCCAGCACCTTGTTGTCCTGCACGAATACGGCGTCCGTGTTGGTGCCGCCTACGTCTATGCCTATGTGTTTCATGTGAGGGTTCTATGCGAAGACCGAGCGATAGTCGAAGTCGAAACCGAAGGCGCGCGGGCCGACCAGCTCCAGGCCGCGCGGCGTGGTGAAAACGGCAGGCGCGGGCAGCGCCAGCACGCTCACGCGCTGGCCGAAGCGCAGCACGTCGGTGCCGATGCCGTCGCCGCTGACCGAGTCCAGCACGCAGATCAGGTCGGGCGTCATGACCTCGGGCACGCCGTCGCGCTCGCCCACCGAGAATTCGTTCTGGAAGTGCAGCGTGTAGCGCGAGCCGCGGTCCTCGCCCAGCCCTTCCAACACCGCGCGGCCGCGCAGAAAGCCGGCCGTGGTGCGGCGTTCCACGTCGATGACCTTGCCGCTGAACATGCGCTTGCCGGCCGTCTCCTGCAGCACGGCGCCGATCACGTCGGCATGCTGGCGGCGCGCGCGCAGCACCACTTCGCCCAGGCGGATGGCCTTGCTGACGGTGTAGAGAATGCCGTGGTCCTTGACCTCGCTGCCGCGGCGCGGCGTCTTGCAAGTCGCCGCCGTGGAGCCCATTTCGACCACAACCTTGCGGCTCAGGCGCTCGACCCAGGTGGCCGAGGCCGCGCGGGTGACGATGACTTCGTTGTCGCGGATGTCGGCCACCGCCAGCGGATACATGGGCAGGTCGTTGGCGGCGAAGCTCGTCATCTGCGCTTCGGGATAGGCCCGGCCCATGCTGTCGGCGTCGACCACCGGCAGGCCGGTCAGGGCCGCCACCATGAAGGGCTGCAGGCCGTTGCCGCCGCCGATCTCCAAGGCCATCACGGCGCGAAAGCGCGCGCCGCAATACTCCTCCATCATGCGCACCGGCTTGACCGCGAAATGCGGATCGGCCAGGCGTTCCTGACCGACCAGCGGCGCGCCCATGCCCGACACCACCGCCACGCGGTCTTCGTCTTCCAGGTACATGGGGTCCAGCAGCGAAACGCTGTAGCCCTTCTTGTACAGCTGGCGCATGTTCAACAGTTTCTGGTAGGGATCGCCGCCGCCGCCGGTGCCCAGAATCCAGGCGCCCACGGCCAGGGCTTCCATCTCTTCGGCGGAAACGACGCGCGTTCCGGTGTTCGTGCTTGCGGCTACAGATAGCATGGTTCGATGAAGTCAGAAGTGAGCCGGAATGGGAAACAAACCTTACTTCGCTGCGAATACGGCGGGCAAATTGAATATGCGCATGTCTCGCATAGACCCAAATCATGCGCCTGCATGTGTTGAACCTATGTGCCGCATTCTTCGTATTTATTTGCCGTGGCCTGATGCATCTGCAAATATCGGGCCACGGCCTCCGGCACCGACCGGCAAGCGATATACAAGGGGAAACACCAATGCGGCAACGCCTCAGCACCTTTCTTCTGGCAGCGACCATCGCCTGCGCGCCGATGGCCTCGCATGCGTTCGAAACCTCCAACGGCAAGCGCATCCTCGTCATCGGAGGCCAGCAGGCCGTCTCCGTGATGGACCCGGCGCAGAAATACGACCTGTCCATCCGCACCATCCAGCAGGCCACCTACGACGCGCTGCTCAAGTACGAAGGCGATCCGCCCGAACTCAAGCCCTGGCTCGCGACCTCGTGGTCGTCCAACGCCGACGCCTCGGAATGGACCTTCAAGCTCGACCCGCGCGCCCGCTTCCAGAACGGCGACCCCGTCGACGCCGCCGCCGTGAAGGCCTCGTTCGAGCGCACGCTCAAGCTGAACAAGGGACCGGCCTGGATGTACGCGGACTTCCTCAAGCCCGAGAACATCGTGGTGGACGACCCGCAGACCATCCGCTTCAAGCTCACGCGCCCCTACGCCGCGTTCCTGGGCCTGATGCCGTGGTGGTACATCGTCAACGTCAAGCAGGCGATGGAACACGAACAGAACGGCGACTACGGCCAGCAATGGCTGACCGAACACACGGCCGGCTCCGGCCCGTTCCGCGTCAAGCGCGTGGAGCCGAACTCCCTGTACGAGCTGGAAACCTGGAACGACTACTGGAAGGGCTGGTCGCAGCCCGAGAAGGCGCGCCTGGGCGGCATCATCTACCGCGTCATCACCGAGAACTCCAGCCGCCGCGCGGCGCTGGCGCGCGGCGAGATCGACATCGCCGCCAGCCTCTCGCCCGAGGACATCGACCAGCTCTCTTCGGTCAAGGGCGTGAAGATCGGACGCAAGCCCGGCATGGGCGGATTCGGCCTGAAGTTCAACACCCAGGGCAAGTACATGTCAGACCTGAACCTGCGCCGCGCGCTGGCCTACGCGTTCGACTACGAGTCGCTGCTGAAGATCTACAACGGCAAGGCGCGCCTGATGGAAAGCCCGTTCTCGCCGTCGGTGCAGGGATACATGGCGATGCCGGAGATGCCGCGCCGCGACATGGAACGCGCGCGCCAGTACCTGGCCAAATCGAAATGGCCGCAGGGCGGCATCGAACTGGAATACGTGTACGTGCAGGGCCTGGAGGAAGAACGCCAGATGGGCCTGCTGCTTATCGACAACCTCAAGCCGCTGGGCATCGGCGTGCGCATGGTGCCGCTTACCTGGCCCAACATGGTGGCGCGCGGCGCCAAGGCCGAGACCTCGCCCGACATCTTCGCCTCGTTCACCTCGGTCATGTCGATCGATCCCGATTCGGTCGCCTACATGTACCACAAGGGTTCCTGGGGCCAGTACTACGGCACGCACTTCCTGAACGATCCGGAACTGTTCGCGCTGATCGAACGCGCCCGCACGCTGTCCGCCTGGTCCGAGCGCAAGCCGCTGTACGAGGACATCCAGCGCCGCATCGTGGCCGCCCAGCCCGAGATCTTCGGCATGATCCGCGACCGCACCACGGCCTCGCGCGATTACGTGCAGGGCCTGGTGGACTCGCCGATCCGCATGGCCAGCGAATTCGACCTGTATCCGCTGTACATCGGCCGCTAGCATGCTGCGCTTCATCGTCAAACGCTCGGCGTTCATGCTGTTGATGCTGGCCGGCCTGCTGGCCATCACCTTCACCATCTCGCATGTCGCGCCGGGCGACCCGGCCCGCCTGGCGGCCGGCCCCAACGCCACCGAGGCCATGGTGCAGACCATCCGTGAGGAATACGGCATGGACCGCCCGGTGCTGGCGCAGTTCGCCACCTACCTCGGCGGCGTGGTGCAGGGCGACCTGGGGCGCTCCATCACCACCACCCGGCCGGTGTTCCAGGACCTGCTGCGCTTTTTCCCGGCCACGCTGGAACTGGTGTGCTTCTCCATCCTGCTGGCCATCGTGGGCGGCGTGCTGCTGGGCACCGTGGCCGCGGCCACGCAGAACCGCTGGCCCGACCACCTCATCCGCCTGCTGTCGACCTCGGGCGTGGCCTTTCCGATGTTCTCGCTGGGGCTGCTGCTGAAATACGTGTTCGCGCAGCACCTGGAATGGCTGCCGCTGGGCGGCAGGCTGGACATGCTGGCCTTTCCGCCCGACACCATCACCGGCTTCTACACCGTGGACAGCCTGCTGCATGGCGACGTCGAGACCTTCGCCTCGGCCCTGGGCTACATGATCCTGCCGGCGCTGGCGCTGGCGTTTCCGGCGCTGGCGTCCATCATCCGCGTCAACCGCGCCGAGATGCTGGAAGTGCTGCGCCAGGACTACATCGTGGCGGCGCGCGCGCACGGCGTGGCGCCGTGGCGCGTGATCGCCAAGTACGCCCTGCGCAACGCCATGCTGCCGACCCTGGCCATGATAGGCCTGCGCTTCGGCTGGATGCTGGGCGGCACCGTGCTGATCGAATCGGTGTTCGACTGGCCCGGCATCGGGCTGTACGCGGTGCAGGCCACGATGAACTCGGACTTCCAGCCCATCATGGGCGTCACGCTGGTGCTGGGCGCGAGCTTCATGCTGATCAACTTCGTCATCGACATCGTCTACGGCGCGCTGGACCCGCGCGTCCGCCATCAGGGCTGAGCCTCATGTCCACCACCACCGCCATTTCCCCGCCGCAGCCGCAACCGGCCCGCCACGGGCTGTCGCGCCAGCTGCGGCTGTACGCCGCCACCTTCGCGCGCAACAAGTCCGCGATGCTGGGGCTGGCCATCGTCGTCGGCTTCCTGCTGGTGGCGCTGTTCGCGCCCTGGCTGGCGCCCTATCCGGAAGACGCGGCCGGCTCCGTCAAGCTGGCGCAGAAGCTGCTGCCGCCCAGCCCGGCGCACTGGTTCGGCACCGACGAAATGGGCAACGACATCCTGTCGCGCGTGCTGCTGGGCGCGCGCACTTCGCTGCA
Source organism: Achromobacter sp. HZ01 (assembly GCF_003267925.1). NCBI lineage: Bacteria > Pseudomonadati > Pseudomonadota > Betaproteobacteria > Burkholderiales > Alcaligenaceae > Achromobacter > Achromobacter sp. HZ01. The sequence continues at coordinate 268,961 of NZ_LWKV01000004.1, forward strand.
GATCGGGCTGACCATCACCGGCATCGCCGTGCTGATCGGCGTGCCGCTGGGCGTGATCGCCGGCTATTTCGGCGGCCGCGTGCAGGAGCTGATCATGCGCGTCACCGACATCTTCCTGTCGGTGCCGGGGCTGGTGCTGGCCATCGCCATCGTGGGCGCGCTGGGGCCGGGCATCCTGAACGCCATGATCGCGCTGTCGCTGGTGTGGTGGCCGGGCTATGTGCGGCTGGTCCAGGCCAAGACGCTGTCGCTCAAGGGCGAGGTCTACATCGACGCCGCCCGCATGATGGGCGCCGGGCCGCTGCGCATCGTGTTCGTGCACATCCTGCCCAACTGCGTCTCGCCCATCGTCATCAAGGCGTCCATGGACATGGGCATGGCGATTCTCAGCGCGGCCAGCCTGGGCTTTCTGGGCCTGGGCGCGCAGCCGCCCTCGCCGGAGTGGGGCGCGATGATTTCCGTGGGACGCAACTATTTGCCGCAATGGTGGTGGTATTCGGCCTTTCCTGGCCTGGCCATCTACCTCACGGTGCTGGGCTTCAACCTGATCGGCGACGGCCTGCGCGACGTGCTCGATCCCAAGCAGCGGAGCTGACACCATGACGGCTCCCCTGCTGGAATTCGACGACTTCCGCCTGCATTTCGACACCTTCGATGGCTGCTACCAGGCGCTCGACGGCGTCACGCTCAGCATCGCCCCGGGCGAAAGCCTGGGCATCGTGGGCGAAACCGGCTGCGGCAAGTCGGTCACCGCCAAAAGCGTGCTGGGGCTGGTGCCCAGCCCGCCGGCGCGCGTGGCCGGCGGCGACCTGCGCTACCGCGGGCAGAGTCTGCTGGGCCTGGACGAAGCCGCCATGCGCAGGATACGCGGCGTGGAGATCGCGATGATCTTCCAGGACCCCATGACGTACCTGAACCCGCTGTTCACCATCGGCGACCAGATGTCGGCCGTGATCGCCGCGCACGACGCCGCCAAGCCGCGCGCGCAACGCCGCAGCGCGCGCCAGCGCCGGCAACTGGCCGCGGACATGCTGGCGCGCGTGCACCTGCCCAATCCGGACACGCAGCTGGCCCGCTATCCGCACCAGCTGTCCGGCGGCCAGCGCCAGCGGGTGCTGATCGCCATGGCGCTGTCCGGCTCGCCGTCGCTGCTGATCGCCGACGAGCCCACCACGGCGCTGGACGTCACCATCCAGGCGCAGATCCTGGACCTGCTGGACGAACTGCGGCGCGACCTGGGCCTGGCCATCCTGCTGATCTCGCACGACCTGGGCGTGATCTCGCGCGTGTGCGATCGCGTCGCGGTGATGTATGCCGGCACCGTGGTCGAAACCGCGCCGGTCGCCAGCCTGTTCGACGATCCGCGCCATCCCTACACCCGCGGCCTGCTGGCGTCCGTGCCGCATCCGCGCAAGCCGGCGCAGATGCTGGCCGGCATTCCCGGCACCGTGCCCAACCTGCTGCATCCGCCGGCCGGCTGCCGTTTCCAGGCGCGCTGCAGCGCGGCCGTGCCCGCCTGTAGCCAACAGCGGCCGGCCACGGTTTCCCTAGCCCCTCAACACAGCGCCGCCTGCCTGCTGCTGGCCCGGCGCCCGGCCCACGAGCCCGATGCCCATGCTGCTTGAACTGCGCTCCGTCTCCCGAGAATTCCGCATGAACGACGGCCGCAGCCTGCACGCCGTCAGCGACGTGAGCTTCGGCATCGAACCCGGCCAGGCGCTGGGGCTGGTGGGCGAGTCCGGCTGCGGCAAGTCCACGCTGGGCCGCCTGTGCGCGCGGGCGCTGGACCCCACCAGCGGCAGCGTGCACTTCGACGGCCGCGACGTGACCCGGCTGAGCCCGCGCGACCTGCGCGCGCTGCGCCGCTCGGTGCAGTTCATTTTCCAGGACCCGCATTCCGCGCTGAATCCGCGCATGACGATTCTGCGCAGCGTGTCCGAGCCGCTGATCCTGCACACCGACCTGCGCGGCGCGCGCCTGCGCGCGCAGGCGGCCGAACTGATGGAGATGGTCGGCCTGCCGGCCCAGTTCCTGAGCCGCTATCCGCACGAGCTGTCCGGCGGCCAGAAGCAGCGCGTCTGCATCGCGCGCGCCATCGCGCTCAAGCCCAGGCTGCTGGTGCTGGACGAACCCACTTCGGCGCTCGACGTATCGGTGCAGGCGCAGATCCTGAGCTTCCTGAAAGAGCTGCAGGCGCGCTTCAACCTTTCCTATCTGTTCATCTCGCACAATCTGGCCGTGATCCGCGCCCTGTGCCCGCGCGTGGCGGTCATGTACCTGGGCCGCATCGTCGAACAAGGCCCCACCGAAGAAGTGTTCGTCCAGCCCCGCCATCCCTATGCCGAAGCGCTGATCGACGCCATCCCCGTGCCGGAGGGCCGCCAGCCCGAGCGGCGCATCACGCTGCAGGGCGACATTCCCTCGCCCATCGACCTGCCGCGCGGCTGCGCCTTCGCCTCGCGCTGCGGCAAGGCCATCGCGGGCCGCTGCGACGCCGCGCAGCCCGGCCTGTACGCCACCGGGGCGGCGCACGAGGCGCGCTGCCACCTGTATGCGCCGGCGCCCTGACACCGAAGCCGGACCGGGAATGGTAAAACTGCACGCTGATACGAGTCGCCCGGCATGACCGCTCTCCTGGACAAATTCGCCAATCAGCTGGACTGGAACCTGCTGCGCACCTTCATGGTGATCGTGCAGGAGCGCAGCATCACGCTGGCCGCGCACCGCCTGTCGGTGACCCAGCCTTCAGTCAGCGCCGCGCTGCGCCGGCTGGAGGAGCGCCTGGAACGTCGCCTGATCGAACGCGGCGGCGCCGCCGCCTTCCAGCCCACCGCCGCCGGCGAGGTGCTGTACCGGCACTGCGCCGATATCTACGGCATCGTCACGGCGCTGCCCAAGGCGCTGGACGCCGCCCACGGCGTGGTGCAGGGCATCGTCACGCTGCACCTGAGCGGACATATCCATTGGCCGGAACTGCCGGCCCTGATCGCCGGCTACCGCCAGCAATATCCGCTGGTGCGCTTTCGCGTCAAGCGCGGAACCTGCGCCGACATCCTCGGCCAGCTCGCCCAGAAGCACGCCACGCTGGGCGTGGTGTCGGCGCGCGACGCGCGCCCGGTGCTGGTGCAGCGCAAGCTGTTCGACCAGGAAATGGGCCACTATATGGGCCACGGCGCGGTCCACGGCGCCGATGATCCGCACGCCGCGCCGGTGATCGGCTTCGAGGACGAGCAGACCGGCTCGCCGCTGGCCGCGCTGTCCGTGCACCGCATACGCGCCGGCCTGGAAGGCCCCACCGTGGCCGAGGCGCCGGACTGCGAATCGCTGGCCGCGCTGGTGCGCGCCGGCGCCGGCATCGGCGCGCTGCCCAGGCGCTATGCCGCGCAGGACCCCGGCATGGCCGAACTGCCGCTGCCGCCCATCGTCCTGCCGGTCTACCTGGCCCGCCACGAACAGGCCGGCCTCAGCCCCGCCGACCAGCGTTTCCTGCAATACCTGGAAAGCCAGGGCTGCCTGCCCGCGCAACCCTGAGCCGCGCGGCGCGCGCCTAGCGGTTATCATCGACGCTGCCCCGCCGACTCGTGAGCGGCTCATTCCCAGGCGCTGCGCATCCATGTCGTTTCCCCGACTTCCCTCCCCGCCCACGCTGACCGATACGGTCGCCAAGCAGCTGCGCGCCGAGATCGACACGGGCCGCCTGCCGCCCGGCGCCAAACTGCCGCCCGAGACCACGCTGGCGCAGCAGTTCGGCGTCAGCCGCACCGTCATCCGCGAAGCCGTGTCCCGGCTGCGCCAGGACGGCGTGGTCGAGGCGCGCCAGGGCAGCGGCGTGTACGTCACCGCCGCCACCGGCAACCGCCCCCTGCGCATCGACGCGGCCGAGCTGTCCTCGATCGAGGCGGTGCTGCATATCGTGGACCTGCGCCGCGCGCTGGAAACCGAAATCGCCGCGCAGGCCGCCGCCATGCGCAAGAAGCAGGACATGGCCGACATCGACGCGGCGCTGGCCGCGATCTCGCAGGCGGTCGCGGACGGCGGCGACGGCGTGAAAGAAGACGTGGCGTTTCACCGCAGCATCGCGCGCGCCACCGGCAACCCGTACTTCCTGACCACGCTGGCCTTCGTCAGCCAGTTCCTCGAAGCCGCCACCCGCGTCACGCGCGGCAACGAGGCGCGCCACGCCAACCTCATGCGCGACGTACTGCAGGAACACGCCGCCATCGTCGAAGCCATACGCAACAAGGACGTCGACGGCGCGCGCGAAGCGGCCCGCATCCATATGGTGAACGCAGCCAGGCGGCTGCGGCAGGCGCATCGTTAGGCAAACGCCTTGGCGAATGCCTTGATGAAAAAATCCCGTGTACCGAAGTTCCCCGACTTCAGCGCAATGCTGATGTCCCCTTGCGCGGCGGGCGCATAGCCCGCGCACCACGGCACGCCCGGGTCGATCTGTTCGCCGATGGCGATCTGCTCCAGGCCCAGCGCCTGCACCACCGCGCCCGAGGTCTCGCCGCCGGCCACGATCAGCTGTCGCACGCCGCGTTCGACCAGTCCGGCCGCGATGCGCGCCAGCGCCGCCTCGACCAGCGCGCCGGCGCGTTCGGCGCCCAGCGCGCCCTGGGCCTGGCGCACCTGCTCGGGCTGCGCGGTGGAATAGATCAGCACCGGTCCGTCGGCCAGCCGCGGCGCGGCCCAGGCCAGCGCCTCGCCGGCCACGTCGTCGCCGGCCGCCAGCCGCAGCGGGTCCAGCGCCAGCGCCGGCCGTCCGCTTTCGATGAAGGCCGCGACCTGTCCGTTGGTGGCGGCCGAGCAGCTGCCGGCCAGCACCGCCTGCGGCCCCGGCACGCGCGCCCGTGCGGCGCGCCCGCCGGGCGCCAAACCCCAGTTGGCCGGCAGGCCGATCGCCACGCCCGAGCCGGCGGTCACCAGCGGCATGCCGCGCAGCGCCGGGCCCAGGGCCAGCAGGTCGGCGTTGCCGACCGCATCGACGATGGCGATCCCGACGCCCTCGGATGCCAGCTCGCGCATGCGCGCGCCGATCGCGTCGCTGCCGCGCGCCACCACGGCATAGTCGATCAGCCCGACCTTGCGCGAGGTCTGCGCCGACAGCACGCGCACCAGGTTGGGATCGGTCATGGGCGTGAGCGGATGATGCTGCATGCCCGATTCGTTCAGCAGCACGTCGCCGGCGAACAGATAGCCCTTGAACACCGTGCGCCCGTTGTCCGGAAAGGCCGGCGTGGCGATGGTGAAATCCGTGCCCAGGCGCGCCATGAGGGCGTCGATGACCGGACCGATATTGCCCCGCGGCGTGCTGTCGAAGGTGGAGCAGTACTTGAAATAGATCTGCTCGGCGCCCTGCGCCTGCAGCCAGTCCAGCGCCGCCAGCGACTGCGCCACGGCCTCGTCGGCGGGCAGGGTGCGGGTTTTCAGCGCCACCACCACTGCGTCGGCGTCGCCGCGCAGCGGCGCGCCCGGCACGCCGATGGTCTGCACCGCGCGCATGCCGGCGCGCACCAGATTGTTGGCCAGGTCCGTGGCCCCCGTGAAATCGTCGGCGATGCAACCCAGTTTGAGGCTCATTTCGGCTCCGGCAGGAGGATTCCCGGAAAAATCTTGATCACGGCACTGTCGTCCTCGCGGCCATGCCCGGCCGACGAGGCCTGCATGAACATCTGGTGCGCGGTCGCCGCCAGCGGCAGCGGAAACTTGCTGTGGCGCGCGGTGTCCAGCACCAGGCCCAGGTCCTTCACGAAGATGTCCACCGCCGACAGCGGCGTGTAGTCGCCGGCCAGGACGTGGGCCATGCGGTTCTCGAACATCCAGCTGTTGCCGGCGCTGTGGGTGATGACTTCGTACAGCGCGTCGGCGTCCACCCCTTCGCGCAGGCCCAGCGCCATGGCCTCCGCGGCGACCGCGATATGCACGCCGGCCAGCAGCTGGTTGATGATCTTGACCTTGCTGCCCGCCCCCGCCCGGTCGCCCAGGCGATACACCTTGCCGGCCATCGATTCCAGCACGCCGCCGCAGGCCTCGTAGGCGGCCGGCCGAGCGGCGGTCATCATGGTCATTTCACCCGCGGCGGCCCGGGCCGCGCCGCCGGAGATGGGCGCGTCCACGTACAGCACGCCCAGCCCGGCCAGGCGCGCCTCCTGCGCGACCGACCAGTTCGGGTCCACGGTGGAGCACATCACGAACACGGCGCCCGGGCGCAGCGCGGCGGCGATGCCGCCGTCGCCGTACAGCACCGCCTCGGTCTGCTGTGCGTTGACGACCACGCTGATCACGATGTCGCAGGCCTGCGCCATCTCGGCCAGCGAGGCGCAGGCCACGCCGCCCTCGGCCGCGTAGGCCTCGGCCACGCCGGGCCGGATGTCGTAGGCATGCACCTCGTGGCCGGCGCGGCGCAGGCTTTGCGCGATGCCCGCGCCCATGGCGCCCAGGCCGATCACGCCGACGCGGCGCGGAGTAGTCTGCGGATGGTTCATGGTATGGAGATCCAGAAAGCCCGGCGATCAGCGCGGCAGGTCGTCGGCCAGGTAGGCGCGGATGATTTCGGCGAAATCGCGCTCGCCCTGCAGCCCCAGCGCGGCCGCGCGCGTCGTGTCCCAGCGTCCGGGCCAGCTGCCGACGATGCGCTCGACCCGTTCGTCCGCCTGCCAGGCGATGCGGTCGGCGACCTCGTCGCCGGCCACCTCGCGCAGCGCCTGCTGCATGTCGCCGGCGGTGACGGACACGCCCGGCAGGTTGATCGGCCGGCGGTCGGCCACTGCCGCGGCCGGCAGCTCGCAGCCGGCGATCAGCGCCTGGATCGCGCCGCGCGGCGACAGCAGCCACAGCCGGGTATCGGGGCCGACCGGACAGACCGCCGCCTCGCCGTTGAGCGGTTCGCGGATCATGCCGCTGGCGAACGACGAGGCCGCCGCGTTCGGACGGCCCGGGCGCACACTGATGGTCGGCAGGCGCAGCACGCGGCCATCGACGTAGCCGCGCCGCGTGTAGTCGGCCAGCAGCAGCTCGGCAATCGCCTTCTGCGTGCCGTAGGACGACCGGGGATTGAGCGCGGTGTCGTCGCGCACCGTCTCGGGCAAGTCGCCGCCGTACACCGCCACCGAACTGGTGAAGATCACGCGCGGGCGATGGCCGAGCTGGCGGCAGGTTTCGAGCAGCGCGCGCGAGGCGTCCAGGTTGATCCGCATCCCCAGGTCGAAGTCGGTCTCGGCCTGGCCGCTGACGATGGCGGCCAGGTGGAAGATGACGCGGGTATCGGCGTCGATGGCCTGGCGCAGCACGGCCGGATCGGCGATGTCGCCGACCAGCGACCGCATGCGCGGATCGGCGCAGGCGCCCGCCTCGGCCACGTCCAGCAGATCGATCCGGCCGATGGGCTGGGGCGCGCCGCCATCCAGCGCCAGCGCGCCCCGTTCCAGCAGTTTGCGCGCCAGCCGCTGGCCCAGAAAGCCCGCGCCGCCAGTAATCAGTATTTTCATGATGAGTGCCCAGTGCCGCAAAGATAGGGTCGCGCCCAGCGCAGGCCGGCGGAGGTGCCGGCCTTGGGGCGGTATTCGCAGCCGATCCAGCCGGCGTAGCCCAGCGCGTCGATGCGCTCGAACAGATAGGGGTAGTTCAGCTCGCCCAGGTCGGGCTCGTGGCGGTCCGGCACGCCCGCGATCTGGATGTGGCCGATGCCCGCCATGTCGCGCTGCAGCTTCATGGCGATGTCGCCTTCCACGATCTGGCAGTGGTAGATATCGAACTGCACCTTGAGATTGTCGGCGCCGACTTCGGCGCAGATGGCCTGGGCCTCGTCCTGGCGGTTGAGGAAAAAGCCCGGCATATCGCGCGGGTTGATGGGTTCTATCACCACGGTGATGCCGGCCGGCGCCGCCGCCAGCGCGGCCCGCGCCAGGTTCTCCAGATAGGCCTGGCGATGCGCCTCGCGGTCCTGGTCCGGGCGGATCAGGCCGGCCATCACGTGCAGCCGGCGGCAGCCCAGCGCGGCCGCATATTCCAGCGCCCGGTCCAGGCCGCGGCGGAATTCGTCCTCGCGGCCGGGCAGCGAGGCGATGCCCCGCTCGCCGGCTTCCCAATCGCCGGGCGGCGCATTGAACAAGGCCTGCGTCAGGCCGTGATCGGCCAGCCGCGCCTTGAGGTCGGCCGCCGCGAATTCGTAGGGAAACAGGAACTCCACGCCGGCAAATCCATCGTCCGCCGCCGCCTTGAAACGGTCCAGGAACGGGTGCTCGGCATACATCATGCTCAGGTTGGCGGCCAGGCGTGGCATGGCGGCTCCTAGTAGCGCGCGCCGAAGACGGCGCGCAGTTCTTCGATGGCCTCGGCGCTCAGCGGCTGCGGGCGCGGATCGCTCATCAGCCACAGCCTGGCCGTTTCTTCCAGTTCTTCCAGCGCATGAGAGGCGTGCGACACGGAGCGCTCCCACACCACCGGCCCCAGCCGCTCGAACAAGGCCCCGCGCACCTGCGCCGCCACGGCCGCGACCTCGGCCGCGGCCTGCGCATCGCCCGGACGGCGATAGCCGATCAGCGGAATCCGCCCCACCTTCATGACCTGGTAAGGCGTGATGGGCGGCAGCACTTCGTCGGTCCGCCACACGCCGGCCAGGGTCAGGGCCACCAGGTGGGTGGAATGCGTATGGACCACGCCGCGCGACTGCGGGCTGGCGCGGTAAATGCCCTGGTGCAGCGCCAGGGTCTTGGAAGGCTTGGCGCCCGACACCCAGTTGCCGGCCGCGTCCACCTTGGCCAGCTGCGCCGGGTCCAGCCGGCCCAGGCAGGCGTCGGTGGGCGTGATCAGCCAGCCGTCGTCGAGCCGCGCGCTGATGTTGCCGGCCGCCCCGACCGTGTAGCCGCGGTCGTACAGGCTGGCGCCTACCGTGCAGATTTCTTCGCGGATGCGGGCTTCTTCGGACATGGGAAACAGCGCTGGAAGTAATCGGGTCATCATACAACTTTGACGATTCCCCACACCTAGGGCTAACCCGTTGGCGGCGGCCGTTCCCGCGCCCACCGATCCAGCGCCAGGGCCATCAGGCATGTCAGCGTGGGGTACAGCATGCTCAGGTTGCGCATTTCCGCCGGCGAGCAGAACAGCAGGAAGAGCGGCAGATTGATCCACAGGGCCAGGCGCGCGTGCCGGCGCAGCGCCGGCGGCAGACGCTCCCAGCCGGCGGCCGCCACGCCGGCCAGCGCCAGCGCGCTCACGATGCCGAAGCCGCGCGGCAGCAGCACGCCGTAGGTGCTTTCCGTCAGCAGCCAGTTGCCCGGATTGACGTAAAAGCGCAGGGTATGCAACAGCTGATAACTGACGGTTCCCCCCGGATTGCCGGCATAACGCAAGCGCAGCGCCAGGTATACGCAGCCGCTTATCGCCAGCATGCCCATCACCAGCGCGCCGGCCTGCCAGCGCGGCAGCCCGCGGCGCAACAGCGGATAGAGCGAGAGCGCGAAAAAGAAAAAGGCTTCCTTGTTCCAGGCCGCCACGCCGGTCAATACCAGCAGCCCGAGCATGCGCAGCGGCCGGCGGCGATCCGCGCCCAGCGCCAGCAGCACCGCGCCCATCATGAACAGCAGTTCGAAGAAGTCGTAGAAATAGCCGCCCCCGGTCAGGAAGAACGGCAGCAGCAGCGCGACGGCGGCCGGCGCCAGGGTCGCGCCCATCCGGTCGGCGCCGGCCCGCAGACATACGCGCCGCATGACGAAAAGCGCGGCCACCAGCGCGAGAAAGGCCAGGTAATAGACGAGGTGATAGCGCAGCGCGACCGCGGGGATCAGCGATTCCGAGGCCGGATAGCGCATCGCCAGTCCCCAGCGGCTGTCGACCCGCCCCGGCCGCGCCAGACGCGCGGAGATGCGCGCCACCATCGCCGGCGGCAGCAGCGCCTGGATGCCGTTGGCCAGCGCGGGCACGAATTGCCGGTACACATAGGGACGGTGGGCCGTGCCCTCCACCATGTGCGCCAGGCTCAGGGCCGGATTGCCGTCATTGAGCCGCCACTTGGTGTAGAAGCCGTTGAACGCCGCGGCCGCGACCACCACATAGGCGCAGCACAGGAGGAACCGGCGCAAGCCCGGACGCTCGAAGGCGAACATTCGCGCCAGCGCAGTCATGTTCATGCTCCCAGCAACAGGATGGCCGCCGCCGCCCAGGCCAGCACCGCCAGGCGGATCTGGCCGTCGGCCAGCAGATCGCGGCCCGGCTCCTGGCCCGCGCCTTCCCGGTACAGCAGGTACAGGTAACGGAACACCCCGAAGGTGACGATGGGCAGGGTGGCGATGAGATGGTCGGTGCCGTGCAGCGCCGCGACCTCCGGGTCCACGGTGTACAGTCCGTAGGCCAGCAGGCTGGCGCAGGCGGTAATGGCGACCAGCGCATCCAGCAGCTGGGCGCTGTAGTCTTGCAGCACGCTGCGCGCGCCTTCGGCGCGCACGGCGATTTCGGCGCGGCGTTTGGCGAACCCCAGGAACAGGGTCAGCATGAAACTGCACAGCAGCAGCCAGCGCGAGGGCGCGACGCCCACCGCATACGTGCCGCAGGCCAGCCGCAGCATGAAGCCGGCTGAAATACAGAACACGTCCACCAGCACGTGATGCTTCAGGCTCAGGCTGTAGGCGACGTTGAGCAGCAAATAGACCGCCACGGCCAGCGCCACCGCCCACTGTCCCGTGCCCAGCGGAATGGCCAGGGCGCCCCAGGCCAGCAGCAGCATCAGCGCGCGCGCCTCGCGCAGCCCGACCCGGCCGGCCGGGATGGGACGATGGCGCTTTACGGGATGCGCGGCGTCGGCGCCGCGGTCGTGGTAATCGTTCAGCACGTAGGCCGCGCTGGACGCCAGGCAGAACGCCACGAAGCCCACGCACACGGCGAACACCAGGCGGGGATCGGCCCAGCCGTTGCTGAAGATCAGCCCGATCAGCACGAAGCCGTTCTTCAGCCATTGCTGCGGACGCAGCAGCGTGATGACGGCGCTCATGGAAGCGCCCGCGGGAAGGACTGCGGTGGTAGGGTCATGCGGCTGGCGCGACGGAATCCGTCCGTTGAAGTGCCGCAGACTATGCCAGCGAAAGCACGGCGTCCGGGACGCCGCCGCGCTTTATCAGACTCATGCCCGCCGCAGCGGGCGGCGCCGGCTTACGACGCGTCAGCCTTGAAGGCGCCCTCTTCCTCCAGCACCTGATTGGCGGCCTTGAAGGCGTCCAGGCCCGCCGGAATGCCGCAGTACACGGTGGCCTGCAGCAGGATCTCCTTGATCTCCTCGACCGTCACGCCGTTGTTGAGCGCGCCCTTGACGTGCAGCTTGATTTCGGCCGGACGGTTCAGCGCCGTCAGCATGGCCAGATTCAGCATGCTGCGGGTCTTTTTCTCCAGGCCGGGCCGGCCCCAGGTGTAGCCCCAGCACCACTCGGTGGTGATGTGCTGGAACGCCATCATGAACTCGTTGGCCCGGGCCATCGAGCCGTCCACGTATTCGCTGCCCAGCACCTCGCGGCGCAGTTCCAGGCCCTGGTCGAACAGGGCCTGGGTTTCGGATTTGATGTCTGCCATGGTTGCTCCTTTGATGTTGCCGACACTCGGTGAGCAACATTCTTGACCATGGCGGACCGGCGCGCAATCATGGCCGGCCCCGCGGTGGGGCCGGCTTCGCGCCTCAGTCGTAGCGGAAGGTGGCGGTCAGCATGGCCGAGCGGCCCGGCGCCACGTAGCTGAACAGGCCCACGTGCGAGGCTTCGTATATGGTCTCGTCGGTCAGGTTGTTCAGGTTGAGCTGCAGGCTGAAGTTGCGGTTGAACTGGTAGGACGCCATCGCGTCGTAGCGCCAGTACGAGGGCAGCTGGTAGACGTTGGCGTCGTCCACGTAGCGCTTGCCGGTATAGGTGGCGCCGGCGCCCACCGTCAACTCGGGCATGAGGCGATACGTGCTCCACAGGCTGGCGCTCTGGCGCGCAATGAACTTCATCTGGTTGCCGCTGTAGTCCGTGCCGCCGCTCTGGTAGCTGGTGACCTTGGGGTCCATGTAGCTGTAACCCGCCCACACCTGCCATTTCGGCGTGATGGCGCCGGCCGCGCCCAGTTCGATGCCGCGCACGCGGTTGCTGCCCGACAGCGTCACGTCGCCGGTGATCGGGTCGGCGCTGCGCGCGTCGGTCTTGCGGGTCTCGAACACCGCCGCCGTCAGCGACAGGCGCTCGTCGAACACGTCCCACTTGGTGCCCACTTCGATGCTGCGGCTCTTTTCCGGCGCCAGTTGCGCCGTGTCCGCGGTCAGGCGGCCGCCGGCCGCGCCGTCGGCGCCGCCCGACTGGGCCGCGGTTTCGCCGGACGGGTTGGACGAAGTGCCGTAGGACACGTAGATGCTGCCATTGGGCGCGGGCTTGTAGACCAGGCCCAACTGGTAGTTCCACATATTGTCGGTGCGCTGCGCGTCGCCGCTGGTGACGCGGTAGTTGTCATAGCGCAGGCCGACGTTGGCCTCCCATTGCTCGCTGAACTTCATCGTGTCGAACAGGTAGGCCGCGCGGGTGATGGTTTCGGCGGCGTCGTACCTGGGGCCCCAGCTCAGGCTGCCGGTATAGGCCTGGTGCGGGTTCGGGTGGTAGAGATCGTCGATCAGGGCCTTGTCGAAGCCGCCGCGGGGCACGCCGTCGCGCTTGATGATCTTCTCGTTGCTGTATTCCAGGCCGGCCGCATAGCTGTGGCGCACGCCGCCGGCGAGGAATTCGCCGAACAGGTCGGTCTGGTTGATGAAGGACCGGTTGGTCTGGTTCAGCGTGCGCAGCGCCTTGGTCATCTGCACGCCCGGCGCCTCGGTGGAGCACGGCGCCACGCCATAGGCCGGATTGGGCCGCCCGCCCGTACGCGCCGCGCAGTTGTCGAACGAGGGGCGCGTCATGGCGTATTCGTTGCTGGACTGGGTGTAGCGCGTGCCGTTGCGCAGCTTCAGGCTGTCGCTGAACTTGTGCTCCACCATCAGGGTGCCCATGTCGGCCTGGTTCTTGCGGTAGTCGCGCCCGACCAGCCCGTAGTAGTTGTCGCGGTCCACGTCGGGCGGCGTCACGCGCCCGGGGCGCGATTCGTTCTTGAACGGGATGCCCAGGTCGGGCGTGTCGTCGTTCTGCAGGTGGTAGTAGCTGAGCGTGACCTGGGTCGGCGTGCCCAGGCCCCAGGTGAACGACGGCGCCACGCCCCAGCGGTCGGTCTCGACGTGGTCGCGGCCCGGGATGTCGCCGCCCTGCTTCATGAAGTTCAGGCGGAACGCCGAACTCTCGCCCAGCCCCCAGTTGGCGTCGCCGGTCAGGCGCCAGTTCTTGTCGGTGCCGACGCCGACCGTGCCTTCGACGAAGTCTTCCAGCTTGGGCGTCTTGCTGACCAGGTTGATGCTGCCGCCGGTCGAACCGCGCCCGCTGTAGGCCGAGCTGGGGCCCTTCAGGATCTCGACCGATTCCAGATTGAAGGTCTCGTGCGAGAAGCGGCCCAGGTCGCGCATGCCGTCGACCATCATGTCGGTGCTGGCCTCGTAGCCGCGCACGAAGGGCCGGTCGCCGGCGGGCGTGCCGCCCTCGCCCGCGCCGAAAGTGATGCCGGGCGCGGTGCGCAGCACGTCCATCAGCGACGAGGCGGCGCGGTCCCGCATCAGCTGCTCGGTGATCACGGTCACCGAGCGCGGCGTGTCCAGCAGGGGCGCCGTCATCTTGGGAGACGAGGCGACGTTCGCCTCGTAGCCGTCGCTGACCGCCTGGCCCTGCACCTGCACGGGCGACAGTTCCGGCACCGCTCCCGGCGCCAGGCTGCCCTGCGCCAGGACCAGGCCCGGCGACATCAGGGCGCCGCAGACCGCGGCGTAGATCGTGGAATTCGTAGACGAAATGCTGCCGCCGGCCTTGGCGCCGGCCGTCAAACTCTCTGCTTTGCTCATTGGACTCTTTCGGAAACCGCCCCGCGGCGGGTGCGCTATGGATGCGCTCTTGGTTTTATAAGAAGGCCAATGATATTCATTACCATTATTGCATTCAACTATTTGTCAGGCTTTATTCAGAAATTCGTCATTTTTGTCGAATTTTCTGGCCGATTAACAACACCAGGGGATAGGCTAGGATGCGAAAACGCGGGCCATTGCCCGGAAGGAGAGTTCCATGCCGCCCATCCGCCATTTGCTGCGCGCCGCCCTGCTGGCCGCGCTTTTGCCCTGCGCGGCGCAGGCCGAGACGGTCATGCTGCAGGCGCAGCAGGCGACGGCGAGCGCCGATCCGGCCACCTCGGCCCGCACGGTGGAAATCACGCTGAAGCCGGAAAGCGCCAAGGCGCTGGCCGACTTCACCCGCGCGCGCGTCGGCCAGCGCATCCAGCTGCGCGCCGACGGCGTGGTGCTGTCGTCGGCCACCCTCATGGCCCCGCTGGAAAGCGACAACCTGCGCATCGTCGCGGGCGAACATGGCTTCGAAGGCAAGTCCGCCGAAGAGATCGCCCAACGCATCATGAAGGCCGGCGGGCTGACGATAGGCGACGAAAACCGGTAGCGGCGCGCCTCAGGGCTGGGACGCGCGCAGCGCCAGCGTGGCGGTCAGCGCGGTCCGTCCCGGGCGGGACGCCACCTCCAGCCTGCCGCCCACCCGCTCGATGCGGGTGTGCATGCTGCGCATGCCCACGCTGATACCGGCCCGCAGCACCGCCGCCACATCGAAACCGGCGCCGTCGTCCTCGATCAGCAGCTCCAGGCTGTCGGATTCGGGCTGGCGCAGCGCCAGCTCGACGCGGCGCGCGCGGCTGTGCTTGAGCACGTTCACCAGCGATTCCTCGACCAGCCGGGTCAGCGCCATGCACTGCAAGGCGCTGGGCGGCGTGCGCCACTGCGCCGGGACCGCCCAGCTCGCGCGGATCTCCAGTTCGTCGAAAAGCTGCATGAAACGGTGGCGCAGCGGCGCGATCCACTCGCGCGGGGTGGCCGGCACCTTCACGCCCGCGCTCGATCCGCTGTCTATGGTCTGGCGCAGGTCGTCGCGCAGCAGCTTGAGCATGGACAGGAACTGCTGGCTCTGCACCGGCTGGCTGGCCTGCTCCACCGCGGCCATCATGCGCACCAGCGAGCCGCCCAGGCCGTCGTGCAGGTCGTGGGCGATCTGCAGGCGGTCCTGCAGGCGCGCATTGGCCAGCGCCAGCGCGTGCTCGCGCTCCAGCGTCGTGGCCAGCTCGGTGCGCGCCTGCGCGATGCCCACGGCCAGATCCTGGCTGAAGCGTTCGATGCGGCGCACGTTGCGCGCGTGGCGCAGCCCCAGCACGGCCGATATGCACAGCGTGACCACCACGCTGGTGAACGGCGTATACGCGGTGTCGCTGGCGATGAGCTTGAGGATGCGCAGCAGGTCATGGACGCTGACGGCCAGGAACACCAGCAGGCAGGCCGCCAGCATGAGGTTTTCGGGCCGCCGGGTGCGCCAGGCGTGGAACGGGAACTGCAGGCAGTTCGCGAAAAAAATGGCGGACGCGGTCAGCACCGCGGCCAGCCGGACCTCGGGCAGCTGCGCCCGCGGCGCCAGGGCCACCGCCGCCAGCAGCGCCGCGGACAGTATCCACAAGGCCTTTTCGGTGCGCGGCAGCGATTGCTCGCCGAAGCGCCACGTGAAAATGCAGAAGCACGCCACGTACAGCACCAGCACCATGGCGTTGGCGCGCGCCGCCCCGATGCTGTCGGCAAATGGCCAGGGGCTGGTGACCAGCACGTTGGCGATGAACAGCACCCAGAACAGCGCCATCAGCGCATACCAGCCAAAGGCGCGCTGCTCGCGGCGCATCAGCCAGATGCAGAAGCACAGCCCGCCCAGGACGGCCGACACGATCAGGTTGAGCATGAACAGCGTGCGGTTGCGCCACCGCAGGTCCTCGTAGCGCCGCAGCAGCGGGCCGGGCTCTCCGAGGTAGACCGGCCCCAGGCCGGGCGTCTGCTCGGCCACGCCCACCACCCGCAGCCACAGCGTGTTCACGCCATCGCGCATCAGGGCCTCGGGGATGAGCCAGTAGCGCGGCATGTTCCAGCTGCGCGACAGGGGCTCGCTCAGCTGAGGATCGCTCCAGATGCGCGCATCGTTGACGTAGACCTCGCCAGCCATGACCACCGATTCGAGCACCAGCGCCACCGGCCCGGCGCGCCCGTCCGGGCACTGCGCCCGCCAGTCGATGCGATACCAGGCCGTACCGCTGTAGTCGGGCCAGCGCGCGGTCCAGTCATCGGGCAGCGTCACCGGCCGCCATGCGTCCGGCCCGGGACGGCCGCCCTCGGCATCGCCCTGCGCCGACTGGATCGACAGCACCTGGGCCGTGCATTCCGCCTGCGCCCATACCGGGGAAAAAGCCAGCGCCAGCCACAAGACCGCCAGCCGGATCGCCAGCCTCAATCGAGCAGCCCCCGCGACCGCGCGGCGTGGATCGCCCGGGTGCGCGAGGAAACGGCGAGCTTGCGGTAGATGTGCTTGACGTGGCATTCGACGGTGTAGCGCGACAGGTGCAGTTCCTCGGCGATTTCGCGGTTTCCCAGCCCCTCGGATACTAGGCGAAGAATCTGGTTTTCGCGAGGACTGAGCGTCTCGCCGGCGGCCGCGCCTGCCGGCTCCGCCGGCCTGGGGCGCAATTCCTCGATGATGCGGCGCGCGACGAAGGGGTCGATGGGCGCGCCGCCGCGCAGCACGCTGCGGATCGACAGCGACACCTCCAGGTCGTCGCGCTCCTTGAGCACATAGCCGGTGGCACCGGCCCGCAGCGCCGCCAGGATCGCGTCCTCGGTGCTCCAGGCCGAAATGACCAGTATCGCCAGCCCCGGATCGGCCGCGTGCATTTCCGCGATCAGTTCGGTGCCGTTGCCGTCGGGCAGGCCCAGGTCCACCAGCGCCAGGGCCACGGGCTGCGTGGCCAGGCAGGCGCGCGCCTCGGCCAGCGTGGCGGCGAACACCAGCGCCTCGGGCGCATACCCGAGCTGCAGCAGCAGGCCTTCGAGCCGGCGGCAGATCAGGGGTTCGTCCTCCACCAGCAGCACCGGGGCAGGCAGGGTCGACTCGGAAGCAAGCATGGCGGCGGTCATGAGAAAGGCGCGGGCGGCATTGCCCACGCCGAACTATGACGCAGTCGCAGCCGGCCGGGTATCCCTGGAAGTTGGTATTCGCAGGGAATATAAAGCAAATGCCGGCGCGCGCGCCTTCAGGCGATGCCCGAAGCCGGCAGGCGCGCCGGCAGCTGGTCGGCGGGACGGCTCCTGATCATGTCGGTCAGTTCGCGCCGCCGGGCCGCGTGGCCGGGATCGTCGAACAGGTTGTCCATCTCGTCCGGATCTTCGGCCAGGCAGTACATCTCGCCCGCGCCGCTATCCAGTTCCAGCGTCAGCTTCCAGTCGCGGGTGCGGGCCGTGCGCAGCTTCAGTTCGACCCCGCAGCGCGAGGCCGCCACGTCCCATTCGCTGAGCGCGAACGCGCGGCCGGCATCCCGACCTTCGAGCAGCGGACGCAGGCTGCGCCCGTGCACCGGCCCCAGGGCCGAGGCGCCGCCGTAGTCGTACAGGGTGGCGGCCAGGTCCAGCGTCGACACCGGATCGGCCACCTGCCGGCCGGCCTCGATGCCCGGACCGCTGGCCACCATGGCCACGCGCAGCAGGCCCTCGTACGGCATCGGCCCTTTCAGCATCAGCCCGTGGTCGCCCAGCCACTCGCCGTGGTCGGACGTGAAGATCACGATGGTGTCCCGGTCCAGCCCGTACTCGGCCAGCGCTTTCATGACGCGCCCGACCTGGTGGTCCACCAGCGAAATCATGCCGTAGTAGTTGGCGGTGATGCGCCGCAGCGCCGCTTCGGACGGCGTCGGCATGCGCGAGAAGTTCTGGCGCAGCGCCTGCACCTCGGCATTGCCCATGGGCTTGCTTTCCATGCTGGCCCGGTGCCACCACGGCCGGCGGTCGTAGTCGGTGCTGCGATGGCGCGGCAGATCGACCTCGTCGGGATGATGCAGGCGCGACCAGGGCTCGGGGCAATCGAAAGGATGGTGCGGATCCGGAAACGAGGCCCACAGGCAGAACGGCCGCTCCTGGCCATGCCGGCGCAGGTATTCGATGGTCCGGTCGCCGATCCAGGCCGAGTTGTGCCAGGCCGCCGGCAGCGCCGAATTGAAAGTCTGCGGTGCGCCGCTGGGCGGCCCCAGGTCCTTCTGGTAGAGTTGGTTGCGCAGTTCCCCCTGCCCGTCGCCGTAGTGCCAGCGCGAATGGTGCAGGCCGCCGGGCAGCGGCGTGGGCAGCCAGTAGTTGTGGCCCTCGACCACCAGCTCCACGTGCTCGAAACCCATGTACGGGCCGTTCCAGCCCGGCCCCAGGGCCGCCTCGCTGTACTGGCACTCCGGACGCCCCGTGGCCTCGAAGGTGTGGTGAGTGGAGAAATGCGCCTTGCCGATGAAGCCCGTGTCGTAGCCCGCGGCGGCCAGGCTGCCGGCAAAGCCGGCCTCGCCGGTGCGCAGGTCCAGGTCGATGCCGTTGTCGCACACCCCGTGCGTCAGCGGCAGCAGGCCCGTCAGCATGGACGCGCGCGACGGCTGGCAGACCACGTTGGGCGTGATGCAGGCCGAGAAGTGCGTGCCGTTGCGCGCCAGCAGGTCGATGTGCGGCGTCTTGACCCGCCGTCCGGCGTAGCCCAGGCAGTCGCCGCGATGCTGGTCGGTGGTAATGAGCAGGATATTGGGACGTTTCATGGCTGGTTTCATGGCTGTCTGGCGGCTGCGGTCTTGATGTCGGCGAGCATGGGAGCGAAAACACGGGTGTCGCGGGCGATGCGCTGGCGCAGGCCCTCGGCGCCTTCGTCGCCCACGATCATGCCCTGGGCCTGCATCTTGTCGCGCAGCTCGGGGCTCTTGAGCGCGGCGGCCACCGCCTTGCCCAGCGCCTCGACCACCGGCGCCGGCGTCCTGGCCGGCGCGAACAGGCCGAACCAGCTATAGAAGGTGTAGTCGGGCACGGCCTCCTTGATCATCGGCAGATCGGGCGCGCCCGCGATGGGCGCCGTGCCGGCGTTGGCCAGCCCGCGCACCTTGCCCGCCCGGACCTGCGGCAACGCCGTGCTGGCCACGATGAACATCAGGTCGACCTGGCTGCCCATCACCCCCACGAAGCCCTGCGGCGCGGCCTTGTACGGCACGTGCTTGAGCGATATGCCGGCATCGTGCTCGAACAGCGCCATGGCCAAATGATGCGTCGAGCCCAGCCCGCCGCTGGCGTAGGTGATCGTGTCCGGGCGCGCCCGCGCCTGGTCCAGCAGCTCGCGCAGCGAGCCGAACGGCGCCGAGGGCGAGGCCACCAGCACGTACTGCAAGGTGGCCAGCGTGGCGATGGGCGCGAAATCCTCCGTCCGGTACGGCGCCTCCTCCATCAGATAAGGCGCCGCGGTAAACGAAGCGTCCAGGCCCAGCAGCAGCGTATAACCGTCGGGCCTGGCCCGCGCCACGGCCTGCGAGCCGATGATGCCCGCGACCCCGGCCCGGTTCTCGACGATCACCGGCACCTCCAGCCGCCTGGCCAGCTCCGCGGCCACCAGCCGGCCCGCCACGTCCGCGCCGCCGCCGGGCACGGAGGGCACGATGAGCGTGATCGGCCGGTCGGGGTAGGCCGCGGCGGCGGCCAGCGGAATCGCCAGGCACAGCATGGCCAGCGGCGCGCGTATGAAATTCAGCATGATCGTCTCCTTCCCGCCGCGCGCCTCGTCGGCGGGCGCGCTGGTCATGACGATCATGGAACAGCGGCACATTCCGGTCCAATGATATATTTTGGCCTTTCCATATCAATGTTGATATGTAGATGCAGCCCGCCGACGACTCCCCCGCCCTGCCGCCCGGCTGGTATCTGCGCGGGCGGCTGCGGCTGCGCCACCTGCACCTGATGCGGGTGCTGGACGAAGTGCACAACGTCGGCCTGGCGGCCCGGCGCCTGGCCACCACCCAGCCGGCCGTATCGCGCATGATCGCCGAACTCGAAGACATGCTCGGCGCGCGCCTGTTCGACCGCACGCCCAAAGGCACCTTCCCCACGCGCCACGGCGAATCGCTGATCCGCCATGCGCGCTGGGTGCTGGGCGACCTGGAACGCATGAGCGGCGAATGGTCCGGCGCGCCGGACCTGGACGTCGAGACCATCAGCATCGGCGTCAACTCCACCGCCGCCGCCTTCCTCGTGCCGCGCGCGCTGCTGCGGTTCAAGCAGCAGGCCGCCAACGTCAACGTGCTGGTGCGCGAAGGCTCGCTCGAAGCGCTGGCCCCGGAGCTGTACACCCGCAAGCTCGACCTGCTGGTCGCCAGGCTGGGCGAGGCCGTGCGCAAACCCGACCTCGCCAGCCAGGTGCTGTATGAAGAGCCGATGTGCGTCTGCGCGCGCGCCGGCCACCCGCTGGCCGGCGAACCGGGCGTGCCGTGGCAACGGCTGGCCGCCTACCCATGGATCATGCCGCCGCGCGGCAGCCCGGTGCGCATCGGCCTGGACATGCTGCTGCAACGCCATGGCGTCTATCCCTACGCCCGGATCGAATCGGCGTCCGCGCTGAACAACACCATCCTGATGAACAGCAGCGACACCCTGTCGCTCATGCCGCGCTGCGTGGCCCGCCACCTGGCCCGCGGCCAGGGCCTGGCCATCCTGGACATCGACCTGCCGCCCGTCTTCGGCCCCATCGGCCTGGTCCGCCATTGCAGCCTGGACCTGTCGTCGCACATGCGGGGGCTGATCGAATGCCTGCAAGCGGTGGCGAGCGTCGCGCCGGACGGGGAGGCGGCCGGCTCGTCGAATCGGCGGACCAAGGGCTGATTCCCGCCACCCAATACCGCAGCGGGCCGGCTCAACCTTCCAGCCGGAACTGCGGCAAGGTGATGTCCTCCGATACCTGCTCGAAGCACACGCGCACCCGGCTTCCTATCCTGACGGCCTCGGGCGGGCTGTCGATGATGTTGGCCATCATGCGCACCCCTTCGTCCAGGTCGATCATGGCGACGACGTAAGGGACTTTCTCGCTCAGGGCGGCATTGCTCGGCCGTCGGTTGACCGTGTAGGTATAGACGGTTCCTCCGCCGCCGCAGTCGATCCACTCGATGCTGTCGGACAGGCAGGCGGTGCAGAATTCGCGCGGATAGAACTGGCGCGTCTTGCAGCAGCCGCATTGCTGGATGACCAGGCGGCTTTGCCTGGCCGCATCCCAGTACGGCTGCGTGATCCGGGTCGGTTGCGGCAGCGGGCGTTGTGCGTGGTCCATGATCAGACTCCGAGTATCAGGGTGGTGTTGCAGGAAAAAACCAGGCCGGGCGCATGCACCAGGGCCAGCTCGGCCTTGGGCAGTTGGCGCTCGCCGCATTCCTTGCGCAATTGGTGCACGGCTTCGAGCAGCAGCAGCATGCCGAACTGGCCTGGGTGGTTGTACGAAAGGCCGCCGCCGGAGGTGTTGATCGGGAAGTCGCCACCGGGAGCCAGGCGCCCGTCTGCCACGAAGGCCCCGCCTTCGCCGCGCTTGCAAAAGCCCAGTTCCTCCAGCGACTGGATCACGCCGATGGTGAAGTGGTCGTAGATCTGCACCACATCGATGTCCGCGCGCGTGACGCCGGCCATGCCCAGCGCGGCGTCCGCCGTCTGCGCCACGTTGGTATCCAGCCAGTCCGCCGTGTTGAACGGCGTGTAGTGATGCGAGAAGGATTCCGCGATGCCCATCACGTAGACCGGCGGCCGTTTCAGGCTGCGGGCCCGCGCGGCGGAGGTGACGATGAATGCGCCGCCCGCGTCGGTCACCAGGCAGCAATCGCGCTGCCGCAAGGGGTCGGCGATCATCCTGGACGCCATGACTTCCTCGATCGAGGTGTCCTCGCGCCGGTAGGCCTTGGGGTTGAGCTGCGCCCACTTGCGCGCCGCGACCGCGACCTCGGCCAGATCCTTGTGAGTGGTGCCGTAGCGCTGCATGTGCAGTTGCGCCACCATCGCGTAATAGCCGATGGGGCTCAGCTGGCCATACGGCGTGATGAACTGGCCGCGCGGCATGCGCATGTCCTCGGGCGTGCCGCCCACCTTGCGCGTGCCGTCCGACAACTGAGTGCTGCCGTAGGCCACTAGCGCCACCTCGCACATGCCGGCCTCGATGGCGGCCATGGCGTGGCGGATGTGCATGACGCTCGACATGCCGCCGACACTGGTCGAATCCACGTAGCGCGGACGGATGCCCAGGTACTCGGCGAGATGCAGGCCGGCGAACTTGTCGTCCACGTGCGCGAACACGCCATCGACGTCATTGAGCGTCAGCCCGGCATCGCGCAGCGCGCGGGCCGACGCCTGCGCCTGCAGGTCCAGCGAGGTCATCCCGGGCACTTTCCCCAGGTCCGATTCGGCGGCGCCCACGATGGCGACCGATTTCGAGAGATGCTTGGTCATGTAGGGATCTGTTCCTGTCGAAGTCAAAAAAGGTTCAAAGCGTCCGGGCGATCAGCTCGCGCATGACCTCCGAGGCGCCGCCATAAATCCGGTTGGGCCGCACGTCGGTATAGGCGCGCGCGATGGGGTATTCGCGCATGTACCCGTAGCCGCCATGGAACTGCAGCAGGTCATCGATGGCGTCCGTGGCTTCGGACGCCCACAGCTTGGCCATGGCGGCGCCCGCGGCGTCGAGCTCGCCGTCCAGGTATTGCTGCACGCAGCCATCGACGAAGGCCCGGGTGGCGGCAGCCAGGGTCTTGATGTCGGCCAGCTTGAAGCGGATGTGCTGGTTGTCGATCAGGGCCTTGTCGAAGGCGCGCCTTTCCTTGGTGTAGTCCACGGTCCATTGCAGCGCGCTCTCCAGCGCCATGGCGCAGCGCACCGCGATCATCAGGCGTTCCCGCACCAGTTCCTTCATCAGGTAGCCGAATCCCTGCCCGGGCTCGCCCAGCATGTCCTCGTCCGGCACGAACATGTCCTGGAAGAAGAGCTCCGCCGTGTCCTGCGCCTTTTGGCCGACCTTGTCCAGGAGACGTCCGCGCGTGAATCCCGGCGTGGTGGCGTCTACCCAGAAGAGGCTGATGCCGCGCGCGCCCGCGGCCGGATCGGTCTTGGCCACCACCAGCACGCGGTCGGCGTGAAAGCCGTTGGTGATGAAGGTCTTCTGGCCATTGATGACGTAACCGCCCTGCGCTTTGGCCGCCGCGGTGCGTATCGCCTTGACGTCGCTGCCCGCCCCCGGCTCGGTCATGGCGATGGACGCCACGATGTCTCCCTGCGCCATGCCGGGCAGGTCGCGCTGCTTCTGGCGTTCAGTGCCGAAGTTGAGCAGGTAGGGCGCGACGATGTCGGAATGGGTCGTGAACCCCGTGACCCCGGTCGCCAGTGCGCGCGCGATTTCTTCCACCACGATGATGGTGTGCAGGAAATCGCCGCCGCCCCCGCCGTATTCCTCGGGTGTGCTGGGCAGCAGGATGCCCGCCGCGCCGGCCTTGCGCCAGAGGTCCCGCGGCACCAGGCCTTCCTGTTCCCATTGATAGTGGTTGGGCGTGATCTCGTCCGCGATGAAGCGCGCCACGGTATCGCGGAACAATTCATGGTCCGCCGAGAAAAGCTTGCGCTGCCGGTTCATGCTGCCTCCTGATCTGTCATAGTGGGCCGCCTACGCTTGCGGCCAGTAGCGCTGCTTGACCAGGCGCTTGAGCAGCTTGCCGGTCTCGGTGCGCGGCATGTCGCTGGAGAAGTCCACGCTCTTGGGGCACTTGATGGGCGAGATCCGGTCGCGGCAATAGGCGATCAGTTGCTGCGCCAGCTCGGGGCTGGCTGCGGCCGGGTCGCGCAGTTGCACAACCGCCTTGACCTCCTCGCCGAACTCGGCGTTGGGCACGCCGACCACCGCCACGTCGGCCACCGCGGGATGCGTGCAGAGCAGGTTCTCGGCTTCCTGCGGATAGATGTTGACCCCGCCCGACACGATCATGTTGGACAGGCGGTCGGTCAGGTACAGATAGCCGTCCTGGTCCAGGTAGCCGATATCGCCATAGGTGGCCCAGCCGCGCGCGTTGTAGGCGGCGCGCGTCTTGTCCGGGTCTTTGTGGTATTCGAAGGAGCCGCCGCCCGAGAAGTAGATGACCCCGGGCTGGCCCGCGGGCAATTCGGTCAGGCCGTCCTCGCTCATAATGTGTGCCTGGCCGAACTCGGGCTTGCCGACCGACCCCCGGTGCGCCAGCCACTCCTCGGACCCCAGCGAAGTGCGCCCGACCAGCTCGGTGCCGCTGTAGTACTCGTACAGGATCGGTCCCCACCACGCGATCATGGCCTCTTTGACGTCGACCGGGCACGGCGCGGCCGCGTGCACGGCATAGCGCAGCGTGGACAGGTCGTGACGTTGGCGCACTTCCTGCGGCAGGCGCAGCAGGCGGATGAACATGGTCGGCACCCACTGCGAATGCGTGACGCCGTAGGTCTCGATGGCTTCGAGCGCCGCCGCCGCGTCGAATTTTTCCATCATGACGCAGCTGCCGCCCGCGCGCAGCGC
The DNA here is from genome assembly GCF_003267925.1 of Achromobacter sp. HZ01. Lineage (NCBI taxonomy): Bacteria > Pseudomonadati > Pseudomonadota > Betaproteobacteria > Burkholderiales > Alcaligenaceae > Achromobacter > Achromobacter sp. HZ01. The sequence continues at coordinate 293,470 of NZ_LWKV01000004.1, forward strand.
CGCCATGTTCCAGCGCACGGGGGCTGCGTGATAGAACGGCGCCGTGGACAGATAGACCGTGTCGCGATCGAATGCCTTCCAGGCGCTGCTGGGCGCATCGCCCACGCGGAAGTAGCGGTTGGCCACCGATAGCGGACGCTTGATTCCCTTGGGCAGGCCGGTGGTGCCCGACGAATAGAGGAAGTCCGTGCCTTCCGGGGTTTCAGGCAGCGTCACGTCGTCCGCATGGCGGCCGATCCAGGTTTCGTACCGGATCGCGCCGGCGTCGGCGCCGTCCATGCAGACGCGCAGGACGCCGCGCCGGTCCAGGCTGTCCGCGTCCGTTTCAGCTTGCGTATGGCCTGAATAGAACAGGACCCGGGCGTCGCAGTTCTCGATGATGTAGCGTGCCTCCTCGCGCTTGAGGTGGCGGCTGATGGTGGTGTAGTACAGGCCGATGCGATGCGCGGCCCACAGCAGTTCGAAAAAGCGTGGATGGTTTTCCAGGAACACCGCGATCACGTCGCCGGCCCGCAGGCCGGCATCGAGCAGGGCCGCCGCGCATTTGCGGCTGCGCAGCTCCAGTTCGCGCCACGTCACCGTGGTTCCGGATGGAATCATGCGGTAGGCGATGCGCTCGGGCATCTCCCGGGCATGGGCTTCAAGTGCAGACATGGTTCACCTCGGGTCAGCTCAATGGGCCAGGTTGGCGACGCCGTTGCTCAGCACCACCGTGCCGCGCTCGTGGGCCAGGGCGCGGAAACGCAGGCTGTCGCCGTCGCGCCACAGCTCCACGCGCAGCGTCTCGCCAGGGAAAAACGGCGCGGAGAAACGCGCGGCGATTCCGCCCAACCTTTGCGGCGCGGCGGGCGCGCAGGCCTGCAGCAAGGCGCGCGCCGCCATGCCGTACGTGCACAGGCCGTGCAGAATGGGTCGGTCGAAACCCGCGGCGCGCGCCATGTGCGGCAACGCATGCACCGGGTTGAGGTCGCCGTTCAGCCGGTAAAGCAGGGCCTGCTGCGGCAGCGTGGGCAGCAGCACGACCTGGTCAGGCGCGCGCTCCGGCGTCGCCGGCAAGGCGTCGGGCGGCTCGTCCCCCTGGCCGAAACCGCCGTCGGCGCGGCAGAACGACACATGCTCCACCGTGGCCAGGGGCGCGCCGCTCTCGGCGTCCGAAATGTCGCGCACGGTAACCACCAGCGCGCCCTTGCTGGCGCCCTTGTCCACCACCCGCGTCACCCGCGTCTGGCTGCGCACGGCGCCTGCGGCCGCCAAGGGCGCATGGAAGGTCATGCGATGTTCGCCATGCAGGATCTTCACCCAGTCGATGCCGGTGCCCGGATCGGCCGCCCAACCGTTGGGCGCCCCGATGGTCGCCAGGAAGGTCGGCACCACGACCGTCCCATCCTCATGCACATAACGCAGTTCGGCCTCGTTGGCGGGATCGCTGCCGTAGCCCAGGCCCAATGCATAGATCATGCAGTCGCGCGCGGTGTAGCGGTCGACGCGGTCTTCGAACTTCCAGTTGCGCAGGTTTTGATAATCAATTGCCATGGATCATGCCTCCTACGCATGCCGGCGGCGCGTTGCCGCCGCCGGCATGCTGATCATTCCACCTTGATGCCGGCGGCCTTGATGATTTTTTCCCAGCGGTCCTTTTCCGACCGGATGAAGCTGTCGAACTCGGCCGGCGTGCCACCCAGCGGAATTCCTCCTTGCTGCGCCAGCTGCTTCTTCACTTCTTCGTCAGCCAGAACCGCGTTGAGCTCCGTGTTCAGGCGCGCGACCACGGCCGGCGGCGTGCGCGCAGCGACCAGCACGCCCAGCCAGGCGCCGACGTCCACGTCGGGATAGCCCTGCTCGGCCAACGTGGGCACGTCGGGCAGGATCTGGCTGCGCTCACGGGTGGTGACGGCCAGCGCCCGCAATCTGCCGGCCTTGACCAGCGGCGCCACGGTGATCACGTTTTCGACGGTAAAGTCGACCTGGCCGGCGACCAGGTCGTTGGTCGCGGGCGCCGCGCCCTTGTACGGCACGGTGACCGCGGTAAAGTCCAGGCGGTTCTTCAGCAGTTCTCCGCCCAGGTGGCCGGACGTGCCGATCATGGAAACGGCCATGGACAGGTTGCCTTGCTTCTTCCGGGCGTAGTCGCGGAATTCCGCCAGCGTCTTGACCGGCGCGCTGGCATTGACGACCAGCGCGTTCGGCATGGTGATGATGCGCACCACCGGAGCAAAGTCGGACATGGCGTACGGCAGCTTGCTGTACAGCGTGTAGTTCACGGCGTTCGGCCCGCTGCTGCCCATGATCATCGTGTAGCCATCGGGCTCTGCGCGCAGCAGGCTCTGCATGCCCAGAATCCCGGCCGCGCCGGGCACGTTCTCCACCACCACCGGCTGGCCCAGCCGTTCGGACAGCTTTTTGCCCACCACCCGGCTCGTAATGTCCAGGATTCCGCCCGGCGAACTGGGCGCGATCAGGCGCAAGGGCTTGTTCGGGTAGTCATCGGCCGCGCGCGACATCTGCGGCACAGCCACTGTAGTCATCAGGCCGGCCAGCACTGCCAGCGCGACTCGCCTGCGTGTGTTCATGTGTGTCTCCTGATAGGTCTTGTGTTCCGCGGGCTTGTGGCGCCCGCTGTCATGGATCCGGCGAACGGACCCCTTGCCGCGCGTCAGTCCACCTTCATGCCGGTGGCGTCGACCACGCCCTGCCACTTCTTCACCTCGGACTTCAGAAAGGCCCGGGCCTCTTCGGGGCCGCCCGTCAATGGGCGGGCATAGATCCGGTCCATGAATTCCTGCACATCGGGCTGCTTGTTGATGTCGGCCACGGCGTCGGCCAGCGTCTTCAGGACCGGCGCCGGCAGCTTGGCGGGCGCCGCCATGAAGTACACCGCTTCCACGTCGTAGCCCTTGAGGCCGGCTTCCTCGATGGTGGGCAGGTCCGGCATCGCCTTCATGCGCTCGCGTCCGGTCACGGCCAAGGCCTTCAGCTTCTTGGACTGCACCAGGGGGATGGCGGTGGAGACGCTGCCGAACATCATGTCGACCGTGCCCGACATCAAGTCCACCTCCGCCGGCGACACGCCCTTGTAGGGCACGTGGGTCATGTCGACCCCCGCCATCACCTTGAAGAGTTCGCCCGCCAGGTGGATGGAGGAACCCATGCCCGCCGACGCGAAGGTCAGCTTGTTGCCGCCGGCTTTGGCCTTGCGGACCAGGTCATCCACGCTCTGGATGCTGGAGCCGGGTGGCACCACCAGGATATTGGGCGTGGACGCCACCATGCCGATGGGCATGAGGTCGCGCTCCCAGTCATAGGGGTTGCGCTTCATGGCGGCATTGGCCGCCACATAGTTGGCCGCCATCGCGATGGTGTAGCCGTCGGCCGGGGCCTGTGTGAGCGCCTGGACCGCGATGTTGCCTCCTGCACCAGGGCGGTTCTCCACGATGAATGTCTGGCCGAACCGCTCGCCCAGCTTTTTGGCGTACAGGCGGGCAAGCAGGTCGGTGGCGCCGCCTGGCGCGAAGCCCACGTACACCCGCACCGGCTTGTCCGGATAAGCGTTGGCCCCGCTGGCTGCTCCGACAGCAGCCAGGCTCAGTGCCGCGGCCAACAATCCCTTCAACATTGCCATGAGTCGATCTCCTTCCGTTTTTTTTAGAGATATGGGAATGCCGGGCCAACTTATTCCGACATGCCGAACAGTATAACGATGTGCCGATATTAATTGTCAACTTTTCCGGTGATGTGTATATTTGTTCGGAACCTCGGAATAACTTCGACACTCATCAGCTAGAGAAGGGGAATGGAGATGGACCTGCAACTCACCGGTAAAGTCGCTGTCATCACGGGTTCGGGCCGCGGCATCGGTTACGCATCTGCGCTGGCCCTGGCGCAGGAAGGCGCCCGGATCGTCATTACCGACATCAATCCCGAATCGGTGGAACAGGCGGTCGGCGGCCTGAAGCAGGCCGGCCACGAGGCCATCGGCGCCGTGCTCGACGTCTGCGATCCCGAACAGGTCCAGACCATGGCCGATCTGGCCGCGCATGCGTTCGGCGGCATCGACATCCTGGTCAACAACGCCGGCTTCACGCGCGACAAGTACCTGCTCAAAATGCCAGTGGAAGATTGGGATTCGGTGGTGGACACCATCCTGAAGGGCGCGTACTACTGCACCAAGGCCGCCCTGCCGTCGATGATGGAAAGGAAGTGGGGCCGCGTCATCAACATCGCCTCGCGCGCGCACTGGGGCAATCCCGGCCAGACCAACTACTCGGCCGCCAAGGCGGGTCTGATCGGCTTCACCCGCGCGCTGGCGCTGGAACAGGGCAAGTTCAACGTGACCGCCAACGCGATCGCTCCGGGACTGATCGAAACGCCGCTGGTGCGCGGGCTGTCCACCTACGAAACGCTGCGCACCAACGCGCTGGCGCGCCAGCCGGTGCCGCGCCTGGGCGCCGTCGAGGACATCGCCAACGCGGTGGCCTTCCTGGCTTCGGACCGCGCCTCGTTCATCACGGGCGAACTGCTGCACGTGACCGGCGGCCGCTACGCTTCGTAAAACGCCCTCCCCGCGCCTCTTTCCGGAATCCCACCAGCCATGCAAAGCGCAAGCCCCGCCAGCCAGTCCCCGCTTCCCCCCCTGCAGGTCGGCCACAGCTTCGAGTCCGCCGGCCGCACAATCACCGAGAGCGACATCGTCAACTTCGCCTGCCTGTCCGGCGACTTCAACCGCCTGCACGTCGACCATGAATACGCCAGCGCCACTCCGTTCGGCCAGCGCATCGCCCACGGGCTGCTGGTGCTGTCCGTGCTGTCGGGGCTGACCACCCAGTCCAGCGGATACCGCCAGCTCGAGCCCTACGTGCTGGCGCTGATCGACATCAATTGCCGCTTTCCCAAGCCCACCTTCATCGGCGACACCATCGTCGTGCGCGTGACGGTGACGGAAAAGAACGGGCAATACCGCCCCGGCAAGGACAGGGTGGTGTTCCGGCGCGAAGCCATCAACCAGCGCGGCGAGGTCGTGGTCCAGGCCGACTTCGCGATGGTGCTGCGGTCCATGGAGAGCGCGGCATGAAACCCTTTGCAGACTTGACCCGCTTCATCAATCCGCGCAACGTGGCCGTGGTCGGCGCTTCCGCCCGCGAATCCAGCCAGGGGCGCCGCCTGTACGACAACCTCGTGCTGCATTCCGCCGTGCCCGGCGAGGTCTACGCGGTCAATCCCGCTTACCAGGAGATCGGCGGCCGGCCCTGCTGGCCGTCCATCAGCGCGCTGCCCGAGGCCGATATCGACGTGGCCCTGATCATGATCAACGCCACGCTGGTGCTGGAAGCCTTGCGGGAATGCGCGGCGCGCGGAATTCCATTTGCAGTGGTCATGACATCGGGCTTTTCAGAAGCGGGCGCGCAAGGCCAGCGCCTGGAACGCGAGATCGCCGAGCTGTGCCAGGCCACGGGCCTGCACGTCTACGGACCGAACTGTCCGGGCTTCGTGAATGTCCGCGACCGCCTGGGCATGACTTTTTCGCCGGCGTTCAAGGACGACCTGAATGCCGGCTCGATCGGCCTGGCGACGCAGGGCGGCGGGCTAGGCCGCAATCTGCTGCAGGGCCTGTCGTTCGGGCAGGGCGTGGGTCTGTGGTTCTCCGCCGGCAACGAGGTCGACCTGGAGATCCCCGACTTCATCGCCCACATGGCGAACGACCCGCAGATCAGCGTCATCGCATTACTGATGGAGGGCGTGAAGAACGGCCGGCGCCTGACGGCGGCGCTGGAGCTGGCGCGCGCGCGCAACAAGCCGGTGGTGGTGCTCAAGGTCGGCAGATCCGATGCCGGCGTGCGCGCGGCGCAGTCACACACGGCGTCCGTGGCCGGCACGGCAGCCGTCAACAGCGCCGTGTTCCGCCAGTTCGGCGCGATCGAGGTGGACGACCTGGACGAGCTGCTGGCGGCCTCGCGCCTGCTGACCCGCATCACGCCCAAGAGCGGCAACGGGTTGTGCATCTATACCTTTTCGGGTGGCACCGCCGCGCTGGCCGCGGACATTGCCGGCGCCGCCGGACTGCCGATGGCGACGTTCTCGCCTGACACCAAGGCGGCCCTGCGCAAACTGCTGCCGGACTTCGCCAGCATGGACAATCCGGTCGACACCACCGCCGACATCCTGCGCAACCCCGAAGCCTCGGCCGCATGCCTGCGCGCGATATGCGCCGACCCCGCGGTTGGCACGGTGCTGTTTCCGATTCCGATGGACTATGGCGTCATTACCGACGGCATGGCGCAGGCCATCGCCACGGTCGCCGCCGAAACCGAGACCCTGATCGTGCCCGTCTGGATGAGCCGTCGGCTGGGCGGCGGCTTCCAGTTGCTGGAAACCGCCGGCCTGCTGCCCTTCCTGTCCCTGTCCGACGCAATCTCCGCCCTGTCCAAGGCCATTCCGTGGACCCGCGCCGGTCGCCCGGCCGCCGCTGCGTCCCGGCATGAGGATGCGGGCACGGCCAGCGGCGTCCGCATGCTCAGCGAGGCCGCGGCCAAATCCTTGCTGCGCGAAGCCGGGCTGCCGATACCGGAAGGCCGGGTGGTCACGAGCGCAGAACAGGCGGCCCGGGAAGCGGAGCTTCTGGGCTTTCCGGTGGTGATGAAAGTGGTCAGCGTCCAGATCGCGCACAAGACGGAAGCGGGCGGCGTCAAACTCGGCATCGCCAACGCCGGCTCGGCGCGCGAGGCCTACGCCGCCATCCACGAATCCGTCGCGCAGCGCTGCCCGGGCGCCGTCATCGACGGCATCCTGGTCGAGCGCATGCTGCCGCCGGGCGGGCGCGAGGTGCTGATCGGCGTGCACAGCGATGCGGCCTTCGGCCTGGTACTGACCTTTGGCCTGGGCGGCATCTTCGTCGAAACCATCCGCGACGTGGCCCACCGCATGATCCCGCTGTCGCGCGACGATGCACGCGCGCTGCTGGCAGAGATCCGTTATGCCGACGTGCTGGATGGCGTGCGCGGCCAGGCGCCGGCCGATCTCGCCGCGCTGGAGGACTTGATCCTGCGGGTCTCCGACTTTGCCTGGCACCACCGCGACACCCTGCAGGAAATGGAGCTCAATCCGGTCTGGGTCGGCGCCCGTGGACAGGGCGCCGTGCCGCTGGATGCGCTGATCGGCTTGCGCGAAGGCGCGAACTCCGGCCTGCAGCAGCGGCGGGCATGAACATCGCCGGATTCCCATTCCCGCCCCTTTTCACCTAGGACTCGCATGGACTTCTCACTGGACTCCACCCAGACCGAATTGCGCGACTCGCTGCGCCGCTACCTGGCGGCCGAAGTCGCGCCCATCGTCAACCGCTATGAAGCCGAAGGCCGCGTGGTGCCGCAGGAAATGGTCCGCGCCATGCGCGACTTCGGCCTGCTGGGCGGCATGTTGCAAGAGAAGGACGGCGGCTACGGCTTGCCGATGACGACCTACGGCATGCTGATAGCCGAGCTCGCGCGGGTCTGGCCGTCGCTGCGCAGCATCGTCAGCACCAGCAATCTTGCCGCGTCGGTGCTGAGCGACGGCGGCTCGCCCTATCTCAAGGAAAAGTACCTGCCGCGCGTCCTGTCGGGCGACGCGATCGCCAGCTTCGCATTGAGCGAACCCAATATCGGCTCCGATGCCGCCAATGTCGAAACGCGCGCGGTGGAAACCGCCACCGGCTGGCGCGTCAATGGCCGCAAGCTCTACATCAGCCTGGGCACAGTCTGCGAACTGGGCGTGGTGTTCGTGCAGACCCAGCGGCAAAGCGGCGAACGCGGCGTATCGTGCCTGCTGTTCGAACGCGCCATGCCGGGCTTCTCGTCCAGCCCGATTCACAAGATGGGCATGCTGAGCTGCCCGCTGGGCGAATTGCTGTTCGAAGACGTGGAGATTCCCGCGGCCAACCTGATCGGCGCCGAGGGCAAAGGCTTCGCGCTGGCCAAGAAATATCTCAATATCGGCCGTTGCGTGGTGGCGTTTTCTGCGCTGGGCATCGCCGAAGCGGCGTATGAGGCGGCGGTAAAATACGCCGGCGACCGAGTCCAGTTCGGCCGGCCCATAGGCGGCTTCCAACTGGTGCAGCATATGATCGCCGACATGATGACGCTGGTCGAAACCTCGCGCCTGCTCTGCTGGCGCGCCGCCGACGCGCTGGACCGCAACGCCGCCGACAGCCAGATGCTATGTTCGATGGCCAAGCGCCATGCCACCGACGCCGTGCTGCGCGTGGCCGAACTGTCCATGCAGGTGCATGGCGGCGCAGGCTACACCACGCTGTTCCCCGTCGAGCGTCATTACCGCGACGCCCGCCACCTGAGCATTGCCGAAGGCACCAACCAGATCCAGGCCCTACTCATGGCGCAAAGCGTATTGGGCATTTCCGCGTTGAAATGACCAACGATGCAAAAGCCCGGGCCGGCTCCCCACTCAACTCCGACATCCTATGCCGCAAATCCTCCCTACCGCGCAACGCGTGCTGCAAGTCTTCGAAGTCTATGCGCGCGAGCGCCGTCCCCTGACGAATTCGGAAATGGCGCGCTTTCTCGATCTGGCCGACAGCAGTTGCTCGGACCTGCTCTACACGCTGCGCCAGGCCGGCTACCTGTTGCGCACGCCGAAATCCCGCTACTTCCACCCCACGGGCAGACTGCTCGACGTGGCCCAGGGCATCTCGGCGGCCGACCCGCTGCAGGCGTTTGCGTCCGAAGCGCTGGAGATCCTGACGCGCCAGTCCGGTGAGTCCTCGATGTGCGGCTTGCTCGACGGCAACAAAGTGAAGATCTACGCCAGCCAGCAAAGCCCGCGCGCCCTGCGCTACGTGGTGCAGCCCGGCACCACCTTCGACCTGCAGGTCGCGGCCCTGGGCAAGGCCCTGCTGGGCGAGATGGACGCCGCGGAACGCAATGCGTTGATCGACGCGCTGCCGTTCGAACACGTCACGGCCAGCAGCATCACCGACCCCGGCACCCTGCGCGCACAGATCGAAACCCAGCTGGAAAAGAAGTACTTCCACACCCGCGACGAAGGCAACGAAGGCGTATCCGCCATCGGTATCGCGGGGCGAGTGGGCGGGCAACTGACCGCGCTGTCCATCGTGGGGCCGACCAACCGCATGGACGCCAACATGGAGAAGTACACCCAGATCATCCTGGACGCGCGCGCGGAATTCTTCGAATCCTGAAACCCCGCTTCATCATGGAGTGACGATAGACATGGCTGGTCCCTTGAGCGGATTTACCGTCGTGGAAATGGCTGGCATAGGGCCCGGCCCGTTCTGCGCCATGATGCTGGCGGACATGGGCGCGGACGTGATCCGCATCGACCGGCTGGCCCCGGGGTTCCTGGGCGGCGGCGGCACCATCATCGACCGGGGTCGCCGCACGATTGCGCTGGACCTCAAAAAGCCCGGCGCGATCGACATCGTGCTGCGGCTGCTGGACAAGGCGGACGCGCTGGTCGAGGGGTTTCGGCCCGGCGTCATGGAAAGGCTGGGCCTGGGGCCCGACGAGTGTCTGGCGCGCAATCCGCGCCTGGTGTACGGACGCATGACGGGCTGGGGGCAGGACGGCCCGCTGGCGCAGGCGGCCGGCCATGACTTGAACTACATCGCCATCACGGGCGCGTTGCACGCCATGGGGCACGCCGGGCTGCCGCCGGCGCCACCGCTGCACCTGGTCGGAGACATGGGCGGCGGCGCCATGATGCTGGCCTTCGGCGTCCTGTGCGGCCTGCTCGAAGCGGGCCGCACAGGCAGAGGCCAGGTGGTCGATGCCGCGATCTGCGACGGCGCTTCGCTGTTGGCCAGCGCCTATTACGGCAAGCTGCAAAGCGGCGACTGGATCAATCAGCGCCAGTCCAACATGCTGGACGGCGGCGCCCACTTTTACGGCTGCTATGCGTGCGCGGACGGCAAGTACGTGTCGATCGGCGCGATCGAACCGCAGTTCTACCGCCTGCTGCTGGAGCGCTGCGGCATCGACGACCCGGATTTCCAGCAGCAATGGGACCGCGCGCAATGGCCGCAGTTGCGTGCCAAGCTGGCGGGCATCATTGCTGGCAAGACCCGCGAGCAATGGTGCGAGCTGCTTGAAGGCACGGACGCCTGCTTCGCTCCGGTGCTCGATTTCGAGGAAGCCCCGCGGCATGCGCACCACCAGGCTCGCGACAGCTTCATCGAAACCGCCGGCACCGTGCATCCCGCCCCCGCGCCGCGCTTTTCCCGTACCCCTGGCCAGGCCCGAGCCGTGCCCGCGCCTGGCGAGCACACGGAAGCGCTGCTGGCGGAACTGGGCCTGGCGCAAGCCGACATCCAGGCCCTGCGCGAGGGCGGCGCCATCGCCTGACGGCCCGCGACAGCTTGCGGCCGGGCCCGCATGCGGCCCGGCCATCATGGAAGACAGACATGGAGACCGATCCGATGCAAGTCATCTCAAGCGAGTTCAAGACCCTGCTCTATGCCGTGGAAGGCGGCATCGCCACCATCACCCTGAACCGTCCCGCCCAACGCAACGCGCTGGACATGACCATGCGTGAAGAGCTGGCCCACGTAGTGGGCGAGATCCGGCGCGATCGCGGGGTGCGCGTGGTGATACTGGCCGGCGCCGGCGGCGCCTTCTGTTCCGGCGGCGATATCTCCACCATGGGAGCCGGCGGCTCCGCCGAGCAGGCGCGCGAGCGCATGGCCAGCCTGCTCCTGACGATAGAAGGCCTGATCACGCTGGACCGGCCGGTCATCGCCGCGGTCGACGGCGCGGCCTATGGCGCCGGGCTGGGCCTGGCGCTGACCGCCGACCTGATCCTGGCCTCGCCACGCGCGCGCTTCTGCCTGTCGTTCCTGCGGCTTGGGGCCATTCCCGATTGCGCCACCCTGTATACCCTGCCGCGCATGGTGGGCCTGCAACGCGCCAAGGAACTGGCGTTTTCCACCCGCGAGTTCCAGGCGCAGGAAGCCCGCGACATGGGCATCGTGTTCGAGATCCAGCCGCAGGAACGCATCCACGAGCGCGCCCGCCAGATCGCGCTGTCCATGGCCGAACTGCCCATGGCGGCGCTGGCGATCACCAAGCGCGCTTTCAACGCATCGCTCAACAGCGACTTGAACACCATGCTGGACCTGGAGGCGGCCGGCCAGGGCGTGGCCCGCTCCACCGACTACCACCGCGAGGCGACCGAGCGCTTTTTGGCCAAGGCGGCGCAGCGCTTCCAATGGCCGGCGTCCGATGCCGTATAGGCCATGGCGCATCTGATCGATTTCTTCGAGCGAGGCCTGAGGATGTCCGCAAGCGCGCCCTGCTTCGCGGAGCCCGACGGCCGGGTCCTGGACTATGGCACGGTGGCGGACCTGTCGCACCGCATCGCCAACGGTCTGCACGCGGCTGGCGTGGCTGCCGGCGACAAGGTCGGGCTGCTCAGTCCCAACCATCTCCTGACCTTTGTCGCGGTGCTCGGCATCGTCCGGTCCCACGGCATCTGGCTGCCCGTCAATGCGCGCAACAGCATCGAGGAAAACCTCCATGTGCTGGCGCGCGGACACTGCGCCTTTCTGTTCCTGCACAGCAGCTTCGCGGGCGACCTGGAGCAGATCCGGGCCGCCCTGCCGGACCTGAAAGGCCTGGTGGTCATCGACGGCCCGCTGGGAGAAGCGCCGGGACTGGAGCAATGGGCCGCCGCGCAGAGCGCCGCGCCCGTGGCGTCCGAGGCAGGCGGCGATGACATCGTGGCGATCCGCGGCACTGGCGGCACCACGGGCATGCCCAAGGGCGTGCTCGTCACGCATCGCATGTACGCCACCATGCTCGCCAACTGGTTCGCCACCATGCCGGTCCGCGAAACGCCCGTGCATCTCGTCGTGGCGCCGCTGACCCATGCGGCCGGCATGGTGGCTTTTGCCACCCTGGCCTACGGCGGCGTCAACATCGTGTTGCCGTCGCCGCGTCCGGAAGCAATTCTGCAAGCCTTGGAACGGCATCGCGTGACCCAGCTGTTCTGCCCGCCCACCGTCATCTACCGCCTGCTTGCGCACCCGGAGGTGCACCGCTGGCGCTACGACGCGCTGCGCTACTTCGTCTATTCGGCCGCGCCCATGTCGGCGGCCAGACTGAAGCTGGCGCTGGACGTGTTCGGCCCCGTCATGGTGCAGTGCTACGGCCAGGCTGAGGCCCCCTTCACCTGCACCACCATGACCACCGAGGATCACGTCGCCGCGCTGCGGCAGGACGCGGAACACCGATTGGCCAGCTGCGGACGCGCCGCCCCATTCGTCCGCGTGGAAATCATGGACCCGCAAGGCGCGCTGCTCGGCCCCGGAGAACGCGGCGAAATCGTGGTCCGGGGCGACCTGGTCATGCCCGGCTACTACAACAACCCCGAAGGCACCGCGCAGGCCCTGCGAGACGGCTGGCTGCACACCGGCGACGTCGGCTACCGCGACGCCGACGGCTTTTTCTACATCGTCGACCGCATGAAAGACTTGATCATCTCGGGCGGCTTCAATATCTCGCCGGGCGAAATCGAACAAGTCCTGTGGGCGCATCCCCTGGTCAACGATTGCGCCGTGATCGGCGTGCCGGACGAGGATTGGGGCGAGGCGGTCAAGGCCATCATCGAACTGAAGCCCGGCGCGCAGTGGAATGCGGAAGACGCCATCGCGTATTGCCGTGCGCGGCTGGACGGCATGAAGACGCCGAAGTCGGTGGAGTTCCGCGACGAGCTGCCGCGCAGCCAGGTGGGCAAGGTATTGAAGCAGCAGCTGCGCGAGCCCTACTGGGCCGGCCGGGACCGTCGCGTATAGGCCGGCGTCCGATCCCGGCAGCGAGCGTTAGCGATTTGCCCCACAGGCCCGGGAAGAGCGCAAACACAAAAAAGCCGGCAGCGCTTGTGCGATACCGGCTTTCAGCTTGAGGCGTCGGGAAACACCTTCATGAATTCGACCACATTGAGTGGTCGGGGCGAGAGGATTCGAACCTCCGACTCCTGCGTCCCGAACGCAGTACTCTACCAGGCTGAGCTACGCCCCGATTTACTTCAACTACTTTCAGCTTCGCCGTGCTCAGTACGGCTGGGCTGTCCTGCGTGCTTCTTATTTTTTCTTGGTTTCCGATACCGCTGAATTTGTTCAGCGATCTCTGTTTACCGCGAAAGCGCAGAATTCTAACAGAGATTTTTGAAAAGGGGAAATGGGATAGTCGGAAAGTGCTTTTTTGGCCAGTTCGGCCTCGGCGATTGCGGCCTGGCGGGCGTGTTCCAGGGCGTCGGTCGCCTGGATGGCGGCGGCCACGGCGGCGAAGTCGGCGTCACCGGTCTTGATGGCGTCGCGGATCAGTTGCTGCTGTTCGGGCGTGCCGACTTCCATTACGCGGATCAGCGGCAGCGTGGGCTTGCCCTCGCGCAGGTCGTCGCCCACGTTCTTGCCCAGCGCGGCGGCATCGCCGCTGTAGTCCAGCACGTCGTCGACCAGCTGGAAGGCGGTGCCGACATGGCGGCCGTAGGCCGCCGCGGCGGCTTCCTGCTCGGGCGTGGCGCCGGCCAGCACTGCGCCGACCTGGGCGGCGGCCTCGAACAGCTTGGCGGTCTTGTAGCGCACGACCTGCAGATAGCGCTCCTGCGAGACGTCGGGGTCGTGCACGTTGAGCAGCTGCAGCACCTCGCCTTCGGCGATGACGGTGGTGGCCTCGGACAGGATGCTCATGACGCGCATCGAGTCGGCCTCGACCATCATTTCGAAGGAACGGGAATACAGATAGTCGCCCACCAGCACGCTGGCGGCGTTGCCGAACACCGCGTTGGCGGTTTCGCGGCCGCGGCGCAGGTCGGATTCGTCGACCACGTCGTCGTGCAGCAGGGTGGCGGTATGGATGAATTCCACCACCGCGGCCAGCAGCTGGTGATGCGTCCCTTCATAGCCCAGCGCGCGGGCCACCATCAGCACCATGGCCGGCCGCATGCGCTTGCCGCCGGCGCCGATGATGTAGTCGCCGATGGTGCGGATCAGGACCACGTCGGAGTTCAGCCGCTCGCGGATAACCGCATCGACGGCTTTCATATCGTCAGCAATGGGGGCAATGAGCGCGGGGAGATTCAAGACGTATCCGGAGTGTGAAACGAGCCGTAGGGTGTACGCGTGACGGCTCTTACCGCTGGACCGCCGGACCAGGCCGGGGGATTCGACCAGCGATTATACGGGGAGTAACGTGCGCGGGCGCGCGCCGGGCCGCCGCCGGCCGGCCGGGCGGAACTCTGGGACCGAAGGCGCAAGGCCTGGCGATGCCGCATGAAGCCTGTACGCCACACCTAAGCCCTTACCCTGCAAGCGCTTTTTGACTTTCCGCGCATCTCGGGCTAATATCCTCGATTCGGTCAGCAATGGCCGAATTACGTCGGTTTCATTTATGCCGAGTGATTTGTGCCAGATGCACGTGGTGCTCCTGCAATCCGGAGCACGGCAGGCAGGCACAGCGCGCAGCCCGCCCAGCAGGGCCGGCCAGGCAAATGGACCTTTTTACCTATTTAAGGAACACCCCATGTACGCGGTCGTAAAAACCGGTGGCAAGCAGTATCGCGTTGCCGCTGGCGAAAAACTCAAGATAGAACAGATACCGGCTGACATTGGGCAAGAAATCACCCTGGACCAAGTGCTGTCCGTGGGCGAAGGCGACCAGCTGAAAGTTGGCACGCCCCTCGTCTCCGGCGCCGTGGTCAAGGCAACGGTTCTTGCGCAAGGCCGCCACGACAAGGTCAAGATCTTCAAGATGCGCCGTCGCAAGCACTACCAGAAGCGTCAGGGCCACCGTCAGAACTACACCGAAATCCGCATCGAAGCCATCACGGCTTAAGTAGCGACTCGGTACCACTTAGCAGGAGCTAAACATGGCACAGAAAAAGGGCGGCGGCTCTACGCGAAACGGACGCGACTCAGAATCGAAGCGTCTGGGCGTCAAGGCATTCGGCGGTGAATTGATCCCCGCCGGTTCGATCATCGTGCGTCAGCGCGGCACCCGTTTCCACGCTGGCGTGAACGTCGGCATGGGCAAGGACCACACCCTGTTCGCGCTGGTCGACGGCAAGGTTCAATTCGGCTTCAAGGGCGCGTTGAACAAGCAGACCGTTTCGATCGTCGCCGCCGAGTAATCGGCAAGAGCACGGTCAGCAACGCGGTCCGCCGCGTTCGGCAAAGCCCTGTCGCATGCGGCAGGGCTTTTTTGTTTCAAGGCAGCGGCCGGGACGTCCCGCCCTGCCCTCACTTTTCATACGCACGGACACCATGAAATTCGTAGACGAAGCCACCATCGAGGTCGTCGCCGGCAAAGGCGGCAATGGCGTGGCGAGCTTTCGCCGCGAAAAGTTCATCCCCAAGGGCGGCCCGGACGGCGGCGACGGCGGTCGCGGCGGCTCCATCTACGCGGTGGCCGACCGCAACATCAACACGCTGATCGATTTCCGCTACGCCCGCCTGCACCGCGCCAAGAACGGCGAAAACGGCCGCGGCTCGGACCAGTACGGCGCGGCCGCGCCCGACATCACGCTGCGCGTGCCGGTCGGCACCGTCATCCATGACGCGGAAACCGGCGAAGTCCTGTTCGACCTGAACCAGCACGACCAGAAGGTGGTGCTGGCCGCCGGCGGCCAGGGCGGCATGGGCAACATCCATTTCAAGTCCAGCGTGAACCGCGCGCCGCGCCAGTGGACGCCGGGCAAGGAAGGCGAGCACCGCTACCTGCGCATGGAGCTGAAGGTGCTGGCCGACGTGGGCCTGCTCGGCCTGCCCAACGCCGGCAAGTCCACCCTGATCACCCGCATCTCCAACGCCAAGCCGAAGATCGCGGACTACCCGTTCACCACGCTGCACCCCAACCTGGGCGTGGTGCGCACCTCGCCGTCGCGCAGTTTCGTCGTGGCCGACATTCCCGGCCTGATCGAAGGCGCCTCCGAGGGCGCCGGCCTGGGCCACCTGTTCCTGCGCCACCTGGCGCGCACCCGTGTGCTGCTGCACCTGGTGGACGTGTCCACGCCCGATCCCGATGCGGACCCGGTCGAACAGGCCGTCACCGATGCCCGCGCCATCGTCGAGGAGCTGCGCCGCTACGATCCCGAGCTGGCCGCCAAGCCGCGCTGGCTGGTGCTGAACAAGCTGGACATGGTGGCCGACCCCGAGGACACCAAGCGCCGCTTCCTGGAACTGTACGGCTGGAAGGGTCCGGTGTTCGGCATCTCCGGCCTGTCCGGCGAGGGCACGCAGGACCTGATCTACGCGCTGCAGGATTACCTGGACGCCGAGCGTGAAAAGGAACAGCTGGCGCAGGACCAGGCCGATGGCAGCTACGTGGCGCCGGACCCGCGCTTCGACGACAAGCGCTCGGACGCCGACCCGCGTTCCACGCCGCGCAGCGGCGACGAATAAGCCATAATCGCAGTCCTTACGATTACGCCTTTTTTCCGCGCCGCAGCCCGCCGCCATCATGTCTGCCGAATCACCCGCAGTTTCCGTCGTCTCACAAGCCCAGCGCCTCGTCGCCAAAGTCGGCTCGTCGCTGGTCACCAACGAAGGCCGCGGCCTGGACCGCGCCGCCGTGGCCCACTGGGCCGCGCAGATCGCCGCCCTGCACAAGCAGGGCAAGCAGGTCGTGCTGGTCTCCAGCGGCGCCATCGCGGAAGGCATGGCGCGCCTGGGCTGGCGCAAGCGCCCGTCGGTGATGCATGAGCTGCAGGCCGCCGCCGCCGTGGGCCAGATGGGCCTATGCCAGGCCTACGAGGCCGCGTTCGCCGAATTCGGCCTGCGCACCGCGCAGATCCTGCTGACCCACGAAGACCTGGCCGACCGCCACCGCTACCTGAACGCGCGCAGCACGCTGTTCGCGCTGCTGCGCCTGGGCGTGGTGCCCATCGTGAACGAAAACGACACGGTGGTCACCGATGAAATCCGGCTGGGCGACAACGACACGCTGGGCGCGCTTGTCACCAACCTGATCGAGGCCGATACGCTGATCATCCTGACGGACCAGCGCGGCCTGTACGATTCCGACCCCCGCAAGAATCCCGACGCCAAGTTCATGGCGCACGCCCAGGCCGGCGATCCGGCGCTGGAAGCCATGGCCGGCGGCGCCGGCAGCGGCATCGGCACCGGCGGCATGCTGACCAAGGTGCTGGCGGCCAAGCGCGCCGCCCACAGCGGCGCGCACACGGTGATTGCGTCCGGCCGCGAGCGTAACGTGCTCACGCGGCTGGCCGAAGGCGAATGCATAGGCAGCGAACTGCGCGCCGTGCTGCCGGTGTGGTCGGCGCGCAAGCAATGGCTGGCCGACCACCTGCGCCTGCGCGGCCGCGTGGTGCTGGACGACGGCGCCGTGCGGGCGCTGCTGCGCGAAGGCAAGAGCCTGCTGCCCATCGGCGTGACCGACGTGGAAGGCGAGTTCGGCCGCGGCGACGTGGTGGCCTGCGTGGACAGCCAGGGACATGAATGCGCACGCGGGCTGATCAATTATTCGTCGGCCGATACGCGGCGCATCCTGCGCCAGCCTTCGTCTCAGATTGCACGCATTCTGGGCAGCATGACCGAACCGGAACTCATGCACCGGGACAACCTGGTGGTGCTGTAGCGGCAAGGCGCTAACTGCCGTCGGGCAGCAGCATATAGCCCCAGCCGCGCACCGCGAGCACCGGAAATTCCACATTGAGGCGGCGCGCCTTGGCGCGCAGCCGCGACACCAGCACGTCCACCCGCCGCATGCCGACCTGCGAGCCGCGCACTTCCTCGGGCAGCAGCGCTTCGCGAGGCAACCTGTGGCCGGGCGCGTTCAGCAGGCGGACGAGAAACGCACATTCAGCCGCAGTCAGGGGCACGCGCTGGCCGGCAGGCCCGGCCAGCGCGCCGGCCTGCAGGTCGACGCGCCACGGCGAGCCGCCCCGGCGCCCGCGCCGGCACAGGCTGCGCAGCAAGGCATCCCATTCCGGCCCGGGCATGCCGGCTTCGACGCAGACGTCCACGCCGGCATCCAGCGCCGCGATGCGCCGCTCGACCGTGACGCCGCCGCGCACCCGCCAGACCAGCGCCGCCGCCGGCACCGCGCGGCCCAGCGAAACCACGCGCTCGGCCACGTCCGGCCAACTGCCCTGCAACACCAGCACATCGACCATCTGGGCCTGCAGGCCGTCCAGTAGCGCCGCCAGGGAATCAAACGCGCAAACCGTCCAATGGAACGTGCGCAACATTGCGACCAGATCGCGAGCTGCACCATCGCTTGCGAGTACGAAAACGCTGCCTCGTTGCTGCATGCCGTCCTCCTGCCCATCAATACGTTTATCACTTAGGTAATATTTATAACTACCAACGTAAACTAACGCCACGCTTCAATCGCTTTGTGAAGACATTCTCGGACCGGCTGAAGCATGCGCGTCTTTTGCGTGGCCACACGCAGAAAACGCTCGCCCGTATGGCGCGCCTTTCGCAAAGCGCCATCGGCAGCTATGAGAGCGGACTGCGGCATTCCAGCCGTTCTTCGCGCAAGCTGGCGCAGGTGCTGAAGGTCGAAGCCGAATGGCTGGAGACCGGCAAGGGCCCGATGGAACTGCCCATGGACGGGTACGACCTGAGCGACACGCTACCGGTCACCGGCGTGGCGGAAGGTCCGCCGCGCGCCAGCGGCCGGCATCGTCCGCATGCGCCCTGGCCGTTCTTCAATATATCGCCAGCCCAGGTGGAATCGCTCACATCCGACGAACGCATCGGACTGGAAGCCATTGCGCAGACCTATATCGAACAGGTCCTGCGCATCCGCCGCAACGCCAAGCCGCGCGGCCGCAAGAGCGGCTGACGATCGGGGCCGTATCGTGGTCCTATTTCAAACGAAAAAAAGCCCGCCGTAGCGGGCTTTCGTGCGCGAGCCGATCAGGGCTTGGCGGCCGGCGTCGTGCTGGTGGCGGGCACCGCGGCGTCGCCGCGGATCTTGGCGGCGATTTCCGAAGCGGCCTTGGCCGAGGGCACGCCGAAGGCCAGCACGCCGCGGTTCAGCGGTTCGCCGATCAGCGGAGCGGCGACCAGTTCGCGGTCGATCACCAGCGCCAGCATGTTGCCGACGTTCTTGGAGCTGACGTCGTTGAGCTTGCGCGCGCCGGCTTCGGAAAAGCGCAGGCCCACGAAGTTCTGGCCCTGGCGGTCGACCAGCGCGGCGGCGTCGGTCAGGTCGGCGCGCGTGAGCACGGGCACTTCCTGCATGTAGAGCTTGCCGTCGGGCAGGCTGATTTCACGCAGGCCCGCGCCGGGCTGCTTGTGGGCCAGGTAGAAGTCCACGCTGGCGGCGGTGGCGGGCGTGGTCGATTGCTGGCCGGCCGCGGGCGCGGTGGCGCCGGTGTCGGAGGTCTTGGTCGGGGCGGTCTTGCAACCCGCTAGCGCCAACGTCACGACAACCAGGGCGGGCGCCAATTTGCGTAAGGTAAGTTGCATGCTCGATTCCTTCTCAAGTGGACTAAGACCAGGTCGCGGCGCGCGCCCGGCACGTCTGAAAAGTGTACCGAACCTGAATCGGCGTGTCGCCGCAGTCTGATTCCAATTGTAAAGCGGTAATACCAGCCTGCTCGCCGGCCGCGCACGCCGCGATTCGTCGGAATCGCCCGCCAGCATCTATACTCCGCTTTCGTGCAGGGGTACTCGCCGCGGCTTGAACGCCGCGACGTGTTGAGAGAGTCCCTTCGTACCAGTACGGATAATGCCGATGCTGGGAGCCGTATTTCCGTCCGCCCGCGCGCGGCGGAAATTCCTTCCCGATCGGCTCCAACCACTCGCTTGGAGCTTTCCATGAACGCAAATCCCAAATTCCTGGCCGCCACCGCAGAAGTGGACGCGGCCGCCGTCGCGCCGCTGCCCAAATCGCGCAAGGTGTACGAAACCGGTTCGCGGCCCGACATCCGCGTGCCGTTTCGCGAGATCGAGCAGGCCGACACGCCGACCATGTTCGGCGGCGAGAAGAACCCGCCGCTCACGGTCTATGACTGCAGCGGCCCCTATACCGACCCGAACGTGCGCATCGACATCCGCCGCGGCCTGCCCGAAGTGCGCCGCGCCTGGATCGAGGAACGCGGCGACACCGAGGTGCTGGCCGGCCCCACCAGCGACTACGGCAAGGCGCGCCTGGCCGATCCCAAGCTGACGGCCATGCGCTTCGACCTGCAGCGCCCGCCGCGCCGCGCCAAGGCCGGCGCCAACGTGACCCAGATGCACTATGCGCGCCGCGGCATCGTCACGCCGGAAATGGAATATGTGGCGATCCGCGAAAGCCTGCGCCGCGAGCAATACCTGCAGTCGCTGCGCGACAGCGGCCCCGACGGCGAGAAGATGGTCAAGCGCCTGCTGCGCCAGCATCCCGGCCAATCGTTCGGCGCCTCGATTCCCGCGGCCATCACGCCCGAGTTCGTGCGCGACGAGATCGCGCGCGGCCGCGCCATCATCCCGGCCAACATCAACCACCCCGAAATCGAGCCGATGGCCATCGGCCGCAATTTCCTGGTGAAGATCAACGCCAACATCGGCAACTCCGCGGTCAGCTCCGGCATTGGCGAGGAAGTCGAGAAAATGACCTGGGCGATCCGCTGGGGCGGCGACACGGTCATGGACCTGTCCACCGGCAAGCACATCCACGAAACGCGCGAATGGATCATCCGCAACTCGCCCGTGCCCATCGGCACCGTGCCGATCTACCAGGCGCTGGAGAAGGTCGACGGCAAGGCGGAGGAACTGACCTGGGAGATCTTCCGCGACACCCTGATCGAACAGGCCGAGCAAGGCGTGGACTACTTCACCATCCACGCCGGCGTGCGCCTGCCGTTCATCCCCATGACCGCCGACCGCATGACCGGCATCGTCTCGCGCGGCGGCTCCATCATGGCGAAGTGGTGCCTGGCCCACCACAAGGAAAGCTTCCTCTACGAGCGCTTCGAGGAAATCTGCGAAATCATGAAGGCCTACGACGTCAGCTTCTCGCTGGGCGACGGCCTGCGTCCCGGCTCGGGCTACGACGCCAACGACGAAGCGCAATTCGCCGAACTCAAGACCCTGGGCGAGCTGACCCAGGTGGCCTGGAAGCACGATGTGCAGGTCATGATCGAAGGCCCCGGCCACGTGCCGATGCAGATGATCAAGGAAAACATGGAGCTGCAGCTGGAGCACTGCCACGAGGCGCCGTTCTACACGCTGGGCCCCCTGACCACCGACATCGCCCCCGGCTACGACCACATCACCTCCGGCATCGGCGCGGCGCTGATCGGCTGGTACGGCACGGCGATGCTCTGTTACGTCACGCCGAAGGAGCACCTGGGCCTGCCGAACAAGAAGGACGTGAAGGACGGCATCATCACCTACAAAATCGCCGCCCATGCCGCCGACCTGGCCAAGGGCCACCCCGGCGCCGCGATCCGCGACAACGCCCTGTCCAAGGCGCGCTTCGAGTTCCGCTGGGACGACCAGTTCAACCTGGGCCTGGACCCCGACACCGCCAAGGAGTTCCACGACGAGACCCTGCCCAAGGACTCGATGAAAGTCGCGCACTTCTGCTCCATGTGCGGCCCGCACTTCTGCAGCATGAAGATCACGCAGGACGTGCGCGATTACGCCGCGGCGCAGGGCGTGAGCGAGAAGGACGCGCTGCAGAAGGGGATGCAGGAGAAGTCGGTGGAGTTCGTGAAGAAGGGAGCCGAGGTTTATCACCGGCAGTGACAGGCGGCGCGTAACCCATCGGCCGGCGAGAGCCGGCTGTTTGTCTCTTGCTACGAAAAACGGCGGCTGGCGCCGCCTGATGGGTTACGCGCGTTTGAGATATGAGTTCTTGCTCAAGGACTCTCGCGCTGCACCCCTCCTACAGCAACTTCCCGGGATTCATGATCCCGGCCGGGTCCAGCACCGCCTTGATCTGGCGCATCAAGCGCAACTCCAGCGGGTCCTTGCTATGCAGGAAATGCGCCCGCTTGAGCTGCCCGATCCCGTGCTCCGCCGAAATACTCCCGCCGTAGCGGTTCACCTCGTCCAGCACGGCGTCCGTGATCGCCTCTCCATGCACCGCCACCCAGTCGCGGTCGGCGCCGGCCGGCCGCGACAGGTTGTAGTGCAGGTTGCCGTCGCCGAAATGGCCGAAGATGAACGGACGGATGTCCGGGAACAGCGCCCGCACCCGCGCCTCGGCCGACTCCATGAATTCCGGGATGCGTTCGATGGGCAGCGACACATCGTGCTTGAGGTGCGGACCGTCGGCGCGCTGCGCTTCTGATATCTCTTCGCGCAGCTTCCACAGCGCCTGCAGTTGCGCCAGCGACGCCGACACCGCCGCGTCCAGGCACAGCCCGCGCTCCAGCGCGGCGCCGATCACGTGCTCCAGCAGATTCGTCAGGGCCGCCTCGTCGGCGGTATCGGCCAGTTCCACCAGCACATAGCCCGGGTAGCGCTGCGCGAAAGGCTCCTGCACGCCTTCGGCGTGCGCCAGCACCAGGTCCAGGCAATCGCCCGAAAAATACTCGAAGGCCTGCAGGCGCGCGCCGCACTGCTCGAACAGGATCTCGAACAGCTGCAGGGCCTGCGCCGGCGACTCCACCGCGGCCAGCACCACCGAGCGCACGTCGGTGCGCGGAAACAGGCGCAGCGCCACCGCCGTGATCACGCCCAGCGTGCCTTCCGAGCCGATCAGCAACTGCTTGAGGTCGTAGCCGGTATTGTCCTTGCGCAGCGTGCGCAAGCCGTGGAAGATTTCGCCGGTGGGCAGCACCGCTTCCAGGCCCAGCACCAGTTCGCGCGCCATGCCGTAGCGCACCACGTTCACGCCGCCGGCGTTGGTGGCCACGTTGCCGCCGATCTGGCTGGAATCCTCCGCCGCCAGGCTGAGCGGCAGCAGGCGGCCGGCTTCCTGGGCCGCGCGGCGCAGGTTGCCGAGGATGGCGCCGGCTTCCGCCACCATCGTGTTGGCCACGGTGTCGATGGCGCGCACGGCGTTCATGCGGTCCAGGCTGAGCACCACGTTGGCCGCGCCCGCGTCCGGCGTGGCGCCGCCGCACAGCCCGGTGTTGCCGCCGCGCGGCACCACCGGCACGCCGGCCTGCTGGCACAGCGCCAGGCAGGTCGCGACTTCTTCGGTGCTGCGCGGGCGCACCACGGCCTGGGCCTGGCCCTTGTAGAGGCCGCGCCAGTCGGAAAGCCAGGGCGCGATGTCGGCCTCGGCGGTGAGAACGGTGTCGGGGCCCAGGGCCTGGACCAGGCGTTGCGTGAAGTCGGTTGCGCTCATGATGTCTGCCTTGCGGCCGGAAAGAAGAGTTCGAGGTTCAGGCGGCTGGCCGCCTGCTGCAAATGCCGGGTGGCCGCCAGCCGGGCGCGCTCGGCGTCGCCGGCGCTGATGGCCTCGAACACGGCCACGTGCTCCTGGTGCACGGCCGCGGTCAGGCCGGCCTGGCGGCGGCTGTTGCTGCGCGCGGTGCTGACGGCAAGGCGCAGCTGCAGGTTGAGGTACTGCAGCAGATCCTGGTAGTAGCGGTTGTGGGTGGCCGCGGCGATCGCGACGTGGAACGCGATGTCGTGCTCCACGCCCTGCTCCGGGTCGTCCAGATGCTGCTGCAGCGCGGCCAGGGCCTGCCCCATGGCCGCCAGGTCCGCGGCGTTGCGGCGCAGCGCCGCCAGCGCGGCCGCGCCGCCTTCCAGTTCCATGCGCAGTTCGTACACGCTGGCCAATTGTTCGCGGTCGGCGATGCCAGCCGACACCTGAAAGCCCTGCGCGCCGGTGCGCGACACCACCACGCTGCCCGAGCCCTGGCGGCTCTGGATCAGGCCCTGGGCGCGCAGGCGCTCGGTGGCCTCGCGGATGACGGCGGCGCTGACGCCGTACTGCTGCGCCAGGACGCGCCCGGGCGGCAGCTTGGCGCCCACGGGATGGGCGCCCTCGGCGATGTCGCCCGCGATCCGGCGGGCGACCTGTTCGGTCAGGGTCAGGCTCTTGCTCAGCATGGGGCGATTATAGACAGGCTTTTCAGGTTATCTGATAACTTTATTGAAAACGATGCCCGCATACCGGTGCGGCGTTTCAGGCTACCGCGCGCGCGCCGTCCGGCAGCACGCCGCCATCGGCCGCGCCCGGCTCGCCGCCGCCGGCCACCGCGCAGCAGCGTCCGCCGCGCGCCTTGGCGCGATACAGCGCGGCGTCGGCGGAATCCAGCGCCGCCTGCGGGCTGCGGTTGGCCCCCGACACGATGGAGATGCCGATGGACAGGCCCACGCTGACGCGGGTGCCGTCGGCCAGCGTGATCGGCTGCGAGACGTCATGCAGCAGGTGCTCGCCCAGCCGCAGCGCGGCGGTGGCGTCGATGCCGGTCACCAGCACGATGAATTCGTCGCCGCCGATGCGCGCGGCCATGTCGTCGACCCGCAGCATGGCGCGCATGCGCTGGCCGATGGTCATGAGCACCTGGTCGCCCGCGGCATGGCCGTAGGTGTCGTTGATGAGCTTGAAGTCGTCCATGTCCATGTACAGCAGCGCCGCCGAGCTGTCCTGGCTGCGCGCGCTGGCGCAGACGCGTTCGAGCGCGGCCTGCAGGCCGGCGCGGTTGGCCAGGCCGGTCAGCGCGTCCTGGCTGGCGCGGCGTTCGCTGTCGCGCTCGGCCAGCATGGTCGACACCAGGATGCGGTTGAGCCGGTGCGACGCGATGCTCATGCTGACCAGGTAGAACGGGATCTGGATGAACACGATGGCGGTGACGTATTCGCCCGTGAACAGCGCGCCCAGGCACATCGGCCCCAGGCTGAGGAAGATCATGGCGCCGACCAGCCGCGGCGCGCCGTAGTTGCGAAAGCAGATGCCGCCGGCCATGGCGCCGCAGGACACCCCGGCCAGCGTGGCGGCCAGCCAGTCGCCGTTGAGGAAGGTGACGAAGACGCCGTAGCCTACGCTGAAGGCCCACAGCAGGGCCAGCAGGATGTAGATGTCGGTATGGGTGTTGCCGCCGCGGGGCGCGGCCTTCAGCGCGGAGCGCAGCACGGTCACCCGGACCACGGCCAGCAGGACTTCCATCGCCAGCCAGGACAGGTACAGCGGCTCGGGACGCCGCCAGGCGACCACGCCCGAGATCATCAGGGTGTTGATGACGCCGCCGGCGAAGATCGGCAGCGTGCCGAACAGGCTGGCGATCAGCGCCGCGCGGATGTCCGCCGGCGTATCGTGCCCGGAATGCGTGAGCCAGCGCGTCAGGCGCCATCTGGGCAAGCTGAACTTCAGTGCAGTATCCACGCTGTCACGTCCCTGGCCACGTCCATCCGGGTTCAGATGGGCAGGCTGGCGTTATAGCAGGTCTGTGACGCCTTTAATATTGTCCGCGGGTTCAATACCCGGGCCGGTTCAGCGCCCGCGATGGCCGCAGACGGCGCACTCCGGATCGCGCTGCACGTTGACGCTGCGCCATTGCATGGTGCGCACGTCCAGCCACAGCAGCCGCCCCGACAGGCTCTCGCCCACGCCGGACAGCAGCTTGAGGGCTTCCGCGGCCTGCATGCTGCCGATGATGCCCACCACCGGCGCGAACACGCCCATGGTGGCGCAATTGGCCTCTTCGACGTCGTCGGCTTCGGGAAACAGGCAGTGGTAGCAGGGCGCGTCGTCGTCGCGCAGGTCGTAGACGCTGACCTGGCCGTCGAAGCGGATCGCGGCCCCGGACACCAGCGGCTTGCGGTGCTGGACGCAGGCGCGGTTGATGGCGTGGCGGGTGGTGAAGTTGTCGGTGCAGTCCAGCACCAGGTCGGCCTGCGCGACCGCGTCCGACAGGGCCTGGCCCGCGAGCCGCTCGACGCGGGCGTGGACCCGCGTCTGCGGATTGAAGGCCGCCAGCATGTCGCGCCCGGACTCGGCCTTGCGGCGGCCGACGCTGGCGTTGGTATGCAGGATCTGGCGCTGCAGGTTGCTGAGCTCGACGACGTCGTCGTCGGCCAGGGTGATGTCGCCCACGCCGGCGGTGGCCAGGTAGAGCGCGGCAGGCGAACCCAGTCCGCCCGCCCCCACGATGAGCACACGCGCCGCCAGCAGTTTTTCCTGCCCTTCTATGCCCAGCTCGTCGAGCAGGATGTGGCGGGCGTAGCGCAGCAGTTGCTCGTCGTTCATTTGGTCTTGACGGGCTCGACTCCGGTCGGCGTGATCGTCATGCGCTGGGCGGCGCCCACGCCGGGCTTGGAATCGGCCTTGGCCTGGGCGCGGGCCGAACCCTTCTGCACCGGCTTGCCGGCCAGCAGGTTCAGCGCCTGCTGCAGCTGGAAGTCGTCCTTGCCGCCGAATTCGAACACCTTGGCCGGCACGTCGACGTTGTCCTGGTCGGCGTTGGATTTCACTTCGTTGGCCGTCTGCTGGTTCGACAGGTGGCGCTGCAGGTCGGCTTCGCGCGGCAGGCGGAACAGGTCGCCGTCGGCGGTGTCGGCCACGACGTAGTCGGGCTCGATGCCGGTGGCCTGGATCGAGCGGCCGCTGGGCGTGAAGTAGCGCGAGGTGGTGAGCTTGACCGCGGTGGTTTCCGACAGCGGCAGGATCACCTGCACCGAGCCCTTGCCGAAGCTGCGGTTGCCCAGGACCTTGGCGCGCTTGTGGTCCTGCAGCGCGCCGGCCACGATCTCGGAAGCCGAGGCCGAACCGACGTTGACCAGCACCACCATCGGCACCTTCTTGGTCCAGGCCGGCAGGCCGGCCAGGTAGTTGCTTTCGCCGCGGGCGTACTCGGACGGGGTGGCCAGGTACTTGTGGCGCGCGTCGGGCGTGCGGCCGTCGGTGGACACCACCAGCGCATCGGGCGGCAGGAAGGCGCCGGCCACGCCGATGGCGCTGGTCAGCAGGCCGCCCGGGTCGTTGCGCAGGTCCAGCACCAGGCCCTTGGGAGCTTCCTTGGTGCCCAGGTCCTTGAGCTGCTTGGCCAGGTCCGCGCCGGTCTTTTCCTGGAACTGGGCGATGCGCACGTAGCCCACGCCGTTGTCCAGCATCTTGCTGCGCACGCTGCGCACCTTGATGATGTCGCGCACGATCTTCAGCACGATGGGCTGCGGACGGTCGGCGCGCATGATGGTCAGCGTGATCGGCGACTTGGGCGCGCCGCGCATCAGCTTGACCGCGTCGTTGAGCGTCATGCCCTTGGTGGGCGTGTCGTCGATCTTGATGATGAGGTCGCCGGCCATCACGCCGGCGCGCGCGGCGGGCGTGTCCTCGATGGGCGAGATCACCTTGACGAAGCCGTCCTCGGCGCCGACCTCGATGCCCAGCCCGCCGAACTCGCCCTGCGTGGCCGTCTGCATTTCGCGGAACGCGTCGGCATCCAGGTAGGCGGAGTGGGGGTCCAGGTTCGACACCATGCCGGAGATGGCATTGTCGATCAGGGTCTTGTCGTCGACGGCCTCGACGTAGTTGTTCTTGATGGCGGCAAATACGTTGCTCAGTTGCCTGAGCTCGTCCAGAGGCAGGGGACTGCCGCGCTGCGCGACTGCCGTCACGCCCACGCTGAGCAACACACCAGCCACCGCACCGATGGCAATCAGACCGAAACCGCGAAACTTACGAGTGCCCATGCACACTTCCCGAATTGTGTTTTCGCCGATGGGTTGGGGTTTGGTAGGGTTTGAAATTTACCAACGGTTTTCTACCAACGACACATAATTGCCAACGACACGCATTTGCCGACGGCGCTTACTGCGCCAGCCACTGGGCTGGATCGACAGGCGCGCCGCGATGGCGAATTTCAAAGTATAGGCCGGATTCCACTTGGCCGCCGGTTGCGCCGACCGTGGCGATCGTGTCGCCACCCGTCACCGAATCTCCCACCCGCTTGAGCAGGCTTTGGTTGTAAGCATAGACGGTCAGGTACTGCTGCCCATGATCCACAATGATGAGGTTGCCGAAACCGCGCAGCCAATCGGCGTAGACCACGGTGCCGGGCGCCACCACCTTGACCGGCGTGCCCTCGGGCGCGCGCAGCACCACGCCGCGCCAGACGCCGCCGTCGGGGCGGTCGACCCCGAAGCGGCCCTGCACCTGCCCGCGCACCGGCATGGCCAGGCCGCGGCGCAGGCCGTTGCCGCCGCCCAGCGGCGCGGCGCGCGCCGTCTGCTGCGCGGACTCGCTGCGGGTTGGAGCGGGTTTCTCGGGCGCGGGTTCCGCTTTCTGCGGCGCCGGCTCGGGTTTTTCCACGGGCGGCGCCGGCGGCACGATCACGCGGGATTCGCGCTGTTCGGCCGGACGCAGGCCGGCGGCGTCCGGATCGGCCAGGGCCACCGGGCCGCGGTTCTGGCGCGAGGCCGCCTCGACCTGCTCGCGGGCCTGGGCCGCTTCACGGGCGTCGCGGGCGTCGCGTTCGCGCCGCGCCTTGTCGGCGGCGGCCAGGCGGTCCGCCTCGGCTTTCTTGCGGGCCTGTTCGGCCTCGGCCTGCTTGCGGGCGGCTTCGGCGGCCGCGCGGCGCGCTTCCTCGGCCCGGCGGGCCTCTTCGGCCTTTCTGCGGGCTTCTTCGGCCTTGCGCGCCTCTTCGATCTGGCGGGCGATGGCCGCGTCCAGGTCGGTAATCAGGCGCGACAGGCGCTGGTCGTCGCGGCCCAGCTTGTTGGCCTCGGCGCGCTGGGCGGCGATCTGGCCTTCCAGCTGCGCCAGCAGCGTGGCGCGCTCTTTCTGCTGCGCGACCAGCGCGGTTTTCTGTTCGGAGGTCTCGGCCACGACCTTTTCGATCTCGGCGCGCCGGGCGTCGGCGCGCCCCTGCAGCGCGGCCAGGCGGTCGATGTCGGCCCTCAGGGCCTGCACCGCGGCGGCGCGGGCGCGCGAGACGTAATCCAGGTAGCCCAGGTTGCGTCCCAGCACCTGGGGATCGTCGCCGGACAGCAGCGCGGTCCAGGGCGACAGGCCGCTGGTGTACTGCGTGCGCAGCTGCTCGGCCAGTTCGGTGCGGCGCTTGGCCAGCACGGCCTGCTGGGCGTCGATCTGCTGTTCCAGGCCGGCCAGGTCGGACTGGGCCTGGCGGTTGGCCTCGGCCAGTTCGCGCAGGCGCAGGTTGATCCGGGAAATGGCCGACTCGGACTGCTTGAGCGCGTCGGCCGCTTCCTTGCGGGCGGCCTCGCGGTCGTCGATTTCCTTCTGCAGGTTTTCGATGCGGTCGCGCAGGGCGGCCTGCTGCCTTTCGGCATCGGACTGACGGCCGGCAAGGTCGTCGGTTGCGGCGCCGGCCGGCAACGCCCCTCCGGCCAGCATGACCGCCAACAACAACCCCGCCGCGCGACACATGGAAATATCAGTCCTTCTGTGGATATCAGCCCTTCTTGGCCTTGCCCTGGGCGGCCACGGCCGCCATGGCAGCCTCGATCTCGGCCGCATCGCCCAGATAATAGTGGCGGATGGGCTTCAGGTCATCATCCAATTCATACACCAGCGGCTGCCCGGTGGGGATGTTGAGGTTGACGATGTCGTCGTCCGACACATTGTCCAGATGCTTGATCAGGGCGCGCAGGCTGTTGCCGTGGGCGGCGATGAGCACCTTGCGGCCGGCGCGGATGGCCGGGGCGATGGATTCGTTCCAGAACGGCAGCACACGGGCCACGGTGTCCTTCAGGCACTCGGTGGCCGGCAGCTGGTCGGCCGGGATGCGCGCGTAGCGGCTGTCGAAGCGCGGGTGGCGTTCGTCGTCCAGCGACAGCGGTTCCGGGGCGATGGCGTAGGCGCGGCGCCAGATCAGCACTTGCTCGTCGCCGTACTTGGCCGCGGTTTCGGACTTGTTCAGGCCCTGCAGCGCGCCGTAGTGGCGTTCGTTCAGGCGCCAGTTCACGCCCACGGGGGTGTACATGGCGTCCATGGCGTCCAGGGCGATCCACAGGGTGCGGATGGCGCGCTTGAGCACCGAGGTGTAGGCCAGGTCGAAGGTGTAGCCCTCTTTCTTGAGGAGCTCGCCGGCCTTGCGGGCCTGCTCGCGGCCGGTATCGGTCAGGTCCACGTCGGTCCAGCCGGTGAAGCGGTTTTCCAGGTTCCACTGGCTTTCGCCGTGGCGCATCAGGACAAGTTTATGCATGGTTAGGCGCGCGTTTATCGCGGGTTAAAGTTAGGAAATGGTCTGGGAATGCGCTCATTTTATAATTGAGTGATTTTGCCCTTGATTTGGCCCTGGCGCACCCCGATTTCGGTCCGGCTCGCCCAGGGTTCGCCAATACCAGGCTAGCCGCCGCTCTTCAGGATGCCCCGTGGACCTTCTGCAATTCTTGCTCGATAAAAACAACATCTTCATTGTCGCCGTCGCCGTGGTTTCCGGCGTGATGCTGGTCATTCCGGCCCTGCGCCGCGGCCGCGCCGGCTCGGCCGTCAGCACGGGCGAAGCCATCCAGATGGTCAACCAGCGCCAGGCCGTGTGGGTCGACGTGCGCCCCGCCGAGCAGTTCCAGGCCGGCCACATCGCCCAGGCACGAAACGTGCCGGCCGCCGAGCTGGAGCAGAAGGCAGCCTCTCTACCCAAGAACAAGCCTCTGGTGGTAGTTTGCGACAACGGCCGGGATTCGGCCCGCGCCGCCGCCAAGCTGCGCGCGCAGGGCTACACCGACGTGGTGCCGCTGGAAGGCGGCATGCGCGCCTGGGCCGCCGCCAGCCTGCCCGTCACCCGCAAGGGTTGAATCCCAGGGCTGCGCCCCCATCTGCCCATACTTGTATCCACAGCACAGGAGCGCCCATGAAAAAAGTCGTCATGTACAGCAAGGACTATTGCCCGTTTTGCGCGCGCGCCAAGTCGCTGCTGGAACAACGTGGCGTGACCGACCTGGAACTGATCCAGATCGACCGTGACCCGGCCCAGCGCGACGTCATGATCCAGCGCACCGGCCGGCGCACCGTGCCGCAGATTTTCATCGGCGATACCCATGTCGGCGGTTGCGACGACCTGATGGCGCTGGACCGCGCAGGCGGCCTGGCTCCCCTGCTGGCCGGCTGAACCCGCTCCCTTTTTGCCCCTCCCACCAACGGAAACACTCATGGCTGATCAAGACCAAAACACCCAGCAAGAAGGCAGCAACGACGCGCCCTCGTTCAATCTGCAGCGCGTCTACCTGAAAGACCTTTCGCTGGAAATGCCGAACGCGCCTCACGTCTTCCTGGAGCAAGAAGCGCCCCAGGTCGAAGTGAGCATCACCGTGGGCGGGCAGCGCCTGGCCGAGACCGTGTTCGAGACCACGGTCACCGTGACCGTCACCACCCGCGTCAACGAAAAGGTCGTGTACCTGGTCGAAGGCACGCAGGCCGGCATCTTCGAGGCCGCCAACATCCCCGAAGAGCAGCTCGACCCGCTGCTGGGCATCGTCTGCCCGACCATGCTGTACCCGTACCTGCGCGCCAACATCGCCGACGCGATCACCCGCACCTCGATGCCGCCGCTGCACCTGACCGAAGTCAACTTCCAGGCCCTGTACGAGCAGCGCCTGGCCGAACTGCAGCAACAGCAGAACGCGGCCAACGGCAATGGCAACGGCGGCGACTCGGGCATCATCCTGCCCCCCGGCGCGACCCGCCAGTAAGCAAGCCGCCCCATGAAGCCCACCCCGCGCCTGCGCGTCGCCGTCCTGGGTGCGGGAAGCTGGGGCACCGCGCTGGCGGCGGCCGCCAGCCGCCGCCACCCCACCGTGCTCTGGGCGCGCGACGCCGCCCAGGCGGCCGACATGGCCGCCACGCATGAAAATGCGCGCTACCTGCCTGGCGTTCCCCTGCCCCAGGCCCTGACTATTTCCTCCGATCTCGACGCCACCCTGCGCAGCCTGCAGGACGACGGCGCGCAAGCCCTCATCGTGCTGGGCGTGCCCGTGGCCGGGCTGACCGCGCTGTGCGGCGAGCTGTCGCGCCGGCTGCCCGCGCTGGGATTGCAGGACACCCCCATCGTCTGGACGTGCAAGGGCTTCGAAGCCGACACGGCCAGGCTGCCCCACGAAATCATGCGCGAGGCCCTGCCCGGCGCCGTCGGCGGCGCCCTGTCCGGCCCCTCGTTCGCGCGCGAAGTCGCGCAGGGCCTGCCCGTGGCGCTCACCGTCGCCAGCGACAGCCCGGCGCTGCGCGCGGCCACCATCGCCGCCTTCCACGGCGCGGCGCTGCGCGTCTACGCCAGCACCGACCTGGTCGGCGTGGAAGTGGGCGGCGCGCTGAAGAACGTCATCGCCGTGGCCTGCGGCATCTGCGACGGCCTGGCCCTGGGCACCAATGCGCGCGCCGCGCTGATCACCCGCGGCCTGGCCGAGATGACCCGCTTCGGCGTCGCGCTGGGCGCGCAGGCCGAGACCTTCGCCGGCCTGACCGGCCTGGGCGACCTGGTGCTGACCGCCACCGGCGAACTCTCGCGCAACCGCCGCGTCGGCCTGGAAATCGGCGCCGGCCGCAAGCTGCCCGACATCCTGGCCAGCGGCATCACCGCCGAAGGCGTGCGCTGCGCGCGCGCGGCCCTGGAGCGGGCGCGCGCCATCCAGGTCGAACTTCCGATCACCGAGGCCGTCTGCGCCGTGCTGTTCGACGGCGTGGCCCCCATGACGGCGGTCTCCGCCCTGCTCGCCCGCGACGCCCGCTACGAAAGCGGCGCGGGCCTGCCGGACGAAACGCCCAGCTGACCCACGACCCGACATCCCATACACCGAGGAGACACGCTACATGACGCAAACCCGCAAGTTCCGGGTCGGCCAGCTGCTACGCGGCCTGTGCCTGAGCCTGGCCGCCATCCTGCCGGCCGCCGCCCACGCCGACTGGCCCGACCGCCCCATCCATATGGTCGTGCCGTTCCCGCCCGGGTCCTCGCCCGACCTGCTGGCGCGCACGATTTCGGAGCCGCTGTCCCAGGCCCTGGGCCAGCCCATCGTGATCGACAACAAGCCGGGCGCCGGCGGCAACATCGGCACCCGCGTGGTGGCCCAGTCCAAGCCCGACGGCTACACGCTGCTCTACACGATCAACGGCCCGCTGGTCACTGCGCCCACGCTCTACAAGAAAACCCTGGGCTACGACCCGCTGCGCGACCTGGCGCCGGTGTCCCTGGTGGGCACCAGCCCCAACGTGCTGGTCGTGCCCGCCGGCCTGCAGGTCGACAACGTCAAGGACTTCGTCGCGCTGGTCAAGCAGCGCGGCAATTCGCTGAACTACGGCTCCGTGGGTCCAGGCAGTTCGGCCCACCTGGCGATGGAGATGTTCAAGGAAAGCGCCGGCGTCGACCTGGCGCACATCCCCTATTCGGGCTTTCCGCAGGTCATCACCGCCATCATCGGCGGCGACGTGCAGGCCGGCTTCATGGTGCCCGCCATCGCCGTGCCCCAGGCGCGCGACGGCAAGGTCAAGCTGCTGGCCGTGACCAGCCTGCAGCCCAGCGACGCGCTGCCGGGCGTGCCGACCATGGCGTCCCAGGGCTATCCGGATTTCGAGGCGATTTCGTGGAACGCCGTGCTGGTCCCGGCCGGCACGCCCACCCCGATCATCGAACGGCTCAACAGCGAACTGGCCCGCATCATCGACAGCGAAGCCGTGCGCAAGCAGCTGGCGCTGCAGTACTTCACGCCGGCGCCGTCCACCCCCGAAGCCCTGACCGCGCGGATCAAGAATGAAAAGGCGCGGTGGGACCAGGTCATCGAAAAGCTGAAGCTGTCGCTGGATTGAGCGGATGGCGGGGACGCGCGGATCGTAGGATGGGTGCAGCGCGCGGCTTTCTGGGCAAGGATCTGGTTGTCCAGCGCGCGTAACCCATCGGCCGGCGAGAGCCGGCTTTGTCTCTTGCCACGAAAAACGGCGGCTGGCGCCGCCTGATGGGTTACGCGCGTTCGATATTTGAGTTCTTGCTTGAGGGCTCTCGCGCTGCACCCAGCCTACACCCCCCCTTCATACCCCTGCTGGCGCCAGGCCTCGAACACCGTGACGGCCACGGCGTTGGACAGGTTGAGGCTGCGCTGGCCGGCGCGCATGGGCAGGCGCAGGCGCTGCTGGGGCGGGAACAGCGCCTGGTGCGCTTCCGAAAGGCCGGCGGTTTCGCGGCCGAACACGAACACATCGCCCGGCTTGAAGCCGACGTCGGCCACGCTGCGCTGCGCATGCGTGGTCAGCGCGTAGATGCTGGGCGGGGCGGCGCCGGTGTCGGCCAGGGCCTCTTCCAGGCTGTCGTGCACCCGGACCGGCTGCCATTCGTGGTAATCCAGCCCCGCGCGGCGCATGCGGGCGTCATCCAGTTCGAAGCCCAGCGGGCGCACCAGGTGCAGCTGCGCGCCGGTATTGGCGCACAGGCGGATGGCGTTGCCGGTATTGGGCGGGATCTCGGGGCAGACCAGGATGACGTGAAACATGGCGGATGAAGCGGATGGCCGGGATGCCGGCATTGTCGCCGATTTGCCGGCCCCCCGACGCTACGGCGTGCGCGCCGCCACCAGCAGCGTCACCTCGGCCGCGCCGGCGGCCAGCAGCGCGGCGGCCGCGGCGTCGGCCGTGCTGCCCGTGGTCATGACGTCGTCCACCACGGCCACGTGCCGGCCTTGCACGCCGCCTG
Organism: Achromobacter sp. HZ01; assembly: GCF_003267925.1. NCBI lineage: Bacteria > Pseudomonadati > Pseudomonadota > Betaproteobacteria > Burkholderiales > Alcaligenaceae > Achromobacter > Achromobacter sp. HZ01. Next base: position 327,964 of record NZ_LWKV01000004.1, read on the forward strand.
CGCAGGCGAACACGCCCACCGCGCCGCGACGCCGGGCCTGGCGACTCCTGCCGGTCTGGCGCGGCGTTTCGCGCCGCCGCAGCAATACGCCGTGCGCCAGGGGCAGGTCCAGTTCCGCGGCCAGCCCGCGGGCGATCTCGGCGGCGGGATTCATGCCGCGCCGCAGGAGCGAGGCCCGTCCCGCTGGCACCGGCAATAGCAGGGCGCCGGCAGGCAGGCGGCCGTCGCGCGCGACGGCGGCGGCGATCAGCCGCGCCAGCACCGGCGCCATGCTGAGCCGGAGCTGGACCTTGAGCATCCGGACCAGGGCGTCGGCGGGCGGCTCGTAGTCGAAGGCCGCCACGGTGCGCGCGAAGGCCCGGGGCGTGCCCAGGCAGGCGGCGCAGCAGGGCGCGCCAGGCCGTAGCCGCAGCGCGCAACGCGGGCAGCGCGGCGGCGCGTCCGGCGCCACGTAGAGGATGTCGGCCTCGCAGCCAGCGCAAAGTCTGGCCCCGGCCACCCGCGCGCCGCACAGCGGGCAGTCGCAGCCGATCCGGAACAGCAGGCGCCGCCCCATGCCGCGTAGGGACAATCGGGGCCCGCGGCCAGGATGCGTAATAATGGATGCCATTCCTCATGAAACCATGATCCGCCGCGCCCGCAGGGCGCAGGCGCGACCGAAATGTCCCTGCCCGAACCCGCAACGCTACCCACCCTGCCCATCGTCAGCGCCGACGTGCCCAGGCAGTTCGCCCGCCGCGGCGATCTTGCCGAGGCCCAGTTCCTGTACGGCGAAATCGCCCGCCGCATGCTCGGCCGCCTGCAATACATCCGCCTGCAGCCGCAGGCCATGCTGGACGCGGGCTGCGGCGCCGGCGACAACCTGCCCCTGCTGCGCGAACGCTATCCCGAGGCCGCCTACACCGGGCTGGACAATTGCGGCCCGCTGCTGGACGAGGCCCGCAGGCGCCACGCGCCGGCCGGCCTGTCGGCCTGGATCGGCAAGCTGGCGCGCCGCGGCCCGCCCGCCCCGGCCTTCGTGCAGGCCGACCTGGCGGCCACGGGGCTGGCGCCCGAATCGCTGGAGCTGGTGTGGTCCAACCTGGCCATGCACTGGCACCGCGCGCCGCACGCCGTGCTGGCGGAATGGCGGCGCATCCTGAAGGTGGGCGGGCTGGCCATGTTTTCCTGTCTGGGGCCGGCCACGCTGCGGGAGCTGCGCCAGGCGCTGGACGACGCCGGGCTGCGCACGGCCACGCCGTCCTTCGTGGACATGCACGATTTCGGCGATCTGCTGGTGGAAAACGGCTTTGCCGACCCGGTGATGGACCAGGAGATCCTGACCCTGACCTACCGCAGTCCCGAAAAGCTGCTGCAGGACGTGCGCGCGCTGGGCGGCAACCCCGCCGAAGGCCGGCGCGGCGGGCTGGTGGGCCGGGACTGGCGCGACCGGCTGTGCGCCGCGCTGGAGGCGCAACGGCGCCCGGACGGCGTGATCGCGCTAAGCATCGAAGTGGCCTATGGCCACGCCTGGCGCGCCGCCGCGCACCGCACGACGGCGGGCGAGACCCGCCTGTCGGTCAGCGCAATCGGCGGGCGCCAGCGCGGCAACCCCTGAAGCGGGGTTGCGCGGCAGGCTAGTGCAGACGGTCCGGCATGGGCACGCTGACCCCGGGCTCGGAGGCCGGCAGGGCCTGCATGGGCTCGGACGTGGCCCGGATACGGCGGCGCAGCACCGCGGTGGGCTCGGCCGGCGCCTGGGCGCCGGCGGCCACGCCGCGCCAGGCGTTGGACATGGCTTCGACCAGCAGCGGCAGGTCGCGCAGGCGGTGGAACTGGCTGCGCAGCCAGCGCGAATCGTTGCCGCTGCGCATGGACTCGTCGCGCAACGTGGCGATCATGTCGCCCGTGCCCAGCTCTTCGGCCACCGGCATCAGGCGCTGGAACAGCACCCGCAGATGGTCCATCAGGCGCAGGCGCTGGCCGTCCGGCGTGACGTAGCTGCCCTGCAGGCCGAAACGGCAGGCCTGGAAGTGGTTGCTGCGGTAGGACAGCCAGGCGTTGTCGCTGGGATCGTCCTCGCGCATCAGCAGCACCGCCAGGGCCTGGGCGAAGGCAGCGATCTGGCAGGCGCGCTCGACCGTCAGCGGGGTATCGCAGACGCGGATCTCGACCGTGCCGAACTCCGGCTTGGGGCGGATGTCCCAGTACAGGTCCTTGATGCTCTCGGCCAGGCCGTAGGCGCGCAGCTGCGCCAGATGGGCCTCGAACTGATACCAGTCCTTGACCTCGGGCGGCATATGGCCGGCCAGCGGGAAGCTGTTGACCGCGTTCAGGCGCGAGCAGGCGAACAGCGTGTCCACGCCCTCGCAGTACGGCGACGAGGCCGACAGCGCGATGAAGTGCGGCACGTAGGGCGACAGGCGGCGCAGCAGCTTGATGGAGTCGTCGCCGTTTCGGACGCCCAGGTGGATGTGCTGGCCGAAGACAGTAAATTGACGCGCCAGGTAACCATACATTTCGGCCAGGTACTGGAAGCGCGGCGTGTCGGAAATGGAGCGCTCCTGCCAGCGCATGAAGGGATGGGCGCCGCCGCCCGCAACGGACACACCGACGGCGTCGGCCGCCTCGACAAGCGCATCGCGCATCTCGCGCATCTCGGCCAGCAGGCCCATCGGGTGCTCGTGCACCGACGAATTCAATTCGATCATCGAGCGCGTGATTTCCGGTTTGACGCGGTCGGCGATGGGGTGGTTGGCCATCTGGGCCAGCAGCTCGTCAGAGGCTGCGGTAAGGTCAAAACTGCGGGGGTCGATCAGTTGCAGCTCGAGCTCGATGCCCAGGGTGTTGGGGGCCGACGAAATGAACGGAATCTGTTCCATCTCGGACTCCTTTGAATGTTTGATGAGGGAGTGCGCCGTTCGACCTTGAAGCCCGGCAACTTCCCGGGGGGCACTAGACGGCAGCTTGTGCTTGCATGATAGCCGCTACTTTGTGGCAAAACGAAGGAAAATCGTGACATTTATGTGCAACATCAGGAAACCTTCGGTTTTTCCCTGCGAGAGAAAGTGAGCGAGCGCTTACCGCATAGAAATGGCGCGGGTTTCCGGCCTGCGGTGCTCGCCAGGCCAGTCAGGACGGGGCTTCGGAGGATGAGAGGGATAACCCTACATAGGGTTATCCCCAATAAATTTGAGGCCTGCCGGGCTACTTGCGCCAGAAGATCGGCGTGAACAGCACCAGCACGGTCAGCAGCTCGAGGCGGCCGATCAGCATGGCGAAGGTGCAGACCCAGATCTGGAAGTCGGACAGCACCGCGAAATTGCCCATGGGGCCGACCGGGCCCAGGCCGGGACCGGTGTTGTTGATGCTGGCGAACACGGCCGAGAACGCCGTGATCGGGTCCAGGCCCGACAGCAGCAGGAGGCTGGTGAACACGGCGATGGACAGGCCGTAGAACAGCATGAAGGCCAGCACCGAGGACATGGTGCGGGCTTCGACCGCCCTGCCGTTGATCCGCACCGGGCTGACCGCGTGCGGGTGCAGCATGGTCACCAGTTCGTTGCGGGCCTGCTTGACCAGCAGGATGGCGCGGATGATCTTGATGCCGCCCCCGGTGGACCCGGCCGAGGTGGCCACGCCCGACAGCAGCAGCATCGTCAGCGGCGCGAACAGCGGCCACTGCGCGAAATCGGTGTTGGCGTAGCCGGTCGTGGTGGCCATGGAGATGGTGTTGAACATCCCGTAGCGCAGCGCCTGCAACGGATCGGCATAGACGCCTTTCCAGAAAATGAAAACGGATATGACCAGCCCCGTCCCCAGCACCAGGACCAGGTACGGAATCGCCTGGGGGCAGATCACGTAGGCCCGCAGGCTGCGCTGGCGCAAGGCGTTGAAATGGGTGGCGAAGTTGATGCCGGCGATCAGCATGAACACCATCGCCACCATTTCCACGGCCACCGAATCGAAATGGGCGAAGCCGTCGTCCCAGGTGGAGAAGCCGCCCAGCCCCATGGTCGTGGCCATGTGGCACCAGGCCTCGAACCACGACAGGCCGACCGCGCGGTAGGCCAGGAAGCACAGGATGGAGAAGGCGAAATACACGGCGTACAGCGCCTTGGCCGTGCTGGCGATACGCGGCGTCAGCCGTTCGTCCTTCATCGGCCCCGGCGTTTCGGCCCGCACCACCTGGTGGCCGCCCACGCCGAGCAGCGGCAGAATGGCCACGGCCAGCACCAGGATGCCCATGCCGCCCACCCAGATCAGGGTGGCGCGCCACAGGTTGATGGAGGCCGGCAGCGCATCCAGGTTGGACAGGACCGTGGCGCCGGTGGTGGTCAGGCCCGACATGGCCTCGAAATAGGCGCCGGTGAACGACAGCGGCAGCCCCGCGCCATGAAAGTAGAGCAGCAGCGGAATGGCCGCCAGCAGCGGCAGGCCGGCCCATACCGCCGACACCAGCACGAAGCCGTCGCGCGCGCGCAGTTCGCAGCGGGCGCGGCGGGTCAGCACCGCCAGGCCGCCGCCGATGCCCACCGAGATCAGGAATCCGTCCAGGAAAGCGTCGCGCGCCGCGTCGCCGCCCACATAGGCCACGCCCAGCGGGATCAGCATGGTGAGCGCGAACATCACCATCGTCAGGCCCAGGATGTAGAGGGTCGCCAGGACGCGCTTCATGGATCAGAAGAACGACGCCGAGACTTGGAACAGCTTTTCGACGCGCGGCATCTGCCGGCGCGAGGGCACGAAGACGATGACGTGGTCGTCCGATTCGATTTCGGTATCCGCATCGGGCAGGATGATCTCGTCGCCGCGCACCAGCGCGCCGATGCTGGCGCCCTTGGGCAGGCTGATCTGGCCCACCTTGCGCCCGACCACCTTGGAATTGGAGCGGTCGCCGTGGGCGATGGCTTCCAGCGCCTCGGCCACGCCCTGGCGCAGGCGGTGCACCGCGGCCACGTCGCCGCGGCGCACGTGGCGCAGCAGCTCGCTCATGGTGGCCTGGGACGGCGATACCGCGATGTCGATATGGCTGCCCTGCATCAGTTCGCCATAGGCCTGGCGGTTGATCAGCGCGATCACCTTGCGCGCGCCCAGGCGCTTGGCCAGCAGCGAGGACATGATGTTGTCCTCGTCGTCGCTGGTGAGCGCCAGCCAGGTGTCCATGTCCTCGATGCTTTCGCGTTCCAGCAGGGCCTCGTCGGTGCCGCTGCCGTGCAGGACCAGCACGCTGTCGGGCAGCTGCGTGGCCAGGTACTCGCAGCGCTTGAGGTCGCGCTCGATGATGCGCACGCTGTATTGCTCCTCGGCCAGCTCGCGCGCCAGGCGCAGGCCGATATTGCCGCCGCCGGCGATCATCACCCGGCGCACGTCGCGCTCGGCTTCGCGCAGCTGGCGCACCGCCCGGCGCGCGTCGCGCGAGTCCACCACCAGCACCACTTCGTCGCCCGGGGCGATGACGGTGCCGCTGCCGGCGCGCAGCGGCCGTCCGCCGCGCAGCACATCGATGACGCGGGCCTTCACGTCGGGCCAGACGTCGCGCAGCCGATCCACCGGCGAATGCGCCATCGGGCTGCCATGCCCGACCCGCACCGTCACGACGCTGACGCGGCCTTCGGCGAATTCCACCACCTGCAGGGCTTCGGGGAACTCGATCAGGCTGTGCAGGTAGGTGGTGACGCTGCGCTCGGGACTGATGAGCGCGTCGATACAGAAGCCCTCTTCGCTCATGAGCTCGGGATGCTCGGCGAACTCCACCGAGCGGATCCGGGCGATGCGGCGGGGGATGTTGAACAGCTGGCGCGCGATCTTGCAGGCCACCATATTGGCCGTGTCGGAGGCCGCACAGGCGATCAGCAGGTCGGTGTCGGCGGCGCCGGCGGCTTCCAGCACCGACACCTGCGAGCCGTCGCCATGGACCACGCGCAGGTCGAAGTGTTCTTGCAGGTACTGAAGCTGGGCGGGATCGGAATCGACGACCGTGATGTCGTTCTCTTCGGACACCAGGTTCTCGGCCACGCTGGTTCCCACGCGGCCAGCGCCCATGATCAGGATCTTCATGTGCTCCGCTTGCGGGCGGACTCGATGCCCAATTGCTTGAGCTTGCGGTAGAGGTGGGTGCGCTCCAGGCCGGTGCGCTCCGACACCCGGGTCATGCTGTGGCTTTCGCGGACCAGGTGGTATTCGAAGTAGATGCGCTCGAATTCGTCGCGCGCCTCGCGCAGCGGCTGGTCCAGCGAGATGCTGCCCAGCTGGCCGTTGGAGGTGGCCGGGATCTCGTTGGCCGGCGCGGCGGCGGCCAGGGCGGGGGGATCGAGTTCGTCTTCGAGCGCCACGGCGGGGCTGGCGGCCGCCGGATGCGCGGCCACGGGCGCCGGATGCGGCGCGCGTCCGCGCGCCAGGCCGGCGGCCACGGTTTTCAGCAGGCGCTGCAGCGTGATGGGTTTTTCGAGGAAATCCATGGCGCCGATGCGCGTGGCCTCGACCGCCGTGTCGATGGTGGCATGGCCGCTCATCATGATGACTGGCATGTCCAGCAGGCCTTGCGAGCCCCATTCCTTGAGCAGGCTGACGCCGTCGGTGTCGGGCATCCAGATGTCCAGCAGCACCAGGTCGGGACGCATGCGCAGCCTTGCCGCGCGCGCCTGCGCGGCGTTTTCAGCCAGCTCGACCGTGTGTCCTTCGTCGTAAAGGATCTCCGACAAAAGCTCGCGAATACCGACTTCGTCGTCAACCACCAGAATTCTGGCCATAAAGCATCCACCTATTGCGTAGCCGCATTATCCTTTTCTTGCGCGGTCGCGTCCATAGTATCGGCCTCGGAAGCCAGCCGGGTCAACAATATGGAGATCCGCGCGCCCCCGTCCTTGCGGTTGGCAAGGTCGATGCGCCCGCCGTGTTCTTCCACGATCTTGCGCACGATGGCCAATCCTAACCCAGTCCCGTGGGACTTGGTGGTGACGTACGGCTCGAACGCGCGCTGCATCACCTGGGGCGGGAAGCCCGGCCCGGTGTCGGCCACGGTGAACCGGAGCGCCTTCTGGTCGGCCCGATCGGGCTGTTCGCTGCGCATGAGCTGCGTGGTGACGCTGACCCGCCCCTGCCCGCCCTGCTCGGCGATGGCGTCGCGGGCGTTGGACAGCAGATTGTGGATCACCTGGCGCAGCTGGGTCGGATCGCCCTCGATGGCCGGCAGGTCGGCCCCCAGCGTCACGTCCAGGTTCAGCGCCTTTTCGCCATGCCGCGGCGAGCCGCCGTCGGGCTCCCAGCCGTACAGCGACAGCACATCGGCCACCAGCGCGTTGAAATCGATCCGCTGCATCACGGCCGGCGGCGTGCGGGCGTATTCGCGGAAGTCGTCCACCATCTGCTTGAGCGAGGCCACCTGGTTGACGATGGTGTTGGTGGAGCGCTCGACGATCTGGGCCTCGGCCGGGGGCAGCTTGCCTTCGAGTTTCATGGCCAGGCGCTCGGCCGACAGCTGGATCGGGGTCAGCGGGTTCTTGATCTCGTGCGCCAGCCGCCGCGCCACCTCGCCCCAGGCCACCGTGCGGTTGGCCGATATCACTTCGGTGATGTCGTCGAACACCACCAGGTAGCCGTTGCCGCGCCCGTCCACCTTCAGGTGGGTGCCGCGCGCCAGCAGGGTCAGGGGCTGCGGCGCGGCCGACGCGCCCTGCACCGGGCTGATCTCGAACTGCTGCTGCCAATGCTGGCGCTCGGAGCCCACCGCCGCATGCGCGGAAAACGCCTGGCGCACGATGTTGGCGAATTCCAGCATGCCGTCGGCCGTCTCCAGCGGGCGGCCGATGACCGAGCGCAGGTCGGCGCCCAGGATGGTCTGGGCGCCCTGGTTGACGGTGGTGACCCGGAACGATTCGTCGAACACCAGCACCCCGGAGGACAGGTTCGACAGCACGCTTTCCAGGTAGACGTTGGAGCGTTCGAGCTGCTGGCGGTTGCTCTCGACCATGCGGCGCGCCTCGTCGAGCTGGCGCGTCATGGCGTTGAAGGAACGGGTCAGCTGGCCCACTTCGTCGCGCTCCGGCGGCTCGGGCAGCGGACGGTAGTCGCCCACCCCCACCGCCTGCGTGCCGCCGGCCAGGCTGAGCAGCGGGCGCACCAGTCGCTTGGACAGCGACAGCGCCACCGCGATGGCGCCAAACGCCGCCAGCAGCAGCGCCAGGGTCAGCGTGATGCCGTACAGCTTGCGCAGGCCCAGCCGCGACAGCGCCAGTTCCTGGTAGTCGCGAAAGCCCTGCTGCACCTGGTTGGCGTTGTGCGCGATCTGCTCCGGCACGGGCTGCAGCAGCTGCAGCCAGCGCGGTTCGGAAGCCGTGCCCAGCAGGTTGTCGTAGCGGTCCGGGCCGGTCAGCGGGATCACCACGCGCAGGTGCAGCCCGCCTTCGGCGCCGGGCGTCATGGGATCGTCGGCCTCGGCCGCGGAGTAGCCGCGCGCCAGCCGCAGCTGGTTCATGACGGTGGACGGCGGCATGGCCGGCAGCAGCTGGCCGTACTGGCTGGTGGAAAACGCCACCATGCGCCCGCTGCCGGTGAACACCATCGCTTCCTGCACGCCGTTGGCCTCGCGCAGCCGGGTCAGGGTCAGCGCCACCGCGCTGTCGCTGCTGCGGTTGAGCTCCATCGCCATGGAGCGGGCGCGCGCATCCAGGTCGGCCAGCAGCGAATCCAGCGCCGCCCGGCCCAGGTTCAGGCCCGCCTCCAGCGCGGTGTCCACGCGCACGTTGAACCAGGATTCGATGGAGCGCGACATGAACTGCACCGACACGGTGTAGATCAGGGCGCCGGGCACCACGCCGATCAGGGCGAACGCCAGGGCGAAGCGCGCCGTCAGCCGCGCGCCGAACTGGCGCCGGCGGATCTGCCGGGCCAGCCGCACGGTCAGCGCCACCACCCAGACGAAGAGCGCCAGCGCGAAAATCCCGTTCAGCACCAGCAGCGTGTCGTAATAGCGCGCGAAGCGCGAGGCATTGCCGGTAGACCAGGCCAGCAGACCCAGCAGGGCCAGGCCGCTCACCGCGCCGATCATCAGGGCCAGCCGAAGCAACAGCCTCATGAGGGGTTTTTCTCCTTGTCGCTCAGCACGAACGAGAAGTCGGTCCAGGGCGTGGTCTGCACCCAGGAACTGCTATTTAGCGCATTGACCTGGAAAGGCCGCGGCAGCATGGAGGTGTCCAGGCGCAGCCGCAGCTGGCCGCCGTAGAGCACGTCGGCGTCGAACTCGGCGGCGTCGGCCACCGGCCAGTTGCGCACGTGCCGGACCACGCTCATGGCCTCGTCCAGCGAGGCCACCGGGAACGACAGTTCGCCCACGCCGGCGCGCCACTGCCGGGTCAGCGCGTTATACACGATGCGCCAGGTCCGGGAGGTGTCCACCAGGGACTTGTCGAACCACCACCAGCGCTCGCGCGTGATGGTGAGATCGGCCGTGAAATACAGCGGCACGCCGCGCTGGGCGGCGTCGCGCAACTGGTCGTTCAGTCCGAATTCGATGTCCGCGTCGATCTCGAGCTTGCCGTCGCGCACCATCGGGCGCACCTGCGTGACCTTGGGTTCGGCCCCATGGGCCGCTCCGCCCGGCACGAGCGAAAGCAAGGCAGATGCCAGCAACAACCCAAGAAATACGCGCGAGATAATGGACATACGACACCGAGACTACGTCATGCCCCTATTCTTGGCGATTCAGGACTGCTTGGCAAACAAGGCATAGAAAAAACCGTCGCGCTGCGCCGCGGGTGTTGCATCGAGCGCAACTGGCAGCAGCTGGCCGGGCGCATCGAGCCGGATCGCCTCGGGATGGCGCTGCGCGAACTCCAGCGCCTGGCGCACGCCCTCCAGCGGGAACACCGAACACGTTACATAGAGCAACCGACCGCCGGGCGCCACGGTGCGCCACAGGGCGTCCAGGATCCTGGCCTGCAGCGCGGCCGTGCGGCGCACGTCGTTCTCGCGCCGCAGCCAGCGGATGTCGGGATGGCGGCGCACGATGCCCGAGGCCGTGCACGGCACGTCCGCCAGCACCGCCTCGAACGGCTTGCCGTCCCACCAGCTGTCCAGGTCGGCGGCGTCGGCCGCCTTCAGCCGAACGTGGCCGCCGGCCAGGCCGAGACGGTCCAGGTTCTGCTGCACGCGGGCCAGTCGCCCGGCGTCGGCGTCCAGCGCCAGAAGGTCGATGTCGGCCAGCTCCAGCAGGTGCGCGGTCTTGCCGCCCGGCGCCGAGCAGGCGTCCAGCACCCGCATGCCGTCGGCCGGCGCCAGCAGTTCGGCCGCCAGCTGCGCGCCGGCGTCCTGCACCGACCACCAGCCCTCGGCGAATCCGGGCAGCTGGGCCACGGGCCGCGGCGTGGACAGCGCCAGGCCGGACTGGCCCACCGGCTCGGCCTGCAGGCCCGCCGCCTCGAAGGCGGCCAGCACCTGCTCGCGGCTGGCCCGGCGGCGGTTCACGCGCAGGGTAAGCGGCGCCGGCACGTTGGCGCTGGCCAGGATCTCCTGCCATTGCTGCGGATAGGCCACGCGCAGCTGCTTCACCCACCAGCCCGGATGGTTCCATTCGGCCTCGGGGCTGTCGGCCACCGCGGCCTGGAGCGCGGCGCGTTCGCGCAGGAAGCGGCGCAGGCAGGCGTTGAGCATGCCCTTGTACGAGGCCAGCGCGCGCTTGCGCGCGGCGGCGGTCACCGCCTGGTCCACCACCGTATGGGGCGCGTAGACCGGCATGCCCGGCAAGGCCGCGGCCGCCTCGCCCTCTTCCTTTAGCAGGGTCAGGGACACCAGCAGCAGCGATTCGAACAGCACGCTGGGATAGCGCTGCACCAGTTCGCGCCCCACGGCGTCGGCCCAGCCCAGATAACGCATCGCATGGAACGACACCGCCTGCACGGCCGGGCGCAGCGACGATTCCACTTCGGCCAGCGCGTCCGTCAGCGAGCGGCCGTCCAGCACGCTCTCGACCACCTCCGCGCTGGAAAGCAGGACGGCGGAAAGCGGGGGGGCCAGATTGGGGGAGTCGGGACGCGTGGACATGATGCAGATTCAGAAGACAAGACCGCTATGGTAGCCGGACCTGGACGGATCGCCGCCGCGGCGGCAAACTGTTTCCAGTTCCGGAGCCCCGCCATGACCCTAGCCACCCTGCTGCTCTTCATCGTGGCCTCGGCCGCCATCATCGTCACCCCCGGCCCCACCGTGCTGCTCGCCATGAGCAACGGCTCGCGCCACGGCGTGCGCGCGGCCTGCTGGGGCATGGGCGGCGCGGTGCTGGCCGACCTGGTCCTGATCGGGACCGTGGCCTCGGGCCTGGGCGTGGTGCTGGCCGCCTCCGAGGTCGCGTTCCAGTTCATCAAATGGGCGGGCGCGGCCTACCTGGCCTGGCTGGGCTGGAAAATGCTGCGCACCGACGCCGCCCCCATCATGCCGTCCGCCCAGGCCGACGCCGCCCACCCCGGCGGCCTGGCCCTAGGCTTGCGCAGCTTCGCGGTGGCCCTGACCAACCCCAAGGCGCTGCTCTTCATGTCCGCCTTCCTGCCGCAATTCATCAATCCCGCCGCGCCCCTGTTCGCCCAATACGCCATCCTGGCCGGCGTCATGGCGCTCATGAACATCGCAGTGATGCTGGCCTACGCCGTCCTCGGCGCGCAGATGGTGCGCGCCCTGCGCGGCACCGGCCTGCGCTGGCTGAATCGCATCTGCGGCGGGCTGCTGATCGGGCTGGCGGGGACGCTGGCGCTGTATCGGCGCAGCGGTCCCTGAGGCCCCTCCGGGTCAAAATTAAGGGACAGATAAATCGCTTCCCCCGGCTATGCGGCCAGCATGTGCAAGCCGCTGCCCAGATGGGCGGCTCCGTCGATCTGCAATAGCTGGCCGGTCATCAGGTGGCCGGCCGGCGTGGCGAGAAAGGCAACCAGTTCGGCGACATCTTCGACGGGAGTGGCACGGCCCATCGGCGTGGCGGCGATCAGGCGGTCCAGCATGACCTGCGCGGCCTCGCCCGCCAGCCCTTCCGTGATCACCGCTCCCGGGCCGATGCAGTTCAGCGCGATATCGTCGGCGGCCCATTCCAGGGCCAGGGTGCGCGTCAGGCCCAGCACGCCGGCGCGCGCGGCGATCGAATGGGCGATACCCATGGAGCCGCGCTCCACGCCCGACAATGAAATATTGACGACCGCTCCCTTGCGCTTTCTGAGATACGGGTAGGCCGCCTTGGTGACGACGAAGACCGAGTTCAGGTTGGTGTCGATCACCGCATCCCAGCCCTTGCGGCTGATCTGCGTGGCCGGAGCGAAAAACTGGCCGCCGGCGTTGTTGACCAGCAGATCGATGCCCTGCCGCTCCCCCACCTCGGCGATCAGCGCCTCGATGGCCGCGGTGTCGCGGATGTTGGCGGTGGCGTAGCCGAAGCTGCCGGGCAGGCGCTCAGCCATCGCCGCCGTTTCGGCCAGCGGCTCTTCGCGCCGCCCGACGCCAAACACGTCCATGCCCAGTTCCAGCAAACGCAGGGCGATGCCGCGGCCGATGCCGGAGCCCGCGCCGGTCACCAGCGCGCTGCGGCCTGTCAACACCCCCGGCCGCATGACCTGGGTCGAATCCGTACAAGTGGAAGTATTCATCGTGCTCACCTGAAGGCAGGGGTTCAATTCAAGAGAGGGGCCGCAGCGCGCCGCCGATGGCAGGCGTGGGGCTGCGGGGGATGCGTTGGCCGTCGAACAGGGCGGGGAAAGCCGGCACGTGCTCGCCGCTGGCGAGCACGTGCGATACCGCACCCGGCCGCATTGCGCGGATGAGCGCCAGCGCTTCGGCGGGCGGCCGGACGTTGCCGGCCGGAATCTGCAGCTCGCGCATCTGCCTGAGCACCGCTTCGCGGGTCTGCGGCAGGGTCCAGGCCTCCACCTGAGCATCGAAATGCGCCGCCCGGCGTATGCGTTCCTTGATGGGGGCATCGTCGGCGCCGACCAGCGGGCGCAGACGCGCCCAATAACTGTCGAGTCCGCCCAGGATGTAGACGTGGCCGTCGGCGCAGCGGTAAATGCTGGACGGCGCGGAGGCGCGGTCGCGGTTGCCCATGGGCGGGTCCAGCGTCTCGCCTTCGCTCAGCGCCAGCGCCGCCGGCCCCAGCAGCATCGCCGAGGCCACCTCCATCATGGAAAGGTCTATCAGCCGTCCGCGGCCTTCCAGCACCGCCATCGCGCAAGCCAGTCCCGCGTACATGCCGCTGAACATATCCACCGGCCAGCCGGTGGACAGGCGCGGCGAACCGTCCTCGTCGCCGTTGAGCAGCGCGAACCCCGACTCGCACTGCGCAATGGTGTCCATGCAGATGCGGTCGTCGTGCTGGCCGTAGCCGGAGATGAGCACGACGGTCAGGCCCGGATGCCGGGCGCGCAGCGCCTCGCCCTGGAGACCGAGACGGGCCAGCGAGCCCGGAGCGAGATTGCAGATGAACGCATCGGCATGCGCCAGCAGCGCTTCCAGGGCCTGGCGCCCTTCGGGCGAGGCCAGGTCCAGCACCTCGCTGCGCTTTCCGGTGTTGAAGCTGCGCGCATAGAAGCTGCCGAAATCGTTGCCCGGCAAAGTCCGCACGCCATCGCCGCGCGGCGACTCGATCTTCAGCACGTCGGCGCCGAAGTCGGCGAGATACTGAGCCGCAGTGGGGCCGGCGATGAACTGCGAGAGTTCGACGATGCGCTTGCCCGCCAGCGGCCTGGGGGTCGCGGGCTCAGACATGGAGCACCCGCTTCGCCTTGTGGATCGTGCGCGGCAGCGTGCCGTTCTCGACCACTTCGACGTGGAAGCGCACCTTCAGGCGGTCGCGCAACAGCCGCGCCAGCTGCTCGCTCAAATCGGCGCCCGCGCCGGGTTCGCGTTCGACCCGCAGCTTCACGCCGGTGAGGAACCCGGTTTTAGGGTCTTTCACGCTGTCATCGATGATGATGACGTACTCGTTGCTGACGCCGGCGAAGCTGCGCACCACGTCTTCGATGGCGGACGGAAAGAGGTTCACGCCGCGCACGATCAGCATGTCGTCGGCGCGGCCCAGCACGCCTCCCGGCAGGCGGGCGTGGGTGCGCCCGTCCGGCGCGGGGCGGCTGTCGCGCACCACGATGTCGCCGGTCCACCAGCGCACCAGCGGACATGCCTGTTTGTCGAGGTGGGTGAGCACCAGCACGCCGCGTTCGCCGTCGGCCACCGGCTCGTGCGTGTCCGGGTGCAGGACCTCGACGTAGATGAAATCTTCGGCCAGCGTGGGACCGAGCTGCGCCGCGGTATCCCAGCCGATGGGCTGGCATTCCAGCGCGCCGTAGCAATCGAACATCTTTGCGCCCCAGAGGCGTTCGATGCGTTCCCGCGTGCCGGCGACGCTGGCGCCGGGCTCGCCGCCGACGCAGACCATGCGCACCCGCGCTTCGCGCAGGTCGCGGCCCATGGATTGGGCCGTTTCGGCCATATGGGCCATGAAAGACGGCGTGCCGATGACGCAGTCCGTGCCATATTCGAAGATGGTTTCCACCTGGCGCTGCGTGTCTCCCGATGAAGCCGGGATCACGAGCGCGCCGACCCGTTGCGCGGCCAGCGTCGCCCCCAGGCCGCCCACGAACCAGGCGTAATTGAACATGCATTGGAAGACATCGCCGCGCCGCAGGCCCTGGCCATAGAGATATCTTGCGTAGAGTTCGGCCCAGCGGTCCACGTCATGCTGGGTCCAGAGCACGGGCGCGGGCTGGGCCGTGGTTCCCGAGGAAAAGTGCACCCGGACGGCCTCGCCGGGCCGGACGGCGGCCAGCGTACCGAATGGCGGATCGGCGCGCAGGCCGTCGAGATAGTCGCGTTTGTGGGTGAAAGGCAGGCGCCTCAGGTCCGCCAGGGTCTTGAGGTCTTCGGGCACGAAGCCCATGTCCGCGAAGACCTTTCTGTAATGCGCGCTGCTGTCGGCCACGCGCCGCAATTGCCTGCGCAGGGCATCGAGCTGGAAACTTTCGATGCGGTCCCGCGACCAGGTTTCGACCTCATCCCAAATGGTATTGGAATAAGGGGGTTGCTCTTGCTGCTTCATCGTTGGAGTCCTTGAGTAGACCCCGCAGCGCATAGGCCGCGAGGGTGTGCGCGATATCGTCGATCGCCTCTTCGCTCTGCAGGCGCCGCTGGCTGTACCACACCGTGGCCCAGTTCAGCGCGCCGAAGAAAGGTTTACTCAACAGCCTGGCGGGAAGATCCACGAACGAACCGGCGCGGATGCCGTCGTCGATCACCTCGACGAACATCTGCTCGTAGTCATCGCGCATCTTCACCACGGACCGCAGCCGCTTGGCCGCCGCGGACGCCTCGAGCAGATGGCGCTCCAGCCCCTGGACCGCGACCTTCTGCATCGGAAGTTCCTTGAGCAGGATCTGGGTATGGCGCAGCGCCATGGCCGACAGCCGTTCGACCGCATCGCCGCCGCTGCGGGCGATGGGCTCGATCTGGTCGGTCAGGCGCGTCATCGCCGCCACCTGCACGTCAAAAAACAGGTCGGCCTTGCTCCGGTAATGGTGATAGATGCGGCCCTTGGTGGCGCCCAGGCGCTGGGCGACCGCATCGATGGAGGTGGCGGCGTAGCCGAACTCCATGAAGAGTTCAGCGGCCGCCTGCAGAATTTCCTCTCGCGACTCGCCGCCGCTCATCTCTGCCGGGTTCTGTTGTGCACTCACCATTACTACCTCGTGTCGGATTCGGGTCAATTAGTCAGCTCTTCCGCCTCCTTGCGAACCGCTCGCGACAGCACCAGCCGCTGGATTTCGGAAGAACCCTCGTAGATTTCAAGTATGCGCTGGTCGCGGTACAGCCGCTCTGCCACCGTTGGCTTGCAGTAGCCCAGCCCGCCCCAGATCTGGACGGTATTGTCCACCACCCGGTGCGAAACCTCCGAAGCGAACAGTTTGGTCATCGCGCCCAGGTTGGACACGTCTTCCCCCCGGTCATAGGCTTGCGCAGCCTGGTAGAGCATCATGCGGGCGGCGGAGATCTCGGTCGCCATGTCGGCCAGGCGAAAGCCGATGGCCTGGTTTTCGCCGATGGGCTGGCCAAAGGTCCGCCGCTCGACCGCGCGGGCGGCCGCCTCGCGGTAGCCGGCGAGCGCCACGCCCAGCGACTGGGCGGCAACCATGATGCGGCCGACGTTCAGCGTCTGGAGCGCCAGGCGCAGCGCGCGGTTGAGTTCGCCCACCCGGGCGCTTTCCGGCACCACGAGATCGAGCTTGAGGTTCGAAGTCTGGGTGCCGCGGATGCCCATCTTGTCCGACAGTTCGTCGATGACGGCGCCCTCCTGCTCCTTGTCGACCATGAAGGCGCTGATCCCGCGCCCGCCGGCCGCGGGATCGGTCTTGGCGAACACGACGTAGTAGCGCGAGGCGCCGCCATTGCCGATCCAGTATTTCTCGCCGCGCAGCCGCCAGCCGTCGCCTTCGCGCACGGCCGTGGCTTCGATGGCTGCGGCGTCTGAGCCCGCGATCCGCTCGGAAAGGGCGAAGCTGGTGGCGCGGCCCTCGGCCATTTCGCGCAGGTAGAAGGACTTTTGCTCGTCCGTGCCGGCCAGCAGCAGCGGGAAGGCGCCCAGCTGGTAGGCGCACATGATGGCCGCCGTCGACGCGCAGTGCGTGCCCAGCGCCTCCACCGCCGCCACCGTGGTGACGAGGTCGGCGCCCTGCCCGCCCCATTGGGTGGGCAGGAACAGGCCCGCGAACTTGTGCTCGACCAGCGCCGAGATGGTCTCCCAGGGGTAGCGCTGCTCGCGGTCCAGCTCGGGCGCCAGCGGCGCGAAGCGTTCGGCGCCCAATCGATGGGCCAGGGTTTGCCAGCGGGTGGCGGTATCGTCCAGCGTCGGATTCCAGATCACGGTCACTTCGAGTTCTCCAGTGTGGTCGCCATGGCTCGGGGCTGCTTGCGACGCGTCGTCAGCAGGCCCATGAGCCCTTGCGGGAAAAAGGCCAGAACAAGGATCAGCAGGCTGCCGAGCACGATCTTGTCGACATAGCCGCCGAATGAAAAAAACTTCTCCTGGATCAGCACCAGCGCCGTGGCGAGCAGCGGTCCGAGCAGCTGGCGGCGGCCGACAAGCACGACCGCGGTCAGCATCAGGATGAGGAAATAGGTCTCCAGGATGTCGGCGCTCACGTAGGCGCGCTGGTAGGCATAGAGCCAGCCCGCGCAGGCCGTGATCGGCGCGGAGAACAGGAATACCTGCAGGCGTACCCTGAGAGGATCGATGCCGTTCATGGTGGCCAGGCGCGGATTCAGGTGCACCATGAGCGCGGCCTGTCCCAGGCGGGAATGGCGAAAGCGGTCCACCAGATAGAGCGTGACCGCCAGCAGCGCGAACGCATAGGGCCAGAGCGCCTCGTCATTGCCCGCGGTCAGCGGCCAGGGGCCGATCGACAGATCCAGCGTCGGCAGGCCGCGGATGCCGTCCGAGCCTCCCAGGAATGCCCAGTTCGCGGCCAAGGTCACCGCCACCACCGAGACGGCGTACGTCACCAGCGAAAAGACGAATTCGCGCAGGCGCAGCGTGACCAGGCCGACAAGGGCGGCCAGGCCGAGCGCCACTGCGATGGACGCGGCCAGCGTCAGCCAGGCGCCCGCTCCGGTGCGGGTGGCGAGCAAGGCCGTCACATACGCGCCCGCGGCGAAGAAGACGGTGTGGCCGAGGCTGACCTCGCCCAGGTCGGAGACGATGACGTCCAGGCCATAGGCCATGACGGCCATGATCGCGATCAGCACGGCGGCGCTATAAAGGGCCTGGCTGCCGCCCAGCCAGGCGGGCAGGAAGAACACGACGGCGGCGCCCGGCAGCAGCGCGAGGCGGGAGACGGATAACGTGGCCATCAATGGACTCCTTTCATGGCGCCGGCGCTCAGGCCACCGGGGCGTAGCACCAGGACCGCGATCAGCACGGCGAACGCGGCGGCCGTCGCATAGGCGGGCGAGATCAACGCGCTGAACAGCGCGGTGAAAACGCCGAGCGCGACCCCGGCGACATAGCTGCCGGTCACGCTCCCGATGCCTCCCAGCACCACCACCACGAAGGTGATGATCACCTCCTCGAAACCCATGGAGGTCAGGATGGGAGTGCGCGGCGCCACCAGGCCGGCCGCCAGCGCGACCGCCGCGCCTTCGAACGCGAACACGCCGTAATAGACCCGGCGCACGTTGATGCCCGCCAGCTGTGCGAGCTTGGGATCCTCGGCCACCATGCGGACCAGGCGGCCTGCGCGGCTGCCATCGAGCGCGCGCTTGAGCAGCAGGAACAGCAGGATGGCGGCCGCCACGATGGCCGCGTCCTGCCACGTCAGCCACAGCTCGCCGAATTCGATATCGTGCCGGGACCATGCGGTGTCCAGGATCTGGCCGGTCGATCCGAAAGCCAGCGACGCGGCCCCGTGCATCACGTAGCCGAAGCCCAGCGTCATGATCATGATCGACACCAGGTTCTGTTCGAAGGTGGCGCGCAGCATGATGCGCTGCATGAAAAGTCCGATCAGCGCGCCGGCGGCCATGGCCAGCGGCAAGGCCAGCAGATACGGCAGGCCGGCGGTGGTGGTGGCCCACCAGGTGACGAAGGCGCCCAGCATGTACATCTGGCCGTGGCCGAAGTTGACCAGCCGGGCCACGCCCAGCAACAGGGTCCAGCCGATGGCGATGAGGGCATAGGCATGGCCGAGGACCAGGCCATTGATCAGTTGTTGTAGCAGGCTCATGCCGTATGTGCTCCCAGATAGGCCTGCGCGATGCGCGGGTCCGCGCCGACTTCGGCGGCGGGCCCCTGCAGCACGAGCCTGCCGCGCTCGAGCAGCAGCAGGCGGTCGACCACCTGCAAGGCGGCGCGCACGTTCTGTTCGACCAGCAGGACGGCCAGGCCGGCGCTGGCCAGGGCGCGCAGGCTTTGCAGCACCTGCGTCACCAGCATGGGCGCCAGTCCGATGGAAGGTTCATCCAGCAACAACGCGCGCGGCCCCATCATGAGCGATCGGCCGATGCCCAGCATCTGCCGTTCGCCTCCCGACAGCTGTCCGCCGAGATGGTGGCGGCGCTCTTGCAAGCGCGGAAAAAGCGCATAGACGTCGTCGCGGCGGTAGTAGCGGCGCCCCGGCTCCTCCACCGGCGCGACGGCGGGAGTGAGATTCTCCTGGACGGTCATCTGCGAAAACACCAGCCGCGATTCCGGCACCAGCAGCAGGCCGGCGCGCACGCGCTCGTGCGTCGGCAGCCGGCCTACCGGCCTGCCCGACAGCGAGACCTCGCCGCTCACGGCGGGACGGCCGCGCGACCAGCCCAGCATCGCGTTGATGAGCGTCGATTTGCCCGCGCCATTGGCGCCGATAACGCCGACGATCTCGCCGGCACGGATATCCAGCTGGTCGAGCTGGAGCACCCGGTTGCCGGCGTACGAGACTTCCAGCCGGCGCGCGCTCAATACAGGGGTTGAGGAAGTCATTGCTCGCCTCCGAGGTAGGCCTGCAGCACGCGCGGGTCGCGCTGGATCTCTGCCGGCGTCCCGCAGGCCAGCGGCCGGCCCAGGTTGAGCACGCAGATCCGGTCGGCGACCGACATGATCAGATCCATGTGATGTTCGATGACCACCAGGGCCACGCCCTCGGCCTTGAGCGAATGCAGCAAGGCGGTCAGCGCGGTCATGTCGGTGCCGCCCAGCCCGGCCGCCGGTTCGTCCAGCAGCAGCACCTCGGCGCCCGCGCCGTAGGCGAGCGCGATCGACAGCATGCGCTGCATGCCGTACGAGATCTCGTGGGGCCGCAGGCCATGGCTTTCCCGCGGCAGGCCGAACCGCTCCAGGCAATCGCCGGCCTGCTCGCGCAGCGCCTGCGCGTGGCGGCCCGCCGCCAGCGGACGCAAGATGCTGGTTCCGAGGCTGGCCGTGCCGCCAAGCGCCGCCACCATGTTGTCGCGCACCGTCAGCTGGTCGAAGAAGGCGTTCTGCTGAAACGCCCGCTTGATGCCCAGACGCGCCAGGCCGTGCGCCGGCACGCGGCTGATATCGCGTCCATGCAGATAAACGCTGCCACGCCGGGGAATCAGCGCCGACACCGCGTCGTAGCAGGAGCTCTTGCCGGCGCCGTTGGGGCCGATGATGCCCAGCAGCTCGCCCCGGCTGACTTCCCAGCTGACGTCCTCCAGGGCGACCAGGGCGCCGTAGCACACGCCCAGGCCCTGCACGCGCAAGGCGGCGGTCATGGCCGGCGATGTCATGGCTTGACCACGATCTTGCGGTTCTTGACCGTGAACAGGTAGTAGTGCGACTGCAGCTGGCCATTGGGGTCGAAGGTGATGTCGCCCATGAGCGTGCCCTTGAAGCTGCCGCCGCGGATGCGTTTGGCCACAGGCTCGCGGTCCAGCGTCTTGAGCTCGTTGGCCGCCAGGGCCCATACCTGCAGCGAGGTCGCGCCCAGCGCCATGAACTTGTCGGGCGTGAGCTTGAACATTTGCTGGGTCTTCGTTACGAACCGCTTGTTGGCGGGATTCGACGCGAAGGGCTCCACGTCGGGAAAATAGATGTCGGCGCCGATCAGGCCGTCCGACGCATCGCCGGCCACGTTGATGACGCTGGGCGCCACGGTGCCCACCGCGCTCACAAGCTGGCCCGGCAGCCGCGATTGACGGGCCTGGCGGATGATGGCGGGCATGCCCAGCCCTTCGTTCGCGTTGATGGCGACGGTAACGTCCGGCTTGGCCGCGCGCACGTTGGTCATGGCCACCCGGAAATCGGCCTGCGTGAAAGGAAATTTCTCCTCGGCCACTTTCTCGTAGGGGTGGCCGAGCGCCTTCAGGGCTTTTTCGATGGATTCCTGCGCGCCATTGCCATAGGCATCGTTCTCGGTCAGAAAAGCGACGCGCTTGGCGCCCGCCGTCCTGGCGATGTAATCGGCAATGATCGCTCCGTCCTGGGCGTTGGAGCTGTTCAGCCGGATGGCCAGGGGATTGCCTTCGCCGGAGAGTATCGGGTCCGCCTTGGATATCGCGGTGATGTCCAGGACGCCGGCGCGGGCGATCACCGGCTGCATCGCCAGCGTCACGGGGCTGTTCCAGCCCTCGATGATGACCGACACCCCCGCGCTGACCAGTTCCGTGGCTCGCGACACGCCGACGGCCGGCGTGGATTCGTCGTCGCGCGACACGATCTCGATCGGACGGCCGAGCACGCCGCCGTCTTCGTTGATCACCGCCGCCATGGCCTGGATGGCCTGCGTGACGTGCTGGCCCTGCGGACCCGCGCCGCCCGATAACGGGAAGATGACTCCCACCTTGATGGGCGCCGGAGCGGCTCCGGCAGGAACCGCCATCGTGGCTGCCAGCGCCAGCGGGAGCGCCATCTGCAACAACTGTTGTAACCGCTTCATGCCTGTCTCCTCGTCTTGTATCGCCGGTCTGCGCCGGCGCTGCGGCGGCCGAGGCCGCCCGTGCTGCGTGAAGGGGGACTGCGTGGTGCAACGGTCGACGGCGACTGTTTTCCGGGCTGCGCCTGGTTGGAATCGCGTCTCGACGCAAACATACCATTCGGTATCTTTAAAGGTCAATCTCCGCCTTTTAATTTATTCATAGGCATTTTCCCTAGTAAAAATATCGACTTAACTTCTTCGTTGAAAAGATACCGTATGGTATGTATTATGGGTTCTCCCTTTTTGGCAAGGAGTCGATGGCATGAAGACAGAAGGCAGTAGCGCGCTCGTGACGGGCGGCGCGTCCGGGCTAGGCCTGGCAACGGCGCGGCGCCTTGCCGCCCAGGGTGTAAAGGTGGTGATCGCGGACCTGCCGGGGTCCGACGGCGAGCGCGTGGCCGGCGAGATCGGAGCGCGGTTCGCGCCCGCCGACGTCACCGTCGAAGCGGACGTGCAGGCGGCCTGCGAACTGGCGGCCACGCTCGGCCCCTTGCGTGTGCTGGTGCACTGCGCGGGCCGGGGTGGACCGGTGCGGCTGGTCGACAAAGAGGGAAATCCAGGATCGCTGGAGACCTATACGGACATCGTCCGCATCAACCTGATCGGAACATTCAACACGCTGCGGATCGCGGCCGCGCACATGGCCCGCAATGCGCCGGACGCCGAAGGCGAGCGCGGCGTCTGCATCCTGACGGCGTCGGTGGCGGCCTATGAAGGCCAGATCGGCCAGATCGGCTACGCCTCGTCCAAGGCCGGGGTCGTGGGGATGACCATCGTGGCGGCCCGCGACCTGGCCAGCAAGGCCATTCGCGTGTGCACGATCGCGCCCGGCATCTTCGACACCCCCATGCTGGCCCGCGTATCCGAAGACGCCCGCAAGACCCTTTCCGCATCGGTGCCTCATCCGGCGCGCCTGGGGACGCCGGCGGAATATGCGCTGCTGGCCGAACACATCATTGCCAATCCCATGCTCAACGGCGAAACCATCCGTCTGGACGGTGCCCTGCGCATGGCCCCGCGTTGACACGAACAGGAGACCGCCATGGAGCAGGACGAAGTATTGCTGGAAAGCAGCGAAGGCATATTGACGATCACCATCAACCGGCCCCAGGCCCGCAACGCCGTGACGCTGGCCGTGGCGCGCGCGATCGCGGCGGCCGTGGACGAACTGGATGCCCGCGACGATCTGCGCATCGGTATCCTGACGGGCGCCGGCGGATCGTTCTGCGCCGGGATGGACCTGAAAGGTTTCCTGCGCGGCGAGCGTCCCAGCATCGAGGGTCGCGGATTCGGCGGCCTGACCATGCGTCCGCCGAAAAAGCCGCTCATCGCCGCCGTAGAAGGCTACGCGCTGGCGGGCGGTTTCGAGCTGGTGCTGGCCTGCGATCTGGTGGTTGCCGCCGAAAATGCCCAGTTCGGCGTGCCCGAGGTCAAACGCGGCCTGGCCGCCACCGCGGGCGGCCTCGTGCGCCTGCCACGGCAACTGCCTTATCGGGTGGCCCTGGAACTGGCGCTCACCGGCGACATGTTCCCCGCAACGCGGGCGTTGGGCTATGGCCTGATCAATCAGGTCAGCGCCCCTGGCGAAGCGCTCCAGCGCGCCCGCGAGCTGGCGCGCCGCATCGTGGCCAACGGGCCCTTGGCGGTGGCGGCAAGCAAGCGCGTCATCGTGGAGTCGCAGGGCTGGCCGGCGGATGAAATCTGGCAACGCCAGACCGAACTGACCGAGCACGTCTTCACCTCGGCCGACGCGCGCGAAGGTTCGGCAGCGTTCGCCGAGAAGCGCGCCCCCATCTGGCAAGGGAGGTAGGACATGGCAAGCGACGCGCGTTTCGATGGGCCGGGGCCTGACGCCCATCATCAGGCGGGCCTGCTGGAAGGCCGGATTCTGTTGCAGCACTGCGACGACTGCGCCAGCGTGCGGTTTCCGCCTGCCCTGGTGTGCCGGGCTTGCGGCAGTCCGCGATTGACGTGGCGGGAATCGCCCGGACTGGGCGTGGTGTATTCGACGACGACCGTACGCGACCGCGCCGGCGATTACAACGTGGCGCTGGTCGAAGTGGAAGGCGGTGCCCGCATGATGACGCGCATCGAAGGCGCTTCCTCGCCCGCGATCGGCCTGCCTGTCCGCGCCCGCATCGTTTCCGGCGATGAAGGCGCCTACGTCGTGTTCGACGCCGCAGGAGAACGCCCATGAGCGCCCGCCTGCGTGGCCGTTGCGCGATCGCGGGGATCGGCAACACCCGACGCTGGAATTCCCCCGATCGTTCGCCCTTCGACCAACTGCAGGAAGCGGCGGTCCTGGCGCTGGAGGATTGCGGACTGGGACCGCGCGACGTCGACGGCCTTTACTGCGCCATGTCCACGTCCGGGCTGCCCGTGCTCAACGTGGCCGAGCGCCTGGGCATCCGCCCGCGCCAGGCCGACGGCACCATGGTGGGCGGCGCATCGTTCCTGTTCCACCTCCAATCGGCCATGGCCGCGCTGGAGACAGGCCTTTGCGACGTGGCATTGATCTGCTACGGCTCGAATCAGCTGACGGCCGGCGGCAAGCTGGCCTCCATGCCCGATCCGCAGCCCTACGAAACGCCGTTCGCGCCGCGCTATCCGATTTCCAGCTATGCGCTCGCGGCCGCCCGGCACATGCACCAATACGGAACTACCCGCGAACAGCTGGCCGACGTGGCGGTGGCGGCCCGCCTGTGGGCGCAGCGCAATCCCGACGCCTACGCGCGCGGCGCGCTCACACGCGACGACGTGCTGGCCTCGCGCATGATCAGCGACCCGCTCAGCAAGGCGGACTGTTGCCTGGTAACCGACGGCGGCGCGGCCGTGGTGCTGGTCAGCGCGGAACGGGCGCGCGATCTGCGCCGGCCGCCCGTTTACGTACTGGGGACGGGCGTGGCGGTCAGCCACCGCCAGATCTCGGCGATGCCGGATCTGTCCACCACCTGCGCGGTCGAGTCCGGACAGCGTGCGTACGCCATGGCCGGGCTGTCGGCGCGCGATATCGACCACGTGATGCTCTATGACGCCTTCACCATCAATACCATTCTGTTCCTGGAGGACCTGGGCTTCTGCGCCAAGGGCGAAGGCGGAAGCTTCGTCGCCGGCGGCGCGATCGCGCCCGGGGGCAGGCTGGCGGTGAATACCAATGGCGGCGGCCTCTCCTGCAATCATCCCGGCATGTATGGCCTGTTCACCCTGCTGGAGTCGGTGCAGCAACTGCGCGGCGAGGCGGGCGAACGGCAAGTGCCGGATGCCCGCGTCTCGCTGGCGCATGCCAACGGCGGCGTGCTGTCCAGCCAGGCCACGGCCATCCTCGGCACCGCCGACACCTTGTGAGGCCCGTATGCCCATCGATCCAGAAGCGCTGCTGGCCGCGCGCATTCCCGACTCCGTTCAGCAGTACGGCTGGCGCGACTGCGTGCTCTATGCGCTCGCGCTCGGCGCCGGCATGCATCCGGCCGACGAGGCGGATCTCGCCTTCGTCGACGAAACCCGCCTGAAGGTCCAGCCCACCCTGGTCAATGTGCTGGCCGATCCCGGCTTCTGGCTGCGCGACCTGCCGCTGGGCCTGGATTGGCGGCGCACGGTGCATGGCGAGCAGTCCATCCGGCTGCACCGGCCGCTCGCTGCCCAGGGGCGGGTCCGGAGCGCGACGCGCATCGTCGACCTGGCCGACAAGGGGCCAGGCAAAGGCGCCTTGCTGTACGCCGAGCGCGATCTGTTCGACATGGAGGATGGCGCGTTGGTGGCCACCATGCAGCAGACCGTGTTCTGCCGCGGCGATGGCGGCTTCGGCGGCGCGCCATCGGTGCGCCCGGCGCCTGCGCCCTTGCCCGAGCGCGAGCCCGATCAGCGCACCGAATGCCCGACCTCGCCGCAGGCAGCGCTCATCTACCGCCTTTCGGCCGACCTGAACCCGCTGCACATCGATCCCGCGGCCGCGCGCGCGGCTGGATTCGACCGTCCCATCCTGCACGGCATGGCAAGTTTCGGCGTGGCCGGGCATGGCCTGGTGCGCCTGTGCTGCGGCGGCGCGCCGGAACGGTTACGCGCCATGAGCGGCCGGTTTCGCGCGCCGGTCTATCCCGGCGAGACGCTGCGGCTGGACGTGTGGCAGGACGAACCCGGGCGGGTGCGCTTTTGCGCCGTGGTGGCCGAACGCGACGCGATAGCCATCGATAACGGCGCATTGGAATTCGGAGCAGGCCAATGACAGCGAGAAAAGTGCTGGTGGTGGGCGCCCTCGGGGTGGTGGGCCGTGCCGTCATGGAGCATATGGGGGGCAGGCCGGGCATACAGTGCGCGGGGCTGTCGCGCCGCACGGCCGACTTCGCGCCGGCAGCGACCTGGATTTCGGCGGACCTCCGGGACGCCGACGCGACGCGGCGGGCCCTGGCCGGCCACCGCGACACGACCCACCTGGTCTACGCCGCCCTGAATGAGCAGGCCGACCTGCTCAAAGGCTGGCGGGACCCGGACAATGTCGCCCTCAACACGCGGATGCTGGCCAACACGCTGTCGGCGCTGGACGGCGCGCCCCTCGCGCACGTAACCTTGTTGCAGGGGACCAAGGCATACGGCGTGCACAACGGCCAGATGAGGCACGTTCCGGCGCGCGAGCAGGACGCCGTGCGCGACCACGCGAACTTCTATTTCGACCAGCAGGACCTGGTGGCCGAACTGGCGCGGCGGCGGGGATTCGGCTGGACGATCTTCCGCCCCCAGATCGTGCTTGGGGTTGCCCTGGGCAGCGCCATGAATCCGGTCGCCACGCTGGGAGCGTACGCGGCGCTGTTGCGCGAGGCCGGGCAGCCGCTGGCCTACCCGGGACATCCGGAACTGCTGACGGAGTGTACTGACGCGCGCCTGATCGCCCGGGCGGTCGAATGGGCCTGGGACGCGCCGCAGGCCTCGGGCGAAGCGTTCAATATCGCCAATGGCGACGTGATCGTCTGGCGCCAGCTGTTCGAACGCCTGGCGGAGTTCTTCGACATGCCGCTGGGAGAGCCGGTGCGCACCCGCATGCGCGAAGCCATGCCGGGCGAAGCCCGGGCGTGGCGCGGGATCGCGCGGCGCGAACGGCTGCGGGTGGAGGAACTTTCGGACCTTATCGGGCTGTCGTGGCAGTACGCCGATGCGACATGGTCGGCGCAACATCCGCTGCCGCTGCCCCCGCTCGTATCGACCATCAAGCTGCGCCAGGCGGGTTTCGGCGACTGCATCGATAGCGAGGAGGCGGTGCTCGATCATCTGCGCGCAATGCAGGCGCTGGGTTATCTGCCGCGCTGAACGGGGCGCCGCCGGGGCGCCCCGTCCCTGCGCCTACTGCACGGGCGGGATATTCAGTTTCTCGATGAGATCGCCCCAACGCCGGCTTTCGCGCAGGGTGATCTCCCGCAGCTCTTCCGGACTGCTGCTGCGCGGCTGATTGCCGATCTGCTGCATGGTCTTGACGAATTGCGGCGATGCCGTGATCTTGCGCAATGCGCCGTTCAGCTTTTCCACCACCGCGGGCGGCGTGCCGGCCGGCGCAAACACCGCGTACCAGGTTTCCCCGACGATCTCCGGATAGCCCAGTTCGGCGAACGTGGGCACGTCGGGCAACAACGGCTGGCGCTGCGGACTCAACACGGCGAGCGCCCGATACTGCCCCGCCCGCACATTCGGCACCGCGCTGGTGAGCGCCTCCACGTTGGAATCGACCACGCCGCCGATCATGTCCACGGTCGCCGGGGCGGCGCCCTTGTAGTGCACCTGGGTCACCTCCACGCCCATGCCGGTTGCGGCCAGCTCGCCCAGCAGGTGCACCATGCTGCCCAGCCCATTGGTGGCATTGTTGATCTTGCCGGGATGGGCCTTGGCGTAGGCGGCGTAATCGGCCACGGTCCGGGCCGGAAAGTCCTTCTTCACCACGAAGGCGAACGGCACCGTTGCAACGGCCGAGACCGGCGCGAAGTCGTCCAGCGTGTACGACATCTGCGTCATCAGGTGCGGCGTGACGGTGAAGGTGCTGCCGGACGACAGCAGCAAGGTGTAGCCGTCCTTGGGCGCGCGGGCCACGAAGGTGGCGCCGATCATGCTGGACGCGCCGGCCTTGTTGTTCACGACGAACGTTCCGCCCAGTTCCTCGCCCAGCTGCATGGCGAGCTGCCGGCCCACCACATCGCTGGTGCCCCCGGGCGGGAAAGGGATGACGAGCGTTACCGGTTTGTCGGGATAACCCGGGGCGGCGTGCGCCAGCGGCGCGAGGCTGGCCAGGACCGCGAGGGTCCAGGCCGGAATGCGAGCGAGCATTGCGGTCTCCGAATAAAAGCAATTGAAAGCCGGGCATTCCGCCCGGCGGAGTCAGACGGTGGCGACTGGCGTGACGGGCGAACCCACCGCGCCGGGCAGGCGCAGGGGCGGCGCGGTCAACAGGAAAGTGCTGCGCCCATGCTCGCGCAGCCATTGCGCCAGCTCGGCGAAGTACCAGAGCTCACCCAGATGCAGCCCCAGCTTGAACAGGCAGTGCGCATGCAAGGGCAGGCCCGGGTAGTGCTCGCCCTTGCCCGGCGTGGCCGGATACGCCTCTACCGCAAAGTTGTCGGCGCAGATCGCCACGATGCCGGAATCGGTAATCCATTGCAGCAACCGCTCATCCCGGCCGTCGAGCACGGCGCAGGAGCGCGCCAGGACTTCCCCGTCGGGCTGCTTGTTCATTTCGAGGACCAGGTCGGCGAAACCCGTATAAAGACAAAGAAAGTCGCCCGGCAACACCGTGACGCCCTCCAGGGCCGCCATGAGCTCGTCATAGCCGACCAGGGCGCGCTCGCGCCCGTAGCGGCGTTCCAGATCGACCATCACCCCCCGCCCCTGCACGCCGGCGGTCGCCATGCGCTCGATGCCGATGGCCTTGGCCCCCAGGCCGCTCTTGGCGTCGTCCGGGCCGACCACCTCCAGGCCGCCCCGGTAGCCGTTGTAATAGACCTTTTCGGGAAGGCCGTCGCCATTGGCGTCGAACATCTGCCCGACATGGCCCAGTCCGTCCCATTGGGTCGAGTACTGCAGGAACATCAGCACCGCATCGTCGGAGACGACGTCGTTGAAGCAGGGACAGACCTGCGACAGGCGGTAGTTGTAGTTATAGCCATCGCCGCGCCTGTCGTAAGAGAACTGCGGTTCGCGGCGATGCTGGAACAAGGTGTTCCCGCCGGGATAGTCGAGCGGCAGACTGAGGCAGAAGGCCAAGCCTTCCTGAACCTCGCGAAATGCGCGCAAGCGGGTTTGCGGGGTCAGCAGATTCATGCGGCCGATTTGGTCGTCGGGGCCGAAATCGCCCCAATTCGACCCCTCCGGACGCTGCTTCCAACGTGGGGTATCCATATTTCCAGACATCCTTGCCATGGGTTGGTGAGCCGGTGAGTGAACCCTACGCGCGCCTGTCTCCTGCGTGGTCACTTTCTGGATAGAACATACTATGCAGTATCTATATAAGTCAATGCGAGGGCATACCCTAGTAAATTATCCTTAATAAATAGGTATTTATAAGAATAAATGGACGCTATCACAAAGGTACCGATAGGTATCTTTAGACTGGCCAGCGGCCGCGTCTGCTCAGGGCAGACGCCCGCTCGCGCGCACGGGCCGATCGGCGGCGCCGTTGCGCGCCCCTCAGATGCGCGCCTACGGCAATGCCGTATAATCACGCCCTACCCCTCGTCGCCTTCCCCGGCACGACGGTCTGTATCCCTGGGCGGCCGCAGCCAGGCGCCGCCCGACCTTCGAACGAGTCATGAAAAAAGCAGCCCCACCGGCACATGCCGCCCGGTGGCAGCCGTCGCGCATCAGCGAAGCACGCAGCCGCGTCGGTCTGCCCCAGGCGGATTTCGCGGAACTGCTGGGCGTCAGCGTGCGTACCCTGCAGGACTGGGAACAGGGCCGCCGCAACCCTTCGGGCGCGGCCAAGACCCTGTTGCGCGTCGCCATCCTGCACCCGGAAACACTGCGCGACCTGCCGCCCTGGCATGCGGACGACACGAACACTACGGTGAACTAGATTGGAAATTCAGGAAAAATCCCGGGCCGGCAAAGGCTCCGTCAACGCTGACGTCAAGGCGCCCGCGAACGAAAGCGGCAAGCAACTGGGCGACGCGATCGCCGCGGCCGCCGCAGACGGCCGCGTGCCGCGCGTAGGGTTCGTGTCGCTCGGCTGCCCGAAAGCGCTGGTCGATTCCGAACGCATCCTGACCCAGCTGCGCACCGAAGGCTACCAGGTCACGCCCGACTACGATGACGCCGACGTGGTGGTGGTCAATACCTGCGGGTTCATCGACAGCGCCAAGGCGGAGTCGCTGGAAGCGATCGGCGAGGCGCTGGCCGAGAACGGCAAGGTCATCGTGACCGGCTGCATGGGCGTGGAGGAATCGGTGATCCGCGACGTGCACCCCAGCGTGCTGGCGGTGACCGGGCCGCAACAGTACGAAGAGGTCGTGCGCGCCGTGCACGAGGCCGCGCCGCCCAGGAAGGACCACAACCCCTACCTGGACCTGGTGCCGCCGCAGGGCGTGAAGCTCACGCCGCGCCACTACGCCTATCTGAAGATTTCGGAAGGCTGCAACCACCGCTGCAGTTTCTGCATCATCCCGTCGATGCGCGGCGACCTGGTCAGCCGGCCGGTGGGCGACGTGCTCAACGAGGCCGAACGCCTGGTCAAGGCCGGCGTGAAGGAACTGCTGGTGATTTCGCAGGACACCAGCGCCTACGGCGTGGACGTGAAGTACCGCAGCGGCTTCTGGAACGGCCGCCCGGTGAAGACGCGCATGACCGAACTCTGTACGGCCTTGTCGGAGATGGGCGTGTGGACGCGCCTGCACTACGTCTATCCGTATCCGCACGTGGACGAGGTGATTCCGCTGATGGCCGAAGGCAAGATCCTGCCGTACCTGGACATCCCGTTCCAGCACGCCAGCCCGCGCATCCTCAAGGCCATGAAGCGTCCGGCCTTCGAAGACAAGACGCTGGCGCGGATCAAGCGCTGGCGCGAGATCTGCCCGGACCTGACGATCCGTTCGACCTTCATCGTCGGTTTCCCCGGGGAAACCGAAGAGGACTTCCAGTACCTGCTGGACTGGATGCAGGAAGCGCAGCTGGACCGCGTAGGCTGCTTCCAGTATTCACCGGTGGAAGGCGCGCCCGCCAACCAGCTGGCCGACCCGGTGCCCGACGAGGTCAAGCAGGAGCGCTGGGAGCGCTTCATGGAGCTGCAGCAGTCCATCTCGGCCGCCCGCCTGAAACGCAAGGTGGGCCGCGAGATCGACGTGCTGATCGACGAAGTGGACGAGGACGGCGCCGTGGGCCGCAGCGCCGGCGACGCGCCGGAGATCGACGGCTGCGTCTACGTGAGCGCCGAGCGCCCGCTGAAGGCGGGCGACATGGTGCGCGCGCGCGTCACCGATTCGGACGAATACGACCTCTGGGCCGACGCCCTCTGACGGCGCGCGCCGCCGTTCAACGCTTGGCCAGGAAGTCCGACATGTCGTCGGCATGCTCCTCTTCCACGGCCAGGATCTCTTCAAGAAGGCGGCGCGTGGTGGAGTCCTGCTCGCCGATGTACTCGATCATCTGGCGATAGCTGTCGATGGCGATGCGTTCGGCGATCAGGTTCTCCTTGATCATGTCCACCAGCGTAGTGCCTTCGACGTACTCGGAATGGCTGCGGTCGAGCAGGCCCTTGGGCGACAGGTTGGGCTCGCCGCCCAGCTGCACGATGCGTTCGCACAGCCGGTCGGCGTGTTCCTGTTCCTGCGTGGCGTGTTCGGCGAATTCGGCGGCCACAGGTTCGGCGTTCAGGCCGCGCGCCATGAAGTAGTGGCGCTTGTAGCGCAGCACACAGACGATTTCGGTGGCCAGCGCCTCGTTGAGCAGCTTGAGCACGGTCTGCCGGTCGGCGCGGTAGGTGTCGGTGACGGCGCCGGATTCGATGTCCTGGCGGGCCTTGGCGCGTATGGCCTTGACGTCCATGTCGAACGGGCGGGTACGGGTTGCTTGTTCCATATCGTGGCTCCTCTTGGGTTAAGTGAAAGCGCTGCGACCTGGGGCTTCCAGTCGATCCGTAGCTCCCAGTCTACCGATCGTGGCGGAACATGCTGTGTCGAAACATTGCCTCTGGTCCCGAATACGGCGGCGGCCGGGGATGCTTCGGGAACCTTGCGTAAACTATGGGCTTCCCGAAAACCCGTGACGCAATCTGTAACGGGACAGCGTCGCCCGAACCCTATGACTCTGAAGAACATTTGCGTGTATTGCGGCTCCAACCCCGGATCGCGGCCGGACTACATCGAGCAGGCCCGCGTGCTGGCCAGGGAGCTGGTCAAGCGCGATCTGGGGCTGGTGTACGGCGGATCGGTGGTCGGCATCATGGGCGTGGTGGCCAATGAAGTGCTGGCCGGCGGCGGCCGCGTGATCGGCGTGATCCCGGAACTGCTGCAGAAAAAGGAACAGGCGCACCGGGGCCTGACCGAGCTGCACCTGGTGCAGAGCATGCACGAGCGCAAGGCCATGATGATGGAGAAGGCCGATGGATTCATCGCGCTGCCCGGCGGCGCCGGCACGCTGGAAGAATTCTTCGAGGTCTGGACCTGGGCGCAGCTGAACATGCACCAGAAGCCCTGCGGCCTGCTGAACACGGCGGGCTATTACGACGCGCTGGTCCGGTTCGTGGACCACGCCGTCGACGAGGAATTCATCCGCCCCCAGCATCGCGACATGCTGGTGGTGGAATCCGACCCCGCCCTGCTGCTGGACCGTTACGCCATCTACGAGCCGCCCAACGTCTCGAAGTGGTTCGACCCGGTCAAGGCCTGACGCCCCCATTCATGGAAGCTCTTGCGATGTCCCCCGCTACATTGCCCCCCGCCAGCACCGAATCCGTCTTGCGCGACTATTTCCACGCCAAGGACGAGAACCGCCCGCACTACATGGCGCGCGCGTTCGCACCGGACGCGGTGCTGAAGATGGCGCTGCGCACGCAGGCCATCGCCTTCCCGCCGGAATCGCATGGCCTGGCGGCCATCGCCGACACGCTGGTGCGCAAGTTCGGCCAGACCTACGACAACGTCTACACCTTCTATCTGTCGCGGCCCGAGGCCGGCGCGCAGCTGCCGGGCTACCGCTGCGACTGGATCGTCGGCATGACCGAAAAGGCCAGCGGCAACGTGCGCGTGGGCTGTGGCCGCTATGACTGGGAATTCCAGCCGCAGCCCTACCGCGCCTCCAGCCTGGTCATCACCATCGAGACCATGGTGACGCTGCCCGCCACCGACGCCGACGCGGTCTTCGGCTGGCTGCTGGCGCTGGACTATCCGTGGACCGACGCGGCCCGCGTCGTGGCCGGCGCCCCGCCGCTGGAAGCCCTGGCGCCGGTCGTGCACTACCTCCTCCACCCCGACGGCGTTTGACGCCGGCGCCGGACGCGCACTGGACCCTGCACTTGAAATACGACCTCGCCGCTTTCGACTTCGACGGAACCCTGGCCGACACCATGCCCTGGTTCAATTCCATCCTCAACACGGTGGCCGACAAATACGGCTTTCGCAAGATCGACGCCGCCGAGCGCGACCAGCTGCGCCACCGCGAGGCCGCCGAGATCCTGAAGTACCTCGGCATTCCGCTGTGGAAGCTGCCGGCCATCATGGCCCACGTGCGCACGCTGATGCAGGAGATCGACCCCAGCGTGCAGCTGTTCGACGGCATCCCGGACGCGCTGGCGCGGCTGAAGGCGGCCGGGCTGCGCCTGGCCGTGGTCAGCTCGAATTCCATCGAGAACGTGCGGCGCGTGCTGGGCGAGCAGACCGCCGCGCTGTTCGACGATTTCGAATGCGGCACCGACCTGTTCGGCAAGTCCGCCAAGATCGACCGCCTGCTCAGGCAGCACGGCACCGCGCCGGAACGCTTCCTGCTGGTGGGCGACGAAATGCGCGACATCGACGCCGCCCGCAAGGCGGGCGTGCGCGTCGGCTCCGTCGCCTGGGGTTATAACCACGTCGAGGCGCTGCGCGAGCGCAGCCCCGACGAGCTGTTCCTGACTGTCGCCGACCTGCCCGCCACCCTGGCCTGAACCGGAGCCCATCGCCATGCATCTCGATCCCGCCCACCTGATTTCCGACGCCGCCGCCCTGAAGGACCTGTACGGCGAGCCCGGCGAGGCCTCGATCAAGAAGGAAGTGGATCACGTGCATCCGCACTACCGCGCCTTCATCGAAGCCGCGCCCTTCGCCATGGTGGCGACGGCCGGCCCCGGCGGGCTGGACGCCTCGCCGCGCGGCGACCCGGCCGGCTTCGTGGTGGTGGAGGACGAAAAGACGCTGTTGCTGCCGGACCGCCGCGGCAACAACCGCATCGACACGCTGCGCAACGTGCTGGCCGATCCGCGCATCGCCCTGCTGTTCCTGGTGCCGGGCGTGGGCGAGACGCTGAGGGTCAACGGCACCGCGCGCATCAGCGTCGAGCCGGCCCTGCTCGCCCGCTTCGAGATGGACGGCAAGCTGCCGCGCTCGGTGCTGGTCATCGACGTGCAGACCGTGTTCTTCCAGTGCTCGCGCGCACTGCTGCGCTCGAAGCTGTGGGACCCGCAGACGCAGGTGCCGCGCAGCGCGCTGCCCAGCACCGGCCGCATCCTGGCCGACCTGTCGTCCGGCACCATCGACGGCGTGGCCTACGACCGCGAGCTGCCCGCGCGGGCGGCCAGCACCCTGTACTGAAACCCGGCAGGCTCCGCATGGCGCGCAATGTCGAGATCAAGGCCCGGGTGCCCAGCCTCGCGGCCATCGAACCGCTGGCGGCGGCGCTGTCGGGCCAGGAGCCCACGCATATCGCGCAGGACGACACCTTCTTTGCCTGCGCCCGGGGCCGGCTGAAGCTGCGCGCCTTTGCCGACGGCTCGGGCGAACTGATTTTCTACCGCCGCAACGACGAAACCGGGCCCAAGGAAAGCTTCTACATCATCACGCCGACCGCCGCGCCCGACGCGCTGCGCGAAACGCTGGCGCTGGCCTACGGCGCGATCGGCCGCGTGCGCAAGCAGCGCCTGCTGTACATCACCGGACGCACCCGCATCCACCTGGACCGGGTCGAAGACCTGGGCGAATTCCTGGAATTGGAAGTGGTGCTGCGCGACGGCGAAACGGTGGAGGCCGGCATGCAGGAGGCCCGCAGCCTGATGCAGGCGCTGGGCGTGGCGCCCGAGCATCTGGTGTCCGGCGCCTATCTGGATCTGCTGGCCGGCCAGCCCTGACGGCCGGCCGCGGATTCAGGCGAGCTGCCAGCCGCGCACGAACACGTCCACGGGCTGGCGCTTGCCGCCCGCCTTCTGCAATTCGAGCAGACGCAGCACGCCGCGGCCGGTGGCGATGTCGACGCCGGCGGCGTCCGCGCGCAGCACGCTGCCGGGTTCGGCCGGGCACGTCTCGTCCAGCGCCTGGGCGCGCCACACTTTCACCGGATCGGCCAGGCCGGGCAGGCGGATGCTGGCGCCCGGCACCGGGTTGAAGGCGCGCACCCGGCGCGCCAGCAGTTCTGCCGGCTGGGCGCAGTCCAGCGCGGCCTCGGCCTTGTCGAGCTTGGCCGCGTAGGTGACGCCTTCATCGGGCTGCCTGCGCGGGGTCAGTGCGCCCCGCGCCAGCGCCGCGAGCGCGTCGACGATGGCCTCGCCGCCGGCCTGGGCCAGCGCGTCGTGCAGCTGCGCCGCATTGGTGTCGGCGGTGATCGGCACCACGCGCTCGAGCAGCATGTCGCCGGTGTCCAGGCCCTGGTCCATCTGCATGATGGTCACGCCGGTCTGCGCGTCGCCGGCCTCGATGGCGCGCTGGATGGGCGCGGCCCCGCGCCAGCGCGGCAGCAGGCTGGCGTGGATGTTCAGGCAGCCCAGGCGCGGCAGGTCCAGCACCCACTGCGGCAGGATCAGGCCATAGGCCGCCACCACCATCACGTCGGGCGCCGCTTCCTGCAACAGCGCGCGCGCCTGCGCGGCCTCGTCGGGATAGCGGCCGTCCAGGCGCAGGCTGCGCGGCTGCGCCACCTCGATGCCGGCGTCCAGCGCCGCCTGCTTGACGGGGCTGGGCGTGAGCTTCAGCCCGCGTCCGGCCGGACGGTCGGGCTGGGTCATGACCAGGGGAATTTCGTGGCCGGCGGCCCGCAAGGCGTCGAAGGCGATGCGGGCGAATTCCGGCGTGCCGGCAAAGACTAGGCGCATGGGAATTGGAAAAGAATGAAACAGGGGCTCAAAGAATAGCGCTTCCGCGCATGCAGATGCCCTGCCCGATCCGGGGCGCCGCGGAGCCGGCTTCGCCGGTCCGCCAGCGCCGCCCCCTTGAGGGGGCCCGCGCAGCGGGTAGGGGGTGGGCCTATCCGTTAGGCTCTCAGCGCTTCGCGCTCGGCCTTTTTCAGCTTCGTTTTAATGCGGTTCTGCTTGAGGTTGGACAGGTATTCGACGAACACCTTGCCTTCCAGGTGGTCGAGTTCGTGCTGCACGCAGACGGCCAGCAGGCCGTCGGCTTCGAACTCGAAGGGCTTGCCGTCGATGTCCAGGGCCTTGCAGCGGATGCGCGAGGCGCGCTCGACTTCATCGTAGATGCCGGGCACCGACAGGCAGCCCTCTTCGTAGACCTTGTAGTCGTCGCTGCGCCAGGTGATCTCGGGGTTGATCAGGACCAGCAGCTGGTTGCTTTCCTCGGAGACGTCGATCACCACGACGCGCTCGTGCACGTCGACCTGGGTTGCGGCCAGGCCCACCCCCGGCGCGTCGTACATGGTTTCGGCCATGTCGCGCACGAGCTGGCGGATGCGGTCATCGACCTCGGCGACCGGCTTGGCCTTTTTGTGCAGGCGCGGGTCCGGGTAGCGAAGAATAGGAAGTAAAGCCATTGAAAAGGGGGAGCCTGGTAATGATGCTGAGTAAGAGTTTAATTCATTAGAGTCTTGATTTCTAATAGTTTTCGCCTAATTTCAGGATTGGCGGGATTGCCGCGTCCCCGGTTGCCGGCGCCCCGCCGGCGCGCAATTCCGTCCACCCGGCGCGGCCGGCGCGCGCGCCCATGCGGCACCGCATGCGACACTCACGCACCGAATCATCCTGCACGCGCCCGCGACATGCCGCTCACGCAATCTTCTTCCGAACTCGCCGCCTGGCTGCGGTTGTCCCTGGAGCCGGGCGTCGGTTCCGCCACCGCCTGCACGCTGCTCAGCGCGCTGGGCCTGCCCGAGCAGATCTACGCGCAGCGCGCCACGGCGCTGGCGCGTCATCTGCCCGAGGCGCTGGCGCGCCAGCTGGCCGCGCCGATGCCGGCCGGGATGGCCGCGCAGGTCGAGCAGGCGCTGGAATGGGCCGCCGCCCCCGGCCGCTACCTGGTGACGCTGGCGGACCCGACCTATCCGCAAAGCCTGCTCACCATCGCCGACCCGCCCATCCTGCTGTACGTGGCCGGCGACCCGGCGTTTCTGCAAGGGCCTTCGCTGGCCGTGGTGGGCGCGCGCAACGCCACGCCGGGCGGCTGCGACAATGCGCGCGCCTTCGCGCGCCACCTGGCCGCCCACGGCTGGCGCGTGGTCAGCGGGCTGGCGCTGGGCATCGACGGCGCGGCCCATGAGGGCGCGCTGGAGGCCGGCCCGGACGGCGCCGGCACGGTGGCCGTGATGGGCACCGGCATCGACCGCATTTATCCCGCGCGCCACCGCGAGCTGGCGCACCGCATCGCGGCGCACGGCGCGCTGGTGTCCGAGCTGCCGCTGGGCACCGGCGCGCAGCCGCAGCACTTTCCCAAGCGCAACCGCATCGTGGCGGGGCTGGCGCGCGGCGTGCTGGTGGTCGAGGCGGCCAGGCAGAGCGGCTCGCTGATCACCGCGCGGCTGGCCGGCGAAAGCGGGCGCGAGGTGTTCGCCATCCCCGGTTCGATCCATTCGCCGCTGTCGCGCGGCTGCCATGCGCTGATCCGCCAGGGCGCCAAGCTGGTGGAGACCGCCAGCGACATCACCGACGAACTCGGCGGCGGCCCCATGCCCGCGGCGCGCGGCACGCAGGCCGCGCCCGCCGCGCTGCCGGACCATCCCGTGCTGGACGCGCTGGGCTTCGATCCGCTGCACCTGGACGCCATACAGGCCCGCTGCGCGCTGTCCACCGGCGAGCTGCAGGCGCAACTGCTGGAACTGGAACTCCAGGGACGGATCGCCAGGCTGGACGACGGCCGATACCAGCGCCTGAAGTAGGCGCTAATATTGAACGGTCGCGCCGCCACACGGCGCCCATTGCACCCCGGAACAGGAACACACATGGCTTTGCCCTCCCGCGTAAAGATCGTCGAGGTGTCGCCCCGCGACGGCCTGCAGAACGAAAAGGAATTCGTGCCGACCGACATCAAGGTGGAACTGGTCGACCGGCTCAGCGCCGCCGGCTTTCCGAATGTGGAAGCCGCGTCCTTCGTGTCGCCCAAGTGGGTGCCGCAGATGGCCGACGGCGCCGACGTGATGGCCCGCATCCAGCGCCGCCCCGGCACCATCTATTCGGTGCTCACGCCCAACATGAAGGGTTTCGAGGGCGCGCGCGCCGCCGGCGCGGATGAAATCGTGATCTTCGGCGCGGCCAGCGAGGCCTTTTCGCAAAAGAACATCAACTGTTCCATCGCCGAATCCATCGCCCGTTTCGAACCCGTGGTGCAGGCCGCGCGCGAAGCCGGCATCCGCGTGCGCGGCAGCATCAGCTGCGCGCTGGGCTGCCCGTACCAGGGCGAGGTCCCGGTCGAGGCCGTGGTGGACGTGGTGCAGCGCTACCTGGCCATGCAGGTCGACGAGATCGACGTGGCCGACACCATCGGCGTGGGCACGCCCAAGCGCGTGCGCGAGGTGATGGCCGCCGTGACGCGGGTGGCCGATCCGGCGCGCGTCTCCGGCCATTTCCACGACACCTACGGCCAGGCGCTGGCCAACATCCTGGCGGCGCTGGAGACCGGCATTTCCATCTTCCACACGTCGGTGGCCGGCCTGGGAGGCTGCCCCTACGCCAAGGGCGCCACCGGCAACGTGGCCACCGAGGACGTGCTGTACATGCTGCGCGGCCTGGACATCGACACCGGCGTGGACTTCGACGCCGTGGTCGATATCGGGCAATGGATGTCGGCCCACCTGAACCGCAAGGGCTCCAGCCGGGCCGGCAACGCCATTGCCGCGAAACGGGCGGCATGAGCGCTTCGACTGGCGCACCCGCTCCCGAAGACCGCGCGGCGCTGCTGCGCGCGATCGGCCCGCTGCCGCTGTCGGGGCAGGCATGGCCGGACTGGGTGCGCATCCTGACCTGGGTGATCCTGGCCGTGCTGGGCGTGCAGGTGGTGACCACCGCCATCCGCGCGCCTTCGCAGCCCTACGACACGCTGTTGATGGTGGTGGTGGCGCTGTGCTTCCTGGGGCTGCTGTTCGTGTCCTGGCACATGCAGACCTCGATCACCACCATAGACGAACGCGGCCTGCGCCAGACCTGGTTCACGCGCCGCGAAGTGGCCTGGGAAGACGTGCGCTACGCGCGCTTCGTGCCCATGGTGTTCTCCAAGCGCCTGGTGGTGTTCACGCATCGCGGGCGGCCGATGATCTTCCAGGGCGGCACGCGCGAACTGCGCGCCGCCTTCATGAAGATCGCCGAACTCTACCGCCATCCCGGCGCCTGAAGGCGCCGCGTCAGCGTATCGGCAGGGCGTACATCAGCCCGCCCTGCGTCCATTGCGCGTTCAGGCCGCGCTGGATCTTCAGGGGGCTGCCCTGGCCGACGTTGCGCTCGAAGCTCTCGCCGTAGTTGCCCACCTGCTTGATGATGTTGTATGCCCACTTCTCGTCCAGGCCCAGGTTCGCGCCGCTGCCGGGGGTCACGCCGAGGATGCGCTTGATGTTGGGGTTGGCGCTCTTGGCCTGCTCGTCCACGTTCGCGGACGTCACGCCGTATTCCTCGGCCTCGATCATGGCCGACAGCGACCAGCGCACCACGTTCAGCCAGGCATCGTCGCCCTGGCGCACGAACGGGCCCAGCGGCTCTTTCGAGATGATCTCGGGCAGCACGACGTAGTCGTCGGGATTCTGCAGCTTGGAGATGCGGATCGAGGCCAGGCCCGAGGCGTCGGTGCTGAAGACGTCGCAGCGGCCCGCCGCGAAGGCGTTGACCACCTCGTTGAAGGTTTCGATCACGACCGGCTTGTAGCTCACGTTATTGGCGCGCGCCCAGTCGGCCAGCGTGTTCTCGTTCGAGGTGCCGGTCTGCAGACAGACCGTGGCGCCGTTGATTTCCTTGGCGCTTTTCACGCCCAGCGACTTGGGCACCAGAAAACCCTGGCCGTCGTAGAAGTTGATGCCGGCGTGGATGATGCCCAGCGCGGTGTCGCGCTGCTGCGTCACGGTGGTGTTGCGGGTCAGCACGTCGACCTCGCCGGATTGCAGCGCGGTGAAGCGCTGCTGCGAGTTCAGCGGCACGACCTTGATCTTGTTGGCGTCGCCGAATACGGCCGCGGCGATGGCGCGGCACAGGTCCACGTCCAGCCCCTGCCACTTGCCCTGCGCGTCGGGCGCGGAAAACCCGGCGAAGCCGGTCGTCGTGCCGCAAGCCACCGCGCCGCGCTGGCGCACCACGTCCAGCGTGGCCGCCTGCGCGCCTTGCGCCGCCGCCATCAGGAGCGCCGCGCCCATCAAACCTTTTGCTATCTTCATGAGTTGTTTCCTGTTGTTCTGACCTTGTCGCACGCCGATGCCGGCTGGCGTTGGCAGATGGGTTACGCGCGTTCGATGACGGGGTTCTTGCCCGGGCACGCTCGCGCTGCACCCATCCTACGGTCCGGTCATCGTAGGATGGGTGCAGCGCGAGCGTCCTTGACCAGGAACACGAATATCAAGCGCGCGTAACCCATCGGCCGGCGCCCGCCGGCAATCAACAAGCTTATAGGCATGAAGCCCGCGCGCCAAACAACCGGCGCTTATTTCGGTATGCCTCAGGCCGCCAGCGAGATCGAAACCGGCTCGTTGGCCTCGCAGGCCTGAAGCGCGCGGCCCAGCCGCTGCATGCCCTGCGCGATCTGGGTTTCGTTCATGGTGGCGAACGACATGCGCATGGCGTGCAGGTCGGCCTGGGCGGGATCGGCATAGAACGCCTTGCCCGGCACGTACACCACTTCGTGTTCGATGGCGTAGGGCAGCAGCCGGGTGGCGTCGACCTCGCCGGTCAAACGCGCCCAGAAGAACATGCCGCCCTCGGGCTTGCTGAACGTGATCCGGCCGTCCAGTTCTCGGGCCAGGGATTCGGCCATGGCGTCGCAGCGCTGGCCGTAGGCGGCGCGGATGCGCGGCACGTGCTCGGCATAGCGGCCGTTGGCCAGGTACTGGGCCACGACTTCCTGTATCCAGGCCGAGGAAGCCATGTCGTCGGCGGCCTTGGCGCCGACGCAGCGGCGGCGGACCTCGGCCGGCGCGACCAGCCAGCCGATGCGCAGCGCCGGCGCCATGGTCTTGGACATGCTGGCCAGGTACACCGCCCAGTGGCGCGCCTCGCCTTCGGCCAGGGCCGCGATGGGCGGCACCGCCTCGCCGGCGAAACGCAGTTCGCTGTAGGGATCGTCCTCGACGATCAGGAAGCGGTGCTTGACCGCCAGCTCCAGCAGCCGCAGGCGGCGCTGGCGCGTCAGCGTGGCGCCGCAGGGATTGGAGAACGACGCGACGACGCAGACGATCTTGGGCTTGACCTGCGCGGCCAGCGCGTCCAGCGCGTCCACGTCGATGCCTTCGGGCCCGGACGGCACGGTGTGCACGGTGGCGCCGGTGTAGCGCAGCGCCTGGACGGAATTGGGGAAGGCGGGCGATTCGATGATGGCGTGGTCGCCCGGTTGCAGCATGACGCGGCTCAGCAGCGCCAGCGCCTGCTGCGAGCCGCCGGTCACGGCCAGCTCGGTGTCGGCGTCGCAGACCAGGCCGCGTTCGGCCGACAGGCGCGCCAGTTCATGGCGCAGGCTGGCCTGCCCGTCGATGTTGGAATACTGCAGGCAGGCGCCCAGGCGCGCCATGACCTGGGTCGAGGCGATGGTAAGACCCTCGATGTCGAACAGTTCCTGGGCCGGATAGCCGCCCGCCAGTGAAATGGTGCCGGGCCGCATGGCGTATGGCATCAGCGAACGGATCGGCGAGGCCGGCGGGTTGCAAAATGGCTGGGCAAAAGCGTATTCGGGCGCTGCGCTGGACATGGCGGAGGGACGGGGAAAGGGCTGAGGGGCCGTGCCGCAAGCGGCGCCGGAGGGCATAAAAGATTGAAATATAAACAAATATCTGCAAATTCTAAGCCTGCCGATTACGCAGGGTCAACGGCGCGGCCGGCCCCGTGGCGCAAGCCTTGCGCGCGGTCCTACACTATGAGGCGTTTCCGTTTCCGCAAGAGAGCTGCATGACCGCCGTAGACACCATGGCCGGGCGCCTGGCCCGTATCCAGCAACGCATCGCCGAGGCCTGCGCGCGCGCCGGCCGCCCGCCGGAAAGCGTGACGCTGCTGCCCGTCAGCAAGACTTTCGGCGTGGAAGCCATCCGCGAGGCCATGGCGCTGGGGCTGAGGCGCTTCGGCGAAAACAAGACGCAGGAGATCCGGCAAAAAGCCGCCGCGCTGGCCGGCGAGGGCCTGCAATGGGTGCTGATCGGCCATCTGCAGACCAACAAGGCGCGCGACGCCGCGCGCGACGCGGCCGAGGTGCAGTCGCTGGACCGCGTGGAACTGGCCGAGGCCCTGCACCGGCGCCTGCAGAACGAGGGCCGGGTCCTGGACGTGCTGGTGCAGGTCAAGACGTCCTCCGAGCCCAGCAAGTACGGCATGGCGCCGGCCGACGTGCCGGCCTTTCTGCGGCGGATCGCGGCCGACTTCCCCACCCTGCGCGTGCAAGGGCTGATGACGCTGGCCGTGAACTCGCCGGACCCGGCCGAGGTGCGGGCCTGTTTCCGTGCCCTGCGCGAGCTGCGCGACCGCTTGCGCCAGGACCCTATCCCCGGCGTCGGCCTGGACCGGCTGTCGATGGGGATGAGCGGGGATTTCGAGCTGGCGATCGAGGAAGGCTCGACCGAGGTGCGCATCGGCACGGCCGTGTTCGGCGCCCGGACCTACCCCGATCCGCAGTGATCCGCGCCGGGCATGGGTTTTTTTCCGGTTTGTTTGCGCAAGCGCAAGGCATAATGGCGGCGCAAGAAAAAGCGGCGTGAATTCGACGGCGACCAAGGCTGCGACCGCCGCGCTTTAGCCCTTCCGCACAAGGAGACACCCCATGCACAAGCCCATGAAGCGCCTGCTGGCGCTCGCCGCCCTGACCCTGGCCGCCGGCGCGGCCAGCGCCCAATCCTGGCCCACCCAGCCCGTGCGCTGGATCGTGCCCTACCCGGCCGGCGGCGGCACCGACGTCGTGGCCCGCACCGTCGCCAGCAGCCTGGAAAAGACGCTGGGCCAGACCATCGTGGTCGAGAACCGCCCGGGCGCCGCCACCATCATCGGCGCCACCGCCATCGCCCAGGCCGAACCGTCGGGCTATGTGGTCGGCACCGCCGACTCCGGCACCCTGGCCTTCAACTCGTCGCTGTACGCCAAGCTGTCCTACGATCCGGCCAAGTTCACCTATATCGGCGGCATCGCCAAGTTCCCGCTGCTGCTGGCGGTGAACGTCAATTCCCCGTACAAGACGGTGGACGAGGTGCTGGCGGCCGCCAAGAAGGAACCGGGCAAGCTGACGGCGGCGTCGGCCGGCGCGGGCTCGCCCCACCACCTGGCGCTGGAGCTGTTCAAGCAGCGCACCGGCGCCGACGTGCTGCACGTGCCCTACAAGGGCGCGGCCCCGGCCATCCAGGACCTGCTGGGCGGCCAGGTGGACCTGATGTTCATCGACCTGGCCGCCGGCCTGCCCAACGTCAAGGCCGGCAAGCTGCGCGTGCTGGCGGCCGCCACGCCGGAGCGCCTGCCGGTGCTGCCCGACACGCCGACCATGGCCGAGCAGGGCGTGGCCAATTTCGTCGCGTACGCCTGGCAAGGCCTGGTGGGCCCGGACGGCCTGCCGGCCGACGTGGTCAAGAAGCTCTCGGCCGACCTGGACGCCACGCTCAAGAGCCCGGCCGTGTCCCAGAAGATGCTGGACATGGGCGTCATCCCCATGCCGCTGTCGGCCCAGGAATTCAAGGCCTACGCCGAGCAGGAGCGCAGCGCCTGGGCGGACGTGATCAAGAAGGCGGGCATCAAGCTCGAATAAGCCGGCTTTTCGCAGGCAATGAAAACGCGGCCCTTGCGGCCGCGTTTTTTTACTTGGGCGCGGGCGCGCTCACCGGTCCGGCGGCGCGACCGTCATGCGCAGCGACGCCACGCACTGCCTGCCCTGTTCGATGGCCTGGCCGAAGGCCTCCGACGTGATGTCGGCGTGGCTGAACCAGCCCACCTTCCTGAGGCTGCGGTAGCGGTAGCGATAGTCCGACCCGGCCGGCGCGCCTTCCAGGTCCACGTCGATCCAGGGCGAACGCACGCGGCAGCGCAGCGCCGGCGCATCGCTTGTGGCGCCGGTCAGCGTCACGTCATGGGACAGGACCTCCGGCGCGCCGAGATAGATGTCCGCCAGCTGGCCCGTGCGGCGATAGCGCGCGAAGAATTCCCAGTCCTCGGCCAGCGCGGACTGCGTGCGCACGTACCCGGCGCCGGCCCGTTCCAGCGCCTGCAGGTCCACCAGCGTGGCGTCGATGCGATAGACGGGCGGCATCACGAAGCCGCTGGCCGGACGGCGCAGGCTGCAATCGCGGTTTTCGGGGGCAAAGCTGCGGCACAGGACCTGGTCCATCGCCGTCGTGCCCGCTTGCCGGTCGCCCAGGCTCAATTGCACCGCCGCCATGCCGGCCAGATCCACCGAGGCGCGGACCTCGGCCTGCCCGTCCTGGAGGAAGCGCTCGCGGCGGGTGGCGGCGAAGCTGGGCATCGGCCGCTCCAGCGGAATGTCCTCGCGCCGCATGCGGCCCTGGGCGTCCATGACGAAGGCCCAACGCTGCTGGATGTCGGGCATGATGAAGTCGGGCACGAAGACCGGATTGGTCGGGTCCAGCCACCAGGTCTTGCCCTGCACGCGGGCCCGCACGACCGAGTGGTTGGGCGCCGCCATGCCCGGCAGCAGCACGCTCGGGGCCACGGCGCCGCGTACCACCAGGGCGGGCTCGGCCGCGATGCCGGCCGCGCGCAGCATGGCGGTCAGCAGCACGGTCAGGTCTTTGCAGTCGCCGTAGCCGCGGCGCTCGATCTCGTCCAGCGTGAACGGAATGAACCCGCGTTCGCTGCCGCGCCAGTCGGCCAGGTAGCGGTAGCGTTCGTGGATGTGGCGCATCAGGCCGGCCACGGCCTGCTGCGGCGTCTTGCCGCGCTGCGCCTGGACGGCCTGGGCGGCGGCCGGCGGCAGCGGCGCCGACAGGATCTCGTTGTAGCGCGCGGCGAACGGGCCGAAATAATCCTG
Organism: Achromobacter sp. HZ01; assembly: GCF_003267925.1. Lineage (NCBI taxonomy): Bacteria > Pseudomonadati > Pseudomonadota > Betaproteobacteria > Burkholderiales > Alcaligenaceae > Achromobacter > Achromobacter sp. HZ01. The sequence continues at coordinate 372,881 of NZ_LWKV01000004.1, forward strand.
CAGCCCGGCGGCGCTGCCGATCTCCAGGCGCGGGGGCCGGCGCAGATAGCCGTTGTCGGATTCATTGACGTAGGCGTGGTAGTACGGCGTGGTTTTCAGCGCCACGGTGATGCGCCTGGCGTCGGGCGACGCCTCGATGCGATAGTCGTCCATGGCCTCGGCGCGCCAGACCATCGGACGGCCGGCGCTGAACTCGGCCCGGAAGCGGTCCTGGCGCACCTGCGCCGGCGTCAGATTGAGCCGGTAATGGAATTGCGTGGCCTGCGCGATGCCGGCGGAACGTTCCCGCAGCGTGAAGACGATGGTGCTGCCCACCCGCAGATTGCGAAAGGCCAGCGAGGTCTGCTTGAACCGCAGAAAGCCCTGGTCCGGATTGGGCGCCATGCGGGTGTCGATCTGTTCGTCGGCCAGCGGCGCCGGCGGCTCGCCCGGCTGGATCAGCTCCGCGCGCAAGACTTCCAGGCTGTCGGTCTCCGGATAGCTGCGGTCGATGCGCGAGACCACGTCGCGCCCGGCCGGCGTCAGAATGGTGTACCGGTAGGTGCTGACGCACTCGGTGCTGTTGTCCTCGCCGAAGCGGCACTGGAGTTCGGCCTCGCCGGCCAGCGGCGCTTCGGACATGGGCTGCAGGGCGGCGCCGGCAGGCAGGCTGGCCGCGGCCGCCAGGGCAGCGGCGAGGATGGTGGTTCTGGAAGAAGCGGGCATGGCGCAATACGGGTGTCCGAACTCAATAATGAGAATCGATTTTATTTAAAAACGAATCTCAACATGAAGCCGGGCCGCGCCGCATTGCGCCCCGTCAATGAACGCGCCCGGCGCAATGCCGCCGGGCGCGTGTGTCCGACTTACACCAGCACGCGCTCGATGCCGCCCGCGTTGGCGCGGCGGACGTAGTCCTCCATCCAGCTTTCGCCCAGGATGTGGCGCGCCATCTCGACCACGATGTAGTCGGCGTCCATGCCGGTGTCGCCCTGATAGCGCGACAGGCCCTGCAGGCACGACGGGCACGAGGTCAGCACCTTCACGTCGCCCGTGAAACCGTCGCTACGCAGCGCGGCGTCGCCCTTGAGCAGTTCCTCCTGCTTGCGGAAGCGCACCTGCGTGGAGATGTCCGGCCGGGTGACGGCCAGCGTGCCGGATTCGCCGCAGCAGCGGTCGCTCTTGACCGCGCCCTCGCCCACCAGCGCGCGCACGGTCTTCATCGGCTCCTGCAGCTTCATGGGCGTGTGGCAGGGGTCGTGGTACATGTAGCGCACGCCCTTGGCGCCTTCGAGCCTGATGCCTTTTTCCAGCAGGTATTCGTGGATGTCGATCAGGCGGCAGCCGGGGAAGATCTTGTCGAACTCGTAGCCGGCCAGCTGGTCGTAGCAGGTGCCGCAGCTGACCACCACGGTCTTGATGTCCAGGTAGTTCAGCGTGTTGGCGACGCGGTGGAACAGCACCCGGTTATCGGTGATGATCTGCTCGGCCTTGTCGGTCATGCCGTTGCCGCGCTGAGGATAGCCGCAGCACAGGTAGCCCGGCGGCAGCACGGTCTGCACGCCCGCATGCCACAGCATGGCCTGGGTGGCCAGGCCGACCTGCGAGAACAGGCGCTCCGAGCCGCAGCCCGGGAAGTAGAACACCGCTTCCGTGTCGGCCGTGGTGGCCTTGGGGTCGCGGATGATGGGCACGTAGTTGGCGTCTTCGATGTCCAGCAGCTTGCGCGCGGCCTGCTTGGGCAGCCCGCCCGGCATCTTCTTGTTGACGAAGTGCACCACCTGCTCGCGCAGCGGCGGCTTGCCGACCGTGGCCGGCGGCGCCGACGTCTGCTTCTTGACCAGGCCCGAGAGCAGGTCGTGCGCGGCGCGCTGCACCTTGTAGCCCACGCCCACCATCGCCTTGCGGGTGGCGTTGATGGTGGCCGGGTCCTTGGCGTTCAGGAAGAACATGGCGCTGGCCGTGCCGGGATTGAAGGACTTGCGGCCCATGCGCCGCAGCACGGCGCGCATGTTCATGGATACGTCGCCGAAGTCGATGTCGACCGGACAGGGGTTGTAGCACTTGTGGCAGACCGTGCAGTGGTCGGCCACGTCCTCGAATTCTTCCCAGTGCTTCAGGCTCACGCCGCGGCGGGTCTGCTCTTCGTACAGGAAAGCCTCCACCAGCAGCGAGGTCGCCAGGATCTTGTTGCGCGGCGAATAAAGCAGGTTGGCGCGCGGCACGTGCGTGGCGCACACCGGCTTGCACTTGCCGCAGCGCAGGCAGTCCTTGATGGATTCCGAGATCGCGCCGATGTCGCTTTGCTGCATGATGAGCGACTCGTGGCCCATCAGGTTGAAGCTGGGCGTCCAGGCGTGGCGCAGGTCGGCGCCGGGCATGAGCTTGCCGGCGTTGAAGTGGCCGTTGGGGTCCACGCGGCGCTTGTATTCCTGGAACGGCGCCAGTTCGGCGTCGGTCAGGAATTCGTACTTGGTCAGGCCGATGCCGTGCTCGCCGGAGATCACGCCGTCCAGGTCGCGGGCGATCTGCATGATGCGCTCGACGGCCTGGTGGGCCTCCTGCAGCATCTCGTAGTCGTCCGAGTTGACGGGGATGTTGGTGTGCACGTTGCCATCGCCGGCGTGCATGTGCAGCGCGACGAACACGCGGCTCTTGAGCACGCGGCCGTGGATGGCGATCAGCTCGTCGACGATCTTCTTGTAGGCCGCGCCCGAGTAGGTGCGCTGCAGCCCGGCCAGCACTTCGGCCTTCCAGGACACGCGGATGCTGCGGTCCTGCACCACGTCGAACAGGCGCGCGCCGGGCTGGGCCGCCACGCGGTCCGACAGCGTGGCCTGCAGTTCGCCCATGCCCAGGCCGTGCAGCTCGGGCAAGGCCTGCGCCAGCGGCATGTCCAGGTTGTCCAGCAGCCACTGCCAGCGGCGGCGTGCGCCGGCCAGCAGCTCCAGCGCCTGGCGGGTGCGCTCGGCCAGCGCCTCGGCGCGGGTGTCCGCGATGTCGGTCTCGCTGTCGTCGGCCTTGCCCACCGGCAGCGGCGTGCGCAGATAGGCCTCCAGCGCGCCCAGCAGCTTGAGCTTGTTGCGGGTCGAGAGCTCGATGTTGATGCGCTCGATGTGATCGGTGTATTCGCCCATGCGCGGCAGCGGAATCACCACGTCTTCGTTGATCTTGAAGGCGTTGGTGTGGCGCGCGATGGCGGCGGTGCGCGAGCGGTCCAGCCAGAACTTCTTGCGCGCTTCGGGGCTGACGGCCACGAAGCCCTCGCCGTGGCGGGTGTTGGCCAGGCGCACGACCTCGCTGGCCGCCGCGGCCACCGCGTCCTCGTCATCGCCGACGATGTCGCCGATCAGGACCATCTTGGGCAGCACGCCGCGCTTGCTCTTGGTGGCGTAGCCCACGGCGCGCAGGTAGCGTTCGTCCAGGTGCTCCAGACCGGCCAGGATGGCGCCGCGCGCGCGGCCCTCGCCGTCCAGGTAGCCCTTGACCTCGACGATCGACGGGATCGCGTCGCGCGCCTGGCCGAAGAATTCCATGCAGACCGTGCGCGTATGGCGCGGCATGCGGTGCAGCACCCAGCGCGCCGACGTGATCAGGCCGTCGCAGCCTTCTTTCTGGATGCCCGGCAGGCCGGCCAGGAACTTGTCGGTGACGTCCTTGCCCAGGCCTTCCTTGCGGAACACGCGGCCCTGGATCTCCAGCGTCTCGGTCTTGAGCAGGCGCTCGCCCGGCTTGCCGCGGCCGTCGAACCACTTGAGTTCGAAGCGGGCCACGTCCACGTCGTGGATCTTGCCCATGTTGTGGTCGAGGCGGCTGACTTCGAGCCAGTTGCCGTTGGGGTCGACCATGCGCCACCAGGCCAGGTTGTCCAGCGCGGTGCCCCACAGCACGGCTTTCTTGCCGCCGGCGTTCATGGCGATGTTGCCGCCCACGCACGAGGCCTCGGCCGAGGTCGGGTCGACGGCGAAGACGAAGCCCGCCGCCTCGGCGGCCTCGGAGACCCGCTTGGTCACCACGCCGGCGCCGGCATGGATGACCGCCACGGGCTCGGTGAGCCCGGGCAGGATACAGGACTCGACCTGGCCCAGCTTGTCGAATTTCTCGGTGTTGATGACGGCCGACTTCCAGGTCAGCGGAATCGCGCCGCCGGTATAGCCGGTGCCGCCGCCGCGCGGGATGATGGTCAGGCCCAGCTCGATACAGGCCGTGACCAGCGCCGCGACTTCGTCTTCCGAGTCCGGCGTCAGCACCACGAAGGGATACTCCACGCGCCAGTCGGTGGCGTCGGTGACGTGCGAGACCCGCGACAGCCCGTCGAACTTGATGTTGTCGCGCGCGGTGATGCGGCCCAGCGCCTTCTGCGCCTGCTTGCGCATCATGGCGGTCTGGTCGAACTCGCCCTCGAAGGCGGCGATGGCCGAACGGGCCCGCGCCAGCAGGCCGACGACCTTCTCGTCGCGGTGCGGGTCGTGGCCGGCCTCGGCAGGCACGTCGGGCTCGCGGCGGCGGTCGATCTCGGCCAGGCGGTGATGCAAGGCTTCGATGAGCTGCTTGCGGCGCTTGGGGTTGTCGAGCAGGTCGTCCTGCAGATAGGGATTGCGGCGCACCACCCAGATGTCGCCCAGCACCTCGTACAGCATGCGGGCCGAGCGTCCGGTGCGGCGTTCGCCGCGCAGGTCGGTCAACAGGCTCCAGGCATCGTCGCCCAGCAACCGGCCGACGATCTCGCGGTCGGAGAACGAGGTGTAGTTGTAGGGGATTTCGCGCAAGCGCGCGGGTGCTGCGGGCGGCATCGCCCCGTTCAAGATGTGGCTAGCGAGTGGGGCGTTCATGGCTGCAAGAGGGGCCCGTAAAAAAACATTTTATGCCATCGTTCATGTCTGTCCCTGAATACCCCCAGGAACGGGCATGGAACCGCGGAAAATCCGAAATAATGCGCCCCCTATTTATCGGGACGCCGGCGCTAGATCTGCCCCGGGAAAAACCACAGCAGGCTGGCCGTCATGACCAGATAGCGCAGGAACTTGCCGATGGCCATGTAGAGCACGCAGGGCCAGAAGGGCAGCCGCAGCCACCCCGCCACCGCGCACAGCGGATCGCCCACCGCGGGCAGCCAGGACAGCAGCAGGGCCGGCGGGCCCATGCGGTGGATCCAGTCGTGGGCCCGCTCGTTCCAGCGCCCGCGCATGCGTCCGCTTTCGGTGGCGTCGGGGTGCGGATGGGGGTGTTTTTCCTTCCAGCGCTGCACGGCGCGCTCGGCGCCCAGCCCCATCGCGTAGCTGATGGCCCCGCCTATGGTGTTGCCCAGCGTGGCCACCAGCACGGCCGGCCAGAACATGTCGGGCGCGAGCTTGATATAGCCGAACACGGCCGGCTCGGAGCCCATCGGCAGCAGGGTCGCCGACACCAGCGAAACCGTGAAGATCGCGGACAGGCCGACCGAGGGCAGCGCCAGCACCCCCAGCATCCAGTGAACGGCGGACAACAGACTTTCTTCCATAGTGGGGCGAGTGTAGCCGCGCCCGGCCGTCTGCAATAATCTCCCCCACTTCCCTACTCTGCACGCTCCATGTCCACCGATTACCTGAAACGCATCCTGACTTCCAAGGTTTACGACGTCGCGGTCGAATCCCCGCTGGAGGCGGCCCCGCTGCTGTCGCAGCGGATTTCGAACACGGTCCTGCTCAAACGCGAAGATACCCAGGCGGTGTTCAGCTTCAAGCTGCGCGGGGCGTACAACAAGATGGCCAACCTGAGCCCGGCGGCGCGCAGCCGCGGCGTGATCGCTGCTTCCGCCGGCAACCACGCGCAAGGCGTGGCGCTGGCGGCCAGCCGGCTGGGCTGCCGGGCCGTCATCGTCATGCCCACCACCAGCCCGCAGGTGAAGATCGACGCGGTGCGCCGGCTGGGCGGCGAGGTGGTGCTGGCCGGCGAGAGCTTCTCCGACGCCTACGCGCACGCGCAGGTGCTGGAAAAGAAGGAAAAGCTGACCTTCGTCCATCCCTTCGACGATCCCGATGTCATCGCCGGCCAGGGCACGGTGGGCATGGAGATCCTGCGCCAGCATCCCGGCCCGATCGACGCCATCTTCGTGGCCATCGGCGGCGGCGGCCTGATCGCGGGCGTGGCGGCCTACATCAAGCAGCTGCGCCCGGAAATCAAGATCATCGGCGTGCAGACCGAAGACTCCGACGCCATGCTGCGCAGCGTGCGCGCGGGCCGGCGGGTGCAGTTGAACGACGTGGGGCTGTTTTCCGACGGCACGGCGGTGAAGATGGTGGGCGCGGAAACCTTCAAGCTCACGCGCCAGTACGTCGACGACTTCGTGGTGGTCAATACCGACGCGATCTGCGCAGCCATCAAGGACGTGTTCCAGGACACGCGCAGCGTGCTCGAGCCGGCCGGCGCGATGGCGGTGGCCGGCGCCAAGCAATACGCGGCCGAGCAGAACCTGAAGGGCAAGACCCTGGTGGCCATCGCCTGCGGGGCCAACATGAATTTCGACCGCCTGCGCTTCGTGTCCGAACGCGCCGAAGTGGGCGAAATGCGCGAAGCCATCTTCGCCGTCACCATGCCCGAGCAGCGCGGCAGCTTCCGCCGCTTCTGCGAACTGGTGGGCGAGCGCAGCGTCACCGAGTTCAACTACCGCATCTCGGATTCGGACCGCGCGCACGTCTTCGTCGGCATCCAGGTGTCGTCGGCGGCCGAGCCGGACAAGATCGCGGCCAATTTCCGCCGCCACGGATTCGATACGCTGGACCTGACGCATGACGAAATGGCCAAGACCCACCTGCGCCACATGGTGGGCGGACGTTCGGCGCTGGCGCGCAACGAACTGCTGTACCGCTTCGAGTTCCCGGAACGCCCGGGCGCGCTGATGCGCTTTCTGAACGCGATGAATCCGGACTGGAACATCAGCCTGTTCCATTACCGCAACCAGGGCGCCGACTACGGCCGCATCTTGATCGGCATCCAGGTGCCGCCGGCCGACAAGAAGCAGTTCCGCAGCTTCGTGGCCGAACTCGGCTATCCGCACTGGAACGAGACCGACAACCCGGCCTACAAGCTGTTCCTGTAGCGGGCGGCGCGCGCCTCGGCGCCGCGGCGAAAAAACGAGAGGGCCTCCTTGCGGAGGCCCTTCCCTTTCCTGCTCCAGATACGTCCGGCCCCAACCTGGGAGGGGGGTTCGCTGTCACTCGGCGGCCCGCGGAGACGGGCCGCGCATTCAGCAAGGTATCGGCCGGACGTACTGTCGCTCAGAAACGGTGGCGCACGCCCACCGCAACAGCGGTGTCGGTCGCATCGCGCTGGAACGCGTAGTTGTCGCCGTAGGAGGCGTACGCGTACAGGTTGGTGCGCTTGGAGAGGTCGTAGGTGTAGCCCAGGCTGTAGACGTTGAAGGTCGCGTCGTCGCCGGTCAGCCTGTCGTTGCTGGGGGTCGCGCGCTGCCACGAGCCGAACACGGCGTGGCGGCCCAGCGGCACGGTCGCGCCGATCATGTACGAGTTGGCGCGAAAGCCATCGGCCAGCTTGAACGTGCCCAGCTTCTCCATGCCGTCCGGCGTGGTGCCCATGTTCTGGCCCACGAACCAGCCGTCGCGGGTCTGGCCGAACGCCGCGGCCAGCTTCACGACTTCGAAGTCATACGAACCGCCGACGATGTATTCCTGGATGCGCGCGGACGACTTGCCGCCGGCGCTGTCGTTGGACGGGTTGAAGCGGTCGTACGCGGCGGCCAGGTTCAGCGGGCCGTTGACGTACTGGATGCCGGCGGTCAGCACGCGGTTGTTGTTGCCGCTTTCGAAGCCGGTCTGCTTGCTGTCCGTGACCGTGTCATCGGCGCTGAACGAGTAGCCCACGCCAACCTTGAAGCCGCCCATGCTGGGGGTCTGGTACAGCACCATGTTGTCCAGGCGCATCGTGTTGGCGCTGCCGAACGTGGTGCCCATGTTGGCGGTGTTGTAGCTGATCGAGAACGGGTCGATCGAACCGAAGTACTTGGACGCCAGGTTGGTCTGGCGGCCGAATTCCAGACGGCCCCAGCTATCGCTGTCCAGGCCGACGGTGGCCTGGCGGCCCCAGAGGCGGCCGTTCTGCAGCGAGTTGCCGTTCATCGGGCCGAAGCCGCCTTCCAGCGTGAAGACGGCGCGCAGGCCGTCGCCCAGGTCTTCCGTGCCGCGCAGGCCGAAACGCGAGCCGCTGCTCACGCCCTGCACGCCGCCGAAGCGGCTTTGCGCATGGCCGTCGAACTTCACTCTTTCGTAGCCGACGCCGGCGTCGATCAAGCCGTACAGCGTCACGGAGTCGGCGGCCTGCGCTGCGCCGGCAAAGCCGGCCAGCAGCGTTGCGGCCAATAACGTCTTCTTCATATAAGTCCCCAATATGGCGAGATAAAGGCAAATCGCAAACCCACCACGCAAGCGGGCCGGAATTTGCGTGCCGCGGCAGGCCGCGGCGCATGCACTGAAGCTAGTGTCCTGCCTGCGCCAATTCGAAGTAACCCGGATTTCGAAGAACAACTTTCCATGGTTGGAATAATGGCCGGCGCCGCCGGTCAGGCGATTTCTGGAAACCGCCGCTAACGCACTGATATCAAATGTGAATCATTGCACGCATTCGGAAAACGACCGTCCTGGACATTGTTGGCGCGCCCAGGCCGACCCACAACAGTTGTCGCGGCCGCCGTCCAATTCCGATGCGCGCGCGCAACACTATCGATCCGCGCGCGCCAAAGAAAAACCCCTCGGCCTGCATGCGCGAGGGGTTCTCGACGGCCTTGCGGCGCGAGCGGCTTACTTGCCTTGGGGCGGGTAATCCAGTTCGCCGAAGGTGTATTCGCCGCGCGCCTTGGCCTCGGCCAGTTCCTGGCGGACCTGCTCGCGGGTCTTGCCGGCCGATTGCGACACGGCGGCCTTGGGCGGGTAGTCCAGCTCGGCCGAGGTCACCTGGCCGGCGGCCTGGGCGGCTTGCAGTTCCTGTTGGACCTGCTCGCGCGACATGCCGCTGCGCTCGGCGGCGACAGGCGGGTAATCCAGTTCACCGAACGTGACCTGGCCGGCGGCCTTGGCGGCCTGCAGTTCCTGTTGGACTTGTTCACGCGTCTTGCCATCGGCGTGAGCGGCGGACATGCCTACCAGCGTGGCGGTAACCATAAGGGCGGTAGCTAGGGCTTTCATTGAGACGACTCCATCCTAAACCTTGCACACCGCAGGCGCCAGGCTGGCGCCGCGATATGACAATTTGATTGCTGGGACGAAGTATCTGGCGATTGCGACCTAGTAAAAACCCTTAATTTGGCGAACATATTTTCATGAACGGGATAATTCCTGGCTATCGCCGGCCAAACCCGATCAATTTTTGCACAAGATTTGGGAAAACCGTTGTGCCGCAAGCCTGTCCGGCATTCAGCCACGCGCAAGCTACGTAACGGCGCCGGATTACGCCATGCGCGCCCCGGACTTTTATCCCGCGCTGAATAGACATTCCTGCTGGCGGGACAATAATTACATTTATGATATGAATCTGCCAGAAATGGAATTTTGAATGACGAGGACCTATGGATATACAGCTTAACGACATCGCCCTGTTCGTCGAAGTCGCCAAGCGCAAGAACTTCAGCCACGCGGCCGAAGCCTTGAATATTCCAACCTCCACCCTCTCGCGCCGGGTCAGCGAACTGGAACGCAGCATCGGAATGCGGCTGCTCAACCGCAGCACCCGCAAGATCGACCTGACCGAAGCCGGCGCCGTCTATTTCGAGCGCTGCCGCCACATCGTGGAAGAGGCGCGCATCGCGCACGACCAGCTGCTGGACATGGCGGTGCAGCCCAAGGGCCGGCTGCGCATTTCCCTGCCCACCAGCCTGGCGCAGCTATTCCTGCCCGCCGTGATCCGCGAATTCCGCGAACAGCATCCGGACATCGAATGCGATTTCGATCTGAGCATGCGGCCGATCGATCCCATCAGCAATCCGTTCGACCTGGTGCTGCGCTTCGGCCAGCAGCCGGACTCCAGCCTGATATCGCGCAAGATCGTGCTGATGGCGCACCAGCTGTACGCCTCGCCCGACTACCTGGCCCGCCACGGCGAACCGCGCACGCCGGCCGATCTCGCCCACCACGAATGCCTGCGGCCCACCATGCGCGAGGACTCATCCTTCTGGATGCTGCATTCGGGCGACAAGGTGGAACGCGTGCAGGTGTCGGGGCGGCTGTCGGCCAACAACGTCGGCATGCTCGCCCGCCTGGCCAGCCAGGGCCTGGGCATCACGCCGCTGCTGGTGTTCGACGCCATGGAGCGCGCCATCCAGCAATCCAGCCTGGTGCGCGTGCTGCCCGACTGGAGCCTGACGCCGCTGCCGCTGTTCGCGCTGCTGCCCTCGCGCATGCTGCCGGCCAAGACCAAGGCGTTCCTGGACTTCATCCAGCCGCGGTTGCTGGATGCGTGATCAATCGTCCCCGTACTGACAGACCGTGAAAAGCGGCGTGCCGGTGGCGGCGACCTTGGCCGAACCGCCCAGGCCGGGCAGGTCGATGATGGCCGCGGCCTCGACCACGTTGGCGCCCAGGCGCTGCAGCAGGTTGATGGCGGCCAGCATGGTGCCGCCGGTGGCGATCAGGTCATCCACCAGCAGGACGCGCTGGCCGGTGCGCACCGCGTCCGTGTGCATTTCGACGGACGCGTTGCCGTACTCCAGCGAGTATTCCTCGGCCACCGTGCGAAACGGCAGCTTGCCCTTCTTGCGCACGGGCACGAAGCCCAGGTTCAGTTCATAGGCCAGCACGCTGCCCACGATGAACCCGCGCGCGTCGATCCCGGCCACCAGGTCCAGGCGCTGGCGCATGTAACGGTAGACGAAGAGATCGATCAGCACCCGGAATGCGCGCGGATCCTGCAGCACCGGCGTGATATCGCGAAAAACGACACCGGGTTGGGGCCAGTCTGGAACGCTGCGGATGGTGCGCCGGATGTACTCGGCGTAGTCGGTCTGCATGGAAGACGGCCCTGAAGAATTGAAGCAAGGCGAACTATAACCTCGCGGCCGCGCTTAAGCCAGGACGGCGTTCCGACCATGTTTATGCAGGCGGCCGGCGCGTAATCGGTAGCTTCGGTCGACCGCCCCCGGCGGCAAGGCCGCGTGGGTGGCGAGCACCACGGCGCGCCCGCGCACCGCGGCTCGCAGGTCCTGGAAGAACGCGGTTTCGGCGGCGGCGTCCAGGCCGGCGGTGGGCTCGTCCAGCACGATGACCGCGGCCGGCGACAGCAGCGCGCGCGCCAGGCACAGGCGGCGCGCCTGGCCTGCCGACAGCCGCGAACCGGTTTCGCCCGCCCAGGTGTCCAGCCCTTCGGGCAGGCCGCGCACGAAATCGCCCAGACGCGCCGCGTCCAGCGCGCGCCACAGCGCGGCGTCGTCGGCCTGCGGATCGCCGATGAGCAGATTGGTGCGCAGCGTGCCCAGGAACACCGGCGCCTCCTGCGACAGCAAGGCGACGCGGCGGTGCCAGTCGGCCTGCGCGCAGGCGCGCGCGTCCACGCCGCCGAAACGCACCTGCCCGGCCTGCGGATCTTCCAGGCGCAGCAGCAGATGCAGCAGGGTCGATTTGCCGGCGCCGCTCGCCCCCAGGATGGCCACGCTTTCGCCCGGCGCCACGCGCAGGCTCACGTCTTCCAGCACCGCCGGCGCCGGCTCCCCGGGCGCGGCGGGATAGGCGAAGCGCACGCCGTCCAGTTCCAGCGCGCCGGTCTCGGGCAGGGCCTGCGGCGCATCGGGATCGAGCATGTCGGGCTGGCTTTGCGTCACCTCGCGGATGCGCGCCGCCGCCGACATCGCCGAGCCCATGCGCGAGACGCCGCGCATGATGGGACCGGCCACTTCGAAGATGCCGATGACCGCCAGCAGCAGGCCGGCCAGCACCGGACCGCTGATCCGTCCGGTGGCCAGCGTGTCCAGGCCGAACCAGAGCCAGGCCAGCACCGCCGCGCCGGCGGCGAACTGCAGGAAGAACTGGCCCCGGGCCGCGACCCGCGCCTGGTCGCCGCGCGCGGCCGCGCTGGCCTGGCACAGCCGCTCGAAGTGATCCGTGGTCTGCGCCTGCGCGTGCAGCGCCACCATGTCGGCATGCCCATCCACCGCGTCCAGCGTGGCCGCGCGCAGTCCGGCCGCGCTTTCCTGCGCCGCCGCGCCCGGCCGGCGCGCGGCCCGCAACAGCCACAGGGGCACCAGCACGCAGGCCGTCAACAGCGCCAGCGCGAACGCCAGCGCGGCGGCGGGCACCCAGCGCCCCAGCACCGCGGTCAGGATGGCGCCGCCCAGCAGCGCGGTGGCCAGCGGCGCCAGCACGAACAGGAATACCGTGTCCAGCGCGTCCACGTCGCCCGTCATGCGCGCCACCAGGTCGCCGTCGCGGTAGCGCGCCAGTTGCCGCGGCGTCAGCCGCGTGAGCGCCGCGAACACCACGGCGCGCAGGTCCGCCAGCAGGCGCAGCGTGGCGGCATGGCCGACGACGCGGTCGGCGTAGCGCGCCACGATGCGCAGGAACGACAGCGCGCGCACCAGCGCCGACGGCGCGAACAAGTTGAACGCGGCGCCCGCGCCGGCCAGCGCGGCCCCGGTCAGGAACCATCCCGACACGCCCAGCAGGCCCACGCCCGCCGCCACCGTGGCCAGCGCGCAGAATAATGCGAGCAAAAGCCCGCTTTTTCGGCGGGCATACAGCGGCAGCAGCAGCAACAGGTTCTTCATGCGTCTTCCACTTTCGCGTCGGCCACGCGCAAGATCCGGCCCAGCCGCGCCGCCACGGCCGGCGCATGCGTCGCCAGCAACAGGCTGCGGCCGGCCGAAAAGGCCAGAATCTCGTCCAGCACGCGCGCCTGCGTGTCCTCGTCCAGGTGCGCCGTGGGCTCGTCGAGCAGGATCAGGCCCGGATCGCGCAGGAACAGGCGCGCCAGCGCCACGCGCTGCGCCTGCCCGCCGGACAGCCCGTGGCCGCGCCCGCCCAGCCGCGTCTGCAGCCCTTGCGGCAGCGCCTCGGCGAATTCCAGCACGCAGGCGCGCCTGGCGGCTTCGCGCAGCTCGGCGTCGCTGGCGTCGGGCCGGCCCAGGCGGATGTTGTCGGCGATGGAGCCCGCCAGCAGCTGCGGCTTCTGCCCGATCAGCACCACGCGTTCGCGCAGGGCCGCCTCGCTCCATTCGGCCAGCGGCAGGCCGTCGATGCGGATGTCCCCTTCGGCCGGGCGCAGGCGCGCAAGCGCCTCCAGCAGCGTGGACTTGCCGATGCCGCTGGGCCCCATCAGCGCCACATGCTCGCCCGGGGCCAGCGCCAGCGCGGCGCCGGACAGCACCGGGCGGCTGCGCCCCGGCGCCTGCACGCCCAGGCCCGCCACGGCCACCGCCGCGCCCGCGCCGCGCGATGCGGGCGCGGCGGGGACGCCGGTTTCGACGCGATCGCCGGTTCCGTCGTCCTGCGGCAGGCCGTCGAACAAGGCGGCGATCTGCGTGACCGCCGCCAGCGCCGTGGCGCGGTCGTGGTAGTGCGCCGCGAACTGGCGCAGCGGCGCATAGACCTCCGGCGCCATCAGCAGACAGAACAGGCCCGCCTGCAGGGTAAGCGGCGTCCAGCGCACGTCCAGAAAGCCCAGATAGGTCAGGCCGATATAGACGGCCACGCCCGCCACGCCCAGCGCGGCGAAGAACTCCAGCACCGCCGACGACAGGAAGGCGATGCGCAATACCGACATGGTGCGTTGGCGCAGGGCGTCGCTGGCCGCGGCCACCGAGGCGGCTTCGGCCTCGGCCCGGCCATACAGCTTCAGGGTCGACAGGCCGCGCAGGCGGTCGGCGAAAAAGCCCGACAGCCGCGCGAACGCGCGCAGGTGGCGGCGGCTGGCGCCCTGGGCGCCCCAGCCCACCAGGGCCATGAAAAGCGGAATCAGCGGCGCGGTGACCAGCAGCAGCAGCCCGGCGATCACGTCCACCGGCAGCAGCACCACGGAGAACGCCACCGGCAGCATGGCCGCCGCCGCCATGGCCGGCAGGTACTTGGCGAAATAGCCGTCGAGCGCCTCGACCTGGTCCACCACCGCGCTGGCCAGTTCGCCCGCGGCGCGGCCCCGGCTCCAGTGCGGCCCGAGGCGCAGCAGGCGCCGGAACAGCGACAGCCGCACGTGCAGCTTGATGCGTTCCGCGGCCTCGGCGCCGGCGCGCTCGCCCGCCCAGGCGATGGCCGCGCGGACCAGCATGAGCGCGGCGATGCCGAGAATGCCGCCGATCAGTTCGTGCCGGGGCGCCTGCCCGACGATGGCCGCGTCCAGCACGCTGGCCAGCAGCCAGGCCTGCGCCACCATCAGGATGCCGCCGACGAGCGGCGCGGCGCCCGCCAGTATCAGCGGCAGCCGGGCGGCCCTGGCAAGCGCCGCCAGCCACCGCGACTGTTCACGCGGCGGTTTGCCCAGCGTTGCGGAGGGATCGTGCTCGAGGGCGCTGGTGTCGCCCCTCACTCGTCGTCGCGGCCGGCGCGCGGGTCATGCGCATGGCCTTCGCGCAGTTCGAACCACATCGCGTTGAGGATGGCGAATGCGCACGCCAGGCCCAGGCCGAGTATCCACGAGAAATACCACATGGTGGAGGCTCCTAAGTCAGTATGAGTTGGGCGTGCCGCCGACCGATTCCTCGGTGACCTTGCCGCGCATGACGCGGTAGACCCAGGCGGTGTAGACGGTGACGATCGGCAGGAAGACGGCGACCGCGATGACCATGATCCACAGCGTCAAGTGGCTGGACGAGCCGTCCCAGACCGTAAGCCCGGCCTGCGGTCTGGTCGACGAGGGCATGATGAACGGGAACAGCGAAAAGCCCGCCGTCAGGATCACGCCGGTGATGGACGTAGCCGAGGCCAGGAACGCCAGCATGTTGGCGCGCGCGCTCAGCAGCAGCGCCGCCAGCACCGCCCCGGCCACGCCCAGCGCGGGCGCGATCCACATCAGCGGCCACTTGGCGTAATTGGCCATCCATGCCCCGTCCTGCACCGACACGGTCTTCTGCATGGGATTGGAAGGGGCCGCCACGTCGATGGCGCTGGTGATCACGTGGCCGCCGATGCCGCCGGCCACCCAGAAGCCGCCGACGATGAAAAGCGCGGCGGTCAGCAACGCGCACAGCCGGCCCCAGTTGCGGGCGCGCTCGGCCACCGCGCCCTCGGTGCGCCAGGCCAGCAGCACGGCGCCGTGCATGGCCAGCATCACCACGCTCAGCACGCCGGCCAGCAAGGCGAACGGCATGAACAGCTGGTAGAAGTGGCCTTCGTAGATGGGCCGCAGCGTGACGGGGTCGAACGTGAACGGCACGCCCAGGATGATGTTGCCCATGGCCACGCCGAACACCAGCGAGGCCAGCACGCCCGAAAAGCACAGCACGGCGTCCCAGCGGCTGCGCCAGCGGGTGTCTTCCATCTTGCTGCGGTACTTGAAGCCCACGGGCCGCAGGATCAGCGCGATCAGCACCAGCATCATCGCCAGGTAGAACCCGGAGAACGAGGCCGCGTACAGCAGCGGCCACGCGGCGAAGATGGCGCCGCCCGCGGTGATGAGCCACACCTGGTTGCCTTCCCAGACGGGGCCGACCACGTTGATCACCACCCGGCGCTCCACGTCGGTCTTGGCGACCACCGGCAGCAGCGCGGCCACGCCGAGGTCGAAGCCGTCCATCACGGCGAAGCCGATGAGCAGCGCGCCCATCAGCACCCACCACACCACGCGCAGGGTGCCGTAGTCGAAGGGGATCAGATTTTCCATGATGCTCTCCTCAGGCGCGCACGGCGGCGTGGACGGGATCGGCGGCGCTGTCGGGCGCCGGCTGATCGGACTTCGGTCCGGCCTTGATGGCGTGCAGCATCACCTTGACGCCGATGATGGCCAGCACCGTGTACAGCACCAGGTAGATCGCCAGGGAGATGACCAGGTCCATGACGGTCAGGCCCGAGGCCGCGTAGTAGGTCGGCAGCACGCCTTCGATCACCCAGGGCTGGCGTCCGTACTCGGCCACGAACCAGCCGCTTTCGATGGCGATCCAGGGCAGCGGCAGGCTCCACAGCGCCACCTTGAGCAGGCCGCGGCGGCTGTCCAGGCGGCCGCGCGAGGCCAGCCAGAAGGCCACGGCGAAGAACACGATCAGGTACATACCCACCGCCACCATGATGCGGAAGGTCCAGAACAGCGGCGCCACCGTGGGCACCGTGTCCACCGCGGCCTGCTTGATGTCGGCCTCGGTGACCTTGCTCATGTCGGGCTGGTAGCGCTTGACCAGCAGCGCGTAGCCCAGGTCGGGCCAGGTCCGGTCGAACACCATGCGCGCGTCCACGTCCTTGGGATTGGCGCGGATCTTCTGCAGCGCGTCGTACGCCACGATGCCGTCGCGGATGCGGTTCTCGGCGCGCAGGATCAGGTCGTCGATGCCCAGCAGCGGCGTGGTCAGCGAGCGCGTGCCGATGATGCCCATGACGTACGGGATCTCGATGGCGAAGTCGTTCTTGCGCTCTTCCTGGTTGGGCCAGGCCACCAGGTTGAAGGACGCGGGCGCCGGCTCGGTGTGCCACATGGACTCGATGGCCGCGATCTTCATCTTCTGGTGTTCGGTGGTGAGGTAGCCGCTTTCGTCGCCCAGCACCACGACCGACAGCGCCGAGGCCAGGCCGAAGCTGGCCGCGACCGCCATCGAGCGCTTGGCCAGGTCGATGTGGCGGCCCTTCAGCAGGTACCACGCGCTGATCGACATGACGAACATGGCGCCGGCCACGTAGCCCGCGCTGACCGTGTGCACGAACTTGGCCTGGGCCACCGGGTTGAGGATCACCGCGGCGAAGTCGGTCATCTCCATGCGCATGGTGTCGGGATTGAAGACCGCGCCCACCGGGTTCTGCATCCAGCCGTTGGCGATCAGGATCCACAGCGCCGAGAAGTTGGTGCCGAACGCCACCAGCCAGGTCACCACCAGGTGGCTGACCTTGGACATGCGGTTCCAGCCGAAGAAGAACAGGCCGACGAAGGTGGCTTCGAGGAAGAAGGCCATCAGCCCCTCGAGGGCCAGCGGCGCGCCGAAGATGTCGCCCACGTAGTGGCTGTAGTAGGACCAGTTCATGCCGAACTGGAATTCCATCACGACGCCGGTGGCCACGCCCAGCGCGAAGTTGATGCCGAACAGCGTGCCCCAGAACATGGTCATCTTTCGCCAGATGGGGCGGCCGGTCATGACGTACACGCTTTCCATGATGGCCAGGATGAAAGACAGGCCGAGCGTGAGGGGAACGAACAGGAAGTGGTAGAGGACGGTCGCGGCAAACTGGAATCGCGACAGGTTCACGACGTCGAGATCAATCATCGGGGCGCTCCCAAAGAGATGCCACGGCAACCGGCATGGTTCCCAGGCCGTCTGCGCCCAATGGTAAGGGCGTTGGATACAACTTCATAGGGGTTATCCATAAATTCAGGACAGATCACTTTCATTCCTTGCCGCGCAATTTGCCGGCGAAGCCCAGCACCTTCTGCACCTTGGAACCCAGTTTCATCAGGTTCTGCAGGGTTTCGGGAGGCAGGCGCTGGACCTCGTCGAACCATCCGGTGGAGAGCTCGATGAGCTCCAGCATCTCGGTCATGCGCTGTTGCGCGTAAGCCTCATCCGGCCCGGATGGCGGCTCCAGCAGGGTGTCCCGCAGCAGCGAGAGCGTGGGATCGATCTCGCGCTTGCGCTTTTCTTCCATCAGGGTGCGGAAGATCTCCCAGACGTCCTTGGGGGTTTCGAAGTAGTCGCGGCGGTCGCCCACCTGGTGGATGAGCTTGACCAGGCGCCAGGACTGCAGCTCTTTCAGGCCGAGGCTGACGTTGGAGCGCGAAAAGCCCAGCGCGTCGGCGATGTCGTCGGCGTTCAGGGGCTTGGGGGAGAGGAACAGCAGGGCGTAGATCTGGCCGACCGTGCGGTTCACGCCCCAGCGGCTGCCCATTTCCCCGAAATGCAGGATGAAGCGTTCGTTTTGCGGGGTGAGAGCCATGATCGATCCTGCGCCAGCGGTACGGAAGCGGCGAACCAGAAAAATCCAGTTACGTCACTTCCAGAAATTTCTGAAATTATCGAACAAACCATGAGAAAGCGCAAACCACACCGGCGGCATGGGGATGCACGCAAGCGGGACGGGCATCGACGGCGGACGAACGCAAGCAGCCCCCGCCTGGGCGGGGGCTGCTGGTGAAAACCGAAGAAAAAGCGGCTAGCCGGCCTGGACCGACACGGCGGCGGCCACCCGCTTGGCCTTGGCGCGCGCGGCCGCGACGTCGTCGGCCACGGCCAGGCCCACGCCCATGCGGCGCTTGACGAAGGATTCGGGCTTGCCGAAGAGGCGGATATCGGTGCCGGGCTCGGCCAGCGCCTCGGCCACGCCGTGGAACGACACGGCCGCGGCGTCGACGCCGCCGTAGATGACGCTGCTGGCGCCCGGCTGGCGCAGGCTGGTGTCCACCGGCAGCCCCAGCAGCGCGCGGGCGTGCAGTTCGAACTCGCTCTGGACCTGGGTGATCAGGGTGACCAGGCCGGTGTCATGCGGGCGCGGGCTGACTTCCGAGAACCAGATCTGGTCGCCGGCGACGAACAGTTCCACCCCGAAGATGCCCAAACCGCCCAGGTTGGACGTGACGGCCAGCGCGATCTCGCGCGCGCGCTCCAGCGCCGCGGGCGACATCGGGTGCGGCTGCCAGCTTTCCACGTAGTCGCCGTCGACCTGCTTGTGGCCGATGGGCTCGCAGTAGCGGGTCTCGATCTGGCCGTCGGCGCCGCGGGCGCGCACGGTGAGCAGGGTGATTTCGTAGTCGAAGCGGATGAAGCCTTCGACGATGGCGCGCCCGCCCCCTACCCGGCCGCCCTCCTGGGCGTAGCGCCAGGCGTCGGCGATGTCGTCGGCGCTCTTGATCAGGGACTGGCCCTTGCCCGAGGACGACATGACCGGCTTGATGACGCAGGGATAGCCGATGCCGCCGTCGATGGCCTGGCGCAGCTCGGCCTCGGTGTCGACGAAGCGGTAGGGCGAGGTCGGCAGGCCCAGGGTTTCGGCCGCCAGGCGGCGGATGCCCTCGCGGTTCATGGTGAGCTGGGCGGCGCGGGCGGTCGGCGTCACCCGGGCCACGCCGGCCGCTTCCAGGTCGACCAGCAAATTGGTGGCAATGGCCTCGATTTCGGGGACAATAACGTGCGGCCGCTCCTGTTCGATGACTTTGCGCAAGGCCTGCGGGTCGGTCATCGAGACCACATGCGCCCGGTGCGCCACCTGGTGGCCCGGGGCGTCGGCATACCGATCCACCGCGATGACCTCCACGCCCAGCCGCTGCAGGGCGATGATGACCTCTTTGCCCAGCTCGCCCGCCCCGAGCAGCATGACGCGGGTGGCCAGGGGAGACAAAGGCGTGCCTAGAACGGGGCTGGGAAGGCTGGACATGGACGAACCTGCAGGAGAGTTTGGAAGCCGTTGAAAAGAGCCGCCAGGATGCCATACCCCCCTGCTCGGGGCAAACCCGCATACTGATATTAAAATCCGCCCATGACTGACCATCCCACCACTACGTCCGAGACCGCGCTGGCATCTGCGCGCAGAACGCTGCAAATCGAAAGCCAGGGGCTGCTGGACCTGTCGGCCCGGCTGGACGACAGCTTTGCGCAGGCGGTCGCCATGCTGCTGGCCTGTCGCGGCCGCGTGGTGGTGAGCGGCATCGGCAAGACCGGCCATATCGCCCGCAAGATCGCGGCGACGCTGGCCTCGACCGGCACGCCGGCCTTTTTCCTGCACGCGGCCGAGGCCGTGCACGGCGATCTCGGCATGATCACCCGCGACGACGTGATCATCGCGATTTCGTATTCGGGCAGCGGCCAGGAATTGCTGACCATCCTGCCGGTGGCCCGCCGCATGGGCGCGCGCCTGGTCGCGATCACGGGCAATCCGCGTTCGGAACTGGCCGAGCTGGCCGACGTGCACCTGGACGCCAGCGTGGCCCAGGAGGCGTGTCCGCTGAACCTCGCGCCCACGGCCAGCACCACCGCCGCGCTGGCCCTGGGCGACGCGCTGGCCGTGGCCTGCCTGGAGGCGCGCGGCTTCGGCCCGCAGGATTTCGCGCGCTCGCACCCCGGCGGCGCGCTGGGCCGCCGCCTGCTGACGCACGTGCGCGACGTGATGCGCCAGGGCAACGCCCTGCCCATCGTGCTGGCCGGCACGCCGGTGTCGCAGGCGCTCGAGGTCATGTCCGCCAAAGGCATGGGCATGACGGTCGTGACCGACGCGCAGCACCGCCCCCTGGGTATCTTCACCGACGGCGACCTGCGCCGCCTGATCGCGCGGCACGGCGACATCCGCAGCCTGACCGTGGAATCCGGCATGACGCGCTCGCCGCGCAGCATCAATCCCGACGCGCTGGCCGTCGAGGCCGCGCAGCAAATGGACGAACAACGGCTCAACCACATGCTGGTGCTGGATGCCGACGGCGCCCTGCTCGGCGCCCTGCACATGCATGATCTGATGGCCGCTAAAGTGGTATGACTATGACTCTTCCTGCTTCCGTGACTCACCCGGCCGACGCGCTGGTCC
The DNA here is from genome assembly GCF_003267925.1 of Achromobacter sp. HZ01. Classification (NCBI taxonomy): domain Bacteria; kingdom Pseudomonadati; phylum Pseudomonadota; class Betaproteobacteria; order Burkholderiales; family Alcaligenaceae; genus Achromobacter; species Achromobacter sp. HZ01. Next base: position 393,472 of record NZ_LWKV01000004.1, read on the forward strand.
TCGCCCGCATCCCCGCCGCCGTGCGCGAACGCGCCGCCACCGTGCGCCTGATGGTGTTCGACGTGGACGGCGTGCTGACCGACGGCAGCCTCTATTACGGCGAAAGCGGCGAACTGCAGAAGCGCTTCAACGCGCTGGACGGCCACGGGCTGCGCCTGCTGATGGAAGGCGGGCTGACGGTGGCGCTGATGACCGGCCGCTCGGGCCCGATCGTGGCGCGCCGCGCCGCCGAACTGGGCATCGCCGAGGTGGTCCAGGGCGTGCGCGACAAGGGCGGCGCGCTGGCTGAACTTGCGCAGCGCTGCGGTGTCCAACTGAACCAGACCGGCTATATGGGCGATGACATCATCGACCTGCCGGCCATGCAGCGCGCGGGCTTCGCCGCCAGCGTGCCGAACGCCCCGGGCTACGTCAGCCAGGCCGCCCACTGGGTGTCCACGCAGGCCGGCGGCAACGGCGCGGTGCGCGAATGCTGCGACCTGCTGCTGGCGTCCCAGGGACGCCTGGGCGCATTCCTGGCGGCGCCGGGCCTGCTGGGCCCGGGCGCCATCCAATGACCGCCGCGACAACCGACACGCCCTTGCGGCGAACCCGATGAAAGAACGTTTTCCCTCTCTGATCGCCCTGTTCCTGCTGGTGGTGCTGGTCACCAGCTCCTGGTGGGCGGCCGATTACGCGCAGCGGGCCATCCCGGTGGACCCGCCGCGCCGCGTCACCCACGAGATGGACGCCTGGTCGCGCGATTTCGTCATGCTGCGCACCGATCCCAGCGGCCGGCCCATCAACCGGCTCGAAGGCCAGTACGCGGAACACTTCCCCGACGACGACTCCTATCACATCACCGCGCCGCGCGCGGTGGGCCAGCGCGAGACCAACCCCATCACGGTGGCCGTCTCCAAGACGGCCGTGATGGAGCAAGGCGGCAAGCGCATCGTCATGAACGGCGACGCGCACGTGCATCGCCAGCCCGACGCCAACAACGACATGCTGGACGTGCGCAGCCAGCAACTGATCATCCTGCCCGACGAGGACGTGGTCTATACCGACCTGCCGGCGGAGGTCCTCAAGGGCCGTTCGCGCATGAACGGCAAGGGCATGCGCTACAACAACAAAACGCGCCAGCTGCAGGTTTCGGCATCGACCGATGTGGAAATCGCCGGTTCCGAAGGCAAGCAGCAGCCCCGGAACGGCGTTCCCGCCAACAACACTGACCAGAAAAAACCATGACCGACCTCCGGATTCTCCTTGCCCCGACGACCCGCCTGATCGGCGCCGCCCTGCTGGCGGCCGCGGCGCTGGCGCCGGTCCACGCCGCGGAACAGGGTTCCAAATCGGCGCCTGCGGCCGAAGAGCCCAGCACGCTGATCCTGTCGGAGACCCTGCACTACGACGACGTGAAGAAGAAAAGCGTCTTCACGGGCAACGTCAGCCTGACGCGCGGGCTCATGACGCTGACCTCGGACGTGCTGGAGGTCAACGAGGACGCGAAGGGCAACCAGTTCGGCACGGCCACCGCCAACAAGGGCAAGGTCGTGACCATCCGCCAGGAGCGCCCCGAGACCTTCGAGCTCATCGAAGGCAAGGGCCTGCGCGCCGAATACGACGGCTCCAAGAGCACGTTCGACCTGATCGGCCAGGCGGTCGTGATCCGCTACGTCTGTGGCAAACCCTTCGACACCATCCGCGGCGAACGGGTGCGCTACAACGAAAAGACCGGCACCTACGAAGCCCAGGGCGGCCCCAACTCGTCGGCCCCCGGCGGGCGGGTGCGTTCGGTCGCCGAGCCGCGCGCCAAGTCCGACGCCGCCATCGCGGAATGCCGCAAGCAGCAGGCCGCCAAGAAAGGGCGTTGAAGCGCCTCCCAGCCACACCATACGCAGCCACGATGAACCAACCCACAGTGCAGACTCCCGTGACCTCCGCCCCGACGGGCGTCAAGCAGGGCAGCCTGCGCGCAACCGGCTTGCGCAAAACCTATAACGGCCGCACGGTGGTGCAGGACGTCTCCCTGTCCGTCGTCAGCGGCGAAGTCGTCGGCCTGCTCGGCCCCAACGGCGCCGGCAAGACCACCAGCTTCTACATGATCGTGGGCCTGGTGCCCGCCGACGCCGGCCGCATCGAGATCGACGGCGCCGCCATCACGGCCATGCCCATCCACAAGCGCGCGCGCATGGGGCTGTCGTACCTGCCGCAGGATGCTTCGGTGTTCCGCCGCCTGACGGTGGAGCAGAACATCCGCGCGGTGCTCGAGCTTCAAACGGGGCCGGATGGGCGCGCGCTGTCCACGGCCAAGATCAACGAGCAGATGGAATCCCTGCTCGAAGAACTGCAGATCGGCCATATCCGCAGCAATGCGGCCATTTCGCTGTCGGGCGGCGAACGCCGCCGCGTCGAGATCGCGCGCGCGCTGGCCACCAGCCCGCGCTTCATCCTGCTGGACGAGCCCTTCGCCGGCGTCGACCCCATCGCCGTGATCGAAATCCAGCGCATCGTGCGCTTCCTGAAGGGGCGCGGCATCGGCGTGCTGATCACCGACCACAACGTGCGCGAGACGCTGGGCATCTGCGACCGCGCCTACATCATCAGCGAGGGCAAGGTGCTGACCGACGGCCATCCCGAGGAAATCGTGGGCGATCCCGCGGTGCGCCGCGTCTATCTGGGCGAACACTTCCGCATGTAACCGGCGGGTCCGGGAAGACCCTAGGCGGGCCGCCGGTACATCCTAGGGACTCAGCCATAAAAATGACATGTTATTGCGCTAGCTCAGCTTGTTTTATCGGCCCGAGTCTATACACTAGTACTAACCGAAACCGCTGAATTCAAGGAGAACGCCTAACGCACAAGCCGCGCATTTCTGCGCAATTTTTTTCCCTCTTTTAGAAGGAGAGCACACTATGAACCTGAGCATCTGCGGTCGTCACCTCGACGTCACCCCGGCCATCCGGGAATATGTCATGAACAAACTGGCGCGAGTGCTGCGGCATTTCGATCACGTCATCGATACCCAGGTCATGCTCTCGGTAGAGCCCCTGCGGCATAGAGCCGAAATCACCATGCGTCTGAGCGGTAAGGACATTCATTGTGAAGCTACCGATGAAAATCTCTATGCGGCCATAGATCTTCTGGCAGACAAGGTCGACCGTCAGGTCATCAAGCACAAGGACAAGGTACGAAGCCACACGGCCGAGTCAGTGAAGCGGCAAGCGGCGAACCTCTCGCCAACCCAGTAGTAACGCGCCTCACGACAGCTCGCCATGTGCGGCTAACGAAACAGCGATTCTCGAATCCTGCCTGAGTCCCGGTGTCCCGCTAGACCACGCGTCCAGCCGGGGCATCGGCAAACTTCCCCCCTCCCGGCTTCACCCCCTCCCCCAGCGTTTTCCCCCGTACCGGCCCGCCCGGCGCACCCGTTTTCCCGCCCGCCTCCCGAATTCCCCGTCCACGCCGTGGCGCACGGCGCAAGAATGCCCACAATCCGGCGCTTACGGTCTATGCTGTCGCTCTTGCCGTCCCACGGCGCGCCTTCGCAGGGGACGCGTCCAGAGGCCGATTATTGCACTGCGTCATATAACCATATAATGATCCGATGAATCATTTGTCGCGCATCCTTCCCGCCGGCAACGTCGTGCTCGATATGCTCGCCACGAGCAAGAAACGTGCGTTCGAACAAGCCGGCCTACTCTTCGAAAACAACCACGGCCTGGCGCGCGCGCTCGTCTTCGACAGCCTGTTCGCCCGCGAACGCCTGGGGTCCACCGCGCTGGGCCAGGGCGTGGCGGTGCCGCACGGCCGCGTGAAGGGCCTGGAGCAGGCGCTGGCGGCCTTCATCAGGCTGGCCCAGCCCATCGCCTTCGATGCGCCCGACGGCCAGCCGGTCTCGATGCTGCTCTGCCTGCTGGTGCCCGAAGCGGCCACGCAGCAGCACCTGGACATCCTGGCCGAACTGGCCCAGCTCATGTCCAACAAGGCATTGCGCGAGGCCCTGGCCACCGAAGCCGATCCGGCCGTCGTCCACAAGATGCTGACGACCGGGCAACTCTGATCCACTCGCGGACACGCTGCCATGCTCACGGTGCAGGAACTCGTCGACGACAACGCCGACAAAATCCCCTTTAACTGGATTTCGGGCCAGGGCGCGGCGGACCGCGCCATTCCCGACGACGGCATGTCGGCCGCCGACCTGGTCGGCCACCTGAACCTGATCCACCCGTCGCGCATCCAGGTCTTCGGCCAGGAAGAGCTGGCGTACTACACCCGCTTCGACCTGCGCCGGCGCATGCACCACATGGACGAGCTGCTGATCGGCGGCGTTCCGGCCATCCTGCTGGCCGACGGCCTGAGCCCGCCGCAGGACCTGATCGACCAGTGCGACCAGCACCAGGTGCCGCTGCTGTCCACGCCGGTCGCGGCCGCGCAGCTCATCGACCTGCTGCGCATCTACCTCGGCAAGAAGCTGGCGCCCACCACCACGGTCCACGGCGTGTTCCTGGACGTGCTCGGCCTGGGCGTGCTGATCACCGGCGAATCCGGCCTGGGCAAGAGCGAACTGGCGCTGGAACTGATCTCGCGCGGCCACGGCCTGGTGGCCGACGACGCGGTGGAGTTCTCGCGCACCGCGCCCAACATGATCGAAGGCCACTGCCCGCAGCTGCTGCAGAACCTGCTGGAAGTACGCGGCCTGGGCCTGCTGGACATCCGCACCATCTTCGGCGAGACCTCCGTGCGCCGCAAGATGCGCCTCAAGCTCATCGTGCACCTGGTGCGCGCCACCGCGCAGGACAAGTTCGAACGCCTGCCGCTGCAGGACATCACCCAGGACATGCTGGGCCTGCCGGTGCGCAAGGTGATGCTGCAGGTCGCCGCGGGCCGCAATCTGGCCGTGCTGGTCGAGGCCGCCGTGCGCAACACCATCCTCAAGCTGCGCGGCATCGACACGCTGGGCGAATTCATGGAACGCCAGGCGATGGCGATTCTGCAGAGCAGCAAATAGCGTGATGGGTTTCGCGCGCTCGATGTTCGCGTTCTTGTCCAAAGATTCTCGCGCTGCACCCATCCTGCGATGCAACTCGTAGGATGGGTGCAGCGCGAGATATTCGACATAAGAAATCAAGCGCCGGACGCGCGAAACCCATCAGGCAACGCCACCCCCTAATTCCGCGTAGACGCCGCGCGCGCCCGCTTGACCTCCAGCGGCGTCACACCCCCGGCCTCGTTGCCCCAGCTATTGCGGATGTACGACACCAGCATGGCGACATCGCTGTCGTTCAGCAATTGCCCGAACGGCGGCATGCCGTGGGGCCGCGGGTTGGCCGCCGTGGCGGGCGCGTAGCCGCCGTCCAGCACCATGCGGATCGCGTTGACGGGCGACGGCGCGGTCACCGTGGGATTGCCGGCCAGCGCCGGCCAGGCCGTGCCGCTGCCCTGGCCTTCGGCCTGGTGGCATTGCACGCATTGCTGCTGGTAGAGCTTGCCGCCCAGTTCCATCGCCGCCGGCGACACCGGCGCCTTGGGCGGCTGCGCCGCGGCCGGCGCGGCCGGCAGCGACTTGAGGTAGACGCCGATGGCCAGCGCGTCGTCGTCGCTCAGGTGCTGCGTGCTGCCCAGCACCACCTCGGCCATCGGCCCGCTGACGCTGGAATGCCGCGACACGCCGGTCTTGAGCAGCGTGGCGATGTCCTCGGCCGACCAGCGCCCCATGCCGGTCTGCATGTCATTCGTGAGCGGCGGCGCGTACCAGTCCAGCACCGGAATCACGCCGCCGCCCAGCGGCTGCTCCGAACGCAGCGCGCCCATGCTGTTGCGCGGCGTATGGCAGGCGGCGCAATGCCCCAGCCCTTCGACCAGATAGCGGCCGCGGTTCCATTGCAGCGACTGGCCGGCGTCGGGCTCCATCACCCCGGGCTTGAAGTACAGCGCGCGCCAGGCGGCCAGCAGGGCGCGCTGGTCGTACGGGAATTCGAGCTCGGGCGGCCGGTTCGCGCGGCTGACCGGCGGCACGCTGCGCAGGTAGGCGTACAACGCGTCGGCGTCCGCGCGCGTGATGCGCGTGTACTCGGTGTACGGGAACGCGGGATAGAGCAGCGTGCCGTCGCGCGATTTGCCGTTGTGCAGCGCCTGCCAGAAATCGTCGGCCGTCCAGGCGCCGATGCCGGTCTGTTCGTCGGGCGTGATGTTGGGGCCGTACACCGTGCCGAACGGCGTCGGGATGGGCGTGCCGCCAGCCAGCGGCTGGCCGCCGCGGCTGGTGTGGCAGGCCATGCAGTTGCCGGCCTGCGCCAGGTAGCGGCCGCGCTCGACCAGCGTGGCCGCGTCCTGCGCGGCGGCCGCCGGGCCGGTGCTGGCGTCGTCGCGCGTGCCCGCCCAGTAAAGGCCGCCGGCCGCCACGACCAGCGCCAGCAACAGGACCCACAGGACTTTCTTCATGAGTTTCATCGCGGCTCCCTAGCGTTGCGCCTGGCTGCCGCATTCGGCCGGCAGGCGCAGCGAGCCCGCGGGCTCGGGAGCATAAGGTTCGACCACGGGCCGCGACGACAGCCACGCGGCCAGCGCGCCGATGTCGGCGGGGGTGAGCTTGGCGGCGACGTCGGCCATGCAGTCCGGCTCGGCGGCGCGGCGCAGGCCGTTCTTCCAGCCGCCGATCTGCGAGCCGATGTAGTCGCGCGGCAGGCCGAGCAGGCCCGGGATGGCCGGCAGCACGCCGCCCAGCGCGGCGCCGTGACAGGCCGCGCAGGCGGGCAGCCCGCGCGCCGCGTCGCCGTCGAGCGCCAGCTTGCGGCCGGCCTCCAGCGTGGCGGCGGACACTTCGGGGCGGGCCGGCGGCGGATACGGCACGTGCTGCCCGGCGAAATACGCCGCCATTTCACGCAGGTATTCGTCCGGCAACCCGGTGAGCAGGTGCGTCATGGGCCGATACTGGCGCCGGTCGTCGCGGAAATTCAGCAGCTGGTGGTACAGATAGTCCTGGGGCTTGCCGGCCAGGCGCGGATAGTAGCCGTCGGCGCCGGCGCGGCCCTGCTCGCCGTGGCAGGCCGTACAGGCCGCCACGCGCGCCGCCATGGTGTCCGGGCGCAGGGTCTCCTGGGCCTGGGCTGGCGTGGCCGCAAAAGCGGCGGCGAGGATCGGAATTGCCCAAAACCGCGGCAGTGAAACACTACGAAAGGAAATGAAGGCTAACATCTATGTCGAATTCCAATCCCCCCGAAGCGCATGACGGCGGGGCGCGTATGTGAAATCTGTCGATGAAGTCTGTCTGATGCCGGCCAACTTTACGCCACCGGCGCAAAAAAGGTACAGATCAGATTTCGAGTTTACGGCCATATCAGATGCCGCCTTGCCGCATCGCCCTGGAAAAGCGTGCCACAATCATGTCCATGTTGAAAGTCGTCCTAGTCACCGGCATCTCAGGCTCCGGCAAGTCCGTCGCCCTGCGCATGCTCGAGGATGCCAGCTATACCTGCGTCGACAACCTGCCGGTGCGGTTCCTGACCGAGTTCATCGCCAACGCCCGCGACGAGGGCCTGGAGCGCGTGGCCGTCGCCATCGACGTGCGCTCGCCCGGCGAACTGGCCGAGCTGCCGGACGTGGTCACCGCGCTGCGCGCCATGGGCACCAGCCTGCGCGTGGTCTTCCTGGACGCCAGCACCGCCACGCTGGTGCAGCGCTATTCCGAATCCCGCCGCCGCCATCCGCTCACCGACCGCCTGCAGCGCGGCGGCACCGCGCCCTCGCTGACCGACTGCATCGCGCTGGAGCGCGAACTGCTGGCCCCGCTGCGCGAACAGGAACACGTCATCGACACCTCGGACCTGACGCCGGGGCAACTGCGGGTCTGGATCCGCGACCTGATCCACGCCGACCGCGCGCCGCTGGTGCTGACGTTCGAATCCTTCGCCTACAAGCGCGGCGTGCCGCGCGACGCCGACCTGGTGTTCGACGTGCGCTGCCTGCCCAATCCCTATTACGACCGCAACCTGCGCCCCCTGACCGGCCGCGACGAACCCGTGGCCGCGTGGCTGGCAGGCTTCGACCAGGTCGGGCAGATGATCGACGACATCGCCGGTTTCCTGAACCGCTGGCTGCCGCAATACACGCAGGACACCCGCAACTACCTCACCGTCGCCATCGGCTGCACCGGCGGCCAGCACCGTTCGGTCTATGTGGTCGAGCAGCTGGCGCTGCGCTTCGCCGACCACGACCCGCTGCTGGTGCGCCACCGCACCCAACTGCCCGACGAATCCGCATGACCCTGTCCCGACCGCTGCGCCTGATCCTGACGCTGTTGCTGGCCTTCGCCGTGGCCGCCTGTTCCTCCACCGGCGGACGCAAGAAGGGCGGCTACTACAAGGACGACGGGCCGGACGCGAATCCGCCCTCGAACCTGGACCAGATCCCCGACGCGGTGCCCAAAATCGAACCCTACGCCAGCGGCGCGAACCGGCCCTACGTGGTGTTCGGCCAGCGCTACGTGCCGGACACCAGCGGCCAGCCCTATAAAAAGCGCGGCATCGCCTCGTGGTACGGCAAGAAGTTCCACGGCAATTCCACGTCCATCGGCGAAACCTACGACATGTACGCCATGACCGCCGCCCACACCACGCTGCCGCTGCCCAGCTACGCGCGCGTGACCAGCATGGTCAACGGTAAGACCGTCGTGGTCCGCGTCAATGACCGCGGCCCGTTCCATAGCGACCGCATCATGGACCTGTCCTACGCCGCCGCGCACAAGCTGGGCATCGTCGGCCCCGGCAGCGGGCAGGTGGTCGTCGAGGCCATCCCGCCCGACGAGATCCGGCGCCTGGCCTCGCAGGGCGCGCCGGCCGCCGCCCCGGAACCCGAATCCGCCACCGGCTCGATGCCGGTGCCCTCGCCCATCGCCGCCGTCCCCGCGCCGCTCACGGCCCAGCCGCTGACGGCGCCCGCGCCCGGCTCCGCGCCGGTGCGCCAGGCGCCGGCCGCGGGCCTGGGCAATGTCTATCTGCAGGTGGGCGCGTTCAGCCAGCCGGCCAACGCCCAATCGCTGGTCAGCCGCATCAACACGCAGCTGGGCACGGCCGGCGCGCCGCCGGCCCTGATGGAACAGTCGAACAATCTCTATCGGGTCAAGATCGGGCCCTACCCCGACCGCCAGAGCGCGCTGGACGCCGTGCAGCTGGTGTCCGAGCGCATCGGCATCCTGCCCAGCATCGCCGCGCAATAACCCGGCCGCAGCGCTACCAGGGCAGTTCCGCCTGCCCGTCGCAGACGCGGCGCGCGCGCGCATTGCGGCTGCGGTACAGGTTGCCCTCGTGCGCCAGCAGCGCCTGCTTGCGCGGCAAGCCGCCGCCGAAGCCTGTCAGCGAGGTATCCGCCCCGATCACGCGGTGGCACGGAATGATGATGCTGACCGGATTGCGCCCGACCGCCCCGCCCACCGCCTGCGCCCCCTTGGGCCGGCCGACCCGGCGCGCCAGTTCGCCGTAGCTGGCCAGCACGCCGAACTCCAGATCGCACAGGGCCTGCCAGACCTGGTGCTGGAAAGCCGTGCCCACGGGGTCCAGCGGCACCTCGAATCCGCGGCGGCGGCTAGCGAACCACTCGTCCAGTTCGCGGCGGGCCTGCTCCAGGATGGGATCGGAATGCGTCAACAGCCAGCCCTCGGCCGAAGGCAGCAGGTCCTGGTCGGTGAACCAGGCGCCGCGCAGGCCCTTGGCGCTGGCGACCAGGCGCATGTCGCCCAGCGGCGTGGGGATGTCGCGGTAGGTGAGCCGTTCGCCGGAATCGGCGGGCCTGGACACCACGGTCGGGTACGTCATGGCTTATTCCGATGATTTCTTGCGGGCCAGCGCCCGGTTGTACAGCACGTCGCGCGGCAGGCCCGAGACCTTGGCCGCGACGCGGGCGGCGTCGCGCAGCGACAGCGATTCCAGCAGGGCGTCGAGCAGCGCGTCGGTGCGCGGGTCGGCCTCGTCCTGCTCGGGCTGTGTTTCGTCGGCGTGCACGATCAGCACGAATTCGCCCTGCTCGCGATGGGCGTCGGCGGCCAGCCAGGCCGCGCCCGCTTCCAGCGCGAAGGTGGCGATTTCCTCGAAGCGCTTGGTCAGTTCGCGCGCCACGGTCAGGCGGCGCTGCGGCCCGCAGACTTCCAGCAGGTCGGCCAGCGTCGCCGCGAGGCGGTGCGGCGACTCGAACATCACCACCGGCGCCGGCAGGGCGCACCAGGTGCGCAGCCAGCGCTGGCGCGCCGCCGCCTTGGACGGCGCGAATCCCGCGAAGGCGTAGGCCGGGTTTTCGTCCGTGGTGACGCCGCTGCCCATGAGCGCGGCGATCACGGCGCTGGGCCCCGGCACCGGCACCACCGTGAAGCCGGCCTCGCGCACGGCGCGCACGATGCGCGCGCCCGGATCGCTGACCGCTGGCGCGCCGGCGTCGGACACCAGGGCCACGCGCTGGCCCTGCTGCAGCCGCTCGCATATGGCCTGGGCCGCCGCGGCCTCGTTGTGGCGGTGGGCCGCCATGAGCGGCGTGGCCACGCCCCAGGCGTCCAGCAGCGTGCGGCTGGCGCGCGTGTCCTCGGCGGCGATCACGTCGGCGCGCTGCAAGGCATGCCAGGCGCGCAGGCCCAGGTCGCCCAGATTGCCGATCGGCGTGGCCACGACGTACAGCGTCGCGGCCGGCCAATGCTGCTCGGTCACGCGCTCGGCGACGCGCGACCAGGCATCGCCGGCGGACGCGGGTGAGACATTTGAATTCATTGCGGCCTACTGACACGGAAAACCATGTCAGTGTAGCCGCAGCCGCCCATGCCCCCGGAGCCTCCCATGAACGACGAGACCTTGCGCCTGGCCTGCGAACTGGCCCTGGCCGCGCGCCGCCGCGCCGCCAAACGCCGCCGGCGCGCGCCAAGCACGCCGGCCCCGCGCCCTTGTCCGCAACGCTCGCCCACCCAGCGCAGCGGCGACCGCCACGAGGCCGCCGCCCTGCGCCTGCTGCTGGCCCGCGGCCTGACGCTGCTGGCGCGCAACCTGCGCACCCCAGCCGGCGAGATCGACCTGGCCATGCGCGATGGCGACACGCTGGTGTTCGTCGAAGTCCGCGCGCGCCGGGCCGGCCGCTACGGCGGCGCCGCGGCCAGCATCGGGGCCGAAAAACAGGCCCGACTGGCACGCGCCGCCGCCCAGTGGCTGCCCGAACTGGCGCGCCGCCACTGGCACGGCCGGCTGCCGCCGGCCCGCTTCGACGCCGTTGTCTTCGAGGCCGGCCGCGCCGAATGGCTGCGCGCGGCCTTCGCGCTGGACTGAGTCCGGGCCGTAACGCCGCGCCCGCCACGGTTACGCCTGGACAGAACGGCGGTACGGCACCGTGAGATAATCGCGGCCATGGACATGACCTCTCGAATGACGTCGCACTTTCGCGACGCCATGGCTGCCTACGAACAAAGCATGAACGTGCTGGCCGAACCGCTGGCGATAGCGGTGGACGTGCTGTTCGGCGCCCTGGCGAACAACGGCAAGATTCTGGCTTGCGGCAATGGCGGCTCGGCCGCCGACGCGCAGCACTTCATCGCCGAACTGGTGGGCCGCTTCGAGCGCGAGCGCCTGCCCCTGGCCGGCATCGCGCTCAATACCGACACCTCCATCCTGACCGCGGTGGGCAACGACTACGGCTTCGACGAGGTGTTCGAGCGCCAGGTCAACGCCTTCGGCCAGGCCGGCGACGTGCTGGTGGCGATCTCCACCAGCGGCAACTCTCCCAATGTGGTGCGCGCCATGGAGGCCGCCAGCGCCCGTGAAATGCACGTGCTCGCCCTGACCGGCAAGGGCGGCGGCGTCATGGGGGAACTCATCACGCCCATGGACGTCCATCTATGTGTTCCCAGCGATCGCACGATGCGCATCCAGGAAGTCCATATTCTGCTGCTGCACGCGCTGTGCGACGGCATAGACGCTCTTCTGCTTGGAGACACCGAATGATTTCTGACGTCCGTACCGCTGCCCGTCCGCTGATGCTCGCCGCGGCACTGTCCACCGCCGCCCTGTCGCTGACGGCCTGCGCGCCGCTGATCGTGGGCGGCGCCGCCGCCACCACGGCGGTCGTCGTGACCGACCGCCGGACCTCCGGCGTCCAGCTCGAGGACCAGAACATCGCCTTCAAGGCGCAAAGCCAGATCTCGCAGAAGCTGGGCGAAACCGCCCGCGTCAACGCCATGGCCTACGGCGGCCACCTGCTGCTGACCGGCGACGTGCCCTCCGAAGAGGCCAAGAGCCAGGCCACCGCCATCGCCCAGGGCGTGGAAAACGTCAAACAGGTCGTCAACCAGCTGACGGTCGGCCCCATCGCCTCGTTCAGCGTGCGCTCCAACGACACCTGGCTGACCTCCAAGGTCAAGACCGCCCTGCTCAACACCAAGTACGTGCCGTCGGGCACCATCGCCGTCACCACCGACCACAGCGTCGTCTACCTGATGGGCAAGCTGACCCAGACCGAAGGCGAGTACGCGGCCAATGCCGCCGCCGACGTCGGCGGCGTGGCCAAGGTGGTTAAACTGTTTGAAACGATCAGCCGCGAGGAAGCGATCCGGCTGTCGAACAGCGGTTCCTCGTCCAACCCCACCACGGAATCCAAAGCGCCCATCGAAAGCGGCTCCGGCGCGCCCAGCGGCAACGCGGGCGGCACGGGCGGCGGCGTTGAGGTCATGCCCATCAAATGAAAAAAGCCATCGTAGCGCTCGCCGTCCTGGTGGCGGTCGGCATCGGCGCCTGGTTCGTGCTGCGGCCCACCCAGACCGCGCCCGACGTCACCTTCACGACCCTGGAAGGCAAGACCTTCTCCATGCAGGACCTGCGCGGCAAGGTCGTGCTGGTCAAGTTCTGGGCCACCAGCTGCGTGACCTGCGTGAAGCAGATGCCCGAGACCATCGCGGCCTACAAGCAGTACGCAGACCAGGGCTATGAGGCGGTCGCCGTCGCCATGGACTACGATCCGCCCAACTTCGTGCTGAATTTCGCCGAGACGCGCAAGCTGCCGTTCCCGGTGGCGCTGGACACCAAGGGCGACATCGCCCGCGCCTTCGGCGACATCCGCCTCACGCCCACCGCCTTCCTGATCGACAAGAAGGGCAACATCATCAAGCGCTACCTGGGCGAATACGACGTCGCCGAATTCCACGCCACGGTGGAAAAGGCGCTGGCGGGCTGAGCCCGCCCGCCGCGGTGGCGGCCTCAGAAGGCCGGCACCACCGCGCCCTTGTACTTGTCCTGGATGAACGTCTTGACTTCAGGCGTGTGCAGGGCGTCGACCAGCTTCTTGATGCCCGGCGCGTTCTTGTTGTCCTCGCGGGTCACCAGGATATTGGCGTAGGGCGAATCGGAACCCTCGATGAACAGCGCGTCCTTGGTCGGCACCAGGCCGGCTTCCAGCGCGTAATTGGTGTTGATCAGCGCCAGGTCCACGTCATCCAGCGAGCGCGGCAACATCGCCGCTTCCAGTTCGCGGAACTTCAGCTTCTTGGGATTTTCGACCACGTCGGCCGCGGTCGCGAGGATGTTGGCCGGGTCCTTCAGCTTGATCAGGCCCTGCTTTTGCAGCAGCACCAGCGCGCGCCCGCCGTTGGACGGGTCGTTCGGGATGGCGACGCTGGCGCCGTCCTTCAGTTCGGCCAGGCTCTTGACCTTCTTGGAGTAGCCGCCGAAAGGCTCGACGTGCACCAGGGCCACCGGCACCAGATTGGCCTTGCGGTCCTTGTTGAACGAGTCCAGGTAGGGCTTGTGCTGGAAGAAGTTGGCGTCGAGCTGCTTGTCGGCCAGCTGCAGATTGGGCTGCACGTAGTCGCTGAAGACCTTGATGTCGAGCTCCACGCCTTCCTTGGCGAGCCTGGGTTTCACGACTTCGAGGATCTCGGCGTGCGGCACCTGGGTTGCGCCCACCACCACTTTTTCGGCGTGGGCCGCGTTGGCCGCCACCAGGAAGGCCGAGGCCAGCAGGGCCGAGCGGACAAGATTCAAACGCATGTGTTGCCTCTTATGTAGGAATTAAAAATTGGGGACAATTTGTCCGGCCAACATAGCCCGTGGGCCTGAGCGCCACAATTTACCTGAATGGCGGTTATTTGTCGGGCATATGAACATGGGTTTAAAGCATAAGAAACCTGTGGGTACTACAATCCGTCGTATGCTTGCGCTACCGCGTTCCGAACGCGTTTTTGTGCAGGCATTTTTTCTAATCTTTCATATATTTATTTTGCCGACTTAGCTGCCATGACCGACACCCCCGACCCTGCTGCCGTTTCGTCTCCTGCCGTCAAAGCTGCCGTACTGTCCGAAGCGCTGCCGTACATCCGACGATTCCACGGCAAGACCATCGTGGTCAAGTACGGCGGCAACGCCATGACGGAAGAGCGATTGCAGCGCAGCTTCGCGCACGACGTCGTGCTGCTGAAGCTGGTGGGCCTGAACCCGGTGGTGGTCCACGGCGGCGGTCCGCAGATCGACGACGCGCTGCGCCGCATCGGCAAGCAGGGCACCTTCATCCAGGGCATGCGCGTCACCGACGCCGAGACCATGGAAGTCGTGGAATGGGTGCTGGGCGGCCAGGTCCAGCAGGACATCGTCATGATGATCAACGAGGTCGGCGGCAAGGCCGTGGGCCTGACCGGCAAGGACGGCGGCCTGATCCAGGCCCGCAAGAAGCTGATGGACAACAAGGACAACCCGTCCGAACCCATCGACATCGGCTTCGTCGGCGACATCACCACGGTCGAGCCGGCCGTGGTCAAGGCCCTGCAGGACGACCAGTTCATCCCCGTCATCTCGCCCATCGGCTATGGCGAGGACGGCACGGCCTACAACATCAATGCCGACGTCGTCGCCGGCAAGATGGCCGAGGTGCTGGGCGCCGAAAAGCTGCTGATGCTGACCAACACCCCGGGCGTGCTGGACAAGGGCGGCAAGCTGCTGCGCAGCCTGTCGGCCCAGACCATCGACGAACTGTTCGCCGACGGCACGATTTCCGGTGGCATGCTGCCCAAGATCTCGTCGGCGCTGGACGCCGCCAAGAACGGCGTGAATTCCGTGCACATCGTCGACGGCCGCGTGCCGCACTGCCTGCTGCTGGAGATCCTGACGGATCAGGGCGTGGGCACGATGATCAGCTCGCATTGAGTTTCCCCCCCCCGAAGCGCCGGGGGCGCTTCCCCCCCAGGGGGGCGCCGCTGCGGACCGGCGGAGCCGGATCCGCGCGGCCTCGCTTGAGGGGGGGTGCCTGATTCGGGGCACCTAGTTCTTGCTGGCGCTTGTGTGGGGCTTTCTCGTTCGGATCACGGAGTTTTTGATGCGGGTTCATCGTCAGTTGCTGCGGCCGGGGGTGCGGGTGCGCCGGTCGCGGCGCACGGGCGCGGATGCGTCCGAGCGGCTGTGGCTGTTCGATCTGGACAATACGCTGCACGATACTTCGCACGCGATTTTTCCGAAGATCGACCATGGCATGACCATGGCGGTGGCCGAGGCGCTGAGCGTGGACGTCGATACCGCCAACCGGGTGCGGTCGCTGTACTGGAAACGCTATGGCGCCACCATGATCGGCATGGTTCGGCACCACGGCGTGAACGCGCACGAGTTCCTGCACCGCAGCCATGACTTCGACGTCAATCCGCTGGTGCGGGCGGAAAAGGCGCTGGCGTACAAGCTGCGCCGGCTGCCGGGGCGCAAGGTGCTGCTGACCAACGCGCCGCTGCACTACGCCCGCGCGGTGCTGGCGCGGCTGGGCATCCTGCGCCAGTTCGACAGCCTGTGGGCCATCGAGCACATGCGGCTGCACGGCGAGTTCCGGCCCAAGCCCTCGCCCGCCCTGCTGCGCTACGTGCTGGCGCGCGAAGGCGTGCCGGCGCGCCGCGCGGTGCTGGTGGAGGACACCCTGGCCAACCTGCGCGGCGCACGCAGCGCCGGCCTGCGCACCGTCCATGTGTATCACCCGGGCACGCCGTTCTCCCGCGGCCGCTCGCAGCGTCCGGCCTACGTGGACTTGCGGGTAAACTGCGTCAGTGATTTGCTGTTACGCCGACGCCCCCTGCGGTAGCGGCGCGCTCCTCCCTCCCCTCCACCGTCAGCCTGCGCGAGAGCAGACACTTCCATGGCGAGCAAACCCGGCGAGCGCAAGACCCAGATTCTGCAGACCCTGGCCGAGATGCTGGAGCAGCCGCACGCCTCCCGCATCACCACGGCCGCCCTAGCCGCGCGCCTGGAAGTCTCGGAGGCCGCGCTGTACCGGCACTTCGCCAGCAAGGCCCAGATGTTCGAAGGGCTGATCGAATTCATCGAGACCAGCATCTTCACGCTGGTCAACCAGATCGCCGCGGCCGAGCCGCAGGGCCTGGCCCAGGCGCACCAGACGGTCGCCATGCTGCTGACCTTCTCCGAGCGCAACAAAGGCATGACGCGGGTGCTTACGGGCGACGCCCTGGTGACCGAAGACAACCGCCTGCAGGAACGCATCAACCACATCAACGACCGCATCGAGGCTTCGCTCAAGCAGTCGCTGCGCATTGCGGTCAGCGACGGCGGCCTGCCGCCGCAGGCCAATGTGTCGGCGCACGCCAGCCTGCTGACGCACCTGGTGCTGGGCCGCTGGCTGCGCTATGCGCAGAGCGGCTGGCGTGTTGCGCCCACGCTGCACCTGGATGAACAGTTGCGCCTGGCGCTGGGGTAGACGCCTTGCCGCCGGCGGGGGCCGATGAGCATAATGCGCGAGGCAAGTTTTCCACAAGCGTGATTCGTAGTTCGATTGATCTCCATCAATACGGGTTTTCCTTAATGCCGTCACGATCATTCTGTAGCATCGACATGCCGAATTGAACAGGGCCCGAGCTCGCGGGGCGGCATGTCGTCAGTTTGACCTCAACCGGAGATGGATATGACCGCGCAAGCCGCCGCGCCTGCCACACAGGCGCCAAAGAAAACCAAAATCCCCACCGGATTGATCGCCGGCATCATCGCGCTGATAGGCGTGCTGATGCTGCCTCTGCCGGCCGACCTGCCGGTCGCGGGCCACCGGATGCTCGCCATCCTCGCGTTCGCCGTCGTGGTCTGGATCACCGAAGCCGTTTCCTACGAAGCCAGCGCGATCATGATCACCACGCTGATGGCTTTCCTGCTGGGAACGGCTCCGACGATCAAGGACCCCCAGGTGATGTACGGCACCTCGGCCGCGATCAGCATGGCGCTCAACGGCTTTTCCAACTCGGCGCTCGCGCTGGTCACGGGCGCGCTGTTCATCGCCGCGGCGATGACCTTCACCGGGCTGGACCGCCGCATCGCGCTGGTGACCCTGTCCCGGGTCGGCACCAGCACGCGCCGCATCCTGATCGGCTGCATCGCCGTGACCATCGTGCTCAGCCTGGTCGTGCCCAGCGCCACCGCGCGCAGCGCGGCCGTGGTGCCCATCATGATGGGCGTGATCGCGGCCTTCGGCGTGGACAAGCGCTCCAACATCGCCGCCGGCATCATGATCATCGTGGCTCAGGCCACCAGCATCTGGAACGTCGGCATCCAGACCGCCGCCGCGCAGAACCTGCTGACTGTCGGCTTCATGGAAAAAATGCTGGGCCAGCGCGTGGCCTGGTCGGACTGGCTGATCGCCGGCGCCC
This sequence comes from Achromobacter sp. HZ01, assembly GCF_003267925.1. Classification (NCBI taxonomy): domain Bacteria; kingdom Pseudomonadati; phylum Pseudomonadota; class Betaproteobacteria; order Burkholderiales; family Alcaligenaceae; genus Achromobacter; species Achromobacter sp. HZ01. The sequence goes on from NZ_LWKV01000004.1 coordinate 411,086, forward strand.
CCTGGTCGCTGATCATGTCGGCCGTGCTCATCATCATCGTGCTCAAGCTGCTGCCGCCGGAAAGCGACAGCATCGCGGGAGGCAAGGAAGCCGTCGAGAAATCGCTGCTCGAACTCGGCCCCATGACCGGCGCGCAAAAACGCCTGATGGCCGTGTCCATCCTGCTGCTGCTGTTCTGGTCGACCGAAGGCAAGCTGCACCGCTTCGACACCACCTCCACCACCTACTTCGGCCTGGTGCTCCTCTTGCTGCCGCGCTTCGGCGTGATGACCTGGAAAGACGTGCAATCGCGCATCCCATGGGGCACCGTGATCGTGTTCGGCGTCGGCATCAGCCTGGGCACCGCCCTGCTGACCACCCAGGCCGGCCAATGGCTGGGCAACCAGGTCGTGGCCCACACCGGCCTGGACCACCTGGGACCGCTGGCCATCTTCGCCATCCTGTCGGCCTTCCTGATCATCATCCACCTGGGCTTCGCCAGCGCCACCGCGCTGACCTCGGCGATGCTGCCCATCCTGATCTCGGTGCTGGCCACGCTGCCGGGCGACTTCAGCCGCCTGGGCATGACCATGCTGCTGGGCTTCGTGGTGAGCTACGGCTTCATCCTGCCCATCAACGCGCCGCAGAACATGGTGTGCCTGGGCACGGAAACCTTCAACGCCAAGCAGTTCGCCAAGGTCGGCATCCTGGTCACCATCATCGGCTACGCGCTGATGATGCTGATGGGCGCGACCTACTGGCGCTGGCTGGGCTGGCTGTAAGGAGCGCGCATCATGAAAAAGCTCTCCATCGCCCAAGCCTATGAATACGGCCGCCGCGTGCTGATGGCGCAAGGCGTGCCCGAGGACATCGCCCGCGACGTGGCCGAACACCTGGTCGAATCCGACCGCGTGGGCTACGCCAGCCACGGCCTGTCCATCCTGACAAACTACCGCCGCGTGCTGTCCGAGGGCCTGGCCCGCCCCGACGGCCGCCCCGAACTGGTCAACGACCGCGGCGCCATGCTGGCCTACGACGGCCACAACGGCCTGGGCCAGTACGTCGGCAAGGTGGTCATCGAAAAAGCCATCGAGCGCACCCAGGAGCACGGCCAGTGCATCCTGACCCTGCGCCACAGCCACCACCTGGGCCGCATGGGCCACTTCGGCGAAATGGTGGCGGCCAAGGGCCTGATCCTGCTGGCCTTCACCAACGTGATCAACCGCGCCCCCACCGTGGCCCCCTTCGGCGGCGCGCAGGCCTGCCTGACCACCAACCCGCTGTGCTTCGCCGGCCCCCTGCCCGGAGGCCGCCCGCCCTTCATCGTGGACATGGCCACCAGCTCCATCGCCGTCAACAAGGCCCGCGTGCTGGCCGCCAAGGGCGAACCCGCCCCCGAAGGCGCGCTGATCGACGCCCAGGGCAACCCCACCACCGACCCCGGCGCACTCTTCACCGACCCGCCCGGCGCCCTGCTGCCCTTCGGCGGCCACAAGGGCTACGCCCTGGGCCTGGTGGCCGAACTGCTGGCCGGCGTCCTGTCCGGCGGCGGCACGATCCAGCCGCAACACCCCCGCAACGGCGTGGCCACGAACAACATGTTCGCGCTCCTGCTGGACCCGCAGGTGGACTTCAACACCGACTGGCGCTCCCTGGAAGTCGGCGCCTTCATCGACTACCTGCACGCCTGCAAGCCCCAACCCGGCGTCGAATCGGTGCAATATCCCGGCGAATACGAAGCCCGCAACCGCGCCATCAACGCGGACACCGTGGAATTCGACACCCGCATCTGGGAAGGCCTGACCAGACTCGCCGTGGACCTGGGCGTCCCGGAAGCCCTGCCGCACGAAGGCTGAGCAACCGTCAATTCAACCCCATCACCACTCCCCCCAAGCCCTTTTGGGGGGACCCCAAGCACCCTCCCCAGCGCATTCGCGCAAGCGCACCCGCCGCAAACGCCCAAAATGCGTATGCCACTTTAGGCCGCCCGGGCGGCCTAAAGTGGCGGGCACACCAAGACTCGACACTGAACCCTGCTCTAGCAGCGCGACAAGCCAAGACGACGGCAGCCCGTTGGCGCGAGCAGCCACGCCGCCCACGCCAACGGGCGACCTACGAAGAAGCCACTCAGAAAAAACTAAGTCTTAGCCGAGCGATGCCGACTGATACTCATCATGATGCCGAACGCAATCCCCATGGTGAACAAAGCCGTCCCCCCATAGCTCATGAACGGCAACGGCACTCCCACCACAGGCAGAATCCCCGTCACCATCCCCACGTTCACGAATACGTAGATGAACAGCATCATCGTCAACGCCCCCGCCAGCAGCCGCCCGAACTGAGACGACGCCCGCGCCGCGATCGTCAACCCGCGCGCCATCATCAAGCCGTACAGCACCAGCAGCGCAATCCCCCCGTACAGCCCGAACTCCTCCGCGTACACCGCGAAAATGAAGTCCGTCGTCCGTTCCGGGATGAAATCCAGATGTGTCTGCGTGCCCTTCATGTAGCCCTTGCCGTACACCCCGCCCGAGCCCACCGCGATCATCGACTGGATCGTGTGGAACCCCTTGCCCAGCGGATCGGAACTGGGATTGAGCAGCGTGCAGACCCGGTGCTTCTGGTAGTCGTGCAGCACCACCCAGTCCACGTCCGGCTCGCACAGCTGGTCCTCGTAATAGACCAGCGTGCCGATGGCCAGGATGCCGGCCAGCATCACCGGCACCAGCAGCTTGAACGACAGGCCCGCGAAATAGATCACGAAAAAGCCCGCGCCGAACACCAGCAGCGCCGTGCCCAGGTCGGGCTGCAGCACGATCAGGCCGAACGGCGCGGCCAGCATCGCCGCCGCGGCCAGGAAGTCGCGGATACGCACCGCGCCCTCATGGCGCTGGAAATACCAGGCCAGCATCATCGGCACCGCGATCTTCATCATCTCCGACGGCTGGATGCGGGTCACGCCCAGGTTCAGCCAGCGGGTCGCCCCCTTGCTGGTCTCGCCGAAAAACTCCACTCCCAATAGCAGCACCACCCCCACCACATAAAACGGCAGGGCCAGCTTCATCAGCCACTTCGGCGGAATCAGGGCCATGGTCCACATCGCGAAAAACGCGATGACGAAATTGCGCGACTGCTCGGCGAAGCGCCAGTCGGTGCCGCCCACCGCCGAATGCATGACGGTCAGGCCCAGCGCCGCGAACATCAGCAGGATCGCCAGCAGCGGCCAGTCGAAGGCGGTGAACACCCGCAGCAGAATGAGACCCAGGCGTTTCATCGTTGGCGCACCACGTCGGAGGCTATGGCTTCGACCGAAGCCAGGGGATCGGCGGGCTGCGGCTGCGGCCGCGGCTGCGCGACCTGGTCCTGGCGCTCCTTGGCCAGCCAGTAATCGAACACTTTGCGCGCGACCGGCGCGGCCACGCTGGCGCCCCAGCCGGCGTTCTCCACGATCAGCGCCACCGCGATGCGGGGGTGCTCCAGCGGCGCGAAGCCCATGAACAGGGCGTGGTCGCGCAGGCGCTCGTCGATCGCGCTGGCGCGGTAATGGCCGCCGCGCAGGCTGAACACCTGCGCGGTGCCGGTCTTGCCTGCCGCCTGGTAAGGCGTGTTGGCGAAGGCGCGCCGCGCCGTGCCCACGCGCACCACGTCGGCCATCGCGTTCTTGATGACGTCGACGTTGGCCTGCTTCAGGGGAATCCGGTAGTCGGGCGTCGATTCGGTCGGCTTGGCCACGCCGCTGCGCGGATCGCGCACCGCGTGCACCAGGTGCGGACGGCGGTACAGGCCGTTGTTGGCCAGCGTGGAGGTGCCCTGCGCCAGCTGCAGCAGCGTGAAGGCGTTGTAGCCCTGGCCGACCGCCACCGAAATCGTCTCGCCCGCGTACCAGCGCTGGCGCTCCTTGTCCTTGTAGGCCGAGCGCTTCCAGTCGGTCGAGGGCAGCACGCCGCGCTTCTCGCCTTCCAGGTCGATGCCGGTGATCTGGCCGAAACCGAACTGCTTGGTGAAATCGTGCAGCGCGTTCACCCCGATCTCGGGGCCCAGCGAATAGAAGTAGGTGTCGGACGACACCACGATGGCGCGGTGCATGTCGGTCATGCCGTAGGCCGCGCCGCCGGCGTTGCGGAACTTCTGGCCGCCGAACTCGAAGTAGCCCGGATCGGAGATGCGGTCGGTGGCGCGGCGCTTGCCCAGCTCCAGCGCCGCCAGGCCGACGAAGGGCTTGTAGGTCGAGCCGATGGGATAGGTGCCGTACAGCGGCCGGTTGATCAGCGGGTGGTCCGGCGATTCGTTCAGCATGCGCCAGTTGTCCACGTCGATGCCGTCGACGAACAGATTGGGATCGAAGGACGGCTGCGACACGAAGGCCAGCACCTCGCCGGTGTCGGGATCGAGCGCGACCAGCGCGCCGCGCTGCCCTTCGAACGCCTGTTCGGCCACTTTCTGCAGGCCCAGGTCGATCGACAGCATGATGTCGGAGCCGGGCACCGGGTCGATGCGGCGCAGCGTGCGCATGGGACGCCCGCCGGCGGTCACCTCGACCTCTTCCAGCCCGGTCTTGCCGTGCAGCTGTTCTTCCCAGGTCTTCTCGATGCCCTTTTTGCCGATGACGTCGGTGCCGCGGTAATTGCCCATCTGGCCGGTGCGGTCCAGCTCTTCGATGTCGCCCTCGGCGATGCGGCCGATATAGCCCACCACATGGGCCGCCGACACGCCTTGCGGATACTCGCGCACCCAGCGCGCGCGCAGTTCCACGCCCGGGAACTGGAAGGAATGCGCGGCGAACCAGGCGGCCTCGGTGTCGTTGAGATTGTTGCGCAGCTGCAGGCTGGCGTAGCGGCTGGACTCGGCGGCGCGGCGCTTGAAGCGCCGCTGGTCGGCCGGGCTGATGTACACGACCTCGGTCAGCCGCTCGAACAGCTCGTTCAGGTTGCCGGCCTGCGCCGGCACCACTTCCAGCGTATAGGTGCGGTAATTGCGCGCCAGCACTTCGCCGTTGCGGTCCAGGATTTCACCGCGGCGCGGCGGAATCGGCACGACCGCGATGCGGTTGCGGTCGGCGCGCTCGGACAGGCCCTCGTAGCGGTCCACCTGCAGATACCAGAAGCGCCCGACCAGCACCCCGAAACACGCCAGCGCGAACAGCCCGCCGACCCAGGCGCGCAGGCGGAACCGCTGCTTCTGCTGCTGGCCGGTTTTTTTGAATTCGAACATGACGCGGCGCCGCCCTCAGGCGGAGGACGATTCGGCGTCGTCGGCGCCGCGCTGCGGCAGGTGCAGAACCCAGCCCGCCAGGGGCCACAGGGCCGCGGTCAGCAGCACGCTGACGCCCCAGTCCCAGCCCGGCCATTTGCCGGCCAGCCAGGCGTGGATGATCTGCGTCAGCAGGCGCGCCAGGAAGAACACCGGCAGCATGTGCATCGCCTGGCTCCACAGGTCGAAGCGCTGCAGCCGGCGGTGCAGCACCACCGCGCCGTAGGCCACCAGCGTGTAGGACAGCGCGTGCTCGCCCAGCAGGCCGGCGTCGTGCACGTCCATCAGCAGGCCGAAGAAGAAGGCGGTGAACAGGCCCACCCGGCGCGGCTCGTGCACGCACCAGAAGGCGATGATCAGCAGCAGCACGTCGGGCGCGCCCTGCCACAGCCGCCACGGCAGCAGCGACACCAGCCACACCAGCAGCACCGTGCCCCAGACGAACAGGCCGTGCGCCGGACCGGACAGGCGGTCGGGCTCCACGTTGCTGGGCGTGCCCAGGCGGCGGGGCCGGGCCGCGGATTGATTAGTCCGATCCACCGGAATCGACCTCCTGACGGTTGGATTCGGCGCGCGCCACGTCCACCTGCAGCACCAGGAAGTGGCGATAGCGTTCGGGATGGGCCAGCGGTTCGCCCACGGCGCGCGCGAAGCCCGAGGCCGTATCGCGCTCGACCGAGGTCACCTTGGCCACCGGCAGGCCGGCCGGAAACAGGCCGCCCACGCCGCTGGTGACTATGGTATCGCCTTCCTTGATGTCGGCATTGGCCGCCAGGTAGCGGACCTCGATCTTGCCCGGCGAGTTGCCGCCGAAGGCGATCAGCCGCAGGCCGTTGCGCAGCAGCTGCACGGGAATGGAGACCTGCTCGTCGGTGACCAGCGCGGCCTCGGCCGTCATCGGCGTGACGCGCACGATCTGGCCGACCACGCCGCCTTCGTCGATCACCGGCATGCCCGGCGCCAGGCCGGCCTTGCTGCCCTTGTTGAAGACCAGGCGCTGGGTGAAGGCGTTGGTGGGTTCGTACATGACCTCGACCACCACGGCGGCCTGCGCCACGGTATCGGTCACGCCCAGCAGGCGGCGCAGCTGCGCGTTCTCGGCGGCCAGCTGGGCCGCGTGCGTGGCCACCTGGGCCAGTTCGATGCGCTGGCGCTGCAGGGCTTCGTTTTCACTGCGGATGAGATTGGCCGCGTTGACCCATTCGTTGACCTGTTCGACCAGGTCGCGCGGCGCCATGACGGCGCGCTGGAAGGGATACAGCGCCACGGACACCGCCCGGCGCGCCGGTTCCAGCATGCGCCACTGCGAATCCATGACGATCAGGGCCAGGGCAAGCAAGACCAGGACGACCAGCCGCACCTCCGCAGGAGGGCCGCGCCTGAATAGGGGGGGAGTCCCTTGTCGTTGCATGAATTTCAGCCCGGACGCCCGCGCCCATCGCTGCGGCAGCGGCCGGAGCCGCGAACCTGCGGGGCTCCGGGCTGGCGCGCGGAATTAGTCGTTGATGAAAATGGCGCCCAGCTTTTCAAGATGTTCCAGCGCCTCGCCGCAACCGCGCACGACGCAGGTGAGCGGATCGTCGGCCACCACCACGGGCAGGCCGGTTTCTTCCTGCAGCAGGCGGTCCAGGTCGCGCAGCAGCGCGCCGCCGCCGGTCAGGGCGATGCCCTTGTCGGTGATGTCGGCGCCCAGTTCGGGAGGCGTCTGTTCCAGCGCGATCTTCACGGCCGAAACGATCTGGTTGAGCGGGTCGGTTAGCGATTCCAGGATCTCGTTGGACGAGACCGTGAAGCTGCGCGGCACGCCTTCGGCCAGGTTGCGGCCCTTGACCTCGATTTCGCGGACTTCGGAGCCGGGGAAGGCCGAGCCGATTTCCTTCTTGATGAGTTCGGCGGTGGGCTCGCCGATCAGCATGCCGTAGTTGCGGCGGATGTAGTTGACGATGGCCTCGTCGAACTTGTCGCCGCCGACGCGCACCGAACCCTTGTAGACCATGCCGCCCAGCGAGATGACCGCCACTTCGGTGGTGCCGCCGCCGATGTCGACCACCATCGAGCCGCTGGCGTCGGAGACGGCCAGGCCGGCGCCGATGGCCGCGGCCATGGGTTCCTCGATCAGGAACACGTGCGAGGCGCCCGCGCCCAGCGCCGATTCGCGGATGGCGCGGCGCTCGACCTGGGTCGAACCGCAGGGCACGCAGACGATGATCCGGGGGCTGGGAGCCAGCATGTTGCGGGGATGCACCATGCGGATGAACTGCTTGAGCATCTGCTCGGTGACCGTGAAGTCGGCGATCACGCCGTCTTTCATGGGCCGGATGGCTTCGATGTTGCCGGGAACGCGGCCGAGCATCTGCTTGGCTTCGTGGCCGACGGCCTGGATGATCTTCTTGCCGTGCGGGCCGCCTTCATGACGGATCGCGACCACGGACGGCTCGTCGAGCACGATGCCCTTGCCGCGGACGTAGATCAGCGTATTGGCGGTACCGAGGTCGATCGCCATATCGCTGGAAAAATAACTGCGCAGGAATCCGAACATGGGAGCTCAGCTAACTCTGGGGGGGAATTGGGTACATGCCGCGGGGCGTAGGGCCCGGATGGGGACGGGTCCGCCTGTCTTCGCGACGATTAAACCGTGAATCATAACTTATAATTTCCGCGGAAATAGCGCATAAATGCAGGCTATTCAAGCTTTGTAACGGGTTCGGCATATGCATACTGGCCCGTCCCGCCCTTCGGCCTTCGCTTATCGATTTTGCACTCCCCATGGCGCTCAATGACACAGATGTGGCCCGCATTGCCCGGCTGGCCAGAATCGAACTGACTCCCGACCAGCGCACCCTCGCGCAAGCCGAGCTCAACGGCATCCTCCACCTGATCGAACGGCTCCAGTCGGTCGACACCCAGGGCGTCGAGCCGCTGGCCCACCCCCTGTCCGCCCATGAGGACATCGTGCTGCGCCTGCGTGAAGACGCCGTGACCGAAACCAGCTCGGAAGCCCGCCGCCAGGAACTGCTGGCCAACGCGCCCGACGCCCAGGACGGCCTGTTCCTGGTCCCCAAGGTCCTGGACTGAGACATGACGAAACCCGCACTGCACACCCAATTCAAGGGCATCGCCGGCCTGCGCGAGGCCCTCGCGCAACGCCAGGTCAGCGCCGTCGAGCTGGCCCAAAGCGCCCTGGCGGCGGCCGAAGCGGCCAGCGGCCTGAATAGCTTTTTACATATTGACGCCGAATTGACGCTGGCACAGGCCCGCGCCGCCGACGCCGCGCTGGCCGCCGGCTCGGCCGGCCCGCTGGCCGGCATCCCCATCGCCCACAAGGACGCGTTCGTCACCCGCGGCTGGCGCACCACCGCCGGCAGCAAGATGCTCGAAGGCTATGTCAGCCCCTTCGACGCCACCGTCGTGGAACGCCTGGCCCAGGCCGGCGCCGTGTCGCTGGGCAAGCTGAACTGCGACGAATTCGCCATGGGCTCGGGCAACGAGAACTCTGCCTACGGCGCGGTCAGGAACCCCTGGGACCACGCCGCCGTGCCCGGCGGCTCCTCGGGCGGCTCGGCCGCCGCCGTGGCGGCCCGCCTGGTGGCCGCGGCCACCGGCACCGACACCGGCGGCTCGGTGCGCCAGCCCGCCGCCCTGTGCGGCGTCAGCGGCATCAAGCCCACCTACGGCACGGTCTCGCGCTACGGCATGGTGGCCTTCGGCTCCAGCCTGGACCAGGCCGGCCCCCTGGCCGAAAGCGCCCGCGACCTGCTCGAACTGCTGGACGTCATCAGCGGCTTCGACCCGCGCGACGCCACCAGCCTGCAGCAGTGCGACGGCGCGGCCAACGAGCCCGGCCGGGTGCGGCGCGATTTCGACGCCGCCCAGGCCCGCTTCGACGCCGCCGGCAGCCAGCCGCTCAAGGGCCTGCGCATCGGCGTGCCCGAGGAATACTTCGGCGCCGGCCTGGCGCCGGACGTGGCCGCCGCGGTCGAGGCCGCGCTGGCCCGCTACGAAGAACTCGGCGCCGTGCGCGTGCCGGTGTCGCTGCCGCGCACCGAGCTGGCCATCCCCGCCTACTACGTGATCGCCCCGGCCGAAGCCTCCAGCAACCTGGCCCGCTACGACGGCGTGCGCTACGGCCATCGCGCCGCCCAGTACGGCGACCTGAACGAAATGATCAGCCGCTCGCGCGCCGAAGGCTTCGGCGACGAGGTCAAGCGCCGCATCCTGATCGGCACCTACGTGCTGTCCCATGGCTACTACGACGCCTACTACCTGCAGGCTCAGCGCCTGCGCCGCATGATCGCGCAGGACTTCCAGCGCGCCTTCGCCGGCCAGTGCGACGTCATCATGGGCCCGGTCACGCCCACCGTGGCCAAGAACATCGGCGACAACCGCGACGATCCCACCGCCGACTGGCTGGCCGACGTCTACACGCTGGGCGTCAGCCTGGCCGGCCTGCCCGCCATGTCCGTGCCCTGCGGCTTCGGGGGGCAGGACCAGCGCCGTCCGGTCGGCCTGCAGATCATCGGCAACTACTTCGACGAAGGCCGCCTCCTGGCCATCGCCGACCGCTACCAACAAGTCACCGGCTGGCACAAAGAAACGCCCGCTCAGCAGGACGCCTAATATGAACTGGGAAATCGTCATCGGCCTGGAAACGCACACCCAGCTTTCCACCGACTCCAAGATTTTTTCGGGCAGCAGCACCCAATTCGGCGCCGCGCCCAATACCCACGCCAACGAAGTCGACCTGGCGCTGCCGGGCAGCCTGCCGGTCATGAACCGCGGCGCGGCCGAACGCGCCATCCGCTTCGGCCTGGCGGTGGGCGCCACCATCGCGCCGCGCTCGGTGTTCGCGCGCAAGAACTACTTCTACCCCGACCTGCCCAAGGGCTACCAGATCAGCCAGTACGAACTGCCCGTGGTCGTGGGCGGTTCGCTGTCCTTCTTCGTCGGCGAGGAAGAAAAAACCGTCAACCTGACCCGCGCGCACCTGGAAGAAGACGCCGGCAAATCGCTGCATGACGACTTCCGCCTGGCCGACGGCTCGCCCGGCAGCGGCATCGACCTGAACCGCGCCGGCACGCCGCTGCTGGAAATCGTGACGGAACCCGAAATGCGCTCGGCCGCCGAGGCCGTGGCTTATGCCCGCGCCCTGCACAGCCTGGTCGTGTGGCTGGGCATCTGCGACGGCAACATGCAGGAAGGCTCGTTCCGCTGCGACGCCAACGTGTCGGTGCGCCCGGTGGGCCAGAAGGAATTCGGCACCCGCACCGAGATCAAGAACGTCAACTCGTTCCGCTTCCTGGAACGCGCCATCGCGTATGAAGCGCGCCGCCAGATCGAGCTGATCGAGGACGGCGGCACGGTGGTGCAGGAAACCCGCCTGTACGACGCCGACCGCGACGAGACGCGCAGCATGCGCAGCAAGGAAGACGCGCACGACTACCGCTACTTCCCCGACCCCGACCTGCCCCCGCTGGTGATCTCCAGCGCCTGGGTCGACGAAGTGCGCGCCGCCATGCCCGAACTGCCGGCCGCGCTGCGCGCCCGCTTCGAGTCCGACTACGGCCTGAGCGCCTACGACGCGGCCCAGCTCACCGCCAGCCGCGGCCTGGCCGCCTACTTCGAGGCGGTGGCGCAGGCCCTGCCGGCCGGCCAGGCCAAGCTGGCGGCCAACTGGATCATGGGCGAAGTGGCCGCGACGCTGAACAAGGAAGAAAAGGACATCGCCGACTCGCCCGTGCAGGCCCCGGCCCTGGCCGCCCTGATCGGCCGCATCATCGACGGCACCATCTCCAACAAGATGGCCCGCGAGGTGTTCGGCGCCATGTGGGCCGGCGAACACGGCGGCCAGCCCGACGCCATCATCGAGGCCCGCGGCCTGAAGCAGATCAGCGACACCGGCGCCATCGGCGCCATGATCGACGAGGTGCTGGCGGCCAACCCCGCCATCGTGGAAGAGTACCGGGCCGGCAAGCAGAAGGCCTTCAACTCGCTGGTCGGCCAGATCATGAAAGCCGCGCGCGGCAAGGCCAACCCGCAGCAGGTCAACGAACTGCTCAAGCAGAAGCTGGACAGCTGATGGATCACGGGCCGCGCAAGCGCCCGTACCAGACGAAACGAAGGGCCGCAGCATCTTGCTGCGGCCTTTTGTTTGGCGAAGAATTTCCGGATCGCCCCAGACCGGAGACGCCTTCATGGCCATTCCTTACGTCGCCATCCCGCAGGAAGAGCTAGCCAGTTGCCTGGACGACATGATTCAGGCTGCGCGAGACGGCGCGCGCGTCGTCATCACCCGCAACGGCCAGGCTCATGCGCAGATCTGCCAAGTCAATCCGCTGCTGACCGAAGAGGCGCACAACGCGATTGAAGAACTCAAGAATTTCCCCAGGATTCCCTACGTCGACGAAGCCACGTGGTGGTACATCGTCAAAGGCGTGCATGAATGAAGCTCGTGCTGGATGCCTCAGTCGCGCTGAGCTGGCTGCAATTGCCCAGCCAACCGTTCCGTTTACAGGCCATGGACATACTGGGCGGCCTATCCGGCATGCCCGCGCATGTTCCTGTGGTCTGGCCGTTGGAGGTCGCCCAGGGCGCATTGCGTGTGGAACGGACCAAGGCGGCAACCCCGGACATCCTCGCCCGCTTTGCGCTGACCTTGCGCAGCGCTCCCGTGGTGCACGACCTGCGTCCGCCTGCGCAATGGTTGGCCGCAAGCGTGTCATTGGCCCGTGAACACGGACTGACCGTATATGACGCGTCGTATCTCGAACTGGCCTTGACCGTCAACGCGGCGCTCGCCACGTTCGACAGCAAGCTGGCGTGCGCCGCGCGTGCCCTAGGCGTGACGCTAAGCGCACAGGCCGACCGGCTGGCCGAGCCGACCGCACACTATGGCGGGGATTGGGAAAACGTCCCTTACACCCCGTACTTCGTCCGGTAGGCCAGCACCGCGTCGCGGTGTTCGGAAAACGATGCGTCGTCCTGCAGCAGCGCCAGGATGTCGGCCAGCGAGGCGATGGCCACCACCGGGATGCCGTAGGTCTTGGACACGTCCTGCACGGCCGAGTGCGCCGACAGGGCGTCGTCCGGGCCGGCGCGTTCCATGCGGTCCATGGCGATCAGCACGGCCGCCGGCTCGGCGCCCGCGGCGCGGATGATTTCCACCGACTCGCGCACCGAAGTGCCCGCGGTGATCACGTCGTCGATGATGACGACCTTGCCCGCAAGCGGCGCGCCCACCAGGGTCCCGCCTTCGCCGTGGTCCTTGGCTTCCTTGCGGTTGTAGGCGAAGGGCACGCCGCTCTTGCCCTGCATGTCGGGGTGGCCGGCCAGCGCGACGGCGGTGGCGGTGGCCAGCGGAATGCCCTTGTAGGCCGGGCCGAACAGCATGTCGAAGGCCACGCCCGAATCCAGCAGCGCCTGCGCGTAGAACTGCGCCAGCTTGCCGACCGAACCGCCGTTGTTGAACAGCCCCGCGTTAAAGAAATACGGACTGATACGACCCGACTTGACCTTGAAGCTGCCAAAGCGCAGCACGCCCTCGTTCAAGGCGAAGCGGACGAAGTCGAGAGCGGTGGCGGAGGATTGGGCGGCGGTCATGCGAGGGATCCGGTAGATGGCAAACCCCGGCATTTTATCCGTTGTCGGGGCTTTTCCCTGGCCTGGGCGCCGAGTCGGTTAAATTCCTGGCATTGCCCGGGCCTCGCGCCCCGCCTATAGGAGTTTCGCTTTGCTGCGCATTACCTCGATCAACCTCAACGGAATCCGGTCCGCCTTTCGCAAGGGCCTGCAACCCTGGATGGAAAAGCACGCCGCGGACGTGCTGTGCCTGCAGGAGATCAAGATTTCCCACGACGACCTGACCGAAGACCTGCGCCACCCGCCCGGCTATACCGGCCACTTCCACCATGCCGTGAAGAAAGGCTATAGCGGCGTCGGCATCTATCTGCGCAATGCCGCCGAGCGCGTGCACACCGGCCTGGGATGCGAGGAATTCGACCCCGAGGGCCGCATCATCCGCGCCGACTGGAAGAACCTGTCCGTCATCAGCGCCTACCTGCCGTCCGGCTCCAGCGGCGACGAGCGGCAACAGGCCAAGTACCGGTTCCTGGACCGGTTCGGTCCCTGGATCGACGCCCTGATGCACGAGCACCGGACCACCGGCCGCGAGTTCATCATCTGCGGCGACTGGAACATCGCCCACAAGGAAATCGACCTGAAGAACTGGAAGGGCAACATGAAGAATTCGGGCTTCCTGCCCGAAGAGCGGGCCTGGCTGACCGACGTGTTCGACAAGCGCGGCTTCGTGGACGTGTTCCGCACCATCGACGACCGGCCCGACCAGTACACCTGGTGGAGCAACCGCGGCCAGGCCTGGGCCAAGAACGTCGGGTGGCGCATCGACTACCAGATCGCCACGCCGGGCATCGCGGCCCGCGCCCGCAGCGTCGCCATCTACAAGGACGAACGCTTCTCGGACCACGCGCCGCTGACGATCGACTACGACGCCACGCTCTGATGGCCGGCCCCGGCGCCGGATTGCCGCAGCGACTCGGCGGCCTCCCGGCGCAGCCATTGCAGGAAGACCCGCGCCCGCGGATCCTCGGCATACGGCCGGGGCGACAGCAGGAAATAGGCGGAGCCGTCGCGCACGAAGCCGCGCGGCGCCTCCAGGCGGCGGTCGCGCACGGCGTCGCAGGCCATCAGGGCTGACCCGATGGCCACGCCCAGCCCCGCGGCGGCGGCCTGCAGGCTCAGGTAGAAATGCTCATAGGCCGGCCCGGCGCGCCTGGGCGGCCTGCCGCCTGCGGCCTGGGACCACTGCCGCCAGGCTTGCGGCCGCGTCGCGCTGCCCAGCGCCGGCGCGCCGTCCCAGCCCTCGCCGGCGGGACCCAGCAGGCCCGGCCGGCATACCGGCCCGGTCCATTCCTCGCACACCCGCTCGGCATGCAGCGCGGCGTCCCATTCGAAATCATTGCGCCGCAGCGCCACGTCCACGCCCTGGGCCGCGAAATCCAGCGGACCGCCGGCCGCATACAGGTGCACCTGCACGGCCGGATGCAGGCGCTGGAAATCCGGCAGGCGCGGAATCAGCCACATCATGGCGATCGTGGGCTCGCAGGACAGCACCAGGGGCGCGTCCGGCGCCGGCTGGCGCAGCCTGGCCAGGCCCGTGGCGAGCTGCTCGAAAAGCGCGCGGGTCAGCTCGTGCAGCTGCCCGCCTCGATCAGTCAGGAAAACACCCCGGTTGCGCCGCTCGAACAAGCGCATTCCCAGGCTGTCCTCCAGCAGCCGGATCTGCCGGCTGACCGCGCCGTGGGTCACGTTCAGCTCTTCTGCGGCCTTGCCGAAGGCCTGGTGGCGGGCGGCGGCGTCGAAGACGCGCAGCGCGTTGAGCGGCGGGAGTTTCATGGCTATCGGTGAGTTTTTCTGACGTATATCCGGCATTAAAAATCGTTTTTCGGGCGTGCGCCAGCGCCGGACAATACCGGCTCCCTCTTGCTTGCGCTTCCCTTCCATGACCGAACTGATAGCCGTCGCCCTGATCACCGTTCTTGCCGTCATCAGCCCCGGGCCGGACTTCGCGATGGTGACCCGCTACAGCTATCTGTATGGCCGGCGCACCGGCCTGACCTGCGCCGCCGGCATTGCGTTGGCCGTGCAGGTGCACGTGTTCTACACCATGTTCGGCGTCAGCCTGCTGGCCCATTACGCCCGGCCCGTGCTGCAGGGCATCAAGCTGGCCGGCGCCTGTTATCTGATCTACATGGGCTGGAAGACGTTTTTCAACCGCACGCCGGTCGACCGCGACCTGTCGGCGCGCCCGGTCATCTCGGCCTGGCGGGCGCTTTACGACGGCTTTCTGACCAACGCCCTCAATCCCAAGACCACGCTGTTCGTGGTCAGCACCTACACCCAGCTGGTTTCGCCGGGCACGCCGCTGACCCGGCAATTCGGCTACGGGCTGTTCATGTCGTTCGCGCACTGGGCGTGGTTCAGCGTCGTGGCATGGTCGGTTTCCTCGCCCGTGCTGCGCCGCGCGCTGCTGGACCATCAGCGCACCGCGGACCGGGTGGTGGGGGCCGTGCTGATGGCCCTGGGCGGCGCGCTGGCGGTCGCGCAGGTCTGAACTGTTGCCTGCGTGTGACTTTTCTCAAATTAATAATGGGGACGCATTAAATCGGACTGTCTGCCTGATGAGGCTTCCAGGCATGGCTAATGGTCCGATTTACGTGCGGCCCGGCCTGCCCGGCGCCGGTTTCTCCCTGTGCAATTATTTGGGGACACATTGTTTTCCCCAGGAAATTCAACGGAATTCCACCGGTCCAGGGAATTTTCCAGACGTGAGCCGCCCATTTCGACATGATGCGGCCCCAATTATCGGGTCGCAAAAAATCGCTTTGATATCAATGTGATGCAGCATTTCACGGCTTTGCGCAGGGCAATAATTTAGCCCTACAATTCCGCACCATACGGGTGCGAACTTGCACCAAACCCGTGTCTATCGCGCCCCAATCCGGGGCCACCCCGCACCTATTCGAAGCACCCCCGAGGAGAACATGTTGAAAGTGCAGAGTCTGGACGACTTCCTGCGTGGCGTTGCCGCGCGCGACCCGCAACAACCTGAATTCATGCAAGCCGTCCAGGAGGTGATGCTGAGTCTGTGGCCTTTCATCGAGAAGCACCCGCACTACGCCGAGCACGCCCTGCTCGAGCGCCTGGTGGAGCCGGAACGCGTGATCCAGTTCCGCGTGTGCTGGACCGATGACCGCGGCCAGGCCCGGGTCAACCGCGCTTTCCGCATTCAGCACAACTCGGCCATCGGCCCGTTCAAGGGCGGCATGCGCTTCCACCCCTCGGTGAACCTGTCGATCCTGAAGTTCCTGGCTTTCGAACAGACCCTGAAGAACTCGCTGACCACGCTGCCCATGGGCGGCGGCAAGGGCGGTTCGGACTTCGACCCCAAGGGCAAGTCCGACGCCGAAGTCATGCGTTTCTGCCAGGCCCTGATGATCGAGCTGTACCGCCACCTGGGTCCGGACACCGACGTGCCGGCCGGCGATATCGGCGTGGGCGCGCGCGAAGTCGGCTTCATGGCCGGCATGATGAAAAAGCTGTCGAACTCGACCGCCAGCGTGTTCACCGGCAAGGGCCTGACCTTCGGCGGCAGCCTGATCCGCCCCGAAGCCACCGGCTACGGCACCGTCTATTTCGCCGAAGAAATGCTCAAGCGCGTCGGCCGTTCGTTCGACGGCCTGCGCGTCTCGGTGTCGGGCTCGGGCAACGTCGCCCAGTACGCCATCGAGAAGGCCATGGCGCTGGGCGCCAAGGTGGTCACCGTCTCCGACTCCAACGGCACCGTGGTCGACGAAGCCGGCTTCACCCATGAAAAGCTGGTCGCGCTGATGCACATCAAGAACGACCTGCGCGGCCGCCTGGACACCTACGCGCGCGAATTCGGCCTGCAATACGAAGCCGGCAAGCGTCCGTGGCACGTGCCGGTCGACGTGGCCCTGCCCTGCGCCACCCAGAACGAGCTGGAGCTGGACGACGCCAAGACGCTGATCAAGAACGGCGTGCTGTGCGTGGCCGAAGGCGCCAACATGCCGGCCACCCTGGAGGCCGCCAAGGCCTTCGTCGCGGCCCGCGTGCTGTACGCCCCGGGCAAGGCCAGCAACGCCGGCGGCGTGGCGGTATCGGGCCTGGAAATGGCCCAGAACTCGGCCCGCCTGTCCTGGACGCGCGAGGAAGTCGACACCCGCCTGCACGCCATCATGCGCGACATCCATGAAAACTGCGTGCGCCACGGCCACACCGAGCGCGAATACGTCAACTACCTGGACGGCGCGAACATCGCCGGTTTCGTGAAGGTGGCTGACGCTATGCGGCAGCAAGGCTTGTATTAGGCCCCCCCCGAAGCGCCTTTGGCGCTTCCCCCCCAGGGGGGCGCCGCTACGGACCGGCGGAGCCGGATCCGTGCGGCCCCGCGCTCTTGGGGAGGGTTTGCCCCGTGGGGCGAAGGCGCGCGGCGCGCGCCTTAGTGCTCCTTAATGCTTCATCGTGCCGTGGTTCATGTTGGTCATGCCGGGGTTGTGGGTGGCGGGTTTGACCTTGAATTGGACCGCGACTTCGCCGGCCTTTTCGAACTTGAGGGTGGCGGGCACGGTTGCGCCTTCGGCGAACGGCGCTTTCAGCTTGATGAACATGACGTGGTAGCCGCCCGGGCTGAGTTTGACCTCGGTGTCGGCGGGCAAGGCGATGCCGCCTTCGACCTGGCGCATCTTGGACACGCCGTTTTCGGTTTGCACCGTGTGCAGCTCGACGCGTTCGGCGGCGTCGGACGTGATCGACAGCAGGCGGTCCTCGGTCTTGGCGTCGTTGTCGATGTCCATATAGCCCGCGCCGTTGGACTGGCCCGGCGCCGAGGCGCGCACCCACAGGTCGTCGATCTCGATCTGGCCGACCTTGTAGTCCTTCGCCCAGGCCGTGCCGGCCGTGCACAGGCCCAGGGCGGCGATCACAGCGAACTTGCGGATGTTCATGACTAGTACTCCTAAGGGTTAACGCCGCGGGTCAACGCCTCCTGACCAGGCTGCGGGCGGCTGACAGAACCGAATCGGTCAGGGCTTCCATGGCTTCGGAGTTTACCCGCCAATGCTGCCAATACAGCGGCACATCCTCCCAGGCGCGCCCGCGCAGCAGCATCAACTGACCTGCGTCAAGGTGCTCCTGCACCAGCGGCAGCGGATTCATGGTCCAGCCCAGCCCGCCCAGCGTGGCCTGCACGAAGGCGCGCGTCGACGGCACCCACCAGACCGGCGGCTGCCACGGCGCCGGATCGGCGATCTTGTGGGCGAAGCGGGCCTGCAGGGCGTCCTTGCGGTTGAACACCAGCACCGGCGCCTGCGCCAGCGTCTGCGCGTTGACCCCTTGCGAGAAATAGCGCTTGTGGAATGCCGGCGTGCAGGTCGCGACGTAGCGCATGCTGCCCAGCGCATGGATGCGGCAGCCCTGCACCGGCTCGGCCAGCGCGGTCACCGCACCCAGCACCGAGCCGTTGCGCAGCAAGGCGGCGGTGTGGTCCTGGTCTTCGGACTGCATGTCCAGCGTGGCGCGGGTACGCGCCGAGAACTGCACCGCCGCGTCGACGAACCAGGTTTCCAGGCTGTCGTGGTTCACCGCCACGGGGATGCTGGCATAGGGCACGTCGTCGTCGGCCACGCCCAGCCGGCTGAGCGCGTCGTGCTCCAGGAGCGCAGTCTGCTCGGCCAGCCGCACCAGCACCTGGCCGTCGGCGGTGGCCGCCGCCGGCACCGTGCGCTGCACCAGCAGGCGGCCCATGCGGTCCTCCAGCGCCTTGATCCGCTGCGACACCGCCGACGGGGTGACGTTCAGCGACAGCGCGGCGCGCTCGAAGCTGCCTTCGCGCACCACCGCCGCCAGGGCCCTGAGGTTGCCGTGATCGAGTTTCATATCATTAGCTTTGCTTAAGATAGTGAAGGAAAATTAGCTTTATTTCATCTATCCGACAAGGGAAAATGACGCATTGCCGGCACGCCCCGCCGCTGCCGGCGCCAAATCAAGCGCCGCCACAGGCGTAGCAGTCATAAGGTGTTTGCGTCATGTTCGCCACGTTGTCTTCCCCCCTCTTCTTCACTGCCTGGGCCAGCGGAACGGCCACCGGGCTGGGCCTGTTCGCCGTCGTGGGCGCGCAAAGCGCGTTCATCCTGCGCCAGGGGCTGATGCGGGCGCACCTGCTGAGCGTGGTCGCGATCTGCGCGCTGATCGACGCCGTCTTCATCTTCGCCAGCGTCTCCGGGCTGCAGGCCCTGACCACCTGGTTTCCGTGGCTGACGACCGCCGTGCTGTGGTTCGGCGTCGCCTTCCTGACCTGGTACGCCCTGCAATCGGCGCGCCGCGCCTGGACCGCCAACGGCGGGCTGGCCGCCGCCCGCGACGTGGTGCCGTCGCGCCGCGCCGCCATGCTGGGCGCGCTGGGCTTTTCGCTGCTCAATCCGCACTTCTGGCTGGACATGGTGGTGGTCGGCTCGCTGGCGCACGGCTTCGAGGACGCCCGCATGGCGTTCGCCGCCGGCGCGCTCACCGCCAGCCTGCTGTGGCTGGCCGTGCTCAGCATCGGCTCGCGCCTGTTCGCCCCGTTCTTCGCCAGCGCCTCGGCCTGGCGCGTGCTGGACGGCATCATCGCGGTGGTGATGGCGGCGCTGGCGGTGAGCCTGGCCCTCAAGGGCGTATGACGCGCAGCCCGGCAAGGGCGCCGTCCTTATAATCGGCCCCTTGCCAATCTTGCGTCGGGCGCAGCGCCGGCCCGCCAGACGATCATGCGCGGACCCTCCTCCAAAGACGTGCGCCTGCCGCCGCTGGCCGCCATCCAGGCGTTCGAAGCGGCCGCGCGGCTCGGCTCCTTCGAGCGCGCCAGCGAAGAACTCTTCGTCACGGCCAGCGCCATCGGCAAGCGCATCGCCATGCTCGAAGCGCTGCTGGACGTCTCGCTCTTCATACGCAGCCGCCGCGGGGCGACCCTGAGTTCGGCCGGACAGGAATACCTGGAACAGGTCCGCACCGCGCTGGACTTGCTGTCGGACGCCTCGCTGCACAAGCGCGGCGAGCCCAAGCCCGAAACGCTGCGCGTGGTGTCCACGCCGACCTTCGCGCGCCAGGTCCTGATCCCCAGCCTGGCCGAGTTCACCGCCGCGCATCCCGACGTGGAACTGGAGATCATGCTCTCCATCCCCTACCTGGAAATCATGCCGCCGAACGCGGATGTCTGGGTCCGCTTCGGCAGCAGCAAGTATCCGGGGCTGCACACGCGCCAACTCACCGCCGACCCGGTGTTCGCGGTCTGCACGCCCGGCTATCTCGACGCGCACGGTCCCTTCAGACAGCCCGCGGACCTGGCGCGGGCGCAGCTGCTGCGCTGTCCGATGGAGCCCTGGCGCCCCTGGCTGGACGCGGCCGGGCTGGACTGGCCCGAGCCGTCGCGCGGCGTGTGGCTGGTGGATCTGGGCATGACGCTGGAAGCCACGCGCGCCGGCCAGGGCATCGCGCTTACGCGCCGCACCCTGGCCGCGCAGTGGCTGGACGAAGGCAGGCTGGTGCGCGTCTTCGACATCGAGATCCCCGGCGAATCCCAGTACTACCTCTGCACCGAAGCCTCGCGTCCGCTGACCCGCGCGCGCCAGGCGTTCTCCGACTGGCTGCACGACGTATGCCGGCGGGTATCGCAATGGCCGCGCGGCGCGCGGACCAGTCAGGAATAAATTTCCAGCAAGAGGCGGAACGATATTCCGCCTAAGGCGCCGCCGCCCTGGCCAGGCGCGCGCGGCGCCGTTTCCGGCGTCCTCGTCCACGCGTAGGTATTTACGCGCACAAGCCCCATCGCGTCAGATTCGCGTAAGTGATAGGGCAGACAGTCACACCCTTGCAACATAGAGCGCGCCGCAGCACCTACGCGCCGGCATTCGGTTTTCCACGCAGTCCTACCAATTACAACGGAGACATCCATGGATTTTCGTTTGAAGCTGCTTGCAGGAACCCTCGCATTTGCCGCAACGGCCGTCAGCCACGCCGCCGACCCCATCAAGATCGGCGTCGCCGGTCCCTACACCGGCGGGTCGTCCTCCATGGGCGTGAGCATGCGCGACGGTGTGCGCCTGGCCATCGAAGAAATCAACAAGAACGGCGGAGTGCTGGGTCGGCAGCTGGTCGCGGTGGAACGCGACGACGAAGCCAAGAACGAACGCGGCGTGCAGATCGCGCAGGAGCTGATCAACAAGGAACAGGTGACCGCCACCGTCGGCTACATCAATACCGGCGTGGCGCTGGCCTCGCAGCGCTTCTACCAGGACGCCAAGATCCCGGTGTTCAACAACGTGGCCACCGGCAGCGTCATCACGCATCAGTTCCAGGCGCCCGAATACCCGGACAACTACGTGTTCCGCAACGCGGCGCACGACAGCATCCAGGCGCCCATGATCGTCGAAGAGGCGATCACCCGCCGCGGCTACAAGAAGGTCGCGATCCTGGCCGATTCCACCAACTACGGCCAGCTCGGCCGCGAAGACCTGGAGAAGGCGCTGGCCAGCAAGGGCATCAAGCCGGTGGCCGTGGAGAAGTTCAACATCAAGGACGTCGACATGACGGCCCAGCTGCTGAAGGCCAAGTCCGCCGGCGCCGAAGCCGTGCTGACCTATGGCATCGGACCCGAGCTGGCCCAGATCGCCAACGGCATGACCAAGCTGGGCTGGAAGGTGCCGATGATCGGCAGCTGGACCCTGTCGATGGCCAACTATATCGATAACTCGGGCGCCAACGGGGAAGGCGCGCGCATGCCGCAGACCTTCATCCAGGACCCGGACACGCCCAAGCGCAAGGCCTTCATCGACGCCTATCTGGCCAAGTTCAAGCCCAAGAACGACCGCATCGATTCCCCGGTGTCGGCGGCCCAGGGCTATGACTCGATCTTCCTGCTGGCGGCCGCGATCAAGCAGGCCAATTCCACCGACGGCCCCAAGGTCCGCGAAGCGCTGGAGAACCTGCAGACGCCGGTCGAAGGCGTGGTGATGACCTACAACAAGCCGTTCAGCCACGACAACCACGACGCGATCACCGCCAAGGAAGTGGTCATCGGCGAGGTCAAGAGCGGCCGCGTCGTCAAAGCCAACTAGCAACGCATCGCGGCGGCCGCGCCGCCATCCGCGCCCCGGCCGCCGGGGCGCGGGCCTCGTGCCGCCCGCAAGCCGCGTTCCGTCCCGCTACACCACACTGACACCATGATTCTTCTACAGCTTGTCTACAGCGGTATCGCGCTGGGCATGATCTATGCCGTCATCGCGTTCGGATACCAGCTCACCTTCGCCACCTCGGGCACCCTGAACTTCGGCCAGGGCGAAGCCCTCATGCTGGGCGCGCTCGTCGGCCTCACGCTGGTCGGACTGGGCGTGAACTACTGGGTGATGATTCCCATCGTCTGCATCTTCGGCTTCGCGCAGGGCGCGCTGGTCGAACGCGTGGGCGTGCGGCCCGCCATCAAGACCCGCTCCGAGTTCGGCTGGATCATGGCCACCATCGCGCTGGGCATCATCTTCAAGAACGTGGCCGAGAACATCTGGGGCCGCGACGACCTGCGTTTCCCTTCGCCCCTGCCGGAGGCCCCGATACAGGTGCTGGGCGCCAACGTCCTGCCGATGGAGCTGCTGGTGGTGTTCGGCGCGCTGGCCATGATGCTGCTGGTGGAGCTGTTCAACCGCAAGTCCATCTACGGCAAGGCCTTCGTCGCCACCTCGAACGACCGCGACGCCGCCGGCCTGATGGGCATCAACACCGGCATGGTCATCACGTTCTCGTACGCGCTGTCTTCGCTGACCGCCGCATTCGCCGGCGTGCTGGTGGCGCCGCTGACGCTGACCGGCGCCACCATGGGCGCGGTGCTGGGCCTGAAGGCCTTCGCGGTCGCCATCATCGGCGGCCTGTCCAGCGGCATGGGCGTGGTGGTGGGCGGACTCATCCTGGGCATCGCCGAAACGACCACCGGCTTCTATCTGTCGACGGGGTACAAGGACGTGCCCGGACTGGTGCTGCTTCTGCTCGTGCTGACGTTCAAACCCGCCGGCCTGTTCGGCAAGACCGCGATCAAGAAGGTGTGACGATGAAACCCCTGCACCTCCTGCTTTCCATCGTGGCCGTGGCCTGCCTGGCCGCCGTGCCCCTGGGCGTCACCAACACGTACTACCTGCACCTGATCGAAACCATCATGATCTACGCGATCCTGCTGTTCGGGCTCGACATCGTGGTGGGCTATACCGGCCAGGTCTCGCTCGGCCATGCCGGCCTGTTCGGCATCGGCTCGTACGTGGCCGGCGCGCTGTTTTTCCATCTGCAGCTGCCGATCTGGGCCACGCTTCCGGCGGCCATCCTGATCGCGGCGGCCTTCGGCGCGGTGCTGGCGCTGCCCGCGCTGCGGGTCACGGGACCGTACCTGGCCATGGTCACGCTGGCGTTCGGCACCATCATCCAGATCCTGATCAACGAGATGACCTTCCTGACCGAAGGCCCGCTGGGCATCAAGATCCCGAAACCGTCGATCGCCGGGCACATCCTGACCAAGAGCGAGTACTTCTGGCTGGTGGCCGCGTTGCTGGTGCTGTCGCTGATCGTGGTGCACCGCATCCTGAAATCGCACCTGGGCCGCTCGTTCGAGGCCCTGCGCGACAGCCCGATCGCCTCGGACTGCATGGGCGTGTCGGTGTACCGGCACAAGGTGTTCGCCTTCGTCATCAGCGCCGGCTTCGCCGGGCTGGCGGGCGCGCTGTACTCGTACTCGGAACAGTACATTTCGCCCAACACCTACAACTTCGAGCTCACCATCCTGTTCCTGCTGGCCATCATCATGGGCGGGCGCAAGAGCCGCACGGGCGCGCTGCTGGGCGCCGCCATCATCGTGCTGCTGCCCAAGATGCTGGACGACATCGCCACCTTCCGCCTGATCGCGCTGGGCGTGGCGATCGTGGTCGCCATCGGCAGCGCGGTGGCCGTCTCCAAGGGCCGCGCCGAACCGCGCCGGGTGGCCGTGCCGGTGGCCGGCACCATCGTGCTGGCGATTTTCGCGTACTGGCTCGATGCCGTGACCGACTGGCGCCTGACGATCTTCGGCGCCATGATCCTGTTCGTCGTGTACTACCTGCCGGACGGCATCGTGGGTTTCGTGCGCAATCTGTTCTTCTCGGGACGCCGCAGCGCGCTGGCGGTCGAATCGGAGCTGGTCAGGACCCAGGACGCCGTGCCCGACGCGGCCCGCGGCAAGAACGAAACCCTGCTGGCGGCCAAGGGCGTGCTGATGCAGTTCGGCGGCCTGAAGGCGCTGAACCAGGTCGACCTGACCGTCAGGCGCGGCACCATCCACGGCCTGATCGGACCGAACGGCTCGGGCAAGAGCACCATGATGAACGTGCTGACGGGCATCTACGTGCCGACGGCCGGCGCGGTGGAATTCGCCGGCAAGTCGCTGGTGGGCCTGGCGCCGGCGGACATCGCCGAGGCGGGCATCGCGCGGACCTTCCAGAACGTGCAGCTGTTCGGCGAAATGACCGCGCTGGAGAACGTGCTGGTCGGCCTGCACCACACCTTTACCACCGGACTGGCCGGCATCGCGCTGCGCACGTCCCGATGGAAGGACGAGGAACGGCGCGCCCGCGCGCGCGCCATGGCGCTGCTGGAATTCGTCGGCCTGCAGTCCCTGGCCGGCGAAGAAGCCCGCAACCTGCCCTACGGCAAGCAGCGCCTGCTGGAGATCGCGCGCGCGCTGGCGCTGGACCCGCAGCTGCTGCTGCTCGACGAGCCCGCGGCCGGCCTGACCGCGCCCGACATCGTCGAACTGCTCGCCATCATCCGCAAGGTGCGCGACCACGGCCTCACGCTGATCCTCATCGAACATCACATGGACGTGGTGATGGGGGTCTGCGACACCGTGTCGGTCCTGGACTTCGGGCAGAAGATCGCCGAGGGGCTGCCCAACGAAGTGCAAAGCGACGCCAAGGTCATCGAGGCGTATCTGGGCGGCGCGCCCGCCTGACGCCAGGGAGACGACAACATGCTATCGATCAAGAATCTGGAAGCGGGCTACGGCAAGGTGAAGGTGCTGCACGGCATCAGCATGGAGGTGCCCAAGGCCAAGGTGGTGACGCTGATCGGCTCGAACGGCGCCGGCAAGACGACCACCATGCGCGCGCTCTCGGGCATGATCCGCCCCGCCGCGGGCGAGGTCACGCTGGGCGGCAGGCGCATCGACGGGCTGGAGTCCCACCGCATCGCGCGGCTGGGGCTGGCGCACTCGCCCGAGGGCCGGCGCGTGTTCCCCACCCTGTCGGTGACCGACAACCTGCTGCTGGGCGCCTTTCCGCGCCTGAGCGGCAGCCGCCCCAAAGGCGACGTCCAGGCCGACCTGGGCCGCGCCATGGACCTGTTCCCGCGCCTGAAGGAACGCCGCACCCAGCTCGCCGGCACGCTGTCCGGCGGCGAGCAGCAGATGCTGGCCATGGCCCGCGCCGTGATGCTCAACCCCGAAGTGGTGCTGCTGGACGAACCGTCGATGGGGCTGGCGCCGATCCTGGTGGAAGAAGTATTCAGGATCATCGAGCGGCTCAAGAGCGAGGGCGTGACGATGCTGCTGGTGGAGCAATTCGCCGCCGCCGCGCTGAACGTCGCCGACTATGGCTACGTGCTGGAGAACGGGCGGATTTCGGTGCACGGCAGCGCCGACAAGCTCAAGCACGATCCGGCGGTGGTGGCGGCGTATCTGGGGGGGTCGCATTAGGGAGGGCGGCAGATGGGTTGCGCGCGTTCGATGTCCGTAGGATGGGTGTAGCGCGAGACACTCAACATAAGAAACCCGCGGCCGAACGCGCGCAACCCATCAGGCGCCGCCCGTCCCATCCTCCGCCCCACGATCCGACCCATACCCTTTCAGCCCGTCCAGGTCCAGCACCCGCACCGCCCCGTACTCCACATTCAGCAGGCCGGCTTCTTCCAGCTTGCGCAGGGCCTGGTTGGCGCGCTGGCGCGATACCCGGGCCAGATAGCCGACCTCTTCCTGCGTAATCGTCAATCGCATCCCCATGCCGGGATACAGCAAGGGGTTGAACAGCTCGGCCAGGCAACGCGCCACGCGCGCGTCCGGGTCCAGCAGGCGGTCGTATTCGGCCTTGCCGATGAACTGCGCGACGCGCTCGTTCAACTGATGCAGCAGATAACGGTTGAAGGGAATGCTGGTGTCGAGCAGCCAGTCGAAGGTGGCCGCCGGCAGGCGCGCGACCACCGAGTCGCGCAGCGCGACGATGTCGTATTTGCGGATCTCGCGCTTGAGCAGCGAACCTTCGCCGATCCAGCCGCCGGCCGGCACGCCGGTCAGCGATGCGACCTTGCCTTCGGCATTGCCCACCGACACCTTGACCAGCCCCGCCAGCACGCCGATCCAAGCCTGTGCGAGCTCCCCTTTGCGCTCTATGATCGAGCCGGCGGCGGCCTGCTGCACGGTCAGGTCCCGCTCGACCCGCGATTGCTGGTCGCGGTCGAGCACGCGAAACCAGGCCGCGGCGAGTTGCAGGGAGTCGGCTAGCTGCATCGGGAATACCCTAAAAGGTCCTTGAATGTCGCGATGGTGACAGTTGGTAGCAACCCAACCTTATACCTTAAGTCCTGCCGTAAATCTAAAACCAACTGGTCAAGCGCCCATCGCCAGCGCCGCCCCGCGCGGCCCCGGCCCGTAGCGCCCAAACCGGAGGAGACAACGTGGCACATACACCGCCCGCATCCGCCCGGATGCCGGCGGCGTCGGATACTTTTCCGGCGCTGCTGTTCACGCATGCCAAGGTGCGCGGGTCGCGGCCCGCGATACGCGAAAAAGATCTGGGGATCTGGCAAACCCTTACGTGGTCGGAAGTGGCCGAGCACGTACGGCGCGTCGCCAGTGGCCTGGCCGCCCTGGGCATCCAGCCCGGCATGCACGTGGCCGTGGTCGGCGAGAACCGGCCGCGCCTGTACATGGCCATGATGGCCACGCAGTCGCTGGGCGCGATCCCGGTGCCGCTCTACCAGGACGCCGTGGCCCAGGAAATGGTCTACGTGCTGCAGGACGCCGAGATCAGCGTCGCCGTGGTCGAGGACCAGGAACAGGTCGACAAGATGCTGGAGATCCGCGAACAGTGCCCCGCGCTCGAGCGCGTGGTGTTCGACGATCCGCGCGGCCTGCGCCACTACGCCGACGACATGCTGATGTCGTATGAAAAGCTGGAAGCGCTGGGCGACGAATACGCGGCCAGGCACCCCGGCTTTCTGGACGCCGCCATCGCCGCGGTGCAGCCGCAGGACCCCGCCGCCATGTTCTACACCTCGGGCACGACCGGCAAGCCCAAGGGCGTGGTGTTGACCCACCATGCGCTGATCGACCGCGCGCGCGCCGTCTCCGAACTGGAAAAACTGACCGACCAGGAAGACGTGCTGGCCTATCTGCCGCCGGCCTGGATCGGCCAGAACATGTTCTCGTACACGCAGCTGCTGGTCACCGGCTTCACCGTCAACCATCCCGAGTCGCCCGACACCGTGTCCATCGACATGCGCGACATCGGCCCCACCTATTACTTCGCGCCGCCGCGCGTGCTCGAAGGCCTGCTGACCCATGTGATGATCCGCATGGAAGACGCCGGCCTCATCAAGCGCAAGCTGTTCGCCAGCTGCATGAAGCTGGCGCGCCGCGTCGGCACCCGCATCCTGGACGGCGAATCCGTCGGCGCGTGGGACCGCCTGCGCTACGCGCTGGGCAATGTGCTGATCTACGGCCCGCTGCGCAACGCGCTGGGCATGAGCCGCGTGCGCGTGGCGTACACGGCGGGCGAGGCCATCGGCCCCGACCTGTTCGTGTTCTACCGCTCGATCGGCATCAACCTGAAGCAGCTGTATGGTTCCACCGAGACCTCGGTGTTCGTCTGCGTGCAGCCCGACGGCCACGTGCGCGACGACACCGTCGGCCCGCCGGTCGACGGCGTGGAGATCCGCGTGGCCGAAAACGGCGAGATCCTGGTCAAGAGCCCCGGCCTCTTCAAGGAGTACTACCGCAACCCGGAAGCGACGGCCGAGGCCCGCAGCGCCGACGGCTGGTTCCATACCGGCGACGCCGGCTATCTGGACACCGACGGCCAGCTCAAGATCATCGACCGCGCCAAGGACGTGGGCAAGCTGGCCGACGGCAGCCTGTTCGCGCCCAAGTACATCGAGAACAAGCTCAAGTTCTTCCAGCACATCAAGGAGGCCGTGGCCTTCGGCGCCAACCGCGACGACGTCTGCGCCTTCATCAACATCGACCTGGAGGCCGTGGGCAACTGGGCCGAGCGCCGCGGCATGCCCTACGCGGGCTATACCGACCTGGCCTCCAAGGACGAGGTCTACCAGCTCATCGCCGACTGCGTGGAGCAGGTCAACGCGGATCTCGCCACCGATCCCAAGCTGTCGGCCTCGCAGATCAGCCGCTTCCTGATCCTGCACAAGGAGCTCGATCCCGACGACGACGAACTGACCCGCACGCGCAAGGTGCGCCGCGCCTTCATCGCGCAGAAGTACGGCGTGCTGATCGACGCGCTGTACGGCGGCAAGCAGTCGCAGTTCATCGAGACCGAAGTGAAATTCGAAGACGGACGCACCGGCAAGATTTCGGCGGACCTGAAAATCCGCCCGGTAAAGACGTTTCCCGCCATCACCGCCCGAGCCGCGTAGACCATGAGCCACAACGACCGCGACCAGCGTATCGGCGACGTCATGCTGGACATGCAGAACATTTCCCTGTCGTTCGGCGGCGTCAAGGCGCTGACCGACATTTCCTTCAACGTGCGCGAACACGAGATCCGCGCCATCATCGGCCCCAACGGCGCCGGCAAGAGCTCGATGCTCAACGTCATCAACGGCGTCTATACGCCGCAGGAAGGCGCCATCGCCTTCCGCGGCGAGCACTTCTCGCGCATGAATCCGCGCCGCGCCGCCGAAATGGGCATCGCGCGCACCTTTCAGAACCTGGCGCTGTTCAAGGGCATGAGCGTGCTGGACAACATCATGACCGGCCGCAACCTGCGCATGAAGTGCGGGCTGCTGGCGCAGGCCTTCCGCCTGGGCCGCGCCGAGCGCGAGGAAATCCAGCATCGCGAGTTCGTCGAGAACATCATCGACTTCCTGGAGATCCAGGCCTACCGCAAGACCCCGGTGGGCCGGCTGCCCTACGGCCTGCAAAAGCGCGTGGACCTGGGCCGCGCGCTGGCGATGGAGCCGCGCCTGCTGCTGCTGGACGAGCCCATGGCCGGCATGAACATCGAAGAAAAGCAGGACATGAGCCGCTTCATCCTCGACGTGAACGACGAATTCGGCACCACCATCGTGCTGATCGAGCACGACATGGGCGTGGTCATGGACATCTCCGACCGCGTGGTGGTGCTGGACTACGGCAAGAAGATCGGCGACGGCAAGCCGGACGAGGTCCGGGCAAACGAAGAAGTGGTCAAGGCCTATCTAGGCGTGTCGCACTGAGGCGGACAGACATGGGATTTTTTCTAGAGACCTTATTCGGCGGCCTGATGAGCGGCATGCTGTACGCGCTGATCGGCCTGGGCTTCGTGCTGATCTTCAAGGCTTCCGGCGTCTTCAACTTCGCGCAGGGCGCGATGGTGCTGGTGGCCGCGCTGTCCATGGCACGTTTCTCGGAGTGGCTGCCGCAATGGCTGGGCTTCGACAACATGATCCTGGCCAACGTGCTGGCCTTCATCGTCAGCGCCGGCGTGATGTTCCTGCTGGCCGTGGCCATCGAACGCTACGTGCTGCGCCACCTGGTCAACCAGGAGGCCACCACCCTGCTCATGGCCACGCTGGGCATCAGCTACTTCCTGGACGGCCTGGGCCAGATCACCTTCGGCAGCTCGGTGTATTCCATCAACGTCGGCATGCCCAAGGACCCGCTGCTGATCCTGGACTCCGTGTTCGAGGGCGGCCTGCTGATCAACCTGGAAGACCTGACCGCGGCCGTGATCGCCGCCCTGCTGGTGGCGGCGCTGGCGCTGTTCTTCCAGTACACCTCGACCGGCCGCGCCCTGCGCGCGGTGGCCGACGATCACCAGGCGGCGCAATCCATCGGCATTCCGCTGAACCGCATCTGGGTCATCGTCTGGAGCGTGGCGGGCCTGGTGGCGCTGGTGGCCGGCGTGATCTGGGGCTCGAAGTTCGGCGTGCAGTTCACCCTCTCGACCGCGGCGCTGCGCGCGCTGCCGGTGGTGATCCTGGGCGGGCTGACCTCGGTGCCGGGCGCCATCCTGGGCGGCCTGATCATCGGCGTCGGAGAAAAACTGTCGGAGGTCTACCTGGGGTCGCTCGTGGGCGGCGGCATCGAAATCTGGTTCGCCTATGTGCTTGCGCTGGTGTTCCTGCTGTTCCGTCCGCAAGGGCTGTTCGGCGAGAAGATCATCGACCGGGTCTGAGGAATAAAACATGTTCTATCGCGAAAACGGCCAATTCAAGACCAGCTATCGCAGCGACCAGCAGATCTTCCCGATCCGCCAGGACCGCATCTTCATCTGGCTGCTGCTGGCGGCGGCCTTCATCGCCGTGCCGGCGCTGGCCAGCGACTACCTGCTGCGCGCCATCCTGATCCCGTTCCTGATCCTGGCGCTGGCCGCCGTGGGCCTGAACATACTGGTGGGCTATTGCGGCCAGATCTCGCTGGGCACCGGCGCCTTCATGGCCGTCGGCGCCTATGCGGCGTGGAACTTCGGCGTGCGCTTTCCGGAGATCCCGCTGATCGTGCAGATCCTGCTGGGGGGCTTCTTCGCCACCATCGTCGGCGTGGTCTTCGGCATACCCAGCCTGCGCATCCGCGGCCTGTACCTGGCGGTGGCGACGCTGGCGGCGCAGTTCTTCGTGGACTGGGCGTTCCTGCGCATCCCGTTCTTCACCAACTACTCCTCGTCGGGCAACGTGTCGGTGCCGCCGCTGCACTTCTTCGGCCTGCCGGTGCAGAGCGCGCTGGAGAAGTATCTCTTCGTGCTGGCGCTGGTGGTGGTGTTCAGCCTGCTGGCCAAGAACCTGGTGCGCGGCGCCATCGGCCGCCAGTGGATGGCGATCCGCGACATGGACGTGGCGGCCTCGGTCATCGGCATACGCCCCATGTACGCCAAGCTCACGGCGTTCGCGGTCAGTTCGTTCATCGTCGGCGTGGCCGGCGCGCTGTGGGGCTACATCCACCTGGGTTCGTGGGAACCGCTGGCCTTCGACCTGGGGCGTTCGTTCCAGCTGCTGTTCATGGTCATCATCGGCGGGCTGGGCTCGATCATCGGCAGTTTCTTCGGCGCCGCGTTCATCGTGCTGGTGCCGGTGGCGCTGACCAACGTGCCGCACATGCTGGGCCTGTCGCTGTCGGTGGACACCGCGGCGCACGTCGAGCACATGGTGTTCGGCGCGCTGATCGTGTTCTTCCTGATCGCGGAACCGCATGGACTGGCCCGCCTGTGGAGCATCGGCAAGGAAAAACTCCGCATCTGGCCTTTCCCGCACTAGCACATTGCTGTACTGAATACCCGGCTCAAGACCGGGCCAACCCCGGTGTCCCAGGGTTCATGGACCCAACACCACGCAGGAGGTAAATGGAGATGAAGCGTCTTAACCTGAAGTTGGCGGCAGCCCTGGTGGCCGCAGCCGGCGCCGTTGGCGCCGTGGCCACGCCGGCGATGGCGGCAGAAGAGCAGTTCGTTCCGCTGCTGGTGTATCGCACCGGATCCTTCGCCCCGCTGGGCATTCCCTGGGCGGACGGCAAGCTGGACTACCTGAAGCTGGTCAACGAACGCGACGGCGGCGTCAACGGCGTCAAGATCACGTACGAAGAGTGCGAAACCGCCTACGCCACCGACCGCGGCGTGGAGTGCTATGAACGCCTCAAGGGCAAGGGCACCGGCGCCTCGGGCTTCGATACCCAGTCCACCGGCATCACCTTCGCCGTCAGCGACAAGGCCATGGTCGACAAGGTGCCGGTCGAGACCATGG
Organism: Achromobacter sp. HZ01; assembly: GCF_003267925.1. NCBI lineage: Bacteria > Pseudomonadati > Pseudomonadota > Betaproteobacteria > Burkholderiales > Alcaligenaceae > Achromobacter > Achromobacter sp. HZ01. The sequence continues at coordinate 442,892 of NZ_LWKV01000004.1, forward strand.
GCTACGGCCTGTCGCAGTCGGTCGACGGCAGCGTGTTCGAATGGAACTTCCCGCTGCTGGGCACGTACTGGACCGCGGCCGACGTGATGATCCAGGACATCGCCAAGAAAGAAGGCGGCATGGCCAAGCTCAAGGGCAAGAAGATCGCCCTGGTCTATCACGATTCGCCCTACGGCAAGGAGCCGATCCCGCTGCTGCAGAAGCGCGCAGCCAAGGAAGGCTTCGAGCTGCTGCTCTATCCCGTGACCGCCCCCGGCGTGGAACAGAAGTCCACCTGGCTGCAGATCCGCCAGGCGCGTCCGGCCTACGTGCTGCTGTGGAGCGCCGGCATCATGACGCCCACCGCCATCCGCGAAGCCCAGGCCAGCGGCTATCCGCGCGACAAGATGTACGCGATCTGGTGGGCCGGCTCCGAAGGCGACGTGAAAGACCTCGGCGACGTCGCCAAGGGCTACAACGCCATCACCATCCACAACAGCGGCGCCGACCACGACAAGGTCTACGACGACCTGAAGAAGTACGTCTACGACAAGGGCCAGGGCTCGGACAAGTCGGGCAACACCACGCTGGGCACCATCGCGCACACGCGCGGCATGATGATCTCGATGCTGCAGGTCGAGGCGATCCGCGCCGCGCAGGAAAAGTACGGCAAGGGCAAGGCGCTCACGCCGGAACAGGTGCGCTGGGGCTTCGAGAACCTCGACCTGACGCAGGAGAAGCTCGACAAGCTGGGCTTCGGCAAGATCATGCGCCCGGTCAAGACATCTTGCGGCAACCACATGGGCGACGACTGGGCCCGCATCGTGCAGTGGGACGGCGCGAAGTTCAAGGTCGTCTCCGACTGGTACCAGTCCGACAAGTCCATCCTGGACCCGATGGTGAAGGAAGGCGCCGCGAAGTACGCCAAGGAAAAGAACATCACGCCCCGCGAGTGCAAGTAGACCCCCCCGAAGCGCCGGCGGCGCTTCCCCCCCAGGGGGGCGCCGCTGGAGACCGGCAAAGCCGGATCTGCCGCGGCCCCGCTTGGGGGCGCCGGCTACATGCGGTGTCTGGCGTGCTTCGGGGAAGTTCTTTCTCTTTCTTTCGACTTTCGTATGAATCGATGGCCGGTCCTAGCGGGCCGACTTTCACCACGCAGCAGGAACGATCATGAACGCCACCAATATCGCCGCCGCTGACGCCCCAAAGGTGCTGCTCGACGTCAACGGCATCGAGGTGATCTACAACCACGTCATCCTGGTGCTCAAGGGCGTGTCCCTGCAGGTGCCGGAAGGCCGGATCGTGGCGCTGCTGGGCGCCAACGGCGCGGGCAAGACCACCACGCTGCGGGCGATCTCGAACCTGCTCAAGGGCGAGCGCGGCGACGTGACCAAGGGCTATATCCAGTACCGCGACCAGCGCATCGAAAAGCTGTCTCCGGCCGAGCTGGTCAAGCGCGGCGTGGTCCAGGTGATGGAAGGCCGCCACTGCTTCGCGCACCTGACCATCGAAGAGAACCTGCTGACCGGCGCCTATACGCGCAACATGGGGCGCGGCGACACCGCGGCGGCGCTGGACCGGGTCTACCAGTATTTTCCGCGCCTGAAGCAGCGCCGCGCCAGCCAGGCCGGCTACACCTCGGGCGGCGAGCAGCAGATGACCGCCATCGGCCGCGCGCTGATGGCCAATCCCAACATGATCCTGCTGGACGAGCCGTCCATGGGGCTGGCGCCGCAGATCGTGGAAGAGATCTTCGAGATCGTGCGCGACCTGAACCAGCGCGAGCGCGTCAGCTTCCTGCTGGCCGAGCAGAACACCAACATCGCGCTGCGCTACGCCGACTACGGCTACATCCTCGAAAACGGCCGCGTGATGATGGACGGCGCCGCCTCCGACCTGGCCGAGAACGAGGACGTCAAAGAGTTCTACCTGGGCATCTCCAGCGGCGAGCGCAAGAGTTTCCGGGACAACAAGTTCTACCGCCGCCGCAAACGCTGGCTGGCCTGATTCCTGACGCGGCGAAGCCGGCGCGGCCCGGCCCGCCGCCGGCAACGACACCGCAGTACGGCACACGAGAGGGTGCGATCCCATGTCCGAGTTTTTCGATGTTCTGGAAACCCGCCAGCCCGAGCAGCGCGAGCGCGATCTGATGGCCGCCCTGCCCGGCGCGATCGCCCGGGCCATGGCCCGGGCGCCGGCCATCGCCGAGCAATTGCGCGGCGTCGACCCCGCCACCATCACCTCGCGCGCCGCGCTGGCGCGCCTGCCGGTGCTGCGCAAGCACGAGCTGCTGGAACGCCAGCAGCACAGCCGCGGCGACGCGGCCGCGCCCGCCGGGCCGCGCAAGGCCTTCGGCGGTTTCTCCGCGATCGGCTGGGGCGAGGCGCTGCGCGTGTTCGCCTCGCCCGGCCCCATCTACGAACCGGAAAGCGCGCGCGCCGACTACTGGCGCTTCGCGCGCGCCCTGCACGCGGCGGGATTCCGCGCCGGCGAACTGGCCTACAACTGTTTCTCCTATCACTTCACCCCCGCCGGCTCCATGATGGAAACCGCGGCGCACGCCGTCGGCTGCAGCGTGTTTCCCGGCGGCACCGGGCAGACCGAACAGCAGGTGCGCGCGATCCAGGATCTCGCGCCCACCGGCTACACCGGCACGCCCAGCTTTCTCAAGATCATCCTGGAGAAGGCCGACGAACTCGGCGTGAAGCTGGATTCGCTGCGCCGCGCGCTGGTCTCGGGCGAGGCCTTCCCGCCGTCGCTGCGCGACTGGCTGGCGGCGCGCGGCATCGAGGGCTACCAGGCCTACGGCAGCGCCGACCTGGGCATGGTGGCCTTCGAGACGCCGGCGCGCGAAGGCCTGGTGCTGGGCGAGGACATCATCGTCGAGATCGTGCGCCCCGGCACCGGCGAGCCGGTGCCCGACGGCGAAGTCGGCGAGGTCGTGGTCACCACGCTCAATCCCGACTACCCGCTGGTGCGCTTCGGCACCGGCGACCTGTCGGCCGTCATGCCGGGCCTGTCGCCCTGCGGGCGCACCAATACCCGCATCAAGGGCTGGATGGGCCGCGCCGACCAGACCACCAAGGTGCGCGGCATGTTCGTACATCCGTCGCAGGTGGCGGACGTGGCGCGCCGCCATCCGGAAATCCTGCGCGCGCGGCTGGTGATCAGCGGCAACACCGGGTCCGACCGCATGGTGCTCAAGGTGGAATCGCAGGACCGCAGCGAGGAACTCGGCCAGCGCATCGCGGAATCGGTGCGCGACGTCACCAAGCTGCGCAGCGACGTGCAATGGGTGGACGTCGGCAGCCTGCCGAACGACGGCAAGGTCATCGACGACGTGCGCACCTACGAATAGGCGGCCAGCGCCATCACGCCCTTGGCCAGCATCGCCGCGGCCACCACGGCGGCAAACAGCGCGAAACCCTGCTGCAGGCGGCGCGGTGCGAAGCGGTCGGCGACCGCGCGCCCGGCCAGCATGCCCAGCACCGCGGCCGCCGTGAACGGCGCCGCGATCGCCCAGTCCAGGTGACCGCCCGCCGCCGCGGCCACCACGCCGCTGGCCGACACCAGCGCGATCACGCCCAGCGAGGTGGCCACGATGGCCTGCATCGGCAGATCGGTCGCGCGGCGCAGCGCCGGCACGATCACGAAGCCCCCGCCCACGCCCAGCAGCCCCGACAGGAAACCGGCGATCACGCCCGTGCCGGTCAAGGCGCGCGCGCAGGGCGCGGTCCAGCGCAGCCGGCCGGTGCCGGCGTTGAGCTGGCACGGCGGCACGCGCGTCGCCTGCACGGCCGCCGCCGCGGCGCCGGCGCCCTGGCGCCACATGCGCCACGCCACCAGGCCCAGCACGCCTGCGAAAACAATGGACAGCGGCGCGTTCGGCAGGCGCCGCGCGGCCCAAAGCCCCAGCGGCGACACGATGATGCCGGTCAGCGCCATGAAGCCCGCCGCCCGGTAGCGCACCTGGCCCTTGCGCAGGCCCAGCACCGCGCCGAGCGCGGCCGACAGGCCCACGGCCAGCAGGGCGATGGGCGCGGCCTGCGCCAGTTGCAGATGCAGGCCGAAGACCAGCAGGGGCACGGCCATGATGGCCCCGCCCGCGCCGGTCAGCCCGAGTATCAGGCCCACGCAGCCGCCCAGCGCCGCGCTGGCCGCCCAGACTGTCGCGATCATGGACGCGCGCTCAGTTGCCGAACGGCCGGGCGAGCCATTCGCGGCCCTTCAACATGCCGTTCCAGTAGATCCACGGCAGCATCCTGGCCTTGAGGAACCAGGCGCTCTTGCGCGGCACGGTCGGGTCCAGCGGGAAGGTCGGCAGCAGCTTGCCGCCGTAGCCGAATTCCGCCAGCACGACGCGGCCGCGCTCCACCGTCAGCGGGCAGGAGCCGTAGCCGTCGTAGGCCACCGGCATGGCGTGGCCTTCGCGCAGCGCCAGCAGGTTTTCGGCGACCGTGACGATCTGCTTGCGCGCGGCCGCCGCGGTCTTGGCGTTGGTCGTGCAGATGCCGTCGCCCAGCCCGAACACGTTGGCATGGCGGACGTGGCGCAGCGTGGCCGGGTCGACCTCGCACCAGCCGGCGGCGTCGGCCAGCGGGCTGTTCTTCATGAAGGCATGCGGCGTCTGCGGCGGCACGGCGTGCAGCATGTCGAAAGACTTCTCCACGCGCGCCACCGCGCCGTCTTCGCCCTTTACGTCGAACCAGGCCTTGCGGGCGGCGCCGTCCACGGCCACCAGCGCCGAATTGAAGGCCAGCGCGATGCCGTAGCTTTCCACGTAACGCATCAGCGGCGGCACGAAGGTCGGCACGCCGAAAAGCGCGGCGCCGGCCAGGTCGAACTCGACCTCGATGCGGTCCAGCACGCCGCTGCGCCGCCAGTGGTCGCACGCCAGGTACATCGCTTTTTGCGGCGCGCCGGCGCATTTGATGGGCATGGCCGGCTGCGTGAAAAGCGCCTGCCCGCCCTTCAGGCCGCGCACCAGTTCCCAGGTGTAGGGCGCCAGGTCGTAGCGGTAGTTGGACGTGACGCCCTGCCGCCCCAGCGTCTCGGTCAGGCCGTCCACCTGTTCCCAGGCCAGGCGCAGGCCGGGGCAGACGATGAGCTGCTGGTAGGTCACGGCGCGGCCGTCGGCCAGCAACACGCGGTCGGCCTCGGGTTCGAAGCCGGCCGCGGCGGCCTGCAGCCAGGTGGCGCGCGCCGGCATCACGTCGCGGGTCGCGCGCACGGTCTTGGCCACGTCGAAAGCGCCGCCGCCCACCAGGGTCCAGGCGGGCTGGTAATAGTGCTTGTCGCTGGGCTCGATGACCCCGATGCGCAGGTCCGGACGCCGGCGCAGCAGGCTGGCGGTCACGCCTATGCCTGCCGCGCCCCCGCCCACCACAAGCACGTCGAAATCTCGTTGGCTTTGCGTCATGGGCATGCTTGTCTCCATGCCGGTCTACCGGCTTTTGATTCTTTCAAGGATTGAAAATACCGCCATGCCGGCAAGCATGGCGGCCACGAACACCAGCGCCTCGCGCACGCCGGCCGACGCCGCCACCAGCGCGGGGCCCGGACAGAAGCCGGCCAGGCCCCAGCCCGCGCCGAACGCCAGGCTGCCCAGCGCCAGGCGCTTGTCGATGCGAGCGGCGGTCGGCCAGTGCAGCGGTTCGCCCGAAAGGCTGGCGCGACGGCGCCGCAGCACGGCGAAGCCGGCCGCCGTCACCAGCACCGCGCCGCCCATCACGAAGGCCAGCGACGGGTCCCAGGCGCCGGCGAGGTCCAGAAAACCCAGCACCTTGGCGGGGTTGGCCATGCCCGAAACGATCAGTCCCAGGCCGAACACCAGGCCCGATGCGAATGCGAACAAGGCGGCCATGTCAGCTGCCTCCCAGGTGGCGCAAGGCGTAGACGGTGACGAAGCCCGCCGCCATGAACAACGCGGTCGCCGCCAGCGAACGCGGCGAGCCGCGAGATATGCCGCAGACGCCGTGGCCGCTGGTGCAGCCCGACGCATAGCGCGTGCCCAGGCCCACCAGCAGGCCGGCGGCGATCAGCCTGGCCGTGCCGGCTTCGACGGCGATGGCGGGCAGCGCCGCGCCCAGCCGGTACAGCCAGGGCGCGGCGAACAGGCCCGCCAGAAAGGCCAGCCGCCAGCTCCGGCCCGCGCCCGCGGGCCCCAGCAGTCCGCCCAGGATGCCGCTGATGCCGGCGATGCGGCCCGCGCCGCCCATCATCAGCACCGCGGCCGCGCCGATCAGCAGGCCGCCCAGGGTGGAGGCAACAGGGGTGAAGGCCGGCCAGTCCAGCGTCACTTGAGCGACTCCATGGCGCGCCCGCAATACAGGCTGGACAGGGTCTTCATGACCTGGCTGACCTCGAAGCTGGCCATCTGGTAGTACACATACTTGCCGACGCGCCGCGTCGCCACCAGCCCTTCGTCGCGCAGCACGCCCAGCTGCTGCGACAGCGTGGGCTGGCGGATGCCGGTCAGCGCCTCGAGTTCGCCGACGTTGCGTTCGTTCTGCACCAGCTGGCACAGCAGCAGCAGACGGTCTTCGTTGGCCAGCGCCTTGAGCAGCGCGCAGGCCTGGGATGCGGATTCGCGCAGGACGGCGACCTCGCATTCGGTCAGCACTTCGTTCATTTGATGAGCATCAATCTGCCTGGAGGATGTTGATCATTATATTGACCGATAGAATATTCAACAATATTATTGAAAAACATATATTGTTTTATGCACGCAGCAATGCGCTGCCAGGCGAGCGTCCATGCCCTCTCATATCCAAGGCTTTTTCGACCCCGTCACCGCCACCATCACCTACGTGGTCCATGAAACGGCCCCGGGCGGCGCCTGCGCCATCATCGACTCCGTGCTCGACTACGATCCCAAGTCGGGCCGCACCAGCACCGGCAGCGCCGACCGCGTGGCCGACTACGTGCGCCAGCACGGCCTGAAGACCGAATGGCTGCTGGAAACCCACGCCCACGCCGACCATCTTTCGGCCGCGCCCTATCTGCAGCGGCAGCTCGGCGGCGTCATCGCCATCGGGCAAAGCATCCAGACCGTGCAGGGCGTGTTCAAGAAGATCTTCAACCTGGAGCCGGCGTTCCAGCTCGACGGCTCGCAGTTCGGCCACCTGTTCGCAGACGGCGAGACCTTCCGCATCGGCGCGCTGACGGCGCAGGCCATCCACGTGCCGGGGCATACGCCGGCCGACATGGCCTACCTGATCGGCGACGCCGCCTTCGTGGGCGACACGCTGTTCATGCCCGACGTGGGCACCGCGCGCTGCGACTTCCCCGGCGGCGACGCCCATCAGCTGTACCGCTCCATCCAGCGCCTGCTGAGCCTGCCCGCCGAGACCAAGCTGTACATGTGCCACGACTACCCGCCCGCCGGCCGCGAAGCCGCCTGGCAGACCACGGTGGCCGAACAGCGCCGCGCCAACATCCATGTGCGCGACGGCATCGGCGAGGACGAGTTCGTGGCCATGCGCACGCGGCGCGACGCCACGCTTTCCATGCCCACCCTGATCCTGCCGGCCATCCAGGTCAACATCCGCGCCGGCCACTTCCCGCCGGCCGAAGACAACGGCGTGCGCTACCTGAAGATACCCGTCGACGCGCTCTGAACGGCGCGGGCTTGCGCGCCGGGCTTGCGTGCCCCGGACTTATCCCGCAAGATCGGCCGATCGCAGAAATGCCGACCGACGGACCGTCCATGTTTGCCGAAGCCGAAGCCGACCCCAGCCTCTCGAAAGAGGCATTCAAGCCGATGGAGGCGCGGCTGCGCGTCGCCCTGCTGAATGCGCAATACCAGCGTCTGGCCAAGGCCGACAAGACGCTGCTGGTGGTGGTGGCCGGCATCGACGGCGCCGGCAAGGGCGCCACCATCAACCTGCTCAACGAATGGATGGACCCGCGCCACATCAAGACGCTGGCCTACGGCCCGCGCGTCGGCGAGGAACTGGAACGTCCGCCGCTGTGGCGCTACTGGAACGATCTGCCGCCCAAGGGCAGCACCGGCATCGTGTTCGGCTCCTGGTACGCGCCGATGATCCTGGAGGCCATGCGCAAGCGGCCCGACCAGGACAGCATCGAGGCGCAGGCCGTCGCGATCCGGCGCTTCGAGGCGATGCTGGCCGCCGAAGGCGTGCAGATCGTGAAACTCTGGTTCCACCTGTCGGCCCAGGCCCAGAAGGCGCGCGCCAAGCGCCTGCTGGCCAGCCCCGAGACCTCGTGGCAGGTCAGCCCGGTCGACCTCAAGGTCTACAAGAAGTACGACCGCATCCGCAACGCCGGGCAGACGGTGCTGAACCATACCGACAGCGGCCATGCGCCCTGGGTCGTGATCCCCAGCGCCGACGAGCAGATGCGCACGGCGCGCACGGCCGAGGCGGTGCTGGCCGCCATGCGCCAGCGCGGCGTGCCGCGCATTCCGGCCAGCTTCGTGCCCCACTCGCGGCCGACGCGCGTGGCGGACCGGCTGGGCCAGCTGGACTATGACGCGCGCCTCGACAAGAGCGACTACGAATCCGAACTCGGATTGCTGCAGGGCCGGCTGGCGCGCGCGGCGCGCTCGCGCAAGTTCCAGGAGCGTTCGCTGGTGCTGGTGTTCGAGGGGCAGGACGCCGCCGGCAAGGGCGGCGCCATCCGGCGCGTGACGCATGCGCTGGACGCCCGCCAGTTCGACATCACGCCCATCGCCGCGCCAGGCAGCGAAGCGCTGGCCCGCCCCTATCTGTGGCGGTTCTGGCGCCAGGTGCCGCGCCATGGGCGCATCGCCATCTTCGACCGGTCCTGGTACGGCCGCGTGCTGGTCGAACGCGTCGAGAAACTGACCCCGCCGGCCCAATGGCGCCGGGCCTACGCCGAGATCAACGACTTCGAAGGGCAGCTGGCCGCCAGCGGCGCGCTGGTGCTGAAGTTCTGGCTGGCGATCACGCCGGACGTGCAGCTGGAACGATTCAAGGAACGCGAGAAATCGCCGTTCAAGAATTTCAAGATCACCGCCGAGGACTGGCGCAACCGCGACAAATGGCAGGACTACGCGGCCGCGGCCAACGAAATGCTGGCCCGCACCGACGTGGCCCGCACGCCCTGGCATGTGGTCTCGGCCAACGACAAGCGCTACGCTCGCGTGCAGGTGCTGCGGCACATCGTCGAAGCCCTGGAAACCCAGCTCTGAAATCCCGCCGGAGGGCCCCGCCATGAGTACCGTAGAGATCCGACCCATCGTCGCCGCCGACTTCGACGCCTGGCTGCCGCTGTGGAAGGGCTACCAGGACTTCTACCGCGTCGACATCGACGACGCCGTCACGCGCAACACCTGGGCGCGCCTGCTGGACGGCGCGCAGCCCATGCACGCCGCGCTGGCCTACGACAGCGGCCGCGCCATCGGACTGGTGCACTGGATCTTCCACCGTTCGACCTGGACCGCCGGCGACTACTGTTATCTGCAGGACCTGTACGTGGCCCCGGACGTGCGCGGCGCCGGCGCGGGCCGCAAGCTGATCGAACACGTCTACGCGCAGGCGGCCGCGGCCAATTGCGCGCGCGTATACTGGCTGACCCATGAAACCAACGCCACCGCCATCCAGTTGTACGACCGCATCGCCGACCGCTCCGGCTTCATTCAATACCGGAAAACGCTGACATGAGCGCACGTGATCCCAACTGTCCGCTGTGCCAGGAAGACGGCGGCGCGCTGCTGTGGCGCGGCCCGCACCTGCGCATCATCGAAGTCGCCGATCCGGATTATCCCGGCTTCACGCGGGTGGTCTGGAACGGCCACCTGGCCGAAATGACCAGCCTGTCCACGCATGGACGCGACCTGCTGATGCGGGCCGTGTACGTGGTGGAGGAAACGCAGCAATCGATACTGTCGCCCGACAAGGTCAACCTGGCCTCGTTGGGCAATATGGTGCCGCACCTGCATTGGCATGTGATCCCGCGCTGGCGCGGCGACCGCCACTTCCCCGACGCGATCTGGGCGCCGCCGCGCGTGGCGCAGGGCGCGGAATCCGAGGAATGGAAGGCGCGGCGCGCGGAACTGCAGGCCCTGCTGCCGCGCTACCGCAACCGGCTGGTCGAGGCGATGAACGCCCTGCTCTGGCACTAGCGCACTAGCGCGCGCCCAGTTCGGCCAGCCAGCGCGAGTAGGCCTGCTCGACCTGGCTGGCGGCGGTTTCCGCCGAGAACAACCCCTGCCCGCGTATCCAGTCTCTGCCTGCCCGGCCCATGCTCCGGCGCAGCCCGGGGTCGGCCAGCAGGCGCTCCAGCGCCGCCGCCAGCGCGGCCGGATCGCGCGGCGGCACCAGCAGGCCGGTCACGTCCGCCTGCATGGTTTCCGGCACGCCGCCCACGTTGCCGCCGATGACCGGCACGCCCATGGCCGCGGCCTCGATAAAGACGGTGCCCAGCGCCTCGCGCTGTGTGGGCAGCGCGAACACGTCGAAGGCCGCCATCACGTCGCCGATGTCGTCGCGCCGGCCCAGGAAATGCACGCGCGGCGCCAGCCCCAGCGAAGCCGCCTGCGCCTGCAGGCGCTCGAACAGCGGCATGCCGTCGCCCGCCAGCACCAGCCGGGCCTGCGGGAACGCGCCGGAAATGCGGTGGAAGGCCTCGATCAGGTCGGCGTGGCCCTTGTCCGCCCGCATCACGGCCACGCAGCCGATGACCAGGTCGTCCGCGGCCAGGCCCAGTTCGCGCCGGACGCAGACGCCCCGGCGCGCCTGCGGCAGCACCACCGGCGAATGGATGGTGGCGATGGACGCGGGCCGCGCGCCGCCGTCGAGCAGCTGCTTGCGCACATAGGCGCTGACCGCGATGACGCGATGCGCCAGCCAGGTGTAGGCATAGAGCGAATTGATGGGCTTGGCCAGATGCCGCGTGCGCACGATCAGCGGCGTGCCGGCCAGGCGCGCCGCGATCGCGGCCAGCACGGTGTCGCGCCGGCTGTGCGTATTGACCACGTCGAAGCCCCCGCGCCGCAGCAGGCGCCGCACCGACGCCACGCCCCGCAGGAAATTGTGCGGGCCGTCCATGGGCATCAGGTGCACCGTGAACCCCGCCATGCGCAGGCGGCGGCCCAGTTCCGCCTCGGGCTGGCACAGCGCCTCGAGATGGTGGCCGCGCTCGCGCATGGCGATCATTTCCTTGTAGATGCAGAACTCCTGCCCGCCGAACGAAGTGGCGGCTTCGGTATGCAGGATGCGCAGGCCCGCGGCGGGCCGGCGCGGCGTTTCGGCGGCGTTCAGCATGATGGGGAGGCGTCGTCCGTATCGCTCCAGCGGCGGCCCTGGTGCATCAGGTACGCGCCCAGGTAGGCGATGTCTTCGGGGTCCAGCGCGGCCGCACCCGTGGCGCAACATTCATGCGGGCACTCGGAGGCCTGCAGGCTGCCGTCCGCCCAGACGCGCGCCGCGCCCGTGCGGGAGAGGTCGAAACGCGCCCCGGCACGGGCCCAGGCGAGCAGGCGCGCGCTGGGCGCGAGCCTGTGGGTTCGGTAAACGCCGTGGGCGATGGGGCCGGCCGGCGCGGCGAGGGAGTCGCCGACATCTACCAGGCGGCTGGCGGCGCCGGGCCGGGCGGGGGTGTAGGTCAATACCGTAAGAGGAGATAAAGGCATGTACTGGCCGGCGTTGCCGGGACGGCTCGACCGAGGGCGGGTCGGAATGTCGGGAAAGGCCGATTGCGGGAATCGGCGGATGGTTATCGCGCGGTCATGCGCCTGGGCCAGACTCTAGTAGAGGATTTTCGGATACGGCAGGGGAATCGGTCCGAGACCGCGGGATAAAGATTGAATGCGAATCGCCCGTTTTTTGCTGAAAATCAGCGAAGATATCCGAAATAGAGCGCCATCGTTCATGTATTCAGGTAAAATTCAGGTTCTCGCTGCGTATATTATCAAAATGTAATCAAGGCCGTAAAAAGTGAATCGACCGGCTTCGTCCACCCCCAAATCCCCCTCCCTCTTCCAGGCCTTCCTGCAGTCCGAAGCGCTCGGCGGCTATGTCCTGATGCTGGCCGCGCTGGTCGCGCTGATCGTCGCCAACAGTCCGGCCGCGCCGTACTACTTCGGCGCGCTCGAAACCAAGTTCGGCTTCCAGGCCGGCCCGGTCGTGCTCAAGGAAAGCGTGCTGCACTGGATCAACGACGGCCTGATGGCGGTGTTCTTCCTGCTGGTCGGCCTTGAAATCAAGCGCGAGGTGCTGGACGGCCAGTTGCGCGGCGCGGCCCGCATCGTGCTGCCGGGCATCGCGGCGGTGGGCGGCATGGTGCTGCCTGCGCTGATTTACGTGCTGATCAACGCCGGCAGCCCCGAGACGCTGCGCGGCTGGGCCATCCCGGCAGCCACGGACATCGCCTTCGCGCTGGGCATCCTGGCGCTGCTGGGCAGCCGGGTGCCGACCTCGCTGAAGGTCTTCCTGACCGCGCTGGCCATTCTTGACGACCTGGGCGCCATCGTCATCATCGCGCTCTTCTATACGTCCACGCTCAATACCTTCGCGCTGGGCATGGCGGGCGCCCTGCTGGTCGTGCTGTTCTGCATGAACCGCATGGGCGTGCTGCGCCTGGCGCCTTATCTGCTGATCGGCGCGGTGCTGTGGTACTTCGTCCTGAAATCCGGCGTGCACGCCACGCTGGCCGGCGTGGCGCTGGCCCTGGCCATCCCGCTGCGCCCGCAGAACCAGGGCGATACCGGCGAATATTCCCCGCTGCATGCGCTGGAACACGCGCTGCACAAGCCGGTGGCCCTGCTCATCGTGCCCGTGTTCGGCTTCGCCAACGCGGGCGTCTCCTTCGCCGGCCTGGGGCTGGCCACGCTGGCGCAGCCGGTGCCGCTGGGCGTGGCGCTGGGCCTGTTCCTGGGCAAGCAGCTGGGCGTGTTCGGCTTTGCCTGGCTGGCCATCAAGAGCGGCCTCGCCACCCTGCCGCGCCACGCCACCTACACCCAGCTCTACGGCGTCGCGCTGCTGTGCGGCATTGGCTTCACCATGAGCCTGTTCATCGGCGCCCTGGCCTTCACCGACCCGGCCGCCGTGGACGCCACCAAGATCGGCGTGCTGACGGGCTCGCTGGCCTCGGCCATCGTGGGGTTCGTGCTGCTGCGCGCCGGCGGCCGCGCCGAAACGCCATGACGACGGGCGGGCGGCGCTAAAGTAGACGGTAGACGGGGTCAGCCGCCACGACCCCGAGGAGCCGCCATGAAACCGCCCGCCATCACCCTGCAACGCGTCTACGAAGGCACCGGACCGCAAGGCAGCTACCGCGCGCTGGTGGACCGCGTGTGGCCGCGCGGGCTGCGCCGCGACGACCTGGGGCTGGACGAATGGGCCCGCGACCTCGCGCCCACCACCGAACTGCGCAAGTGGTTCAACCACGTCGAGGAACGCTGGGACGAGTTCCGCCGCAAATACCTGGCCGAGCTGGCCGCGCCCGAGCAGCAGGCCCGCCTGGAAGCCCTGCTGCAGGCCGCCGGCAAGCGGCCGCTGACCTTGCTCTATGGCGCCCACGACGCCGAGCACAACCAGGCCGTGGTGCTGCGCGACGCGCTGCTGGATTACGCCCAACGGCACGGCAAGCGCCACGCCTGAGGCCCGCCTTGGGGGCGCGCCGGTCTTTGGTACCCTAGCCTCCTTTGGCCGGGCAGCCTGCCCACCCGCCTCGAGGAATCCCCATGTCTTTCAGCTCCGACGCCTGGGCGCGCAACGCCGCGCTTTACGAAAAAACGCGCGACATGCCGTTCAACCGCGAACTGGCCAGCGGCCAGCTCGACGAGAGCGCGTTCAAGCACTACATGATCCAGGACGCGCACTATCTGGTGGCGTTCGGACGCGCGCTGGCCATCGCCGCCGCCAAGGCCGACGACGCCGACGGCGTGGTGCAGTTCGCCGAAGCCGCCCGCGGCGCGGTGGTCGCCGAACGCTCGCTGCACGAAGGTTTCATGAAGCAGTACGGCATCGACGCCGCCACCTTCGAAGCCACGCCGCTGACGCCGGCCAGCCACCACTACACCAGCTTCCTGATCGCCACCGCCTGGAGCGCGCCGTACCCGGTGGCGCTGGCCGCCCTGCTGCCGTGCTTCTGGATCTACGCCGAGATCGGCCGCGAGATCCACGCGCGCGCCACCCGGCCCAATCCCTACGCCGCCTGGATCGACACCTACGCGGGCGACGAATTCCATGCGCTGGTGCGGGCCGTGATCGCCTCGGTGGATCGCGCCGCGGAATCGGCCTCGGCGCAGACGCTGGCGGCGATGCACCAGGCCTACACGCACGCGGCCCAGCTGGAATGGATGTTCTGGGACTCGGCTTATCGCCAGGCCGGCTGGCCGGCCTGAGGCGCGGCCGCGCCCTGTGCCAAAATCGCGCCCATGCCGACCGACAACCGCCTGATTCCCGCCGCCCTCGCCGCCCAGACGGCGCAACTTCCCGCCGCCTGGCTGGCCGCCTTTTCCGACCGGCCGGTGGCCGACGCGCTGGCTGCGGTGACCGCCCACGTGGAAAAACGCCTGGCCGAAGGCGCCACCGTCTATCCCGCCACGCCGTTTCGCGCCCTGCACGGCCTGGCGCCCTCGGACGTGCGCGTGGTGATCCTGGGCCAGGACCCCTACCATGGCCCCGGCCAGGCCCAGGGCCTGGCCTTCTCGGTGCCGGACGACTGCAAGCGCCCGCCCAGCCTGCGCAACATCTTCAACGAAATCGCGCTGGAGTACCCGGGCTCCCGCGTGCCGGCCGGCAACGACCTGAGCTGCTGGGCCGAACAGGGCGTGCTGCTGCTGAACACGGCGCTGACCGTGGAGGACGGCCAGCCCGCCTCCCACGCCCGGCGCGGCTGGGAAACCGTGACCGACGCGCTGATCGCCCTGGTCGCGCGCGATCCGTCCCCCAAGGTTTTCATGTTGTGGGGCGCCCACGCCCAGGCCAAGCAGGCCCTGCTGCCGGCCGACAGCGGCCACCTGGTCCTGATGGCCAACCACCCCTCGCCGCTGTCGGCCAGAAGGCCGCCCGTGCCCTTCCTGGGCTGCGGCCATTTCCTGAAAACCAACGAATGGCTGGCCAACCAAGGGAAAAACCCTATTGATTGGGCGCTGGACAAAAAAATAATTCCCTTGCAAGGCGAATTCGGGTTATGATCGCCGCACTGCACAAAACGAGTTCGGCATTTACCGCCTTGATTTAGCGGAAGTTTTCGCAGTTCGCCGGGCAACCGCCCCGGCCCCATGCCGAACTATCATCGATTCCTGACCCCTTTCCTTTCGCCCTGCGTTCCAGTCAGTACAAGAGAACGCGCCACGCGCATGGTTGATCCGGTCGGCACGATGCTCCATCAACCGTCGCCTGGATCCGGCCGCCTAATCCCCTGGCCCGACCAAGCATTGCGTCGCATTGATTGCGGCAAGGGAAAGTAATGTCTTTCGAAAACCTGGGTCTCGCTCCCGCCCTGTTGTCGGCCGTCCAAGAAGCTGGCTTCACCACCCCCACCGCCGTCCAGGCTGCCGCCATTCCGCAGGCGCTGGCCGGCCATGACCTGATGGTGTCCTCGCAGACGGGCAGCGGCAAGACCGCCGCCTTCATGCTGCCGGCCCTGCACCGCATCGCCCAGCACCCCGCCAACAAGGGCGTGGGCGTGCAGGTGCTGGTGCTGACCCCGACCCGCGAACTGGCCCTGCAGGTCACCGACGCCACCGCCACCTACGGCCGCAAGCTGGCCGACCTGCGCACCGCCACCGTCGTCGGCGGCATGCCCTACGGCGCGCAGCTGAAGGCGCTGTCGCGCCGCGTGGACGTGCTGGTCGCCACCCCGGGCCGCCTGATCGACCACCTGAACTCGGGCCGCGTCAAGCTGAACACCGTGCACACGCTGGTGCTGGACGAAGCCGACCGCATGCTGGACATGGGCTTCATCGAAGACATCGAGACCATCGTCGGCCGCCTGCCCGAAGGCCGCCAGACGCTGCTGTTCTCGGCCACGCTGGACGGCACCGTCGCCAAGCTGGCCGCGCGCATGATGCGCGAGCCGCAACGCATCGAGATCGCCGGCCACAAGGAAAAGCACACCAACATCACGCAAAGCCTGCTGTACGCCGACGACGCCAGCCACAAGATGCAGTTGCTGGACCACGTGCTGCGCGACGCCTCGCTGGACCAGGCCATCGTCTTCACCTCGACCAAGCGCGGCGCCGACGATCTGGCCGACCACCTGGCCGACCAGGGCTTCGCCGCCGCCGCCCTGCACGGCGACATGAACCAGCGCCAGCGCACCCGCACCCTGTCGCAGCTGCAGCGCGGCCAGCTGCGCATCCTGGTGGCCACCGACGTGGCCGCCCGCGGCATCGACGTGCAGGGCATCAGCCACGCCGTCAACTTCGACCTGCCGATGCAGGCCGAGGACTACGTGCACCGCATCGGCCGCACCGGCCGCGCCGGCCGCAACGGCCTGGCGTTCACGCTGGCCACGCATTCCGAGCGCCACAAGGTCCGCCGCATCGAGCACTACATCGGCCAGTCGATCACGCCCGAAGTGATCGCCGGCCTGGAGCCCAAGCGCACCCCGCGCCCGTCCACCGGCGGCCCGCGTGGCGGCAAACCGTTCGGCAAGCGTCCCGGCGGCGGCTACCAGGGCCATCGCGAAGGCCGTTCCTTCGGCGGCCCGCGCGGCGAGTTCAAGCCGCGTGAAGGCGGCTACCAAGGCCACCGCGACAGCGCCCCGCGCGAAGGCGGCTACCAGGGCAATCGTCCGTTCGGCGACCGTCCGGCGCGTTCCTTCGGCGACCGCCCCAGCTTCGGCGATCGTCCGCAGCGCGACGGCGGCTACCAGGGCAACCGCTCCTGGGGCGACCGTCCCCAGCGCGAGGGCGGTTTCCGCGGCGGCGAGCGCGAGGCGCGCGGCTACAACGATCGTCCCAGCTACGGCGACCGTCCGCAGCGCGATCCGCGTCCGTTCAGCGAGCGCGGCCCGCGCGAAGGCGGTTTCCGCGGCGGCGACCGCGATTCGCGCCACAGCTACAACGACCGCGCCAGCTTCGGCGACCGCCCGCAACGCGAAGGCGGCTTCCGCGGCGGCGACCGTCCGGAAGGCGGTTTCCGCGGCAAGCCCTCGTTCGACAAGCGCCCCGGCGGCCCCAAGCGCTTCGACCGCCGCGGCTGATCCGACGGCCTGAGCCACGCAAACCCCGCGCTCCGGTAACGGACGCGGGGTTTTCTTAAAATGGCGGCCTGCCACCGCCTCATCCGATCATGCAACGCTCCGCCCCCGCCAATCTCCCCACCCTGTCGCCCGCCGCCCTCGAACATTCCGAGGCCGCGGCCGCCCATCTGCGCGATGCCATCGCGGCCCATGGCGGCTGGCTGCCGTTCGACCGCTGGATGGCGCAGGCGCTGTACGCGCCGGGACTGGGCTATTACGCGGCAGGCAACGTCAAGCTGGCCGAGGCGGATGCCTCTGCCGCCACACCGGCGGGCGACTTCGTCACGGCCCCGCAGCTGACGCCGCTGTTCGCCCGCACGCTGGCGCGTCAGGCCGCCGAGGTGCTGCGCCAGACCGGCGCCGACGCCGTGCTGGAGTTCGGCGCCGGCACCGGCGCGCTGGCCGAAGGCGTGCTGCGCGAGCTGGATGCGCTGGGGCTGGCGCAGACCCGCTACCTGATCCTGGAAGTGTCGGCCGACCTGCGCGCGCGCCAGGCCGAAAGACTGGCGCCGTTCGGCGACCGCGTGCAGTGGCTGGACGCGCTGCCCGAGGCCTTTGCCGGCTGCGTGCTGGCCAACGAAGTGCTGGACGCGATGCCGGTCTCGCTCTTTCGCTGGAGCGACGACGGCGCCGCCGTGCTGGAACGCGGCGTGGCGGTCGACGATGCGCAGGGCTTCGTCTGGGAAGACCGGCCGGCGCCGCCGGCGCTGGCCGCCGCCGTGGCCGACCGCATGCCGCCGCTGCCGGGCTACGTTTCCGAGATCAATCTGCAGGCCGAAGCCTGGATCGCCGCGATGGGCCGCTGGCTCGAACGCGGCGCGGCGCTGCTGGTGGACTACGGCTTTCCGCAAGGCGAGTACTACCACCCGCAACGCGCCGGCGGCACGCTCATGTGCCATCTGCGCCATCACGCGCACGGCGATCCCTTTACCGCCCCCGGCCTGCAGGACATCACCGCGCACGTCGATTTCACCGCGATGGCCGACGCGGCGCAGGCCGCCGGCCTGCAGGTCCTGGGCTATACCTCGCAGGCCCGCTTCCTCATGAACGCCGGGCTGATGGAGCTGCTCGCGCAGCTCGATCCGGCCGACGTGCAGAACTACGCCAAGACCGTCGCGCCCGTGCAGAAGCTGCTGTCCGAAGCGGAGATGGGCGAACTGTTCAAGGTGCTGGCGGTGGGGCGCGGCATCGCGCAGCCGCTGGCCGGCTTCGCGCGCGGCGACCGGCTGGGCAAGCTATAGCGGCGCGGCGCCCGCGCGCAGCTGCTGCAGGCGCGCGGCGCGCACCCCTTCCTTGATGCGCGCCGGATCGCCGGCGCTGGCCCGCGCGATCGCGCCCGCATCCACGCCACGCACCGCTTCCACGCGCGCGCGCCACGCCTGCCGGTCCACCGGACGCAACACCGCCGCCGTCTCCAGCAGATCGGCGAAACGCTGCGGCTTGCGCAGCGCGTCGGCGCGTTCCATCAAGGCCAGCTGCGCGTCGGCGGCGTCGGCCGCCTGCTGCGCCGCGTCCAGCCCGGCCAGCACCTCGGGCAGCAGGCGCGCGTAGTCGTTGCACTCGGTGGGCACGCGCAGCCGGCGGCCCAGCGCCTCGCGTTCCGGCGTCAGGCGGCACAGCAGCGCATAGCGGCCGGGCAGCGGCAGGCCCAGTCCGGCCGCGCGGTCCACGTCGGCGGCCGTGACGTCCACCTCCTGCAGCTCCGGCATCACCCGGGCCAGCGCGCCGCAATCGCGCAGCACGCCCAGCATGCGCGACGGCGTGGACGCCATGAGCCCGCGCGACAGTTCCTTCCAGACGCGTTCGGGCACCAGCGCGTCGGCCTCGCCGGCCTGGACCATGCGCCGGCACAGCTCCAGGGTCTCGGGCGCGATGGTGAAATCGCCGAAGCGCGCGGCAAAGCGGCCCAGGCGCAGGATGCGCACCGGATCTTCCTCGAAGGCCTCGCCCACGTGGCGCAGCACGCGGGCGCGCACGTCGGCCACGCCGCCCAGCGGGTCGACCAGCTCGCCCTCGGGCGTCTGGGCAATGGCATTGACCGTCAGGTCGCGCCGGCGCAGGTCTTCCTCCAGCGTGACGTCGGAGCCGGTATAGAAGGTGAAGCCCTTGTAGCCGCGGCCCGATTTGCGCTCGGTGCGCGCCAGCGCGTATTCCTCTTTGCTGCGCGGATGCAGGAACACGGGAAAATCGCCGCCCACCGGTATGAAGCCGCGCCGCGCCATGTCTTCCGGCGTGGCGCCCACCACGACCCAGTCGTGGTCGCCGGGCGGCAGGCCGAGCAGCGCGTCGCGCACCGCGCCGCCCACGATATAGACCCGCAGGCCCGCGATGGCGGGATCGCGGCTCATGGCAGCGCGGTGGTTTCGGCGCCCAGCGGCACCACGCTGCCCAGGCGTTCTTTCAGGGACTGGGGCTGGCCGCTGAACATGGCGGCGTAATAGACCGCGTTGGACATCACGTTCTTGACGTAGGTGCGCGTTTCCGTGAAGGGGATGGTCTCGGCGAAGATCGCGCCCTCGACCGGATGGGTGAAGGTCGAGCGCCAGTTGTGCGGGCGGCGCGGACCGGCGTTGTAGCCGGCGCTGGCCAGCATCTGCGAGCCGTCCAGGTCGCGCAGCACCATGTTCAGGTAGTTGGTGCCCAGCACGGTGTTGGTGTCGAAATCGTTGACGCTGTCGGGCGTGAAGTCGCTCATGCCGATCTTGCCCGCCACCCACTTGGCGGTGGCCGGCATCAGCTGCATCAGGCCGGAGGCGCCCACGTGCGAACGCGCGTCCATGATGAAGCGCGATTCCTGGCGGATCAGGCCGTAGACCCAGGCCGGGTCCAGCGCGATGGCGTTGGCCTTGGCGGTGACGCGGCCCTCGAAGGGCGCGATGAAGCGCTGGCTGAAATCGAATTCCTTCTCGGTGCGGTCGGACGTGTTGACCACCCGGTCGTAGATGTTCTCGGCCCGGGCCAGTTCGGCGGCGGCCAGCAGCTGGCGGTCGCTCATGCCGCGCAGGCTGTAATTCCATTCCGGCACCGCCTCGGCGCGCCAGCCCAGGCGGAACAGCTGGACCGCGCGGCGCAGGCCCGGGTTGGCGCGGGCCTCGGCGATTTCCTGGTCGGTCACGGGCGCCGGACGCGGCGGCACGTTGATGCGCCGGCCCAGCTCCTCGGCCGCCAGCTGGCCGTAGAAGTCGAAGCGGTCCGCGATGCTGGCGTAGGCGGCCGCGGCCTGTTCCTTGTTGCCCAGCGCGGCCTGGCCGCGCGCCTTCCAGTACACCCACGAAGGGTCCGCCTGCTGCGCCGGCGGCATCTGGTCGATGGATTCGATGACCCACTTCCAGTCGATCTTGGGCTGGCGCAGGGCCGCGCGCACCTTCCAGGCGGCGTTGTATTCCGTCATGCGGATATGGCCGGCCTCGCGATACCAGTCGTCGGCGCGGCTGTCGAGCTTGAGCGCGGCGGTCAGCGCATACTGGCTGCGGACCCAGGCCAGGTTCGACTTGGCCATCGCCTTGGACCACTCCCCGGACTTGGACCATTCGCGGCGCAGGTAGGAATCGGCCACGCTGACATCAGAGCGCGCCAGGCGGGCCAGCGCGATGGTCACCAGCTCTTTTTCGTTGCGGCCCACGGGCAGGCGGTCCTGGCGCGTCAGCCACCGCATCGGATCCTTCATGAGCTGATCGTAGGCTTTCAGGTCGCCGGGCTCGAAGATGTATTGCACGAACTTGCGCGCATCGGTCGTCTTGTTGGCCTCGATGGCGTCGCGCAGCTGCGGCTCGATCTCCTGCCAGCCGAGCACGCCGTCGGCCACCAGTTGGTCATACAGCGCCCAGCAGGCCGAGCCCGGCGCGAAGGCGCTGGTGGCCTGCGCGGCGGTGACGCGCTTGCCGGTCATGTGCTGGGCGTCCAGGATGGCGCATTCGATCTGGGCGTTGCTGTTTTTCACCGGCGCCAGCTTGCGCACGGTTTCGAAGTCGCCGCTGCGCGCGGCCGCAAGCAGCCAGTCGCCGCGCAGCCGGTCGGCCAGATAGGAATCCGGATTGCTGCTGACGAACTGCTGCAGCGCGGCGGTGGGCCTGCCGCTGGCCGGCGGCGTCCACAGCTGATAGCGCAGCAGCCAGTATTCGGGATACATGCCCAGCGGGTCGGACTTGGCCTGCGGCACCAGCGCGCCCAGGATGGACCACTGCTTGCGCTGCATGGCCTCGCGCGCGGCCACCACGGCGGCCAGCGCGGGCGTATCGTTGGTGGGCGGCAGGCCCGCCAGCACGGCGGGCGGCACGGAAATGACAGGCTGCGCGGCCTGGGCGGCGGCCTGCGGCTGGGCATTGATGGACGCGTTGCGCTGCTGCGCGTCCACCGGCGCACAGGCCGCGGTGAACAGCGCCAGGAGCGGCAGCCAGCGGCGCAGCCCGGCTCCGGCGACGGCGCCCGCGGCCTTGTGCGCGGATTTCTGATACCGTCCGGTTTGGAGAGTTTGTGTCATGCGCCGTCCCTCATTCGACCGCCAAAGCCGCCGCCACTTCCGCCATCTTTGTCCATTCCTGTCACTACCACCGCATGAGTACGCAAAATATTCCAGAGAATACCGCAGTCCAGCTACGCGCGCGATTGCGGAAAATGCGCGCCGAACTGCCTGAAAACCAGCGCGGCCGCGGCGCCCTGCTGATGCGCGCGCGGCTGTTCACCTGGCTGAACGCGGCGCGCGACGAAGCGGTCCGCGCAGGCCGCGCCGCGCCCGCCACCGTGGCCGCGTTCTGGCCCATGGCCGACGAGCCCGACCTGCGCCCCCTGCTGCAGCAATGGGCCGACGGCGGCGTGGCCGTGGCGCTGCCGGTGGTGCGCGAACGCAATGCGCCGCTCGCCTTCCTGCCCTGGACGCCCGAGGCCGAACTGCGCGCGGGCCCCTACGGCATCCAGGAACCGGTGCACGGCGCCGAACTGCTGCCCGACGTGGTGCTGGTGCCCACCCTGGGCTACACCGCCCAAGGCGACCGCCTGGGCTACGGCGGCGGCTACTACGACCGCAGCCTGGCCGCGCTGCGCGACCGCGGCCACCCGTTCATCGCCATCGGCATCGCCTGGAGCTGCGGCGCGCTGGACGCCGGCTACGCGCCGGCCGCGCATGACTTCCCGCTGGACGCGGTCCTGACCGAGGACGGCTGGGTGCCCGCCGCGCCGCTGGAGCAAGGCGGCGCCGGCGGCACCACGCTGCACAGCTACCGCCTGAGCTGACGCCGCCGCGACAGCCTGCGGTTTGCACCAAAACGGTGCAAACCGTAACGCGCGCCGGAACGCCCCGCAATACAATGAATGCGGCATGGCTTTTCCCGGTTCCGATCATGACCTATTGCGTCGCGGCCCGTCTCGATTCCGGCCTGGTGTTCCTTTCCGACTCCCGCACCAATGCGGGCGTCGACCAGATCAGCGTCTTTCGCAAGATGACGGTTTTCGAGCGCGCCGGCGACCGCGTCATGACGCTGATGACTTCGGGCAACCTGGCGGTCAGCCAGGCCGTGCTGAACGCGCTCACGCGTCCTCGCCCCGAAGGCTGCGAAACGCTCTGGAGCGCGCCCGACATGTTCGAGGCCGCCTGCGTGGTCGGCGCGGCGGTGCGCGAGGTCTACCGCCACGAAGCCGCCGCCCTGCACGAGCAGCATGTCGACTTCAACGTCAGCCTGATCTTCGGCGGCCAGATCGGCGCCGAGCGCTGCCGGCTGTTCCAGGTGTACTCGGCCGGCAACTTCATCGAGGCCGGCCAGGAATGTCCGTACTTCCAGATCGGCGAGGCCAAGTATGGCAAGCCCATCCTGGACCGGGTGCTGCGCCCCGACACCTCGCTGGACGAAGCCGCCAAGTGCGCGCTGATCTCCATGGACTCCACGCTGCGCTCCAACATCTCGGTCGGCCTGCCGCTGGATCTGCTGGTCTACGGCGCCGATACGCTGCGCGTCACGCATTTCGCCTGCATCGACGAGAACAATGAATACTTCCGCATGATCCGCGGCAGCTGGGGCGAGCGCCTGCGCCAGGTCTTCGCCGAAATCCCCGCTCCGCTGTGGACCAGCCCCGAGGCCCCGACCTCGCTGGTGCCGCCTAGCCGCGTGCACCAGCCGCTGCGCGCCGAACCGGCCGGCGAAACGGGCGCAAGCCACCCCGCGCCGCAGTCGCTCGCCGAAGACCCGGGCAAGAAGCAGGCGGGCTAGCGTCGGGCTTTCGTGTTTTGGCCCGTACCACTCCATGCGGCACGTCATTTCCGTATAAACCCTCCTTTCCAGCTACCGAAACCCGGCTTGCAGAACCGCGAATTCTCATCCGGCCGCGGGTGGGCCACACTGGCCATGGCCCGTCATGCTTTGCCCTGGGGGCCCCCGATAAAACCACGAGGAGCGAGACATGCCCCCTATTTTCATGCGCGCGGCCCGACGCGCCGCCTGGCCGGTCCTGGCCCTTTCGTGCCTGGCGGCCGGCAATGCGGCCGCGCAAGGCGCCTATCCCAACCATCCGATTTCGCTGGTCGTGCCCTTCGCCGCGGGCGGACCCACCGACGTAGTCGCGCGCAGCCTGGGCGCATCCATGGCCAAGACGCTGGGCCAGAGCATCGTCATCGAGAACCGCACGGGCGCCGGCGGCACGCTGGCCTCGCAGCACGTGGCGCGCGCCGCGCCCGACGGCTACACCTTCCTGATCCATCACAACGGCATGGCCACCGCGCCGGCGCTGTACCGCAAGCTGTCGTTCAATCCGCTGACCGACTTCGCCTATGTCGGCCAGGTGGCCGACGTGCCCATGACGCTGCTGGGCCGCAAGGACCTGCCGGCCGACGGCATGCCGGCCTTCATCAAGTACGCGCGCGAAAACGGCAACAAGATCAACCTGGCCAATGCCGGCCTGGGCGCCGTGTCGCAGCTTTGCGGCATGCTGCTGCAGGAATCGCTGGGCGTGCAGTTCACCACCGTGCCCTACGCCGGCACCGCGCCGGCGATGACCGCGCTGCTGGGCGGCCAGGTCGACGTGCTGTGCGACCAGACCACGCAGACCATTCCGCAGATCAAGGCCGACCGCGTGAAGCTGTACGGCGTCACCACGCTGGAACGCATCAAGACGCTGCCCGATGCGCCGACCTTGCAGGAAAGCGGCCTGAAGGGCTTCGAGGTCAAGGTGTGGCACGGCGTCTACGCGCCCAAGGGCACGCCGCCCGAGGCCATCGCCAAGTTCAACGCGGCCCTGCGCGCCGCCCTCAAGGACCCGGCCTTCACGCAGAAGATGGCCGAGCTGGGCGCCGAGATCGTGCCGGAATCCAAGCAGACCCCCGAAGGCCTGCAGACCTGGCTCAAGAGCGAGGTCGACAAGTGGGGCGGCGTGATCCGCAAGGCGGGGGTATACGCCGACTGAAGCACGGCGGGCAGCGGCGGTTGCCGGTGCCCGTTCATGAATATATATTGCCGTGCATGAGTACGAACGACGTAAAAAGCGCCCGGCGGGTGCTGGACATCCTGCAGTTCTTCGCCGCCACCCAGGCGCCCGCCACCCTGTCGCAGATTTCGGCGGGGCTGGGCATACCCAAATCCAGCTGCCTGGCCCTGCTCGACACGCTGGAAGGCGATGGCTATGCGCACCAGACCGCGGGTCGCTATTACCTGACCCGGCGCTGGCTGAACGAAGCCAGCACGGTGGCCGAACATGACCAGCTGACCACGCGCATCCGGCCCACGCTGGAAGCGCTGCGCGACGAGCTGGGCGAGACGCTGATCCTGGCGCAGCGCGCCGGCGATCACGTGGTCTACCTGGACGTCGTCGAACCCGAACGCATCGTGCGGTTCACGGCCAAGGCCGGCCAGCGCAAGCCGCTGCACGCCTCGGCCTCCGGACGCGCCCTGCTGGGCGCCATGGCGCCCGCCGAGCGCGAGGCGCTGGCTGCGCGCCTGAGCCTGGACCGCTACACCAGCCAGACCGTCAAGACCCACAAGCAGCTGCTGCGCCTGATCGCGTCCGAGGCCGAGCGCGGCTGGCACGTGAACCTGGCGGAACACCAGGCCGACACGCTGTCGGTCGCCGCCCCCCTGATGCTGTACGGCACGGTGCTGGCGCTGGTCGTGGGCGCGCCGCTGGACCGGTCGGCGGCCAAGGCCGACGCCATCGGCCAGACCCTGCTGGCCGCCAGCCGCCAGCTGGCCCAGCGCATCGACACCCCCGCCCCGCTCGCCCGGTAGGGCTTTTCCCCTGCCGCTGCCCGCGCCCGGTTCCCGGGCGCGGTTTCCCCCCTTTCCTTCCCCGGATTCCCGCGGCCGCCCGCCAGGCCCGCGGCGACGCCATGCGGGTTTACGCCTAGGCCCGGGCGTTGCCGACACGCGTTCATGACTATAAACTTTTGTTCAAGAGTAAGAACGCCGACGGAATCCCTCTGTTGCGGCGACTCCGGAACCGGGCTGGCGCCCGGCGCTCTCCCCCAGAAGGAAGAAACATGGCTGGCCTCTATTACGAACAGTTTTCCGTCGGACAGGCTTTCGATCATGCCTGGACCCGCACCCTGACCGAGATGGACAACGTGCTGTTCAGCTCGCTGACGATGAATGTGCAGCCGCTGCACCTGGACGCGCATTTCGCCGCGAAGACCGAATTCGGCAAGCCGCTGGTCAACAGCCTGTTCACGCTGGGCCTGCTGATCGGCATGACGGTCAACGACACCACGCTGGGCACCACGGTGGCCAACCTCGGCATGACCGACGTGAATTTCCCCAAGCCGGTCTTCGCCGGCGACACGCTGCATGTGCGCACCCGCGTGCTCTCCATGCGCGAGAGCCGCTCGCGCCCGGACGCGGGCATCGTCGAGTTCGAGCACACCGCCCTGAACCACCGCGACGAAGTGGTCGCCACCTGCAAGCGCTCGGCCCTGATGCGCAAGCAGCCCTAGGAGGCTCGCCATGACCCGATCCCTGCTCTTCGTGCCCGGCGATTCCGCGCGCAAATTCGAGCATGCCGCCGCCAGCGCGGCCGACGCGCTGATCCTGGACCTGGAGGATTCCGTCGCGCCGGACCAGAAAGCCGAAGCCCGCGCCCAGGTGCGCGCCATGCTGGAACGCGGCGCGGCCGGCAAGTCCCTGTGGGTGCGGATCAACGCGCTGGACAGCGGCGCTGCGCTGGCCGACCTGGCGGCCGTGATGCCGGCCGCTCCCTGCGGCATCGTGCTGCCCAAGTGCCGCAGCCGCGAAGACATGCGCCAGCTTGCGCACTACCTGGACGCGTTCGAGGCGGCCGCGGGCGCCGCCGCCGGCGCGACCCGCATCCTGGCCATCGTCACCGAAACCGCGCAGTCGCTGTTCGGGCTGCACGATTACCGCGACGCCACCGCCCGCCTGTGGGGCCTGTCCTGGGGCGGGGAAGACCTGGCCGCCGACGTGGGCGCGCTGCGCAACCGCGATGCCGGCCGCTATACCGAACCGTTCCGGCTGGCGCGCTCGCTGTGCCTGATGGCCGCGGCGGCCGCCGGCGTGCGCGCCATCGACACGGTCTGCGTGGACCTGGACGCGCCTGACGTGCTGGCCGACGAGTCCCGCGAGGCTTTCCGCGACGGCTTCGTTGGCAAGATGGCGATCCATCCGCGCCACGTCGACGCCGTCAACGCCGCGCTGACGCCCGACGCGCAGCAGCTGCAATGGGCGCGGGCCGTGATCGATGCGTTCGCGCAGCATCCCGGCGCGGGCACGCTGCGGCTGGACGGCAAGATGATCGACCGGCCGCACCTGCGCCTGGCGCGCCGCCTGCTGGGGGAGGACTGAGCATGCCCGGACCGCTGCACGGCATACGCGTCATCGACATGACCAGCGTGGGCATGGGGCCCATGGCCACCCAGATGCTCGGCGACATGGGCGCCGACGTGATCAAGATCGAGTCCGCCGAAGGCGACGTGTTCCGCCACGTCACGCCGCAGCGCCATGCCGCCATGAGCCACACCCACCTCAACCTCAACCGCAACAAGCGCAGCGCGGTGATCGACGTCAAGACCGCCGAAGGCCGCGCGCAGCTGGACGCGCTGATCGGCGGGGCCGACGTGTTCATCTCCAACATGCGCGCGCCCGCCATGCGCCGCCTGGGCCTGGACTACGCGACGCTGGCGGCGCGCTTTCCCGAGCTGGTGTATTGCGCCTGCTACGGCTATTCGGAAGCCGGCCCGTACGCCGGACGGGCCGCCATCGACGACACCATCCAGGCGGCCTCGGGCATGGCCTGGCTGCAAGGCGGCGCGGGCGCCGGCGCGCCCTGCTACGTCAATTCGGTGGTCGCCGACAAGGTGGTGGCCCTGTACGTGGCCAACGCCGTGACCAGCGCGCTGCTGGCGCGCGAACGCGGCGCCGGCGGCCAGGCGGTCGAGGTGCCGATGTTCGAATGCATGGTGGCCTTCCTGGCGCCGGAACATCTGGCCGGCCTGACCTTCGTGCCGCCCGAGGGCCCGGCGGGCTACACGCGCCTGCTCAACGAATACCGCCGCCCGTTCCGCACGCGCGACGGCTACATGAGCGTGGTGCCCTACACCACCCCGCAATGGCAGCGCTTTTTCGACCTGACCGGCCATCCCGAGATGGCGCAGGATCCGCGCTACCAGACCCTCAACAGCCGCAGCCGCCATTTCCCGGAGCTGTACCGCTACGTGGAGACGGTGCTGGCCGAACGCAGCACCGGGCAATGGACCGAACTGCTGGCCAGCGCCGACATCCCCTTCGCGCCGGTCAATGGCTTCGAGGAGCTGCTGGCCGACCCCCATCTCAAGGCCACCGGCTTCTGGCATGAATCGGAGCATCCCACAGAAGGACGCCTGATCCAGGCCGGCCTGCCCGTCAGGTTCAGCCGCACGCCGGGCGAGATCCGCCGGCATCCGCCGGGGCTGGGCGAACACACCGACGAGATCCTGGCGCTGGCGCGCGCCGGCCAAGCTCGCTGACCCGCACAAAGAAACAGAGGAGACAACCATGCACAACCCGATCCGAGCCGCCCTGGCGGCGGCCGCGCTCTGCGTGCCCGCGCTGGCCGCCGCCGGCGGCTACCCGCAGGCCGACAAGCCCATACGCTTCATCGTCGGTTTTCCGGCCGGCAGCACCATCGACAACGTCTCGCGCGTGGTGGTCGACGACATCCGCGCCCGCACCGGCGCACAGATCGTCGTCGAGAACAAGCCGGGCGCCCTAGGCGTGCTGGGCGTGGACGCCGTGGCCCGGGCCGCGCCCGACGGCTACACCATGATGCCCAGCTCCAGCGCCACCAGTTCCTCGGGCCCCTACCTGTCCAAGGCGTTCCAGCGCTATGACGCGATCAAGGACTTCACCCAGGTGGGCCGGGTGGTCCGGTTCGACGTGGTGATCGTCACGCGCGCCAGCGGCTCGTACGGCGACGCGCGCCAGCTGGTGGCGGCGGCCAGGCAGAAGCCGCAGTCGGTGACCAGCGGCTACGGCTCGGGCACCGGCCAGGTGGTCGCGGCCGCCTTCAGCCGCGCCGCCGGCGCCGAGGTGCTGGGCGGGCGCATCGATTTCGTGGCGGCCGACCTGGGCGCGGTGCTGCCGCAGATCCGCGCGCAGAACCTGAACGCCGTGGCGCTGGTCTCCAGCAAGCGCTCGACCATTCTGCCCGCGGTGCCCACGGCCGGCGAGCTGGGCATGGGCAGCCTGGACCTGACCGGCTGGATCGGCGTGGCCGGCCCGGCCGGCCTGGCGCCCGAGGCGGCCAAGTGGTGGGCCGACCAGTTGAGCGCGACGATGCGCGATGCCGCCGTCCAGGAACGGCTGCGCGCGATGGGCATGGAGCCGGACCTGGCGGTCGGCGAGCCTTTGCAACAATTCGTCCGGTCGCAGTATGAAGCCTGGGGCGAGCAGATCCGCCAGGCGGGGATTCAGCCGGAATAGGCGGCCCGGGGGGCCGATGGGCTACGCGCGTTCGATATTCGTGTTCTTGCCCAAGCGTTCTCGCGCTGCGCCCATCCTACGGTGGTGAGGCCGTAGGATGGGTGCAGCGCGAGATATTCGACACAAGAAATCAAGGCTCGAGCGCGCGGAACCCATCAGGCGCCCAAAGCCCCCGCCCTCATCCCTGCAGCGACAATTCCCGCCACACCGCCATCGGCGCTTCGGCGTGGTTCAGGGTGTAGAAATGCAGGCCCGGCGCGCCGTTGTCCAGCAGCGTCTGGCACAGCTCGGTCACCACGTCCACGCCGAAGGCGCGGATGGAGGCCTTGTCGTCGCCGAACTCCGCCAGGCGCAGGCGGATCCAGCGCGGCACTTCCGCGCCGCACATTTCCGAAAAGCGCAGCAGCTGCGTGTGGTTCGTGATGGGCATGATGCCCGGCACGATGGGCACGTCCACGCCCTTGGCCTGGGCCCGGTCGACGAAGTCGAAGTAGGCGTCGGCGTTGAAGAAGTACTGCGTGATGGCGGCATTGGCGCCGGCCCGCACCTTGCGCACGAAATGGTCCAGGTCGGCCGAGGGGTTGGCCGCCTGCGGATGCATTTCGGGATAGGCCGCCACTTCGATGTGGAACCAGTCGCCGGTCTCCTCGCGGATGAACGTCACCAGTTCGTTGGCGTAGCGCAGTTCGCCCGCATCGCCGCCCATGCCCGAGGGCAGGTCGCCGCGCAGGGCGACCACGCGCCGCACGCCTTCGCTCTTGTAGGCCTGGAGGATGTCCCGCAGGTCCTGGCGCGAGGCGCCGACGCACGACAGGTGCGGCGCCGCATCGCAGCCCAGGTTGCGCAGCGTGCGCACGGCGTCCGCCGTGCCCGCACGCGTGGAGCCGCCCGCGCCGAACGTCACGCTGACGTACTTGGGCTGGATGGCCAGCATCTGCTTGGCCGCGCGCACCAGCCGTTCTTGGCCGGCCAGGTCGCGCGGGGGGAAAAATTCCAGACTGAAAGCGGGAGAAATCGAATCGGACATATCAGCAGTTATCTATAAGCACTACGCGTCCCGCATGAACCGGGTGCGCCCCACCGGGATGCCGCGGAGCCGGCTTCGCCGGTCCGCCGGCATGCCCCCTTGAGGGGGAGCGCGCAGCGCTCGGGGGTGGGATCGACTCTAGGGGATCAGCTTGGTGAGCAGGCCCGAGATGATGCTGTACAGGATCGCACCGCCCACGGCCCACCAGAACCCGTTGACCTGGAAGCCCTTCAGCACGGAGCCGACGAACCAGAACAACAAGGCGTTGATGACGATGAGGAAGAGGCCCAGCGTGACGATCGTGATGGGCAGCGTCAGCAGCACCAGCACCGGCTTGACCAGCATGTTGACCAGGCCCAGCACCAGCGCGGCGATGAGTGCAGAACCGAAGCTGGCCACGGTGATGCCGGGCAGCAGATAGGCAACCGCCAGCAGGGCCACCGCGTTCAGGATCCAGACGAGTATCAATGCCATGTTCGACCTCCTGTGTTGGGTCCGCCGGCCTCGCGGCCGCAATGCGGTCGCGAGAGGGAGCTGCGGACCGGTAAGCCCGCGCCGACATGGCGCGGTACTTCCCCTATTTTGCTACAACCCTCAATAACGGTAGTGGTTGGGCTTGTACGGGCCTTCGACCGGCACGCTGATGTAGTCGGCCTGTTCCTGGCGCAGGGTGGTGAGCTTCACGCCCAGCTTCTTCAGGTGCAGGCGCGCGACCTTCTCGTCCAGGTGCTTGGGCAGCACGTAGACTTCGCCCGACTTGTAGGCCTCGTTGCGCGTGTACAGCTCGATCTGGGCGATCGTCTGGTTGGCGAACGACGAGGACATCACGAACGACGGGTGGCCGGTGGCGCAACCCAGGTTCACCAGGCGGCCCTGGGCCAGCAGGATGATGCGCTTGCCGTCCGGGAAGATGACGTGGTCGACCTGCGGCTTGATCTCTTCCCACTTGCAGTCGGCCAGGCTGGCGACGTCGATTTCGTTGTCGAAGTGACCGATGTTGCACACGATGGCCTGGTCCTTCATGGCGTTCATGTGCTCGCGCGTGATGACGTGGTAGTTGCCCGTAGCGGTGACGAAGATGTCGCCGTGCGCGGCGGCCTCTTCCATGGTCACGACCTTGAAGCCTTCCATGGCGGCCTGCAGGGCGCAGATCGGGTCGATCTCGGTGACCCAGACCTGGGCGCGCAGCGCGGCCAGCGCCTGGGCGCAGCCCTTGCCCACGTCGCCGTAGCCGGCCACCACCGCGATCTTGCCCGCGACCATCACGTCGGTGGCGCGCTTGATGCCGTCGACCAGCGATTCGCGGCAGCCGTACAGGTTGTCGAACTTGGACTTGGTGACCGAGTCGTTGACGTTGATGGCGGCGAAGGCCAGTTCGCCCTTCTGCGACATCTGGTAGAGGCGGTGCACGCCGGTGGTGGTTTCCTCGGTCACGCCCTTGATCTGGGCCAGGCGCGTCGAATACCACTTGGGATCGCGTTGCAGCGTTTCCTTGATGGCGGCGAACAGGATGCGCTCTTCGTCGCTGCCCGGGTTGGCCAGCACCGAGATGTCCTTCTCGGCCTTGGTGCCCAGGTGCAGCATCAAGGTGGCGTCGCCGCCGTCGTCCAGGATCATGTTGGCGTGCTGGCCGTTGGGCCATTCGAAGATCTTGTGGGTGTACTGCCAGTACTCTTCCAGCGTCTCGCCCTTGACGGCGAAGACCGGCGTGCCCGAGGCCGCGATGGCGGCGGCGGCGTGGTCCTGCGTGGAGAAGATGTTGCACGAAGCCCAGCGCACTTCGGCGCCCAGGGCCACCAGCGTTTCGATCAGCACGCCGGTCTGGATGGTCATGTGCAGGCTGCCGGCGATGCGGGCGCCCTTGAGCGGCTGCTGGGCCGCGAATTCCTCGCGGATGGCCATCAGGCCGGGCATTTCGGTTTCGGCGATGGCCAGCTCGCGGCGGCCCCAGCCGGCCAGCGACAGGTCGGCGACGATGTAGTCGGAGAAGGATTTGTCAGTCACAGCGTTCATGGTGTGTAGGCTCCACGTGAAATACGAACGGCGCGCAAGATGGCCGGACAACGCGAATACACCACGACAGTCGAGTGCCCGCCTTTTCCGCCATATGCGACAAAGGTGAGCGCCGTTGCTGCAGCGCCGCGCCGAGGGCGCGCCGCTTGAACAAGGATTCCTGAGCCTGGCGACCGCTGGGTCGTCGCAACGCTCCTCAGGATTGCCGAGCATTGTACCCGGGAACCGTGCCGCGGGCAGCAGGCGCGGGGCCACGGACGCTTATTGCCGCGCCGGCCGGCCGGCGTTCTCCGGCATGCTGAACAGGTGCGCGCCGCGGGCGGTGCCGTCCAGCGGCACCAGCGCGGCCAGCAGGTCCGAGGCCACCGCGTCCCAGCTGCGGGTCAGCGCGTGCTCGCGCACCGCGTGGCGGTCCAGCGATAGCGCCGCGCGGCAGGCGTGGCCGAGGTCCTCGTCGAGCACGCCGGTCACCCCCTGCGCCACCACCGCCAGCGGCGCCTCGCTGCGAAACGCGGCCACCGGCGTGCCGCAGGCCATGGCCTCCAGCATGACCAGGCCGAAGGTGTCGGTCAGGCTGGGAAACACGAACACGTCGGCGCCGCCATACAGCGCCGGCAGCGCGGGGTCCTGCTGCATGCCCATGAAGACCGCGCCGGGAAAGCGCTTTTTCAGGCGCGCCTCGTCCGGACCGGCGCCGACCACCACCTTGCTGCCCGGCAGGTCCAGCTCCAGGAAGGCGTCCAGATTCTTCTCGCGCGCTACGCGCCCCACGCTCAGGAACACGGGCCGGGGCAGGCCTTCGAACGCCGCGCCGGCGCCGGGCCGGAACTTGCGCGGGTCCACCCCGCGCGACCAGATCCGCAGATTGGCCAGCCCCCGCCGCGCCAGCACGTCGCGCACCGTGGGCGTGGGCACCAGCACGCGCTGCGAGGGCCGGTGGAACCAGCGCAGGTAGCGCCACGGCAAGGCCGCCGGAATGCCCATGCGCGCCTGCAGATAGTCGGGGAACATGGTGTGGAAGGAGGTGGTGAAGCGCCAGCCCCGCGCCAGCGCCAGCCGGCGCGCCGCCAGGCCCAGCGGCCCTTCGGTGGCGATGTGCAGCGCGTCGGGCACGGTCTCGCCCAGGATGCGGCGCAGTTGCCGGCCGGGTTGCAGGCACAGGCGCAGGTCCGGCTCAGATGGCGCGGGCACCGTGCGGCTGCCCTGGGGATTCACCACGATCAGCTCGTGGCCCCATTCGCTCAGGATCTGCTGCATGGTCGTCCAGGTGCGGACGACGCCATTGACTTGCGGATGCCAGGCATCCGTGACCAGGACGATGCGCATGATGGAGCCGGTGGCGGGGGCCGGAAATGGATGACAAGCGCGATTTAGCCCGCTCCATGTGACACGCCCAAGACGGCCTTTGCGGCCGCGCAACGCCCGGCTAGTGGCTGTCCCGTAGATGCGTCCGCATGACGAAATTTCTCCTCTTGGCGTCAGGGCTAGGCGCAAACCGCAGCGATACCCGTAGGTATCGCGAGGATTTGCAACGACGCCCTGGCGTCAAGGGGGGAATTTCGTACGGGCGTATCTACGGGACAGCACACTAGTTGTTGCGGCGCGGATAGCCCTGCGCCTTGATGCGCACCCAGACCTCGCGTTTTTCTTCCTCGGTCATGAAGACCCAGTTGGCGACTTCCATGGCCGTACGGCCGCAGCCGCGGCAGATTTCGTCGAACAGCGTGGAGCACACCGCCACGCAGGGCGAATCGGTGGCTTTGAAGGCGCGTTGCGCGTCTTCGGCGGCGGGCAGCTCGGAGAGGTCGACGGTGTAGCGATTCATGGGCCGAAGGTTAACATCCACGGTGCGTCCCTTTTTGGATGGCCCTACTCCGCGTCCAGGCTTGCCCGCGTGGGCTAAGGGGCCGGATCGCCGTCCCATCCGAAGAACGCCCGCACCTGCGCCATCAGCGCCTCGGGGCACTCCTCCGCCAGGTAGTGCGCTCCCGGCAGCGGGCCGCCCGACACGTCATCGGCCACCGCGCGCCACAGGCCCAGCACGTCGAAATTCCTGCCCACCGCGCCGCGCTCGCCCCACAGCACCCGCAGCGGCTGGGTCAGGCGCTCGCCGGCCTTGCGGCCGGCGCGGTCATGCTCCAGGTCCAGGGTGGCCGAGGCCCGGTAGTCCTCGCAGATGCCGGTGGCCCAGCCCGGCAGCCGCGCGGCGCGCTCGTACTCGGCCATCGCCTCCTTGGAGAAATGCGCCAGCCCGCCGGGCCGCCCGCCCATGACCGAACGCAGGTAGAAAACGGGGTCGCGCTCGATCATGGTTTCCGGCAGCGGCGCCGGCTGGATCAGCCAGAACCAGTGGAAATAGGCCTGGGCGAAGGCGCGCGTCGTGCCTTCGTACATGTCCAGGGTCGGCGCGATGTCCAGCAGCATCATGCGCCGGACCGCCGCGGCATGGTCCAGCGCCAGCCGGTGCGCCACGCGCGCGCCGCGATCGTGCGCCAGCACCTCGAAGCGCGCATGGCCCAGCGCCAGCATCAACCCCGCCATGTCGGCCGCCATTGCGCGCTTGGAATGCGCGGCGTGGCCGGCGCTGGCCGGCGGCTTGTCGCTGTCGCCATAGCCGCGCAGGTCCGCCGCCACGCAAGTGCGGTGCCGCGTCAGCTCGGGCCACACGCGGTGCCAGATGGCATGGGTCTGCGGATGGCCGTGAAGCAGCAGCAGCGGCGGCCCCGAGCCGTCGATGCGCGCGGCGATGCGCACGCCGTCGACGGCGATGCGGCGGATGGGTAGGTCGAAGAAATCGGTCATGGGTCTGCCTCAGTCTGCGCGGCCGGCGTCCAGGCGGTCGCGCACCCGGCGCGCCACGTCTTTCATCCATGGATGGCGCGCCCAATGTCCGGCCTCGAAACGCTGCACTTCGTCCAGCCGCTGCAGCGACGCGCCCACCATGTCCAGGCCCTGAGCGTACATCCGGCGATGGCGTTCGGGCAGCGTGAAACCGGCCGTCCAGCCGTCGGCGGCGCTGACACGGCCGGCCGCCACGTCGATGCTCACGCGGTTGGCGGCCGTATGGGATACCCGGGCAAGCAGCGCATCGACCTCGGCTGGCGCCAGGCTGACCAGCAGCAAGCCGTTGTTGACCGCGTTGAAGTAGAAAATTTCGCCGAAACTGGGCGCAATCACCGCGCGGATGCCGAACTGCTGCAAACCCCACACGGCATGCTCCCGGCTGGAGCCGCAGCCGAAGTTCGGCCCCGCCACCAGAATGCGCGCGCCGGCGTAGGCCGGCTGGTTCAGCACGAAATCGGGCCGCGGCGCGCCGTCGGCGTCGAAGCGCAGGTCATACAG
The DNA here is from genome assembly GCF_003267925.1 of Achromobacter sp. HZ01. Classification (NCBI taxonomy): domain Bacteria; kingdom Pseudomonadati; phylum Pseudomonadota; class Betaproteobacteria; order Burkholderiales; family Alcaligenaceae; genus Achromobacter; species Achromobacter sp. HZ01. Next base: position 478,322 of record NZ_LWKV01000004.1, read on the forward strand.
CAGCCCCCGCTCCAGGCCCGACTTGTCGATGATGCGCAGGAACTGCTTGGGCATGATCTGGTCGGTGTCCAGATTGGAAAAAGGCAGAGGCGCGGCCACGCCTTCGATCATCGGGTTCATTCATTTCTCCCATTCGCGCACGTCGACGATGCGGCCGGCCAGCGCGGCGGCGGCGGCCATGGCCGGGCTCATCAGGTGGGTGCGCCCCGCCCGGCCCTGCCTGCCTTCGAAATTCCGGTTGGTGGTGGAGGCGCAGCGCTCGCCCGGGCTCAGCACGTCGTCGTTCATGGCCAGGCACATGGAGCAGCCCGGCTGGCGCCACTCGAAGCCCGCCTCGATCAATTGCGCGGCCACGCCCTCGGCCTCGGCCTGGGCGCGCACCGCACCCGAGCCCGGCACCACCATGGCCCGCACGCCGGCCGCGACCTTGCGCCCGCGCACCACGCTGGCCGCGGCGCGCAGATCCTCGATGCGGCCGTTGGTGCAGGAGCCGATGAACACCCGGTCTATCGGCAGGCCCGCGATGGGCGCGCCCGGCGTCAGGCCGATGTAGTCCATGGCCTTCTCCAGCGCCAGGCGGGCGAGCGCGTCGGGCTCGGCTTGCGGGTCGGGCACGACGCCGTCGATCGGCACGGCCTGGTCCGGGCTGGTGCCCCAGGTGACGAAGGGCGCGATGGTTGCGGCGTCCAGCACGTGCTCCACGTCGAAGACGGCGTCGGCGTCCGATCGCAATCCGGCCCAGCTGGCGCGCGCCTGCGCCAAAATGTCGCCCCGCAGCTGCGGCGCGTGCGCGGCGACATAGGCGTCGGTGGTGGCGTCCGGCGCGATCAGCGCGGCGCGCGCGCCGGCCTCGACCGTCATGTTGCACAGGGTCATGCGGGCCTCGGCCGACAGCGCGTCTATCGCCTCGCCGCAGAACTCCACGGCATGGCCGCGCGCGCCCTGCGCGCCGATGCGATGCACCACGCAGATGACCAGGTCCTTGGCCGTGACGCCGCGGCCCAGCGTGCCGTCGATGCGGATGCGCATGTTACGCGCCACTCGGTACACCAGGGTCTGCGTGGCCAGGATGTGCTCGACTTCCGAGGTTCCGATGCCGAAGCCCAGCGCGCCCAGCGCGCCGTAGGTGGTGGTGTGGCTGTCGCCGCACAGCACCACCATGCCCGGCAGCACCATGCCGTGCTCGGGCGCGATCACGTGCTCGATGCCCTGCAGCGGATCGGTGGTGTCGAACAGCGCGATCTGCTGCGCATCGCAATTGCGCTTGAGGTTGCCCGCCTGGCGCGAGGACGCCTCGTCGGCGATGACGCGCAGCGCCGGCGCGACCGGATGGGTGGGGATGACGTGGTCCACCACCGCCATCTGCTGCCCGGGGCGCAGCACCGCGCGCCCGCGCGCGGCCAGGCCGCTGAAGGCCTGCGGGCTGGTGTATTCGTTCATGATGTGCAGATCGACGTAGAGCAGCACGTGCTCGTCGTCGATCCGGGCCACCTCATGGCTGGCCACCAGTTTGTCGTACAGCGTCATGCCGGGCATGTCTTGCATCCTTGAATCAGTTGGCCTTGATGCCGGCTTGCTTGACGATGCCGGCCCAGCGCGTCATTTCTTCGTCCACCATCGCGTCCGTCCTGGCGGGCGTGGAGATCAGCGGATCGAAGCCTTCCTTGCCCATGCGCTGCGCCAGCTCGGGCGAACGCAGCGCCTGCTCCAGCTTGGCGTTGAGCGTGTCTATCACCGCCTGCGGCGTATTGGCGGGCGCGCTGATGACGAACCAGGTATTGAATTCGTAGCCGGGCAGGCCCGATTCCGCGATGGTGGGCACGTCAGGCAACAGCGGCGAGCGCCGCGTGCCGGTCACGCCCAGCGCGCGCAGCTTCTTGCCGTCGACTTGCGGCTTGGCCGCGGACAGCACCGGGAAACTCATCTGCACCTGGCCGCTGATGGTGTCGAGCATGGCCGGACCGCCGCCCTTGTACGGCACGTGCAGGATCTGCGTCTGCGAGACGGACTTGAACAGTTCCGCGGCCATGTGGAAGGTGCTGCCGGTGCCCGCGGAACCGAAGCTCAGATCGTTGGCCGGCCGCGCGCGCACGTAGGACAGCAGCTCGCCGACGTTGGCCACCGGCAGGCCGTTGGTCACCGTCAGCACGTGCTGGGAGGTTCCCACCGTGCCCACCGAGCGCAGGTCTTTCTTCGTGTCGAACGGCATGCTCTGGAACAGCGCCGGGTTGATGGCCAGCGACATGGTGTTGATCGCCAGCGTGTAGCCGTCGGGCTGGGCCCGCGCCACGGCGGCCATGCCGATATTGCCGGAAGCGCCGGCGCGGTTTTCCACCACCACGCTCTGCCCCAGCGCGCGGCCCCAGGCGTCGGAGATCAAGCGGGCGGCGATGTCCACGCTGCCGCCCGGCGCGAACGGCACGATGAGCGTGACGGCGCGTTCGGGAAACGCGCCGGCGGCGGCCGCCGCCTGGGTCCAACAGGATGCGACGGCAAGGGCCGCGCACAAGGCGCCGGCCGCGGTGTTGATCTTCATTCCTGGTCTCCTCGTGTGGCCGCGATAGGCGGCTCTGTATGGGCGAGTCCAGTGTATAGGCCTGTTGGATTCTTATAATTAATAATCCGAATAAAGCTTTATTAAATATGATTTATAAATAAGCCCATGGACGCCTTATCGGACCTCGCTTTTTTCTCGCTGGTGGTCAAGCACGGCAACCTGTCCGCGGCCGCGCGCGAACTGGGCCTGACGCCGCCGGCGGTCAGCACGCGGCTGGCCAAGCTGGAACAGCGCCTGGGCGTGCGGCTGCTGAACCGCACCACGCGCCGCGTCAGCGTCACCCAGGAAGGCGAGCTGTACCTGGCCGAGGGCGGACGCATCCTGGCCGACCTCGAAGCCCTGGAACGCTCGGTGTCCAGCGCCCGCGCGCAGCCCCAGGGCCTGCTGCGGCTGAACGCCACCTTCGGCTTCGGACGCGCCCACATCGTGCCGGCCGTGTCCGACTTCGCGCGCCAGTACCCCGAGGTGGAAGTGCAGATGCGCCTGACCGACAGGCCGCTGAACCTGATCGAGGAAGGCTTCGACGTGGCGGTGCGTTTCGGCGACCTGCCGGACGCGCGCCTGACCGCGCGCAAGATCGCCTCGAACCGGCGCCTGCTCTGCGCCTCGCCGCGCTATCTGGAGAGCTATGGCGAACCGCGCGCCCCGGGCGACCTGCAGCGCCACCGCTGCATCGTGGTGCGCGAAAACGACGTGGTCTACGGCACCTGGCGGCTGGAATCGGGCCTGCGCGCGGAGACCGTCAAGGTGCGCGGCCCGGTCAGCTCCAACGACGGCCAGAGCGCCCTGGAATGGGCGCTGGACGGGCACGGCATCGTGATGCGCTCCGAGTGGGAGACGGCCGCGCACCTGCGCGCCGGCCGCCTGCGCGTGGTGCTGCCCGACTGGCGCACGCCGCCGGCCGACATCCACGCCTTGTATCCGGAACGCCTGAACCTGCCGGCCAAGACCCTGGCCTTCGTCGAATTCCTGGCGCAGCGCTTCGCCCGCCACCTGCGGGCGCCGGGCTCGGACGGCGCGGTGTGGTGACGCCGCCCCCGGTCCGCGCCCATCACCCTTCGGGCAGCCCTGCCCCGACTGCGCAGGCCTCCAGCAGCCAGTCGCGGAACGCCCGGCATTTGCGCGGCAGCTCGGCGCGTGGATACACCAGGTACCAGCTCTTGTTGCTGGCGATGCGGCGCTCGAACGGGATCAGCAGTTCCTTGCGCCGCAGTATCGCGGCCGCGAACGAGGGCCGGCCCAGCACCACGCCCAGGCCGGCGATCGCGGCCTCGACCGCCACCACGTAGGAATCGAACTGGTGCCCCTTGGCGAGCAACGCGGGATCGGGCTGGCGCTCGCCGTCTTGCCGCGTCTCGCGGAACCAGCGCGGCCAGTCCTCCGGCGAGGTGGTGATGTGCAGCAGGGGAAAGCGCAGCAGTTCATCGGGCTGGCGCAGCGCGCCGCGGCGGTACAGCTGCGGCGACAGCATCGGCACCATGTCGGGGCTGACCAGCGGCTCGAAGCAAAACTGCGGATCGTGCTCGTAGGCGCGGATGGCCAGGTCGCAGGTGTCGTAGAGGTCGGTCAGCGCATGGGTCACGGACAGCAGCCTGATCTGGATTCCGGGATGGCGCCGCGTGAAATCGGGCAGCCGGGGAATCAGCCAGCGCATCGCGAAATTGGGCAGCACGCTCAGGGTCAGCGTGGCGGCCGCCTCGGCGCCGGTCACGTCCTCGGTCGCGGTCTGGATCAGGTCGAAGGCGCTCTTGAGCGAAGGCGCCAGGGTCTCGCCGCGCTCGGTCAGCTCCAGCCCCGCGCGCGAGCGGCGGAACACCGCGAAGCCCAGCCATTCCTCCAGGCTCTTGATCTGCTGGCTGACGGCCGCAGGGGTGACGTGCAGGTCCTGCGCAGCCTGGGCAAAGCTGCGCAGGCGGGCGGCGGCCTCGAACGCCTGCAGTGCTTTCAAGGGAGGAAGTTTGCGGCTCATCGTCGGGTGCAGATCAAGCAATTCGATTGGTCACATTAGAAATTCTAACGACCAATGGCGACAAGTTTAGAAAAAACGCGGCAAAAATAAGGCCAGCGCCAAAGGAGACGCCCGCACCATGAATCCGCAATCGATCACACCGCAGGACCACGTGGCCTGCGTGGCCGCCATTCAACGCTTCGCGATGCTGGTGGACGCCGCTAGGTATGAAGAGGCCGCGCAGCTGTTCGCCGTCGATGGCGTGCTGCAGCGCCCCAATGAGCGCATCGAAGGCCGCCAGGCGCTGCTCTCGTCCTTCAAGACGCGCCCGGTCCAGCGCCTGACGCGCCACGTCATCAGCAACGTGCTGCTGGAGCCCGCCGGCCCCGGCCGGATTGCGGCCTTCAGCTATGTCTCGGTCTACCGGCACCTGGGCCAGGAACCGGTGCCGCCGGCGCTGCCGGTATCCGCGCGGCCGCCGGAAACCATCGCGGAGTACCGCGACCAGCTATGCCTGGAGAACGGGCAATGGCTGCTGCGCCACCGCACAGTGCGCCCGGTATTCGACACCCTGTAGGCAGATGACGAGCGTGCGCGGCGCATAGACCGATAACACTGGAGACAACATGCACCGAATCAAGCCCAGCGGCGCCGGCCGCGCGGCATGGATGCGGCGCGCCGCGGCGGCCATGCTGTGCGCCACCGTCGCGCTGCCCGCGGCGATGGCTCAACAGCGCCCCTGGCCAGGGCAGCCGCTGCGCGTGGTGGTGCCTTATCCGCCGGCCGGCGCGGCCGACGTGGCCACACGCATCACCGCGCAACGCCTGGCCGCGCGCCTGGGGCAGTCCGTGGTGGTGGAAAACCATCCGGGCGCCGTCGGCACCATCGGCGCCAATTTCGTCGCCCGGGCCGCGCCCGACGGCTACACCCTGCTGGCGGCCACCAACCCGGAACTCACGATCGTGCGCCATCTGCGGCCCTCGCTGCCGTACGACCCGGACGCCGATCTCGTCCCCTTGCTGCGCACGGCGACCGCCCCCATCGTGCTGGTCGTGCGGGAACAGGGCGCGCAAAGCGCCAGCCTGCGGCAATTGCTGGACGCGGCCAAACAGGCCCCGGACACGCTCTCGTACGCCACACCGGGGATAGGAACACCCATGCACCTGATGATGGACAGCATCTTCACGGCCTCCGGCGTGCGCGTGCACCACATTCCCTACAACGGCGGCGCCCGGGCCATGTCCGACCTGATGGGCGGACAGATAGACATGCTGGCCATCACCTTGTCGACGGTGATCGGCCAAATCCAGACGGGACGCCTGCGCGCGCTGGCGGTCTTGCAGGACGAGCGCAGCCCGCTGGTGCCCGACGTGCCCACGGTGCAGGAAGCCGGCGGGGTCCAGGTTCCTCATCTGCCATCGGTATGGTTCGGCTGGTTCGCGCCGGCGCATACGCCCGCGGCAGTGCGCGCCAGGCTGGCGGCGGAACTGGAGCAGGTCGTGCAGGAAGCGGAAGTCGGGCAGGCGCTGCAACGCGCGGGGCTGGAGGCGCGGCCCCTGGCGCCGCAGCCGTTCGCGGAGGAACTACGCCGCGAATCCCGCTTTTTTTCCAGCGCGGCCCAGCCATACGCCGAGCGCTGAAAGGAGAACACCATGTCTGAAACGCACAAGCGGCGGCGCGCGGTCCTGGCGGCGCTGGGCGCGGCGCTGCTGGCCGGCTCCGTGCAGGCCCAGGACCCGGCCATCCGCATCGTCGTCTCGCTGCCGGCCGGCGGCGGCGTGGACGCGGTGGCGCGCTATCTGGGCCAGCAGCTGGGCACGGAGCTGCAACGCACCGTAGTGGTGGAAAACCGCCCGGGCGGCAGCGGCACCATCGCCGCCCGCACGGTCATGAACGCGCCCGCCGGCCAGACCACCCTGCTGGCCGGCGGCAACCAGGAAATCACGATCGCGCCGCACCTGCTGAAGGACCCCGGCTACCGGCCGCTGCAAGCCCTGACGCCGGTGCTGCAGGTCGGCGTGGTGCCGTCGGTGGTGGTGGCCAAGGCGGGCGCCGACGCCAGCCCGGCCGTCCTGCTGCAGGGCCTGAAAAAACGGCAAGACCTGTCCATCGGCATCCCCGGCCGCGCAACGCCCATGCACGTCGCGCTGGAAGACGTGGCGCACCAGATCGGCGGGCAGTTCCTGGCCGTGCCGTACAAGGGCGCGCCGGACGTGCTGGCCGGCGTGATGTCGGACTCCACGCAATACGGCGCGGTCGGCTATTCGGCGGCCAAGCCCCTGCTCGACGCGGGCAGCCTGGTCCCCGTGGCGGTGCTGGCGCAACAGCGGTCCGCGCTGCTGCCGCAGGTGCCGGCGATCGGCGAGCAGGACCTCAAGCAGCAGGACCTGCCGCAGGTCTGGTATGGCTTCTTCATGCCGGGCAAGGCGGACCGCGACGAAGTGGACCGGATCTCCGCCGCATTCGGACGGCTGCTGGGCCGGGAACCGGTGCGCGCCCGGCTGCAGGCGCTGGGCGTGCAGGTCACGGGGCTGCAGCAGGCCGCGTTCTCGCAGGCGCTCCAGGCCGAATCCGCTTATTACCGCAACGCCATTCTTCGCTACAAGGTTCAATGATGAAAGCCAATCTCGCCCTGTTGATCGACCCCGGCGACCACGTCGCCACGGCCTTCGCGGCGCTGGCCGCCGGCGACGCCATCGCGGTGCAGGCCGGCCCCGCCGCCTACCGGATCATCCTGCGCGACGCCATCCCGTCGGGGCACAAGTTCGCCGTCACCGACATCGCCGCGGGCGGCGAAGTGCGCAAATACGGCGCTTCCATCGGTCGCGCCCTGTGCGCCATTCCCGCGGGCGCGCACATCCATCTGCACAATCTGGAAAGCCTGCGCGGCAGGGGGGACCGTTCATGACCGCAACCATCTGGGGATATCCGCGCGGCGACGGCAGCTTCGGCATCCGCAACCATGTCGCCGTCATCGCGGCGATGGACAACGTCAATCCGGTGGCGCGCCGGATCTGCGAATCGGTCAAGGGCACGGTGCCGGTCTGCGTGGCCTACGGGCGCGGCCAGTTCGGCGAGGATCTGGCGCGGCACGATCGCGTGCTGCTGAACTACGCCACCCATCCCAATGTAGCCGCCGTGCTCATCGTGGGCCTGGAACCGGTAACGTCGCAGCGGCTGGCCGACGCGGTGGCGGCCGCCGGCCGCCCGGTGCGGGTGCTGGACGTGCAAAGCGCCGGCGGCACCGTCGAGGCGGTCGCCCAGGGGATACGCGCCGCCGCCGCGCTGGTGATCGCAAGCTCGGACATCGAGCGCGCGCCCATGCCGCTGAGCGAACTGGTGATCGGCGTCGAATGCGGCGCCTCGGACGCCACCTCGGGCCTGACCGCCAACGCCGCCACCGGGCTGGTGGCGGACTGGCTGGTGCAGGCCGGCGGGGTGGTGCTGCTGTCGGAGACCGACGAAATCGTGGGCGCCGAGGCCAGCCTCGCGGCGCGCGCCGTCAACCCGGAAGTGGCCGCGCGGCTGCTGGCCGCGGTGGCGCGCCTGGAGGCCTTGTCCGCGTTCCAGGGGCTGCAGCTGTGGCCGCTGGGCGAAGACAATATCGCCGGCGGCCTGACCACGGTCGAGGAAAAGTCGCTGGGCGCGGTGCGCAAGGGCGGCACCTCGCCGTTGCAGGAGGTGGTCGGCTATGGCGAGAAACCCAGCCGCAAGGGACTGGTGTTCATGGATGCGCCGGCGCCGGGCGTCGAGAACATCGCCGCGCTGGCCGCCGGCGGCGCGCATCTGATCCTGTTCAATACCGGGGTGGGCAATCCGGTGGGCCATCCGCTGTCGCCCACCGTCAAGATCACCGGCAACCCGGCCACCGCGCAGCGCTTTGCCGACAATATCGACGTGGACGTCAGCGGCATCCTGACGGACGGGCAGACGCTGGAGCAGGCCGCCGCCGCGCTGCGCGAGGCCATGCTGCGCGTGGCCGCCGGCCGCATGACGCAAAGCGAAGTGCTGGGCGACACGGAGATCTCCATCTCGCGCATCGAACTGGGCTTCATGCGCCACCTGCGCGAACACGCGCCGGAGCTGCAGCCATGAGCGCCCGCATCGTTGCCGCGTCCCTGATGACCGGCTGGGTCGAAGCCGTGCTGCGGCGCGCCGGCGTCGGCGCCGCGCATGCGGCGCTGGCCGCCGGCGCCATGGTGCGCACCGAGCTGCGCGGCGTCGCCACCCACGGCCTGACGCGCCTGGCCTCCTATCTGGAAAAGCTGCAATCCGGCGAAGTGAATCCCACGCCCCACATCCGCGTGCAGCGCAGCCCCGGCATCTGCACCGTGGACGCCGACGGCGCCCTGGGCCAGGTGGCCGCCCTGACCGCCATCGAGGAAGGCCTGGCGATGCTGGAGACCGAGGTCTCCGTCATATGCCGCATCCGCGATTGCGGGCACCTGGGCGCGCTGGGGCTTTACGCCCTGCTAGCGGCCGAGCACGGCCACATCGCGCTGGTGGTCCAGCGCACGCCGCCGCTCATGGCCCTGCCGGGCTACGCGGGGCGCGCGGTCGGCAACAATCCGATCGCCTTCGGCTGCCCGGTCCCGGACGGGCCGCCGCTGGTGTTCGACATGGCGTGCAGCGTGGCCGCGCGCGGCCATATCCTGCTGGCCGCGCGCGAAGGCCGCGGGATTCCGCCCGGCTGGGCGCTGGACGGCGCAGGCCGCCCCACCACCGACGCCGAGGCCGCGCTGGAAGGCTCGCTGCTGCCGATGGCCGACCACAAGGGCATGGGGCTGGCCATCATGGCCGAATGCCTGGCCGGCGCGCTGGCCGGGGGCGAACCCGAGTCGCGCCAGAAAGTGCAGCACGCACCGCGCAGCGGCGCCGCCGGCGCGCAAAGCACCCTGATCTGGCTGGTGAATCCGCAGCGCGCCGGTTCGTCTACCTTTGCCGGCTACATGCGTGAATGGGCCGCGGGCTTCCAGCAGCGCGGCGGGGCGCAGGCCCGCCTGCCGGGCGCCCGCGCCGCGGCCTGCGAGCAGGCCGCGCTTGCCGACGGCCTGCGCATTCCCGAAGCCGTGGCGCGCGAGCTGGAAAGCGTCGCCCGCGGCCTGGACCTGCCGCTGCCGTGGCCTTGAGCCCGGGCTGAAATGAAAACGCCCTCGCAGCGCGAGGGCGTTCACCTGGCCTGGAAGGCTTACATCGCCTTCTTCAGTTCCGGCACCTTGTCCGTGGCTTCCCACGAGAATTCCGGTTCGGAACGGCCGAAGTGGCCGTAGGCGGCGGTCTTGGCGTAGATCGGGCGCAGCAGGTCCAGCATGTTGACGATGCCCTTCGGACGCAGGTCGAAGTGCTCGCGCACCAGCTTGGCGATCTGGTCGTCGGGGATGACGCCGGTGCCTTCGGTGTAGACGGTGATGTTGATGGGCTCGGCCACGCCAATGGCGTAGCTGACCTGCACCTGGCACTGGCGCGCCAGGCCGGCGGCCACGATGTTCTTGGCCACGTAGCGCGCGGCGTAGGCAGCCGAGCGGTCGACCTTGGACGGGTCCTTGCCCGAGAACGCGCCGCCGCCGTGCGGGCACGCGCCGCCGTAGGTGTCGACGATGATCTTGCGGCCGGTCAGGCCGCAATCGCCTTGCGGGCCGCCGATGACGAAGCGGCCGGTCGGGTTGACCAGGAACTTGGTCTTGGGCGTGATCAGGCCTTCGGGGAAGCTGGGCTTGATGATGTCTTCGATCACGGCCTCGCGGATGGTTTCCTGCGAGACTTCGGGCGCGTGCTGGGTCGACAGCACCACGGTATCGACTTCGGCCGGGCGGCCGTCGATATAGCGGAACGTGACCTGCGACTTGGCGTCCGGGCGCAGCCACGGCAGGCGGCCGTCCTTGCGCAGTTCGCTCTGGCGCTGCACCAGGCGGTGCGCGTACCAGATCGGGGCCGGCATCAGGTCGGGCGTTTCGTCGCACGCGTAGCCGAACATCAGGCCCTGGTCGCCGGCGCCCTGGTTCAGGTAGTCCTCGGAGCTGCGGTCCACGCCCTGGGCGATGTCGGGCGATTGCTTGTCGTAGGCGACCAGCACCGCGCAGCCCTTGTAGTCGATGCCGTAGTCGGTGTTGTCGTAGCCGATGCGGCGGATCGTGTCGCGCGCAACCTGGATGTAGTCGACGTTGGCGGTCGTGGTGATCTCGCCGGCCAGCACCACCAGGCCCGTATTGCACAGCGTTTCGGCTGCGACGCGCGCGTTGGGGTCCTGCGTGAAGATGGCGTCGAGAATCGAGTCGGAGATCTGGTCGGCAACCTTGTCGGGATGCCCTTCAGAGACGGATTCGGAGGTAAAGAGAAAGTCGTTGTTGGCCACAGATGCGTCCTTACGTGTCCGGCCTGGCCGGCGCATAGGTTCACGAGGCGCGTAGCACCCCGGATCGCATGCCTGGGGGCATGCATGACTGATCTGGGCGCGACGCTTTAGCGGATTTGGCAAAGGACTCGCGCATGCGCTGCCCCCTGCCGTCGCCCCGCAAGTTGTCGGTTAACTCGGCGACTGCGCTATTTTAAGCGAAAATGCCGTTCTGCTGCTCGCGCCGGGGCGCCCGCCCGTGCTCCGGCCCCGGGCGCGCCCCTGCCCGCTCCATCCCATTGCCGCATGCTGCTCTTCCTGTTCAGACTATTCGCCGCCCTTCCTCTTCCCGTTGCGCACGCGCTGGGGCGCCTGGCCGGACGCGCGATCTACGCCTGGCCCGGGAAGTACCGGCGCCGGCTGCAGGCCAACGCGGCCCAGGCCGGCTATCCCTCGCCGGCCTTCGCGCGCCGCGCCGCCGGCGAGATCGGCGCCATGATCCTGGAAAGCCCGCGGGTCTGGTTCCGCAACGAGGACAGCCTCGCCAAGGTGGCGTCGGACGACAACGCGGTGGTCGACGCGGCCCGCGCCGAGAACCGCGGCATCCTCTTCCTGACGCCGCACCTGGGCTGCTTCGAGATCACCGCCCGCTACCTGGCGCGCCAGATGCCCATGACGGTCATGTTCCGCCCGCCGCGCAAGGACATCCTGGCTCCCTTGCTGGAAACCGCGCGCAACAGCTCGGCCGTCAACGCGGTGCCGGCCACCATGCAGGGCGTGCGCGAGTTCGTGCGCGCGCTGCGCCGCGGGGAGTCCGTGGGCATGCTGCCCGACCAGGCGCCCAGCGTGGGCGACGGCGTGTGGGCGCCGTTCTTCGGACGCATGGCCTACACCATGACGCTGCCCGGCAAGCTGGCCACGCAGACCGGCGTTTCCATCATCCTGACCGCTGGCGAACGGCTGCCCAAGGGCCGGGGCTGGCGCATCCACTACGTGCGCGTGCCCGAACCGCTGCCGGCCGATCCCCAGGCCCAGGCCGCGTTGCTCAACGCCGCCATGGAAACGCTGATCCGCCGCTGCCCCGAGCAATACCTCTGGAGCTACAACCGCTACAAGACGCCGCGCGGGGCGCCGCCGGCGCCGGACTCCACGGCGGGTTGAATCCCGCCGCGCCCCCCCCGCCCGTTTCCCTGCTGATACTTATGACTGATTTCAAAACGCGCGCGCTGGTCTCCCTGATGAAATGGTTCGGCCGCGCCAAACCGTCGACCCGGCTGCGTATCGGCGCCTGCCTGGGCTGGCTGGCGCCGCGCCTGGCCAAGTCGCGCGCGCGCATCGTCCGGCGCAATCTGGAACTGTGCTTTCCCGACCAGCCCGAAGCGGTGCGCGAGCGCTGGCTGGCCGAACACTTCCGCGCGCTGGCGCAATCCATCGTCGACCGCGGCGTGCTCTGGTACGGCACGCCGGAGGCCATCAAGGAAATGGTGACGGAAACCGGTAGCGAGCGCATCAACGCCCTGACGGCCGAAGGCCGCTCGGTCATCCTGCTGGCCCCGCACTTCATCGCGCTCGACGCCGCCGCCACCCGGCTCACCATGGAGGTGCCCAGCGGCGCCACCATGTACACCCCGCAAAGCGATCCGCACATCGACGCGGTGGTGGCCGCGGGCCGCGCCCGCTTCAACGAGGTCTTTCTGGTCAGCCGCAAGGACGGCGTGCGCGAGCTGCTGCGCCACCTGCGCGCGCCGCGCCCGGTCTACTACCTGCCCGACATGGACTTCGGCCGCCAGGGCTCGGTGTTCGTGCCGTTTTTCGGCGTGCCGGCCGCCACCCTGCTGGCCACCGCGCAACTGGCCAAGAAGTGGAACGCCGCGGTCATGCCCATCGTGGGCTTCTGGAATCCGCAAACCGGCCGCTATCACATCGACGTGCTGCCGCCGCTGGCCGACTTCCCGGGCGAGGACTCGCTGGAGGAGGCCACCGCCCGCCTGAACCGCGAACTCGAATCGTGGGTGCGCCGCTGCCCCAGCCAGTACTACTGGGTCCACCGCCGTTTCAAGACGCGCCCGCCGGGCGAGCCCAAGCTCTACTGAGCCCGGCCGCGCGGCCCGCGCCCCGATAATGGGCGATAATCCGGTGATGAACTGGAACTTCACCAAAATGCATGGCGCGGGCAACGATTTCGTCGTGCTCGACGGCGTGCGCCAAACCATCGAAATGACGCCGGAGCGCGCGCGCGCCCTGGGTGACCGGCATTTCGGCATCGGCGCCGACCAGATCCTGCTGGTCGAGCCGGCCACCCGGCCCGACGCCGATTTCCGCTACCGGATTTTCAATTCCGACGGCAGCGAAGTCGAACACTGCGGCAACGGCGCGCGCTGCTTCGTGCGTTTCGTGCACGAGCAGGGCCTGTCCGACCGCAATCCGCTGCGCGCCGAAATCGCCACCGGCATCCTGGTCCTGGACGAAGGCGACGACGAGCAGGTCACGGTCGACATGGGCAGCACCCGCTTCGATCCGGCCGCCCTGCCCTTCGACACCGCCGGCCTGGCCTCGCGCCCCGAGGGCGAGGACACGCTGTGGCAGCTGGAACTCGACGCGCCGGCCGGCCTGCCGCGCAGCGTCTGGCTTTCGGCGGTGGCGATCTCCAACCCGCACGCCGTGCAGGTCGTGGAAAACGTGGACACCGCGCCCGTCGCCATTCTCGGCCCGCTGATCGAGACCCATCCGCGCTTTGCGCGCCGCGTCAACGCCGGCTTCATGCAGGTGCTGGACCGCGGCAATATCCGCCTGCGCGTGTTCGAACGCGGCGCGGGCGAAACCCTGGCCTGCGGCACCGGCGCCTGCGCCGCCGTCGCCGCCGGCATCCGCCGCGGCCTGCTCGATTCCCCGGTGCGCGTGCAGACGCGCGGCGGCACGCTGACCGTCGCCTGGAACGGCGAACAGCTGCGCATGACCGGCCCGGCGCAATCCGTCTACACGGGGCAGGTCGACATCGACAAGCTCGTTTTCTCCATGGGGCTGAACCGATAAGCCATGACTGATACCGCTCTCACCGCCCAGGACATCGCCGTCTTCCTGCAGGACAACCCGGGCTTTTTCGACGAACACGCCGACGTCTTCGCCACGCTGCAAGTGCCCCATCCGCACGGCTCGCGCGCGATTTCGCTGGGCGAACGCCAGATCATGACGCTGCGCGAGCGCAACCGCGAACTGGAATGGCGCCTCAACGAGCTGGTGCGCAACGCCACCGCCAACGAAACCATCGGCACGCACGTGGCCAAGTGGTGCAGCCGCATGCTGTCCGAATGCGACCCGCAGCGCGTGCCGGGCGAGATCGCGCTGGGCCTGGCCGAACAGTTCGACCTGAACCACGTGGCGCTGCGCCTGTGGGACCTGTCGGAGCTGCCCCCGACCGGCTATGGCGAGCCCGTCTCGCAGGACGTGCGCACCTTCACCGACAGCCTCAAGACGCCGTACTGTGGCAACGACACCGGCTTCGAAGCCGCCGGCTGGCTGGACGCCAAGCCCCAGTCGCTGGCGCTGGTGCCGCTGCGCCTGGAAGCCGACGGCCCGGCCGTCGGCCTGCTGGTGCTGGGCTCGGACGACCCCGCCCGCTTCACGCCGGAAATGGGCACCACCTTCCTGGAGTCCATCGCCCAGCTGGCCTCGGCCGCGCTGCACCGCCTGAATCCGGCCAGCCCCAAGGCCTAGCATGGCAGAGGCCGCCCACGACACCGCCCCGGCGCCCCTGCCCGACGCGATGGGCGCCTGGCTGCAGTATCTGGCGGCCAACCGCCGCTATTCGCCCCATACGCTGGACGGCTACCGCCGCGAACTGCACTTCCTGCGCGCCCTGGCCGACAAGGCCGGGTTGCCGCTGGAGCAGGTCGGCAACGGCCACATCCGCCAGTTCGTGGCGCGCCTGCACGCCGAGGGCCGCGGCCCGCGCAGCCTGGCGCGCACGCTGGCGGCCTGGCGCGGCTTCTATCAATGGTGGGCGCCGGCGGCCGGGCTGGCCGGCAATCCGGTGGCGGGCGTGCGCGCGCCCAAGGCCCCGCGCGGCCTGCCCAAGGCCTTGTCGGTGGAACAGACGCAGGCGCTGCTGGACCGCGCCCCCGCGCAGGTGGCGACCGAGCCCGCCGCGCTGCGCGACCAGGCCATGTTCGAACTGCTTTATTCCAGCGGCCTGCGGCTGTCGGAGCTGGTCGGGCTGGACCTGCGCTACGAACGCGCCGACGGCTATGAATCGCGCGGCTGGCTGAACCTGGACGAAGCCGAGGTCGTGGTGCTGGGCAAGGGCGGCAAGCGCCGCTCCGTGCCGGTCGGCCACGCGGCCCTGGAAGCCTTGCGCAAATGGATCGCGGCGCGCCCGCAGCTCGCGCCCTTCAGCGCGCCGCCGGCCGACGCCGCCGCGCTGTTCCTGGGCGCGCGCGGACGCCGCATCTCGCCGCGCGTGGTGCAGCTGCAGCTGGCGCGCGTGGCGCAAGCGGCCGGCGTGCCCACCCACGTGCATCCGCACGTGCTGCGCCACAGCTTCGCCAGCCACGTGCTGCAATCCGCGCAGGACCTGCGCGCCGTGCAGGAAATGCTGGGCCACGCCAACATCTCCACCACCCAGGTCTACACCCGGCTGGACTTCCAGCATCTGGCCCGCGCCTACGACCAGGCCCATCCGCGCGCCGGCCGCAAGTCCTGACCTAGCCGCCCGCGGCCAGCGCGCCGCCCAGCAGCATCACCCCCAGCAACAGCACGGCAAGCGCCGCCAGCGCCTGCACGCCGTAGCGCAGGCGCGCCGCGCCCGCGCCCGAAAGCCGGCGCCCCAGGCGGTCAGCCGCGCCGCCGGCCGCCACGGCCAGCATGGCCAGCGCCGCGACGGTCAGGCCCGTGCCCGCGCCCATCGCCAGCGCCGAGGCCACGCCGGCCAGGAAAAAGCCCTGAGACAAGGCGAACACCAGCACGATCAGCGCGCCGCTGCAGGGCCGCAGGCCCACGGCCAGCACCGCCGACACGGCGCGCCGGCGGTCCAGCGGGCCGGCCACGCTTGCCGCCTCGGGCGCATGCGCGTGCCCGCAGCCGCAATCGTGTGCGTGCGCGTGGACGTGCGCGGAAGTGGCGGCGTGCGCGCGCAGCGGACGGATCGCCCTGGCCCAGACCAGCCAGGCGCCCAGCGCCGTCACCAGCGCATACGAGGCCAGTTCCAGCCAGCGCGTGGCCGCGTTCATCAGCGCGGCAGTGGCGTTGAACGCCAGCGCCAGCACCGCCACCATCGCGATCGCCACCAGCGCCTGCACCAGCGCGGACACCAGCGCCAGCAGCGCGCCGTTGCGGGCGGTCTGGCGGTTCGCCAGCACATAGGAGGAGATCACCGCCTTGCCATGCCCCGGCCCCAGCGCGTGGAACACGCCGTAGGCGAACGACAGCCCGACCAGGGCCCAGGCCGCGCCGCCGTCCTGCTGCCAGGCGCGCACCGCGCCCGTCAGCTGGCGATAGAAATGCGATTGCCAGACGGCGACCTGGCCGAAGACGCCCGACAGCCAGCCCGGCCCGCCCGCGCCGCCGCTTTCCGGCACGCCGAACGGATGCGCGCCCTGCGCCGCCGCCGCGCTCCATCCCAGCCACAGCAGCAGCGCGGCCGCGGCTACAGGCAGCGCACCTCGATGCGATGCGTGAGCCCCTTGGTGATGGCGAAGAGTTCGTCGGGCAACGCGTCCGGGTCGGCCGGTATCGCGGCCAGTTGCTGCAGGGTTTTCCAATCCAGTTCCTTGGGCTTGCGGTACGCCGACGTACAGGACGCGCCTTGCGGGCCGCCAAGCGCGACCGCGTCCTTGGCGTCGAAGGCGTAGGCGACAAAGTAGGTCGGGTCGTAGATGTCCACTTGCGCGCCTGCCGCGCCCGGCGCCGCCGGCTCGGCCAGGGGCAGCGTGAAAGACAGGCTCAGCCGCCCGGTCTTGGGGTTCCAGTCGACGCGCGCGTCCTGCGGCGCGCCGAAGGCCAGGCTCTTGCCGTCCACCGTGACGCGGGTGAAGTAGTGCGTGACGGGTTCGCCCAGCGCCTTCATCCAATCCTGCGCCATGCCCCGCAGGACATCCGGCGCCAGCGCGCCGTTGCGGTCCTTCTTCAGGCCTTGCGTGGCGTAGGCGCCGAACATCTCGTCGAACAGCCATACCTGCCGCAGCGCCGTGATGCGCCGCCCGGCGTCGATCTCGACGGCCGCGCGGGCGTCTATCCACATATGCGGATGCGCGCCGGCGTCGCCGGCCAGCAAGGACGCGGCGGCGCTCAGGGCCGCAAGGCCGTGGCGAGCTGGCGTGCGTTCCATTCGAACATCTCCAGATAAGTAGCGCCGGGCTGGCCGGCCTTGGACAGCGCATCGGAATACAGCGTGCCGCCCACCCTGGCGCCGGTTTCGCGCGCGATCTGCTCGACCAGCCTGGGGCTGCTGATATTTTCCACGAACACCGCCGGCACGCGCTCGCGCCTGACCTGCCCGATGATGCGCGCCACCTCGGCCGCCGAAGGCTCGGCGTCGGTGGACACGCCCATCGCGGCAATGAAGTCCACCCCGTAGGCGTCGCCGAAATAGCCGAAGGCGTCGTGCGAGGTCACGACCTTGCGGCGCTCGGCCGGGATCGCGGCGAAGGTCTTGCGGGTCTCGGCGTCCAGCGCCTGCAGGCGCGCGATGTAGGCCTGCGCGCGCTGGCGGTAGGCCGGGGCGCGCGCCGGGTCGGCGGCGGCCAGGCCTTCGGCCACGTTGCGGGCGTAGATCACGCCGTTGGACAGGTCCTGCCAGGCGTGCGGGTCCAGGTCGCCGTGATGGTGGTCGTGATCGTGGCCGGCGTCGTCGTCATGATCGTGGCCGTGGCCGTGGCCGTGGTCGTGGTCGTGATCGTGTTCTTCCCGCGGCCCGGCGAACTTGCGCGGGGCCACGCCCTGCGAGGCCACCACGGTCAGGCCGGAAAAGCCCGCGGACTTCGCCAGGCGCGGCATCCAGGTCTCGAAATCCAGGCCGTTGACGAACAGCACGCGGGCGGCGGACAGCTGCTTCGCATCGCTGGGCGTGGGCTCGTACTCGTGCGCGTCGCCATCGGGGCCGACCAGCGTGGCCACGCTGACGTCGTCGCCGCCCACCTCGCGCACGATGTCGCCCAGGATGGAAAAACTGGCCACCGCCCGCAGCGGCGCATCGGCGGGCGCGGCGCCGGACGCAGCCGCAAGAGAGAAACCGGCCGCGGCCAGCAGCGCGCGGAAAACGGAACCCATGTCGAATCTCCTTTTGAATCAGGCCGGCCGCATGCGGCGCGGGGTGCGCAGCAGCCCGCCTTGCGGGCCGCCCACGACGGAAAACAGATAACCGGCGCCGGCGGCCAGGATGATGGCGGGCGAGGCCGGCACGTCGAAGTGGTACGACACGAGCAGCCCGGCCACCGACGCCGCCACGCCCAGGCCCGCAGCCAGCCCGATCTGGCCGGCCGCGGAACGGACCCAGAACCGCGCCGCGGCGGCGGGCAACATCATGATCCCGACCACCATCAAGGTGCCCAGCACCTGGAACCCCGCCACCAGGTTCACCACCACCAGCACCAGAAAGCCCATGTGGACGCGGCTGCCCGCGCCGCCGGCGGCGCGCAGGAAGCCCGGGTCCAGGCATTCGGCCACCAGCAGCCGGTAGATCGCGGCCAGCGCCAGCAGGGTCGCGCTGGCCACCGCCGTCACCAGCAGCAGCGCCGCGTCGTCCAGGCCCAGCAGCGTGCCGAACAGCACGTGCAGCAGATCCATGTTGGAGCCGCGCAGCGACACCAGCAGCACGCCCAGCCCCAGCGAGATCAGGTAGAACGCGGCGAAGCTGGCGTCCTCGCGCAGCGGCGTGAGCCTGGCCACCAGGCCCGCGAGCAGGGCCACGGCCAGGCCCGTCGCGATGCCGCCCAGCATCATCGCGCCCAGCGACAGGCCCGACAGCAGAAAGCCCGCCGCCACGCCGGGCAGGATGGCGTGCGACATCGCATCGCCCATCAGGCTCATGCGCCGCAGCACCAGGAACACGCCGAGCGGCGCCGCACCCAGCGACAGCGCGCAGGCGCCGGCCAGCGCCCGCCGCATGAAGCCGTAGTCCAGGAAGGGCGACACCACCCATTGCGCCAGGCTCATGCCGCGAACTCCGCGCGCCAGGCGCGCGCCGCCCGCAGATGCGCGTCGTCGAGCGCGCCGGCGGTATCGCCCCAGGCCACCACCGAGCCGGAAAGCAGCAGGCATTC
This sequence comes from Achromobacter sp. HZ01, assembly GCF_003267925.1. Classification (NCBI taxonomy): domain Bacteria; kingdom Pseudomonadati; phylum Pseudomonadota; class Betaproteobacteria; order Burkholderiales; family Alcaligenaceae; genus Achromobacter; species Achromobacter sp. HZ01. Next base: position 497,413 of record NZ_LWKV01000004.1, read on the forward strand.
GGGAAAGTGATCGCGCACCAGGTCCAGGTCGTGCAGCACCGCGATCACGGTCCGGCCCTGGCCGTGCAGGCCGCAAAGCAAAGCCATCAGTTCGTCGGCCGTATGGCTGTCGACGGCGGCGAAGGGCTCGTCCAGCAGCAGCACCGGCGCGTCCTGCACCAGCATGCGCGCAAACAGCGCGCGCTGCATCTGGCCGCCGGACAGCGCGCCCACGGCGCGCCCGGCCGCGTCGACCAGGCCCACCGTTTCCAGCGCGGCCATGCAGCGCTCCAGTTCCTCGCCCGCGACGCGGCGCCATCCGCCCACGCGGCGCCACGCGCCCATGGCCGCCAGTTCCAGCACCGTGGCGGGAAACGAGCGGTCCAGCTCGGCGGCCTGCGGCAGCCACGCCAGCCCGGCGCGGCCGGCGCCGGTCACGCGCACGCTGCCGCTCATGGGGCGCAGCACGCCCATGATGCCTTTGATCAGCGTGGACTTGCCGGCGCCGTTGGGCCCCACCACGGCGGTCATGCCGCCGGCCGCGAAACGTCCCGACACCGACTTCAGCGCGGCATGGCCATGCCAGCCGAAAGAGACGTTGTCGAGCTCGATGGCGATGGGCGCGCTCATCGCGGCCACCAGTCCAGCGCCCAGCCGGTCAGGGCCCACAAGACCGCGGCCACGGCCAGCGCGATCGCCATGCGGCGCCAGGCGGAGACGAGAAAAGCGGAGCGCGCGGGCGGCGCGGCGCCGGGCCGCGCGGGCAGCAGCGTGAAATGCGACATCGGAGATCGGGCAATGGGATCGAAGATTTTATTATGTTATATCATAACTAAAATCTTGATTGACCGGGTTTCGCCCGCATCTGGGTGTTTTCTGCTACCTTCCAGGCATCTCGCGCGCATCGCGCGCGTCAGCCATACACATGAAGCCAGCCATGCCCGCAACGCCCCGCTCTCCCCGCAGCGACACCGTGGACGCCCAGCTCGGCGTCGCCGAGACGCTGTGCGAGCAGCGCGGACGCCGCCTCACCCCCATCCGCCGCAAGGTGCTGGAGCTGCTGCTGCGCCATGGCCGCAGCCTGAAGGCCTACGAATTGCTGGACGCCATGCGCGCGGTGCACCCCGGCGCCGCGCCGCCCACGGTCTACCGCGCGCTCGACTTCCTGATGGACGAGGGCCTGATCCACCGCCTGGACGCGGTCAACGCCTGGAGCGCCTGCCATGACGCCGGCGGCGCCCCGCACGACCTGCTGGTGGTCTGTACCGGCTGCGGCGCGGTCGCCGAAGTGTCCGACCCGGCCATGAGCCGGCAGCTGGCCGAACGCGTCGCCCAGACCGGCTATGCCCTGGCCACGCACGAAACCGAAATCCGCGCGCTGTGCCCGCAATGCCAGAAAAAGCAGCCCGCCGAGGCCGCCGGCCACCATCACCACCAGCACTGAATCGCGCCGCCGCGCCTCGCTTCATCCCTGCGGTCTCATGCTTTTGGCGTAACGCCGCGCCGGCCTGCTCGGCCATGCGGACCGATCCGCTCTTGAAATCCGGAAAACCGTCCCAAAATAGGGTTATCGCCGGGCACGCGACGGCGAACGGCCGCGATCCGGGAGGCCGCGGGCCAAGGGTTGACCCTGGGTTTGCCCCCTGCCCCCGACTGTGCTGTAATCCTGCGTCCGGCCGCTGTCGGCGGCCTTTGCAGCCCGTGGCAAACACGCCTTTCGGCCAGGATCGGAAACTCCGGTCCACAGGGCAGGGCAATCGCCGGAATCACACCTTCCGGAATTGCAGTCCCGGCGCCGAGAGTTCCGTTTAACGCCTTGACTTCACGCTAGCAGCTTCGCCATGAATACCCCGCGCAGTTTGGACAAAATGGTTCCCGTCACCATCCTCACCGGCTTTCTCGGTGCGGGCAAGACCACCCTGCTCAAACGCATCCTGACCGAATATCATGGCCGCCGCGTCGCGGTCATCGAAAACGAATTCGGGCCGGAAAGCATCGACAACGACCTGCTGGTGCAGGACAGCAACGAGGAAATCATCGAGCTGTCCAACGGCTGCGTCTGCTGCACGGTGCGCGGCGACCTGATGCGCACGCTGGGCGAACTGCGCGCCAAGCGCGAAGCCGGCGAACTGAATTTCGAACGCGTCATCATCGAAACGACCGGCATGGCCAATCCCGGCCCCGTCTGCCAAACGTTCTTCATGGATGACGACATCGCCGAGTACTACCGCCTGGACGCGGTGATCACCGTGGTCGACGCCAAGCACGGCATGGCCACCCTCGACGAACAGCCCGAGGCCCAGAAGCAGGTCGGTTTCGCCGACCGCATCCTGGTCTCCAAGAAAGACCTGGTCAACGAAGTCGACTACGAAGCGCTGCGCCACCGCCTGGTTCACATGAACCCGCGCGCGCCGATCACCCCCGTCAACTTCGGCGACGCCGACCTGAAGTCCATCATCGACATCAGCGGCTTCAACCTGAATTCCATTCTGGACATCGACCCGGAATTCCTGGCCGATGAGCACCCCGACGCCGCCCATTCCCATGGGCACGATCACGACCACGGCCACGATCATGGCCACGATCACGATCATGACCACGAAGGCGAATGCGGGGCGCACTGCAATCATGCCCACCATCACCACCACCACCAGCACGACGATGAAATCGGCGCGTTCGTGTTCCGCTCCAACAAGCCGTTCGATCCCGCCCGGCTCGAGGAATTCCTGGGTGGCGTGGTGCAGGTCTATGGTCCCGACCTGATGCGCTACAAGGGCATCCTGTACATGAAGGGCATCAACCGCCGCATGTTGTTCCAGGGTGTGCACATGATGATGGGCGCCGAACCCGGCAAGCCGTGGACCGCGGCCGAGAAACCGTCCACCAAGATGGTGTTCATCGGACGCAAGCTGCCCCAGGAGATTTTTACCCGGGGCTTGGAGCAGTGCCTGGCGGGGTAATCCCCCTTCCTGACGTGACGCGATGCGACGAAGGCAGTACTGTGAGGTACGAATAGCGTAGGCAACAAGTAACGGACGGGGAATGGACGCCCGCGCCAGGATCGATTCATAGTGGAGTGTTTTCATGGCTACCAAGGCAGCAACCAAGAAACCAAGCAAGTCGACGAGCGATACGGCGATTGATCTGCCCAGCGAAAAAGAATTGCTGGCCATGCCCGAGTCCGACTATATGAACGACCGCCAGCTGGCGTTCTTCAAGGAACGGCTCAAACAACTCGAACAGGACATCCTGGCCAACGCCGGCGAAACCACCGAGCACCTGCGTGAAACGCAGTTCGTGCCCGACCCCGCCGACCGCGCCACGATCGAGGAAGAACACGCCCTCGAGCTGCGCACCCGCGACCGCGAGCGCAAGCTGCTGAAGAAGGTGCAACAGTCCATCGCCCGCATCGACAGCGGCGAATACGGCTGGTGTGAAGAAACCGGCGAACCCATCGGCATTCCGCGCCTGCTGGCCCGCCCCACGGCCACCCTGTCGCTGGAAGCCCAGGAGCGCCGCGAAATGCGCCAGAAGCTGTACGGCGACTGATCCGTCCCGTATTCGCCCCGTCCCGAAAAGGCTATGCTGGTTTTCCGGCATGGCCTTTTTTCTCGTCTTGATTTTTACGCGGCCGCCCCCAGCTAATCCCTTCATAGGAAGGAACGCATGGAACAATTTCACGCCACCACCATCGTGTGCGTGCGCCGCGGCAACCGCGTCGCACTGGGCGGCGATGGCCAGGTCACCCTGGGCAACATCGTCATCAAGGGCACGGCCCGCAAGATCCGCCGCCTGCACCACGACAAGATTCTTGCCGGTTTCGCCGGCGCCACGGCCGACGCATTCACGCTGCAGGAACGCTTCGAGGCCAAGCTCGAAAAACACCAGGGCAACCTGATGCGCGCCGCGGTCGAACTGACCCGCGACTGGCGCACCGACCGCGTGCTGCGCCGGCTCGAAGCCATGCTGATCGTGGCCGACGCCGAGCACACCCTGGTGCTGACCGGCAACGGCGACGTGCTCGAACCCGAACACGGCCTGGCCGCCATCGGTTCCGGCGGCGCCTACGCCCAGTCGGCGGCGCTGGCCCTGCTGCGCAACACCGAGCTGTCGCCCGAGACCATCGTCAAGCAGTCGCTGGAAATCGCCGGCGACCTCTGCATCTACACCAACCAGAACCACGTCATCGAAACGCTGGGCGAGTAACCCGCGGCGCCCAGCCGCCGCCCAGCCTGCTCTCGCATCAAGGATTCGCCCTCATGTCCGCATCCAACATGACGCCCGGAGAGATCGTCTCCGAACTCGACAAGTACATCGTCGGCCAGAACCGCGCCAAGCGCGCCGTGGCCGTGGCGCTGCGCAACCGCTGGCGCCGCCAGCAGGTCGCCGAACCCCTGCGCCATGAAATCCACCCCAAGAACATCCTCATGATCGGCCCCACCGGCGTGGGCAAGACCGAAATCGCGCGCCGCCTGGCCAAGCTGGCCAACGCGCCCTTCATCAAGATCGAAGCCACCAAGTTCACCGAAGTGGGCTACGTGGGCCGCGACGTCGACACCATCATCCGCGACCTCACCGAATACTCGATCAAGCAGACCCGCGAACTGGAAATGCGCCGCGTGCGCACCCAGGCCGAGGACGCCGCCGAAGACCGCATCCTCGACGCCCTGGTGCCGCCGGCGCGCGGCGCCTCCGGCGAACCCGAGCGCGGCGAGGACAACAGCGCCCGCCAGACCTTCAGGAAGCGCCTGCGCGAAGGCAAGATCGACGATCTCGAAATCGAGATCGAAGTGGCCCAGGCCGTGCCGCAGATGGACGTCATGACGCCTCCCGGCATGGAAGAAATGGCCGAGCAGCTGCGCGGCATGTTCGCCGGCATGGCCCGCGACAAGAAAAAGCCCAAGAAAATGAAGGTGCGCGAAGCCTTCAAGCTGATCGTCGACGAAGAAGCCGCCAAGCGCGTCAACGAGGAAGACCTGCGCACCGTGGCGATCAACAACGTCGAACAGAACGGCATCGTCTTCCTGGACGAAATCGACAAGATCGCCGCGCGCCAGGAATCCGGCGGCGCCGACGTGTCGCGCCAGGGCGTGCAGCGCGACCTGCTGCCGCTGGTCGAGGGCACCACGGTCAACACGCGCTACGGCATGGTGCGCACCGACCACATCCTGTTCATCGCCTCCGGCGCGTTCCACCTGTCGCGCCCGTCCGACCTGATCCCCGAGCTGCAGGGCCGCTTCCCGATCCGCGTCGAACTGGAATCGCTGACCGCCGAAGACTTCGTGCGCATCCTGTCCGACACGGACGCCTCGCTGACCAAGCAGTACAAGGCCCTCATGGCCACCGAGGACCTGGAGCTGGAGTTCACCGAAGACGGCGTGCGCCGCCTGGCGGAACTGGCCTTCGAGGTCAACGAAACCACCGAGAACATCGGCGCCCGCCGCCTGTACACGGTGATGGAGAAGCTGCTCGAGGAACTGTCGTTCGACGCCACGTCCAGCCAGGACAAGCACGTCAAGATCGACGCCGCCTACGTCAACGCGCAACTGGCCGAAGCCGCCAGCAGCCAGGATCTGGCCCGCTACGTGCTGTAAGCCCTGCCCTGTCCGGCAGCAAACGCCGTCCACCGCTGCCGCGGCGGGCGGCGTTTTTACATGGATACTAGTTGGTAATCGCCGTGACGACGTACTTGCCGCCCTGGCGCGTGGCGGTGAAACGCACCTTGTCGCCCGCCTTGATCTTGGCCAGCAGCGCCGGATCGGCCTCGTAGACCAGCGTCATCGCGGGCAGGTCCAGTTCCTTGATGGCGTCGTGCTTGATGGTGACCTTGCCCGCGGCCGGGTCCACGCGCCGCACTTCGCCGCTGGCGTCGGCCTGCTGGGCGAATGCCAGCGGCATGGCCAGCGAAACGACTGCCATGGCGGTGGCCACGGCCATGGGTGTTGCATATTTGCGGTCAAAAGCCATTAGGCGTCCTCCATTGAACAGCGAAAGCGCGGGGCGCCCCCGCCGCTTTCCACAGTGCTAGGATACCGCCGATATGAAACAGTTCCTGCGGCAGAACGCAACAATCCTGACCGATGATTGCGCGCCGCCCCGCGAGCCGGGGCATAGGCTTACCGCCGGACGCAAACCGCATTCTCCTTTAGCCCTTCCAGGACGCACGCATGGCCAACCGTTTATCAGTCATAGCCACCCGCACGGGCGACGACGGCACCACCGGACTGGGAGACGGGTCGCGGCTGCCCAAGGACGCGCCGCGCATCGCCGCGCTGGGCGACGTGGATGAGCTGAACAGCGTCATCGGGCTGCTGCTGGCCGAATCGCCGCCGCCGGAAATTTCCGCCGACCTGCTGGCGATCCAGCACGACCTCTTCGACATGGGCGCGGAGCTGTGCATACCCGGCCACACAGCGCTGTCCGAGGCCCATATCGCCCGCCTGGACGCCCGCCTGGCCCACTACAATGCCAGCTTGCCGCCGCTGCGCGAATTCATCCTGCCCGGGGGATCGCGCGGCGCCGCGCAGGCGCACGTGGCCCGCACCGTCTGCCGCCGCGCCGAACGCGCGGTCGTGACGCTGGCCGCGACCGAGCCGGTCAACCCGCCGGTCCGGCAATACCTGAACCGCCTGTCGGACCTGATGTTCGTACTGGCGCGTTGTATCAACCTGCATGCGGGCCAGAAAGACACGTACTGGGCGGGCGCCCAGGCGCGCCGCTAGCCCCGCTCCAAGAACATGAGCATAGTCGTCACCGGCGGAGCCGGCTTCATCGGTTCCAATTTCGTACTGGATTGGCTGGCCCATCGCGACGAACCCGTCGTCACGCTGGACAAGTTCACCTACGCCGGCAACGCCGACAACCTGGCCAGCCTGCGCGGCGACGCGCGCCATGCCCTGGTGCGCGGCGACATCGGCGACGCCGCGGCCGTCTCGCGCCTGCTGCGCAAACACGCGCCGCGCGCGGTGATCAACTTCGCCGCCGAGACCCACGTCGACCGCTCCATCGCCGACCCCGAGGCCTTCGTCCAGGCGAACATCGTCGGCACCTCGCGCCTGCTGGACGCCGTGCGCGACTACTGGAGCGGACTGGAGCCGCAGGCCAGGGCCGGCTTCCGGTTCGTGCACGTGTCCACCGACGAGGTCTACGGCTCGCTGGACGCGGGCGCCCCGCCGTTCACCGAGACCACGCGATACGCGCCGAACAGCCCCTATTCCGCCAGCAAGGCGGCCAGCGACCACCTGGTGCGGGCCTTCCACACCACCTACGGCCTGCCGGTGCTGACCTCCAACTGCTCCAACAACTACGGCCCCTACCAGTTCCCCGAAAAGCTCATCCCGCTGGTCATCCACAACGCGCTGGCCGGCAAGCCGCTGCCGCTGTATGGCGACGGCCGGCAGATCCGGGACTGGCTTTACGTCAGCGACCACTGCGACGCGATCCGCAAGATCCTGGAGGCCGGCAAGCCCGGCGAGACCTACAACGTGGGCGGCTGGAACGAAAAGACCAATCTCGACGTCGTGCGCCAGCTGTGCGCCCTGCTCGACGAACTCAGCCCGCGGCCGGACGGGCGCCCGTACGCGGACCAGATCGTCCACGTCGCCGACCGCCCCGGCCATGACCGCCGCTATGCGGTCGACGCGGGCCACCTGCAGCGCACGCTGGGCTGGATGCCGGCCGAAACCTTCGAAACCGGCCTCAGAAAAACGGTACTCTGGTATCTGGGCCATCCCCAGTGGGTGGCGAACGTCACCAGTGGCGCCTATCGCGACTGGGCGAAAGAACAGTACGAGACATAGCAAGGGCGGCGTGAAAATCCTACTGTTGGGCAAGAACGGCCAGGTGGGCCGCGAGCTGTGCCGCGCGCTGGCTCCTGTGGGAGAGCTGGCGGCGCTGGGGCGCGCCGAGGCGGACCTGTGCGACCTCGACGGCCTGGGCGCGGTCCTGTCGGCGCGCCGGCCGGGCGTGATCGTCAACGCCGCGGCCTACACCGCGGTGGACCGGGCCGAAACCGACCGCGCGGCCGCGGCCCGCGTCAATGCCGAAGCGGTTGGCGTGCTGGCCCGCCATGCCGCGGCCACGCGCGCCCTGCTGGTGCACTATTCGACCGATTACGTATTCGACGGCGCGGCCGCCCGCCCCTATGTGGAAACCGACGCCCCCAACCCGATCAACGTGTACGGCGCGACCAAGCTCGCCGGCGAACAGGCCATCCGGGACGCGGGCTGCGACGCCCTGGTGTTCCGGACCAGCTGGATCCATTCCGCGCACGGCGGCAACTTCCTGAAGACGATTCTGCATCTGGCCCGCAGCCGCGACTGCCTGGACGTGGTGGCCGACCAGCATGGCGCGCCGACCTCGGCGGCGCTGGTCGCCGACATCACGGCGCTGGCCATCCGCCGGCGCCTGGACGCCCGGCTGCCAGCCGGCACCTACCATCTGGCCGCCGGCGGCTCGACCACCTGGCACGGCTACGCGCAATACATCGTGGCGGGCGCCGCGGCGCGCGGCGCGGCCCTGGCGCTGGCCCCCGAACGCATCCGTCCGGTCGCCACGCGCGACTATCCCGCCGCCGCGCGGCGGCCCCTCAACTCACGGCTGGACACCACCCTGCTGTCGCGCGCGCTGGACCTGACGCTGCCCGCATGGACCGAGCACGTCGACCGCGTGCTCGACCAGCTCATCGAACCCGGAGATTCCGCATGGCGCGCAAAGGCATAGTTCTGGCGGGCGGCTCGGGCGCCCGCCTGCACCCGGCCACCCTGGCCATCAGCAAGCAGCTGCTGCCGGTATTCGACAAGCCGATGATCTACTACCCGCTCGCCACGCTGATGCTGGCGGGCATACGCGAGATCCTCATCATCTCGACGCCGCAGGACACGCCGCGCTTTTGCCAGCTCCTGGGAGACGGATCGCAATGGGGGCTGAACCTCGAATACGCCGTGCAGCCTACGCCCGATGGCCTGGCGCAGGCCTTCCTGATCGGCGCGCCCTTCATCGGCGGCGAGTCCTGCGCGCTGGTGCTGGGCGACAATATTTTCTACGGCCACGAACTGCCCAGGCTGCTGCAGCGCGCCCATGCCCGCCCGGACGGCGCCACCGTCTTCGCCTATCACGTCCAGGACCCCGAACGCTACGGCGTGGCCGAATTCGATGCGGGCGGCAAGGTGCTGTCCATCGAGGAAAAACCCGCCCAGCCGCGCTCGGGCTACGCGGTGACCGGCCTGTATTTCTACGACAACGACGTCATCGAAATCGCCCGCGGCATCCGGCCTTCGGCCCGCGGCGAACTGGAGATCACCGACGTCAACCAGCGTTATCTCGAACAGGGCCGGCTTGCGGTGGAAATCATGGGCCGGGGCTACGCCTGGCTGGACACCGGCACGCATGAATCGCTGCTCGAAGCCAGCCAGTTCATCGCCACGCTGGAACACCGCCAGGGGCTGAAGGTGGCCTGCCCCGAGGAAATCGCCTTCCGCCAGGGCTGGATCGGCGCCGACCAGCTCGAACAGCTGGCACGCCCGCTGGCCAGGAGCGGCTATGGCCAATACCTGATGCGCATCCTGGTCGACAAGGTGTTCTGATGCAAGCCATCCCGCAAGCCATTCCGGACGTGATGATCCTGGAGCCCCGCGTCCTGGCGGACGAGCGCGGCTTTTTTTTCGAGAGCTTCAACCAGCGCGATTTCGAACGATCCACCGGCCTGCAACGCAGCTTCGTGCAGGACAACCACTCGCGCTCGGCCAGGGGCGTGCTGCGCGGCCTGCACTACCAGGTCGCCCAGGCGCAGGGCAAGCTGGTGCGCGTCTGCGCCGGTGAAATCTTCGACGTGGCGGTGGACCTGCGGCGCGCCTCGCCCACCTTCGGAAAATGGGTGGGCGCCGTGCTGAGCGCCGATAACAAGCGCCAGCTATGGATACCCGAGGGCTTCGCCCACGGCTTTCTGGTGCTGTCCGACGTGGCCGAGGTGCTGTACAAGGCCACGGACTATTACGCGGCGCAGCACGAGCGCTGCATCCGCTGGGACGATCCGACGCTGGCGATAGACTGGCGCCTGGACGGCGCGCCGGTGGTATCGAAAAAAGACGCGCAGGGCGCGCCTTTTCTTCAGGCCGATTATTTTTCCTGATGCGGGCTCAGGCGCGGACCGCGACGATGATGCCGATCACGATCAGGGTCACGCCGACGAAATACTGCGGCTGGAACCGTTCGCCCAGGAAAATATGGCTGCCGATCGGCACCAGCACGAACGCCATCGCCATCAGCGGATACACCCGGCCCAGGTCTATCTTCTGCAGCACCCAGACCCAGGCGATGGTGGTCAGCCCATAGAGCGCGAAGGCCGAAAACAGCATCAGCAGGGTTTTCGGGTCGAAAAAGCTGCCCGACGTCTTCAAAGAGGCGGCGCTGAGCTTGAACAGTATCTGTCCGACCGCGATGCCGATCACGCAAATCACTGCGATGAAATAAGTCATGAATACCTTCACCCCTTGAAGGGCAATAGCGCGCGGCGCAGGGATTTACGCTGGAACGGGCGGTTGGGCACCGAGGCGATGTCGTATCCGACGAAGGCCAGGATGAACTGCACCCCGAGGATGATGGGCGCGGCCGCCAGCATGACCGTCCCGGCCGGGGTCGTGACGCCCGACTCCATCGACTCGCTCCAGTTGGCGACGCCGTAGATTCCGCCCAGCACCACCAGCAAAAGGCCGACCGGCAGTTCGAGCGAGGCCAGCGACATGTCGCGCAGATAATAATTGTAGAAAACGCGTTTGCAGAAGTTGCGCGCGTGCTTCACGGCGAACTCCCCCACGATCTTCGATATCTTCAGGTTGCTGACCTCGTCCGCGTAGTGCGCGTCCATGGGAATGTCCACCACCACCGCCCTGAGGATATTCAGGCGGAACAGCATGTCGGTCTCGAAGAAATAGCGGCGGCTGATCTTGTGGAACGGCAGGTGCCTGGCCACTTCGTGGTGCAGCGCGGTATATCCGTTGGTGGGATCGAACAGGTCCCAGTATCCCGACGACACCTTGGTCATGAAGGACAGTATCGCGTTGCCGAACAGGCGCACTTTCGGCATCGCCCGGATTTCCTCCAGGTCGAAAAACCGGTTGCCCTTGGTGTAGTCGGCCTGGCCGGCGACGATGGGCGCGATGAAATCCGGAATCAGGCCCGGGTCCATCTGCCCGTCGCCGTCGATCTTCACCAGGATTTCCATGCCGTCATCGAGCGCGGCCTGGTATCCCGCCATGACGGCGCCGCCCACGCCCTGGTTTACGGCATTCCTTACGACCGCGACCCGGGGGTCCCGACAGTTCTGTTCAACGTGGTTTCCCGACTGCTCGGGGCAGCAATCGTCCACGACGTAAATGCGCGAGACTTCAGGTCCGATTTTTTCTATGACGCCCAAAACATGCCCAGTCACCTTGAAACTGGGGATGATCACCGCAACTTTCGGTACTGAAGGGTTCATGTCTATTTCTATGTGAAGCGATACCTGCAACCACGAAAGTGACCCCTTCGCCGCGGGCGAAATAAACCCTGAACAACCGCGGTTATCCGGGACGGCTCAAAAAATCAGTTCACCCCGGCCGCATGCGCCTGCTCGTCGGCATGGTACGAAGAACGCACCATCGCACCCACCGCCGCGTGGGAGAACCCCATCGCGTAGGCTTCGCGCTCGAACATGGCGAAGGTGTCGGGATGCGCGTAGCGCAGCACCGGCAGGTGGTGTTCGGACGGCTGCAGGTACTGGCCGATGGTCAGCATGTCCACGCCGTGCGCGCGCATGTCGCGCATCACCTGCAGGATTTCCTCGTCGGTCTCGCCCAGGCCCAGCATCAGGCCGGATTTGGTCGGGACTTCGGGATGCAGCTTCTTGAACTCGGCCAGCAGCTTCAGCGAGTGCATGTAGTCCGAGCCCGGACGCGCCTGCTTGTACAGGCGCGGCACGGTTTCCAGGTTGTGGTTCATCACGTCCGGCGGGCCGGCGTTGAGAATGGTGAGCGCGCGGTCCAGGCGGCCGCGGAAGTCCGGCACCAGCACCTCGATGCGGGTGGTGGGCGACAGTTCGCGGATGTGGGTGATGCAGTCGACGAAGTGGCCGGCGCCGCCGTCGCGCAGGTCGTCGCGGTCGACCGAGGTGATCACGACGTAGTTCAGCTTCATCGCGGCGATGGTGCGCGCGAGGTTTTCGGGTTCCTTGGTGTCCAGCGGGTCCGGACGGCCGTGGCCCACGTCACAGAACGGGCAGCGGCGCGTGCACTTGTCGCCCATGATCATGAAGGTGGCCGTGCCCTTGCCGAAGCACTCGCCGATGTTGGGGCAGGAGGCTTCTTCGCAGACCGTGTGCAGGTTGTGTTCGCGCAGGATGCGCTTGATGTCGTAGAAACGCGAACCGGGCGCGGCGGCCTTCACGCGGATCCACTCGGGCTTCTTCAGGCGTTCGGCCGGAACGATCTTGATGGGAATGCGCGCCGTCTTGGCCTGCGATTTCTGCTTTTGCGTCGGATCGTAGGCCGCGTCGGCAGGCGTGGCGGCGGATTCGTTCGAAGGAACAGGAGACTCGGCGAGCGTGGACATTGGACACCTTCACGGCCGGCGCGCGAACGGGCCGGCTTTGGGACAAAAATGGCATTTTACCCCTGGCGGCCGGAAACGCCCCCGAAGCGGACCGATCCCAGGACGGACGGCCCGCCTCGCGGCCGGCTCGCCTGGGTTATCGTCACGCCTGACGAATCCCGGTTTTCCCCATGGCCAGCCTGCTCCCGCCCCGCCCCATCGCCCTGATCGCACCGCGCCTGGACGCCGCCCCGGCCGCCCGCGCCATGCAGGCCTGCGCCGAAGCGCTGGCGCCCGCCGGCTACTATCTGGCCGCCGCGCCCTGGCAGGACCCGGCGGCGCTGGCCATGCTGGACGCGCTGCGCCCGGCGGCCGCGCTGGTCATCGGCCCACTGGACGACCCCGGCCTGCGGGCCGCGGTGGCCGCGCTGGAGATCCCGCTGGTCGAGACCTGGAGCGCCTCGGCGCAGCCGCCCGACGGCGCTGTCGTGGTGAACAACGAGGAAGCGGGACGCCGGGCCGCGCGGCACTTCGCGGCCAAACGCTACGCGCGGGTGGCCTGCGTCAGCGCCGACTGCCCCTGGGAACGCGCGCGGCGCGCCGGCTTCATCGGCAGCGCCGCCGCGCTGGGGCTGGAACTGGTGGCCGACATCGTGCAGCCCGAGGTGCAGCACCTGAACGACGGCCGCATGGCCTTTCTGCGCCTGCTGGCCACCAACACCATCTTCGACGCGGTGTTCTGCAGCTCCGACCTGCTGGCCGCGGCCGCCGTATCGGAAGCGCATAACCGCGACCTGCACGTGCCGCAGGACCTGGCGGTGCTGGGCTTCAGCGACGACGGCAGCGCGGCCCAATGGGCGCAAGGCCTGACCACCCTGGCCGTGGACGCCGCCGACCTGGGCCGGCGCGCCGCCCGGTTCCTGCTCGACCGCCTGCAGGGCGAACGCGGCGCCGGCGAACGGGAAACGATCGAGGCCGTATTCGAGGAGCGGTTGAGCACGTAACGGGGCTACACGCCCTCGTACAACGCCGGGAATCCGCTGGCCTGCAGCATGGCGTTGGCTTCCCGCAGAAAGGCGGGGGTGGCGGTTTCGGGCACGCGGACCAGCCATTGCACGGCCTCTTCCTTGCGTCCGCGCAACAGCAGCAGGCGTCCCAGGTGGAACATGCCGCGGAAATCGCCGCCTTCGGCGCAGCGCTGGTAGCAGTCGAAGGCGCGTTCCATGTCCTGGGCGATCACGTCGCCCGCTTCGTAGTAGCGCCCGACCATGCCGATGGATTTGACGTGGCCGGCCTGCGCCGCCTGCTGGTACAGCGCCAGCGCGGCGGCGGAATTCTGTGCCACGCCGCCGCGGCCGCTGCGCAGCATGTGGGCGTAGTTGTACATGCCCCAGTCCAGCCCGCGATCGGCGGCCAGCCGGAACCAGTAGGCCGCCACGGTATCATCCGGCGCCACGCCCCAGCCGTTCTCGTAGCAGCGCCCGACCATGTTGATGGCCATGGGGTGGTCGGCGTTGGCGGCGCGCTTGAACCACGCCAGGCCGGCCGCCTGGTCGCGTTCGACGCCGGCGCCGTCGAGCAGCATCTGCCCGTAGATGGCCTGGGCCTCGGCCAGGCCCAGCTCGGCGGCCGCGCCGATCCAGGCGGCGTACTCCTCGGGCGGGCCCTGTTCGCGCAGGCGGGCCAGTTGCTCGGGCGTGGTGGCGGCGACGTCGGCCGCGCTGTAGGTCTTCATGCCGTTTCCCTCGCGCGCCGCCAGGCCTGCTGCAGATTGCGCGCCAGCGCGTCGCCGGCCTCGGTGGGCGCGCAGCGCACGCCGCAGCTGGCCATGTCGACGGTGCGCAGGCCCTGGTAGCCGCAGGGATTGATGCCCAGGAAAGGCGCCAGGTCCATTGCGACGTTGAGCGACACGCCGTGATAGGCGCGGCCGTTGCGGATCTTGATGCCGAGCGCGGCGATCTTGGCCAGCTCGCCGCCGCCGTCCGGGTCGGGCACATATACCCCCGGGGCGCCCGGCTTGCGACAGGCGTGCGCCACGCCCAGATCGGACAGCGTGTCGATGACCGCGCCTTCCAGCAGGTTCACGTATTCCTTGACGTACATGTCGGCGCGGCGCAGGTCGAACAGCGCGTACGCCATCACCTGGCCGGGGCCGTGGTAGGTGACCTGCCCGCCGCGGTCGCAGCGCACGACGGGGATGTTGCCGGGGTTGAGCACATGCTGCGGCAGCCCGGCCTGGCCCAGGGTGTAGACCGGCGCGTGTTCGCACAGCCAGATCTCATCGGGCGTATCGGCGCCGCGCAGGTTGGTATAGGCCTGCATCTCCTGCCAGGTCGACAGGTAATCCGCCGGCCGCGCGAGCCACTTGATCACGACACGCCTTGCTTCAGAGAACGATGGACACCATGGGATGGCCGTGCAGGGCGCGGTAGAGCGCGTCCAGCTGCTCGCGCGAGGTCGCGCGCACGGTGAAGGTCAGCCCCATGTAGTTGCCGCCCTTGCTGGGCCGCATTTCCACCGTCGCGGCGTCGAAGCCGGGGTCGAACTGCAGGACGACTTCGGTCAGCGTCTGCGCGAAATCGGGATGCTGCTTGCCCATCACCTTGATGGGAAAGTCGCTGGGATATTCGATGAGGGACTCTTCGGGCGGGATATGCATGATCTACCTTTTAACCTTGAGCCGGGCAGCGCGCCGGCAAGGCCGCCGGCGCGGCCCCGCCGGGGCCGCCCGATGCCGCAGGCCCGAAGGCCTTGAAGCCTAGAGCGCGGCGATGCGGGCATCATAACCCGCGCGCAGTTGCTCAAAAACGGGGCCGGGCTTACCCGCGCCCACCGGTTTGCCGTCCAGCGAGACGATGGCCAGCACTTCCTTGGTGGCCGAAGACAGCATCAGTTCGTCGGCCTGCTCGACCTCCTGGCGCGAGATGCGGCGCGATTCGAACGGGATGCCCGCCTCCGCCGCCAGCTCGCCCATCAGGCCGTAGCGGATGCCTTCCAGGATCAGGTTGTTCTTGGGCGGAGCCAGCAGCTTGCCGCCGGAAACCACCCAGATGTTGGTGGACGAGCCTTCGGTCAGGTAGCCGTCGCGGAACTGCAGCACCTCGTCGACCTGCGCGTCGACCGCCTGCTGCTTGGCCAGCACGTTGCCCAGGAGCGAGACCGACTTGATCTCGCAGTGCAGCCAGCGCTCGTCGGGGATGCTGATGGCGGACAGGCCCTGGGCGCGCTGCGTGGCGGCCGGCGGCGACCAGGCCGACACCATGCCGAAGACGGTGGGCGTCACGGGAACCGACGGGAACTGGTGGTCCCGCTTGGCCACGCCGCGCGTCACCTGCAGATAGACGATGCAGGTTTCCAGCTCGGTGCGCGCCAGCAGTTGCTGGATCAGGTCGATCCAGCCGGCGCGGTCGAAGGGCTGGGCGATGCGCAGCGCCGCCACGCTGCGGTCCAGGCGGTCGAGATGCTCGGCCATGCGGAACGCATTGCCCTGGTACACGGGCACGACTTCGTAGATGCCGTCGCCGAAAATAAAGCCGCGGTCGAGGACGGAGATCTTGGCCTCGTCCACCCGCAGGAACTCACCGTTGAGATACACCTGGCTATCGCCCGGCACGCCCGGAATCATGACGCACTCCTGAGAATCGAAGGATAGGGGCGCACCGGCAGGTCCGCCCCGGGAATGAAGACGGGCGTTTCATCACGAAACGCCCGTCGCTAGCTTACACCCACGGGGCGCGCGGCCGCGCCCCCGGCCGTTCTGTTATTCGAACCAGCGCTTGACCGTATCGACCATGCGGCCGAAGAAGCCCGCGCGTTCGACCGCGTCCTGCACCACCAGCGGCTCGCTGCGCAGCACCTTGCCGTCCAGCGTGAACTGCAGGGTGCCGACCTGCTGGCCCTTGGCCAGCGGGGCGATCAGCGGGTCGGTGCGCTGCGCCACCGGCTTGAGCTCGCCGGCCTTGCCGCGCGGCACCGCGATCGACACCGGGTTGGGCGGACCCAGCTTGACGTTCTCGGCCACGCCTTCCCAGACGCGCGCGTCGATGCCCGGCTGGCTCTTGTCGAACAGCTTCACGGTGTCGAAATTCTGGAAGCTCCAGTTCAGCAGCTTCAGGCTTTCCTCGGCGCGCGTGGCTTCGCTGTCGGTGCCCACCACCACCACCAGGATGCGGCGGTCGCCGCGCATCGCGGTCGACACCAGGCAATAGCCGGCCGATTCGGTATGGCCGGTCTTCATGCCGTCCACCGAGGGATCGGCCCACAGCAGGCGGTTGCGGTTGGGCTGGGTGATCTTGTTGTAGGTGAAGCTTTTCTGCTTGTAGTAGTGGAAGTAGTCCGGGTGATCGGTGATCAGGCGCGACGACAGGATCGCCAGGTCGCGCGCCGAGGTCATGTGCTGCGGATCGGGCAGGCCGGTGGCGTTCATGAAGTGCGTGTTGCGCATGCCCAGGCGCTCGGCCTCCTGGTTCATGAGCGAGGCGAACGCGCCTTCGCTGCCGCCGACCGCTTCGGCCAGGGCCACCGAGGCGTCGTTGCCGGACTGCACGATCATGCCCTGGTTCAGTTCATCCACGGTGACCGGCTTGCGCGGCTCGATGAACATGCGCGAACCGCCGGTGCGCCACGCGTGCTCGGAAACCGGCACGGTCTGCTCCAGCGTCAGGCGCTTTTCCTCGAGCGCGTTGAAGACGACGTAGGCCGTCATGATCTTGGTCAGCGAGGCCGGCTCGACCTTCATGTCCGGGTTGGAGGCCGCCAGGGTCTGGCCGCTGTTCACGTCCATCACGATCCAGGCCTTGGCCGCGATCGTGGGCGCCGGCACCGCCGACACTTCGCCCACCGGCACCACGCCCGAAGCCGAGGGCGCGGGAGCGGCCGCGCCTGTGGCCGGCGCCGCGGCGGCGGGCGCCTGCTGTTGCTGCGACCAGGCCGGCATCGAGGCCGCGAGCATCGCCGACAACACCGCGCCGCTAAGCAGGCGGCGGGTAAAGACTGCGGGGGAGTGAACGGGGTGGGGCAAATTCTTCATCGGCAACGTGGGTCCAGGATTGACGCCCGCCGGCGCGGGTCAGGTGGCTGACAATTATAGGCAGACGCTAAGACCCGTTCAGCCCGGGCAGGGTTCCCGCCGCCGCGAAAACATGCAACTTGATGCAACCCGTTCAGTCTAGGGAGACCTTCAGTCGCGCTTGCACCAGTTGGCGCAGCACCAGCAATTTTCCGTGGAAGAAATGCGAGGCGCCCGGCACCACGACCACCGGAATGGAGCGCGGGCGCGCCCAGTCCATGGCCTCGGACAGCGGCACGACTTCGTCCTCTTCGCCATGCACCATCAGCGTGTCGTCCGGCACCTGCACCTCGTGCGACTGGAAGCGGTTGACCGCGGGCCCCATCAGCATCAGCGCCGACGGCAGCACCGCGTCGCCCTGCTCGGCCAGCGCGGCATAGGTCTGCGCGGCGACGGCGGTGCCGAACGAAAAGCCGGCCAGCACCCACGGCGCCTGCGCCAGCTCCGGATGCAGTTCGCGCATCTGCGCGACCACGGCCAGCATGTCCTGGGTCTCGCCGACGGACTTGTCGAACTCGCCCTCGGACAGCCCGACGCCGCGGAAATTCGGACGCACCGCCACCAGGCCGTGCTGCACGCAGGCGCGCGACACGGTCGTGACGACCTTGTTCTCGCGGGCTCCGCCCTGCAGCGGATGCGGGTGCAGCACCAGCGCCCAGCCGCGCGGCGCGCCGGCGGGCCAGTCTACGGCGCAATCGATGCGGCCTGCGGGGCCGTTGAATGCGTGGGTTTCAGTGCGTGCGGACATGGCGAAACTCGTAAAGCGGAAAGAAGAGGAGGATGTTAACCGCCCGCCTTGGGCGCGGGCTTCAGGGTCGCAGCCAGCCATTGCGCCAGCTGGTCGGCGGCGTCATTGCTGGCCTGGCGCAAGGCGGCCACGCCGCCGGCGGCGTCCTGCGTGGGCGCGTCGGCCTGCGCCACGATGCGCTTCTGGCCCAGCACCGTCCGGCCCTGCACCAGCACGGCCTGCAGCAGGATGCGCCCCTCGCTGGCGCTGCCGTCGGCCGCGAACACCTGCTCGAACTGCGACAGGAACACCTGCAGCTGCGGCGTCTGCAGGCTGACGCGTTCGTTGAGCACCGGCCCCTGGCGCGACAGGCGCTCGGCGATGCGCTGGCGCAGCAGCTCGGTGGGCGACGAGGCCCAGCGGTAGGTGGCATAGGCCTTGGGCGCGGCGCTGTCGCCCACGCGCCAGATCACGCTGGTATCGGACAGGCTGGGCACGGCCTGGAACGTCATCGCGATCGGCTCGCGCGACGGCAGCGCCGGCACCGGCGCGGCGTCCAGGCCCAGGTCGAACACCGTGGGCGGCGCGGGCACGCGGCCAAAGCCACAGCCCGCCAGGGCCAGGGTCAGGATGAAAACGGCGCTACGCATCTTGATCATGGGCTATCTCCCGAAACCGGCAAAGCCAGCCTCGCCGGGTCCGGGCTCGCGGGGCGCCGGGCCGAACAATAAGGACTGCGGCGTGTTGTCCACACGGCGCAGGGTCATGGCCGCGCCGCGCGCGGCCTCGTTGACGCTGGCCGCCATGCCGGTGATGGCCGGCAGGGTTTCGCCGTCCAGCCGCGCGGCGGCCAGGGCGATGTCGTTGAGGCTGCTGGTGGCGACCGACAAGGCGCCGCCGGGCGCCGTCAGGCGCGCCAGCGACTGGCGCGCCTGCAGCGCCAGGCCGCCGACTTCGCGCGCGGCGTGATCGGCCTGGCGCGAAGTGGCGTTCAGCGATTCCATGAGCGGCCCCAGCTTGGCCATCGCCGGGCCGAGGCCGCTGCTGGCCTCTTTCAGCGATTGCGTGAGGTCGGTGACGTTCTGCAGGCTGGCGGTCAGCGCCTGCACGTTCTGTTCGCTCAGGATGCGGCGCATCTGCTCGGAGACCTGCTCCACGTTCGAGATGAGCTGGTCTCCGCGCTGCCCGAGGCGCTCGAGAAAGCCCGGCCGCAGCGGGATGGCGGCCGGATGCAGCGCCGAGGATTCCAGCCGCCTGCTCGAAGTGCCGTCGTCGCGCAGCTCGATGTTGGACATGCCGGTCACGCCCTGCACGCCCAGTTCGGCCCAGGTCGATTCGGTGATCGGCGTGTTCGGCGCGATGCCGATGCGGATGCGCACCTGCCCCGGCTTGTCCGGGTTCAGCGCCAGCGACTGCACCTTGCCCACGGGCACGCCCTGGTAACGCACGGTGGACTGCGGATTCAGGCCGCTGACGGCGGTGGCGGAGATGATTTCGTATGGTTGCAGCTGGGTCCGGTCGCGGCCGATCCAGATGGCCGCCAGCGCAGCGGCGGCCAGCAAGACCAGCGTAAAGATACCGGCCATGAGCGCATGACTACGGTTTTCCATGATGCAATCCCTTCGGCGCCATGTCTCCCAGCGCGCGCAGGCCGCGCTCGCCCAGGAAGAACGTATGAATGAACGGGTGATCGACCTTCAGGACTTCCTGCACGGTGTCGTTCACGATCACCCGCTTGTCGGCGAGCACGGCCACGCGCGTGGCCAGGGCCAGCAGCGTATCCAGGTCGTGCGTCACCATGACCACGGTAAAGCCCAGTTGCCGGTGCAGGTTGCGCACCAGGTCCACGAACTCGTCGGAACGCAGCGGGTCCAGGCCGGCCGTGGGCTCGTCCAGGAACAGCAATTCCGGGTCCAGGGACAGCGCGCGCGCCAGCGCCACGCGCTTGACCATGCCGCCGGACAGGTCGGAGGGCCGCTTGTCGGCATCGCGCGAGGACAGGCCCACCATCGCCAGCCGGCACATGACGACGTCGCGCACCAGGTCTTCGGGCACCGTGCGCAGCTCGCGCAGCGGCAAGGCGATGTTGTCGTATACGGACAGCGCGGAGAACAGCGCCCCGGCCTGGAACAGCATGCCCCAGCGGTACGACAGGCTGCGGCGCTCGGCCGGGCTCAGCTCGGACAGCGAGTGCCCCAGCACCTTGATCGAGCCGGCCGCCGGCTGCTCCAGCCCGATGATCTGGCGCAGCAGCACGGTCTTGCCGGTGCCCGATCCGCCCACCAGCACCTGGATCTCGCCGGGAAACACCGTGAGGTCCAGGTTGTCGTGCACCACGTGGTCGCCGAAGGCGGTGCGCAGGCCGCGCACCGTGATGACGGGCTCGACGGTGACGTCGTCTTGCGCGAACAGCCGGTGCTGGGCGACGCTGTCCATCAGATGCCCACCGAACTGAAGGCCACGGCGTACAGCGCGTCCAGCAGGATCACGCCGGTGATGGACGTGACCACCGAAGTGGTGGTGCCGCGCCCCAGGCTTTCCGTGTTGGGCTGGATGCACAGCCCGAAGTGGCATGCGATCAGCGCGATCAGCATGCCGAAGGTCACGCCCTTCATGATGCCGATCCAGTAATTGGTCAGCGAAATGGCGTCCGGCAGCGATTGCAGGAACCATTGCGCCGACACGCCCAGCTGCACCTGCGCGGCCAGCATGCCGCCCAGGATGGCCATCGCGTCGGTCCACAGCACCAGCAGCGGCATGGTCACGGCCAGCGCGATCACGCGCGGCAGGATCAGGCGCTGCCCGTGCGAAATGCCCATGACCAGCATCGCGTCGAGCTCCTGCGTCACCCGCATGACGCCGATCTGCGCCGTGATCGCCGAGCCCGACCGGCCCGCGACCAGGATGGCGGCCAGCACCGGCCCGAGCTCGCGCACGATGGACACGCCCAGCAGGCGCACGATGAAGCGGTCGGCCCCGATCATCTGCAGCTGCTGCGCCGACAGATAGGACAGGACCACGCCGATCAGAAAGCCCACCAGCGCCGTGATGCCCAGCGCCTGCGCGCCGGTCCGGTAGATCTGCGCCGAGATCTCGCGCCAGGGCCCGAGCCGCGGGCGGCGCAGCAGCCCGCCCAGGTCCAGCACCAGCTGCCCCAGCATGGTCAGCAGCGCGCGGCCGTTGGCGGCCGCCTTGAATACCGCGTCGCCCACCGCGCGCAGCCAGGCCCAGGGATCGCCCTTGGGCGCGGCCTGCGGCGTGCCGCCCTTGTTCATGGCCAGCGCGTTGAACACATCCTGCGGCCCCGGCGACCAGCGCACGCGCTCGGGCAGCTTTTCGCCCCAGGCCTGCCAGATCAGCAGCGCGCCGATGGTGTCCAGCCGGCTGATGCGGTGCAGGTCCCAGCGCGCGCCATCGCGGGCCGCCTGCGCCAGGGCCTGGCGGCGGCGCTCCACCTCGCCGGGTTCTGCGAGCGCCAGCACGCTCCAGTCGCCGGCCACATGGCAGACGCCCCCTTCATGGCGCAGGGGCGTGGCGACGGGTGCGGACGAAACGGAATGCGGCATGCAGGGAGCTTACCAATGCAAAATGTATCGTTAATGATATACGCAGGCGCGTGCCGACCGCGAGCGCGGGCTTGCGTGCCCTACAATCGCCGCCATGTCCGCTCAAGCCCGAACCATCGATCTGCCCGCGCCCGATGACCTGGCCCGGGAACTGGCCACGCGCCTGCCCGCGTTTCAAGACGTCTCCTGGACCGGCAGCACCGGATCGACCAACGCCGACCTGCTGGCCCGCGCCCGCGCGGGCGCGGGCGGCAAGCCCTGGCTGCTGGGCACGCACCTGCAGGAGACCGGACGCGGCCGCGCAGGCCGCCCCTGGCAGAACCGCTCGGGCGCCAATCTCATGTTCTCCTGCGCCTTCGACGTGCACCTGCCCGCCGCGCAACTGCCCGCGCTGTCGCCGCTGGCCGGCGTGGCCGCGTGCGAGGCCCTGCGCGCCGTGGCCGGCCCGGAATCGGCGGGACTGTGCATGAAATGGCCCAACGACGTGCAGTGGCATGACGCCAAGCTCGCCGGCGTGCTGGTCGAGACCACCCGCAACCCGGGCGGGCCGGACGCCGGCTACACCGTGGTCATCGGCATGGGGGTGAACCTGCGCGACGCGGAGCGCCTGTCGACCGAACTCGGGCGCGACGTCGCCGACTGGAGCCAGGTGCAGGGGCGCGCCGCCAGCGCCGCCGACCTGGTCTGCGCCAGCGCCACGGCCTGGCACGAAGCGGTCCGAGAGCTGCAGCGCGCGGGCTTCGGCGCATTCAGGCAGCGTTTCGGCCAGGTGGACGCTTTGGCCGGCCGCAAGGTCAACGTCCTGGACAAGGGCGCTATCCTTCTTAGCGGCACCGCCTGCGGCGTGGACGACCACGGCCGCCTGCTGGTGCAAACGCCCGAGGGCGCCCAGCCGATCCTGGTCGGCGAAATCTCGATCCGACGCCAAGCATGATTATTCTCATCGACTCCGGCAACAGCCGTCTCAAGGTAGGCTGGATGGACGCCGCCAACGCCGACGCGCCGCGCGAACCGGCGGCGGTCGCCTTCGAGGGCGTGGACCTGGACGCCCTGGATCGCTGGCTGGCCGCGCTGCCGCGCCGCCCGCAGCGCGCGATAGGCGTGAACGTCGCCGGCGAGGCCCGCGGCAAGGCCATCGCCGCCATCCTCGAAAAACACGGCTGCGGCATGACCTGGTCGCCCTCCCAGGCCGCGACGTTGGGCCTGGTCAACGGCTACCGCAAGCCCACGCAGCTGGGCGCCGACCGCTGGGCGTCGCTGCTGGGCGTGCTGTCGCGCCTGCCGCAAGACCACCCGCCTTTCGTGCTGGCCAGCTTCGGCACCGCCACCACCATCGACACCGTGGGCCCCGACAACGTCTTCGCCGGCGGCCTGATCCTGCCCGGTCCCGCCATGATGCGCAACGCCCTGGCGCACGGCACCGCCAACCTGCCGGTGGCCAACGGCCAGGTCGTGGCCTACCCCGCCGACACGCACGAAGCCATCGCCTCGGGCATCGCCGCGGCGCAGGCCGGCGCGGTTGTGCGCCAATGGCTGGCCGGACGCCAGCGCTACGGCCAGACGCCGCAGATCTTTGCCGCCGGCGGCGGCTGGCCCGAAGTCCACCAGGAAATCGAACGCCTGCTGGCCGACGCGGGCGGCGCATTCGGCGCGACGCCCGTGCCGGTCTACCTGGATCATCCCGTGCTGGACGGGCTGGCCGCGATCGCGCGCGCCAACCCGCCGGCCGCCGACTGAGAGGCCTGCATGCGCGTGCTTTTCGTACTTATCCTGCTGGCGAACCTGGGCGTCTACGCGCTCGGCCAGGGCTGGCTGGGCATGCGCCCCGAGGACGAAGGGCGCGACACCCGCCGTTTCAGCCAGGAACTGAACCCCGGCGCGGTCAAGCTGGTTCCCCGCAGCGGGTCCTAGTCCAGCCAGGATGCCAAGGCGTCCAGCGTGCGCCCGGTCGCGCCCGCGTGCGCGCCGAACCAGGCCCGCGCCGCCTCGCCGCCGCACCGCCGCCGCGCCTCGTCGGCCAGCAGCGCCATCGCGGCGTCCACCGCCTGCGCCGCATCCGGCGCGCGCTGCGCCGCGCCCGCCTCGATGGCGTCCTCGGCCGCCTGCTTGAAATTGAACGTATGCGGCCCGACGATGACCGGCACCCCGGCCGCGCAGGCCTCGATCAGGTTCTGCCCGCCCAGCGGCGCGAAGCTGCCCGCCACGATCGCGACGTCCGAGGCCGCGTAGTAGAAAGCCATTTCGCCCAGCGTATCGCCCAGCAGCACCGTGGTGTCCGCGCCGGGCTCCGCGCCCGCCGAACGCCGCGCATACGCCAGGCCGGCCTCGTCCAGCAGGCGCGCGGCCTCGTCGAAACGCTGGGGATGGCGCGGAATCAGCAGAAACAGGGGCGCATTATGCGTCCCTGATACTTTGGCATGGCGTTTGATGGCCTCGATGAAGGCGCCGTCCTCGCCCTCGCGCGTGCTGGCCACGGCCACCACAGGCCGGCCCAGGCGCTGGCGCCAAGCCTGGCCGGCCTGCACCTGCGTCGGCGGCAGCGCCAGGTCGAACTTCAGGTTGCCGGTCACCACGGGCTGCCGGGCGCCGGCCTGCGCCAGCCGCGCGGCGTCCTCGGCGGTCTGGGCCAGCACCGCGTCCAGCCCGGCCAGGGCCTCGCGCATCACGCCGCCCATCCGGCCCGCCTGGCGCAACGAAGAAGCCGAGAACCGCGCGCTGACCAGCCCCATCGGCACGCCCGCCGCGCGCGCCGCGGCCAGCAGATTGGGCCACACCTCGCGCTCTATCAGCAGGCCGCAGCGCGGCCTGCTGGCCGCCATGAAACGGCGGGTCGCCCCCGGAAAATCGTACGGCAGCCACGCCTGGCGCAACTGCCCGCGGCCGATGGCGTCCTGGAACAGCCGCGCGCCCTCGGCCCGTCCGGTGGCCGTCACGTGGGTCAGCAGCACCGGCAGGCCGCGGTCCAGCAGCGCCTGCAACAGCGGCTGCGCGGCCCGGGTCTCGCCCAGGCTCACGGCGTGCACCCACACCGGCGCCGCCTGGGAATCGGAAGAGGAAGCGGCCGGCAGCCGGCCGAACCGCTGCGGCGAAAAGATTTCCCACTGGCCGCCGGCGCGCCGGGCGCGATGGCCCATCCACAGCCAGATCAGCGGCGACAGGGCCCGAAGCGCCAGTGTGTAGACGCCGCGGTTCATGTCACTGGGCCGCCAGCGCCTGCTCCACCGACGCCATCACGGCCTCGCGCGACGGCGACGCGCCGCGGTCGCCCAGGCTGGCGGTGTAGTTCGACCCGACCAGCGGCGTGCGCACCGGGGTCGAAGCCCGGTAGATGCCGATGGTGGGACGGCCCAGCGCGGCCGACAGATGGGTCAGGCCGCTGTCCAGGCCCACCATCAGGCGCGAGCCGGCCAGCAGCCGGGCCACCGAGGTCAGATCCATGCGCGGCAGCACTTCCGCCCCGTCCATGCCGGCGATCAGCAGCCTGGCGCGTTCGGCCTCCTGCTCGTTGCCGCAGAGCAGGCGCAGCGTGCAGCCCGCGTCGCGCAGGCGGCGGAACACCGCGCGCCAATCGTCCTCGGGCCAGAGTTTGTCGTCGCGGCTGGCCGACGGCATGATGACCGCGTAGCCGTGATCCGTATCCACGTGATGCAGGCGCGGCGGCTCGGCCTGGCCCTGGTCCGCCCCCGCCTCGTCCTCGCGGGCCTGGGCGGCCTGGCGCGAAAACGCCTGCAGCCCGAAATCGGGCTGGCCGGCGTACTGGTAGCCGAACGTCAACGAGGCCAGCTTGCGCTGGCGGATGACCGCCGGCTGCCAGAATTCCACCCGATGGCGCACGTTATAGAACAGCGACGCCAGCGGCTCGCGCGCCGAACGCCAGTCCAGCCCGTGGCGCACCCCGCGGGTCTGGCGCACCAGCCAGGCCGATTTCAACAGCGCCTGCATGTCCAGCACCACGTCGTACTGCTTGGCCCGCAGCCGCTCTTTCAGGGCGTGCCGCTCGGCCCGCACCTGGGGCGACCACCAGGCCTTGCGCCAGCGCCGGTGCGCCACCTTGATGACCTCATTGACCGCCGGATGCCAGGCGGGAATCTCCGCGAAGGCTTCCTCCGCTACCCAATCGATCTCGGCGTCAGGAACGTGCCGGGCTATATCGGTGATAGCCGGCAGCATGTGGACGAGGTCGCCCAGGGACGAAGTGCGGACGATGAGAATGCGGGTGGG
Source organism: Achromobacter sp. HZ01 (assembly GCF_003267925.1). Lineage (NCBI taxonomy): Bacteria > Pseudomonadati > Pseudomonadota > Betaproteobacteria > Burkholderiales > Alcaligenaceae > Achromobacter > Achromobacter sp. HZ01. The sequence goes on from NZ_LWKV01000004.1 coordinate 523,538, forward strand.
CATCAAGGCTGATGAACGTGCGATTGAAGCAGCGAATGTACAACAAACGCCATTCCTGTCGAAGATTCGTTCAATTACTGTAACCGTCCGGATTCTGCGACTGCCAGCGCCAGCCGTCCGCACACATCTGTTCGATGCTTCTTTCCGCCTTCCAGCCCAGTTCGCGATAAGCCAGCGCCGGGTCGGCCCAGGCCGAGGCGATGTCCCCGGGCCGTCGCGCCAGCACGGTACAGGCAATGGCCACGCCGCTGGCCTGCTCGAAAGCCCGGACCAGCTGCAAAACGCTGGTGCCTTTGCCCGTGCCCAGGTTGAAGGCGGCAAACGGCGCCTCGGTCCGGCCCGCATACTCCACGGCCCGCACGTGACCGTCGGCCAGGTCCTCGACGTGCAGATAGTCGCGCACGCCGGTGCCGTCCGCCGTTTCGTAATCGTCGCCGAAGACCATCAGGCGCTCGCGCTTACCCACCGCCACCTGGGTGATGAACGGAAACAGGTTGTTCGGGATGCCTTGCGGCGCTTCGCCGAGCCGGCCGCTGGCATGCGCGCCTATCGGATTGAAATAGCGCAGCGCCACCGCCCGGCGCTGTTCGCCGGTGGCGGCCCAGTCCCGCAGCACCTGCTCCACCATCGCCTTGGTCCAGCCGTAGGGATTGGTCGGCGCGATGCGGTGCTGCTCCGTGTACGGCAGCGCCACCGGCTCGCCGTAGACCGTGGCCGACGAGCTGAAAACGAAGTGGCGCACCTGCGCCCGGTCCATGGCCTGCAGCAGGGTCGTGGTGCCGCCGACGTTGTTGTCGTAATAGGCGAGCGGATTGGCCACCGACTCGCCGACCGCCTTCAGCGCGGCAAAATGGACCACGCATTGCACCGGATTGCCGGATGCGGCCTTTTGCTGGAAAAGGCGATCCAGCAGGCCGGCGTCGCGGATATCGCCCTCGACGAATTCCACCTGCGCGCCGCTGAGCTGCTCGACACGCCGCAAGACCTCCGGGACGCTATTCGAAAAATTGTCCAGTACCACCGGCCGATAGCCCGCGGCGATCAGCGCCAGCAGGGTATGGGAGCCGATATAGCCGGCCCCGCCTGTCACCAGTAATGTTTTATCCATGATTTCCAAACCTAAATATCCAGCCTGGCGCGCAACAGCCTTTCGTAGAAAAACTGCCGCAGCCGGTCGGGCAATATCCTGACGGGCAGGCGCGAAGCCAGGTTCATGAGCAGCCGCGGAGCGCCGATGAATCCCGACCTGAAAAACGTCCATTGGGCGCGGACTTCGCTCATGGCGTATCGCAGACCGCCGCGCCGGGCATACATGCCGCCGCCGGCGCGCGCATTCACCAGCACGGTGGGCAGATTGGCGGTACGGGCGCCCGCCAGGATCATCCGCACCCAGAGCGCATAATCCTCATAAAGATGCTCGTCGCGATAGCCGCCCGCCGCCAACGCCAGTTCGCGCCTGAACATCACCGTCATATGGTTGAACGGATTGCGTTTTTTTGCGTAGGCGAGAATTTCCTCATGGCTGGCCGGCACGCTGCGCAAGCGCCCCTGCTCGGCGTCGGCATCGGTTTCGAATTCCCTGATCCAGCCGCCGAACAGATCGATTGCGGGGTCGGCCTGGATCAGCGCCAGCTGCTGCGCGAACCGGTCGGCGACGATCAGGTCATCGGTATCGAAGCGCGCGACCCAATCGTGGCTGCACTGCTTCAGCCCTTCCGTGAGCGCGCGTCCCAGCCCGACGTTATGAGGCAATGCTACACGCCGCAGCCGCAGCGCGGGACCGTACTGTTGGATGACGGCATGCAGCGACTCGGGCAGCGCGCCGTCCTCCACCAGGATCACTTCCGGCAAGGGGACGGCCGAAGCCAGCAAACTGCGCAGCGCGGCCTCCAGAAACTCCGGCTTTTCCCCGTGATAGACCGACATCAAGACCGAAAAGGGAATCGCGGGCGCTTCGCGCCCGATGCCTGCCTGCTCCGGCGGGTCGTTCTTTACCGGAACCATCGCCGAACCCGCGAATAACCGCGATAGGCCGCGATGAACAATCGGCGCAGCCTGGGTTTCTGTATCATCGAGCGGATCATATTGATCAGCTCGATTTCCTTTTCCGACAGGCTGGCGCCGGCCAGTTTGGCGCCGGCCTTGCCGCCTTCGGCGTTGGCCAGGCTGAACAGGATATTCGCATCGAGCCGGCTGAAACCCGCCAGGTTGCGCACCAGCCGGCGGCGCCCGAAATACTTGTTATAGGTCTTGGACATGCTGCCCGGCGTATTGCGGTACAGGTAGCCCAGCGACGGAATCAGCGAAAAGCGGTGGCCCGACCAGGCCAGGCGCGAATAAAACCCCCAGTCCTCCCATACCGACCTGTCCGTATCGTCCCAGCCGCCCAGCTCGCGCAATCTGGCGGTGCGCACCATCACGTTGGCGGTGATGTACTGGTTCTCCAGAATGGCGAGGGCCTTGGCCTCGGGCACGCCCAGCGGCTTCCAGAACCACCCGTCCTGCAGGGGCTCGGCAGACCGGGGCAGCGACTTCAGGTCGGTGAAATGCAGGGCGAAGCCCGTCGCCGCCACCAGCGCGGGATCGAGCGACATGGCCGCCCAGGCCTCGTCCAGCGTGTGCGGCAGCAGGATGTCATCGCTGTCGACGAAAAACGTCAGCTCCGATTGCGACAATTCCAGCCCGGTGTTGCGCGCGCCCGCCAGGCCGCGGTTGTCCTGCCGGTGCAGGCGAACGGCCAGCGCGCCGCCGATGACCCGCTCGACGAGCGCGGCAAGCTGTTCCCGGTAGGCCGCTTCGGAACCGTCATCGATCACGATCAGTTCGCGCGGCTTGAGCCGCGACCGGCGGATCGAGGCCAGCGCCTCCTCGACGTATTCGAGGGGCGTGTTGAATACGGGGACCACCACGGACACATCGCAGGCGGGCATGCCGGGCAGCCGGCTCCAATCCGGTTTGCCGGCCTGCTGGCCGGCTCGGCTCCAGCCCGCGTTGATGGCGACCTGCCTGGCGCGCACGCGCTCGCGCGAGGCGTTCAGGTCGGCGCCATACTCCCCGGGCGACATCGCCAGCACCTCGCCCAGCTTCTTGGCCAGCGCGCGCGGGTTCGGGTCCGAGAAGAAGCGCTGCACGTGCGCGGGCTCGTCCACGACCTCCACGGCCCCGCCGGTGTTGTACGCGACGAACAGCGAGCCCAGCAGCAGCTGCTCGAGCACGACGAAAGGATAGTTCTCGCCGCGCGAAGGCACGACGAACAGCGTGTCCGCCAGTCTTTCATGCACGAAGCTCAACAGCTGCGCATGCGTGAGGTGCAGGTCCTTGTAGTTGCAGATCGCGTCCAGGCGCTGGCGCTCGGCGTTGCCCGGGCTCAAAGGCCCCAGCGACACCACCTCGGCGATGCCGGCCAGCTTGCCTTCGGCGGCGAGCGACTCCATCGCGGCCACGAAATCGGGCCAGCCCTTCAGCTGGTTGTACTTCCCGATGAAAACGATGCGCCTGACCTTCTGGAAGTTCGTCGTCTCAGGCGGCGGCACCAGCGCCAGGTCGAACGGCAGCGGGGTGATGGAAAGCTGGTTCAGCTCGTAGCCGAACTCCTGTTGCAGCAGGCGCTCGCCGAGATAGCGGGACGGCGAATAGCACTCGTCGGCGTACTTGAACAGGTAGCTGTCGCGCACGGCCCACGCCAGCTCGTGCGGCGTGTAGTCCATGGCCGTGTCGTCCTGCATCCCGTACTTCACGTAGTCGATGGAGCCGTGCATGAATACGCGCACGCGCACCCACTGCGGCAGGATGCCCGTGCGCTTGGCCTGCACCACGCGAAAACCGATGGACTTGTAATCCTGCGACTCTATCGTGGCCACGCGCGGCAGCAGATACAGGATGCCCTTGAGCAGCTCCAGCAGCCCCAGGCCGTCAAAGAAGTTCTCCCGGCTGATGTCGTCGAAGAACATGCGCGGCACGAAGGTGCGCCCGTCCATGCCCGACGGATTCAGGTCGACGTCGCACATGATGACGGCCGAACGCGGGTCGACGGCCTTGATGTTCTTGACGTAGGTGCCGATGCCGCCGGTGGCCCGTATCGTCGCGTCCTCCGTCGTCAGCAGCAGCAGGTCGGCGTCCAGCAATTGCGGCGCCAGGCCCAGCCCTTCGAGATAGCGGCCGTAAGCCTCGCGCTCCACCACCGCCTCGATGAGCGCGGCGCCATCCTCGGCATCGCGGCGGCGCAGCGCGAATCCGCTTTCTTCCAGGAACTGGGCAAACTGCTTCGGGTTCCAGGCGTGCGCGCGCCCCCCGTCCTGTTCCGCCACGAACAGGACCGGACATCCTTCATCCAGGCTCAGGCGCTTGAGGGCGCCGAGCAGCGGCCGCGGGTCGGCCAGCCGCGCCAGCAGCGCGGACGACACGATCCACGCGGTCCCGGGCGTATGGTGCCCGCGGACCAGCGCGTCGACCTGGCCGGTCCAGTTGTCCAGCTTCCAGGCCGTCGGCGGCTCCCGGCCATCGCCGTCTCGGTCCAGGTCGTAGACCGTCGCCACGACCGGGCAGCGGCCCGGCTCGAACGCACCGAAAAGCACGGCGTGCCGGCTTTGTTTTTCAGCCAGATAGCGGTCCAGGCCGGCCGGCCAGGCGGCCTGGGCAATACCCGCCGAGGCGCGCTCGATCGTCCCGGGCACGCCGGCGCCGGGACGTCCGAAATTGGCGAATGCGCCGATACTTTTTAAGCTCATATATATCCAGGCCTGGATGCGGCCGTTATCACGCTGTCTTGGTAGGGGCGACGGAGATTCCGCCTAGTTTCCGCGCCGGGCCAGAACGTCGTCGAAGAACCGCTCATAGGCCCTGGTCGTCTCGCGCCAATCCCATTTACGTATGCTTTGCAGGTTTTCCGCGGAAAGCTCGGCCAGCCGCTGCGGTTGGGTCAGCAATTGCCGGATTCGCTCGACGAATACGCTTACCGTCCGATCCGTGACGATGAACTCGCTCTGCCGCGGCCCGAACGCCTCGCGCACGATTCCGACGTCGTGCGTGACCACCGGAACGCCACAGGCCATGGCCTCCAGGATCGGATTCGGCGTGCCCTCGAACAGCGAGGGGCAGACATAGACGTCGATGGCCGCGTAGAAATCGGGCATCTCCACATGCGGGATCAGGCCATTCTGGCGGTCCGCAAAGTGGGTTTCAACCTGGTGGCCCTCGGCCCGCAACTGCTCGACCGCCGGCATCAGTATCGAGTGGAATCCCTTGGCATCCTCAAGCTCGGCGGCCCATTTGCTGTTGCCGGCCCAGCCTATCACCAGCGGCCGGTTGCCCACTTCGCCGAATCGCTCCAGGTTCCTGGGAGCGAACAGCTCCAGGTCCACGCCGTCGTGCGTGATGGTGTGCGGCGGCGGGAAATCCAGCTGCTGGTAAATGGCGTAGAGCCGCTCCGAGGCCACGGTATAGGCGGAAACGCGGTCCTCGAAGAAAGCCGCGCGCTCTTCGACCTCCGCCGGGCTCAGGTACAGATGGTCGTACACGCTGGTGGTGACCGGCTTGCCGCGCACGAATCTGCGGTCGAAGACGTCGAACGGCACGCCAAAGCGCTCGACGTGGTCGCGGCACCATTGGCTGTCCAGCATCCGATAGTATTCACGCCAGAAGAAGTGGACCAGATCGCAATTCTCGGCGGCCATGAAAATGTGGTCGACATGTTCGAGCACATCCGAGGGAATGATCTTTATGTCGAACCGGTGCGAGAGGTATTTCTTCAGCTGGCGCGCGATATTGCCGAAGGCCCATTCGTCGGTATCGATCACCAGGGCGATCTTCGGCTTGCCGCCATCGCCGGCCAGCACGGGGCGCGCGTCGCTGCGCAGCGCCTGCGACACGCTGCCCGGCCGCGCATGGCGCAGCGCCAGCCAGCCTTCCACGTCCTCGCCGCACACGTCGAACCCGTGCTTTTTCTCCAGCTCGCGGGCCGACTCGCGGATTCGCTGCCATTCGTAGGCATGATCGGCGTCGTCCGGTCTCGCCGGGCGGTCGTGCAACAGCACCACGTGGCCGGTCACGCCTATCTTGTAGCCCTCCTGGAACAGCCTGATCGAGAAATCCATGTCCTCGAAACCGGCATGCATGCGCTCGTCGTAGCCGCCCAGTCTTTCAAAGGTCGAGCGCTTGCACACGCAGGCGCCGCCGAACAGGAAGGTCGAAAGAAACGGATCGCCGACGCGGTCTTCGGTCTGCGCCTGCGTCAGCGCGCTGCTTGCCCCGACGTGCAGCGCCTCGACCTCTATGCCCACGCGCAAGTGCCCGCCGAAGGACAGGATGGTCTGATAGTCCGGCCCCAGCAGCGGCACGTTCAGGAAGTGGCAGCCCAGGATCGCGATATCGCTCTGGATACGCGGGAACGGATTGGCCAGGAAATGGATGTTGGTGTCGAGGCAGAACACCCAGTCCTTCTTCGCTTCGGCGTAGGCGCGGTTCCTGCCCGCAGCCATGCCGCGGTTACCGCCCAGCTCGATCACGCGCCAATTCAGTTTCAGCTGCTCGCAGCCTTCGTACAGCGCGCGCAGTTCCTGCGGCGTGGACCCGCAGTCCACGATCAGGATTTCACCGGCGAAGTACGGCACCTGGTAGGCGAGCGAATTCACCAGGCGCAAGGTCTGCTCGCTGCGGTCGAGCGACAGGCAGGCGACGGTCAGGTTCTCGCCGTTGTCCCCGATGTTCGGGCCGGCGCGACGGGCCGCATCGGACGCAAGAATGCGATGGCGCGGGTCGGAGACGTATGTATAGGCAGTTACCCCGGGAGCCAGATTCGCCTTGTATCCCACGGTCAACGCCCTCCGGCGCCCTTCATGAACTTCACCGCCAGTGCGCGAACCCAATGCGGAATCTTGTCCCGGATACGGACGTACCGCGCCGCGGGCAGCGACAGTTCATTGACCTGCGCATCCAGCGCCTGCACCTGCTGCTGCAGGCGCGCGATTTCATCGGCCTTGGCCGCCAGCTGCGCGTCCCGCTCGGCGATGACGCCCTGGACCATGGCCAGCTCGGTGGTCGCGGCCTGCGCGCGCAAGGCCGCGTCCCGCGCGATGCGGTCCACGTCCCCCGACGAGACGGCGTCCAGGATCGCGAGCGCCGAAGCCTGCGCCTGGCGCGCGGATTGCAGATCCTCGTCGCGCGGCAAGTGTCCCTGGAAAATGCCCTTGCGGAAGGCGTCCATGGACAGCGGCAGAATCGCGGTGCCGGCGTTGGTCGTGTCGGCATAGTCGGGCTGGCCCCACACGCCGAGGAAATAGCTGGCGTTCTGCGGCTGCGGCCCGGCGTCGAGCTCGGCCGGCACGAACAGCGCCTCCAGGGTCTCGGAAGTCTGGAGCATCTGCACCTGCCCGGAACGGTTGTCGTCGGCCAGGTAGTTGTCCAGCTGCAGATTGGCGAAGCCCGCGATCGGGCCGCCAAGGAACCACGCCGAAGCCGGCCCCAGGACGCCTTCGGCCTGGGCGCGGAATTCATCGAGCCGGTACTTGCGCAGGTGATACGGATTGCGTTCCGCGTCCGTCGGGAAATACCACCAGTCGTTGGGGCAGCTGATGGCGACCACGCCGCCCGGCTTCAGCAGGCTCTGGATATTGCGCAGGAACAGTTCGGGGTCCTGCACGTGTTCGATGGTCTCGAACGAAACGATGAGATCGAAGCTGTGCGGCTCGAAAAGGCGCGGCAGGGTTTCGGCATCGTTCTGGATGAACGAAACGTTGTCGCTGGCGAAGTGCTTCTGCGCGCTGGCGATCGCCTCGGCCGAGATGTCCACGCCGACGACTTCGCTGGCGCCCCAGTTGGCCAGCAGGCGCGAGCCGTAGCCCTCGCCACAGGCGGCGTCCAACACCCGCTTGCCGCGGCAGAGCGCCTTGGCGAACGAATATCGCGCAATATGCACGGCGGCTTCCAGGCCCTCATAGCGGCTGCTTTGCCCAAAACTCAGTCGTTCCATTTTATGAATGCACTTATATATAAGATTTGGCCAGCTTACTGGCTGAACTCGAATTCCCACTGGCGCGGCAGGCTCATCACGCCGACCGCTTCGAAGTCATCCGAGATCTGGAATGGGCAGACGTTATTGGCTTCAGCATGCACCACGAATCCGCGTCCGTCGTTAATGGCAACCCTCCATTTGTACGACCCGCTCAACAGCGGAACGTTCGGAAAATTGACGCTGAAAACCCCGGACGACGCGCCCGCGTGCGCCTTGTATCCGTCCATGAGCGTGGTCGTACCGCAGATATACAGATCGTCGTGACGATAGAGATTGAATACGAAACTCATATCGTCCGGCACCATGGAAGTCACCGCATGGAAACGCACGTTCAGCTTCAGCGAATCGCCGGTGCTGATGGCGTCGATGCGCTCGCCCTCGGGCGTGGACAGCCAGATCTCGTCGATCTCGTACAAGCGGTCCGGCTCCTTGCGGTACGCCGCCCCCGGGCCGGGAACCCCGGCCGGCGTCACCTCGACATCCCCGGCGGCGTCTTCGGTGCCGGGCGGATTGGAGGTGTCCAGCTCGTCCAGCGCCGCCGGCGTCACGGGGTGCTTGCCTGCCGCTTCTTCCTTGGCCTCGAACTCGCGCAGCGCCGCCTGCATGTCGATCGTATATTGGTCGATCACCTTGCCGGCGGCGCCGAACGCCTTCTGCACGCCGCGTTCGAGATAAAGCGCGCGCTGGCAGATCGATTTGACCTGGTATTGATCGTGCGACACGAACAGGATGGTGCACCCCATGTCGCGGATTTCGTAGAACTTCTTCAGGCAGCGCCGCTGGAACGCCGCGTCGCCCACCGCCAGGATTTCGTCGACGATGAGAATGTCGGGCTCGGTATGGATGGCGACGGAAAACGCCAGCCGCGCAAACATGCCGCTGGAATATTTCTTGACCGGGCTTTCGATGAATTCGCCGATGTCGGCGAATCCGGCGATGCTGTCGAAGCGCTGGTCGATCTGCTCGCGCGTCAGCCCGAGCAGCGACGCATTCAGATAGACGTTTTCCCTGCCGGTGAATTCGGGGTTGAAGCCGGCGCCCAGCTCCAGCAGCGCCGCGACGCGGCCGTTGGTCTTCACCGATCCGGTCGTGGGCGTCACGGTGCCGCAGATCATCTGCAACAGCGTGGACTTGCCCGACCCGTTGCGGCCCACGATACCGACGGTCTCGCCTTTCTTGACGTCGAACGAAACGTCGGAGAGCGCCCAGAATTCCTGGGCATAGCTCCTGGCGCTGCGGCCGAAAATCCCGGCGCTGCGCGCCACCAGGGCCTCTTTCAGCCGATCCTGCGGCTTGGAATAAATCGAGTATCGCTTGCCCAGATTCTCGACGTGTATGGAAACCGTATCAGAGCACATCCGCGAACCCTTTTCTTACCTTCTGGAACCAAATCAACCCGATCACCGCAACGGCCACGCCGACAGCCGTATAGATGCACCAGCCCGTCCAGTTGAACGGTTTTCCAAAGATAACCGCGTTGCGTGTCTCTTCGACGACAAAAGTGATTGGATTCAATTTTACATATTTCTGCATGCGCTCCGGGATCGCCGAAAGAGGATAAAAAATCGGCGAAATGAACGTCAGCACGATCGTGAAAAGCGAAACTGCCTGCGCCATATCGCGGATATATACGCCCAGCCCTGCCAGGAACCACGAAAGCCCCAGGCACAGGAACATCAGCGGCAGCAGAATCAACGGAAAATACACGACCGTCCATGGAACGTGGCCCATGAATATCAATTGCGCGATGATCAGAACCACCAGGCTGGCCAGCAGGTGAAACAGCGCCGAGCCCAATGCGATTACCGCCAGCGTCTCGAGCGGAAAAACCACTTTCTTGACGTAGGACACGTTCGACAATATCAGCCCGGGAGCGCGGTTTATGCACTCCACGAACAGGTTGTTCATGATGAGCCCTGCGAACAGGATTACCGCGAAATCTCCGTGCGATTGCGGCGCGGCGGCCCCGGCGCCTCCCCAGCGCGCCTTGAAGACGACCGAAAACACAAACGTATAAACCACCAGCAGCAGCAAGGGATTGAAAAAGGACCAGGCCAGGCCGAAAACGGAACCCCGGTAGCGGCCCAGCACCTCCCGCTTGATCATCTGCACAATAAGCTGGCGGTGGCGGAATGCCATATCCCGCGCCACATGGAACACTTCGGAAATCAAGAAGTACCTCTCAGGTTCTGTTTCACGAAACGCCAGGCCGCGCGGAACCGCGGCGCACCAGGCGTTTGACGAAACCAATAATCGGACGCAACGGCCGGCAACGCTGGTATAGCTTCACAACCAGGTTTCCCACGCGCAGCAACAGGCGCAGCAATTCGGGCGGCAACGCGCCCGCGTCCTGCAACATATTCCGCGTCGCGGCGGGCGTATTCGAGAATGCGTTGCTGTTCCACACCGCGACCGAACTCTGCGAAAGCCGCATTCTCCGGTCGGCGCTGCCGTCGCCGTTCAGCAGATAGGACATCTGCTTGGCGCTGGGATAATGCGCGTCCTCGACCGGCAGTTCCAGCAAGGGCCGCGGAATCAGCAGGCCGATCTCGCCATGCTGCGTCAGCTTCCACAGATGATTGAGTTCGGCGTACTCGGCCAGCCCGGTATCGAAGGTATCGAGCAACAGCCGCCCCGGCTGGGTGCGGAACACCGCCCGCGTGGCCGGATTGCGGCCGTTCATGGGCACGGTGTCTATCGCCAGCGGCAGTGAAAACGTGTCGACCCGGCGCTGGTGGTCGGCCAAACGAAGCGACCACCCGGAGACGAACGGAATATCCGCGCGCGTGCTGAGCACGCGCACGGCGATATCCAGATAGGCCGGGTCGACCACGTCGGCGGCATTCAGGATGACCAGCGCGTCGGTGGTGCGCAAGGCATGCAGGTCGACGGCCGTGCCCGCCGGATCGACGCAGCGCACGTTGCGCCCCAGCAGGAACGCCGACACCTCCGCGCCGCTGCCCTGCGCCGGCAGCAGGACGATGCTGCGGTGCCCGCCCTGCTCCAGGCGCTTGCACAGCGGCTGCGCCTGCTCCAGCGTTTCGGCCCGCACCAGCACGGACAGTTCGAAATCCGGGGCGCGCGCGTCGTCGGCCTGCGGTGCGCCGGCCGTGTAGATGGGCGCGACCTCGGGCGGCACGACCGGGTAGGGAAAGGTCAGCCGCTTGCGCAGCTCGGCGTCGTCCCACAGACGGCCCATCGCGGCCGACAGCGCATCGGCCGACGAGCAGTCGAACACCAGGCTGTTCCGTTCATGCCGGAAAAAGTCTTCAAAACCGGGGATGTCGGAGACAATCAGCGGAACGCCGCCGGCATACAGTTCGTGGGCGGCGTAGCAGAACGACTCGGCACGGTTGGGAAACACGGCGAAGCGCACTTTTTCCAGCAGCGCTTCGGTCTCGTCGTGCGACAAATGGCCCAGGATATGGAAGCGGCCCCGCAGGTCGGGCGGAATGCGCCGCCGCATGTACTCCGCATAGAGGCCGCAGCCGTCGGGCGGCTGTTTGGAATCGCCGCCGACGAAATAGAAATCCGGGGCGAGGTCGGGACGCTGGCGCATCCATAGCACCGCGGCATCGACCAGCGTATCCACGCCCTTGATCGAGAACAGCCGTCCATAAAACAGGATGCCGTTTTCGACGCCATCGGAACCGCGTTTGTTGAGCGTTTTCTGCAGCGGCGGCACCGCCACCGTCTGGCGCGCCGCGATGGTCGGGTACAGATCGGCAAGGGAGCGTCGCGACACCGATTCCGACGGGACGATCACCGTATCCGCCAACGCCAGGGCCGCGCGCTCCAGCGAATAAAGCAGATACAGCTCCGGATGCAGCGAATTGGTCAGGTCGACCCGGTCCATCGCCTCGATCGTGGCGTGGTAGCGCACAGCGATGCGCGCGCCCTCGTATCCGCCCAGGGCGAGCTTTTCGCACAGGGCGTAATAGGCGACGCCGTGATAGTCGAAGAACTCGATGAGCGACGGGCGCTCCAGCTCGTGGACTTTCAGGGCTGCGACGTTCAGGACGTACGAGCGCCACTCGTACCAGGACGAGAAGTTCTCGCGCGGCAGCAAATGGTCGCCGCATACGTCCGCCACCCGATACGCGACGCAGTTCTGCGGGTTGGGCAGTTTGAGCCGCTCGTCCCGGTCGAAGCGCGCGAACACGTCGGCGTCGACGTCCAGCAGAAAAACGACGCGCGATCCCGATTGGAGCAATTGAACCGCCACGTTATGCAGCAATGCGCCGCACCCCCCGCGCGTGACGGGGAACAGTTCGTAGCTGACGAAGCAGACGGTCCGCATCAGTTCAGGAACCGCTGCAAGGTCTGGGCGGACTCGGCATTGTGCTCGATGGCATATTCCCGATAGGCCGCGATGATCTGGTCTCTTTCGGCCAGCGCCGATTCGATCTTGCGCGCGATCGCGTGGGCGTCGTCGGCCACCGGAACGACCAGCCTGCTCTGTAGATAGGGATTATGTTCGAAGTAAGGCGTATTCGGGCCCACGATGCACGGCACGCCGACGGCAAAACTCTCCAGCGGCAGCATGGGTGCGCATTCGTTGAGCGTCACGTACAGATTGAGGTGCGTGGTGGCCAGGTGCCTGGGCATCTCGGCCTGGGGGATCATGCGCCCCAGGAAGTCCTGGGCAAGGCCGAATTCCTTGCAGAAATCCACCATCCGGTCCGAGGCCACGGAGCCGACGACCTGCGCCCCCGGAATGGTCGAGGCCGCGGCGAGCATCTCATAGGGAGGCTTGTGCTTCAGCTCGGAAATGCTCCAGATTCCCAGCTTGATCGGAGCCACGGGTACGGGAGCCGCGGCCTCGGGAATCTGGCGATACATATTCAGCAGGTAATGGGCATCCAGCCCGCGGTGCCTGAGGATCTGCTCCTGGCCCTTTTTCACGCAGCCGATGCGGCGGATCTTGCCCTGCCGCTGCAGGGCGCACATCAGCTTGAAGCTGCGCCAGGCATAGTCCTCGGTCGCCTGCATGAACGTGCCATGCCAGACGACGTGCACGGGCAGGTCCGGCGCCTGGCGGTTCAAGGCGCGCACCAGATGCTGATACGTAAACGGGAATCCCTGCATCACGACGGCGGTCGGGCGGCGCTGCAATAGACGCTGCGCGATCGAATCGGCGTCTTCTTCGGTCAGTTCGTCGGTGAGCAACAGCAGATGGTCGAACATCTGCGCGGCCGAACTGCGGATGCCCAGCCAGTCCGGATGCGCGACCGCGACCGGCACGTCCATGGGAATGGCCTGTATGGCCGAGTCCGGGCAGATACTGCGGCTTGCCTGCTGCAAGACGGGCGCCGCCTCCTGGACGTGGCCCGCGTGGGGCGGCACGACAGGCGCGGGCGCCGGCTTTTCGGCCGCGCGGCGGCGCGCCAGGGCGCGGTAGATCTTCCCGACGGGTCCGCTGGACAGCCGAAGCCCCACTTTGTAGGCAACCGACCCTTCGATCTCCCGATAGCGCGCATTGGCGTCGGCCAGCAAGGCCGTCGTGCTCTCCAGCTCGCTGCGCAGCCTCGCCATTTCCGCGTCGGCGGCAACAGCCGTCACGGCAGCCGCCGCCTCGATGGGGGCACCGAAGTCTGCCGCCGACCTTGGGTTCGTCGAATGAAGTGTCATGAAATTGGAGGATTCGAATTGCTAGTATGCATAGTGTCCGCAGGACCGATCCCTGATGGACATCTCGGCGACAGGCCGCAGGACCTGAGCTGAATGGTCCGGGGTAGCCGCGCCCCGGAAAGGTGCCGCATGGGGCGCGGCCATTTTAGATCAAAAGGCGCTCCAGCCGGACCATCACGGCCCCGGCTGAGACGGCGCTGAATGTGTTCAAACGATACCTCCGGTACACCGTCCGCGGCCGCCCTCCCTGGGGCGGCCGTGCTCTTGCGCAGGGCATCTGGTTGCAAGGCCTGCGTTTTTTTGCCAATCCACACGTTCGGAATCGCCGGGTAACCGTCCGTCGCTTGCGCGCTACGGTTGCGGCTGCCGCGCGCCTCCCATCCGCGCCCCCGATATCGCCATGCCGATCGCCATCACGATGACCAGCAGCGACATCGCGACCGACGGCCACAAATAACGGTAATCCGGCGAACCCATCAGGGCAGCGAGACTGAGGCAATTGAATAATGACGGCGCCAGGATCAGCACCGCCGCCGGCGAGCTACGGACCATTATCATCACAATAGCCAGCACGCCGGCCAGCAGATATGCGGCGGGCCGGGTGTAGATATTGCTTATGCCGAATATATGCCTGTGCCAACCGTCCAGCGTCTTTTTGACCGTGGGCAGCTGGGTATCCATGGCCAGGCCGACGGACCTGCCCTTGTCCATATCCGTGATGCCCAACGGAGAAAGCGCGACGAATTCGTTCTTCAGGCCGCCTATGCGCCACATCAGGCCGGTCACGCACAATTGGTGGTTCAGGAACACCCCGGGATGCTGCGCGATCTGTTTGAGCATCAGCATATTGAGATGGCCCGCGTTATCCCCCAGCGCCCTGTACGACACGTGCTTGTTCCAGAATAGCGGAACCACGGTCTGGCAATCGTAGGCATTTTTCCATTCTTTTTCCGGCAGTACGCTTTCCATAACCCTGGCGTCAGCCGGATCGAACGGCACGCCGGCGCTCTCCATCGCCCCCAGTATATGCATGGCGAAAATCGACCGATAATGCGGGCCCACCGGCGACGCATTCATGGCGGACAGCAGGAAGGTCTTCAGCACGAAAAAGACAACGACCTGGCTGATCAATGCCGCCGCCACCCTTATTTTCCTTTCGCGCCCTTTCGCGAACAAAAAAAGCAGGGCGAAAAACAGCACGACCACGATGATTCCGTTATGCCGCACGCCAAATGTGAGGATGCCGGCCAGGCACATCGCAATCACGGAGCCCCGATCGAGCGTCAGCTTGTTTCTGACTTCGCGCGCCGCCAGCGTGCTCAGCAGAATCAGCCCGATAGTGAACGGGATGTCTTTCCACAGCGTGCTGACCAGCATGAAATTTCCCGGGAATGCGGGAAAGAGCAGGGCCGAAATGGCCACCACGTATTTGGGCACGCCCCAGGCCAGGATTTCGCGCAGGAAAAACCAGGTCGCCGCCGAAAAACCCACGATCTGGATTATCACCGCGGTCTGCGGCGCCGGATAAATCAGATACGCCAGCTTGTATAAAAGCGTGGACATCAGGGGATGCGCATCTGCATACCGGCCGGTCGCGATCTGCCACCACTGGTCGACCGAATCGGCCGACATCTGCCCGGGCCAATAGGCCGCCAGCACGACCCCGTAAATCACAAGGCTGGGAACGGCAAGCCACAAGCGCAGCGGCTCCCTATGGCCGGGCTCGACCAAGGCAACCTGCGGCGCGGACTTGCCCGCACGCGCCAGAAACAGCGTGGCCACGAGAAAAAAGGCAAACGCGGCGGCGGCGATCAGCCCGCCTCGCAGCAGCGTGCCGCGGACGTTCAGCTCCTGCGGCAACGTCCTATAAAGATCCACCCGCAGCGTGCTCGGCGTATCCGAATACAGGTCATAACGCTGCGAGAATTTGCCGCTGCCGATTTCGACGATGCCCGAATGTTCGTGCATCGTGAAAGTCAGCGTGTCGCCGTCCTGGATCGGAACGTTGGACTGGATCACCGCAGGCTGGTTCCTGAACGAAACCAGGCTGTCGTTGCGTTGCTCCCAACCGTCGTCGAACCGCGTGGCCGCCGCGCGCATGGCGGCCATCATCGGGGTGGAAAACCATACTTCCCCCGATTTCGCCAGCGGATTGCGCTCGCCGGTGGCGGTAATGGTCAAACCCTTTGAAACATCATATACGGGCCGCAGGGGAAGCATTATCAGGAACAACAATGCAAATACCGCTGCTATGCCAACCGACTTGCCTTTTGACTGCACGATTCCAATTTCCTTTTACCGGCGGTAGAAGCAAGTCCGCAGTTGCGCGAAACCCGCTTGGTCACCGTTTCGTTTTTTTACGGCGCGGCCTTTTGCGTTGCCTGATGACCAGCCACCTCGGCATGTCGAACCGCACAAGTTTGCGGTAGAGGATGACGTAAGTCGCGGAAAACAAAAACACAAAAACAATGAGCACGTACTCGTGCTGCCAGAACAGCACCGCCGGAATGACCGCGAACGAAGACAGCAGCCACAGGTACGGCGAAGTCATCGCGTTGCGCCGGGTCTGGCGGTGGGCTTCCTGACCGCCGGCCCAGCGGATAAGCCGCTTATAGATCAGCATATGCAGGTGCACGCCGTCCGGCATACCGGGCGACTGCCCCCGCAGGAACTTCTTCCGGTATATCGAAAACAGGGTCTCGAATACCGGATAAATACAGAGCAGCAGCGGAAACCAGGCCGAAACCTCGGGATGCCGGGCCAGCATCAAAACCGAAAGCGTGCCGATCATGAAACCGACGAAATAAGCGCCGCCATCGCCTAGGAAAATAAGTCCCCGGGGATAATTCCACACCAGAAACCCCGCAAGCGCGCCGATCATGCCGACCGCCGTCACCAGCAGGAAACGGTCTCCCAGATAATAGGAAACATACGCAAAACCGGCGAAAATCATGGCTGAAATCACCGCAGCCAGGCCGTTGTAGCCATCGATGATATTGATCGCGTTCGCCGCGCCGGCGATCGCCACCGCCGTGAGTATGAACGAAATCGCCGCAAACTGCAGCAGCCAGTCAACGCCGATAATGTCCAGTCGCGTCAGTTCCGCGCCCAGGAAATAATAGGCGGCAGCCCCGGAAATCATCGCCAGCCCCAGGCGCACCAGCACCCGGACCTTCTTGGTCAGATCTTCCGCCAGACCGCCCAGAAAAGCGGGCAAGGACACCGCCATGAGGGTAAGCAATTCGCGTTGCAACTGCGGCTCCCTGAAAGCCACCAGTATGCAAATGCCGAACATCGCTACGATTATCGAGATACCGCCGACCCGCGGGACCGGGAGAATATGATATTTTTGAACACCGGTTAAATCGTGATCGCCGGTATATTTGGCGTGCAGCGTGTTATACCGCACGAGCAGAAGCGTTACCACCAGCGAAATAAGAAATGCTACTAATACATAAACCATGAAAACACCGGGTTTGTAATTTCGCGTAATTTTAGTGGTTAAGCACCGCTAACGGCGGGTCCAGAACGATTTATTGTCACTTTGTTGCCCAATGACCGATCTTCT
Source organism: Achromobacter sp. HZ01 (assembly GCF_003267925.1). Classification (NCBI taxonomy): domain Bacteria; kingdom Pseudomonadati; phylum Pseudomonadota; class Betaproteobacteria; order Burkholderiales; family Alcaligenaceae; genus Achromobacter; species Achromobacter sp. HZ01. The sequence continues at coordinate 540,745 of NZ_LWKV01000004.1, forward strand.
GTTGGGTTTTCCCCAAATCGCCGTACCCAGCTGACTGTCTCCTGGCAGAGCGCCCTCGCCTTCCGGGCGGAAAAGGCATGTTACCGTACCGCCGCCCGCCTGCTAATCCTCCATATGACCCCATTCCGCCCCCTATTTCGAGGGCTGGAAATCCGGTTGCTGGGAAGCGTTTTGATTATCACCGTTTATATCCGCAAGCATGCCGCCGCGCATAAACGGCGATTTTGCATCGGCGCCATTGCCCGCAGCAGTAGCCAAAAAGGCCGATTGGCGTAAGAATAGGACAAAGCTTGAGTAAGGAGACAGCCATGCGCATTGCAGATGCCCAGTGGATTCCTTCTACCCAGCACCAGACCTGGGATGCGTTGACGGACCCGGTCGTGTTGCAGAAATGCATACCCGGCTGCGTGGAGGTGGTCCGGCTCAGCCCGACCGAGTATGCGTTCAAGCTGCGCGCCAAGGTCGCGGGGATCGACACCGATTACGACGGCGAGATCCTGATGTCCGACGTGGACCCGCACAACAGCTGTACCCTGGCTTTCGAGGGCAAAGGCCGCGCCGCCTGCCTGGCCATCGGGACCGCGCAGATCAATCTCAGCGCCAAGGACCACGGCACGCGGCTGGCCTATACCGTGGCCTGCATGGCCGGCGGCAAGCTGGCCGAGTGCGGCGAGAGCGTGCTGCTCAAAGGCTGCGACAAGATCATCCAGAAGTTCTTCGCCGCCTTCATCGACCATATGGCGAGCCAGCCCCGGCTCGCGCCGCCGCCCCCGCCGCCCGAGCCGGAACCGCGCGGGCTGTCGAATTCGCGCTGGTCGTGGATCATGGTGCTGCTGGTCATCGCGGTGTTCCTGGGCTACCACACGTTCTACAAGTAAAAACCCTGACGCGCCGGTGATATGCTCTGCGGCATGACGATGCCGCCCGATACACCCCCTGCTCCCCCCGCCCATACGCGACGCGATCTCTTGATGGGGATGGCGGGGGTGTCCGCCACCGTCGTCCTGGCCGCGCTGGATTCCACCATCATCAGCACCACCCTGCCGCGCGTGGCGGAGGCGCTCAACGGCATGGCGCTCTATGCCTGGGTGGGCACGGGTTATCTGCTGACCACGGCGGCCTCGATCCTGATCTTCGGGCGCCTGGGCGACATGTTCGGGCGCAAGCCCCTGATGCTGCTGTCGGTGCTCATCATCGCGCTGGGCTCGATCGCCTGTGGCCTGGCGCAGAACATGATGCAGCTGATCGTGTTCCGCTCGCTGCAGGGCATAGGCGGAGGGATGATGATCGCCACGGCCTTCGCCGCGCCGGCCGACCTGTTTCCCGACGCCAAGCAGCGGGTGCGCTGGATGGCGCTGGTGTCGGCGGCCTTCGCCATGGCCAGCGGCATCGGTCCGGTGCTGGGCGGGGCCGCGACGCAGGCGCTGGGCTGGCGGGCGGCCTTCTTCATTGCGCCGATCGCCGCCGCGGGCGCTTTTTTCCTGGTGGCGCGCTACTTTCCCCGGATCCGGCCCGTGCACGACGCCAGCCGCAAGATCGACTGGCTGGGCGCGATCCTGCTCTGCATCGCCGTGGGCGCGCCGCTGGCGGCGCTAGAGCTTGCGTTCGCCAGCGGCGACCATGCTCAGCCCATGCTGGGCGTGGCGCTGGCCCTGGCGGGCGCGGCGGCCATCGCCATACTCATCCCCATCGAGCGCCGCGTGCGCTCGCCGATTTTTCCGCTGCGCGTGCTGGCCGCGAGCCAGTCGCGCCTGCTGAACGTGGCGGCGATGATGGTGGGCGCGGTGATGTTCGTGCTGATTTTCTACAGCCCGCTGCTGCTGCAGCAGGTGCTGAGCTACACGCCCAGCCAGGCCGGGCTGCTGCTGACGCCGCTGGTGGCCGCGATTTCGGTCGGCAGCATCATCAACGGGCGGCTTTTTCCCAAGCAGTCGGAGCCGCAGCGCCTGATGGTGTTCGGCGGCGGCCTGCTGGCGGCCGGTTCGCTGATGGTGCTGATGATCTCGCCGGGCACCTCGGCCTGGTGGATCCTGGCGGCGTTTTTCGTCAACGGCTGCGCCCTGGGGTTCCTGCTTCCGAACCTGACCCTGTTCATGCAGATGCTGAGCGAGCGGCGCGACGTCGGCGTGGCCTCGGCGCTGGTGCAGACCACGCGCGCCATCGGCAGCGCGCTGGGCACGGCGGTGGTGGGGATCATTATTTCGCACAGCACGGTACTAAACGGAGTGCGCGCCGGACTGGTCCTGTGTATCGTGCTGTCGCTGACCTGCGCCTTGCTGGCGCACCGGGTCAAGATGAAGAACCTGGCCTCCAACCGGAAGTGAAACGCGGCGGTCAACCCGCCCGGAACCGAACATGCGTCAACGCGATCTGCTGGACCTGCTGCTGCTGGCCGCCGTCTGGGGCGGCTCCTTTCTGTTCATGCGCGTGGCCGTCGCCGACTTCGGGCCGGTGGCGCTGATCGAGCTGCGCGTGGGACTGGCCGCGCTGGTGCTGCTGCCGGCGGCCATGTGGCGCGGCAAGCTGGCGGTGATCGCGCGGCACTGGAAGGCGCTGCTGATGGTGGGCATCCTGAACGCCGCCGTGCCGTTCCTGCTGTATGCCTACGCCGCCCAGTCGCTGGGCGCGGGTTTCCTGTCCGTCGCCAACGCGGTGACGCCGGTCTGGGGCGCGGTCATCGGCTGGCTGTGGCTGAAGGACAGGCTGGCCTGGACCCGTTCGCTCGGCCTGATGATAGGCGTGGCCGGCATCGTGGTGCTGGTGTGGGACAAGCTGGACTTCGGCCAGGGCGGCACCGGCCCCGCCGTGCTGGCCGCCGTGTCGGCGCCGGTGTTCTACGGCATCGCGGCCAACTGGACCAAGCGTTTCCTGAGCGGCGTGGACCCGCTGGCCAACGCGACCGGCAGCATGGTGGGCGCGTCGCTGGCGCTGCTGCCGCTGGCGATCGCGTTCTGGCCTTCGACCCCGGCTTCGCCGCAGGCGTGGATCTCCACGATCCTGCTGGCGGTGGTCTGCACCGGCGCGGCCTACATCATCTTCTTCCGCCTGATCGCCAACGTCGGCCCGACCGGCGCGGTGAGCGTCACGTTCCTGGTGCCGGTGTTCGGCGTGGTGTGGGGCGCCTGGCTGCTGGACGAGCGCATCACGCCGTCGATCGCCGCCGGCGCGGCGATCATCCTGGTCGGCACCGCGCTGGCGCTGGACCTGTTCAAGCGGCGCCGCTGAACGCGCCGGCTCAGTATTTGTCGGACGTGCCTGTCAACGCCACGCCGATGCGCAGCAGCGTGTAGGAAACCGCGTCGACCCAGCGCCGCAGCCAGCCGCGGCGCTGGTAGTCCAGCGGCCGGATGAAGCGCCCGCCTTCGCGGATGGCGGCTTCGAGCCGTTCCTGCAGGTCCCAGGCGAACGGCTGGTCGTCGACCACCACGTTGGCCTCGCGCGCCAGCAGCAGGCTGAAGGGGTCCAGGTTGGACGAGCCCACGGTGGCCACGTTGTCGATGACGGCGACCTTGGCGTGCAGGTAGCTGGGCATGTACTCGTAGATCTCGATGCCGTCGCGCAGCAGCTGGTCGTACAGCGAGCGCGTGGCGTGGTATTGCATGCGGTATTCGATCTTGCCCTGCAGCAGCAGGCGCACGCGCACGCCGCGGGCGGCGGCCTTGGCCAGCGCGCGGCGGAACTGGCGTCCCGGAAAGAAGTATGCGTTGGCGATCAGGATGTCGCGGCGCGCCTGCGAGATGCCATACAGGTAGGCGCGCTCGAAGGTCTGGCGAAAGCGCAGGTTATCGCGCAGCACCAGCGCGGCGCGCAGATGGCCGCGCGGCGCGGCCGACGCGTGGCGCGGCTTGAGCAGCCGCATGCGGTTCCAGTCGCGCGGATGGCGGCGCAGCCGCGCCCAGTTCAGCCTGACCCACAGCAGTTCCTGCGCATAGGCGGCAGCGGTCACTAGCGGCCCCTGCACTTGCACCGCGAAATCGTAGCGCGGCCCGGTGAGGCCGTCGGTGGGGTCCCTGTCGTCGTAGTCGTCGATGATGTTGATGCCGCCGATGAAGGCGATCTGCCCGTCGACCACGGTGACCTTGCGATGCAGGCGCCGCAGCCGGCTGCGCGACGGGATGTAGCGCGCGAACCAGCGCGGCTCGGGGCGGAAGATGCGGCATTGCGCGCCGGCGTTGGTCAGCCGGGTGCGCAGCAGGTCGACGTTCTCGGCGCTGCCGAAGCCGTCGAGCACGACGCGCACCTTGACGCCGCGCCGGGCCGCCGCCTCCAGACAGTCCAGCACGCGCGCGCCGGTGCGGTCGGGCATGAAGATGTAGGTTTCCAGGTGCACGCTGACCTGGGCCGCGTCGATGGCCGCGCACAGCGCCGGGAAAAAGTCGGAACCGTTCTGCAGCAACCGGATGTCGTTGCCCAGCGTCCAGTCCAGCTGGGACTGCTCGGCCCTCACGGCAGCTCTAGCTCCGCCAGCAGGGGGGAATGGTCGGAAAGGCGCGCCCACTCCCGGCCGCGCAGCACGCGCGCGCTGCGCACGGCGAATCCGCGCTGGTAGATGCGGTCCAGGCGGAACCACGGGAACACGGCGGGAAACGTGCGCGGCGGCGGCAGCAGCAGGCGCGAGCTGCCGTCCATGCCCAGCTGGTTGGTGCGCTCCATGACGGAGATGCCGCCGTTGGGCAGGCCGCGCAGCGCGTTGCTCAGGCGCTTGACCGAATCGCGCAGGCGCGGCAGTTCGCCGCCGTGGCTGCGCGGGGCATGCGAGAACACTTCGTACAGGCCCAGCTGCTGCACGAACAGGGGCGCCAGGCGGTCGCCCCAGTCATTGAAATCGCCCGCGATCAGGATGGGTTCGCCGTCCGGCACCATGCGCCGGATGCGCTCGGTCAGCGCCAGGATCTGGCGGCTGCGGCTGCCGGCGAACAGGCCCAGGTGCACGACGAAGCAATGCACCGCGCGCCCGTCGAGCTCGATGCGCGCATGCAGCAGGCCGCGCTGTTCGAGCCGGTGGTCCGAGATGTCCTGGTTCTCGTGGTCGAGGATGGGAAAGCGCGACAACAGCGCGTTGCCGTGGTCGGTCTCGTGGCGGATGGCGTTGCGCCCGTAGGCCACGTCCAGCCGCAAGGCCGCGGCCAGCGATTCGTGCTGCGCGTCGAGCAGCGATTTCTGTTCATTGCGGCCCTGGACTTCCTGCAGGAAAACCAGGTCGGGACGCAGGCCGTAGAGACCCAGACGCAGTTCATTCAGCGAGTCGCGCCGGCCCAGCGCCGAGCGGCCCTTGTGGATGTTGTAGCTGACGACACGGATGAGCGACATGGAAGCGATGGCGCCTTTCAAAACAGAAAAACCGCCGACTCAGACGGCGTTTGCCAGATTACTCCAATTCAAACCGATGCAAACGTCAAAAACCAGCGCCTTCGAGACCCGCCCTGCGCAAGCACGCAATGCCACTCAAGCGGGGCCGCCGGGAGCCGGCTTTGCCGGTCCCGCGCGGCGCCCCCCTGGGGGGGAAGCGCCGCAGGCGCTCCGGGGGGGGTCACCTCAAGCGGATATGCAGTTCGCGCAGCTGCTTCTCGTCGACCTCGGAGGGCGCCTGCGTCAGCAGGCACTGCGCGCGCTGGGTCTTGGGGAAGGCGATCACGTCGCGGATCGATTCGGCGCCGGTCATCATGGTGACGATGCGGTCCAGGCCGAAGGCGATGCCGCCGTGCGGCGGCGCGCCGTACTGCAGCGCGTCCAGCAGGAAGCCGAACTTCTCGCGGGCTTCTTCCGGGCCGATCTTGAGCGCGCGGAACACCTTGCTCTGCACTTCCTCGCGGTGGATACGGACCGAGCCGCCGCCGATTTCCCAACCGTTGAGCACCATGTCGTAGGCCTTGGCGTAGGCCTTGCTGGGATCGGATTCGAGGAAGTCCTCGTGGCCGTCCTTGGGGCTGGTGAAGGGATGGTGGGCGGCGGTGTAGCGGCCGTCTTCCTCGTCGTATTCGAACATCGGGAAGTCGACCACCCACAGCGGCTTCCAGCCGCCGGTGGACAGGCCGGCCTTCTTGCCGAATTCGCTGTGGCCGATCTTCACGCGCAGCGCGCCGATGGCGTCGTTGACGATCTTCTCGCGGTCGGCGCCGAAGAAGATGATGTCGCCGTCCTGCGCGCCGGTGCGCTTGACCAGTTCGGCCAACGCAGCGTCGTGCAGGTTCTTGACGATGGGCGACTGCATGCCGTCGCGGCCCTTGGCCACGTCGTTGACCTTGATGTAGGCCAGGCCCTTGGCGCCGTAGATGCCGACGAACTGGGTGTAGCCGTCGATTTCGCTGCGCGACATTTCGGCGCCGCCCGGCACGCGCAGGGCGACCACGCGGCTGCCCGGCGCGGCCGCGGCGGCGGCGAAGACCTTGAAGTCCACGTCGCGCATGACGTCGGTCATGTCGGTGAATTCCAGGTTCACGCGCAGGTCCGGCTTGTCCGAGCCGTAGCGGCGCATGGCTTCGGTCCAGGGCATGATCGGAAACGGGGTGGGCAGGTCCACGTCCTGCACCACCTTGAACACGTGGCGGATCATGCTTTCGAAGATTTCACGGATCTCGACTTCGTTCAGGAACGAGGTTTCGCAGTCGATCTGGGTGAATTCGGGCTGGCGGTCGGCGCGCAGGTCTTCGTCGCGGAAGCACTTGGTGATCTGGTAGTAGCGGTCGAAGCCCGAGACCATCAGCATCTGCTTGAACAGCTGCGGCGACTGCGGCAGCGCGAAGAAGTGGCCGGCATTCACGCGCGAGGGCACCAGGTAGTCGCGCGCGCCTTCGGGCGTGCTCTTGGTCAGCATCGGGGTTTCGATGTCGATGAAGCCGAGCTGGTCCAGGAACTTGCGCACTTCGATGGAGACGCGGTAGCGCAGCATCAGGTTGCGCTGCATCTGCGGGCGGCGCAGGTCCAGCACGCGGTGCGTCAGGCGGGTGGTTTCCGACAGGTTGTCGTCGTCGAGCTGGAACGGCGGCGTGACCGAGGCGTTCAGGATTTCGACTTCCTTGCAGAGCACTTCGATTTCGCCCGAGGCCAGCTCGGCGTTGGCGGTGCCCGCCGGACGCTCGCGCACCAGGCCGGTGACGCGGATGCAGAATTCGTTGCGCAGGCGCTCGGCGGTGGCGAAGGCGGCGTTGTCCGGATCGAACACGATCTGGGCCAGGCCGGCGCGGTCGCGCAGGTCGATGAAGATGACCCCGCCGTGGTCGCGGCGGCGGTTCACCCAGCCGTACAGGGTGACAGTCTGGCCGAGATGGTCACGGCAAACCTGGCCGGTGTAGCAGGTACGCATGCGGGATGACTCCGTTTATGTGCTTGGTAGTAGCGTAAGGGTTACGAATCGGCGCGGGGCGGATCGGATTCGCCGGGCGCCGGGACGGGCGCGGCCGGCCGGCCCGCAGGCCCGGAGGCCTGGACCGGGGCGACCACGCCCATGGAAACGATGTACTTCAGGGCCGCGTCCACGCTCATCTGCAGGTCGATGGTATCGGCGCGCGGCATCATCAGGAAAAAGCCCGAGGTCGGGTTCGGCGTCGTGGGCACGTAGACGCTGATGTGATCTCCGGGCAGGTTGTCGGCGACTTCGCCGCCCGGCGTGCCGGTGACGAAGGCGATGGTCCAGCTGCCGACCCGGGGATACTGCACCAGCACCGCGCGGCGAAACGCCTGCCCGTTCGGCGCAAGCACGGTATCGCTGACCTGCTTGACCGAGTTGTAGATGGACCGCACCAACGGTATGCGGCCCAGCAGGCTTTCCCACTGGTCCACCATGGTGCGGCCGATCAGGTTGGCCGCGAATATGCCCGTCAGCAGCACCACCACCACGACCAGGACGAAGCGGAAGCCGGGGATGTCGATGCCGAACAGGGATTCGGACGACAGGAAGCCGGGCACGAACCCTTCGAGGGTGGCGACCAGCAGCCCCAGCACCCACACCGTGATGACCAGGGGAACCCAGATCAGCAGGCCGGTGATGAAGTACTTCTTGATGACGCGCATACGCATCGCGCGCGCTCTAGGAAGCGGGACTGCCGGCGGCGGGCGCGGCGGGCGCGGGCGCGGCCGGGGCGGCTGCCGCCGGCGCGGCGCCCGCGGCCGGAGCCGGCGCGCCGGCCGGCGCGCTGCCGTTGCCGCGGAAGTCCGTGACATACCAGCCGGAGCCCTTGAGCTGGAATCCAGCCGCGGTCACCTGCTTGGAAAACGTGCTCTGGCCGCACTCGGGGCAAACCGAAAGCGGCGCATCGGAAATCTTCTGCAAGACGTCTTTGGCATGGCCGCAGGCGCTGCATTTGTAAGCGTAGATGGGCATCAAGGGGCTCCCAGGCGCGGGCCCGGCAAATCAAAAACCGCCTGGCGCCGGACGCAAGGTCCGGGTTCGGACCGGGTGGAAAACCTGATCCGGGCCAAAGCGGCGGGTGGGCGAGGCCGGAAAAAACGGGGAAAGTCTTGAATTTTAGCGGTTTTTCTTGAACCGCCGGTGTCCGTCCCCGCCGGCACGTGCCGGCGGGCCTTCCCGAAGCGCCGTCTCAGACCGGAAGCAGGAACATCACGGCCGCCACCAGGGTCGGCGCCAGGGCCGACAGGAACAGCCGGCCGGACGAAATGCTGCCGTCCGGGAAGTGGTTTTTCAGGATGGCGAAGCCGGCCGGATTGGGCGCGTTGGCGATGACGGTCAGGCCGCCGCCGGTGACCGCCCCGGCCACCAGCATGTAGCGCCAGGCCTCGCCGGTGCCCTCGACCAGCGAGCCCAGGTAGGTCAGCGCCGCATTGTCGGTGATGGCCGTGAGCGCGGTGGCGCCCCAGAACAGGACGAAAGGCTCCAGCCCGCCCAGCAGGTCCTGCAGCCACCATTTCTGCAGGCCGCCCAGCACCACCAGCCCGGCCAGGAAGAAGCCCACCATCAGGCCTTCCTTGATCATCAGGCGGCTCTGGTGGCGCTTGTAGGCTTCGGCAAAGCCGATGAACATCATCAGCAGGCCCAGGAAGATGGCCGGATGGTGGGCGCTGAGCACCACGGCGACGAGGAACGCGACGTGCACCAGCATGACCACCACGGGCACCGGCGGACGCTTGTCCGCGCCTTCCGGACCGTCCACGCCGCCGCCCGTGCCGACCGAGCGTTCCAGCAGCGCCTTGCGGCACAGCATCGTGAGCAGGGCGGCGTTCAGGCACACGGCGATCGCGGCGCGCCAGCCGAAATGCTGCATCATGAAGCTGGAATCCCAGCCGAAGGTGGAGGCCACCATCAGCACCGGCGGCGCGGCGTAGGAGGTCAGCACGCCGCCGATGGACACGTTGACGAACAGCACGCCCAGGGTCAGGTACTTGAAGCCGGCGCGCCCGCTGGTGCGGAAATAGGCGTCGCGCAGCAGGATGGCGGCCAGCGTCATGGCGGCCGGCTCGGTGATGAACGAACCGCCCAGCGGCACCAGCGACATGACCACGAAGAACGTGGCCAGCTCGCGCGGCAGCGGCAGCACGCGCGCCACCAGGCGCACCAGCAGCCCCACCAGTTCCAGGATGGGCCGGCTGGCCGCCACCACCATGATGACGAATACGAACAGCGGCTCGGTGAAATTGCGCGTGTCCATGTACTCGATGGCGTGCGTCGGCCCGGCCAGCGCCGCCATCGCCACGATCAGCACGAAGGCCCAGACGCCGAAGACGGCCTCGACCTCGGCGAACAGATGCCAGATGCCCGCATGCGGCCCGCCGCGGTGCGCCAGGCGCGCGAAGACGGGGACCGAGAAAGTATGAAGAACCGCCACGGCAAACAACAGGGTGGCGATGACTTCAAGTGTCTGGGGCATAAAGCGGCTTCCGGGTAAGAGGGTTCAACGCGCGTGCGCCCCGCCCGGCGGGACTTGCGCACAAGGGTCGCAATATAGCGCAAGGCCCCCCGCCCTGTAACGCCGGGTCAACACCGAGGCCGAGGCGCGCGCGCATGCCGGAACGGCAGCAGCCGCAGGTCCAGCGCCGCGGGGCCGGGCGCGTCCACGTCGATGATGGCCGCGCACAGCGGCTGGAAGGCCGCGCGGAAATGGTTCTTGGCCTTCACGCAAAGCAGGCGCACCTGATCGAGCGCGATGCCGTGCAGCGCGAAGAAACCCGGATCGTTGGCCGGCGCCACCGACTCGGTGACGATGACCCGCAGGTTCGGCCGGTCGCGCAGCGACAACAGCGCGGTGCGTCCGCAGCTCGTGCGCACGCCGGTCTCCATCGGTCCGATGTTGCTGAATTCGCCATCTGTGTAGCGCTCGACCCGGAACGCGGCGCGCACCGGCGGACCGAAATCGGCGCTCACGCGCCCGCCCAGCGCCAGTTCGCACAGCCCGCCCAGGCCCGCTTCGTGCGCGCGCCGCACCGCGTCGGGGTCGGCGAAGCTGGCGAATACGCAAGGCAGCTCGATCCGCGCGTCGAGCAGCGCGCGAAACAGTTCCGGCGTGTCGCACACGCCTCCCGACAGCGGGTTGTCGCCCGGATCGGTGACGGCCACCAGGCCGCCGCCGGCGCGCGCCAGGGCCACGGCCTGCGCCAGCCCCTGTTGCGGCGTGGGCAGGCTGACCGCGAATTGCGGCGCCAGGCGCCGCATGGCCGCCATCAGGGTTGCGGCCGCGGCCTCGGCCTGCGCGCCATCGGCATCGCGGGCCCTGTCCGCCACCACCAGCACCGAGGCGCCGGTGTCGGCCGTGTCGGCGTAGGGAAAGCCGCCGAACACCGCGACCTCGGCCACGCCGCCCTGCGCCTGCGCGGCGGCGAGATCCTGCAGTTCGCGCATCGGACCGGCATCGGTGCGCATGTTGAAGCTGGACAGCAGCAGGTCCGGCCTGGCCAGCAGCACGCGCGGCGACAGCGCGCCGGCCTGCGTGCGAACCAGCATGTCCAGCACGCGCCCTGCGGCCTCGCGCATGTCGATATGGGGATAGGTCTTGTATCCGCTGGCGCAATCCAGCAGGCCGCCCAGGGCGGGAGACAGGTTGGCGTGCAGGTCGAAGCTCGCGCCCAGGGGCACGCCGGGCAGCAGGGCGCGCACCGCGCGCACGAAGTCCAGGTCGGGCGCCTGCCGCCGGTCGGTGATGGCCGCGCCATGCAGCGACAGGTACACCGCGTCCCAGCCCTCGCCCGCCGCCAAGTCGGCCAGCACGTCGTCCATGAAGGCGCGGTGCACGGCGTCCTCGATGGGCCCGCCGGGCAAGGCGGAAGCGCAGCGCAGGACGACGACCTCCCAGTCGGGATGCGCGCGGGCGAATTCCGCCACTTCGCCCAATTCGGTGGCCGTGCCGGCGGCCGCGGCCAGCGCGTCGCCGCCCTTGCGCCACTCGCGCCGTTCAAAGTCCGCCATGACGCAGGGAACCGGACAGAAGGCGTTGCCTTCGTACCAGAAACGCGCCACCGCCAGCCGTTTTTTCGTGCCCTTGCCCATGCGTGTCCCCTGCCCTGCCTATTCCGGACGGATGCCCGTGCCCTCGATCAGCACGCGGTATTTCTCGCGTTCGGCCTCCAGGTGCCGGGCCAGCGCCTGCGGCGGGCCGCCCATCGGCTGCGCGGCCAGCGCGGCCAGCCGTTGGCGCGTGGCGGGCGCGTCCAGCACCCGCTGGGCGGCGGCGTTGAGCTTGTCGACGACCGGCTGCGGCGTGCCGGCGGGCGCCATGATGACGAACCATGAGGTCAGGTCGAAGCCCGGCAGGGCCTGCGCGATGGCCGCCACCTCCGGCGCCGCGGGCACCGGCCGGGCCGAGGTCACGCCCAGGGCCACCAGCTTGCCGGCCTTGATCAGCGGCAGGGCGGTGGGCAGGTTGTCGGCCGACAGGTCGATCTGCCCGCCCAGCAGGTCGTTGTTGGCCTGGCTTGCGCCCTTGTACGGCACGTGGCGGATGTCCACCTTGCCCATGCGCTTGACCATCTCCAGCGCCAGATGGCCCGAGCTGCCCACGCCCGGCGAACCCCAGTTCAGGCGGCCGGGCTCGGCGCGCGCGGTGCGCAGCAGGTCGTCCATGTTCTTCAGGCCGGAACCCGGATGCGTCAGCACCACGTTGGGCACCTGCGCCACGTAGGCGACCGGCGCGAAATCCCTGGCGGGGTCGTAGCCGATCTGCTTGTAGACGTAGGCGTTGATGATCTGCGTGCCGGGCGTGCCCAGCAGCAGGGTGTAGCCATCGGCCGGCGCGCGCGCCACCTCGGCGGCGCCCAGGCTGCCGCCCGCGCCCGCCTTGTTGACCACCACCACGGACTGCCCGAGTTCGGCGCCCAGGCCCTCGGCCATCAGACGGCCGAGCAGGTCGGTGGTGCCACCGGCGGCGAACGGCACCACCAGCCGCAGCGGCTGGTCCGGCCAGGCCTGCGCCGGCCCCGCCGCGCCCAAGGCGGCGGCCGCCGCGATCCCCAAAGTCCAAACACGCAACAGACTGGAAAAGTTCATGACGCCCCCTTGAGCGAATCCGCCGATACGGCAATAAAACCGTTTGGTTTATTTTTCCAACAAATATACCATGTGTTTTATTTGACGAACCCTCTCGCCTACACCATGAGCCGCATCATCCATCGCAACGCCAGCCCCCTGCCCGTCGCCGTCAAGGGCGCGGGCTGTTTCATCGTCGACCAGACCGGCCGCCGCTATTTCGACGCCTCCGGCGGCGCGGCGGTCTCGTGCCTGGGACATGCGCATGCCGAAGTGCGGGCCGCGGCCGTCGCGCAGCTGGACGCGCTGGAGTATGCGCACACCAGCTTCTTCACCACGCCGGCGGCCGAGGAGCTGGCCGAGCTGCTGGCGGCCAACAGCCCGGCCGGCCTGGGCAACGCCTATTTCGTGTCGGGCGGGTCGGAAGCGGTCGAGACCGCCTTGAAGATGGCGCGCCAATACCACGTCGAGCGCGGCGAGCCGGGGCGCTACCGCTACATCGCCCGGCGCCAGAGCTATCACGGCAACACGCTGGCGGCCCTGTCGGTGGGCGGCAACGCCGGCCGGCGCGCGCTCTACCAGCCCGTGCTGATCGAGAGCCACCATGTCTCGCCCTGCTTCCCGCTGCACTACCGCGAGGCCGACGAAACCGACGAGCAGTACGGCGACCGCCTGGCCGCCGAACTGGAGGCCGAGATCCTGCGGCTGGGCCCGGACACGGTGTCCGCCTTCATCGCCGAAACCGTGGTGGGCGCCACCGCCGGCACGGTCGCGCCGGTGCCCGGCTACTTCCGCAAGATCCGCCAGGTGTGCGACCGCCACGGCGTGCTGCTGATCCTGGACGAGGTGATGTGCGGGCTGGGGCGCACCGGCAGCTACCACGCCTTCGAGCAGGAAGACGTGACGCCGGACCTGTTGACGCTGGCCAAGGGCCTGGGCGGCGGTTATCTGCCCATCGGCGCCGTGCTGGCGCACGACCGCGTCATCGGGGCCATCAACGCGGGCTCGGGCGCGTTCCAGCACGGCCATACCTATGTCGGCCATCCGGTGGCCTGCGCCGCCGCGCTGGCGGTGCAGCGCATCGTGTTGCGCGACGGCCTGGTGCAGCGCGTGGGCGAACTCGGCGCGCAGTTCGGCGCCATGCTGGGCGCGCGCCTGGGCGGCCATCCGCAGGTGGCCGACATCCGCGGCCGCGGCATGTTCTGGAGCGTGGAGCTGGCCGAAGACCGCGCGAGCCTGCGTCCCTACGCGCCGCAGCGCCGCCTGCACGCGCGCATCAAGACGCAGGCGCGCGAGTTCGGCCTGCTGTGCTATCCGGGCGCGGGCACCATAGACGGCACGCATGGCGACCATGTGCTGCTGGCCCCGCCCTACATCAGCACCGCCGACGAGCTGGCCTTCGCGGTGGACGCGCTGGCCCGCGCGATCGATCAGGCGCTGGCCGACGATACGCCATAATACGCGGCACCTTACCCGGAGCGCAGATGGATAAAGCCGCCATCGACAAACTGATCGAAGCCCAGTTTTCCGCCCTGCCGCCCAGGCTGCGGCAGGCGGCCCGCTACGCGATCGATCATCCCAAGGACATCGCGCTGGAGTCGATGCGCGCCGCGGCCGGGCATGCCGGCGTGCAGGCCGGCGTCATGCTGCGCCTGGCGCGCCAGTTGGGTTTCGACACCTACGAGGCCTTCCGCCAGCCATACCGCGACTGGCTGGCCGCCGGCAGCGCCAGCTTCTCGGGCCGCGCCACCGCGCTGCGCAAGCGTCCGCAGCGCGACGCCGACGCCGGCCTGGTGGCCGACATCCTGGAGGCGGAAGTGCGCAACCTGGGCAGCAGCCTCGGCCCCGCCGCCCTGCCCGCGCTCAAGGCCGCGCACGGCGCGCTGGCCGGCGCGCGCCGCATCTACGTCATCGGCCTGCGCAGCCTGTATCCGGCCGCCTATCACTTCAGCTACGTCTGCGGCATGTTCCTGGACCGCGTCACGCTGCTCACCGGCGTGGGCGGCACGCTGGCCGACGAATTGCGCCGCATCGGCCCGCGCGACGCGCTGATCGCGTTCAGCCAGGCGCCCTATGCCCGGGCGGCGGTCGCGGCGGTGGAATTCGCGCGCGAGCGCGGCGCCGGCGTGGTGGCGGTCACCGACAGCGCGGTCTCGCCCATCGCCCCGGGCGCCAGGGCGCTGCTGCTGGTGGCCAGCGACACGCCCTCGCTGTTTCCTTCGGTGGTGCCGGCCCTGTCCATCGCGCAGACGCTGGCCGCCATGCTGGTCGCGCACAGCGGCAAGGAAAGCCTGCGCGAAATCGCCAACAGCGAGGCCCAGCTGCAGCGCTTCGGCGTGTACGCCGACAAGCCCTGAGGCGTCAGGCGATGGGCGCGGGCGGTTCTGCGCCCTGCTGCGCCGCCTTCATTTCCATCAGCAGGCTGTGCAGCATCTCGGTGGACAACCCGTGCAGCACCAGCCGGTAGCCCGCGCGCAGCGTCGACATCGGCACCAGCGGATGGTTGTTGTTGACCAGGATCAGGTGCTGCGGCGCGCCCAGCAGCTTGGCCGCGTAGATGCCGATGGTCTCGTCCAGCTGCAGCGAATTGGCCGCGCGCCAAAAGTCGTTGTCGGTCAGCATCAGCTGGTACAGCGGCGTGAAGAGCTCGATGGCGCTTTGCAGGTCCAGGAAATTCAGCCGGCCTTGCGGCATGTCTTCGAGCAGCAGCCCGGGATCGTCGATCATCGAGAAATCCACCCGCTGCGGCGCATGCATCTCCACGCCGGCCTCGCGCAGCGCCTGGTTCAGGCGGATGACGAAGTTGAACAGGTTCAGGTCATGCTTGACGAAGAGCTCGTCCTTCAGGTCGTCGATATTGCGCGGCGCCAGCGGCGTGGTCGTGATGGGCACGGGCGAATTGGCGGCGATGAACGACAGGATCTGCGCGCCCAGGTGGAAATGGCGCAGGATCAGCCAGTTGGCCTCGGGTGACACGAAGCGCTTCAGGCCCCATGCCAGGATGCGGTGCAGCAGCTTCGAATGCGACCAGCGGCGCGGCAGGAAGGTCTTGATCACCTGGATCAGGATGATGCAGGCGCGCGCCAGCGGCCGCAGGAACGGCAGCAGGTACTGGCGCGAGGCGCAGCTCGAATCCGTGAGCCAAGCCTTCTTCACCTTGTCCGGCAGGGGCGTGCTGCGGTCCAGGTACAGCGCCAGCCACGGACTGGGATCGGCCGGATCGTGCGGCCTGGACAGGAATTCGGGTTCTTTGCTCATGACGCGTCGTCTTCCATCACGTGGTGGAACTGCATCAGGTACAGCGCGGCCGTGCGGCGCGCCGTGTCGACGATGCGCTGCCCGGCGCGGCCGTCCTCGTCGCAGTCCAGCGCCAGCTCCACCGCCGACAGCCAGCGCGCCAGGTGGTGTTCGTCGTTGTGGCCGTGGTATTCCAGGAAGCGGAAGGCGTCCGGCGGCAGCGCCAGGCTGGCCTTGAGCAGCGGCAGCAGCGCCGGCACGATGCGCTGGCCCGTGCCTTCGATGATGTAGATCGCGCCCAGCAGCCCGATGGGGTCGCGCGTGGCGGCCAGGCCGTGCAGGTAGGCGTTGAGCGCCTCGCCGCCCGGATTGCGGCGCAGCGCGTCGATGTCCTCGATGGCGCCGCCGGCCTTGCGGTAGTCGTTGAACAGGATCTGGAAGTCGTTCTGTTCCTCGCCGGCGTGCGTGTCGATCAGCGCGGCCAGGGGCGCGTACTGTCCGGAAAGCGAGGCCGCGCCTTCGCGCATCCACTTGCTGCCCTCGCGCACCTGAGGAATCCAGTTTTCCATCCAGTTCAGGTAGTCGGCCGTCCGGAACCGGCGCTCGCGCAGGCGCCGCACCACGGGCGTGCGCCACACGCGCGAACGGTAGTCGTGCCAGATCGCGGCCAGTTCGGTCAGCAGCTGGCCCAGGCCTTGCGGCGCCCCGTCCGGATCGTGCGGCGGCGCGATCGCGGCGGCGTCGTCGCTGAGCGCGTCTTCGCGCGGCGCGGCCGCGGGCGCGCCGGCGGCCACGCTCGGGGCATGCACGGCTTCGGCCTCCAGCAGCATGTAGGCGGCCATGAAGCGGCCCGACTCCGGGATGTAGCAGAAGATCTGCTCGCCGGGCTTGATCTCGCGCGTTTCCAGGAACTCGGCCAGCATGATGAGGATGGACGCCGCGCCCGTGTTGCCGCGCCACGCCAGGTTGCTGAACCAGCGTTCGCGCGGGATCACCAGGCCGGCCTTCTCCATCAGGTCTTCCACCACCGGGATGAACTTCTCCGACGAGTAGTGGCACAGGAAGTGGTCCACCTGGTCGGGGTCCACCCAGCCGTCGCGCACCAGCTTGGCGTACTCGTGGATGCCGATGTCGAACAGGTGCGGCAGCAGGCGGATGTCCTGGCGCAGCGACAGCGCGCCGTCGGCCTCGGCCTCGTTCCACGAGGGATAGTCCAAGTGGCCGCGGGCGCGGTCGGCCGACAGGCCGAGCTGCATGCACACCGGGTAGTCGCCCGAGAACGAACGCTGGTGCACCCACTTCAGGCGCAGGCGCACGCCTTGCGAAGCGCCCGGCAAGGGCCGCCCGCCATTGCCCAGCAGCACCGCGCCCGCGCCGTCCGACAGCATCCAGCGCAGGAAGTGCGCGTCGAAGTCGGCGTCGTAGCCGCGCGCGGCGAAGCGCGAGCGCTTGAAGAGCCGCGACGGCAGCTCGCTGGCCACGGCCAGGGCGCTGGCATGTCCGCCCAGCTCCACGCCCTGGGCGGCCGTCTGGATGGCCGACACGCCCGCCGCGCAGATGCCGTGCACCGACAGCGTCTCCATCGGATGCGCGGCCAGTTCGCCCTGGATCATGTTGGCGAAGCCCGGCATCAGCGCGTCGCCGCCGGACGAGCCGCTGGCCAGCAGCGACACGGCGGACAGGTCGCTGTCGTGCCGCCGCAAGCAGTCGCGGATGGCGTTGGCCGCCAGTTGCGCGTTGGTGAACACCGTGGCGCCTTCAGGGTCGATCGCGTAGTGGCGCTGCTTGATGCCGTTCTCGGCCAGGATGCGGCTCTTGATGCGGCCGGACATGCGGTTCAGCGGCGCGATGTAGCGGTCCATGTCCTCGTTGGACACGGGCTCGCCCGGCATGAAATAGCCGGCGCTCTCCAGATAGACACGATGAAACGCGATGGGCATGGCAGGTCTCTAGTGAGAAATATCGGTGGCGGCGCTAGCGTATGTGCTCGGGCGCCATGTGCGAACGGCTGCGCAGCCGCGGCACGAAGACGGCCAGTACGAACACGCGCAGCATGTAGGGCGCAAGCCCGCGCTCGTTCAGCGCCGGGTTCACGCGGTCGCGGTAATGGTCGCGATGCAGCCGGCCCAGTTCGGACCAGTGCGCGCGTGAATGTTCGTGGTGGGCGGTGTGCAGGCCGATGTTGAACAGCAGCGGATTGACCAGCCCCTCGAAGTTGCGCGCGTAGTTCAGGCCGGCGACGGCGCGCGGGCCGCCGTCGGCATGCGCGTGCTGCAGGTAGTTGGTGGCCAGCAGCCAGTGCAGGCCGTGCAGCTGCGGAACGATGACGAACAGCAGCGCCTTCATGGGGTTGACGGCCAGCAGGCCGCCCCACAGCCCCAGCCAGGCGCCGTACTGCGCCATGCAGTAGCGCCACGCCCCCGGGCTATGTCGGCGCAGGCGGCCCAGCCACGCGAAAAACAGCGGATACAGCACCCACACGGCCTGCAGCGGGTGGATGAGGTAGCCCCACAGATGGTTGGTGTCGCCGCCGAAGCGGTAGGTGCGCGCCACGTCGCGCGCGCCGTGGCGGTAGCGGTGGTGGTTGGCGACGTGGGCGGGATAGAACACGAAGGTGGGATGGCCCTGCAGCAGCGTGATCCAGAAATCGGTGGCGCGGTTGGCCCGGCGTCCGCGCCACATGCGCAGGTGCGTATGGTTGTGGTGGATGACGCCGATGCCCAGCGTCAGGAACAGCATCAGCCCGTACAGCGGCCACCAGAATCCGTACGCCCATTGCCAGGCGGCCAGCGCAGGCAGCGCGGCCAGGTAGGCCAGGCTTTGCCAGTCGCGCCGGTTGCGCAGCGCCGGCAGCCGGCGCCGCCGCTTAAGCGCGCCCGCCAAGCGATTCTCGCTGCCGGAAGGCGTCCAGCTGGGGCGCGGCCGCCTCGGCCTTGAGCCGGGTGCGGAACAGGCGGTCCATGAAGGTGAACTGGAAGCCGTAATTGCCGTTGTAGCAGGCGTGGTGCAGATGATGGCGGCGGCTGGCGGCGAACCAGTGCGCATACGACACCCGCGGAAAGAAGTCGTAGTTGGCGTGCCCGATGCAATTGAAGAACAGGCTGAACAGCGGCACCGAGGCCAGCGACCAGAAACTGAAATCGTGCAGCACCATGGGCAGCAGGATCACGTTGCCCAGCATCAGCGCTTCGACCGGATGGAAGCTGTAGGTGGAGAACGGCGTGGTCACGACCGAGCGGTGATGCGGCAGGTGGAAGCGGCGCAGCAGCCGCGTGTGCAGCAGGCGGTGATTGATCCAGAAATGCACGTCGTTCCATACCACCAGCACCAGGATCTCGACCACGATCTGGCGCCAGCCGGCGTCCGGGTCCAGCCGCGCCCAGCCCAGCTGCACCAGGCCCCACGGGAAAATCATGCCGGTGCCGAACAGCAGGATGGACAGGCCGGACTGCGCGAACTCGCGGCGCAGCTGGCCCGGGCCGAGCGGACGCGGGTCCAGCGGGCGCCCGATGCCCAGCGCGGGCAGCAGATAATGCGTCAACAGCCAGGTGGCCGCGCCGAAAACCAGATAGATGCCGCCGAAGAACAGCAAGCCCGCCAGCATGACTTGCCAGGCGGACAGCGATTCGAAAGCCAGGGCCATGAACGTTTTGTTTCACCCGAGGAATGGCCGCATCATAAGCAATCCGTCAGCTTCCAGGCAGGATATTTATTACAAAATGAATCCAGGCGCCACAAAGCTCGCGAGCCGCCCTAGGCCGGGTACAGGCGGTTCAGTCCGGCGACCGCGCCCTCCATGCGGGCCGCCAGTTCCGCGCTTGCGCGCGGCATGGGCTGGCGCACCTCCGCGTTAAGCAGCCCGAGGCGTTCGAGCTGCGCCTTCACCGGGCCGGGATTGGGCTCGGCGAACGCCAGCCGGATGACCGGCGCCAGCGCATGGAAGAGCTTTCTGGCCTGGTCGAGCTGCTGCGTGCGCACGGCGCGGTACATGGCCACGAACAGGTCCGGCCGGATGTGGGCCGCCGCCGCGATCATGCCGGCCCCGCCCAGGCACAGCACGGACAGGGCCTGCAGGTCTTCGCCCGCCAGCACGGCCATATTGCCGTCGGCGATCAGCGCCACCGTCTTTTCCAGCGAGCCGCCGCAATCCTTGATCGCGGCGATGTTGGGATGCGCCGCCAGCCCCAGCAGGGTCGAGGTCTCCAGCGTCGCGCCGGTGCGATAGGGTATGTCGTACAGCACCAGGGGAAAGCGCGAGGCATCGGCCAGGCAGCGGAAATAGGCGGCCGCGCCCTCCTGCCCCGGCCGCACGTAGTACGGCGCCGGCGCCAGGATGCCGGCCAGCGGCCGGGTGCCGAAGGCCGCCAGGCGCTGCAGCACGTGGCCCTGGTGGTTGCCGGCCAGGCCCATGATGACGGGCAGCCTGCCCGCCTCGGTCAGCACGGCGTCCAGCACCGCCAGCTGCTCGGCGTCGTCGAGCGCCGCGGCCTCGCCCGTGCTGCCGCAGACGACCAGCCCGTCCACGCCCGCGGCGGCATAGTGGCGCACCAGGCGGCGCAAGGCCCCGCCGTCGACGGCGCCGCCGGAAAACGGCGTGACCAGCGGCACCCAGACGCCCTGGATCGGAGATTGATGAGATTGCATGTGAACACTCCTTCGGTGTGAAACGGACCGTGGTTGGACCGTACAGAAGTGCTCGGGATATCAGAGGGGATGCGCGGACGGCGCCATGCGCCGCCAGGAGGCCGCTGTTCCGTCGCCCATCTGACGGAACAGCATGCTCCGGTCAGATGAGCGGCTGTTTTTTGGATTTCAGGCCGGCGCAAGCCAGCATCGCGCACAGGGCGCGAAGCGGGAAAGCGGATTGGTTGGCCTGAGGAATCATGAATCGGGAAATCGGTGCGCGGCGAGCGCGAAAGACGGCAAATCTACCGGCAGCCCGCCGCCCTGTCAACGGCGGCGGCGCCGCGGATCACGCCAGGCTGGCCAGGAATACCGCGCACAGGGCTTCCATGCCCTGGCGGTCGTCTTCGTCGAAACGGCCCGGCAGCGGGCTGTCCACGTCCCACACGCCGATCAGTTCGCCGCGGTGCACCAGCGGCACGACGACTTCGGAACGCGAGGCCGCGTCGCAGGCGATGTGCCCGGGAAACGCATGCACGTCCGGCACCACCTGCGTCCGGCGCTGGCTGGCGGCCGCGCCGCAGACGCCGCGGTTCAGCGGGATGCGCACGCAGGCCGGCTTGCCCTGGAACGGCCCCAGCACCAGCTCGGCGCCGTCATAGAAATAAAAGCCCGCCCAGTTCAGGTCCGGCAGGGCCTGGTAGGCCAGCGCGCTCAGGTTGGCCGCATTGGCGATGCGGTCGTGTTCGCCCTCGAGCAGGGCGCGGGCCTGGGCGGCCAGCCCGGCGTACAGGGCGGCCTTGGAATCGGCTTGGATCGGGGCGGCTTCGAACATGGCGGAAATGTAACTGTACAGGCGATTATCGATGCAGGTGATTTTAGGGCCAGCCGCCATTATGGGGGCCGGGCTGCCGCCATGTGGGACAATGCTTTTCGCAAATTTCTCAACCGGGCCTCCCCAAGGGAAAAAAATGCCCGAACCTTCCTACCCTTCTTGATCAAGAAGCACTCCATGGACAAGCCTCTCGAACCTGCGTTTTCCTTTTCGGAACGCGCCCAGCAACTCACCAGCTCCGCCATCCGCGAGATTCTCAAGGTAACCGAGCGTCCCGAAGTCATTTCGTTCGCCGGCGGCCTGCCGGCGCCCGGCGGCTTTCCGGTAGAGGTAGTTCGCGCGGCATTCGACAAGGTACTGTCCACCAACGGCCGCGCCGCCCTGCAGTACGGCCCCACCGAAGGCTACGCGCCGCTGCGCCAATGGGTCGCCGACGACCTGAACAAGGCCGGCGCCAACGTCACGCCCGACCAGACCCTGATCGTGTCGGGCTCGCAGCAGGCGCTGGACCTGCTGGGCAAGGTGCTGATCGACCCGGGCAGCAAGGTGCTGGTCGAAGACCCCAGCTACCTGGGCGCGCTGCAGTCGTTCAGCCTGTACCAGCCCAAGTTCGTGCCGGTGCCCACCGACGAAGGCGGCCTGATCCCGGAAGCCATCACCCCTGAATTGGCCGCCGGCGCGCGCTTTCTGTACGCCCTGCCCAATTTCCAGAACCCCACCGGCCGCACGCTGAGCCTGGAGCGCCGCATCGCGCTGGTCAAGCGCGCCGCGGAACTGAACCTCACCATCGTCGAGGACGATCCCTACGGCGAACTGCGCTACGCCGGCGAACCGCAACCCGGCCTGATCGCGCTGGCCGCCGAATACGGCGCCAACGTCGTGCGCCTGGGCACGTTCTCCAAGGTGCTGGCCCCCGGCCTGCGCCTGGGCTACATCGCCGCCGCGCGCCCGCTCATCGACAAGCTGGTGCAGGCCAAGCAGGCCACCGACCTGCACACGCCCACGCTGACCCAGATGGCCGTGTACGAGATCGTCAAGGACGGCTTCCTGGAAGAGCACCTGCCCAACGTGCGCGAGATCTACCGCGTGCAGGGTCGCTGCATGCTGGACGCCATCGCGCGCGAGTTCCCGTCCACCGTCACC
The DNA here is from genome assembly GCF_003267925.1 of Achromobacter sp. HZ01. Lineage (NCBI taxonomy): Bacteria > Pseudomonadati > Pseudomonadota > Betaproteobacteria > Burkholderiales > Alcaligenaceae > Achromobacter > Achromobacter sp. HZ01. The sequence goes on from NZ_LWKV01000004.1 coordinate 562,992, forward strand.
TGGACCAAGCCGGAAGGCGGCATGTTCATCTGGCTGACGCTGCCCGAGCACATCGACACCACCGCGCTGCTGCAAAAGGCCATCGCGCAGAACGTGGCCTTCGTGCCGGGCGCGCCGTTCTATTGCGGCGCCGGCAAATCCAACACGCTGCGCCTGAGCTTCGCCACGGTGCCGGAAGACAAGATCCGCACCGGCATCGCGATCCTCGGCAAGCTGCTAAAAGAAGTGTGACCCCCCGAAGCGCCTTCGGCGCTTCCCCCCAGGGGGCGCCGCTACGGACCGGCGGAGCCGGATCCGTGCGGCCCCGATCTGGGAACGCTTGTGGCGTGCGGTGAGGGTGCCTCGAATCGCTCGGGGTTCTGCTGGACAGGAAGCCGGCGCGCGGTTGTTTTATGCTGTCGGTTTTCCTTCCTCCGTTTCGCCGTGACAGTGAGCGCCCCCCAACAATCTCCCGTCGACCTCTCCGACATCGTCTTTACCGACTGGGTTGAACGCTGGCTGCCGAAATCATGGCGGCCCTATGCCCGGCTTTGCCGGCTGGACCGGCCCATCGGCACCTGGCTGACCCTGCTGCCCGCCGTCGCCGCGCTGGTGCAGGCCGCGGGCGGGCTGCCCGATCTGCAGCGCCTGATCGTGTTTTCGCTGGGCGCGCTGCTGATGCGCGGTATCGGCTGCACGGTCAACGACATGTGCGACCGCAACTTCGACAAGCACGTCGAGCGCACGCGCTTCCGGCCGCTGACCAGCGGCCAGCTCACGATGAAGAACGCCGTCTGGTTCCTGCTCGGGCAGTTGCTGGTCTGTGGCTCGCTGCTGTTTTTCCTGAACGAAATGAGCCGCTGGCTGGCCCTGGCCGTGCTGCCCTTCGTCTTCATCTATCCGCTGTGCAAGCGCGTCACGTACTGGCCGCAGGTGGTGCTGGGCATCTGCTTCAACTGGGGCATGCTGATGGCCTGGTCCGACACGCAGAACCATGTGCCGCTGGCCGCCATCGCGATGTGGGCGGGCGCCGTGCTGTGGCAGGTGGGCTACGACAGCATCTACGCCTACGTGGACGTGCGCGACGACCGCAGCCTGGGCCTGCACTCCACCGCCATGCGCTTCGGCGACCAGGGCAAGCTCTGGATCGGCGGCTTCTACGCGGCCACCGTGGCGCTGTGGGCCTGGGGCGGCTACGCCATCGGCCTGTCGTGGGCCTATCAGGTCGGCATGGCGGCGGTGGCGGTGCACCTGGCCTGGCAGCTCAAGGTGTTCGACATCCAGCGTCCCGACCGCAATTTCATGCTGTTTCGCGCCAACCTCTGGCTGGGCGCGTTGCTGGTGGCCGCCGCGCTGGCGGGCACCCTGATCCGCTGAAACGCGCCGGTTCGGGCGCAGACGGCCGCCATTCCCCCTTGACGGAGATCCGCATGCCCGCTTTGCTCAAACCCCTGGTCCTGGCCGCTGCGGCCGCCGCCGCGCTCGGCGCCCTGCCGGCCCAGGCCGCCGACTGCTCCGCGGCGCGCGGCTGCGCCGCCAAGTTCTGCCATATCGAAAACGACATCGCCGCGGCCCAGGCGCAGAACAACACGCGGCGCGAAGCCGGGTTGCGCAAGGCCCTGGCCGAAGCCCGCGCCAGCTGCACCGACAGCCGGCTGCAGGACAGCCGCGAAGCCAAAGTCCGCGACAAGCAGGCCGAAGTGGCCGAGCGCGAAAGCGAACTCAAGGCGGCCCGCGCCAAGGGCAAGCAGGACAAGATCGACAAGGCCCAGCGCAAGCTGGACGAGGCCCGCGCCGAATACGACGCCGCCCTGGCGGAACTGAACCGCTGATCCCGTTCGTCCCACCTTCCCGCCCCGCCGCAAGGGGCGCGGCCTCCTATTGCGTCATCCAATGGAAACATCACCATTGATGGGGTTATTTGGTGAAATAGCACCCGATTAGCCAAGATTTTGGAAAAATGTTTTCAGGTAATAAGGGTTTATCCCAGGGGTGATTGCGCACAGAATGCAACTCATCGGGACACAGCAAGCGAACCCCCAGGCAATCAGGCCGGCGGTTCGGCTCCCAAGCTCAAGATCAACGGAGGTCTGCCATGAAAACCCTTGCTACCGCTTTGATGCTGTCCATGTCCGTTCTGGCCGCCGGCGCCCAAGCCGCCGAAGCCGACCAAGGCGTCACGCGCGCCCAGGTCCAGGCCGAACTGCAACAAGCCAAGGCATCCGGCCAGTATACGTTCGGCGAAGAAGGCTATCCCGCCCCCATCGCCCAGACGTCCAGCCTGACCTCGCAACAGGTCCAGGCCGAACTGGCCCAGGCCAAGAACGCCGGCGAAGTGACTTTCGGCAACCTGGACTATCCGCCCGTCGCCGCCGCCGAAAAAACCACCACGCTGAGCCGCGCCCAGGTCCAGACCGAACTGGCGCAAGCCAAGGCGGAAGGCCTGGTCACCTTCGGCAACCTGGACTACCCGCCCCTGGGCAGCTGATCCCCTCCCACGGCCGCTTCCCCCCGCGGCCGCGAACAGCGCCCCAAAGCCCTCCGGCCCCGCCGGGGGGCTTTGTTTTTTGCCGATTCGACGTTTATTAATGTCGAATCGACTATTTTGTAAGCCGATTCGACTTTCTGCTCTCTACACATCGACAGCACGCGGGCATAGCATGAGGCCACTGCCTTCCCCTATCCACAGGAGTCCGCGCCATGTCCCTCGCATCATCGCCCCGTCCCATCCTGCTCCTGGGCGCCGGAAAGATCGGCTTCGCCATCGCCTTGATGCTCGAACGCAGCGGCGATTATCGCGTGCTGGTCGCCGACCAGGACCCCGCGCGGCTGCGGGCCGTGGCCGAACTCGGTTGCGAAACCCGGCAGATTTCGGATGACGACTCCGTGGCGCGCTGCATCGAAGGCCGCTACGCCGTCGTCAACGCACTGCCCTTCCATCGCGCCATCGCGGTGGCCGGCCTGTGCGCCAAAGCGGGCGTGCACTATTTCGACCTGACCGAGGACGTCGCCAGCACGCACGCCATCCAGTCGCTGGCCGCCGAGTCCCGCGGCGTGCTGATGCCGCAATGCGGCCTGGCCCCGGGCTTCATCGGCATCGTCGGCAACGCGCTGGCGCGCCGCTTCGACACCCTGCTGGACCTGCGCATGCGCGTCGGCGCCCTGCCGCGCTATCCCTCCAACGGCCTGCGCTACAACCTGACCTGGAGCACCGAAGGGCTGATCAACGAATACTGCAACCCGTGCGAGGCCATCGTCGACGGCCAGCTCACCAGCGTGCCCGCGCTGGAAGGCTACGAAACCTTCGCGCTCGACGGCGTGGAGTACGAAGCCTTCAACACCTCGGGCGGCCTGGGCACCCTGCCCGCCACCCTGCTGGGCCGCGCCCGCAACGTGGACTACAAGTCCGTGCGCTACCCCGGACACTGCGCCATCATGAAGCTGCTGCTCAACGATCTGCGCCTGCGCGACCGCCGCGACCTGCTCAAGGAGATCTTCGAAGCGGCCATCCCCACCACCGGCCAGGACGTGATCGTGATCCAGGCTTCGGCCTCGGGCCGGCGCGACGGCCGGCTGGAAGAAGAGTCCTACCCGGTGCGCATCTTCGGCGCGGACGTGGAAGGCCACCGCCTAAGCGCGATCCAGCTGTCCACGGCGGCGGGCATCTGCGCCGCGCTCGACCTGGTGGCCCAGGGCGTGCTGCCGCAGCGCGGTTTCGTGGGCCAGGAAGCGATCGACCTGGAGACCTTCGTGCACAACCGCTACGGCCGGGTGTACGCAGGCAAGCCCCTGGCGCTGGCCGGGGTCGCCCTCTGAGCGCGGCTTACTGCATGAACCAGCCGTGGCTCACGACGAATGACTGTCCGGTGAACGCGGCGCTCGGGAACGTGGAAAGAAACAGCACCGTCTGCGCGACGTCCTCGACGGTGGTGAAAACGCCATCGACGGTGCCGCCCAGCATGACGTCGCGCACCACCTCCTCCTCGGAAATGCCGAGTTCCTTCGCCTGCTCGGGAATCTGCTTGTCGACCAGCGGCGTTTTGACGAAACCGGGGCATATGACGTGCGAGCGCACGTTGTGCGGCGCGCCTTCCTTCGCCAGCACCCTGGCCAGGCCCAGCAGCGCGTGCTTGGCCGCGACGTAGGCCGATTTCAGGGGCGAGGCCTCGTGCGAATGCACCGAGCCCATATAGATCACGATGCCGCCCCGGTCGTCCTTGTACATGTGCTTGAGCGCGGCCTTCGTCGTCAGGAACGCGCCGTCGACGTGGATCGCCTGCATCTTCTTCCAGTCGGCGAAAGCGTAGTCCTGGATCGGATTGACGATCTGGATGCCGGCGTTCGAAACCAGGATATCGATCGAGCCGAATTCCTTGGCCACCTGATCGATGCCCCGGTTGACCGCGGCTTCATCGGTGACGTCCATCGCCACGCCCACGGCTTTGCCGCCGGCGCTGCGGATCGCCTGCGCGGCCGCATTCGCGCCGTCCACGTTCAGGTCTGCGATCGCGACCGCGCAGCCGGCCCGCGCCAGCGTCATGGCGATTTCCTTGCCGATGCCGCTGGCCGCGCCCGTGACGACGGCAACCTTGCCATTCAGATTGTTCATGATGCACTCCTTTGAAAAATGCCGATGATCCGGCGATGCCGCGGAAAGCCTTGAATCCAGTATATTCATCGCCTGATGAATTAATCAACGACAGGCGAGCGATGAAATTGTCTTTTCCAGATTCCTGCGATGGAACGAAGCGCGCGCGCGGACGGCCGGCCGTCAGGGAGACCGTGGACCCGGACACGCTGCTCCATACGGCGCAGCAGGTATTTGCGCGCCACGGCTACGAAGCGGCCAGCGTGCGCGAGATCGCACGCACGGCCGGCGTCGACGCGGCATTGATCGCGCATCGCTTCGGCTCCAAGCAGGAACTGTGGACGGCCATCATCGACCGGATCGCCCAACGGGCCGAGCCCATGGTCGAGGCCACGCGCAAGCTGGCCAGCGAGCCGATGGCCCCACGGGAACGGGTCGAGCGGGCGCTGGCGCTTTTCGTCGACCGGGTCATCGGCGAACCGGACCTCGGCCTGTTCTTTTCCACGGCGGCGCTGGAAGACGGGGAGCGGCTCGACCTGCTGGTCGAGCGCGTGATGCGGCCGTACTACCGCGTGCTCACGCCGCTGCTGGCCGCGGCGATGGACGCCGGCGAGATGGCGCGCCACGATCCCATGGTCATGTCGATGATGCTGCTCAATGGCATCACCAAGACGGTGTCGTACAGCCACCTGCTGGGCCGCTTTTCATCGCTGCCGCAACGGCCTCGCGCCTTCAGGAAATCGGTGCTCGGCATCGCGCTGTCGATGCTGGGGCGCTAGACCCTAGGCCCAGCCTTCCAGGCGCAGCGTGGCGCGCACCAGGCGCTGTTCTTCCTGCTCGATATCCGACAGGCTGCGGCGCACGCTGTCCACGTGGTCGGCGGCCGCCTTGCGCGCCTGCTCGGGCTGGCGCCCGGTGACGGCGTTGAACAGCCGCGCATGCTGGCGGTCGATCTGGCGCTTTTCCGGCTCTCGGTGATACAGGTTGTTCACGCAGGCGAATACCGAACCCAGCAGCAGGTCCGTCAGGGATTGCAGCGTATGCACCAGCACCGGGTTGTGCGAGGCCTCGCAGATAGCGAGGTGGAAGGCGTGGTCCAGGTGCGCGTGCGTCGTCATGTCGGTGGCCGCGTCCTGCGCCGCCACCATTTCGTCGTAGCGACGGCGGATCATGATGAAATCCGCCTCGGTGCCGCGTATGGCCGCCAGCCGCGCCGACTCCGCCTCCAGCAGCGAGCGCACCTCCAGCAGGTCGTAGAGCGTGCGCGGCTGCGAATTGAACAGGTGCATCAGCGGCCCGGCGTCCACCTTGGAAATCTGCGCCACGAACGATCCCTTGCCCTGCGAGGTATGGATGATCTCGCGCGCGCGCAGCAGCTTCAGCCCTTCGCGCAGGGCCGTGCGCGACACGCCCAGCTTTTCGGTCAGGCGGCGTTCCGAGGGCAGCGCCTGGCCGGCCTTGAGCACGCCGTCCAGGATCAGGCGCTCGATGCGCTCGGCCACCTCGTCCGCCACCTGGCGGGGTTTTGCTTCTGTTTCCGCGTACATGCGCTCTCCGTACCAGTGGTATGACCAAGCCCGCCCCCCATGGGAACCGGCCGATCAGGCCTCTGTAAGTAGCTGATATAAAACCATAAAAAATCAAGGTCTGCCCGGGACGACCAAAATAAACTGGTATGACCAGCGGGTTTTGATATGGACATCGCCGCTGGCGCGGACGATGATGTCGCGAAGAACCGCCCGGCGCGCGGCGCCGGCCAGCCTCACTTACCGTCAGAGAACCGCATGACTCAACGCATCCAGCACCACGGCCTGCAAGTGGCGGCCAATCTCAGCCAATTCATCGAACAGGAAGCGCTGCCCGGCACCGGCCTGGATGCCGACGCGTTCTGGCAGGGTTTCGCCGCCCTGGTGCAAGACCTGGCCCCCAAGAACCGCAAGCTGCTGGCCGAGCGCGACCGCCTGCAGGCCGAGCTCGACGCCTGGCACCGCGCCCATCCGGGCCCCATCGCCGACCCGGCCGCCTACCGCAAATTCCTCGAAGGCATCGGCTACCTGCTGCCGCAGCCGGCCAGCGTGCGCGCCAGCACCGACCGCGTCGACACCGAGATCTCGCAGCAGGCCGGCCCGCAGCTGGTGGTGCCCATGTCCAACCCGCGCTATGCGCTGAACGCCGCCAACGCGCGCTGGGGCAGCCTGTACGACGCCCTCTACGGCACCGACGCCATCCCCGCCACGCCGGGCGACACCGGCGGCGGCTACAACCCGCAGCGCGGCGCGGCCGTCATCGCCCGCGCCCGCGCCTTCCTGGACGGCGCCGCCCCGCTGGCCCAGGGCTCGCACGCCGACGCGCGCGGCTACAGCGTCGAAGGCGGCCAGCTGCGCGTGGCGCTGGCCGACGGCGCCACCGGCCTGAAGTCGCCCGCCCAGTTCGCCGGCTACCAGGGCCCGGCCTCCGCCCCCACGGCCATCCTGCTGGTCAACAACGGCCTGCATTTCGAGATCCAGATCGACCGCGCCCACGCCATCGGCAGCACCGACGCCGCCGGCGTGAAGGACGTGGTGGTCGAGGCCGCGCTGACCACCATCATGGACTGCGAGGACTCGGTCGCCGCCGTCGACGCGGACGACAAGGTGCAGATCTACCGCAACTGGCTCGGCCTGATGAAGGGCGACCTCACCGAGGAAGTCACCAAGGGCGGCAAGACCTTCACCCGCAAGCTGAACCCGGACCGCCAGTACACCCGCCCCGACGGCTCGCCGCTCACCCTGCACGGCCGCTCGCTCATGTTCGTGCGCAACGTCGGCCACCTGATGACCAACCCGGCCATCCTGGACCGCGACGGCCAGGAAATCCCCGAAGGCATCCTGGACGCGGTGGTCACCAGCCTGGCCGCCCTGGCCGACCGCGAGCGCAAGCTGAACTCGCGCACCGGCTCGGTCTACATCGTCAAGCCCAAGATGCACGGCCCGGCCGAGGCCGCGTTCGCCAGCGAGCTGTTCGACCGCGTCGAAGACCTGCTGAAGCTGCCGCGCAACACCCTGAAAATGGGCATCATGGACGAGGAGCGCCGCACCAGCATCAACCTCAAGGCCTGCATCGAGGCCGCCGCCAGCCGCGTGGCCTTCATCAACACCGGCTTCCTGGACCGCACCGGCGACGAAATGCACTCCAGCATGGAAGCCGGCCCGATGATGCGCAAGGGCGACATGAAGTCCACCGCCTGGATCTCCGCCTACGAACGCAACAACGTGCTGGTCGGCCTGGACGCCGGCCTGCGCGGCCGCGCCCAGATCGGCAAGGGCATGTGGGCCATGCCGGACATGATGGCCGCCATGCTGGAACAGAAGATCGCGCATCCCAAGGCCGGCGCCAACACCGCCTGGGTGCCCTCGCCCACGGCCGCCACGCTGCACGCACTGCACTACCACCAGGTCGACGTGCAGGCGGTGCAGCAGGAACTGGAACGCACCAGCCTGGACAGCGTGCGCGACGAACTGCTGCAGGGCCTGCTGACCGTGCCGGTGGGCGACCCGTCCAAATGGTCGGCCGCCGACATCCAGCAGGAGCTGGACAACAACGTGCAGGGCATCCTGGGCTACGTGGTGCGCTGGATCGACCAGGGCGTGGGCTGCTCCAAGGTGCCCGACATCCATAACGTCGGCCTGATGGAAGACCGCGCCACGCTGCGCATCTCCAGCCAGCACATCGCCAACTGGCTGCGCCACGGCATCACCAACCGCGACCAGGTCATGGAAACCTTCAAGCGCATGGCCAAGGTGGTCGACGGCCAGAACGCCGGCGATCCGCTCTACCGCCCCATGGCCGGCCACTTCGACACCTCGCTGGCCTTCAAGGCGGCCTGCGCGCTGGTGTTCGAAGGCCTGACGCAGCCCAACGGCTACACCGAGCCGCTGCTGCACAAGTACCGCCTGGAGTTCAAGGCCGCCCAGGCCTGAGCGCCGCGATGCCAACAGGCCGGACAGCGCCGCTGTCCGGCCTTTTTTGTCGCCGGGGGGCAGCAAGCACGCGTAGCGTGCGCGGCGTGGGGGCTTTTTTTGTCTGCCGGAAAAAAATCGGCGCCTTTTTCGCACGGTCGTGCTAAATTTGCCTCATGACCGCCAAAACCGAGAAAAGCGAACTGACCTTCGCGGCCATCGTCGACGCCGCGCTGGACATGGCCGCCGCGCAGGGCCTAGAAAGCCTGTCGCTGGGCCAGGTCGCCCGGCGCCTGGGCATCAGCAAGAGCGGCGTGTTCTCGCGCGTGGGCTCGCTCGAGGCCCTGCAGCAGGCGGTGCTGGACGAGTACGACCGGCGCTTCGTGGCCGCGGTCTTCACCCCCGCGATGGCCTACGCCCGCGGCCTGCCGCGGCTCAACGCCCTGGTGTCGCTGTGGATAGACCGCGCCAGCAACGTCGAAATGCTGACCGGCTGCATCTACGTGGCCGGGGCCTTCGAGTACGACGACGTCGAATCGCCGCTGCGCAGCGTGCTGGAGCACAATCTGCGGCGCTGGCGCGCGGCCATGGTCCGCACCGTGAACCAGGCGCTGGAAGCCGGCCACCTGCGCCCGGACACCGACCCCGAACAGCTGGTGTTCGAGGTCTACAGCCTGATGATCGGCCTGATGCACGACGCGCGCTTCCTGCGCGACCCCAAGGCCCACGACCGCGTGCGGGCCGCCTATGAACGCCTGATTTCCACCTACCGCAGCTTCAAGTACATCGGATAGCGCCGCCCGGACGCACCGGCGCGGCGCTTTGCTTACGCTCAATTTCGCACGGTCGTGCGAAACACTCGGGAGCCTTACATGTGGATATTGATCGCCCTCATCGCGCTGGCCGCCGGCCTGCGTCTCTGGCTGCTATGGCGCGCCCTGCTGCGGCAACTGCCCGACCGCCCCGAGCATCTGGTACTTTTCTAGATTGCCATGGCCGTCCCGTTCTATATTTTCGGTTCGCCCCTACCGAACGTCGTCATGCCGCGCTCCTGCCATCTATTGATCATCGACCCGCAGAACGACTTCTGCGACCTGCCTCCCGCCTACCTGCCCACCGATCCGCTGACGGGCGCCGCGCTTGCGCCGGCCCTGCCGGTCGCCGGCGCGCACCAGGACATGCTGCGGCTGGCGCGCTTCATCGACGCCGCCGCCCCCGCCCTGACCGCCATCACCGTCACGCTGGATTCCCACCACCGGCTCGATATCGCCCACCCGACGTTCTGGTGCACCGGCGACGGCCAGCCGGTGGCGCCGTTCACGCCGATCACCGCGGCCCAGGTGCGCGCCGGCGCGTTCCGCCCGCGCCATGCCGACGACCTGCCGCGCACCCTGTCCTACCTGGACGAACTGGAGGCGCGCGGCCGCTACACGCTGATGGTCTGGCCCGTGCACTGCGAGATCGGCACGTGGGGCCACAACGTGCATGCGGACGTGCGCGCCGCCTACAGCCGCTGGGAAGACGAGCGCCAGTTCATCGTGCGCAAGGTCCCCAAGGGCGTGAATCCCTGGACCGAGCACTACAGCGCGCTGATGGCCGAAGTGCCCGACGCTGACGATCCCCGCAGCCAGCTCAACCGCGGCCTGCTCGACGCGCTGGACCGCGCCGAGATCATCCTGGTCGCCGGCGAAGCCGGCAGCCACTGCGTCAAGGCCACCGTCGAACACCTGGCCGAGCACCTGCCCGGCCGCGAGCTGTCGCGGCTGGTGCTGTTGACCGACTGCATGAGCCCCGTGGCCGGCTTCGCCGACGCGCAGGCGGCGTTCCAGCAGCGCATGCGGGACCTGGGCGTGCAGCAGCGCACCAGCGTCGACATGGCGCGCGCCCTGCTTGTGGAGTAGGGGGTGGGCGGCGCCGATGGGTTGCGCGCGTTCGAAATATGAGTTTTTGCTCAGAAAATCTCGCGCTACACCCATCCTACGGTCTCACCACCGTAGGATGGGTGTAGCGCGAGACATTCGGAATGAGAAACCAACCGGCAAGCGCGCGCAACCCATCGGGCGCCACAAACTAGACCGCGCCCTCGCATTGCACGTACAGCGCGCCGATCGCCTCGCACAGGGCGGCGGGCTGCTGAAACAGGCGCGACACCAGGATGCAGCCCTGCACCGTGGCGAATACCGCGCGGCCGGCCGCCTCGGGGGTGCCGGAAAACTTCATCGTGCCTTGCGCCGCGCCTTCGGCCAGCACGCGCGCCAGCCAGGCTTCGTGCGCCCGGAAGAAACCCTGCAAGGCGCCGCGCACCCGTTCCGGCAGGGAATTGACCTCGGCGGCCAGCATGCCGCCCAGGCACAGTTCGCCCGAACCGCAGGAACGCGATTCCATCAGCGACAGGTATTGGTCGAGCTGCGCCCGCGCGGGCTGCGCGGTGTCGATGCTGCGCACGGCGCCGAGCGCGCGCGCGCTGTAGGCTTCGACGGCTTCGTACAGCAGGTCGTCCTTGCCCGGAAAGTAATAGTGGATGCTGGACGTCTTCACGCCCACGTGCTCGGCCAGGTCGCGGTAACTGAAGCCGTTGCATCCGCGCGTGCGAATCAGCTTCTCGGCGTGGGCCAGTAGCAGTTCGCGAGTGGTGCTGGGGGTCGGAGTGTCCATGGCTGAATATTACCTACTAATAGGTCGATTCGTCATCGATGCGGCGGATTACGCCGCGGTAACGCCCGCGCGGGCCCCGGCCGGAAGATTACCGCTTCCCGGGGCCCGCATGCGTCGGCATCACGCTCAGCCTTGCACGGGCGGATAGTCCAGCTCGCCGCTGTCGGTCAGGCCATGGGCGCGGGCGGCAGCCAGTTCCTGCTGCACCTGGGCGCGGGTCTTGTCGGCGCTGGCGGCGTAAGTCGTGGCGGCATAGCCTTCTTCGCCGAACTCCAGCTGGCCGGCGGCGCGGGCGGCGGCCAATTCCTGCTGCACCTGGGCGCGCGTCAGTGTGCTTTCGGTGTTCAGCGGCGGGGGATAGTCCAGCTCGCCGGCATGGGCGGCGCCGATGAAGGAAGCGGACAGGATCAAGGCGGATACGAGGGTCTTCATGGTCGGGCTCCTAATGGATCGGTACGGCGATAGCGGTGTGAATGACGCTATCTATGTATAGATAGATGACTGGGGAAAAAACTCAGCCCTGCACCGGCGGGTAGGCCAGTTCGGCGCTGTCGGTCAGGCCTTGCGCGCGGGCGGCGGCCAGTTCCTGCTGCACCTGGGCGCGGGTCTTGTCGGCGCGGGCGGCGTAAGTCGTGGCGGCATAGCCTTCTTCGCCGAACGCGAGCTCGCCATTGGCGCGGGCGGCGGCCAGCTCCTGCTGCACCTGGGCGCGCGTCAGCGTGCTTTCCGTGTTCAGGGCGGGCGGATAGTCCAGTTCGCCGGCCTGGGCGGCGCCGATGAAGGAAGCGGACAGGATCAGGGCGGATACGAGGGTCTTCATGGTCAATCTCCGGATAAGGATGGTGTTGCTGTTCAAACAAACTATCTACTTATAGGTAGATAACTGGGTAAATAAAAAAGACGGACTACTGTATTTCTGGTTTCGACGGCGGCGGATTCGGTTGGTGTGCTGCGTCGATGGATGAATCTTATCTACTACTAGGTAGATAGCGCCAGCGGTTTTGTGAAACTGAATATTTCACGCCCCCGCCAACAAACAAAAAGCCCGCGCCCCCAAGGGGACGCGGGCCTGTACCCGCCGTGAATTCACCCGGCTTAGAACGGAATATCGTCGTCCATGTCCGCCAGGTTGGCGCCGCTGCTGGCCGGGGCCGCCGCGGGGGCCGGGCGCTGCTGGGGCGCCGGGCGTTGCGCCGGGGCGCGCTGCTGGCGCGGGGCCTCGTCGAAGCCGCCGCCACCGCCGTAGCTGGCGCCGCCGCCGCTGCTGTCGTCGCGTCCGCCCAGCATCTGCATCTGGTCGGCGACGATTTCGGTGCTGTAGCGGTCAGCGCCGGTTTCCTTGTCCTGCCACTTGCGGGTCTTGAGGCGGCCTTCGATGTAGACCGAGCGGCCTTTTTTCAGGTATTCGCCGGCGATTTCGGCCAGGCGGTTGTACATGACCACGCGGTGCCATTCCGTTTCTTCGCGGCGCTCGCCGGAAGCCTTGTCTTTCCAGGTGGAGGTGGTGGCAATGGACATATTGCAGATTGCCGCCCCGTCGGGGCTGTAGCGGACTTCCGGGTCGCGTCCCAGATTGCCCACGAGTATGACTTTGTTAACCGATGCCATGCCGTTGTCCCTCTGTTGTTGACAGCCTGCGCCTGTGCGTTGCCGCGGACGCGCCGGCAACAACATAAAAGCGATGTTGAAGACCGGCTTCATGAAACACGCCGGTCATCATTACGATGACCGGCGACGCCGGGTGAAGCCCTTGGATTGGTATGTATTATCGACGAAAAGAGTCCGGCGCGCCAAACGGAAATAGTGACAAAACCGTCCCCGTTGCTTCGGGATTTGCCCGCTGTTGGACGCCGTTCGGCGCGAGATCCGTGACTTTGCCGCCCACCAGGGTTTACGCCAGGGGCCGCAGCGCCCAGGTGACCGCCAGCCACAGCGCCGACAGCACGGCCGCGGCGATGAACACCGCGCTGGCCCCGGAATGCGCGGCCAGCCAGCCGCCCAGCGCGCCGCCGGCGAACAGGCCCGCGGCCTGGGCGGTGTTGTAGAAGCCCAGCGCCAGGCCCTTGTAGGCCTGCGGCGCCACGCGCGACACCAGCGAGGGCTGCAGGGCCTCCAGCACGTTGAACGCCACGAAAAAGCCCGTCAGCGCGATCGCCAGGGTATAGAAGCCGTGACTGGCGGCCGGCAGCAGCGCGCACACCACGATCAGCCCCGCCACCGACGCGCGCAGCGCGCCGCGGTGGGCGCGGCGTTTTTCGGCGACGAACACCACCGGCACCATCAGCACGAAGGACACCAGGATCACCGGCAGATAGACCTTCCACAGGTCGCGCGCGTCCAGTCCACCCACCTTGGCCAGCAGCGCCGGCACCACCACGAACAGCGACACCTGGATCAGGTGCAGCACGAACACGCCGAAGTTCAGGCGCAACAGGTCGCGGTGGGTCAGGACCTCGCGCGGCCTGGCCGCCTGCATGCTGCGGGCCTGCGTGCGCGGCACCACCGGCACGACGAAGCGCGCCACGGCCACACAGACGACGCCCAGGCAGGCGATGGTCCAGAACAGGCCCGACAGGCCCCACCAGCCCACCAGCACGGGCGAGAGCACCAGCGACACGGCGAAGGACAGGCCGATCGACCCGCCCACCATGGCCATGGCGCGCGTGCGCACCTCGTCGCGGGTGGCGTCCGCCAGCCAGGCGGTGACCGCCGCGGAGATCGCGCCGGCGCCCTGGATGGCGCGGCCGATGGTGATCCAGTAGACGTCCGGGGCCTGCGCGCAGACGACGCTGCCGATCACGAACAGCAGCAGGCCGAACAGGACCACCGGACGCCGCCCCCAGCGGTCGGACGCCAGGCCGAACGGGATCTGCATGAACGCCTGGGTCAGGCCGTACATGCCCAGCGCCAGGCCGACGCGGGCCGGGTCGTCGCCGCCCGGCATGCCGCTGGCGGCCACGGCGAACACGGGCAGCAACAGGAACAAGCCCAGCATCCGCGCGGCGAACAGGCCCGCCAGCGCCACGCTGGCGCGGCGCTCGGACGGGGTCAATTTCAGTTTTTTATCTGCCGGCATGCGGAAATTTCAACAATGACTGGGGCTATGCGCGCGCGTGGGAGTCATACGCTCACGGTCTGATTTGGCGGTGCGGCGCCGGCCCCGGGGCCTGCGAGGGCGGGAGGACTGCCCGGAACGCGAGGGGGGCCGGCGCGCTATAGTACCAAGTTGGCCTTTGAAACCGCTTAAGAGCCCGATGGACGCGATACGCATTCGGGGTGCCCGCACCCACAATCTCAAGAACGTCTCGCTGGACCTGCCGCGCCACAAACTGGTGGTCGTGACCGGCTTGTCCGGCTCGGGCAAGTCTTCCCTGGCGTTCGACACCCTGTACGCCGAGGGCCAGCGGCGCTACGTGGAGAGCCTGTCCGCCTACGCCCGCCAGTTCCTGCAGCTGATGGACAAGCCGGACGTGGACCTGATCGAGGGGTTGTCGCCGGCCATCTCGATCGAGCAGAAGGCCGCCGGGCACAACCCCCGCTCCACCGTCGGCACCATCACCGAAATCCACGACTACCTGCGCCTGCTGTACGCGCGGGTCGGCACGCCCTATTGCCCGGACCACGGCCTGCCGCTGCAGGCGCAAAGCGTCAGCCAGATGGTGGACGCGGCGCTGGCCTGGGCGCCCGAGACCCGGCTGGCGGTGCTGGCGCCGATCGCACGCGGCAAGAAAGGCAGTTTCGAGGACGAATGCGCCAGCCTGCAGGCGCAGGGCTATGTGCGCCTGCGCGTCGACGGCCAGATGATGGAAATCGACGGCATGGCGCCGCTGAAGAAGACCGAGAAGCACGATATCGACGTCGTCATCGACCGCCTGCGCATCCGGCCCGAAAGCAAGCAGCGCCTGGCCGAGAGCTTCGAGACCGCCCTGCAGCTGGCCGACGGCCGCGCGCTGGCGCTGGACATGGACGGCGGGCGCGAACAGGTCTTCTCCAGCCGCTACGCCTGCCCGGTTTGCAGCCACAGCCTGCCCGAGCTGGAGCCGCGCCTGTTCAGCTTCAACAATCCCATGGGCGCCTGCCCCAGTTGCGACGGCATCGGCCAGGTCGGCTTCTTCGACCCCAAGCGCGTGGTCGCCTTCCCCGAACTGAGCCTGGCCGCCGGCGCCATCCGTGGCTGGGACCGCCGCAACGCGTTCACGCACTCGCTTTTGACCAGCCTGGCGGCGCACTACGAATTCGACATCGAAACGCCCTTCGAGGAGCTGCCCGAGGCGCTGCGCGACAAGGTGCTGTACGGCTCGGGCGACGAGGAAATCTCGTTTCTCTACCTCAACGAGAAAGGCCGCAGCACGGTCAAGCGCCACACGTTCGAGGGCGTGATCCCGAACCTGGAACGCCGCTGGCGCGAGACCGATTCGGCCACCGTGCGCGAGGAGCTGGGCAAGTACCGCAACATCAAGACCTGCCCGGACTGCGCCGGCTCGCGCCTGCGCCCCGAGGCGCGCAACGTGCTGATCGGCCAGGACCCGCGCGGCGGCGAGCGCCACGGCCAGGCCATCTACGAGGTCGAGGCCATGCCGCTGTCGACCTGCCTGGCGTGGTTCCGCGCGCTCAGCCTGACCGGCGCCAAGCAGGAGATCGCGCAGCGCATCGTGCGCGAGATCGAGGCGCGCCTGAGCTTTCTGAACAACGTGGGCCTGAACTACCTGTCGCTGGACCGCAGCGCCGACACCATCTCGGGCGGCGAGGCGCAGCGCATCCGCCTGGCCAGCCAGATCGGCTCGGGCCTGACCGGCGTGATGTACGTGCTGGACGAGCCCTCCATCGGCCTGCACCAGCGCGACAACGACCGCCTCATCGGCACCCTGCAGCACCTGCGCGACCTCGGCAACAGCGTCATCGTGGTCGAGCACGACGAGGACATGATCCGCATGGCCGACTGGGTCGTGGACATGGGCCCGGGCGCCGGCGAGCACGGCGGCGAAGTGGTGGCCCAGGGCGACCCCGACACGGTGCAGCGCGACCCGGCCTCGCTGACCGGCCAGTACCTCAGCGGCGCGCGCGCCATCGCGATTCCCGAGCGCCGCCCGGTCGGCGACGACCAGCCCTGGCTGGTGCTGTCGGGCGCCACCGGCAACAACCTGAAGAACGTGGACCTGCGCATCCCGGCGGGCCGCCTGGTCTGCGTGACCGGGGTTTCCGGATCGGGCAAGTCCACCCTGGTCAACGACACGCTGGCCGTCGCCGTCTCGCGCCAGCTGCACCACGCGCAAAGCGAGCCCGCCCCCTACGCCTCGATGCAGGGGCTGGAGAATTTCGACAAGATCATCAGCGTGGACCAGAGCCCCATCGGGCGCACGCCGCGCAGCAACCCGGCCACCTACACGGGCCTGTTCACGCCCATCCGCGAGCTTTTCGCCGGCGTGCCCGAGGCGCGCACCCGCGGCTACGATCCGGGGCGCTTCAGCTTCAACGTCAAGGGCGGGCGCTGCGAGGCCTGCCAGGGCGACGGCGTGGTCAAGGTAGAGATGCACTTCCTGCCGGACATGTACGTGCCCTGCGACGTCTGCCACGGCAAGCGCTACAACCGCGAGACGCTGGAGATCCGCTACCGCGGCCGCAACATCAGCGAGGTGCTGGACCTGACGGTGGAGCAGGCGCTCGAATACTTCGAGTCCGTGCCGGCCATCGCGCGCAAGCTGCACACGCTGATCGACGTGGGCCTGTCCTACATCCGGCTGGGCCAGAGCGCCACCACCCTGTCCGGCGGCGAGGCGCAGCGCGTGAAGCTGTCGCAAGAACTGTCGCGCCGCAGCACCGGCCGCACGCTGTACATCCTGGACGAGCCCACCACGGGCTTGCATTTCCGCGATATCGAGCTACTTTTGCAGGTGCTGAACCAGCTGGTCGACAGCGGCAACACGGTGCTCATCATCGAGCACAACCTGGACGTCATCAAGACGGCCGACTGGATCGTCGACATGGGCCCCGAGGGCGGCGACGGCGGCGGCCGCGTGGTCGCCCAGGGCACGCCCGAGGAGGTCGCCGCCACCGAGGCCAGCCACACCGGCCAGTACCTGGGCAAGCTGCTGCGCCGCACCGCGCAACAATCGTGACCACTCTCAACCCATAAGGGGACCCGCGGCATGTACACCCTGATCATCGCCAACAAGAACTACTCTTCCTGGTCCATGCGGCCGTGGATCGCGCTGCGCGCCGCCGGCATCCCCTTCGAAGAGCAGAAGCTCGCCTTGTTCTCCGAGGCGTTCGCGCAACGCCTGGGCGCGCTCACGCCGGCGGGCCTGGTGCCCGTGCTGCTGGACGGCGACTTCGCGGTCTGGGATTCGCTGGCCATCTGCGAGTACGCGGCGGAACGCCATCCCGAGGCGCAGCTGTGGCCGCAGGACGCGCGCGCCCGCGCGCGGGCGCGCTCGCTGTCCGCCCAGATGCACAGCGGCTTCGGCGCGCTGCGCCAGGCGCTGCCGATGAACATCGAAGCCCATCTGCCCGGCATCGACCTGCCCGAGGCCGCGCGCCAGGACATCGCCCGCGTGCAGGCCCTCTGGCAGGACACCCGCGCCGAATTCGGCCGTGGCGGGCCGTTCCTGTTCGGCGCGTTCTCCATCGCCGACGCCTTTTTCGCGCCCGTGGTGTCGCGCTTCACCACCTACGGCATCGCAGCCGCCGGCCCGGTGCGCGACTACATGGACGCCGTGCTGGCCCTGCCCGCCATGCAGTCGTGGATGCAGGAAGCCCGCGCCGAAGCCACCTTCGTGCCCGAGGACGAGCCGTACCGCAAGCACCGGTGATACGCCGTCACGACATTTCGAACAAACGCCGGTGCTCCCGGATCGCGTAGCGATCCGTCATGCCGGCGATGTAGTCGGCGATGGCGCGGGGCTGCTGGTCCGGCGCCGGGCGGCGGTAGTCGGGCGGCAGCAGGCGCGGATCTTCCAGGAAGGCGACGAACAGTTCGCGCACGATGCGGCGCGCCTTGGTGGTCATGCGCAGCACGCGGTAGTGGCGGTACAGGTTGTCGAACAGGAATTTCTTCAGCTGATCGGCCTCGCGCCGGATTTCTTCGGAAAAGCTCGCCAGCGGCGGGGCGCGGCGCACGTCGTCGGCGCTGGCTGGCGCGTATTCGCGGATGCGCGCCAGCGAGGTGCGCGTCAGGTCGACGATCAGCGTGTTGATCATCCGCCGTATGGTTTCGGCCACCGCGCGGCGCGGCGCCAGGCCGGGATAGCGCAGCAGCACGTGGGCGTGGTGGCGCTCGAAGATCGACACCTCCTGCAGCTGCTCCAGCGTGATCAGGCCGGAACGCAGGCCGTCGTCGATGTCGTGGTTGTTGTAGGCGATCTCGTCGGCCAGATTGGCCAGCTGCGCTTCCAGCGAGGGCTGGGTGCGGTTGAGAAAGCGCTCGCCCACTTCGCCCAGCTGGCGCGCGTGAGCCGCCGAGCAATGCTTCAAGATGCCCTCGCGCGTTTCGAAGCACAGGTTCAGGCCGTTGAAGTCCGCATAGCGTTCCTCCAGCTCGTCCACCACGCGCAGGCTCTGCAGGTTGTGCTCGAAGCCGCCGGCCTCGGGCGCCAGTTCGCGCATGCAGGCGTTCAGCTCGTCCTGGCCGGCATGGCCGAAAGGCGTATGGCCCAGGTCGTGGGCCAGCGAGATGGCTTCGGTCAGGTCTTCCGACAGGCCCAGGCTGCGGGCCAGGGTGCGCGCGATCTGCGCGACTTCCAGGCTGTGCGTCAGCCGGGTGCGGAACAGGTCGCCTTCGTGGTTGACGAAGACCTGGGTCTTGTACTCCAGGCGCCGGAAAGCGCCCGAATGCACGATGCGGTCGCGGTCGCGCTGGAATTCGGTTCGGTTTTCCGGCGGCGGCTCGGCATAGGTCCGTCCGCGCGATTGAGACGGGTGGGATGCATAGGAAGCCAGTTCTTTCATCTGCAACACCGCCCTCCTCGCGGTTATTGGGTGGTGCGGGCCAGCACGGCGCGCACGGCATCGTCGGGCGCCGCCTGGATGACGGCCGCGCCGATGCGGTTCATGAGCACGTAGCGGATCGAGCCGCCCTCGGTTTTCTTGTCCACCTGCATGAGTTCCAGCCACCGGTCCGCGCCCAGGTCCGGCGCCACGGCCGGGCAGCCGATGGCGGCCACCAGGGCGCGCACGCGGGCCACGTCGTCGCGGTCGAACCCGGCCACGTCGGCGGAAAGCTCGGCGGCCTGCACCATGCCGCAGCCCACCGCCTCGCCGTGCAGCCAGGCGCCGTAGCCCAGCCCCGATTCGATGGCGTGGCCGAAGGTGTGGCCCAGGTTCAGGATGGCGCGCAGCCCGGATTCGCGTTCGTCCTTGCCCACCACCTGCGCCTTCAGCTCGCAGGAGCGGCGGATGGCGTAGGCGATGGCGTCCGGGTCCAGCGCGCGCAGCTTCTGCACGTTTTCCTCGCACCAGGCCCAGAAGCCGGCGTCCAGGATCAGCCCGTACTTGATGACTTCGGCCAGGCCCGCCGATACCTCGCGCGCCGGCAGCGTGCCCAGCACGTCGGTGTCGATCTCGACGGCGATCGGCTGGTAGAAGGCGCCGATCATGTTCTTGCCCAGCGGATGGTTGACGGCGGTCTTGCCGCCGACCGAGGAGTCCACCTGGGCCAGCAGCGTCGTGGGCACCTGCAGGAAGCGCACGCCGCGCATGTAGACCGCGGCGGCAAAGCCGGTCATGTCGCCGATCACGCCGCCGCCCAGCGCCACCAGCACGCAGCGCCGGTCCAGGCGCTGCGCCAGCAGCGCGTCGAAGATCAGGTTCAGCGACTGCCAGTCCTTGTAGGCCTCGCCGTCGGGCAGCTCGATGCGCAGCACCCGCTTGCCGCTGCGGGCCAGCGCGGCTTCGGCGCGCTCGCCGTACAGGGCGGCCACGGTGGGATTGGTCACCACGGCGATGGCGGTGGCGTCGGCCGGAATGCACTGGTCCAGGGCGTCCAGGCGGCCCGGGCCGATATGGATGGGATAGCTCCCGCCCGGGGTTTCGACGTCGACTACGTTCATATGCGCTTCTCGAAGGCTTGCAGTTGGGGCAGCAGGGCCTTGA
The DNA here is from genome assembly GCF_003267925.1 of Achromobacter sp. HZ01. Taxonomy (NCBI): domain Bacteria; kingdom Pseudomonadati; phylum Pseudomonadota; class Betaproteobacteria; order Burkholderiales; family Alcaligenaceae; genus Achromobacter; species Achromobacter sp. HZ01. The sequence continues at coordinate 583,239 of NZ_LWKV01000004.1, forward strand.
CCAGGGTGTGGACGGGCATGGTGCCGGTTTCCACGACCATGTCGGCCACTTCTTTGTAAAGGGGTTCGCGCAGCGTCATCAGCTCGCGCAGGGTGCCGCGCGGGTCGGCGGTGGCCAGCAGCGGACGGTTGCGGTCGCGGCAGGTGCGGCGGAACAGTTCGTCCACGCTGGCCCGCAGATAGACCACGATGCCGCGCTCGTGCAGGCGCTGGCGGTTTTCCGCCGCCAGGATGGCGCCGCCGCCGGTGGCGAGAATAATGTTGCGCCGTTGGGTACACTCTTCCAAGGCGGCAGCTTCCCGGCGACGGAAACCGGCTTCGCCTTCGATTTCGAAGATTACCGGCACCCGCACGCCGCAACGCGCCTCGAGCTCATGATCCAGATCCACAAACTCGCGCCCCAGCGCACGCGCCAGGCCACGGCCGATGGTGGTCTTGCCCGCGCCCATCATGCCCACCAGGAAGACGGGCAGATCGTGCGGCAGCGACGCGGTCGCGCCTGCGCACTCCGCGGCACAAGGCGGATTTTCGGGCGTCTCGCCGGGGGACGCCGGGTCCGGGGCAGCCTCCGGACATGAGATAGCGGAAACGTTCATGCCGGCATTATCACATTGCCCGCAAGTTGCCCGCGCACCACACTGCACAATCTTGTTACAGAAACCGGTCCCCCGCGCTAAGCCCCGACCGGAGATACCCGTAAAATCGCCGCGATGAGCAAGCCCCAGAATTCCTCCAAGAAAGACAAGCCCTCCAAGAGCGGCTCCCCGATACTGCGATTCTTCGTCAAGACCGGCATCTTCTGTGCCGGCCTGTTCCTGTGCGGCGTGCTGCTGGCGGGAATGGCGCTGGCGCTGGCCTGGCCCAACCTGCCCGACCTGCACGCCATGACGGACTATCGCCCGCGGGTGCCGCTGCGCGTCTACACGGCGGACAAGGTGCTGATCGGCGAATTCGGCGAAGAGCGCCGCAACGTGCTGCGCTTCAACGAGATTCCCGACGTCATGAAATCCGCGGTGCTGGCCGCCGAGGACGACCGCTTCTACCAGCACGGCGGCATCGACTGGGCCGGCGTGGTGCGCGCGGGCCTGACCAACCTGATCAACATGTCGAAGACGCAGGGCGCCAGCACCATCACCATGCAGGTGGCGCGCAACTTCTACCTGACGTCGGAAAAGACCTACTCGCGCAAGTTCTACGAGCTGCTGCTGACCTTCAAGATCGAATCCGAGCTCAGCAAGGACCAGATCCTGGAGCTCTACATGAACCAGATCTACCTGGGCCACCGCGCCTACGGCTTCGCCGCCGCCTCGCGCACCTATTTCGGCAAGCCCCTGTCCGAGGTGACCCCGGCCGAGGCCGCCATGCTGGCCGGCATCCCCAAGGCGCCTTCGCGCTTCAACCCGATCGCCAACCGCCCCCGCGCCGAACTGCGCCAGCGCTACGTGCTGAGCCGCATGCATTCGCTGGGCTACCTGACCGAGCCTGAATACAAGCAGGCCCTGGCCCAGCCCATCGTCATGAAGTCGGCCGAAGGCACGCCGGCCGGCGGCTATTCCATCCATGGCGAATACGTGGCCGAGCTGGCGCGCCAGCTGCTGTACAACGTGTACCAGGACAACGTTTATTCGCGCGGCATCAATATCTACACCACGGTGCACTCCAAGGACCAGGAAGCCGCCTACCGCGCCGTGCGCGAAGGCGTGCTGCAATACACCCGCCGCGCGCCCTACCCCGGTCCCGAAGAGCAGCTCGAACTGCCGGCCGGCGTCGAAAACAACCCGCAGGCGCTGGACGATTTCCTGGACGGCGTGTTCGACAAGTTCAGCGACAGCGGCGACCTGCTGACCGCGGTGGTGCTGTCGGCCAGCCCCACCGAAGTGAAACTGGCGCGCAGCTCGCGCGAGATCATCACGGTCACCGACAAGAAGGTGCTGGGCGTGGTGGCGCGCGCGCTCAACGACAAGGCCAAGCCCGAGCAGCGCATCAAGCGCGGCTCGGTGGTCTATATCCGCAAGTTCGGCGACAACTGGGAAATCATCAACCTGCCTTCGGTGCAGGCGGCCTTCGTGGCGCTGGCGCCGCAGGACGGCGCCATCCGCGCCATGGTGGGCGGCTTCGATTTCTACCGCGGCAACTTCAACCGCGTGACCCAGGCCTGGCGCCAGCCCGGCTCGAACATCAAGCCGTTCATCTACGCCGCCTCGCTGGAGCGCGGCCTGACCCCGGGCACGCAGATCTCCGACCAGCCCTTCATGCTGACCGCCGAGCAGACCGGCTCCAAGGCCTGGAACCCGAAGAACTACGGCAACCAGTACGAGCCCATGCTGACCCTGCGCCAGGGCCTGTACAAATCCAAGAACATGGTGTCGATCCGTATCCTGCAGGCCATCGGCCCGCAATACGCGCAGGACTACCTGACCCGCTTCGGCTTCGACAAGGCCCGCCAGCCGGCCGTGCTGCCCCTGGCCCTGGGCGCGGGCTCGGTCACGCCGCTGCAGCTGGCCGGCGCGTTCTCGGTGTTCGCCAACGGCGGCTACCGCGTCACGCCCTACCTGATCGACCGCGTCACCGACAGCAGCGGCAAGGTCATCATGCAGGCCAAGCCGGTCGTGGCCGGCGACGAGCAGGCCCGCGCCATCGACCCGCGCACCGCCTGGGTCATGGACGACATCCTGCGCGGCGTGGCCACCTACGGCACCGCCGCCCGCGCCCGCGCGCTGCTCAAGCGCAGCGACATCGCCGGCAAGACCGGCACCACCAACGAATCCGTGGACGCCTGGTTCTCGGGCTACACCCCCTCGCTGGTCGCCACCGCGTGGCTGGGCTTCGACCAGCCCAAGTCGCTGGGCTCGCGCGAAACCGGCGGCGGCGTGGCCATGCCGATCTGGGTCGACTACATGCAGGACGTGCTCAAGGGCGTGCCCGAAGAGAAGCCGCGCCCCCGCCCCGATGGCCTGCTGGTGGAAAACGGCGAGTTCTATTTCTCCGAATTCCCGCCGGGCCAGGCCGTCGCGCGCCTGGGCCTGCCCGAGGCCGACACGCTGGGCGAGTTCCTCAACGGCCTGAACGGCAGCACCAACGAGGACACCCGCATCAAGGTCGCGCCGGGCGTCGGCTCCCAGAAGCCCGCCCCCTGGTCGCAACAGATCCAGTTCTGATCGCGCAAATGCAAAAACCGGCCCGAGGGGCCGGTTTTTTTTAAAGGATGGACCACAAGATCTGTGCCCGTAGGATGGGTGCAGCGCGAGACCGTCTACGCAAAAACTCGACCGTCGAACGCGCGGAACCCATCGGGCGGCGCCAGCCGCCCCCGCCGCGCAGGGATTACCCGCCTACAGCCGTATCGTCACCGGCACGCCGGCAGCCGCGGAACAGATTTGCGACAAAGCATCCGGCAATTGCGGCCCGCCTCGGGTATCGTTCCAGTGCAGGCCGTCGTAACGGTAGTGGAAGCCGCCGCTGCGCGCGGCGACCCACAGCTCCTGCATGGCGGCCTGGCTGTTCACCACGACGTGGGTGTTGTCCTCGAAAACCATGGTCAGCACATTGCCGCTGCGGCTGGTTTCGACATCGACGTCGAGCGAAGCCGCCCAGTCATCGGCCTGGCTTTCGATGCTGTCCAGCACCTGGTCGATCAACGCAAGAAATTCGGTTTCGGTCATAATCGAGCCTGCAAGAATTACGGAGTTCCCAGTGTTCCAATTGGCATTCAGCCGCATGGCTCTTCGCATTGTAGCCACGCTCGTGACGACCGGCATGCTGGCGGCCTGCGGGTACAAGGGGCCGTTGTACATGCCGACTCCCGACGGCAAGCCGCCGCGCGACTCCCAGCCGCAACCCTCGGTGCCGATCCCGCCGGCGCCCCCCGTGCTATGACCGCCCGGTTTCCAGCGCAACCGGAACTGGCGGGCCATCCGTACTTCCAGTTCCGCAACAACGTCCTCTACGCCGAGGACGTGCCGCTGGATCACCTGGCCGAGCGGCTGGGCACCCCGTTGTACGTTTATTCGCGCGCCGCGCTCAAGGCCGCCTGGCAGGCCTACCACAGCGCCGTCGGGCAGCGCCCGGTGCTGGTCTGCTACGGCATGAAGGCCAATTCCAACCTGGCCGTGCTCAAGGAATTCGCGCGCCTGGGCGCGGGCTTCGACATCGTCTCGGGCGGCGAGCTCAAGCGCGCCCTGGCGGTCGGCGCCGATCCGGCCCGCATCGTGTTTTCGGGCGTGGGCAAGCAGGCCTGGGAGATGCGCGACGCGCTGGCGGCCGGGGTCAAGTGCTTCAATGTCGAATCCGAGGCCGAGCTGCGCCTGCTGTCGCAGGTCGCCCAGGACATGGGCGCGCGCGCGCCGGTTTCGCTGCGGGTCAATCCCGACGTGGACGCGCAGACCCACCCGTACATCTCCACCGGCCTGAAAGAAAACAAGTTCGGCATCGCCATCGAATCGGCGCTGGCGGTGTATCGCAGCGCGCAGGCGCTGCCCGCGCTGGAAATCGTGGGCGTGGACTGCCATATCGGCTCGCAGCTGACCGAGATCGGCCCCTACCTGGACGCGCTGGACAAGCTGCTGGACCTGATCGACCGGCTGGCGCAGGCCGGCATCGCGATCCGGCACCTGGACCTGGGCGGCGGGCTGGGCATCCGCTACGCGGATGAAACCCCGCCCTCGCCGCGCGCCCTGCTCGACCCCGTCTTCGAACGCCTGCAGGCCCGCGGCCTGGGCCATCTGCACCTGGTGCTGGAGCCCGGCCGCTCGCTGGTCGGCAACGCCGGCGTGCTGCTGACGACGGTGCAATACCTGAAGCATGCCGAGGCGCGCAATTTCGCCATCGTCGACGCCGCCATGAACGACCTGCTGCGTCCGGCGCTGTACGACGCCTTCCACGGCGTGCGCCCGGTGCATCCGCGCGCCGGCGAAGCAACCCTCTACGACATCGTGGGCCCGGTCTGCGAAAGCGCCGACTGGCTGGCCAGGCAGCGCAAGCTCGCGATCGAGGCCGGCGACCTGCTGGCGGTGGAATCCGCCGGCGCCTACAGCATGGCCATGGCCAGCAACTACAACACCCGCCCGCGCGCGGCCGAGGTCATGGTCGACGGCGACCAGTACTACGTGGTGCGCCGGCGCGAAACGCTGGACGACCTGCTACGCGGGGAATCGACGCTGTAGGATGGGTGCAGCGCCAGAGTCCTTAAGCAAGAACCCCAACGTTCACCGCGCGGAACCCATCAGGCGGCGCAAGCCGCCGATTTTCGTGGCAGGCGCAAATGCCGGCACCCGTCAAAGCTCCCCGTACGAGTGCAGCCCCGACAAGAACATGTTCACCCCCAGGAACGCGAACCCGGTGATCAGCAGCCCCATCAGCGCCCAGTAGGCCGCCATGGTGCCGCGCAGGCCCTTGATCAGGCGCATGTGCAGCCAGGCCGCGTAGTTGAGCCAGACGATCAGCGCCCAGGTCTCCTTGGGGTCCCACTGCCAGTATGCGCCCCAGGCGTCGGCCGCCCACAGCGCGCCCAGGATGGTGGCGACGGTGAAGAACGCGAAGCCGATGGCGATGGCGCGATACATGATGTCGTCCAGCACCTCCAGCGACGGCAGCACCGCGGCGATGCGGCGGCGGCCCAGCAGGATGGCGCCCACGATCACCGCGCCCACGCCGAAATACAGCATCCAGGTGGCCGACAGGCCATCGGTGCGGAACACCATGGGCTCGGCCGCCAGCAGCACGCCCAGCACGAACAGCGGCGCCAGCTTGGCCCAGGACGTGGTCTGCCCGTGCTGCTTGACCAGGTAGGCGAAGCCCACCATGGCGGCCAGCGAGAACGTGCCGTAGCCGATGAAGTTGGCCGGCACGTGCAGCTTCATCCACCAGCTCTTCAAGGCCGGCACCAGCGGCTGGATCTGCCCGGCGTCGCGCGTGAACGAATACCACAGCAGGAACACGGCGGCCGAGGTCACCACCAGCAGCACGAAGCCGCCCAGCGCGCGCGTGGCGTACTTGCGTTCGTAATACAGGTAGAACAGCGCCGTGATCAGCGCGAACAGCACGAAGACTTCGTACAGGTTGCTGACCGGGATGTGGCCCAGGTCCGGGCCCATCAGGTGACCCTCGCGCCAGCGCACCAGCAGGCCGGTCACGCCGGCGAACACCGCGCCCCAGGTCAGGGCCGTGCCGAGCCAGGCGGCGGTGGGGCTGAACACCCCGATCCAGTAGCACACCGTGGCCAGCGCGAACAGCGCGCACATCCACAGAATGGCGGATTGCGAAGAGAACAGGTATTTCAGGAAGAACACCTGCTCGGCGCGGGCCAGGTCGTTGCCGTACAGCATCAGGGCCAGCCCGGCGGCGATGGCACAGGCCACCATCAGCCGGCGCAGCGGACGCCACAGCCAGCCCATCCAGGCCAGCACCGGCACCGTGCCGCACAGGATGATCTTCTCGTAGTAGTCCATCGCGCCGCTGTAGCGGGTCAGCGCGAAGGCCGCCCCCGCCGACAGCAGCAGGAAGAAGACGATGTCGGTCCAGTCGGGCCGGCCGCGCCGCGCGCGGCTGTCGCCGGTTTCGGACAGCTGGTCCTGCCAGAGCAGGTCCGGCGGCGTGGAATGGGTGGTGGTCGTCGTGGACATAGGGAACCTTAAGACCTCTTGTGGCGCAACAGCGCCTGCTTGAAGCGTTCGAACTCCTGGTTGAAGTCCAGTGTACGCTTCTGGGACGTCATGGCCGCCAGCACGCTGCTGCCGCCGTCTTGCGGCTTGATCCAAATCCAGATGCGGCGATCACGAATATAGAACATCGCGAACACGCCCAGCACCAGCAGCAGGCTGCCCAGGTACACCGTGTTCTTGCCGGGGGTGCGGCTGACCTGGAACACGCTGGCCTGCACGTGCTGGAAGTCCGCCAGCGACAGGAACACCGGCGCTGGATAAACAGTCAGGTCCGACAGCGCCGCCACCGCCAGGCGCGACCAGACCGCGGCCTGTTCGGCGTCAGGGCCGGAAGCCGCCACCGGCGGCAGGCCGGCGCGCTCGCGCTCGACGGCGCGCAGCTCGTTCATGCTGGCGCCGATCAGCCGTATCACCACGTCGGCGGCCCGCTCCAGGTCCTGGGCCGGCGTGTTGGCCTGCAGGAACGCCGCCACGGCCTGCAGGCCGCCCGAGGCGAAGGTGTCCAGCGCGCGTTCGGCGGCCGTCTGCAGCGGCTGGCGATCCGTGCCCGACGGGCTGTTGCGCTCGGCGAAGCGGCGCGCCGCCTCCTTGCGGGCGGCCGGATCGGCCAGCGTGGCGCGCAGGCGCATGAATTCGCCGATGGAACTGTCGGCGTCGGCGGGGATGCGCAGGTAGCGGAACGGCTCGGAGGCGTTGTTGCGCACCCCGGCCAGGAACACCGAAGCGCCGTCCAGTTCGACCGGCAGCATGTAATTCTGGAATTCGTGGGCCTGGCCGGCGTCGTCGATCAGCTTGTATTCGACGCTGGGACCGACGTTGCGCAGGTTTTCGTTCTTCTTGCCGGCGGCGCTGCCCGAGACCGAAGCCACATGCTCGGCGAAGCTCTGGTTCGCGCCCTTGGGCGTGCCGCCGGTCAGGTCCTCGACGTTGATTGGCCGCAGGGCCGTGATCTCGATGCCCATGCTGCGCGGGCCAGACGCTGTGTGAGCGGTTACTTCGGATTTCTTGCCCACGGTGCCGTCCACCGCGAAAGGCGTGGCCTCGGCACCGACCAGCGGGTAGCCCTTCAGCACCACCGTGCTGCCGCCGTCGTCGAAGCTGGACTGGTAGACCGTCATGCCCTTGAAGCGCAGCGGCTCGTTGACCTCGATGGTGGAATCGAAGGTCTTGCCGGTGTCGGGATCGGTCACCTCCACCTCGCTCGCGAAGCGGCTGGGCATGCCGGTCGAGTAGTAATCGACCACGAACTTCTTGAGCCTGAGCGAGAACGGCATGGGCTGCACCAGGGCGCCGTCGCCCACCATCACGACCGCGGTGCTGGCCTGGCTGCCCTCGGGCACCAGCACGCTGGCGCGAAAGCTCGGGTTGTTCACCGACAGGCGCCCGCTTTCGGGCACCTCGGAGATCAGCATGTTCTCGACGATGGGCTTTTTGCCGCCGAACATGACCTGCAGCCGCACCGGCAGTTCGCTGTCGAGCAGCCCGCCGATGCAGATGATGACCAGCGCCGAGTGCGCGAACACATAGCCCAGCCGGTTGGCGCTGCCCTTCTTGGCCGCCAGCAGCACGCCGTCCTGGTCCTGGCGTTCGCGCACCGCGTATCCCAGCCCGCCCAGCAGCTTCTTCAGGCCGGCCGCGGTCTGCGGCACGTCGGTGGCGGCGTCCGTTTCCACCCGGTGGGGGAAGGCGCGCAGGCTGCCGACGCGCACGTGCTCGCGAAACGAACGCGCGTCGCGCAGCATCTTGGGCGCGTTGCGGATCAGGCAGACCGAGGTCGACACGACCAGGAACGCCATGATCAGCAGGAACCACCAGCTGTTGTAGACGTGCCAGATCGAGAACTTGTCGAACACTTCGAACCAGAACGGGCCGAACTGGTCGATGTAATTGCTGGACGCGCGGTTCTGCTGCAGCACCGTTCCCACCAGGCTCGCCACGCAGATGAACATCAGCAGGCTGACGGCAAAACGCATCGAGCCCAGCAATTCGAAGAAATCGCCGGGCAGGGTGCGCAGGGAGGGACGGGTATGTGTACGGGCTGAATTCATGAAAAAAGGGGGGCCGCGCTATCGGCTACCCCCCTCATAGACAGCGCGCGGCGGACTCAGGTTCCGTCACGCTCGGTTGCAGGGCGCGGACCAGCCGCGCGCGTTGCGGGCAAGCGCCTATCGCAGACCGGCTGCGTAGTCCGAGACCGCCTTGATATCGGCATCCGACATGCGATCGGCAATGGCGAACATGATGTCGTTCTTGCGATCGCCGCTGCGGAACAGCTTCAGCTGCGCTTCGATATACATCGGGAACTGGCCCGACAGACGGGGGTATTGGGCGGGCATGCCCGCGCCATTGGCAGAATGGCACGCCGCGCACGCCGGAACGTTGCGTTCGGGCAAACCGCCGCGCCAGATTCTTTGACCCAGATCAACCAGGTTCTCATGACCGGCGGTGGCCGGCTCCTTGAGCGGCTGCTGCGCCAGGTAGAGCGCGATGTTCTGCATGTCGGCCGGCGTCAGGTTCTGCGCCATGGCCGTCATCGGGGTGGGATTGCCCTCGGGGCCGTTGCGCGTGGGCACCTTGGCGCCGGACTTGACCTGGAAGTCGGCCAGTTGCTTGGCGAGGTATTCGTGCGGCTGCGCGGCCAGGTTGGGGTTCGCCGGGATGGTGCTGTTGCCGGCCGCGCCATGACAGGACGCGCAGGAAATGATGCCTCTGGCGGCGTCCCCCTGCTCGAACAGCTGCCCGCCCTTGGCGGCATCTGGTTTGGCCGGGCCCGCAGCGCCTTCGGCGGCGAAACTCGTAGTAGATAAGGCGGAGGCGCCGAGCAACAGCCCGCTCGCAACCAACATCCGGGACAGCACACGCTTCATGAAGACCTCGACGAATCGCATCGATCAAGGCGCAAAAAGGCGCCCACGCCTACCCGCACACCCGGATATACCGTATCGAGCCAAAAAAGACGGCTCCGCGCACGGGGACCACTGTTGCAAACGCCGGATTATACAATAGGGCTTGAAACCAACCGCATCCGAAGCCATCCGTGTCCCTCCTACATCGCGCCTCCTTCTTCACTTCCGCGGCTCGCCTCGACCAGCTGCCGGCCGCCGGCGCCCCCGAGGTCTGCTTCGTCGGCCGCTCCAACGCCGGCAAGTCCACGGCCATCAACGTGCTGTGCAACCAGCGCCGTCTCGCGTTCTCCAGCAAGACGCCGGGCCGCACGCGCCTGATCAATATGTTCGGCCTGCCCGACCCGCTGGACCCCGAAGGCCAGATCGGCTTTCTCGTCGACCTGCCCGGCTACGGCTATGCGTCGGTGGCCCGCGACGAAAAGGAAAAATGGGCGGACATCCTGGGCGGCTATCTGCGCGACCGCGAATCGCTGGTCGGCATCGTGCTGCTGATCGACATCCGCCGCGGCGTCACCGAACTGGACCGGCGCCTGGCCAATTTCATCGCCCCCACCGGCCGCCCGGTGCTGGCGCTGCTGACCAAGGCCGACAAGCTGCCCTACGGCCAGCGCATGCGCACCGTGTTCGCGGTGCGCAAGGATCTGGCCGATATCGGCGCCCTGCACACCGTTCCCTTCTCGGCGCCCGAGCGCATCGGGCTGGAAGAGGCCGGCGCGCACATCGAAAACTGGATTTCACCGAAGGTCGTACCATGAACCCGCAGATCATCTCCCCCGAATTCCCGGTCTCCCGTCCGCGCCGCCTGCGCCGCGACGATTTCACGCGCCGCCTGGTCCGCGAGAACGCGCTGACGGTCAACGATCTGATCTATCCCGTGTTCGTGGCCGAAGGCTCGGGCCTGCAGCAGGCGGTGCCTTCGCTGCCCGGCGTGGTTCGCTATTCGCTGGACACGCTGCTGCCGGTGGCCGAGGAATGCGTGGCGCTGGGCATTCCCGTGCTGGCGCTGTTTCCCGCCATCGAGCCCTCGCTCAAGACGCCCGACGGCATCGAAGCCATCAATCCCGACGGCCTGATCCCGACCGTGGTGCGCGAGCTCAAGCGCCGCTTCCCCGAGCTGGGCGTGCTGTGCGACGTGGCGCTGGACCCGTACACCAGCCACGGCCAGGACGGGGTCATCGACGAAAACGGCTACGTGCTGAACGAGCCTACCGTCGAGATCCTGGTCAAGCAGGCGCTGGCCCAGGCCGACGCCGGCGTCGACATGGTCGCCCCCAGCGACATGATGGACGGCCGCATCGGCGCCGTGCGCCGCGCGCTCGAAGCCAACGGCCACATCCACACGCAGATCATGGCCTACTCGGCCAAGTACGCCAGCGCCTTCTACGGCCCGTTCCGCGACGCGGTGGGCTCGGCCAGCAACCTGGGCAAGTCCAACAAAATGGCCTACCAGATGGACCCGGGCAACCTGGACGAAGCGCTGCGCGAAGTGGCCGCCGACCTGCAGGAAGGCGCCGACATGGTCATGGTCAAGCCCGGCATGCCCTACCTGGACGTGCTGCGCCGCGTGAAGGACGCCTTCCGGGTGCCGACCTTCGCCTATCAGGTCAGCGGCGAATACGCCATGATCAAGGCCGCCTCGGCCAACGGCTGGCTCGACCACGACAAGGTCATGATGGAAGCGCTGCTGGCGTTCAAGCGCGCCGGCGCCGACGGCATCCTCACCTACTTCGCGATCGAAGCCGCGCGCCTGCTCAAGAACGCGCGCTGACGCGCCGCAGGCCCAGCCAGGTTCCGCCCAGCACGCAGGCCAGCCCGGCCACGTGCGTGGGCGTGACGGCCTCGTCCAGGAACAGCGCCGCGAACAGCAGCCCGAAGATCGGCAGCCAGTTCACGAACAGCGCCGCGCGGCTGATGCCCAGCCGCGCGATGCCGGCGTTCCACACGATGTTGCTGACCCCCGAGGCGATGACCGCCGAGTACAGCAGCACCACCCACGGCCACCACGACATCAGCCACATCCCCGCGTCATAGGAGGCCGGCGTCAGCAGCGCATGCGCGACCAGCATGAGGCCGCCGGCGAGGTACATGTACCAGAGCATGCCCAGCGGGTCCATCATGCGCGACATGCGCTGGATCACCAGCCCGCCGCAGACGAAGACCAGCACCGCCACGAACACGATGGCGTCGCCCCAGCCGGTCAGCCCGAAGCGCCCGCCGCTGCCGGCCACCACCATGCCCACGCCCAGCAGCCCCAGCAGCGCGCCGGCGATGCGCGACGGCGTCAGCCGCTCGCGGTAGAACAGCGCGGCCAGCAGCGCCGACAGCAGCGGGCTGGTGGCCATGATGAGCGTGCCGTTGGCCGCCGAGGACAGGCGCAGCCCCGAGACCAGCGCCACCTGGTGCGCGTACACCACCAGGAATCCGGCCAGCGCGACCCAGACCAGTTCGGCGCGGCCCAGCCTGGGAATGCGGCCGCGGCGCGCCGTGATGATGAAGGTGACGGCGGCGAAGGCGATCACGATGCGCACGGCCGCCAGCGCCTGCACGTCCATGTGCTGCGTCAGGTATTTGATGGAGACGATGTTCAGGCCCCACGTGGCCATGACGAACATCAATTGAAGATAGATAAGACCGGTGCGGTCCTGGCTTGCATCAACTGTAGGGGACGTCACGGCGCCGGCCTGAAGGGGATGAGGGCGCCGCCCACGCGGCGCAGCGGACATGGTATCGCGCCCGGCGCGCGGACTCAATGCGCGCCGAGATAGGCCGCGCGCACGCCGGGGTCGCGCAGCAGCTCGGCGCCGCTGCCGCTCAACGTGATGCGCCCGGTCTCCAGCACATAGGCGCGGTCGGCCACGCCCAGCGCCTGGTTGGCCATCTGTTCGACCAGCACGATGGTCAGGCCGTCGTCGCGCAGCTTGCGGATGGCGGCGAAGATGTCCTGCACGATCAGCGGCGCCAGCCCCAGCGAGGGTTCGTCCAGGCACAGCAGGCGGGGCGCGCTCATCAGCGCGCGCGCCATCGCCAGCATCTGCTGCTCGCCGCCGGACAGCGTGCCGGCGAGCTGGTCGCGGCGTTCGCGCAGGCGCGGGAACAGCCGGTAGCCGCGCTCCACGCCCTCGGCCACCGCGGCCGGATCGCGGCGCCGCAGGTAGGCGCCCAGCGCCAGGTTGTCGTAGACCGTCTGGTCGGCGAACACGCCCCGCCCTTCCGGCGACAGCGCCAGGCCCAGGCCGACGCGCCGATGCGCCGGCACCGGCGTGATGTCGCGCCCGTCGAACGTGACCCGGCCGCCCTGCAGCGGCTCCAGCCCGGCCACGCCCTTGAGCAGCGTGCTCTTGCCCGCGCCGTTGGCGCCGATGATGGTCACGATCTCGCCGGCGCGTATCTCCAGCGATACGTCGCGCACGGCCTGGATGGCGCCATACGAAATCTGCACGGATTCTAGTTTCAGCATCGTCTTGCGGCCTGTCGATGAATGTGAGTCCGGGCTCAGGCCATGCCGGTCCCGAGGTAAGCCTCGATCACGCGCTTGTCGGCCTGCACCTGCGCCGGCACGCCTTCGGCGATCTTGATGCCGTAGTCCAGCACGATCACGTGGTCCGATATCGCCATCACCAGGTCCATGTGGTGCTCGACCATCAGCAGGGTGATGCCGCAGGAGGCGCCGACGCGCAGCAGCAGTTCGCCCAGTTCCGCCGTCTCCTGGGGATTCAGGCCCGCGGCCGGTTCGTCCAGCAGCAGCAGCGCCGGCTCGGTGGCCAGCGCGCGCGCCAGCTCCACGCGCCGCTGCAGGCCGTAAGGCAGGCTGCCCGCGGGCGTGTCGGCCAGATGCGCCAGGCCCACCATGCGCACCAGCCGCCCGGCGTGCTCGCGCGCGCGGCGCTCTTCGGCGCGCGCCCCGGGCAGGCCCAGCAGCGACGCCCAGAAACCGTTCTTCATGCGGCTGTGGCGGCCCAGCAGCACGTTGTCCAGCACCGACAGTTCGCCGAACAGGCGCAGGTTCTGGAAGCTGCGGCCGATGCCCAGCGCGCAGATGGCGTGCGGGCGCTCGCCGGCGATGTCGGCGCCGCGAAAGCGCACCACGCCCGCGTCGGGCTGCACCACGCCGCTGAGCATGTTGATGAGGGTGCTCTTGCCCGCGCCGTTGGGGCCGATCAGCGCATGCACGTGGCCGCGGCGCAGGCAGAAGGAAATATCCTGCGCCGGCTTCACGCCGCCATAGGCCTTGCACAGGTTCTCGACCACCAGCAGCAGCTCGTCCTGGCCCCCGGCGGGCGTGCGCTGCGCGGGCGCCGGCTCTCCCTCCTGCCGCGGCTGCGCGTCCGCCACGCGCCGCGCGCGCGGCGCGAACAGCCCCATGACGCCGCCGGGCATGAAGTACAGCGCGAACAGCAGCAGCGCGCCGTAGAAGAAATGCTGCACCGACGGCCAGCGCGCCAGCAGCGCGTCGATCACGGTCAGCGCGATCGCGCCGACCGCCGGCCCGGCCTTCGAGCCGGCGCCGCCGAACAGCACCAGCAGCAGGATGAAGATGGACAGGTTGAAGGTGATGAAGTCGGAATTGATGTACTGGTTCTGCTGGGCCACCAGCGCCCCCGCGATGCCGCAGGTCACGGCCGCCACCACGAAGGCGATGACCTTGGCGCGGTACACCCTGACCCCGACCGAGGACGAGGCGATCTCGTCGGCCTGCACCGAAAGCAGCGCGCGCCCGAAGCGTCCGTCCAGCACGTTGCGCAGCAGCAGCTGCGTAACCACGCACAGCGCCAGCGCGAACCACACCCATTGCTGGTTGGTGAACGCCTCGCCGCCCCAGGTCAGCGGCATGATGCCGAACAGGCCCGACGGCCCGCCGAACACGTCGACCCACTCGGTGACGATCTTCTCCACCACGATGCCGAACGCCAGCGTCACCATGGCCAGGTATGGGCCTTTCACGCGCAGCGACGGCAGCGCGATCAGCACGCCGAAGACGCCGGCCACCACGGGCGCGACCGCCAGCGCCAGCCACGGATCGAGCTGCCAGCGCGAGGTCAGCAGCGCGGCCGTGTAGGCGCCCGCGGCGAACAGGCCCGCCTGGCCCAGTGACTTCTGGCCGGCATAGCCCACCAGCACGTTCACGCCGGCCGCGCACAGGTAGTACACGCAGGCCATGAAGACGATGCGCAGGTAGTAATCGTTGTCCACCAGCGCGGCGAACGCCGCCAGCGCCGCCGCCAGCGCCACCGCGATCAGGGTTTGGCCGTGCCGCTTCATACCTTCTCCACCAGCCGCTTGCCGAACAGGCCGGTGGGCCTGACCGCGAGCACCAGGATCACCAGCGCGAACACCGCGACCTCGCGCCACTGCGACTGCCACAGGTTCACGTACGACTCCAGGATGCCCAGCACGAAACCGCCCAGCACGCAGCCGCGCGGGTTGGACAGCCCCCCTATCATGGCGCCGGAAAAACCCTTCAGGCCGATGGCCAGGCCCATGAAGATCGACGCCGACGTGATGGGCGCGACCAGGAAACCCGCCAGCCCGGCCAGCGCCGAACTGGCGAAGAAGGCGCCGGTCATGATCGCGTTGACGTTGATGCCCATCAGGTTGGCCACCGCCGGGTTCGCCGCCACCGCCCGCATCGCCTTGCCCAGCACGGTGCGGTTCATGACGCGGTCGAACAGCAGCATGACGGTGACGGCCACCGCCAGCAGCAGCAGTTCCTGGCTGCGCACGCCTGCGCCGAACACGCGGATCACCTCGTCGCCGAACGGCGCGGGCACGGTGACCGGCGCCGGCCCCCAGACCGCGAAGGCCGCGCTCTGCAGCAGGATGCCGAAGCCCAGCGTGCTCATGACCCAGGCCATTCCCGGGCGCGCGGCGAACGGCTTGACGCCGAACACGTACAGCAGCATGCCCAGCAGCCCCATCGCCGCCACCGCGGCCAGCCCCGCCAGCAGGTACTGCCAGCCGCTCAGGTCCAGTCCGGTGAACGCCGCCGTGGTGACCGGCTTGCCGGCCAGCAGGAACAGCGCGCCCACGCCCACGAACGCGCCCACCGACACGAACTCTCCATGCCCGAAATTCAGCGTGCGGGTCGTGGTGTAGGTGATGCTGAAACCCAGCGCCACCAGCGCATACGCGCCTCCCACGGCCAGCCCGCTGACGAGCGCCTGCAGCAATGTCGCCAACATGAGGGCCTCGCAGCTACTTCGCGGCCATCGCCGTCACGTCGTCGGCATACGGCACCAGCTTGCCGTCCTGCCAGTGCGCCCACTTGTAGTCGCCCACCAGCAGCGCGTCGTGCACGGTGGCCGAGAACGGCTTCTCGTAGGTCTTCATGGCGCCCTCGTAAGTGCCCTGCAGGTTCTCCAGCGCCAGGCGCACCTTGTCGCCGTCGGTCGTGCCGGCCTGCTTGATCGCCATGGCGAGCAGGTTCATGCCGTCGTAGGCATGCGCCAGGAAGCCGAAGGCGGTGGGCGAAGTCATCTTGGCCGAAACCCGGTCATACAGCTTCTGCTGCGCGGGCGTGCGGTTGTCGGTGATGGTGCGCAGGAAGAAGGGCTTTTCCGACAGCGTCTTGCCGGCCGTGTCGTAGAACGCGATGTTGTCGGCCGCCCAGGACGTCAGCGTCAGCGGGAACCAGTTGATCTTCTCCATGCTGCGGAACACGTGCGCGATCGGCGTGCTCTGCGCCCAGATCACCACGGTGTCCACGCCCGCGGCCTTGAGCTTGTTGAGCTGCGAAGTCATGTCGGTGTCGGCCACGCCGAACTTCTCCACCGCCGCGGCCTTGATGCCCTGCGCCGCGCCGACCGCCTCCAGGTCCTTGAGCGCGCTCTGGCCATAGCCGGTGGTCTCGATCATGAAGCCCACGTTCTTGACCTTGGGATTCTTCTTCAGGTAGCCGATCACGCCCTCGACCTGCTCCCGGTCCACCATGCCGACGCGGAACATGTAGTTGTCGGCGCCCGCGCGCACCGGCTTGGTGATGTCGGTGCCCGACCCGATGGCGCCCATGACCGGAATCTTCTTCTGGTTCGGAATGTGCTTCCAGGCCAGCGCATTGCCCGAGTTGGTGGGGCCGACGATCGCCGCCACTTTCTCGTTGTCGATCAGGTCGGTCATGTTCTGAATCGACTTGGGCGGCTGCGACAGGTCGTCGCGCACCACCAGCACCACCTTGCGCCCCAGCAGGCCGCCGGCCGCGTTGATGTCGTCGATGGCGGTGCGCAGCCCCAGCACCGCGGCCTGCCCGCTCTGCGCCGAGGGCGAGGCCGACAGGTCGCCGTTGAAGCCGATCTTGATGTCCTGGGCCTGGGCCTGCGCGCCGATGGCCAGCGCGCACATCATGGCCGCCTTGGACAAGGTGGAGAAAATGCCTGTTGCCTTCATCGTTGTCTCCTGTGTTTTTTTCGGATGTGCCGCACTTCGATGATGCTTGTTCCCGTCCCCGCTATACCGCCAGATAGCCTCCGTCCACCGGCAGGGACACGCCCGTCACGTACTGCGCCATCGGCGAGGCCAGGAACACGACGGGACCGACCAGGTCCTCGGGCTGGCCCAGCCGTCCCAGCGGTATGCGCTGCATGAAGCCGGCCAGGCGGGCGGGATCGTCACGCGTGTACTGCGTCATCGGCGTCTCGATGACGCCGGGCGCGATGGCGTTGACGCGGATGCCGTCGGGCGCGAGATCGCGCGCCATCGCCTGCGTCATCATCTTCACGCCGCCCTTGGACGGCGAGTACCCCAGCGTCGCGCCCACGCCGGCGAACGACGCGATCGAGCCGACATTGATGATGACGCCGCGGGTCGCGCGCAGCGCTTCCAGGAAGGCGTGGATCATGTTGAAGCTGCCGTTCAGGTTCACGTCCAGCACGCGCCGCCAGTTCTCGGCCGCGCGCGGGCTGTCCATGCCCTCGCGGATCAGGATGCCGGCGTTGTTGACCAGCACGTCGATCGGGCCCGCTTCGCGCCGGACCCGCGCCGCAACGGCCGCGCAGGCTTCCAGGTCCGTCACGTCCAGCGCATGGCTCCAGGCCTGGCCGCCGGCGGCGGCGATGTCCTCGGCCGTCTGCGCGGCGCTGTCGGCCCGCAGGTCGGTCGCCACCACGCGCGCGCCCGCGGCCGCCAGGCCCAGCGCCAATGCGCGTCCGTTGCCCTGCCCCGCTCCGGTGACCAGCGCGAGCCTGCCTTGCAGCAGGCCTGCTGGCGCGGCGCTCGCCGAACCGCCTTGCCGCGCCGCGCTCATGCCGTGGCCTGCGCAGGTGTGGCCGCCGCGGCCTTGGCGGCGGCGGCGATGCTCTGTCCGGCGATGTAGCCGAAGGTCAGGGCCGGCCCCAGCGTGATGCCCGCGCCGGGATAATTGCCGCCCATGATGCTGCACGCGTCGTTGCCCACCGCGTACAGGCCGGCGATGACCTCGCCCTGCGCGTTCAGCGCGCGGCCCTCGCCGTCGACCTTCAGGCCGGCGAAGGTTCCGATGTCGCCGATCATGACCTTGATCGCGTAGAACGGCGCTTTCACTAGCGGCGCCACGCAGGGATTGGGGCCGTGCAGCGCATCGCCCTGGTAGCGGTTGTAGGCCATGCTGCCCTTGCCGAATTCGGGATCGCGCCCCAGCGCGGCCTCGCGGTTGAAGGCCTCGACCGTCTGGCGCAGGCTGCCGGCGTCGATGCCGGTCTTCTGCGCCAGTTCGGCCACCGTCGCGGCCCGCGTCAGGTAGCCGGTCTCCAGATAGCGCTTGATGGGCAGCGGAAACGGCGCGACGCTGCCCAGGCCGTACTTGCGCAGCGTCCGGTGGTCGCAGATCAGCCAGGCGCAGATCTCGTCCTGTCCCTGGCAGGCGCGCACCATCTGCTGCACGAAGTCATGGTACGAGCTGCCCTCGTTGACGAAGCGCCTGCCCTGGCGCGTCACGGCGATGACGCCCGGCTTGGCGCGGTCGATGAAATGCGGCATGTAGCCGGGGCTGCCGTCCTTGCGCGTAACCACGGACACCGGCACCCAGGCGGCGGCGTTGGGCAGCGCCGTGTTGACGCAGGCGCCGGCGCTCTCGGCCAGGCGCAAGCCGTCGCCGGTATTGCCGGCGGGCGACGGCGAATAATGCTCCGTGCCCGTGGGCGCATGCGCGTACAGCCGCTTGCGCCGCTCGATGTCGTACGGAAAGCCGCCGGCGGCCAGCACCACCGCGCGCGCGGCGCGCACCTGCACCGTGGCGCCGTCGCGCTGCACCACCGCGCCGCGCACGGCCCCGTCTTCGATGATGAGCGAGCGGGCCGGGGCGCGCAGCCACAGCGCAATGCCCAGCTTGAACGCGCTGGCGGCCAGCCGGCCCGCGAGCGCGTTGCCGTTGGTCAGCGTCATGCCGCGCCCATGTTTGGCCACGTCCAGGAAATGCCTGGACAGGCGCCTGGCCACGTACCAGGCCGAGGCCGGCGAGCGCGTCGCGCGCATGAAGTGCACGATCTCCTTGCCCGAACCCAGCATCATGCCGAACACGGTCAGCTCGGGCAGCGCCGGCGCCAGGTCGCGGACGTGGGCGCCGAGCCTGCGGCCGTCGTAGGGCCGCGCCACCATCGAGCGGCCGCCCTGTTTGCCGCCCGGCGCTTCGGCGTGATAGTCGGGAAACACCAGCGGCATGTCGAACTGCACCTCGGTCTGCGAGGTGAAGAAGTCCACGGCCCGCGGCCCGTGCTCCAGGAATGCGTCCACGCGCTCGGCGTTGTAGCTGTCGCCGGCCTCGTGGCGCAGGTAGGCGCGCGCTTCGTCGGGGGTTTCGTGCATGCCCTGCGCCTTGGCCAGGGACGTGCCCGGAATCCAGAGCCAGCCGCCCGAACGCGCGGTGGAGCCGCCGAAGCGCGGCTCTTTTTCAACGATAAGGACCTTCAGGCCCGCCGTGGCCGCGGTGATCGCCGCCGACATACCGGACGCGCCCGACCCGACGACCAGCACGTCGCAGTCGTATTGACGAGTATCTTCCACGTTGTCTCCATACCCACTGGGTGGCCTTGTCCCGCCCTCGGGGCCGGGATGGCTTTGTTCTTGTAGCGACTGTAGATAAGTGATTTGATACTGTCAATAGGATTCGCTAGTTGCGAAAGTACTAACATAGGCGATCACGTTCGATAAAGAAAAATGACTGCCCACACCACCGCCGGCGCGCGCAGCGCCGCCCAACCCTCCGTCAAATCGCCGCGCAGGCGCGGCATCCAATCCATCGAAGTCGGCGGCAAGCTGCTGCTTGCGCTGCTGGAGCACTCGTCCTCGCTGCCGCTGGGCGCCCTGGCCAAGGCCGCAGGGATGTCGGGCGCCAACGCCCACGCCTACCTGGTGAGCTACGGCAACCTGGGTCTGGTCCGGCAGGACGCCAGCACCGGCGAATACGAGCTGGGCCCGCTGGCGCTGCAGCTCGGGCTGGCCGCGCTGCACCGGCTCGATCCCATCAAGATCGCCGTGCCCATGACGCGCGAGCTCGCCGAAAAAACCGGCCAGACCATCGCCATCGCGGTGCTGGGCAACCTGGGTCCGGTGATCGTGCACCTGCACGAGTCCAACTACCCGATCCACGTCAACATGCGCACCGGCACCGTGATGTCGCTGACCAACACCGCCACCGGCAAGGTGTTCGCGGCGCTGCTGCCGCCCAAGAAGATAGAAAGCCTGCTGCACGAGGACTTCCTGCGCCTGGGCGCGGTGCCGTCGCGGGCCAGGAGCGAGAAGTTCGAGCAGACCTTGAAAGAAGTGCGCCAGCGCGGCGTGGCGCGCGCGGTCGGCGACCCGATACCCGGCATCAACGGGCTGAGCGCGCCGGTGTTCGATTCCAACGGCAACGTGGTGCTCGTCATCACCGCGATCGGCGCGGCCGGGGTGTTCGACGCGCGCTGGAGCAGCCCGCTGGTGGCCGAGATCAGGCAGTGCGCCGACGCCATCTCGGCCGAACTGGGCTGGCAGAACCGCGACGCGCGCGCCTCGCGCCTGGGCTAGGCGCTTAGCGCATCAGCACCTTGTCCAGCGATTCGGTGAAGCGCCTGGCGTCCTGGAAGCCCACGACACGGGCCTCGGGCAGCTCCTTGCCGCCGGGCTCGAAGAACATGATGCCGGGCGGGCCGAACAGGCGGAAGCGCTTGAGCAAGGCACGGTCGTCGGCGTTGTTGGCCGTGACGTCGGCCTGCACCAGCACCATGCCGGCCATGCGCTGCGCGACGCCCGGATCGGTGAAGGTGAAGCGCTCCATTTCGCGGCAGGACACGCACCAGTCCGCGTAGAAATCCAGCATGACCGGCTGGCGGCTCTGCGCCAGCACGGCATCCAGTTCGGCGTTGTTGCGCACGCGGGTGAAGCGCACTTCGCCGCCGGCGTTCGCCGTGGCGACGGCCCCGTCGGCGCGCGCCGCCAGGTGCGACAGCGGCTGCAGCACGTCGCGCCCGCCGCTGGCCGCGCCCACCAGCCACGCGGCCGCGGCCAGCGCCAGCAGCAGGCCCACGCCCTTGCCGAACATGCGCGCCGCGCCCGCGCCCGCGGGCAGGGCGTCGAAGGCGCGCAGCATCACGGCGGAAACCGCCGCCAGGAAGGCCCAGCCCGTCATCTGCACCCAGGTGGGCACCACCGGGATCAGCATCCACCACGCGGTCGCCAGCAACAGCATGCCGAACAGCCGTTTCACGCCGTCCATCCACGGACCGGCCTTGGGCAGCAGCGCGCCCGAGGACGCGCCCACGATCAGCAGCGGCACGCCCATGCCCCAGGCCATCGCGAACAGCGCCGATCCGCCCAGCACCACGTCGCCGGTCTGCGAGATGTACAGCAGCGCGCCGGCCAGCGGCGCGGCCACGCAGGGCCCGACGATGAGCGCCGACAAGGCGCCCATCAGCAGTGCGCCGGTGTAGCGGCCGCCGGGAATGCGCGAGGCGCGCTCGGACAGCCGCGCCTGGATGCCCGAAGGCATCTGGAAGGTGAACGCGTCGAACATGGCCAGCGCCAGCACCGCCAGCAGGATCGCGAAGAGGCTCAGTATCCACGGGGTCTGCAGCCAGGCCGCCAGGCCCGCGCCGCTCAGGCCCGCCGCCACGCCCAGCGCGGTGTACACGACCGACATGCCCAGCACGTAGGTGGCCGCCAGCGCCAGCCCGCGCTTGCGGCTGGGCCTGGCCTGGGCCGAGCCGCCCACCACGATGGAGGACAGGATGGGAATCATGGGCAGCACGCAGGGCGTGAACGCCAGCAGCAGGCCCAGCACCAGGAACACGCCCGCGGTCTTGGCCCAGCCCAGGCCGCCCAGCGCGTCGGCCAGCCCGGTATCGCCGGCGTTGACCAGCGCGCCCAGGCCGCCCGACGCCGCGGACGAAGCGGCGGCCGGCGCGCCCGCCGGCCCGGCCAGCGCATAGCCGCCGGCCACCGGCGTGAGCTTGACGCTGCTGTCCATGGGCGGATAGCACAGGCCCGCGTCGGCGCAGCCCTGGCCGGTCAGGGTCAGCGTGAACGGCTGCCCGCCGGCCGCGATGGGCACGCGGATGACCACGTCTTCATGGAAGACCTCCATGTCCTTCTCGAAGGTCGGGTCGTACTTGACCTCGCCCTTCGGATAGACGGCCTCGCCCAGGGTGGCCGCGCCGATGGGGCTGATGGTGATGCCGAAGCGCTCGCGGTACATGTAGTAGCCGGGCGCGACCCGGTAGCGCATCTCCAGCGTGTCGGGCGCGGCCATGGCGGCGCTGAACACGAAGGCTTTTTCAGGGTCCAGGAACTCGGCCTCGGCGCGCGCCGCGGCCTGCCAGCCCAGCAACAGCAGCGCCGCCGCCAACAGGGCGAGGCAGCGCCCGAAGAAAGCGCGGACCGCGCGAAAGTCGCGCCGGGGCGCGCCGACCATACCGGCATGTTGCAACATCAGTCTCTCTTGTTCGGCGTGACGGCCGTCTGCTCGCGCACCCAGTCCAGATAAGGCGCGGCGCCGCCGATGACCGGCAGCACGATGATTTCGGGCACGTCGTACGGATGCATCTGCGCCAGGGCCTGCACAACGGCCTGGTGGCGCGCATAGGTGGTCTTGATGTGGATGGGGATCTCTTCAGCCCCTTCGACTTCTCCGTTCCACATGTAGATGGACAGGCCCGGCGCGCCAAGGTTCACGCAGGCGGCCAGGCCGTCTTCGACCAGGACGTGCGCGATCCGCTTGGCCAGGAGCAGGTCGGGCGCATTGCTGATGACCAGCACAACGTCGTCATCGCGCAACATGATGTCTCCTTGGAAAGCCCGTATGGGGCGTAACTCAGGGTATTTTATCGGTATTGCGGCCAACGCCCGGCTACCCACGGCCGCCGCGCCGCCATGCAACCCGCTACCACCGAGGCACGCATGTCCGACAACTGTCTGTTCTGCCGCATCGCCCGCCGCGAGATCCCCGCCCACATCGTGCACGAAGACGACCGTGTGCTGGCCTTTCTCGACATCCAGCCGGTGCGCCCCGGGCACACGCTCATCATCCCCAAGCAGCATTACCCCTATTACGAGGACATGCCGGCCGACCTGGCGGGCAACATCCTCAACCTGGGGCAGAAGCTCGGCCGCCACATGAAGCGCCTGTACGGCGTGGACCGCGTGGGCTTCGCCTTCACCGGCATCCACGTCGCGCATGCGCACGCGCACGTCATCCCGATGCACCATCCGCAGGACGTCACGTCCACGCAGTACATCGAGCAGCAGGACCTGACCTTTCGGATGCCGCCGCAGGCCGCGCCGGACGCGCTGGCCGCGACCGCCGAGCAGCTGCGCGCCGAACTGCACGCCCCCTGAGGCGGCGCGCAAAAAACAAGGGCGGGTCCGAAGACCCGCCCTTGTCGCTTATCGAGCAGCCGGATTTACTCGGCGCTGTCCTCAGCGGCTTCATCGACTTCCGGACGGTCGACCAGCTCCATGAAAGCCATGGGAGCGTTGTCGCCTTGACGGAAGCCCATCTTCAGCACGCGGGTGTAGCCGCCGTTGCGGGCCGCGTAGCGCGGGCCGATTTCGGCGAACAGCTTCACCACGGCATCGCGGTCGCGCAGACGGGCGAAAGCCAGACGCTTGTTCGCGAGGGTGGGTTCTTTACCCAGCGTGATCAGGGGTTCGATGACGCGGCGCAATTCTTTCGCCTTCGGCAGCGTGGTCTTGATGGCTTCGTGGGTGATCAACGAAACGGCCATGTTGCGGAACATGGCAAGACGGTGACTGCTGGTGCGGTTGAGCTTACGCAAGCCATTACCGTGACGCATGATAAGTTTCCTTTGAATCTAAAGACGGCGTTTCCGCCATCGGGTTGCCGGCTCTTCTATCAACCTGCGATCAGGCTGCGGTCCGGTAGAAAACGGTGCATTTTACGACGGTTTCGCAAACCGGCCGGGATTTCCCCGGCCCGCCTGCAGGGGCCGCCCCTTGCGAGGGCGGACTCCCTTTCAGGACTTAGGGGCGCTCCAGGCCCAGCGGGGGCCAGTTTTCGAGCTTCATGCCCAGCGTCAGGCCGCGTGCGGCCAGCACTTCCTTGATTTCGTTGAGCGACTTGCGGCCCAGGTTCGGGGTCTTGAGCAGCTCGTTCTCGGTGCGCTGGATCAGGTCGCCGATGTAGTAGATGTTTTCGGCCTTCAGGCAGTTGGCCGAACGCACCGTCAGCTCCAGGTCGTCGACCGGGCGCAGCAGCACCGGGTCGATCTGCGGCGTGCCGCGGACCGGGGCTTCGTACGAGTCGCCGGCGCCTTCCAGGGCGGCGAAGACCGAGATCTGGTCCATCAGGATGCGGGCCGACTGGCGCACCGCTTCCTCGGGCGAGATCACGCCGTTGGTTTCGATGTCCAGGACCAGCTTGTCCAGGTCGGTGCGCTGTTCCACACGGGCGCTTTCGACCGCGTAGCTGACGCGGCGGACCGGGCTGAACGAGGCGTCCAGCACGATGCGGCCGATGGTGTGGGTGCGGTCTTCCGACAGCGCGCGCACGTTGCCCGGCACGTAGCCGCGGCCCTTTTCGACCTTGATCTGCATTTCCAGCTTGCCGGCGTCGGTCAGGTTGCAGATGGCGTGGCCGGGGTTGATGATCTCGACGTCGTGCGGCAGCTCGATGTCGCTGGCCAGCACGGTGCCGGCGCCGGTCTTGCGCAGGACCAGGGTGACTTCGTCACGGTTGTGCAGCTTGAAGACCACACCCTTCAGGTTCAGCAGGATGTCGACGACGTCTTCGCGAACGCCCGGGATGGTCGAATATTCGTGCACCACGCCGGTCATCTGCACTTCGGTCGGCGCGTAGCCGGTCATCGAAGACAGCAGGATGCGGCGCAGGGCGTTGCCCAGCGTGTGACCGTAGCCACGCTCGAACGGCTCCATCACGATCTTGGCATGGTGCGTGCCGACCGGTTCGACTTCAATGGAGCGCGGCTTCAGGAAACCTTGAGTGGACATTTACTGTGTTCCTTTTCAATACCCTCGGCTCGTTACACCGATAAGGCTGATGGACAGGGTGAAACGTGAAACAGGGCCGGCGCGAAGCGCGGGCCGATACTTACCGCAAAGCCCGCTCCGCCGAAAAGCGGAAAGCGGGCTGCTGCGGGACTTGCAAACGGGTCGCGGGACCAGTTCGCCGGCGCATTGCGAAGGTAGCGCCGGCAGGCCTGATTAACGCGAGTACAGTTCGACGACCATCGATTCGTTGATGTCGCGAGCGACGTCAGCGCGATCGGGAGCCGACTTGAACGTGCCGGTCATCTTGTTGGCGTCGACTTCGACCCACTGGGGCATGCCGATGCTGGCGGCCAGGTCGAGCGATTCCTTGATGCGGCCTTGCTTCTTGGCCTTTTCGCGGACCGAGACGACGTCACCGGCCTTGACCAGCATCGAGGCGATGTCGGCGGTGTGGCCGTTCAGTTCGATCGCGCGGTGGCTCACCAGCTGGCGAGCTTCGGCGCGGGTCGAGCCGAAGCCCATGCGGTAGACGACGTTGTCCAGGCGCGATTCGAGCAGCTGGATCAGCGTTTCGCCGGTGTTGCCGCGACGACGCTCGGCTTCGGCGAAGTACTTGCGGAATTGCTTTTCCAGCACGCCGTACATGCGCTTGAGCTTTTGCTTTTCGCGCAGCTGCAGGCCGTAGTCGGAAGTGCGGGCGCCCGAAGTGCGGCCGTGTTGGCCAGGCTTGGAATCCAGCTTGCACTTGGAATCCAGCGAGCGACGGGCGCTCTTCAGGAACAGGTCAGTACCCTCGCGGCGCGAGAGCTTGCATTTGGGTCCAGTATAACGTGCCATGTGGATTCCCTTTAGATACGACGACGCTTCGGCGGACGGCAGCCGTTGTGCGGAACGGGCGTGATGTCGGCGATGCTCGAAATCTTGATGCCCAGCGCGTTCAGAGCGCGGACCGACGATTCGCGGCCGGGGCCGGGGCCCTTGATACGCACTTCCAGCGTCTTGATGCCGTACTCCAGCGCGACGCGGCCGGCCGTTTCAGCGGCGACCTGCGCAGCGAACGGGGTCGACTTGCGCGAACCCTTGAAGCCAGCACCGCCCGACGTGGCCCACGACAGCGCGTTGCCCTGACGGTCGGTGATGGTGATGATGGTGTTGTTGAACGAAGCGTGAACGTGCGCGATGCCGTCCGAGACGTTCTTCTTGACCTTTTTGCGCACGCGCGAAGCGCCGCTGGTGGAAGCTTTCGCCATAATCCAGTTCCTCGATTATTTCTTCAGGGACGCAGCAGCACGACGCGGGCCCTTGCGGGTGCGGGCGTTGGTGCGAGTGCGCTGGCCGCGCACGGGCAGGCCGCGCTTGTGGCGCATGCCTCGGTAGGTTCCCAGGTCGATCAAACGCTTGATCGAGAGCTGCACTTCACGACGCAGGTCGCCTTCGACCGTGAACACGCCAACGTGTTCGCGAACGCGTTCCAGTTCAGCGTCGCTCAGATCCTTGACCTTTTTGTCAAACGGGACGTTTGCCGCTTCGCAAATCTTGCGAGCGCGCGTGCGACCGATGCCAAAAATGGCGGTCAGGCCGATCTCGGCGTGCTGATGCGGCGGAATGTTAATGCCAGCAATACGGGCCATGACTGTTCCTTGAATAAATCCGTTGCGTAGTCGCTAACCCGGGTTAGCCTTGACGCTGCTTGTGACGCGGGTCGGTGCAGATAACGCGCACCACGCCGTGACGTTTGATAACTTTGCAGTTGCGGCAGATCCGCTTAACCGATGCCATTACTTTCATGGTTGACTCCTAATTTTCCGTAATCCGGTTCCGCTCACTTGGAGCGGAAAACAATCCTGGCTCGCGTCAGGTCATAGGGCGTGAGCTCCACTGTGACCTTGTCACCCGGCAGGATCCGGATGTAATGCATACGCATCTTGCCGGAAATATGGCCCAACACCACGTGGCCGTTTTCGAGCTTGACGCGAAATGTCGCGTTCGGGAGGTTCTCCAGAACCTCACCTTGCATCTGAATGACGTCGTCCTTGGACATTCTCTTGCTTACCGCATCGGCAAACCCGGGCCCTTGAAGTTAGCCTTCTTGAGCAACGAGTCGTACTGGTGAGACATCATGTAGGCCTGGACCTGCGCCATGAAATCCATCGTCACCACCACAATAATCAACAGAGACGTACCACCGAAGTAGAACGGAACGTTCCAGCGCATCACCAAGAATTCCGGCAACAGGCACACCAACGTGATGTAGATGGCACCTGCGAGCGTCAAACGCATCAGGATCTTGTCGATGTAGCGCGCCGTTTGTTCGCCCGGACGGATGCCCGGAACGAACGCACCACTCTTCTTCAGGTTGTCCGCCGTTTCGCGGCTGTTGAACACCAGAGCCGTGTAGAAAAAGCAGAAGAAAATGATCGCGGCCGAATACAGCGTGATGTAGAGCGGTTGACGAGGCGACAGGGCCGCAGCCAGGTCGCTAAGCCAGCGCATGTTCTCGCTGCTGGAAAACCAGCTCGTGATCGTGGCCGGGAACAGAATGATCGACGATGCGAAGATCGGCGGAATCACCCCTGCCATGTTCAGCTTCAGCGGCAAATGCGAGCTTTGGCCACCGTAGATCTTGTTGCCGACCTGACGCTTGGCGTAGTTCACCGTGATCTTGCGCTGTCCGCGTTCGACGAACACCACAAAAGCGGTAACCAGCACCACCAGAGCCACGATGAACAGCGCCGACAGCACGGACATCGAGTTGGTGCGGACCAGGTCCAGCAATGCAGCCAGCGCCGCGGGCAGACCCGCAACGATACCTGCGAAGATCAGGATGGAAATCCCGTTGCCCAGACCGCGTTCCGTGATCTGTTCACCCAGCCACATGACGAACATGGTGCCGGTGACCAGGGTCACGACGGTCGTGAAGCGGAACAGCATGCCCGGATCGATCACCAGCCCCGGTTGGGACTCCAGCGCAACCGAAATGCCCACAGCCTGCACCAGCGCCAGCACCACGGTGCCGTAGCGGGTGTATTGGGTGATCTTCCGACGGCCGGATTCGCCCTCTTTCTTGAGGGCTTCCAGCGACGGCACCACCACAGACATCAGCTGCATGATGATGGATGCCGAAATGTACGGCATGATCCCCAGGGCAAAAATCGAGAAGCGCGAAAGCGCCCCGCCCGAGAACATGTTGAACAGGCCGAGGATCCCGCCCTGGTTCTGGCGGAACAGGTCCGCCAGCGCATCCGGGTTGATGCCCGGTACCGGGATGTGTGTACCCAACCGGTAAACCACCAGGGCGAGCACCAGGAAAACGAGACGGCGCTTCAGATCGCCGTAACGTCCTCCGGTTTTGCCCAATGCCTGCGCGTTAGCCACTCGTCACCTCGTGATCAGGCAAGCGAGCCGCCCGCGGCTTCGATGGCGGCGCGAGCGCCGGCCGTCGCGGTAATGCCCTTGAGCACGACCTTGCGCGAGAGTTCACCCGACTTGATGACCTTGGCGTAGCGAACCGCCTGACCGACCACGCCAGCGGCCTTCAGCACTTGCACGTCGATTTCGTCGACGGGCACGTCTTGCAGGTCCGACAGACGGACTTCGGCGTACAGGTGCTGGCCGAGCGGGGTGAAACCGCGCTTGGGCAGACGACGCTGCAGCGGCATTTGACCGCCTTCGAAGCCAACCTTATGGAAACCGCCCGAGCGCGACTTCTGACCCTTGTGGCCACGGCCGGCGGTCTTGCCCAGACCCGAACCGATGCCACGGCCGACACGGCGCTTGGCGTGCTTGCTGCCCTCGGCGGGCTTCAGCGTATTGAGTTGCATATCCGACATGGTGATTCCTTAGGCTTCCGAGACGGAAACGAGATAATCCACCTTACGGATCATCCCACGCACCTCGGGCGTATCGACCAGCACGCGGCTGCTGTTGATACGGCCCAAGCCCAAACCGCGAACCGTATCACGGTGCGATTGCTTGGTACCGATCACCGAGCGCACGAGGGTCACTTTGATCTGCTTCTGAGCCATGATTTACCCCAGGATTTCTTCGACGGTCTTGCCGCGCTTGGCAGCAACATCCGCCGGGGTCAGGGAGGCGCGCAGGCCGTTCAACGTGGCGCGAACCATGTTGTAGGGGTTGCTCGAGCCCAGGCTCTTGGCAACCACGTTACGCACACCCATCACTTCGAAAATAGCGCGCATCGGGCCGCCGGCGATAACGCCGGTACCTTCAGCAGCGGGCGAAATCAGCACGGTGGCGGCGCCATGCTTGCCGACCACGGAGTGGTGCAGCGTGCCGTTCTTCAGGGCCACCTTGAACATGCCGCGACGGGCCTGTTCCATAGCCTTCTGAACGGACACCGGCACTTCGCGCGCCTTGCCCTTGCCCATGCCGATGCGGCCGTCGCCATCGCCGACCACGGTCAGCGCGGCAAAGCTCATGGTGCGACCACCCTTGACGACTTTGCTCACGCGGTTGACCGCGATCATTTTTTCGCGGAGGCCGTCATCGTTCTCTTTTTCCGCGGCGTTCTTGCCTTGTACTTTAGCCATTTGACAGATCCTCGCTTAGAACTTCAGGCCGGCTTCACGCGCGGCATCGGCCAGCGCCTTCACGCGGCCATGGTAACGAAAGCCCGAGCGATCGAAAGCAACCAGTTCGATACCGGCAGCCTTGGCCTTTTCGGCCACGCGCTTGCCGACCAGCGACGCAGCGGCCTTGTTGCCGCCCTGACCGGTTTGGCCGGCCAGTTGCGCGCGCACTTCGGCTTCGACCGTCGAGGCGCTGACCAGAACGCGATCGCCTTCCGGCGAAATGATGTTGGCGTAGATGTGCTGGTTCGAGCGGAAAATCGAGAGGCGATGAACGCGCAGCTCGCTGATCTTCCGGCGGGTCGGAACCGCACGACGCAAACGGGAAACTTTTTTGTCCATGATTCGTCCTTGCGTGCGCCGTTATTTCTTCTTGGTTTCTTTGATGACGACGCGTTCGTCCGAGTAACGCACGCCCTTGCCCTTGTAGGGTTCGGGTTCGCGGTACGCGCGGATTTCAGCGGCCACCTGACCGACGACTTGCTTGTTGGCGCCCTTGATGACGATTTCCGTCTGGGTGGGGCATTCGGCCTTGATACCGGCCGGCAACTGATGCACGACGTCGTGCGAGAAACCGAGCTGCAGCTTAACGGCGTCGCCTTGAACCGAGGCGCGGTAACCCACGCCAACCAGGTTCAGCCTGCGCTCGAATCCCTTGCTCACGCCGTTGACCATATTGGCCACCAGCGCGCGCACGGTGCCCGACATGGCGTTGGCGTGACGGGTCTCGTTGGCGGCGGCAAACGTGAGCTTGCCTTCGTCCAACGCGATCGTGACGTCGCCGGTCAGGGCTTGGGTCAGGGAACCCAGCGGGCCCTTGACGATGATCTGATCCTGCTGGATGTTGGCTTCAACACCCTTGGGCAGTTCGACCGGATACTTAGCGATACGTGACATTCGACTCTCCTTAGGCCACGTAGCAAAGCACTTCGCCGCCGACGCCGTTGGCGCGAGCCTTACGGTCGGTCATGACGCCGCGCGAGGTCGAAACGATGGCCACGCCCAGGCCGTTCATGACCTGAGGAATGCTGGTACGGCCCTTGTAGATACGCAGGCCCGGGCGCGAAACGCGCTCGATGCGTTCGATGACCGGACGGCCGGCGTAGTACTTCAGGGTGATCTCGAGCTCAGGCTTGGCCTGGGTGCCCTTGACTTCAAAGCTGTCGATGTAGCCTTCGTCCTTCAGCACGGCGGCAATGGCCGCCTTCAGCTTCGAGGAGGGCATGCTCACCGTAACTTTGTCCACTTGCTGCGCATTGCGAATGCGGGTCAGCATATCGGCGATGGGATCGCTCATGCTCATATTGTTTCTCCTACCAGCTGGCCTTGGTGATGCCGGGGATTTCACCCTTCATCGCCATTTCACGCAGTTTGTGGCGCGTCAGGCCGAACTTGCGGAACACGCCGCGCGGACGACCGGTGACCACGCAACGGTTACGTTGACGCGTCGGGTTGGCATTGCGCGGCAGCTGTTGCAGCTTGAGCCGAGCTTGGTAACGTTCTTCGTCGGTCTTCGACTGGTCGTCGATGATCGCCTTCAACTCAGCGCGCTTGGCGGCGAACTTGTCAGCCAGCTTGGCGCGCTTGATGTCGCGATTGATGAGGGAAAGTTTAGCCACGTCATCAGCCCCTTAGTTACGGAACGGGAAGCTGAAGGCGGTCAGCAGCGCCTTGGCTTCTTCGTCGGTCTTGGCGGTGGTGGTGATGCTGATGTTCAGCCCACGCAGCGCGTCGATCTTGTCGTACTCGATTTCGGGGAAAATGATCTGCTCTTTCACCCCGATGTTGTAGTTGCCACGGCCGTCGAAAGCACGACCCGAGATGCCGCGGAAGTCGCGCACGCGGGGCAGCGCAACCGCCACCAGGCGATCCAGGAATTCGTACATACGCTGACCACGCAGCGTGACCATGCAACCGATCGGGTAGTTTTCGCGGATCTTGAACCCGGCGATAGCCTTCTTGGTCTTCGTCACGACGGGCTTCTGGCCGGCGATCTTGGTCAGGTCCGAGACGGCGTGCTCGATGACCTTCTTGTCAGCGACGGCTTCCGAGACACCCATGTTCAGGGTGATCTTGGTGATGCGCGGCACTTCCATCGCGCTCTTGTAGCCAAACTTGGCCTGCAGGTCGGCAGCGACCTTGCTCTTGTACAGATCTTGCAAACGAGACATGTCTATCGCCCCTTACGCCTTGGCGCCGACAACGGCACCATTGGAACGGAACACGCGGACCTTGCGACCTTCGACTTCCTGCACGCCGACGCGGTCGCCACGACCGGTCGCGGGGTTGAAGAGCGCCACATTCGAGATGTGGATCGGCATGGTCTTTTCGACGATTCCGCCCGGGTTGTTGGCCATCGGGTTGGCTTTCACGTGTTTCTTGACGACATTGACGCCTTCGACCAGCACGTGGTCGGCGCCAACGCGAGCCAGCACGGTACCGCGACGCTTCTTGTCGCGACCCGTCAGGACGATGACTTCGTCGCCTTTACGAATGTTGTTCATCGTAGGGCTCCTTACAGCACTTCCGGGGCCAGCGACACGATCTTCATGAACTTCTCGGTACGCAGTTCACGCGTCACGGGTCCGAAGATGCGGGTGCCGATGGGCTCCAGCTTGGCGTTGAGCAACACGGCGGCATTGCCACCGAAACGAATCAGCGAACCGTCCTTACGGCGCACGCCCTTGGCGGTACGAACCACCACGGCATTGTAAATTTCGCCTTTCTTGACGCGTCCGCGCGGAGCCGCATCTTTGACGCTCACCTTGATGATGTCGCCGATACCGGCATAACGGCGCTTGGAGCCACCGAGCACCTTAATGCACATGACATGACGCGCACCAGTGTTATCGGCCACATCCAGCGTGGTCTGCATTTGGATCATGATTTTTCCTGTTCCAACTTAACTGGAAATACGGTTTTCCCCCGGGGCTCTCCCCCTTAGGAACACTGCAATTCCTGCCAGTTTTGGTCCCGTCAGGTCAGCCGCCCTGCTTTTGTTGGCTGGCGCCTCGAGCTTTTCCGCTCCAAAGACCAGCAACTGGTGGCAACGCAACGACCCTGGGTTGAAATCCTGCGGGTAATTCCCCCAATCGCCTGGGCTTAGACCTCTACGTAGACCTCTAAGCCAACAGACAATCTGGGAAAGCTGATAATTCTAGCCTGCTTATATTTTGAGCGCAAGCCCTTTGTTGACATAGAGAGCAAATACACGACAACGCCTGTGGACAACTCCGGGCCGCAGGCCGTTTCTGCCCCGAATCAATCCGCCCCCGTTTTATTTCCGGCGCGCTTGCCGCCGTAATAGTTGCGTTCCCAGGCGTCGTGGTTGGCCTTGCCGCGGCGGATCTCGTCGGTGAACGGCGCCGCCGCCAGCACCAGGCGGTTGAGCCAGCGCACCGGCGCCCGGCAGGGCCGCTCGAAATCCACGAACAGCACGGCGCGCAGGCCCTCGGTGTCGTTGTGCACCTGGTGCAGGTAGAGGTCGTCGAACACCACGGCCTCGCCTTCCTTCCAGTGGTAGCGCTCGCCGCCCACCTCGATCCAGCAGCGTTCGGCCGGCTCGGGCACGACCAGTCCCAGGTGCAGGCGCAGCACGCCGTTATAGGGTCCGGTATGCGGCGGAATCCGCTTGCCGGGCTCGAGTATGGAGAAAAAGGCGGTGCGCAGGCCCGGAATGCCCTGCAGGGCGCGCGCCGTCGCCGGGCAGCGCGCCAGGTTGCGCTCGGAACGCAGGCCGTAGCCCATGAAGACGAAGGTCTTCCATTGGTCGTCGGACGTGATCATGCCCACGTCGGGGGACAGCTCGTGGAAGGACGGCAGCTGCTGGCGTTCGGACAGCAGCCCGTTCAGTTCATCGCGGATGGCCGGCGCCTGGGCCTCCAGCGCGGCCAGCCAGGGGAACTGGTCGTTTCGGAAGATGGGCCGGTCCCCCACCAGCGACGCCTGGGCGATGCGCTGGCGCAGCCAGTCGATGAAACGGAAGAACACCCGGGAATAGAGGCTGGGCTTGCCGGACGGACGCGCATCGACGGGTTGCACAATAGGGAATCGGGTAGGCGGCCAAAGATGCCCCATTTTGGCCATGCCCGGGCGCGCGTGCAAGGTTTGCGGTCCGATTGGCTCCACGGCCCCGTCCGCCATTGGCCCTCCCCGCCATCCACAAGCTGGTTTAGACTGGAGCGGGCGACAGTGATCGCTATCCACTCCTATTTAGCAAGGGAAGACAGGCATGTATGAACAGTTGGCGCTGTATATCGACGGAGAATTCGTCGCCGGAGAGGGCAGGCGCACCCAGGACGTCATCAACCCGGCCACGCTGGAAGTTCTCGGCCAGTTGCCCCACGCCACCGAAGCGGACCTGGACCGGGCGCTAGCCGCCGCCCAGCGCGCGTTCGAGTCGTGGAAGAAATCCTCGCCCATGGACCGCTCGGCCATCCTGCGCAAGGTCGCGACGCTGTCGCGCGAACGCGCCAACGAGATCGGCCGCAACATGACGCTGGACCAGGGCAAGCCGCTGGCCGAGGCCGTGGGCGAAGTCACCTCCTGCGCCGAGCACGCCGACTGGCACGCCGAGGAATGCCGCCGCATCTACGGCCGCGTGGTGCCGCCGCGCAACCCCGACGTGCGCCAGATCGTCGTGCGCGAACCCATCGGCGTCTGCGCCGCGTTCACGCCCTGGAACTTCCCGTACAACCAGGCCATCCGCAAGATCGCCGCCGCCATCGGCGCCGGCTGCACGGTGGTGCTGAAAGGTCCCGAGGATTCCCCCAGCGCCGTCATGGCGATCGCCCGCATGTTCCACGACGCCGGCCTGCCCAAGGGCTGCCTGAACATCGTGTGGGGCGAACCCGCCAAGATCTCGGACTACCTGATCCGCTCGCCCATCGTGCGCAAGGTGTCGTTCACCGGCTCGGTGCCGGTGGGCAAGCAGCTCGCCGCGCTGGCCGGCGCGCACATGAAGCGCGTCACCATGGAACTGGGCGGCCACTCGCCGGTGCTGGTGTTCGACGACGCCGACATCGACCGCGCCGCCACCATGCTGGCCAAGTTCAAGATCCGCAACGCCGGCCAGGTCTGCGTATCGCCGACCCGCTTCTACGTGCAGAACGGCGCCTACGAGCAGTTCCTGGCGCGCTTCTCCGAAGTGCTGAAGAACATCAAGGTCGGCGACGGCCTTGAAACCGGCACCGACATGGGCCCGCTGGCGCACGAGCGCCGCGTCCCCGCCATGACCGCCTTCATCGACGACGCCAAGAAGCACGGCGGCAAGGTGGTGGTCGGCGGCGGCCCGCTGGACCGCAAGGGCTTCTTCTTCGCCCCCACGGTCGTGACCGAGCTGCCCGACGATTCCATGCTCATGACCGAAGAGCCCTTCGGCCCGGTCGCGCCCGTGGTCCGCTTCACCGACACCGATGAAGTGCTGCGCCGCGCCAACAGCCTGCCCTTCGGCCTGTCGTCCTACGTGTTCACCAACTCGCTGAAGACGGCCACCAAGGTCTCCAACGGCCTGGAAGCCGGCATGGTCAACATCAACCATTTCGGCAGCGCCCTGGCCGAGACGCCCTTCGGCGGCATCAAGGACAGCGGCATCGGCAGCGAAGGCGGCCTGGAAACGTTCGACGGCTACCTGGTGACCAAGTTCATCACCCACATCTGACCGCTACGCGGCCAGGATGTACTGACGGGCTCCCGCGGGAGCCCGTTTTTTCATCCGGGCCACCGGCGCATCAGCGGCGCAGGTCGCGCTGATACGAGGCGGGCGAGGCCCCTACCAGGCTCTTGAAGCGCTTGGAAAAATGGGCCTGGTCCGCGAAGCCCACGCTCAGGGCCACGTCGGCCGGCGCCTGGCCCGCGGCCAGCAGCCGCCTGGCGCGCTCGACCCGCACCTGCAGCTGGTAGGCGTGCATGGGCATGCCGACCTGGCTGCGGAACTGCCGCATCAGGTGGTAGGGGCTCAGCGCCACCTCCCGCGCGATCTCGGCCACCGACAAGGCCTGCGCGTGGCAATCCTCGATGAGCGCGCGGGCCCGCCGGATCTCGGGCCGGGCCTCCCGCGCCGGGCCGGCGGCCGCCGCGCCGCCATGGCGCGAGGCGAGCAGGCCCAGGGCCGCCAGCATCAGGCCGTCGCAGGCCAGGCGCGAATCGCCTTCGACCAGGGCGTCGTGGGCGCGCAGCATGGCGCGGAACACCGCGGAGTCCTGGACCACGCCCGACTGGAAGCCCACGGCCGCGGCCGCGCCCAGCGCCTGCGACATGGCGTCGGCCGGGACGTACAGCGCGCGATAGCGCAGCTCTGCTCCCGCGGCCCGGCGGCCGGTGTGCAGGTCGCCCGGATTGACCACCGATACCGATTGCGGCGCGGCGAGATAGGTGGCGCGCCCCCGCTGGAATTCCTTGGCCCCGCTTTCGATGAGGCCGAACATGAAGGTGTCGTGGGTATGCGGCCGGAAGCGGTGGCGCACGAAGCGCGCCGCGGTAGCCATGGCGCCGCAGGCGCCCTGCCGCCACACCCGCACGCCGTCGCGCAGGCCGCCGTAGAGGCCGTGGGCGGCGACAGCAGGATCAGACAAGACAGCCTCGCCGCCATCCATAAGATCGTAGGACCTGAAATCATTCGATGAGGTCATAGACGATGTCTTCCCATTCCGATCCCCATACCCGCCTGGCGCAGGCGGCCGTACTGCTGCCGGAAAGCTCGTATCCCGTGGCCCCGCCGCTGTACCAGACGGCCAGCTTCGCCACGGACGAGGCCGGCGTTTTCCTGGACATGGCGACGCGGCCCCTGCATCCGGGATTCTATACACGTTACGGCAACCCCACGACGCGCGCGTTCGAGTCCGCCGTGGCCGGGCTGGAAGGCGGCGAATGCGCGCTGGCCACCGCCTCCGGCATGGGCGCCATCACGGCGGCGCTGCTGGCCTTCGCCGGCCGCGGCGACCACGTGGTGGCGCAGCGCGTGCTGTACGGCGGCACCACCGGCCTGCTGCAGAACATCGCGCCGCAGCTCGGCATCGACGTGAGCTTCGTGGACCAGGCCGACGCCGACGGCTTCGCCGCCGCCGCGCGCCCCGAGACCCGCCTCTTCGTGCTGGAAAGCCCGTCCAATCCGATGCTGCGCCTGACGGACCTGGCGCGCATGTCGGACATCGCGCGCGCCCGCGGCATCACCACGCTGGTCGACAACACCATCGCCTCGCCTATCAACCAGCAGCCGCTGGCGCTGGGCATGGACCTGGTGATGCACAGCGCCACCAAGTACCTGTGCGGCCACGGCGACGCCTCGGCCGGCGTGCTGGTGGGCGACGAGCAGCGCATCAAGGCCGTGTGGGAAAAGGCCTATCTGCTGGGCGCGACGCTGGACCCCTTCGCCGCCTGGCTGGTGCTGCGCGGCCTGCGCACCCTGCCCATGCGCGTGGCGCGCCAGAACGAAACCGCGCTGGCCGTCGCCCGGCACCTGGCCGCGCACCCGGCGGTGTCGGCGGTGCACTATCCCGGCCTGGAAAGCCATCCGCAGCACGCGCTGGCGCGCGCGCAGATGAGCGGATACGGCGGCGTGCTGAGTTTCGAGGTGCCGGGCGGCATGGCGCAGGCCGAGCGCGTCGTGGGCGCGCTCACGCTGGCGCATCGCTCGGCCAGCTTCGGCTCGTTCTCGACCCTGGTGGTGCATCCGGCGGCCATGTGGGCGGGCATGATGACGCCGCAGCAGCTGGCGGAATCGGGGCTGCCGCCGGGACTGATCCGGCTCGGCGTGGGCTTCGAGAGCCACGCCGACATCATCGGCGACCTGGACGCGGCGCTGGCGGCGGCCGCGTCCTAGGAACGGGCGCGCAGTTCGCGCGCGGACACGCCGAAGCGCCGCTTGAACAGGCGGCTGAAATGCGCCGGATGCGAGAACCCGACCTGGTAGGCGAGTTCGGAAATCGCGCGATGGCGATGGCGCGGGTCCAGCAGCAGCGCGTGGCAGCGTTCCAGCCGCTGGTCGAAGATGAAGGACTCCGCCGACAGCCCACCAGCGCGCAGGATGCGGTGCAGGTAGGCCACGGAGATGCCGCAGCCTTCGGCCACGCGCGCCGGCGACAGTTCGGGATCGGCCAGGTGCTGCCGGATGTAGGCCAGCACGCGCTGGCGGTGCGCCACCGTCACGCTGCTGTCCGACTCCGACGCATGGCCCTGCCCCGGCTGCACCAGGAACAGCACGATGAGGTCGATCAGGCGCTCGCCCAGTTCGGCGACCTCGGCGTCGGACCAGCCGTCCATGCCCTTGAACATGTGTTCCATGTAGCTAGCCAGCATGGCGCCTCGCGGCGAGCCGTCATCGATGCGCAGTTTGTGGAAGGCGCCGACACGCGAATCGCGCTGCGACAGCGCGCTGCGCGGAAACGAGATGCTCAGGCTGCGGTAGCCGCCGGCGCCCAGCGCCGTGGCCTGGTACGGCAGGCTCTGGTTCATCAGGTACACGCAGCCCGGCTCGACCTGGAATTCCCGCCCCTGCTGGCGCACCGCCAGCGGCCCGGCCAGCGGCAGGCCGAAGGTATAGAACTCCTGGTCCAGCCGCGAGACATTGCCGGCCGTGCGTTCGAGCTGCTGGCCCTGGTAGTGCAGGTCGTTGAACTGCAGGCTGGCGCGGCGCGCGTAGCGCAGGCGCCCGGCGAAATGGCCGGGCTTGCCGCCGTGGACCTCGAAGGGGCCGAAGGCGTCGGCCAGCGCCGCGCGCCATTGATCGCGCCGGTCCGCGCCGGCGCCGGCCGAAATGGCGAATTCCGTCTCCGACATGGCGCGGTCTCCTGGGATGCGAAGCGCAAATTGATCTTGCGTCTACAAGTTCTTGACTCAGCCTGCAGCAGGGCGGGCGGCGCATTGTGCGCGCGCCTGGCGCAAGTCTATATTCACCCGCATAAGCGTACAACAACCGCACAGAACGACCTGGACCCACCGGGAGGAGACTCATGGCGACCGCGCCCGCGCCGGCCTCGCGCTATCTGCGCTGCGAAGGCCGCGAACTGCATTACACCGAATGGGGCGCCCCCGACGCGCCGCCGCTGGTCATGTGGCATGGCCTGGCGCGCACCGGGCGCGACTTCGACGAGCTGGCGCAGGCGCTGGCGCCCGACTACCGCATCATCTGCCCGGACACGATCGGCCGCGGCCTATCGCAATGGAGCCCGGACCCGGTGGCCGAATACCGGCTGGACTTCTACGCGCGGCTGGCGCGCGCCCTGCTCGACGGGCTGGCGCTTGCCAGCGTGCGCTGGGTCGGCACGTCCATGGGTGGCGCCATCGGCATGCATGCCGCGGCCACCACCCTGCGCGACCGCATCTCGCGCCTGGTGGTCAACGACATCGGGCCGGAACTGCCGCGCCCTGCCGTCCGGCGCATCCTGGACTACGCCGGCGATCCGCCGGCCTTCGACACGGTCACCGAACTGGAGACCTGGCTGCGCGCCGCCTACAAGCCCTATGGCTGGCAGAGCGACGAGCAATGGCGCCGCATGGCCGAGACCTCGATGCGCCGCCTGCCGGACGGGCGCGTGACCGCGCACTACGACCCGGCCATCGTCGGCCAGTTCAGCCATCATCCCGGCGACTACGACCGCTGGAGCGGCTATGACTCGCTGCGCATGCCGCTGCTGCTGCTGCGCGGGGCCGAGTCGGATCTGCTGCTGCCGGAAGTGGCCGAGGCCATGACGCGGCGCGGCCCGCGCGCGCAGCGCATCGATTTCCCCGATTGCGGCCACGCCCCCGCGCTCAACGTCGCCCCGCAGATCGAAGCCGTCCGCCAATTCCTCGCCGCACGTCACTGATAAACAGGAGTCCCCTATGAAACGCCTACTGCTCGCCGCGCTCGCCGGCCTGTGCATGAGTTCCGCGGCCGCGGCGAAGGATTTCGTCGTGGCCCACGTCTACGACAAGACCGGCCCGCTGGAGGCCTACGCCAAGCAGACCCAGGCCGGCCTGATGCTGGGCCTGGAGTACGCGACCCAGGGCAGCATGACGGTGGCCGGGCGCAAGATCCGCGTCATCGAGAAGGACAACCAGGGCAAGCCCGACGTGGCGCGCGCCCAGCTGGCCTCGGCCTATGCCGACGACAATGCCGACATCGCCGTGGGCCCCACGTCGTCCGGCGTGGCGCTGGCCATGCTGCCGATCGCCGAAGAGTACGAGAAGATCCTGCTGGTCGAGCCCGCCGTGGCGGACTCCATCACCGGCGACAAGTGGAACCGGTACATCTTCCGCACCGGCCGCAATTCCTCGCAGGACGCCATCGCCAACGCGGTCGCCTTCGACCAGGCCGGCACCTCCATCGCCATGCTCGCGCAGGACTACGCCTTCGGCCGCGACGGCGTCAAGGCGTTCAAGAGCGCCCTCAAGAACGCCAAGATCGTGCACGAGGAATATCTGCCGGCCAACGCCACCGATTTCACCGCCGGCGCGCAGCGCCTGTTCGATGCGCTGAAGGACCAGCCCGGGCGCAAGATCATCTTCATCCTGTGGGCCGGCGCCGGCAACCCGTTCAAGATCGCCGACCTCGACCCGCAGCGCTTCGGCATCGAGATCGCCACCGGCGGCAACACGCTGGCGGCCATGACGCCGCTGAAATCGCTGGTCGGCATGGAAGGCGCCACCTATTACTACTACGGCATACCCAAGAACCCGATCAACGACTGGCTGGTGGCCGAACACCAGAAGCGCTACGGGCAGCCGCCGGACTTCTTCACCGCCGGCGGCATGGCCTCGGGCATCGCGATCGCGACGGCGCTGGCCAGGACCAAGGGCGACTCCGACACCGACGCGCTGATCAAGGCCATGGAAGGCATGAGCTTCGACACGCCCAAGGGCAAGATGACATTCCGCCCCGAGGACCACCAGGCCATGCAGTCCATGTACCACTTCCGCATCAAGAACGATCCCTCGGTGCCGTGGGCGGTGCAGGACCTGGTCAGGGAAATCACGCCCGACCAGATGTCGGTGCCCATCCAGAACAAGCGCTGAGCCTGCGTCCGTCCATGCTGGAGACCCAATCGCTCACCATCCGTTTCGGCGGGCACGTGGCCGTCGACGAAGTCAGCTGCAGCTATGCGCCCGGCACGCTGACGGCCATCGTCGGCCCCAACGGCGCGGGCAAGACCACTTACTTCAATCTGATCTCCGGCCAGCTGCGCGCCAGCGCCGGCACGGTGCGCCTGAACGGGCGCGACCTCACCGCGCTGGGCGCGCCGGCGCGCATGCACGCGGGCCTGGGCCGGGCGTTCCAGCTGACCCAGCTGTTTCCGCGCCTGAGCGTGCACGAGAACGTGCGGCTGGCGCTGCAGTCACGCCAGCAAGGCATGGGCTGGCGCCAGATCCGTTTCTGGCGCACCTGGAGCGACGACCGCGCCCTGATCGAACGCGCCGACGCGCTGCTGGCGCGCACCCGCCTGTCGGCGCGCCGCGACCAGCCGGCCGCCGACCTGCCGCACGGCGACCAGCGCAAGCTGGAGATCGCGATGCTGGTCGCGCTCGATCCGCAGGTGTTCATGTTCGACGAGCCCACGGCCGGCATGAGCGTGGACGACGTGCCGGTGGTGCTGGAGCTGATCCGCGAAATCAAGAACGACGCAAGCAAGACCATCCTGCTGGTGGAGCACAAGATGGACGTGGTGCGCGAACTGGCCGACCGCATCGTGGTGCTGCACAACGGCCGCCTGATGGCCGACGGCGAGCCGGCCGAAGTCATCGCCTCGCCCATCGTGCAGCAGGCCTATCTGGGCGTGAGCCCCACGGAGAAGGCGGCATGACGCAAGCGCTGCTGGAATTGAAGGACGTGCACACGCACATCGGCGCCTACCACATCCTGCACGGCGTCGACCTGGCGGTGCCCGCCGCCGGCGTGACCATGCTGCTGGGACGCAACGGCGCGGGCAAGACCACCACGCTGCGCACGATCATGGGGTTGTGGCGCGCCTCGCAAGGCCAGGTGCGCTTCGACGGCGCGCCGGTGGGCGGGCCCGGCAAGCGCACCTCGCCGCCCGACATGGCGCGCCTGGGCATGGCCTACGTGCCCGAGAACATGGGCATCTTCGCCGACCTGTCGGTCAAGGAGAACATCCTGCTGGCGGCGCGCCAGGCGCGCAACGCCAGCCAGCTCGACAGCGCCCGGCTGGAATGGATCTTCGGTTTCTTCCCGGCGCTGAAGAAATTCTGGCTGCACCCGGCCGGCAAGCTGTCGGGCGGCCAGAAGCAGATGCTGGCGGTGGCGCGCGCCATCATCGAGCCGCGCCGGCTGCTGCTGGTCGACGAGCCCAGCAAGGGCCTGGCGCCCGCCATCGTGCGGAACATGATCGACGCCTTCATCGAACTGAAGCAGGCCTCCACCACCATCCTGCTGGTCGAGCAGAACTTCAATTTCGCCCGCCTCGTGGGCGATCACGTCGCCGTGATGGACAACGGCCGCGTGGTCCATGCCGGCAGCATGGCGCAGCTGGCCGAGGACGACGCATTACAGACGCGCCTGCTGGGCCTGTCGCTGGGAAGCCACCAATGAGCACGCTGGAACTCGATACCCCCTTGCCGCGCGTGCGCGCGGACCTGCGCCCGGCGCTGCTGGTGCTGGCCCTGGCGGCGATCGCGCTGCCGCTGGTGGGCTCGCTGTCGACCTGGGTCACGCTGACCCTGGCCGGCCTGGCGATGGGCATGATCATCTTCATCGTGGCCTCCGGCATGACGCTGGTCTTCGGGCTGATGGACGTGCTGAACTTCGGCCACGGCCTGTTCATCGCCATCGGCGCGTACATGGCGGCCACGGTGCTGGGCGCCATGGCCGACTGGACCCAGTCCGGCAGCCTGTGGGTGAACCTGGCCGCGGTGCTGCCGGCCATGATCGTCGGCATGCTGGTGGCCGGCGCCGTCGGCCTGGCGTTCGAACGCGTCATCGTGCGCCCGGTGTACGGGCAGCATCTCAAGCAGATCCTGATCACGATGGGCGGCATGATCATCGGCGAAGAGATCATCAAGATGCTGTGGGGCCCGCAGACGATTTCGCTGCCGCTGCCCGAGGCCATGCGCGGCGCGTTCCTGCTGGGCGACGCCGCCATCGAGAAGTTCCGCATCGTGGCGCTGGTGGCCGGGCTGCTGGTGCTGGGCGGCATGCTGTGGCTGCTCAACCGCACCAAGCTCGGCCTGCTGATCCGCGCCGGGGTGGAAGACCGCGAGATGGTGGAAAGCCTGGGCTACCGCATCCGCCACCTGTTCGTGGGCGTGTTCGTCGCCGGCTCGATGCTGGCGGGGCTGGGCGGGGTGCTGTGGGGCATGTACCAGCAGTCGGTGGTGCCGCAGCTGGGCGCGCAGGTCAACGTGCTGATCTTCATCGTCATCATGATCGGCGGCCTCGGCTCGACCGTGGGCTGCCTGATCGGCGCGCTGCTGGTGGGCCTGATGGCCAACTACACGGGCTTTCTGATGCCCAAGGCCGCCCTGTTCTCGAACATCGCGCTGATGGTCGCCATCCTGCTGTGGCGCCCGCAGGGCGTGTATCCGGTCACGAACCGCTAGGAACCGACATGTCCGTACGCCTGCTTTCCGGCGACCCTCCCCGCAGCGCCGTGCTGACGCTGCTGCTGATCGCGATCGTGGCCGCGCTGGCGGCCGCACCCTTTCTGTTTCCCGGCCCGAAGTCGCTGGCCGTGGCCGCCAAGATCCTGGTGTTCGTGATCCTGGTGGCCAGCTACGACCTGCTGCTGGGCTACACCGGCATCGTCAGTTTCGCGCACACCATGTTCTTCGGCATCGGCGCCTATGGCGTGGCCATCGCCAGCGTGCGCATGGAGCCCGGCTGGACCGCGATACTGGCCGGCACGGCCGCCGGCCTGGCGGTGTCGCTGGCCTTCGCGCTCTTGATCGGCCTGGCCAGCCTGCGGGTGCGCGCCATCTTCTACGCCATGATCACGCTGGCGGTGGCCGCCGCGTTCCAGACCCTGGTGTCGCAGCTGTCGCACCTGACCGGCGGCGAGGACGGCCTGAGCTTCAAGGTGCCGCAGATGCTGCGCCCGGCCTTCCGGCCGTTCTCCGAACCGCTGTTCGGCGTGAACGTGGACGGCCGCATCATCACCTACTACCTGATCGCCGCGGTCTGCCTGGTGCTGTTCCTGCTGCTGCTGCGCATCGTGAACTCGCCCTTCGGCCGCGTGCTGCAGGCGATCCGCGAGAACCCCTTCCGCGCCGAAGCCATCGGCTACCGCACCGTGCTGTACCGCAGCCTGTCCAATCTCCTGGCGGCCGCCTTCGCCACGCTGGCCGGCGCCATGTACGCGCTCTGGCTGCGCTACAACGGCCCCGACGCCTCGCTGTCGTTCGAGATCATGCTCAATATCCTGCTGATGCTGGTGATCGGCGGGATGGGCACCATGTATGGCGCGGTGGTGGGCGCCAGCCTGTTCGTATTCGCCCAGAGCTATCTGCAGGACGGCCTGCACCACGTGCACGGCCTGGTCTCCGGCGTCGCGCCGCTGGCCCTGCTGTTCGAACCCGACCGCTGGCTGCTGTGGCTGGGCATCCTGTTCGTGGTGTCGGTGTATTACTTTCCCACCGGCATCGCGGGCCGGCTGCGCGAGATGGCCCACCGCTGAAAACAAGCCCCGCCACACTTCCGCACGGCGCAAAAAAAACGGCAAGGGTTTGATCCCTTGCCGTTTCATTATCGGAACGGCGAACCGTTCCGACAAACTGCTTTCACTTAGATGATACGTGCGGCTTCAACCAGACGCACCACGCGCCACGACTTCGAGCGCGAGATGGGACGGCCTTCAGCGATTTCAACCGTATCGCCTTCGTTGTACTGGTTCGATTCATCGTGCGCCTTGTACTTCGCGGAACGCATGATGATCTTGCCGAAGATGGGGTG
Source organism: Achromobacter sp. HZ01 (assembly GCF_003267925.1). Taxonomy (NCBI): domain Bacteria; kingdom Pseudomonadati; phylum Pseudomonadota; class Betaproteobacteria; order Burkholderiales; family Alcaligenaceae; genus Achromobacter; species Achromobacter sp. HZ01. Next base: position 627,678 of record NZ_LWKV01000004.1, read on the forward strand.
CTTGACGCGGCGCTCGACGAGCACGACGACAGTCTTGTCCATCTTGTTGCTGACGACCTTGCCGACCAGCGTACGCTGGCGCTTGGCCACTTGGGTGTTTTGAGTTTCGCTCATCTTTATTTCCCTGCCTTCTCGGTCAGCAAGGTACGCACGCGCGCGATGTCGCGGCGCACGTTGCGCAGCTGGCTGGTGTTGGCAAGCTGCTGCGTGGCCTTCTGCATACGCAGACCGAATTGTGCCTTCAGCAGGCTTTCGAGCTCTTTGCCGAGCTCGGCGGCGTCTTTCGAACGGAGTTCGCTGGCTTTCATCTTAGTACTCCTTAAGCACCGATATGACGCGCGACGAACGTGGTCGAAATCGGCAGCTTGGCAGCGGCCAGGCGGAAAGCTTCACGCGCGAGCTCTTCGCTAACCCCTTCCATTTCGTAGAGCACCTTGCCGGGCTGGATTTCGGCGACCCAGTACTCCGGGTTGCCCTTACCGTTACCCATACGGACTTCGGCAGGCTTCTGCGAGATGGGCTTATCCGGGAAGATACGAATCCAGATACGGCCGCCACGCTTGATGTGACGATTGATGGCACGACGAGCGGCTTCGATCTGACGGGCGGTCAGACGGCCACGGCCGGTGGCCTTCAGACCGAATTCGCCGAACGACACGTTGGTGCCGCGGGTCGCCAGACCGGTGTTGCGGCCCTTCTGCTCTTTGCGATACTTTCTGCGAGAGGGTTGCAGCATGGTTATTCTCCTTCAGGCGCCGGAGCAGCGTCCGCCTTGCGGGGACCACGGCCACGACCACCCGGACGACCGGTGCGAGCACCGTCCGGACGATCACCACGCGGAGCGCGGCGCGGACGACGTTCTTCTTCACGCGGGGCGGCGGTTTCCGGCGGCAGTTCGCCGTTGGCCAGCATGTCGCCCTTGTAGACCCAGACCTTGATGCCGATCACGCCGTACGTGGTGTGGGCTTCGGAGGTGCCGTAGTCGATGTTGGCCTTGAGCGTGTGCAGCGGCACACGGCCTTCGCGATACCACTCGGTGCGGGCAATTTCGATACCGTTCAGACGGCCCGAGCTCATGATCTTGATGCCTTGGGCACCCAGACGCATGGCGTTCTGCATCGCGCGCTTCATGGCGCGGCGGAACATGATGCGCTTCTCGAGCTGTTGCGAGATCGAGTCGGCGATCAGTTGAGCATCGGTTTCCGGCTTGCGGATTTCTTCGATGTTGACGTGCACGGGCACGCCCATCAGGCGCTGCAGATCAGCCTTCAGGCTTTCGATGTCTTCGCCGCGCTTGCCGATCACCACGCCCGGACGAGCCGAGTAGACGGTGATGCGGGCATTCTTGGCGGGACGCTCGATGATCACGCGACCGACGGAGGCGCTCTTGAGCTTCTTCTTCAGGTACTCGCGCACGCGGATGTCTTCGGCCAGCATCGAGCCGAAGGCCTTGTCGTCGGCGAACCAACGCGAGGACCAATTACGGGTGACCGCGAGACGGAACCCAGTGGGGTGAATTTTCTGACCCATCGTGACTCCTTAAGCTCCGACCTTGACCGTGATGTGGCAGGTCTGCTTCTCGATACGGTTGCCGCGGCCCTTGGCGCGAGCGGAGAAGCGCTTCATCGACTGGGCCTTGTCCACGAAAATCGTGGTGACCTTCAGTTCGTCGATATCGGCGCCGTCGTTGTGCTCGGCGTTGGCGATGGCGGACTCGACAGCCTTCTTCAGGATGGCGGCGGCCTTCTTCGGCGAGAAGGTGAGGATGTTCAACGCTTGCGCGACGGACTTGCCGCGGATCAGATCCGCAACCAGGCGCGTCTTTTGAGCGGAGATGTGAACCCCACGGATAATGGCAGTAGTTTCCATCGCTTACCTCTTCGCCTTCTTGTCCGCGGCGTGACCCTTGAACGTGCGGGTCAGCGCGAACTCGCCCAGCTTGTGACCGACCATGTTCTCGTTGATGTACACGGGAACATGTTGCTTGCCGTTGTGCACAGCGATCGTCAGACCGATGAACTCGGGCAGGATCGTCGAGCGACGCGACCAGGTCTTGATCGGCTTCTTGTCTTTGCCCGCGACGGCCGTGTCCACCTTCTTGATCAGGTGAGCATCGACAAACGGGCCTTTCTTGATCGAACGTGACATAGTGTTCGCCTCTTACTTGCGCTTGCGCCGTTGGACGATCATATTGTTCGTCCGCTTGTTGCGACGGGTCTTGTAACCCTTCGCCGGAGTGCCCCACGGGCTGACCGGTTCGCGTGCTTCACCGGTACGGCCTTCACCGCCACCGTGCGGGTGATCCACCGGGTTCATGGCGACGCCACGGACCGTCGGGCGGACACCGCGCCAACGCATTGCACCGGCCTTGCCGATCTGGCGCAGGCTGTGTTCTTCGTTACCGACTTCACCGATGGTGGCGCGGCACTCGATGTGCACACGGCGGACTTCACCCGAGCGCAGACGGACCTGAGCGTAGACGCCTTCACGGGCCAGCAGGACGGCGGAAGCGCCGGCCGAGCGGACCATCTGGGCACCCTTGCCAGGGATCATTTCGACGCAGTGAATGGTCGTACCCACCGGGATGTTGCGGATCGGCAGGGTGTTGCCGGCGCGGATCGGGGCTTCGATGCCCGAGACCAGCGTGGCGCCCACTTCCAGGCCGCGCGGAGCGATGATGTAGCGACGTTCGCCGTCGGCGTAGCACAGCAGAGCGATGTGCGCCGTACGGTTGGGGTCGTATTCCAGACGCTCGACCTTGGCCGGAATGCCATCCTTGTCGCGACGGAAGTCGACGACACGGTAGTGTTGCTTGTGACCGCCGCCACGATGGCGGACCGTGATGTGGCCGTTGTTGTTACGGCCCGAGCCACGGGTCTTCTTTTCCAGCAGCGGCGCGTAGGGCTCGCCCTTGTGCAGGTTCGGGCTGACGACCTTCACCATGCCACGGCGGCCAGCCGAAGTCGGCTTAACTTTTACGAGGGCCATTTACTTCACCTCCGCAAAGTCGATTTCCTGGCCGTCCTTGAGCGAGACGTAGGCCTTGCGCTCATTGCGGCGGCGGCCAACGAATCGGCCAAAGCGCTTGACTTTGCCCTTACGGTTGAGGACCTGCACGGACTCGACCTGCACCTTGAAGAGCAGTTCGACGGCAGCCTTGATTTCCGGCTTGGTAGCGTCAGCCACGACACGGAAAGCGACTTGCTGATTCTTCTCGGCAACGAAGGTGGCCTTTTCGGTCACGATCGGCGCCAGAATGACTTGCATCAAGCGTTCAGCGTTCATCCCAGCATCTCCTCGAGTTGAGCGATGGCCGGCTTGGTGATCAGCACTTTCTTGTAGTGGACCAGCGACAACGGATCGGCATAACGGGGCTCGACAACGGCAACGTGCGGCAGGTTGCGGGTGGCGAGGTAAACATTTTCATCGACGCTGTCGGTGATGATCAGGACCGAGTCCAGGCCCAGGCTCTTCAGCTTTGCAGCGGCGGCCTTGGTCTTGGGCGATTCCAGATCGAACGATTCGACGACGGCGATGCGGTCTTCGCGAGCCAGCTGCGACAGGATCGAGCGGATCCCGGCGCGGTACATCTTCTTGTTGACCTTCTGGCTGAAGTTCTCTTCGGGCGAGTTCGGGAAAGTCCGACCACCCCCACGCCACAGCGGCGACGAGGTCATACCGGCGCGAGCGCGGCCGGTACCCTTCTGGCGCCAGGGCTTCTTGGTGGTGTGCTTGACTTCGGCACGATCCTTCTGAGCGCGGTTGCCGGAACGGGCGTTGGCCTGGAAGGCCACCACGATCTGATGAATCAGGGCTTCGTTGAAGTCGCGGCCGAAGATCGTGTCGGGCGCGCTGAAAGTCGCGGCGGCCTGACCTTGGTCGTTCAGGAGCTTGAGATCCATTTACTTACGCTCCCTTCTTGGCCGGGGCCTTGATGGCCGGACGCACGACGATGTCGGCGCCAGCGTGGCCGGGGACGGCGCCCTTGACCAGCAGCAGGCCGCGCTCAGCGTCAACGCGAACGACGTCGAGGTTTTGAACGGTGCGGGTGACATCACCCAGGTGACCGGCCATGCGCTTACCCGGGAAGATACGGCCCGGATCTTGAGCTTGACCAATCGAGCCCGGGACGCGGTGCGAACGGGAGTTACCGTGCGACGCGCGCTGCGAACCGAAGTTGTGGCGCTTGATGGTACCGGCGAAGCCTTTACCGATGGTGGTGCCCGTGACGTCGACCTGTTGGCCGGCTTCGAACACCGATTCCACGGCGATCACGGCACCAGCCGCGAATTCGGCGGCGCGGGCGGGATCAAGGCGGAATTCTTTCAGGATGCTGCCGGCTTCAGCGCCGGCCTTGGCGTAGTGGCCCGTTTGCGGCTGAGCCACGCGCGAGGCACGACGAGTGCCATAAGCCACCTGGATCGCGGCGTAGCCGTCGGTTTCCAGCGACTTAACTTGGGTCACGCGGTTGTTCGACACGTCCAGCACGGTCACCGGAATGGATTCGCCATCCTCGGTGAAAATGCGGGTCATGCCGACCTTGCGACCCACCAGCCCCAGCCGGTGAGCGGCGGGCGTGGGTGTCGAATTCGACATCGTTTTCTCCATTCCCGACTGCGATTGGTCGGGGCTAATCAGGCAAAGGGTAACGGCCTCTGCCCTACGACTATGTTCAACCTGGTCAAAGGCACGATGGCTCTGAAAATCGAACCCGCCTGCCTTTTTTCCATAGCTGCTCTTGCCACAAAATGGCAAGCTTCGCATATTAGCACGTTTTTTTCAGGCAGCACAAGCACTTAGCGCGATTGGCCGTTGCGCGCCACAAACAAAAAAGCCGCATTCCGGGGAATGCGGCTTTTCTTTTTCCGGGCCTGCCGGCGAAGGTAGCAGGCTCGAAGGTCTTGCGGTCTTACTGCAGCGCGATTTCGACGTCGACGCCGGCCGGCAGGTCCAGACGCATCAGGGCGTCAACGGTCTTGTCGGTGGGATCCACGATGTCCATCAGGCGCTGATGGGTACGGATCTCGAACTGGTCGCGCGACGTCTTGTTCACGTGCGGCGAACGCAGGACGTCGTAGCGGCGGATGCGCGTGGGCAGCGGCACGGGGCCACGGACAACGGCGCCGGTACGCTTGGCGGTATCGACGATTTCCGCAGCGGACTGGTCGATCAGCTTGTAATCGAAAGCCTTCAGACGGATGCGGATCTTTTGGTTTTTCATGGCGTTTCCTAAAGAACGAAAGACGAAGGCGGCCGGGGAGGACTGAGCCGCCTTCGCTGATGGGTGCTACTTAGGCGATGATCTTGGCGACCACGCCGGCGCCGACGGTACGGCCGCCTTCACGGATGGCGAAACGCAGGCCTTCTTCCATGGCGATCGGGGCCAGCAGCTTGACGGTCATCGTCACGTTGTCGCCCGGCAGAACCATTTCCTTGTCGGCCGGCAGGTCGATCGTGCCCGTCACGTCCGTCGTA
>NZ_LWKV01000005.1:0-232433 GCF_003267925.1 Achromobacter sp. HZ01
AGCTGGCCGGCGCGATCGCCGCATGACCGCCGAAGTCATATGCTGGCGCCGTATTGCGCCAAAATGAAAACGCCCGCCGGGTCGAGGACCTGGCGGGCGTTTGAATTCTGGTGCCGGCAATAGGAGTCGAACCTACGACCTTCGCATTACGAATGCGCTGCTCTACCAACTGAGCTATGCCGGCTAAACCACTTCCAGCGCCTGCCCCTTGAAAGGGCCGGATCTGGAAAGACCGAGATAATATCAGAGATTCTGGCCGGTGGGAAACCGGGCGGGCGAAAAAGGCAAAAAAAGCGCCGACTTGCACACGCCGGAATTTTCGGTCATAATCTCTCTTCTTAGCAGTTCCCCGATAGCTCAGTCGGTAGAGCGACGGACTGTTAATCCGCAGGTCGCTGGTTCGAGCCCAGCTCGGGGAGCCAAGGAATTCAGGGTCATTCACGCAAGTGAATGGCCCTTTTGGCTTTTGGTCCCCAGCCTGGTGGAGGCGGTGTGGAAAACAGCAACAGCCGCATCGGCGTTACGGTGATTTCGGGCTTTCTCGGCAGCGGCAAGACCACGCTGCTCAATCGCCTGCTGCGCGACCCGGCCTTTGCGGACGCGGTCGTCATCGTCAATGAATACGGTGAAGTGGGCGTGGACCATCATCTGGTGCGCCAGGCTCGCGACAATGTGGTCCTGGTCGAGGGCGGGTGCCTGTGCTGCGCGGTCAGCGGCGCGGTGGTCGACGCCTTGCGCGATCTGTTCATGATGGCGCTGGGCCGGCGCATCAAGCCGTTTCGCCGCGTGCTGATCGAAACCAGCGGTCTGGCCGATCCGGCGCCCATACTCTTCACGCTCAAACACGACAGGTTTCTCGCGGAACGCTATGCCTATCAGGGCGCCATCGTGCTGGTGGACGCGCTGCACGGCGCGCAACAGCTGGCCGGGCAGCCGGAGGCCGCGCGCCAGCTCGCGCTGGCCGACGCCGTGGTGCTGAGCAAGGCGGATCTGGCCGACGCGGCGCAGCTGCGCCGCACCGAGCAGGCGGTGGCGGCGGTCAATCCGGGCGCGCAGCGCTGCGTGCAGCGGCCCGACGCGCCGCTGGCCGAGGTGCTGCAAACCGGGCCGCTGGCGCATGCCGGGCGCGACGGCGTCGCGCTGGCGAACTGGTTGAGGCCGTTCTCCGGGGCGGTCGCGGGCGGGCATGGCCAGATCGCCAGTGTCGCGCTGATCCTGTCGGCGCCGGTGACCCGCGCGGCTTTTCTTGCCGGGATCTCGCGGGTCCAGGAGCGCTATGGCGAGGGCATCCTGCGCCTGAAGGGGTTGGTCTGTTTCGACGGGGAGCCTGCGCCCAGCGAAGTGCACGGGGTGCATGGCGAGCTGTATCCGCTGCGCCGGCTGGATGGGTGGCCGGACGACGACCGCCGTTCGCGGCTGGTCTGTATCGCGCGCGGCCTGGATGGCGGCGAGTTGCGCGACGCCGTGGCGCAGGCCCTGGGCCAGCCGTCGGCCTGAACCTGGCCGGCGCGGGTTTTTGTGTCGGACGGAGTACGGTATAACCGTCAAGTCTGATGCAGAAACCGAGACAATCATGGATCGTCTGAAGGCCATGCAGGTGTTTGTGGAAGTCGCCGACCGGGGCAGCCTGTCGGCGGCGGCCGTGCATCTGGACATGTCGCGCGCGATGGTGTCGCGCTATCTGGCGGAAATGGAGCAATGGGTGGGCGTGCGCCTGCTGCATCGCACGACGCGCCGCCTCAGCCTCACGCCCGCAGGCGCCGAGACCTTGCCGCGCTGCCGGCAGATGCTGGATATGGTGGGCGACCTGCACCATGCGGTCGCGACTCCGGACGATACGCCGCGCGGCCTGTTGCGCGTGACCACCAGCATGTCTTTCGGGTCGCGCCACCTGGCCAGCGCGGTGACCGAATACGTCAAGCGGCATCCGGGCGCCTCGGTCGACCTGATGCTGGTCGACCGCGCCGTCAATCTGGTGGAGGAGCGCGTCGATCTGGCCGTGCGGATCACCAATGACCTGGACCCCAACCTGATCGCCCGCAAGCTCGCGGTGTGCCGTTCGGTGGTCTGCGCCTCGCCGCAATACCTGCAGCAGGAGGGCGTGCCGGCGCGCATCGAGGACCTGTCCCTGCGCAATTGCCTGACCCATTCGTATTTCGGCAAGAGCCTGTGGCGTTTCGAGCGCGACGGCGAGCCGGTGGACGTTCCGGTCAGCGGCAATATCAGCGCCAACGAGGTGTCGGTGCTGGCCCAGGCGGCGCTGGAAGGCGCGGGCATCGCCATGCTGCCGACCTACTATGCGTCCGAATATCTGGCCGATGGCCGCCTGCGCGCCATTCTGACCCATTGCAAACCGCAAGAGCTGGGCATTTACGGCATTTACGCGTCACGCCGCCAGATGCCCTTGATTCTGCGCTCGATGCTGGATTTTCTGGTCGAGCGGCTGGAATCCACACCTTGGGACAAGCCGGCCGCTTGAGGGCAGGGGAGTTGACGGTATAATTTGGCGACGGCTTGAACGCCCTGGCGCCTGGTGCGGCGGGCGGTGCAAGCCGCCATATATGTGGTCTTGGAAAAATATCTAAGAATCGTAGTTCGGCTCGGGGAAGTGCCGCAGCGCCACGGAATGGATTTCCGGGCGCATAAAAAGGGGGCATATCGGCCTTGCGGAAGCTGGCGGTCCAGCCGTCGCGCCGCGAAGTTCGATGCCTGGCGATTCAGGTCTTGATATCGATTGCCGCGGAAAATGGCGGCGCCGGGTGGCCGGCGTGCTTTGTGGTCGTGTTTCCGCAGCCCAGCCGGCGATTTATGCCGGCTTATCCAGAAATTGCTTAGTGTTTGCCGCGCAGAGCCGCGGCGGGCGTTCTGCCAGGCCCGACAGGCGCGATCGTTTGGTCTGCCCATGCGGTCGGTGGCGGACGCGGCGTAAATACAGGAATCCAGTGAAAACTACGCAAACCCATGCTGTCTGCAGCCGGCCATACCGAAAAACCAAAGAAAAAGGCCCGGCAAATGCGCCAGGCCTTGATCAATTGGTTGCGGGGGCAGGATTTGAACCTACGACCTTCGGGTTATGAGCCCGACGAGCTGCCAGACTGCTCCACCCCGCGTCTGAGAAATGAATCATAGCCTTATTTTTAACCTGGCGCAAGTTTCGAGCCTTTTTGAATTTGAATGTCGATGAACGATAGCGAGGCAATAGTCGTGCTGGAAACCGCGCTCTTGTGCGCGGCGCAGCCCATGCAACTGTCCGAAATGCGCAAGCTGTTCGGGGACGATGAGCAATTCGACAACAGCGCGTTGCGCGGGCTGCTGGAGACACTGCAGAACAACTGGGCCGACGGCGGCCTGGAGCTGGTGCAGCTGGCGAGCGGGTGGCGCTTCCAGAGCCGTCCCAGCATGCAGCGCTACCTGGAAAGGCTCAATCCCGAGAAGCCGCCCAAGTACTCCCGCGCCGTGATGGAAACGCTGGCCATCGTGGCCTGGCGCCAGCCGGTGACCCGGGGCGACATCGAGGACATACGCGGCGTGACCGTGTCTTCCCAGATCGTGAAGGCCCTGGAGGATCGCGGATGGATCGAGGTCATCGGCCATCGCGACGCGCCCGGACGCCCGGCGCTGTTCGGCACCACGCGGCAGTTTCTCGACGACCTTGGTCTGCGCGCGCTGGACGAACTGCCGGCGCTGGAATCGGCCCAGGCCGCAGCCGCGCTGGCCGGCCTGGACCTGGGCGAAGTGCAGCAGGTGATGGGCGAGGGCGGCCCGGAAGAGGGCGCCCAGGAAGAAAAACAAGAAGATTCCGAAGCCGCCGCCGACGCCGCCGCGGTTATCCCGGTTGCGGAATTGTCTGTTTCGGAACAGGATGTACCCATAGGGCCGGTCGATAGCGTAGAATTCCCGCTTTCGCGCACAGAAGAAAGCGCGGAACCCGCCGACGAATCCACCGTCCGGGAGCAAGCCGAAGGCTTGTCCGATACGCCAGCCATGCCCGGTTTTCCCGGGAGCGAGGCTGGCAGCGACATTTCCGATATGGCCGCCGACGCCCCTGAGGCCGGTGCTGCAAAGGAAAGCGTCGAGAACGCAAAACACGCGGAACCGACCGACCCGATTGACGAGACCGATCACGCGGCGCCAGCCGCTGCCGGGCATGAGCCCGCTTCCGGTCTTGCCGATCCTGTTCGGCCTGGCCCGGACGCCGCCTCGCCGGAATCGGACGAGGCAGATCTCCGGCGGCCCGAGGCCGACCAAGAGCCGGTGTCCCCAGATGATGACGAGCCTGCCCCCGGCAGGCCTACCCAAGTTTGAAATTCGGAGCTGTCCCAGTGACAACGAATACAACAATGCAGGATGACAATCCCCGTTCAGATGACGCCGTTACCGGCGGCCAGCCGGAAGCCGCCACGGCGCGCGAGCCGGCGGCCGAGGGCGAAGCCGGCGTGCGCGGCCGCGGCCGCAAGCTGAGGACGCCGTTCCGCCGCCGCCGCGGCGACGCGTCGGCCGAGCCGGCCGCCGCCGGCGAAGCCCAGCCCGCAGCGGCCGAGGCCGCCGCCCCGGTCGAGTCCGCGGACTCCCGCGGCGCCGAGCAGGAAGCCGAGCAGGCGCTGGCCTACCTGGAGACGGCCGACCGCATGGAGCAGCGTCTCGGCAAGTACCTCAACAGCGAAGCGGTCATGCCCAAGCTGCACAAGGTGCTGGCGGACGCGGGCATCGGCTCGCGCCGCGAAATGGAAGAACTCATCGTGGCCGGCCGCGTGTCGGTCAACGGCGAGCCGGCGCACATCGGCCAGCGCGTGGCCCCCAACGACCAGGTGCGCGTCAACGGCAAGCCCATCGTGCGCGCCAACACCAAGAAGCCGCCGCGCGTCATTCTCTACCACAAGCCCGCTGGCGAGATCGTCAGCCATGACGATCCGGGCGGCCGCGCCAGCGTTTTCGCGCGCCTGCCCAAGCTGCGCACCGGCAAATGGCTGTCGGTCGGCCGCCTGGACCTGAACACCGAAGGCCTGCTGATCTTCACGACCTCCGGCGATATGGCCAACCGCATCATGCATCCGCGCTACGGCACGGAGCGCGAGTACGCGGTGCGCGTGCTGGGCGAGATGGACGAGGCGCAGCGCCAGTCCCTGGTCGACGGCATCGAACTCGACGACGGCCTGGCCGCGTTCGGTTCGCTGGACTACCTGGGCGGCGACGGCAGCAACCGCTGGTATCGCGTCACGCTGCAGGAAGGCCGCAACCGTGAAGTGCGCCGCATGTTCGAGGCGGTGGGCGTCACCGTCAGCCGCCTGATCCGCACGCGCTTCGGCGACATCGTGCTGCCGCGCACGCTGCGCCGCGGCCGCTGGGACGAGCTGGATTCCTCGCTGGTCACCGCGCTGATGGTCCAGCTGGGCCTGTTGCGCGAGGACGACGACGCGGGCGGCAACCGCCGCCGCTCCAAGCAGCCGCAATCGCACGACAGCGCCTTGCCGCCGGGATTCGGCACCATGGATCGCAACGGCATGAACGGCGCGCGCATCGGCCGCCGCGGCAAGCTACAGGGCGGCGGCAAGGGCAGCGCCGGCCAGACGCTGGCTTGTCCGTCCGATCCGTTCGGCACCGGTCTGATGTTCGCCGGCGGCTACGCCAACGGCCATCCGCTGGGCGGCGACACGGGCAACCGCAAGGGCGGCAAGTCCGGCGGCGGGCGCGGCGCGGCCGCGGGCGGCAAGGGCGGCGGCAAGCCGGGTTCCAAGTCCGGCAAGCCGGGCGGCAACAAGGGCCGTGGCGTGCGCGCCGCGGCGGCCGGCGGCCAGCCGGGCAACGTCGCAGCCGGCAATGTGGCCGAGGCGCCGGCCGGCGCCGGCCGCAAGTCCGGCAAACCGGGCGGCGGCAAGCCGGCAGGCGCGCGCGGCGGCAATGCTGCGCGCGGCGGCAAGCCGGCGGCCGGCGGCCGGGGCGGCAACAAGACCGAGGGCGCGCGTTCCGGCGGCAACAAGGGCCCGGGCGCTGGCGGCAAGCCGCGCGCGCCGCGCAGCGCCGCGCCGCGCGGCGACGACTGGCAACCCCGTGGCGCTTCGGCGCACGAATCCCGCCTGGGCATGATGGGCGGGCGCAGCCACCGGGGCCGTTGATGGCCGCGACCCGGCGCGCTGGCTACGCCGCCGGGTGAGATATGTCCCAGATAAACGTGGGTCTGGACGTAAGCCCGTGACGAATCAGGCGTTTTTTCAGTTTATCTGGTAAAATCAATGGTTTTCATGGCTTCGCGTCTTTGCTTTTGCCTGGATGTTTGCCGGGACGCGTTCGGTGCTGTGTTGCAAACCCGGTGTTGTAAACACTATTGCAACCACGCTTGAACGGCGCCGGCAATAACGGCAGCATAGAAAGCGATTACGGGTCCGGGGCGCCCGGCGCCAAGCCAAATATTAGGTCGCAATATAGGGCACCGCCCGGCATTGCTCCTTACGTGCAGTAGGGTAGCGGCTGGGCGCTGTGCAATACGGTGGGCTGGGCGTGCAGCCCATTTTTTTTGAGTATATGGCTGATTTATTCGCATTGACCAAAGAGGCTCTGGCCGGCATGGACGTCGAACTCGTGGACGTCGAGCGTGCCGCCCTGGGCCTTTTGCGCGTCACGATCGACCGGGTCGGCGGTGTGCGCATCGAAGACTGCGAGCAGGTATCCCGCCAGCTGTCGCGGGTGTTTGAAGTCGAGAACATCGACTACAAGCGGCTGGAAGTCGGTTCGCCGGGCGTGGACCGCCCGCTGCGCAACGAGGCCGATTTCCGCCGGTTCGCAGGCGAGCGCATCGAAATCAAGCTGCGCGAGGCATTGGACGGACGCAAGGTCTTTTCCGGCACGTTGACCGTGCCCGAAGAAGACGCCGCGGCCTCGGATGCGGCTGCTGGAGTGCAAAAGACCGTGTTCGGTCTCGAATTTGAGGCAAAAAAGAACGAAGTCCAGGTGTTGAATTTCACGGTCGAAGATATCGAACGTGCAAAACTGGATCCCGTTCTGGATTTCAAGGGCAAAAAGCGATGAGTCGCGAAATTCTTCTGTTGGTCGATGCCTTGGCGCGTGAAAAGAACGTCACGCGCGACGTCGTGTTCGGCGCGCTCGAAAGCGCGCTGGCCTCGGCAATGAAAAAGCGCTTCAAAGATGATGCGGACATCCGTGTCGCCATCGATCGGGAAACCGGCGATCACGAAGGCTTCCGCCGCTGGCTGGTCGTGCCCGACGAGGCGGGCCTGCAGGAACCCGACAAGCAGGAAATGCTGTCGGACGCGCAGGAAATCGTCCCCGGCATCAAGGAAGGCGAATACATCGAAGAGCCGCTCGAACCCATCGAGTTCGGCCGCATCGGTGCGCAGGCCGCCAAGCAGGCCATCCTGCAGAAGATCCGCGACGCCGAGCGCGAACAGGTGCTGAACGACTTCCTGGAGCGCGGCGAGACCATCGTGTCCGGCACGATCAAGCGCATGGACAAGGGCGACGCCATCATCGAGACCGGCAAGATCGAGGCGCGCCTGCCGCGCTCCGAGATGATCCCGAAGGAAAACCTGCGCGTGGCCGACCGCGTCCGCGCCTTTGTGTTGCGCGTCGACCACGCCGCGCGCGGCCAGCAGGTGATCCTGTCGCGCACCTCGCCGGAGTTCATCCGCCAGCTGTTCGAGAATGAAGTGCCCGAGATCGAGCAGGGCCTGCTCGAGATCAAGGCCGCGGCCCGCGACGCCGGCGTGCGTGCGAAGATCGCCGTGGTGGCATACGATAAGCGTATCGATCCGATCGGTACGTGCGTGGGCATGCGCGGTTCGCGCGTGACCGCGGTGCGCAACGAGCTGGGCGGCGAGCAGGTCGACATCGTGCTGTGGTCGGAAGATCCGGCGCAGTTCGTCATCGGCGCGCTGGCGCCGGCCAACGTCGAATCCATCGTCGTGGACGAAGACAAGCACGCCATGGACGTCGTGGTGGACGAGGAAAACCTGCCCAAGGCCATCGGCGCCAAGGGCCAGAACGTCCGCCTGGCTTCCGAGCTGACCGGCTGGCAGATCAACATCATGACGCCGGAAGAAAGCCTGAACCGCCAGGAAGTCGAACGTTCGGGCCTGCGCAGCACGTTCATGAGCAAGCTGGACGTCGACGAAGAGGTGGCCGACATCCTGATCGACGAAGGTTTCACCGGTATCGAGGAAATCGCCTACGTCCCGCTGCAGGAGCTGCTGGAGATCGAGGCGTTTGACGAAGACACCATCAATGAATTGCGTGCCCGCGCCCGCAATGCGCTGCTGACCGAGGCGATCGCCCAGGAAGAGCGCCTTGAGACCGCGCAGGATTTGCTTGAACTCGAAGGCATGACGCCCGAACTGGCCGCCAAGCTGGCCGAGCGTCAAGTGCATACGCGTGACGATCTGGCTGAACTGGCCACGGACGAACTGGCGGAGATTTCCGGCCTGTCCGAACAGGAATCCAGCGACCTCATCATGCGTGCCCGCGCCCATTGGTTCGACGAAGAATAACCAAAAGGACACGGGTCTGCGGCGGATGGACGCCATCCGTCCCCGCCGCAAGTTCACGTTGTTTGTAATAGCTGCATATAGGGAAGAGAGAGCCTAATGTCGAGTAACACCGTCGCCCAGTTCGCTACCGAGCTGAAAATGCCTGCCAATGTGCTGCTGGAACAGCTGCGCTCGGCCGGCGTTGACCTCAAATCGGTGGACGATGCCGTCACCGACAGCGACAAGGCGAAATTGCTCGAATCGCTGCGCCGCGCCCACGGCGCGACCGAAGGCAAGAAGATCACCCTGACGCGACGCCAGACGTCCGAGATCCGCCAGGCAGACGCCACCGGCCGGTCGCGCACGATCCAGGTCGAAGTGCGCAAGAAGCGCGTGTTCGTCAAGCGTGATCCCTCCGAAATCGCCCTGGAGCAGGCGGCTGCCGCACGCGCCGAAGAGGAAACCGCCGCCGAAGAGGCGCAGCAGGTGTCCGCGCCGGCGGCTCCCGAGGCGCCGGCCGTGGCCGCGCCCCGCGAGGCGGCTCCCGTGCAGGCCGAGGCCGAGGCCCCGGCCAAGAAGGCGGAAGAGCCCGCCGCCGTAGAAGCGCCCGCGCCGGAACAAGCGCCCGCGCCCGTTGAACCCGTCGCGGCCGAAGCGCCCGCCCCCGTCGAGGCGAAGCCCGCCGAAGTCCCGGCCCAGCCTGAGCCCGAACCGACGCCGGCGCCTGCTCCTGCCGAGCCCGTGGCCCAAGAGGCCAAGCCCGAAGTCAAGACTGAATCCACCGAGCCCAAGGCTGAAGAAGCCAAGCCGGAACCCGTTGTGCTAGCTAATAAGTCCGAACCATCTTCCTCCCAGGCCTCGATGCCTGCCGCCCAGGCCCAGCCTGCCGCGAAGTCCGAACCCGCCAAGGCCGCCGCGCCGCAGCCGGCCGCGTCCCAGCCCGCCGCCAAGGCCGGCAACCGCCGCGCCGCGCCGCCGCTGGCCGCTTCCGCTTCCTCGACGGCCCGCGACGAAGCCCGCCGCGCCGCCGAGGCCGAAGCCGCCGCCCTGCGCGAAATGCTGAACCGTCCGCGCAAAGTGCTGCGCGCCCCCGAGCCGGAGGCGCCTGCCGCCGCGCCGATTTCGGGCACGCTGCACAAGCCGGCCGGCAAGCCCGGCGCCGCGCCCGGCGCCAAGAAGGACGCCAAGCCCGCCGCGCCCGGCAACAAGAAGACCATCAAGACGGCCGAAGTCGCTTCGACCTGGTCCGAGGACGCCTCGCGCAAGAAGCCTGCCGACAAGGCGGCCGCGCCGGCCAGCCGCGACGGCTGGCGCGCCGGCGGCAAGGGCGGCAAGGGCGGCGGCCGTGGCGGCCGCAACCAGCAGAACGATCGCCGCAACGAGCCGGCGCCGCAGGAATTCATCGCGCGTGAAGTCCACGTGCCGGAAACCATCAGCGTGGCCGACCTGGCCCACAAGATGTCCGTCAAGGCCGCCGAGGTCATCAAGCAATTGATGAAGCTGGGCCAGATGGTCACCATCAACCAGGTGCTGGATCAGGAAACCGCCATGATCGTGGTCGAGGAACTGGGCCACGTCGCCATCGCCGCCAAGCTGGACGATCCGGAAGCGTTCCTGGACGAATCGGCCGCCGGCACCGAAGCGGAAATGCTGCCGCGCGCCCCGGTCGTGACCGTCATGGGCCACGTCGACCACGGCAAGACCTCGCTGCTGGACTACATCCGCCGCGCCAAGGTCGCCGCGGGCGAAGCCGGCGGCATTACGCAGCACATCGGCGCCTACCACGTCCAGACTGAGCGCGGCATGGTCACGTTCCTGGACACCCCGGGCCACGAGGCGTTCACCGCCATGCGTGCGCGCGGCGCCAAGGCCACCGACATCGTCATCCTGGTCTGCGCGGCCGACGACGGCGTAATGCCGCAGACCCGCGAAGCCATCCACCACGCGAAGGCCGCCGGCGTTCCGATGGTCGTGGCCATGACCAAGATCGACAAGCCCACCGCCAACCCCGACCGCGTCAAGCAGGAGCTGGTCGCCGAGGAAGTGGTGCCGGAAGAATACGGCGGCGACGTGCCGTTCGTGTCCGTGTCGGCCAAGACCGGCGAGGGCATCGACGACCTGCTCGAAAACGTGCTGCTGCAGGCCGAAGTGCTGGAGCTGAAGGCTCCGGTCGACGCGCCCGCCAAGGGCATCGTGATCGAAGCCCGCCTGGACAAGGGCCGCGGCCCGGTCGCCACCATCCTGGTGCAAAGCGGCACCCTGCATCGCGGCGACGTGGTGCTGGCCGGCGCGAGCTTCGGCCGCGTGCGCGCCATGCTGGACGAGAACGGCAAGCCCATCCAGGAAGCCGGCCCGTCCATCCCCGTCGAGATCCAGGGCCTGACCGAAGTGCCGGCCGCCGGCGACGAGCTGATGGTGCTGGCCGACGAGCGCAAGGCGCGCGAAATCGCGCTGTTCCGCCAGGGCAAGTTCCGCGACGTCAAGCTGGCCCGCCAGCAGGCCGCCAAGCTGGAGTCCATGTTCGACAACCTGGGCGAAGGCACCCAGACCCTGGCGCTCATCGTCAAGACCGACGTGCAGGGTTCGCAGGAAGCGCTGGTGCAGTCGCTGGTCAAGCTGTCGACCGACGAAGTGCGCGTGCAGGTCGTGCACGCGGCCGTGGGCGGCATCTCGGAAAGCGACATCAACCTGGCGATCGCCTCCAACGCCGTGGTCATCGGCTTCAACGTCCGCGCCGAAGCCAGCGCCAAGAAGCTGGCCGAGACCAACGGCATCGACGTGCGCTACTACAACATCATCTACGACGCCGTGGACGAGGTGAAGGCGGCCATGTCGGGCATGCTGGCGCCCGAGAAGAAAGAAGAGGTCATCGGCCTGGTCGAGATCCGCGAGGTCTACAGCATCTCGCGCATCGGCAACATCGCCGGCTGCATGGTGCTCGACGGCATCGTGCGTCGCGATTCGCAGGTCCGCCTGCTGCGCAACAACGTGGTCCACTGGACCGGCCAGCTCGATTCGCTGCGCCGCTTCAAGGACGACGTCAAGGAAGTCAAGTCGGGCTTCGACTGCGGCCTTACGCTGCGCGGCAACAACGACATCCAGGTGGGCGACCAGCTGGAAGTCTTTGAAATCAAGGAAATCGCGCGTACGCTGTAAAGCGCACGCCAGGCATTGCTTCCAATGAGCCGTCACAAGTCCAAAGCCATCCCCGGCCGCAATCTGCGGCTGGCCGACCAGATCCAGAAGGATCTGGCCGGGATCATCCAGCGCGAGATCGATACGACCCGCGCTGGCTTGATCACGCTGTCCGGCGTGGAGCTGTCGACCGACTACGCGCATGCCAAGGTGTATTTCACGGTCCTGGGCGCCGAGCCCGAGGCCGCGACCGCCTTGCTGAACGAGAAGGCCGGCTGGCTGCACTCCCAGCTTTACAAGCTGCTGCACATTCATACTGTCCCCACTTTGCGTTTCATCCACGACGAGCAGATTGCCCGTGGCATCGAAATGTCGATTCTGATCGACCGCGCAAACCGGCCCGGCCCGCACTCGGGCGTGCCCGACGAACCTGAAGACCAGTCCTGATCGGGCTGTCGTCACTGCTTTAAACCGGATTCCGACGATGGCTAAACGACGCGGGCTTGCGCTCGACGGTGTGCTGTTGCTCGACAAACCCGTGGGTTTGTCCAGCAACCACGCCCTGCAGCGGGCCAAACGTGCCATGGACGCGGCGAAAGCCGGCCATACCGGCACCCTCGACCCCTTCGCCACCGGCCTGCTGGTGTGCTGCATGGGGCGGGCAACAAAAATTTCCGGCGCCATGCTCGACGCCGACAAGGCATATCGCGCTACGCTGCAATTTGGGTCGGAAACCGACTCGGGCGACCTGACCGGCAACGTGGTGGCCACGGCCGAACCGGGCTACGCGGTGGACGAGGCGGCGCTGCGCGCAGCGCTGTCACGTTTCTCGGGCACGATCGAGCAGATTCCGCCCATGTATTCGGCGCTCAAGCGCGACGGCAAGCCGCTGTACGAGTACGCGCGCGCCGGCATCGAACTGGAGCGCCCGCCGCGCCAGGTCACGATTTACCGCATCGAGCTGCTGTCCCTGAACGGGACGCAGGCAGAAATCGATGTGGCTTGCAGTAAAGGCACATACATCCGGACGCTGGCCCAGGACATCGGGCGCGTGCTGGGCTGTTATGCCCACCTGACGGCGTTGCGGCGCACGCACGTCGGGCCGTTTTCGCTGGAACGCGCCGTCGCGCTGGAAGCCTTGCAGGCCATGCCAGATCCCAAGCAGGCATTGCTTGCACTGAACGAATTGCCGGCGGGCTTGCTGCCCGCCACCACCTTAAAGGACTCGCTATGACTCGCGCCTTGCGCAACGTCGCCATCATCGCCCACGTCGACCACGGTAAAACCACGCTGGTCGACCAGCTGCTGCGCCAATCCGGCACCTTCCGCGAAAACCAGGCGCTGACCGAACGGGTCATGGACTCGAACGACCTGGAAAAGGAACGCGGCATCACCATTCTGGCCAAGAACTGTGCCGTCGAATACCAGGGCACGCACATCAACATCATCGACACCCCGGGACACGCGGACTTCGGCGGCGAAGTCGAGCGCGTGCTGTCCATGGTCGACGGCGTGCTGCTGCTGGTCGACGCGGTCGAAGGCCCGATGCCCCAGACCATCTTCGTGACCCGCAAGGCGCTGGCCCTGGGCCTGAAGCCCATCGTCGTGGTCAACAAGGTGGACCGCCCGGGCGCGCGCACCGACTACGTCATCAACGCCACTTTCGACCTGTTCGACAAGCTGGGCGCCACCGACGAGCAGCTCGACTTCCCGGTGGTGTACGCCTCCGGCCTGTCGGGCTACGCCGGCCTGGAGCCCGACGTGCGCGAAGGCGACATGCGCCCGCTGTTCGAAGCCATTCTCGAACACGTGCCGCAGCGCGACGACGACCCCAACGGCCCGCTGCAGATGCAGATCATCTCGCTGGACTACAACAGCTACGTCGGCAAGATCGGCGTGGGCCGCATCAACCGCGGCCGCATGCGTCCCGGCATGGAAGTGGCCTACAAGTTCGGCCCCGACGGCCAGGGCGGCCGCGGCCGCATCAACCAGGTGCTGAAGTTCCACGGCCTGGAGCGCATCGTGGTCGATGAAGCCGAAGCCGGCGACATCGTGCTGATCAACGGCATCGAAGACCTGGGCATCGGCTGCACCGTGACCGACCCGGTCACGCAGGAAGCGCTGCCCATGCTGCGCATCGACGAGCCCACGCTGACCATGAACTTCATGGTCAACACCTCGCCGCTGGCCGGCCGCGAAGGCAAGTTCGTCACCAGCCGCCAGCTGCGCGACCGCCTGGACCGCGAACTGAAGTCCAACGTGGCGCTGCGCGTGCGCGACACGGGCGACGACACCGTGTTCGAAGTGTCGGGCCGCGGCGAACTGCACCTGACCATCCTGCTGGAAACGATGCGCCGCGAAGGCTACGAGCTGGCCGTGTCGCGTCCGCGCGTGGTGTTCAAGGAAATCGACGGCGTGAAGTGCGAGCCGTTCGAATCGCTGACCATCGACGTCGAAGACGCCCACCAGGGCGGCGTGATGGAAGAGCTGGGCCGCCGCAAGGGCGACCTGCAGGACATGCAGCCGGACGGCCGCGGCCGCACCCGCCTGGAATACCTGATCCCGGCCCGCGGCCTGATCGGCTTCCAGAACGAGTTCCTGACGCTGACGCGCGGCACCGGCCTGATGAGCCACATCTTCCATGAATACGCGCCCGTCAAGGAAGGCTCCATCGGCGAGCGCCGCAACGGCGTGCTGATCAGCCAGGACAACGGCGACGCCGTGGCCTACGCCCTGTGGAAGCTGCAGGACCGCGGCCGCATGTTCGTCAGCCCCGGCGAAGCGCTGTACGAAGGCATGATCATCGGCATCCACAGCCGCGACAACGACCTGGTCGTGAACCCGATCAAGGGCAAGCAGCTGACCAACGTGCGCGCCTCGGGCACCGACGAAGCCGTGCGCCTGGTTCCGCCGATCCAGATGTCGCTGGAATACGCCGTGGAATTCATCGACGACGACGAGCTGGTGGAAATCACCCCCAAGTCGATCCGCCTGCGCAAGCGCCACCTGCTGGAAAACGAGCGCAAGCGCGCTGCCCGCGAAGCCGCGATGTAAAGCGCGGCGGGGGCTCGAAGCCCTTGCATGCAGGACCAAGCCGCGCGCCTTCGGGCGCGCGGTTTTGTTTTTGATGAGTGGAAGCACAGCCCGCGTTGTCGCGATCATCGATAGGATGTAGAGTTATTGCATCGAAACCGGCAATTCCCTGTCGTGACGGAGTTTGGTTCCATGACTGCCAGAGATGCTGAATCAGCGCTGCTTGCCAGATGCTCCGTCGTCGCCCGGGAGGCCGCGCAATCGGCCCAGGACCAGCGCGAAGCCAATGTGTTCCGCCTGGCCGCGATGGTCGTCCGCTCCCGATTCCCCCGCGAGTCGATGTGTTTGATGCAGGCAAGCGATCAATACTTCGCCTCGCATCCGGACGAAAAACTGGCGCCGGCTGAGGTGGTCAGGAAAGGCTGGGTATCGAGTCTGCCTCGCCTGCGCGACATGCTGAGCCACCGGCTCTGCGGTACCTGAATCAATGGCGGCGAACCAGGCGTTCCATACCCGCACCGCGCTGGCCGAAGGCTTGCGGGAACTGTTCAAGCAGCTCGAGAAACGGCTTTCGCTGCGCAGCCCGTTGAACGTCTACCTGGCAGGGGGAATAGCCGTTCATCTCTACACGGCCAGCCGTGTTACGACGGACGTGGACGCGGAGTTCGGGGCACGTGTCTACCCGTTGAAGGCAAAGGAATGAGCGCGCCTTAACAGCCTCCGGCGCGGCGCCTGACCGCGTCCAGCAGCCTGGCGGCGAATTCCTGGGCTGCGCGGCTGCGCGAGGCGTCCTTGCGCCACAGGATGGCGGCGCGCCGGACGGTGGCGGGGTCGGTCAGCGCGATGCTCGCCAGGCCGGACCCCGGCGCGCCGGCGGCCTGCCGGGCCGCGTGCTCGGCGGCGATGGTGGCCAGTTCGCCAAGCCGGCACAGGTGGATCAGCGCGTCCACCGATTCCATTTCGACCCGCACGGCCGGCCTCAGCCTGGCCGCGGCGCAGGCCGCGTCTATCATCCGGCGGGTGGCGAAGCTGCGCGGCAAGAGCGCCAGCGGCACGCCGGCCAGGTCGCGCACGCGCAGATGGCGCCGCGCGGCCAGCGGGTGCTGCTCGCCCACCACCACGTGCAGGCGTTCCTCGAACAGGGGCTGGGCCTCGATTTCCCCGCGCGCCGGCGGATGGAAGGAAATGCCGAAATCCAGCCTTCCGGCGATCAGCAGGTCTTCGATGGGGCCGGCGCGCAGGTCGCGCACGTGCACCTGGACCCGGGGAAAGGCCAGGCTGAATTCGGCCACCGCGTCGGGCACGAAATGGGTCAGGAAGGTAGGGATGACGCCCAGGGTCAGCGAGCCCGATTGCAGGCCGGCCATGTCCGCCAGCGCCATTTTCCCTGCCTCGACTTCCTGCAGCGCCCGGCTGGCGTGGCCGCGCAGCACGCGGCCGGCCTGCGACAGCCGCAGTCCGCGGCCGATGCGGTCGAACAGCGGCATGCCCAGCTCGTCCTCCAGCTGGCGCAGCCCGTGCGACAGCGTGGATTGCGTGACGTGCAGCGCATCCGCCGAACGGGTCAGATGTTCTGTCTCGGCCACGCTGAGAAAGTACCGGAGCTGGCGCATTTCCATGGGAACTCCTTTGCCGGCCGGGCGAAATCCGAAATGGCCGTCGATGGCAGTGTCGCCATTGTTCGATCCTGTCGAAGGCAAGGTACTAAACAAAGCATCGCGCGCGCATTGGAGCGCGTCCTAATCTTGCCCGGCGTCGTCCACGGCAGGACGTTATGACCGCGCCGGTCCGGCCGCCAGCAGCCAGTCCAGGAACTCCCGGCCCGGGCCATCGCCGCGGACGATGGCGCCGATGGGCTGGAACGAGCCCGCCGCCTCGATCCGCACCCGTTCGAAATGCCCGTGCTGCAGGTACCAGCTGGCCAGGGTCTGCGGCACCATCGCCAGGGCCTGCTGGGCCTGCATGATGGCGATCAGCAGCGGCATGGGCGGCGCGGCGCTGGCCAGCCGGCAGACCCGGGGCACCACGCCGGCGCGCTCGAAGAAAGCGCGGAACACGGCGTGGATGGCCAGCTCGGGGCGCGGCTCGATCCAGCGCTGGGCGGCCACCTGGGCCAGCGTGGGCGCGGCGCCGGCGGCGAGCAGGGGATGGCCGGCCGCGGCCACGATCAGGGCCGCGTCCTGCTGCAGCGGCACGAATTCCAGGCCGGCCGGCACCGCTTCCGGGCGCCGGCACAGCAGCATGTCCAGGCTGCCGCCGGCCGCCTGCGGCAGCAGCTGCTCGCGGCTGCCTTCCAGCACCTCCACCTGCAGGCCGGGATGCGCCTGCATGTAGGCGGGCAGGCGCTCGGCCAGCAGGCCGCCGCTGGCCGCCGGGATGGCGCCCAGGCGCAGGCTGCCGGTGGCGCCCTGGCGCAGCGCGGCGACCGAGTCGGTGGTGGCGCGCAGCGTGGTCAGCATGGCGCGGGCGCATTCGGCCATGAGTTGGCCGCTGCGGGTGGTGCGCATGCCGCGCGCATGGCGCTCGAACAGCCGTACTCCCAGCAGCGTTTCGATGTCGGCCAGCGCGTGGGTGGCGGCGGGCTGGCTCAGGCCGATCTGGCTGGCCGCCTGCTGGATGCTGCCGAGGTCGGCGATGTTGGCCAGCAGCTGCAGGTGGCGCAGCCGGCCCTTGGCCAGCAGGCGCGACAGCAGGGTGGCGGGCGCGACGTCCATGGGCGTTCCAGGTATTCAAAATTCGAATATATCGAGGCATTAATGTATTTGAAATAAGGATATGCCCTGGCCACAATGCAGCGATTCCGTTCATCGCTTCCGTCAGGAGTGGCTGGTCCATGAAGTTCCGCTTGCTGCATGCCCTCGTCTGCGCCGCCGCCGTCGGCGCTTCCGCCTGCGCGGCCGCGCAAGGTGCATATCCGTCCCAGCCCGTGCGCCTGATCGTGCCGTTCGCGCCCGGCGGCTCCACCGACGTGCTGGCGCGCGCGGTGGCCGAGGGCATGCGCAAGGAGCTGGGCCAGAGCGTGGTAGTGGAAAACCGCGCGGGCGCCGGCGGGCTGCTCGGCACCGAGGCAGTGGCGCGGGCCGAGCCCGACGGCTATACGCTGGGCATGGCCACGGTCAGCACCATGGCCGTCAATCCCTTGCTGTACGGCACCAGGCGCGTGGACCCGGCGACCCAGCTGAAGCCGGTGGCGCAGGTGGCGACGGTGCCGGTCGTGTGGATGGTGAACCCGTCCTTCCCGGCCCAGGACTTCGCGCAGTTCCTGGCCGAGCTGCGCGCCAACCCGGGCAAGTATTCCTACGGTTCGCCGGGCGTGGGTTCGCTGGGGCACCTGAACCTGGCGGCCATGAACGCCAGCCTGAAAGTGGAGGTGCTGCACGTGCCGTACCGCGGCATGGGGCCGGCGCTGACCGCCGCGGTGGGCGGCGAGGTGCAGGTGCAGCAGGACCAGTACGCCTCGGCGCAATCGCTCATCAAGGCCGGCAAGCTGCGCGCCATCGCCGTGTCGGCGCCCGCGCGGCTGGCCGGCATGCCGGAGCTGCCGACCATGCAGGAGCTGGGCTATCCGCAGCTCAATGCGCTGGGCCAGACCTGGTTCGGACTGGTTGCGCCGGCCGGGACGCCGGACGCCGTGGTGCAGCAACTGAACCAGGCGGTGGCGCGGGCGCTGGCCGACCCGGGGCTGGTGCAGCGCCTGGCCACGCTGGGCGCGCAGCCCGACATCGGCAGCCCGCAGGCGTTCGCCGAGCGCATCGCGGGCACGCTGGCCGCCAACCGGAAAATCATCGAAACTGCCGGGATCAAGCTCGACGAGTGACGTGACCGGTTCACAGGCCATTCCCGCCACTGGAGACACTATGGGTGCCATCGACAAACTCGTGCCGTTCATCGACGCGCGCAGCGAGCGCTACGCGGAGCTGAGCGACCGCATCTGGAGCCTGGCCGAACTGCGCTACGACGAGCACAAGTCGGCCGAACTGCATATCGCCATGCTGGAGCAGGCGGAGTTTCGCGTCACGCGCGACGCCGCCGGCATTCCGACCGCGTTCGTGGCCGAGGCCGGCAGCGGTGGCCCGGTGATCGGCATCCTGGGCGAGTACGACGCGCTGTCCGGCCTGAGCCAGGAAAGCGGCGCCTACGCCTGCCAGCCCTCGCCGGAAACGCCCAACGGCAACGGCCACGGCTGCGGCCACCATCTGCTGGGCACGGCCGCGCACTTCGCGGCGGTGGCGGTCAAGGAGTTCCTGGAAGCCAACGGGCTGCCCGGCACCATCCGCTTCTACGGCTGTCCCGCGGAAGAGGGCGGCTCGGGCAAGACCTTCATGGCGCGCGCCGGCCTGTTCGACGACCTGGACGCGGCGCTGACCTGGCATCCGGCCTCGCATACCGGCATCTTCCACCAGTCGTCGCTGGCCAACATCCAGGCCTATTTCCGCTTCCGCGGCATCGCGGCGCATGCGGCGAACTCGCCGCACCTGGGTCGCAGCGCGCTGGACGCGGTGGAACTGATGAACGTGGGCGTGAACTATCTGCGCGAGCACATGGTGCCGGACGCGCGCGTGCATTACGCCGTGACCAACAGCGGCGGCATTTCGCCCAACGTGGTGCAGGCCCGCGCCGAAGTGCTTTACCTGGTGCGCGCGCCCATCAACTCGCAGGCGGCGGAACTGTACGAGCGCGTGCAGAACGTGGCGCGCGGCGCCGCGCTGATGACGGGCTGCGAGCTGGAAATCGTATTCGACAAGGCCTGTTCGAACTACATCCCCAACAGCGTGCTCAACCGCATCATGTACGCCAATATGCAAGCCTTGCAGGGGCCGGCCTATACCGAGGGCGAACAGCAGGCCGCGCGCCGCATGTGGGACGCGATCTCCGAAGACGATATCGACAACGCCGGCAAGAACCTGGGCGCGGTGCTGCGCAATCCCACGCCGCTCTTTGCCGGCGTGGCGCCGTACGATCCGGACAAGACCGAACTCACCTACGGCTCGACCGACGTGGGCGACGTGAGCTGGGTCGCCCCGACCGCGCAATGCTGGGGCGCCTGCTATGCCTACGGCACGCCGTTCCATTCGTGGCAGATGGTGGCCCAGGGCAAGATGTCCATGGCGCACAAGGGCATGGTGCACGCCGCCAAGATCATCGCGGCGACCGCCGCCGATCTGTATGTCCAGCCCGAGGCGCTGGCGCGCGCCAGGGAGGAACTGCTGCAGGCGCGGCGCGGGCAGCCTTATGTCTGCCCGATCCCGGCCGACGTGCTGCCCTCGTTCATGCGAGGATAAGAACTCCCCACGCCGCGCCTGCCCGGTGCGGGATCAGGCGGGCAGGGACGGCGCGTATTGCGCGTCGGAATTGACCTTGGCGTGGAATTCCACCACCTTGCGCACGACCTTGACGGGATCGTCTTCGATGATGAAGAGATCCAGGTCGTGTGCGCCTATCATGCCATTGCCCAGCACCTGGTCGCCCAGCCATTCCACCAGGCCGGACCAGTATTCGCTGCCCACCAGGACGATGGGAGCGGGTGGCACTTTGCCCGTCTGGATGAGCGTCAGCGCTTCGAAGAGCTCGTCCAGCGTGCCGAAACCGCCGGGCATCGCCACGTAGGCGAAGCTGTGCATGAAAAACGTGGCCTTGCGCGAGAAAAAATACTCGAACGACAGGCTGATGGTCTGGTATTCGTTGTTGTGCGCTTCGTGCGGCAGGCTGATGTTCAGCCCGATGCTGGTGCCGCCGGCTTCGAATGCGCCCTTGTTGGCTGCCTCCATGATGCCGGGACCGCCGCCGGCGATGACTGCGAAACCTGCGTCGGCCAGAGCGGCCGCGATCGCGACGGTGGTCTCATAGTGAGGGGAATTGCGGCTGACCCGAGCACTGCCGAAGACGCTGACGGCGGGCCCGATGTGCGCGAGCTTGTCTGCCGCCGTCCGTATCTCTGACATAATCAGCGGAATTTGTTTGTTGGCGGGTGTTTCCGCAGCGATTGCCATATCTGCCTTTGTAACCATGAAAAAAACCTTATTACTGGTCGACGGTTCAAGTTACTTGTACCGCGCTTTCCACGCTATGCCTGATTTGCGCAATGCGCAAGGCGAACCTACGGGTGCGCTCTACGGCGTGGTGAATATGCTGCGCAAACTGGTATCTGATCATAAGGCAGAGTATGCCGCATGTATTTTCGACGCCCGGGGTAAGACGTTCCGGGATGACATCTACCCGGAATACAAGTCGCACCGCCCGCCCATGCCCGAAGACCTGGCCGCGCAGATCGAGCCCATCCACCGCGCCGTGCGCGCGCTGGGCTGGCCGGTGCTGGCCATCGAAGGGGTGGAAGCCGACGACGTGATCGGCACCCTGGCCAGGCGCGCCGCCGAACTCGACGTGCACACCATCGTGTCCACCGGCGACAAGGACCTGGCGCAACTGGTCAACAGCCATGTCACGCTGGTCAACACCATGAGCGGCGAAACCCTGGACGAGGCCGGCGTGCTGAACAAGTTCGGCGTGCCGCCGGACCGTATCGTCGATTACCTGATGCTGGTGGGCGATACCGTCGACAACGTCCCGGGCGTGACCAAGGTCGGCCCGAAGACGGCAGCCAAATGGATTACGGAATTCGGCTCCATCGAAAAGCTGATAGCAGGCGCCGAAGGCATCAAGGGCGTGGCGGGCAATAACCTGCGCGACGCGATTCCGCGCTTCCCGCTCACGCGCCAGCTGCTGACCGTGAAGTACGACTGCGACCTGGCCGGCCACGTCGACCACATCGACGACCTGACGCCGCGCCCGCGCGATATCGAGGCCCTGACCGAACTCTACGAACGCTACGGTTTCCGCACCTGGCTGCGCGAGCTGACCGGCGACGCCGAGCGCGTGCCCACGGGCGATGCGCGCATCGCCCACGACGCGCCGGCCGCGCCCACCGAGCTGGATTACCGCATCATTTCCGATTGGGCCGCCTTCGACGACTGGATGACGCTGATGGACGGCGCGCAGCTGGTCGCGCTGGACACCGAGACCACCTCGCTGGACGAAATGCAGGCCCGCCTGGTGGGCCTGTCGCTGTCGGTGGCGCCCGGCGTGGCCTGCTACATCCCGGTGGCGCACCGCGGCCCGGACGGCGCGGCCCAGCTGCCCAAGGACGAGGTGTTGGCGCGCCTGAAGCCGTGGCTGGAGGACGCATCGCGCGCCAAGCTGCTGCATCACGCCAAGTACGACACGCACGTGTTCGCCAACGAAGGCATCCGCCTGGGCGGCGTGGCCGAAGACACCATGCTGCAGGCCTATGTGCTGGAGTCGCACCGCGGCGTGGGCCTGAACGACCTGGCCCAGCGCTACCTGGGCCGCAGCGGCGTGTCCTACGAAGACCTGTGCGGCAAGGGCGCCAAGCAGATCGGATTTGACGAAGTGGCGGTCGACAAGGCCGGCCACTATGCCGCCGAGGACGCCGACTTCACCTTGCAGCTGCACCGGGTGCTGCGTCCGATGGTGGCCGCCGATGCCGGCCTGGAGCGCATCTACCGGCTGGAGATGCAGGTGTCGGCGGTGCTGACCACGATCGAGCGCAACGGCGTCAAGGTCGACGCCGCCGAGCTCGGCCGGCAAAGCCACAAGCTGGGCCAGGAAATGCTGCAGCTGGAGCAGAAGGCCTATGAACTGGCGGGCCAGCCGTTCAACCTGAATTCCCCCAAGCAGCTGGGCGAGATCCTGTTCGGCCGCATGGAGCTGCCGGTGGTGCGCAAGACCGCCAGCGGCGCGCCTTCGACCGACGAGGAAGTGCTGAGCAAGCTGGCGCAGGACTATCCGCTGCCGCAGGTGCTGCTGGAATACCGCGGCCTGTCCAAGCTGAAGTCCACCTACACCGACAAGCTGCCGCGCATGATCAATCCGGACACCGGACGGGTGCATACGCACTACTCGCAGGCCGCGGTGATCACCGGCCGGCTGGCCTCGTCCGATCCCAACCTGCAGAACATCCCGGTGCGCACCGAGGCGGGCCGCCGTGTGCGCGAAGCCTTCGTGGCCGAGCAGGGCATGCTGCTGTCGGCCGACTATTCGCAGATCGAGCTGCGCATCATGGCCCACGTCTCGGACGACGCCAACCTGCAGCGCGCCTTCGCCGCGGGCGAGGACATCCACCGCGCCACGGCCTCGGAGGTGTTCGGCGTGCCGCTGGCCGAGGTGTCCTCGGAGCAGCGCCGCGCCGCCAAGGCCATCAACTTCGGCCTGATCTACGGCATGGGGGTGTTCGGCCTGGCGTCCAACCTGGGCATCACGCGCGACGCCGCGCAGGCCTACATCGACCGCTACTTCGCCCGCTATCCCGGCGTGGCCATGTACATGGACGACACCCGCCGGCGCGCGCGCGAGCAGGGCTATGTGGAAACCGTCTTCGGCCGCCGCCTGCAGCTGCCGGAGATCCGCGGCGGCTCCGGCCCGCGCCGCCAGGCCGCCGAACGCGCGGCCATCAACGCGCCCATGCAGGGCACGGCGGCCGACCTGATCAAGATGGCCATGGTGGCGGTGCAGGACTGGCTGGACGCCGAAAAGCTGCAGACGCGCATGATCATGCAGGTGCACGACGAACTGGTGCTGGAAGCGCCCGACGCCGAGCTGGAGCTGGTGCGCAGCACGCTGCCCGGCCTGATGTGCGACGTGGCCAGCCTGCGGGTGCCGCTGGTGGCCGAGGTCGGCGTCGGCAGGAACTGGGAACAGGCGCACTAGGACGGGGCCGGCCCCAATGGGCCAGCCCATTTCCCGTTTTGGGCTTGCAACGATATAATGTTGCGCCTTCCCGCCCACCTACTACACACTCCCCAACATGCTACTGCTCTGGGTTCTGCTCGCCACCATCACCGGCGGGCTCATCGCGGTACTCATCGCGAGCTGGCTGGCCTACAAGGTCTTCGCCAAATACCTGCACCACATGGTGAGCCTGTCGGTGGGGGTGCTGCTGTCGGTGGCGCTGCTGCACCTGCTGCCCGAAGCCTTCGAGGCCGGCGTGGCCGACGCCCATGTGCTGTTCGCGCTGATGCTGGCCTCGCTGATCGGATTTTTCGTGCTGGAGAAGATCGCGCTCCTGCGCCACAGCCATCATCACGAGGGCGACGGCCATCACCACCACAAGGGCCACGACCGCCACGAGGCCGGCCGCGGCGGCGTGCTGATCCTGATCGGCAGCTCGCTGCACAACCTGGCCGACGGCGTGCTGGTGGCGGCGGCCTTCCTGACCGATCCGCTGCTGGGCGTGCTGACCGCCGCGTCCATCATCATCCACGAAGTGCCGCACAAGCTCGGCGATTTCGTGGTGCTGCTCAACGCCGGGCTGGCGCGCCGGCGCGCGTTCGCGCTGATCCTGTTCACCAGCTTGTGTTCAGCCGTGGGCGGCATAATAGGGTTCTTCGTGCTGCAGCAGGCGCAGGGCTGGGTGCCGTATATTCTGGTGGTGGCGGCCAGCAGCTTCCTCTACATCTCGGTGGCCGATCTGATGCCGCAAATGCACGAAAGGGTATCCCTGGCCGACGCCGTCCCGCAGTTGCTGCTGGTCGGGGTGGGCGTGGCGCTGATCTACAGCGTGACCTCGCTGATGCACCACGGGCACGACCATGGCGCCGAAGCCGGCCATGGCGCGCCGCAGGTCGAACACGTCCACCGCCACTAGGCGGGCCGCCGGGAACCCAGGCTTCGTCGACCCTACACAGGAGGTTCCCATGAGTTTTTCCGCAGCAGCCGGCAACGTCGCTCCCACGGTGATCCATACCGACGCGCAGGGGCTGGCCCACGGCGATTTCAAGCTGCCGGTGGCCGACGGCTCGATCGACGCCTACTACGCCGCCCCAGAGGGCGCGCGCGACCTGCCCATCGTGCTGGTGGTGCAGGAAATCTTCGGCGTGCACGAACACATCAAGGACCTGTGCCGCCGCGTCGCCAAGGCCGGCTACCTGGCCGTGGCCGCCAACCTGTACGAACGCCAGGGCGACGCCTCCGCCTATACCGACATTCCCAAGCTCATTTCGGAACTGGTCAGCAAGGTGCCGGACGAACAGGTCTACGCCGACCTGGACGCCAGCGTGGCCTGGGCCGCGGCGCACGGCGGCGACGCCAGGCGGGTCGCGGTCACCGGATTCTGCTGGGGCGGCCGCCTGACCTGGATGTACGCGGCGCACAACCCGGACGTCAAGGCCGCGGTGGCCTGGTACGGCAAGCTCAGCGTGGGCCACGGCCCGCTGATCAAGCGCGTGGCTTTCGACGTGGTGGACGAGCTGCACGCGCCGGTGCTGGGCCTGTACGGCGGCAAGGACGCCAGCATCCCCCTGGCCGACGTCGAAACCATGAAGGGCAAGCTGGCCGCCTCCGGCAATGAAAACGCCCGGCGTTCCGAGTTCGTGGTGTACCCGCAGGCCGACCACGCTTTCATGGCGGACTACCGCGCCAGCTACCAGGCCGAGGCGGCCAAGGACGGCTGGGGGCGGATGCTGGATTGGTTCAAGCGGTATTTGTGAGGTTTTTGCGGATGATGGGTTTCGCGCGCTCGCGCTGCACCCATCCTACGGCATTCGTCGCGTCCCGTAGGATGGGTGCAGCGCGAGAGCCCTTAAGCAAGAACACCGATCGCGAGCGCGCGAAACCCATCAGGCGCCACCACCCGCCATCCGTTCAATTCCCCGCTTCCCGCAGCCGGCTCGGCAGCAACTCTCCGTGCCGCGCCAGCAGCGGGTAGGCGGCGGCGCCCACCAGGTGCGAATTGATGCCCTTCATGTCGCGCAGGATATCCAGGTAGAGCGCGCCGACTTCGGCCGCGTCGACCTGGCCGGCCTTGATCTTCTGCAGGTGCGTGTCCGCGGCGGCGGTCTCTATGGTGCGAAAGCGCGCCTTTTCCTCCGCCAGCGAACGCGCCTGGCGCAGGTCGTCGTTGACGAACAGGGCGGCGGCGGTGCGCTGGTTGGCGATCAGCTGGCCCAGCGTCTCGTCCAGGCTGGCGCGCTGTTCCGGCGAGAAGGTCCAGCCCTGCTTGCGCAGCTTGGCGATGTGGCCGAGCAGGCCGTGGTGGGCGATGTCGCCGGCATGGCCGACGTTGCTGATGAAGGCCAGGATGTCGTCCAGGCGCTGCAGGTCTTCGCGCGTCATGTTCTCCTGGTCCAGCGTGGCCAGGTAGGTGGTGATGGCGTTCTCCAGCTTGTCCAGCGCGCTGTCGAGCTGGCGCGCCTGCACCATGCGGTGGCGGTTGTCGCGCTTGAAGCCGGCGCGCGCATACAGCAGCAGCGTCTGCAGCATGTCGGCCATGCGCAGGCCTTCGCGCGCGGCGTTGCCCAGCGCCACGGCCGGCACGTCGTGGGCCCATTCGTCCAGGTACTGGGGACGCGACGGGTCGTTCGGGTCGGCGCGCTTGGGCAGCCAGCGGGTGAGCAGGGCGGCGTAGGGCGTCAGCAGCGGCAGGAACACCACGGCGATGACGGCGTTGAACAGCGTGTGGAAGTTGGCCACGGCGCGGGCCGGGTCGTCGGCCAGCTCGCTCATCATCGGCTGCAGGTAAGGCAGCAGCATCAGCCCGGCCAGCACGCCGATCACGCGGGTCAGCAGGTTGCCCAGCGGCAGGCGGCGCGCGGCGGGGTCGTCGCCGGTCACGCCCTCGATCATGGGATTGATGGCGGTGCCCAGGTTGGCGCCCAGCACCAGCGCGAACGCCACGTGCGGCGCCACCATGTGGTGGGTGGCCAGCGACATCACCAGCACCACCACGGCCACGCTGGAATGCGCCGCCCAGGTGAAGGCGGCCGACAGCAGCACGGCGGCCACCGGCTGGGTCGCCAGCGCGTCCAGGATCAGGCCCAGCATGGGCGCGGTCTGGAACGGCTGGAACAGCTGCACCAGCTGGTGCAGCGACAGCAGCAGCAGCCCCAGGCCGATGAAGACGCGGCCCAGGTCGCGGGTGCGGCCCGGCGGGTAGCGGCGGAACATCCAGACCCCGGCCAGGATCAGGATGGGGGCGAGCGAGGTCAGGTCGAACGACAGCAGCTGGACGATGAGGGTGGTGCCGACGTTGGCGCCCAGCATGGCGGCCAGGGCCGGCGCCAGGCTCACGACCCCGCCGGCGGCGAAGCCGGTGATCATCAGGCCGGTGGCGGTGCTGCTCTGCAGCGCGGCGGTGATGCCCAGGCCGGCGGCGAAGGCCCGCAGCCGGGTTCCGAGGGCGCGACCCAGCGCCGCGCCCAGGGCCGCGCCGAAGGCGCGTTGCACGCCGGTCTGGACCATGTGCACGCCCCACAGGAGGAGGGCGACGTAGCCCGCAAAATCAAGCAGCGTGATGAGTCCGGACATCCTGGGGTGTTTCCATTCTTTTTATGACAAGAAATAATTCTGTAATGATCGCATGCGCGGGCCAGGCTGGGGAGCCTGTCCCCACAATACAGCATACGCCTGTCGGGGCCTTTGCTGCGCGCCGCGGGGGCAGCGCGTATCATTGCCTCACCATTCGTCAGATGCACTGGAGTTTTGCGTGGCGGTTTCCGTTTTCGATCTGTTCAAGATAGGCATAGGCCCGTCCAGTTCCCACACCGTGGGACCCATGCGGGCGGCCCTGCTGTTCGCCCAGGGGCTGGAGCGCGACGGCCTGATGCCGCGCGTGGCGTCCGTGCGCGCCGAACTGTACGGATCGCTGGGCGCCACCGGCAAGGGCCACGGCACCGACAAGGGCGTGCTGCTGGGCCTGATGGGCGAGGCCCCCGACACCGTGGACCCCGCGGCCATCGCCGGCATGATCGCCTCGGTGCGGGCCAGCCGCCAGCTGCCCCTGCTGGGGCGCTACCCGGTGCCTTTCGTGGAAAAGGAACACATGCTGTTCTACCGCCGCGAAGCCATGGCCGAACATCCCAACGGCATGAAATTCCACGCCTTCGACGCCGAGGGCGAGCGGCTGCGCGAAGCGCGCTACCTGTCGGTCGGCGGCGGTTTCGTCGTGACCGCGGGGGCCTCCAACAGCCAGGTCATCGCCGCGCATGACCAGCTGCCGTATCCTTTCCGCATGGGCCGCGAGCTGCTGTCCATGTGCCGCGACAGCGGCCTGTCGGTGGCCCAGCTCATGATGAAGAACGAGCTGACCTGGCGCGACGAGGCCGAGGTGCACGCCGGGCTGGACCGCATCTGGCAGGTCATGCAGGACTGCGTTTCGCGCGGCTGCGGCATCAACTACCCCGAGGCCGACGGCGAGCTGCCCGGCCCCTTGCGCGTGCGCCGCCGCGCGCCCGAGATGTACCGCAACCTGACGCAGCGCGCCGAGCGCACGCTATCCGACCCGCTGTCCGTGATGGACTGGGTCAACCTGTACGCCATGGCGGTCAACGAGGAAAACGCCGCCGGCGGCCGGGTGGTCACGGCGCCGACCAACGGCGCGGCAGGCATCATCCCGGCCGTGCTGCACTATTACGACCGTTTCGTGCCCGGCTCCAACCGCGACGGCGTGCGCGATTTCCTGCTGACGGCGGCGGCCGTGGGCCTGCTCTACAAGTACAACGCATCGCTCTCGGGCGCCGAGGTCGGCTGCCAGGGCGAAGTCGGCGTGGCCTGCTCGATGGCCGCCGGCGGCCTGGCCGCGGCGCTGGGCGGCACGGTGGAGCAGGTCGAGAACGCCGCCGAGATCGGCATGGAGCACAACCTGGGCCTGACCTGCGACCCGGTCGGCGGCCTGGTGCAGATCCCCTGTATCGAGCGCAACGCGATGGCCTCGATCAAGGCCGTGAACGCGGCGCGCATGGCGCTGCGCGGCGACGGCCAGCACTACGTGTCGCTGGATTCGGTCATCAAGACCATGCGCGAGACCGGCGCCGACATGAAGACCAAGTACAAGGAAACGGCGCGCGGCGGCCTGGCGGTCAACATCGTCGAATGCTGAGCGCGCAATGAAAAAAGCCGCCAGGCCCCTGCGGGCCTGGCGGCTTTTTGCTGCCTTCGGCGGCGTCAGATCACGCGGGCGTTCTGCAGCGCGGCGATGCGGGCCGGAATCGGCGGGTGCGAGGCGAACATGGCCGCGATGCCGCCGCGGCCGGTGATGCCCGAGGCCTCGAAGGACTTGGGCAGGTCGCCGGGCTCCAGCCCGCCCAGGCGGGCCAGGGCGCGGATCATCGGCTCGCGCGCGCCCATCAGGTGGGCGGAGCCGGCGTCGGCGCGGTACTCGCGCTGGCGCGAGAACCAGGCCACGATGATCGAGGCCAGCACGCCGAAGATGATTTCACAGACCAGCACCGTGATGTAGTAGCCGGGCCCCACGCCGCGTTCGTTCTTGAACACCGCGCGGTCGATGAAGTAGCCGACGACCCGGGCCAGGAACACCACGAAGGTGTTGACCACGCCCTGGATCAGGGTCAGCGTGACCATGTCGCCGTTGGCGATGTGGGCTACTTCGTGGGCCAGCACGGCGGCGACTTCCTCTTCGCTCATGCTTTCCAGCAGGCCGGTCGAGACGGCCACCAGCGAATCGTTCTTGAACGCGCCGGTGGCGAAGGCGTTGGGCGCGCCTTCGTAGATGGCGACCTCGGGGCGGCCGATGCCGGCGCGGTCGGCCAGCTGGTGCACGGTGTCGACCAGCCAGGCCTCGCGCTGGTTGCGCGGCGAATTCGGGTCCAGCACCTGGGCGCCGGTGCTCCACTTGGCCATGGGCTTGCTGATCAGCAGCGAAATGATGGCGCCGGTGAAGCCGACCACCAGCGAGAAGATCAGCAGGGCGTTCAGGTTCAGGCCATTGGCGGTGATGTATCGGTCTACGCCCAGGATGCGCAGCGTGGCCGACAGCACCAGCATGACGGCCAGGTTGGTGACGACGAATAGGATGATGCGTTTCATGTTTTTTTGTTTCCTCTGCGAGCGGGAATTGCCCGAATTCGACCCGGCGGCGGCCCGCCAGTTCCCCGAGCCGGCGGCGCCTCCGCGGTGACGAAGAGTATAGTATCGCTTTCCCTTAGTCCTACTCACCTTTCCCTTAGCGCAGATCCCCATGCAGGCTCTCTGGATGTTAGTGGCGTCCGCCATGTTCGCCGCCATGGGATCGTTCGTGAAGCTGGCCACCGAGCATGGCGCATCGCTGCCGCAGGTCGTGCTGTTTCGCGGGCTGCCCTCCGTAATCCTGCTGCTGATCTGGGCGCGCGCCGGACGCCAGTCCATCGTCCCGAGTAGCTGGAAGCTGCACCTGTGGCGCAACCTGTCGGGCGTCACCTCGATGTGGCTGGGTTTTTTCGCCATTTCCCACCTGCCGCTGGCCACCGCCACCAGCCTGAACTACACGGCCCCGCTGTTCATCGCCTGTTGGATGCTGGGCTGGGGCGGCGCGCAGCGCGACGCCGTGCGCATTATCGCGGTGGCGCTGGGCTTTCTGGGGGTGATCGCCGTGCTGCGCCCCAGCATCAATGAGGACCAGTGGCTGGCCGCCCTGCTGGGCATGGGGGCGGGCGCCATGTCGGCCATCGCCATGCTGCAGATCCGCCAGCTGGGCCGCATCGGCGAACCGGAATGGCGCACCGTGCTGTTCTTCTCGGTGGGGGTGTGTCTGTCGAGTATCGGCGGAATTGCGTATGAAGGCTGGGGCCAGGCCGACTGGAGCGGTTATCTTTCACTGATCGGTGTGGGCGTGGCGGGCCTGTTCGGCCAATTGGCCATGACGCGCGCGTTCGGCGTGGGTTCGGCGCTGCTGACGGCGGCGCTGCAGTACAGCACCATTATTTTCGCGGCGCTCCTGGGCATGGGCCTGTGGGGCGACCGGCTCGACGCCCTGGCCTGGGCCGGCATGGGCCTGATCATATTCGCCGGCCTGCTGTCGGTGTGGCGCACCATGCGCGACCCCAAGGCGGCATGAGCCCGGCGGGCCGTCTCTATCTCTTACAGGAGCACAGCGCATGACGATGACACTGATTTCCGCCGCCGACCTGGCCAAGCGCCTCGATTCGCCCGACGTCCGCGTATTCGACGTGCGCCACGACCTGACCAACCATGCGGCCGGCCGCCAGGCCTACGAGGCCGGCCACATCCCCGGCGCCCGCTACCTGGACCACGAAACCGAACTGGCGGCGCCGCGCACCGGCGCCAACGGGCGCCATCCGCTGCCTTCGCGCGCGGACTTCGGCGCGCTGATGGCGGCCCACGGCGTCACGCCGCAGACCCTGGTGGTGGCCTACGACGCCAGCGGCGGCATGTATGCCGCCCACCTGTGGTGGATGCTGCGCTGGCTGGGCCACGACCAGGTGGCGGTATTGGACGGCGGCTGGCAGGCCTGGACCGCGGCCGGGCTGCCGACCACGACCGAGGCGGCCCCCGCCGTGCAGGCCGGCCAGCCGGTGGAACCGGGGCCGTCGCTGGCCGCCACGGTGGACGCCCGGACGGTGCTGGACAATATCTCCCGCCCCGCATTCACTGTGATCGACGCGCGCGCGGCCAACCGCTACCGCGGCGAGGTCGAGCCCATGGACCCGGTGGCCGGCCACATTCCGGGCGCCCTGAACCGCCCCAACGGCGAGAACCTGCAGGCCGACGGCCGCTTCAAGCCGGCCGCGCAGCTGCGCGAGGAATTCACCGGCCTGCTGGCCGGCCGCGATCCCGCCGCCATCGTGCACCAGTGCGGCTCGGGCATCACCGCCTGCCACAACCTCCTGGCCATGGAGATCGCCGGCCTGTCGGGCTCGCGCCTGTATCCGGGGTCCTGGAGCGAGTGGTGCAGCGACCCGTCGCGTCCGGTGGCCAAGGGCGCCTAGGCGTCCCCGCCAGTCGGGCATGGCTTGCCAGCCAGCCCTACCACGCGGCCGTCAGCTTGACCCGTTCCGAGGCGACCTCGGCGATTTCCAGGAAGTGATCCAGGGGCGGCGTCGCCAGCCCCGGCACCTTGGCATGGTCGTCCCAGCGCCTCAGGCGGATCGCGTCCGGCGCGCCCCGCAGGCTGGCGAAATCCACCGCCTGGCCCGCATCGAAGCTACCGCCCTGTAGCGCCAGGCTGCGTCTGGAATCCTCCGACAGCGACGCTTCATAGTGCGGTTCCACATAGCAGAGGTAGCGCTTGGCCTCGACGTGCAGCCGGATCGGCTCCAGCACGGGCGGGCCGAACAGGCCGCGCAGAAAGGGCAGCACGAAGTACTGGTGCTTGTCGTCGATGCCGCGCAGGGTCGGCGTGCCGGGCCGGTCGGCGATGAGGTGGCCCAGGTCGTGCAGCAGGCAGGCCGTGATCAGGTGCGGGCCGGCGCCGTTGCGCTCGGCCAGCGCCGCGGTCTGCAGCGCGTGCCGCAGGTGGCTGACGGACTCGCCGTCATAGGAGCGGTGTCCGCGCTCCAGGAAGATCTGTTCGATGTCTTGCAGGGTCAAGGCCATGGTTGTCTCCGGATTGGCCGCAAGGGGGAGGGGGCGCAGCGGGGCTGCGGGCGGTCAGCCGGCGGCCGGCGCCATCTCCAGGAAGCGCGCGATGAGCTGCACCGGTTGGCGCTCGCGCAGGCAGTACAGGTATTCGTGCATCAGGATGTCGGCGCCCTGGATATTCAGCGCCGCCAGGTCCGGGTGCGACGGGATCTCGCGCGAGGGAATCAGGCTGACCCCCAGCCCGCACAGAATGGCCTGGCGGATCGATTCGCGGCTGCCGATCTCCAGCGTGCGCCGCACGGTCACGCCGGCCTGCTGCAGCGCGTCTTCGGTCAGCTGGCGCGTCATGGAGCCGGGCTCGCGCACCAGCAGCGCGTGGTCGGCCAGCTCGGCCAGGCGCACCTCGCTGCGGCGGGCCAGCGGGTGGTCGCGATGCGTGACCACCCGGATGGGATCGGCGGCGATCATGCGCCGGTACAGGTGCTTGTCATCCATCAGCAAGGACGATGTGGCAATCTCGATGCGGTAATCGTGCAGCGCCTGCAGCATGCTTTGCGAATTGCCGATGGTGAGGGTCAGGTCGATGCCGGGATAGCGCTGGTTGTAGGTGCGCACCGTGTCCATGATGTAGTAGGGGCCGGTGGCGCCGATGCGCAGATTGCCTTCGCGCAGGTCGCTGGCGTCGCGCAGGCGGAAGTCGATCTCGGTTTCCTGCTGGACCAGTTTCTCGACCATGGGCATCAGGCTGTGGCCGGCGTCCGACAGCCGCATGCCGCGGCCCTGGCGATGGAACAGTTCGACGCCGTAACGCGATTCCAGCTGGCGCAGTTGCCCCGTGACCGTGGGCTGGCTGACGCCCAGTTGGGCGGCGGCCTTGGTGACGGTGCCGCAGCGGGCGACGGCATAGAAGGATTTGAGTTCGGCGACGAGCACGGGGCAGGGGGGCGGTAAATGGGGGCGGCACTGGGCGCGGCAGGGGCCCAATGCACGAGACCGCCAGTACACCAAAATAATTTGATGTTTTTATTACTGCATTTGCGCGAAGTGTCATAAACACTCAATACGCGCCTTCCATACTGCGAGCGTTCCCATACCGGAGGCCCCATGGCCGAACGCGACAACGCATTTCTCTCTGTCAGGCATCTCGTGAAGCGCTTCGGCAGCCACACCGCGCTGTCGGACGTCTCGCTGGACATCCGCGCCGGAGAGCTGGTGTGCCTGCTGGGCCCGTCGGGCTGCGGCAAGACCACCCTGCTGCGCGCCATCGCGGGCCTGGAGCGCCAGGACAGCGGCGCCATCGTGCTGTCCGGCCGCGACATCTCCCACGCCGAGCCGCAGGCGCGCGACTACGGCATCCTGTTCCAGTCCTACGCCCTGTTTCCCAACCTGACCGTGGCCCAGAACGTGGCCTACGGGCTGAGCGGCAAGCGCGCCCACCGCAACCACGTCGCCAACCGCGTCGAGGAAATGCTCACGCTGGTGGGCCTGGCGGGCGCGGCCGACAAATACCCCGGGCAGATCTCCGGCGGCCAGCAGCAGCGCGTGGCCCTGGCGCGCGCGCTGGCGCCTTCGCCGTCGCTGCTGCTGCTGGACGAACCCATGTCCGCGCTGGACGCCCGCGTGCGCGAACACCTGCGCATCGAACTGCGCGCGCTGCAAAAGCGCCTGTCCATCACCACGCTGATGGTGACGCACGACCAGGAAGAGGCCATGGTGATGGCCGACCGCATCGCCGTCATGAACGGCGGCGTCATCGAACAGTACGGCACCCCCACCGAGCTCTACCGCCAGCCCCGCTCGGCCTTCATCGCCGACTTCGTGGGCGAGGCGAACTGGCTGCCGTTCGAGCGCCTGGACGCCCACCGCGCCCGCGTCGGCCGCCAGGAACTGGCCGTGGACGAGGCGCTGGACGCCGCCAGCGGCCGGCTCTTCGTGCGTCCGGAGGCGGTGCGCGTGAGCACCGCCCGCCCGGAGCAGCCCAACGCCATGCTGGCCGACGTGCTCGACGGCGTGTTCCTGGGCCGCGGCTACCGCCTGGCCCTGCGCCTCGAAGGCGTGCCCGGCGCCACCGTGCATTCCGTCGTATCCCCCGAAATCGGAGACGCCCTGCTGGGCCCTCACGCCGCCAGCCGCTGCTGGGTGGAGCTGCCGCGCCATGCGATACGCGCCTACGCTTGATCCGGCGATGACCCGTTCCGCTTCCCCCGCGCCGGCGGTCTGCGCCGCGCCCGCGCCGTCCCTGGGCCGGCGTCCCTTGCCCGCCTGGGTCGGCGCCGCCGGCCTGGCCGGCGGGCAGGGCGCGCTGGCGCTGTGCCTGCTCTTGTTCCTGGCGCTGCCGCTGGCGGCGATCCTGGTCAAGTCCGTGACCGACGGCGACGGCGCCTGGGCCGGGCTGTCGGTGGTCGCCGGCATCATCGGCGGCGAAGGCTTCCTGGGCATGGTCGGGCGCAGCCTGGCGGTCGGCGCGGTGACCATGCTGCTGGTCGTGCCCTGCGCCTACGGATTCGCCTACGGTCTGACGCGCACGCGCCTGCCGGGCAAGGGGCTGCTGCGCACCGTTGCGCTGCTGCCGCTGCTGGCGCCGTCGCTGCTGCCCGGCATCGCGCTGGTGTACCTGCTGGGCAACCAGGGTCTGCTCAAGGACCTGTTCGGCGGCGCCACCATCTACGGCTTCTGGGGCATCGTGGCGGGCGAGGCGTTCTATACCTTCCCGCACGCCCTGATGATCCTGCTGACCGGCCTGACGCTGGCCGACGGCCGTCTCTACGACGCCGCCCGCGCCATGGGCGCCGGCCCCTGGCGCACCTTCCTCACCGTCACCCTGCCGGGCACCCGCTACGCCGTGTTCTCGGCGTGCTGCGTGGTGTTCACCCTGACCGTCACCGATTTCGGCGTGCCCAAGGTCGTGGGCGGCGACTACAACGTGCTGGCGATGGAGGCCTACAAGGCCGTGGTGGGGCAGCAGAACTTCCCCAAGGGGGCGGCCATCGGCATCCTGCTGCTCCTGCCCGCGGTCCTGACCTTCGCGCTGGACCGGCGGTTGCGCGCCCGCCAGGGCGCCCAGATGAACGGCCGGGCCCAGCCCTACGCCGCCGGCCCCGACCGCCGCCGCGACGCCGCGTTCCTGGCGCTGGCCGGCGCGGTGGCCGCGTTCCTGCTGCTCATCATCGGCGTGGCGGTATGGGCCTCGTTCGTCAAGATGTGGCCGTACAACCTGTCGCTGTCGCTGCGTTCCTACGACTTCGACAACATGGACGGCGGCGGCTGGCTGGCCTGGCGCAACAGCCTGCAGCTGGCGTTCTACACCGCCGTGGCCGGTACCGCCGTAGTCTTCACCGGCGCCTGGATGGTCGAAAAAGTGCCGGCCCGCGGCGCGCTGGCCCGTGGCCTGCGCGGCATGGTGGGCATGCTGGCGCTGGTGCCGATGGCGGTGCCGGGCCTGGTGCTGGGCCTGGGCTACATCTTCTTCTTCAACAGCCCGCTCAATCCGCTGAACGTGCTGTACGGCACCATGCCGCTGCTGGTGCTGTGCACGGTGGTGCACTTCTACACCAGCGCGCACCTGACGGCGGCCACGGCGCTCAATGCGCTGGACCCGGAGTTCGAAGCCGCTTCCGCGTCGCTGAAGGTGCCGCGCCTGACCACCTTCCTGCGCGTGACGCTGCCGATGTGCCTGCCGGCCGCCCTGGACGTGGCCCGCTACCTGTTCGTTTCCGCCATGACGACGGTGTCCGCCGTGGTGTTCCTGTACAGCCCCTCCACGGTGCTGGCCGCGGTGGCCGTGCTGAACATGGACGACGCCGGCTTTATCGGCCCGGCCGCCGCCATGTGCACCGTGATCATGGCCAGCTCGGCCGTGGCGGCCCTGGCCCTGCATCTGGCGAGCCGCGCGCTGGTGGCGCGCAGCCAGGCCTGGCGCCGCCCGGCGGCCCATTGACCGATTGTTCTCAAGGATGACCCCCATGACAGTTTCCCCTTTGCCCGTCCGCCTGGAAGCGGTGATCTTCGACTGGGCCGGAACGCTGGTCGATTTCGGTTCCTTCGCGCCCACCAAGGTTTTCGTCGATGCGTTCTCCCAGTTCGGCATGGACGTGTCGCTGGAGCAGGCCCGCGGCCCCATGGGCATGGGCAAGTGGGACCACATCCGCACGCTGTGCAACGAGCCTGCCATCGCCAGCCAGTACCAGGAACGCTTCGGCCGCCTGCCCACCGACGATGACGTGACCGCCATCTACGAGCGCTTCCTGCCCATGCAGCTGGAGAAGGTCGCCCAGTATTCCGCGGCCATACCCGGCGCGGCCGAACTGCTGCGCGTGCTGCGCCAGCGCGGCCTGAAGATCGGTTCGTGCTCGGGCTACCCCGACAGCGTCATGCGCCGCGTGGTCGAGCGCGCCGCCGCCGAGGGCCTGGAACCCGATTGCATCGTGGCCAGCGACGACGTGCCGCGCGCCCGTCCGGCGCCCGCCATGGCGCTGAAGAACGTGGTCGAGCTGGGCCTGTCGGACGTGGCCGCCTGCATCAAGGTCGACGACACCGCGCCCGGCATCGAAGAGGGCCGCCGCGCCGGCATGTGGACCGTGGGCCTGCTGCTTTCCGGCAATGCCGCCGGCCTGACCCTGGAGCAGTACCTGAGCCTGGACGAGGCCGGGCGCCAGCAGGTGCGGGCCAGGGCCAGCGCCGAGCTTTCCCCGGCCGCGCCGCACTACCTGATCGACACCGTCGCCGACCTGCCCGGTGTGATCGCCGATATCGAATCCCGCTTGTCGGCAGGCAAGCGTCCCTGACCCTTCACCGCCCCGCGTTCGCTGCACACGGGACCGGCTTGCGCCGGCCCCGCGGGGTTTTGCAGCCTTTTTCCGCCTACCAACGGAGTACTCCATGAATCGCTACAAGCTGCTTGCACTGGCCGCCGCCCTGACGGGCGTGATGGGCGCCGCTTCCGCCGAGACCACCCTGACCGTCTACACGGCGCTGGAAGCCGACCAGATCAAGGCCTACCAGGCCGCCTTCGAAAAGGCCCATCCCGACATCAAGATCCAGTGGGTGCGCGATTCCACGGGCATCATCGCCGCCAAGCTGCTGGCCGAGAAAAGCAATCCCAAGGCCGACGTGATCTGGGGCCTGGCCGGTACGGCCCTGGGCCTGATGGACAAGGAAGGCATGCTGCTGCCGTACGCGCCCAAGGGCCTGGACCAGATCGCGCCCAACATGCGCGACGCCAAGGCCGAGCCTTCGTGGGTCGGCATGGACGGCTACGCCGCCGCCATCTGCTTCAACACCATCGAAGCCGAAAAGCAAAAGCTGCCCAAGCCCACCTCGTGGCAGGACCTGACCAAGCCGGTCTACGCCGGCAAGATCGTGATGCCGAACCCGGCCTCCTCGGGCACGGGCTTCCTGGACGTGAGCGCCTGGCTGCAGATCTTCGGTGAAGAAAAGGGCTGGGCCTATATGGACGCGCTGCACAAGAACATCGGTTCGTACACGCATTCCGGCTCCAAGCCTTGCAACCTGGCCGCCGCCGGCGAATTCCCGATCGGCGTGTCGTTCGACTACCGCGCCGCCAAGCTGAAGGCCGACGGCGCGCCGGTCGAGGCCGTGTTCCCGTCGGAAGGCCTGGGCTGGGAAGTCGAGGCCACCGCCATCGTCAAGGGCACCAAGCACCTCGAGGCCGCCCGCAAGCTGGCCGACTTCTCGGCCAGCCGCGAAGCTAACGAGCTGTACAAGGCCAACTTCGCGGTGCTGGCGATT
This sequence comes from Achromobacter sp. HZ01, assembly GCF_003267925.1. Classification (NCBI taxonomy): domain Bacteria; kingdom Pseudomonadati; phylum Pseudomonadota; class Betaproteobacteria; order Burkholderiales; family Alcaligenaceae; genus Achromobacter; species Achromobacter sp. HZ01. The sequence continues at coordinate 37,719 of NZ_LWKV01000005.1, forward strand.
CCCTCGGTGGCGACCGTCAACCCCAACCTGCCGTCCGACCTGACCAAGCGCATGATCAAGAACGACTTCGTGTGGGCCGCCACGAACCGCGAACGCATCATCGCGGAATGGACCAAGCGCTACGACGGCAAGTCCGAGCCGAAGAAGAAGTAAGCAGCGTTATCGGGGCCGCCGCAAGGGTGGCCCCCAATTCTTTCCAGTGGTCCAGAAATGAAGAACTTTGACGTAATCGTGGTGGGCGCGGGCATGCTGGGCATCGCCCACGCCTGGGCGGCCGCCAAGCGCGGCCTGTCGGTGGCCGTGATCGAGCGCAGCCGCCAGGCGCATGGCGCCACGGTCCGCAATTTCGGCCAGGTGATCGTGACCGGCCAGGCGCCGGGCACGATGCTGTCGCACGCCCAGCAGGCGCGCGAGCTGTGGCTGGACCTGGCGGGCAAGGCGGGCTTCCACGTGCGGGCCAACGGCGCGCTGGTGCTGGCGCGCAACGCCGACGAGGCGGACGTGCTGCAGGAATTCGCCGAAACCCGCATGCGGCAGGAAGGCTATCGCGCCGAACTGCTGTCGGGCCGCGAGGTCGCGCGCCTGTACGGCGGGCGGCTGGCGCATCACTGCGCCGCGCTGCAAGGCCATGACGACCTGCAGATCTATTCGCGCGAGGCGCTGCCGGCGATCACGCGCTACCTGGCCGAGTCGCTGGGCGTCACCTTCATCACCGGCACGCTGGCGCGCGCCGTCGAAGGCGGCCGGGTCTGCACGTCGGCCGGCGAATTCCAGGGCGGGCACGTGTTCGTCTGCCCCGGCCACGATTACCTGACCCTGCTGCCGGAGCTGTTCGCGCCGCTGAACCTGGAGGTCACGCGCCTGCAGATGCTGCGCGCCGCGTTCGAGGCCGATCCCATCGCGCTCGATCGGCCCCTGCTCACTGGCCTATCCTGCGTGCATTACGGCGCGTTCTCCGACCTGCCGTCGGCGCTGGCGCTGCGCGAAGTGATCCAGGCGCGCACGCCCATGCTGCTGGAAAACGGCATCCACCTGCTGATCAGCCCCACGCCCTACGGCGAACTGATCATCGGCGATTCGCACCGCTACGGCCAGGATGCCCCGCCGTTCAACGACGAGGCCGTGGACGACGCGATGCTGGACCTGGCGTCGCAGGCCCTGGGCGCGCGGCTGCGGGTGCTGGAGCGCTGGCAGGGCGTGTACGGCGCGCACGGCCCGGCGCCGTTCTCGGTGATGGCCGTGGATGCGGCCACGACCGTCGCGGTGATGCACTCGGGCGTGGGCATGACGGTGGGGCTGGCCATCGGCGAGCGCGCCGTGGCCGGGACGCTCGGCCGCTGATCCGCGCAGCCCGGCTCACCGGCGAAAAAAAAAAGCCTTGCGGGCAAGCAAGGCTTTTTTGTTTGCACGGCAGGGCCTCAGACCCGGTCCTGCATGATGCGGCGATACCATTCGTGGAAGTGCTGCATGCCGTCTTCCATGGGCGACTGGTAGGGGCCGGTTTCGTTGACGCCGCGCTGCATCAGGGCCTTGCGGCCGGCGTCCATGCGTTCGGCGATCTCGTCGTCCTCGATGGCCGTCTCCATGTAGGCGGCGCGCTGCGCCTCGACGAATTCGCGCTCGAAGGCGGCGATTTCCTCGGGGTAGTAGAACTCGACCACGTTCACGGTTTCCTGCGGGCTCTTGGGATACAGCGTGGAGAGCACCAGCACGTGCGGATACAGCTCGATCATGTGGGTCGGGAAATACGTGACCCAGACCGCGCCGAAATCGGGCGCGTCGCCTTCGCGGAACGCCAGCAGGCGGTCATGCCACTGCTTGTAGACCTCCGAGCCCGGCTGCGCCAGCGCGTTGTGCACGCCGACGCGCTGCAGGCTGTACCAGTCGTTGAACTCCCAGCTCAGGTCGTCGCAGGTGACGAAGCGGCCCAGGCCGGGGTGGAACGGACCGACGTGGTAGTCCTCGAGGTAGACCTCGATGAAGGTCTTCCAGTTGTAGTTGCACTGGTGCACCTCGACGTGGTCCAGCACGTAGTCGCCGAAGTCGAACTCGGGCCGCGCGAACAGCGGCGCCATGTCGGCGGCCGGGTCGCGCGGGCCTTCGAACAGCAGGCCGTGGCAGTCGCGCAGGCGGAACTTCTGCAGGTTCATGCAGGGCGTGGTGTCGAACTGGGGCGCGCCCAACAACTCGCCCTTGTTGTTGTACGTCCAACGGTGCAGCGGGCACACGATGTTGCCGCCGGTCGCCTTCAGGTTGCCCTTGGTATTGCAGTTGCCGGCCACGTTGCCGGCTTCGCCGCCAAGCATCAATGCCTGCCGGTGGCGGCAGACATTTGAGATGAGTTCGACGCCTTGCTGGTTGCGGACCAGCAGGCGACCTCCGTTTTCCTGGACCAGCGTGCGCCAGTCCCCGACCTCGGGCACCAATTTCTGGTGGCCGACGTATTGCGAGGATTGCTTGAAAATGAGTTCTTGCTCGCGGGCAAAGAGGGCTTCGTCAAAATATGCGCTGACGGGTAGCTGGGTGCGAGCTGGCACTACATGTGCCATCCGACCGATGTCGGTCATGATTCCCTCCGCTCGGATAAAAAAGCCAGGACGGTTGAGCTGTCGCCGAGCAGCTTTGCCTGGTGGCTCGCCCGGCGTGCGCGGCAATCTCGTCCGGCCGGGCCTGATGGCCTGGCCAAATCCGCCGCCTGAATTCCGCTGGGCAAGTCCGCCAAGTGAAATCCGCTGGGTGAATTCCGTTCTGGCGCGAAGAAAAATCGGTGTCTGGCCGATCAAATAAGCCGTGAATTGTACCCCAAGGGCCAGACCCGCGCCCGCGATGATACGCAAGCACGGACGAAGTCCTGGCGCCGCAGAATTCAGACCAGTCTGCGGGTGGCTGGATGCCTCCTCAGCAGCCAGCTGCTGGCTGCCGACAATGCGAATACGGCGGCCGCCAGCAGCGGCACCGCCCACGCGTCGCTGCGCGCGCCCGTGATCGCGCCGGCCCGGCGCGCCACGTCCAGGAACAGCGGATGGATCAGGTAGACCCCGAAGGTCAGCGGGGCCAGCGAAGCCAGCCGCGGCAGGCGCGGCGACGACACGATGCACTGGAAGGCCGCCAGCGACATGAACGGGACGGTCAGGCTGAAATAGTCATAGAAATACGTGTCCAGCGTGCGGCTGTTGGACATGGCATACACGCCCAGCGCGGTCGCGGCTACGCTGGCCGCCAGCATCAGGCGCGGACGCGGCACCCGCATCTGGCCGTCGAAGATCAGGCGGCCGGCCACGAAATAGCCCAGATACGGCAGGAACCAGGTCAGGAAGAAGCCGGCGGGCGCGCCCAGCGCGCGGCGGTACAGGGAGTCCAGGATCGCCACGCCCAGGATGCCGACCACCCACAGCGCGCGCGCCCGCGGCGTGCTGCGCGCATACAGCAGGCGGATCAGGGGCGCGAACAGGTACAGCCCCACGATCATGTACAGGTACCACAGGTGGTAATAGGGCTCGCCCTGGGCGACCTTGCGCGGCCAGAACGAAAAATCGATGCGGCCGTCGTCCCACCAGTCCAGCCCGGTGCGCCAGGCCAGGTAGAACAGCGTCCAGAACAGCAGCGGCGCGCAGATCCGCGCCATGCGCCGGCTGTAGAACTGGCGCGCGTCCTGGGGCTTGTCGGGGTCCAGCAGCAGGGCGCCGCTGACCATGACGAAGACGGGCACGCACCAGCGCGCCGCCGAATCGTACAGGTTGGCGGCCAGCCACGCGCCGCCGCCATAGGCGGCGGGATTGCTGACGATCATGGCTGCGCTGTGCAGCAGGACGACGGCCAGGGCCGCCAGCCAGCGCGCAGCGTCCAGCCGTGCATATCTTTCTTCGAGGTACGGCATCGGGCATTCGCTATGGGGTTTGTTTCACCATAGCAGCCGGGCCGGCGGGGCCGGTGTATCCAGGCGTTAGGGCCTGGTAACAGGGGCTGACAACAAGGGTCCGCCCCGTGTATTTACTGCGGCGCCATGTTGGCCTGCTTGACCAGCTGCGCGACGATGGGCTGTTCGCTCGCGATCTGGCGGTCCAGTTCGGCCGGCGTGCCCGAGCGCGGGTCTATGCCCATTTCAAGCATGCGCTTTTTGATCGCCTCGTCCTGCAGCGTCTCGGCCAGGGCCTGGCGCAGCTTGTCCATGGCGGGGGCGGGCGTGCCCTTGGGCGCCACGAAGCTGAACCAGGCGGTCAGGTCGAAATCCGGATAGCCCTGTTCGGCCATGGTGGCCAGTTTGGGCTGGGTGGGCAGGCGCGTGGGGCTGGTGATGGCGAAGACCTTGACCTTGCCCGCGTCGGCCTGCGGCATGCCGGTGGCCACCATGTCGAAGAACAGGTCCACTTCGCCGCTGATGAGCGCCGGCAGGGCCTGGGTGGCGCCCTTGAAGGGCACGTGCAGGATGTCGATGCCGGCGCGCTTCTTGAACAGCTCGCCGGCCAGGTGCGACGAGGTGCCGGGCCCGAACGTGGCGAAGGTCAGCTTGCCCGGGTGCTGCTTGGCGTAGGCCACCACGTCCTGCGTGCCGGCGAAGGGCCGCTTGGGGCTGGACAGCAGCACCAGCGGCCCCACGCCCACCATGCCGATGCGGGCGAAGCTGTCGGGATCGTAGGGCAGGTCCTTGTACAGGTAGCGGTTGGTCACCAGCGTGGAGTTGGTGGCCATCAGGATGGTGTAGCCGTCGGGCGCCTCGCGCGCCACGAACGCCGCGCCGATGGAGGTGCCGGCGCCGGCCTTGTTCTCGACGATCATGGGCTGGCCCAGCGTCTTGGCCATGCGCTCGGCCAGCACCCGGGTCAGCACGTCGGTGGCGCCGCCGGCCGGGAAGGGCGAGATGACCTTGATGGGGCGGGACGGATAGGTGTCGGCCTGGGCGCTCAGTGCGGCGGCGCCGAGGACCAGGGTAGCCAGCAATTTGAAGCTCGTGCGCATCATGTGTTTCCCCTTGGTTCGCGTACGGGTGTGGATGGCCGGCCGCGGGCCCGCTTGTCATCCGGGCCGGCATGCTTTAAATTCCGAACTATGGAATTTTATTTTGTTATTCGAAATAAACTATAAAAACGAAGCGAATAGAAATGCAATCTTTTTCTGACGCCAGGCGTATCGCGCATCCCGCCGCCAAACCCGACGGCAAGGTCGAGCTCAGCCTGCCCGCGCGCCGCAAGCGCGCCGCCGGCGCAGGAGAGGGCGCCAATTCGCCGGACTTCATCACCGCCCTGGCGCGCGGGCTGGAGGTGCTGCGCTGCTTCCGCCACGGCGTGACCGCGCTGGGCAACCTGGACCTGGCGCGGCTGACCGGCCTGCCCAAGCCCACCATCAGCCGCATCACCTACACGCTGACCGAGCTGGGCTATCTGCGCTATCACCCCGACACGGGCAAGTACTCGCCCGGCTACGGCGTGCTGGCGCTGGGCTTCGGCCTGCTGGCCGGCCTGGAGGTGCGCGAACTGGCCAAGGCCTCCATGACGGAGCTGGCCCGCGCCACGGGCGCGGCCGTCGCCCTGGGCGCCTTCGACGGCGACGCCATGACCTACGTCGAGGCCATCCACGGCTCGTCCGCGCTCTATCTGCGCCTGCCGGTCGGCTACCGGGCCAGCCTGGACAGCGCCATGGGGCGGGCCTACCTGGCCAGCCTGCCGGCGCCGGCCTGCGACGAAGCGCTGGCGCGGCTGGGCGAGGCCGCGCCGCCGGCCGCCGCCATCGAGCGCGCCCGCGCGGAACTGCGCGAGTCGGGCTGCTGCTACGCCATCGGCGAGTGGCAGTCGGGCATCCACGCGGCCGCGGTGCCGTTCGCCTCGGTCACGGGCGAGGGCGTGTTCGTCATGAGCTGCGGCGGCCCGGCCGGCCTGCTGCCCGAGGCGCAGCTGCGCACGCAGGTGGCGCCCCTGCTGCGCGCCGCCGTCGCGGGGCTGGCCGGAACCCCCGCCTGAAATGCGTGCCGCGACAGGGTTTGGGTATCTCGTACAATTCACGGATTGATCCACCCCTAGCGTCCTCGGAGACCCGTTTGGCCCACTCCCCACAAGCCGACCCGCAGGTCGATGACTCCTCCTTGCCCCAGGATTTCGAAACGGCGCTGGCCGAACTCGAAGCGCTGGTCGCGGCCATGGAAGACGGGTCGTTGCCGCTCGAGCAATCGCTGGCCGCCTACAAGCGCGGCGTGGCGCTCACGCGGGTCTGCCAGGAGCGTCTGGCGCAGGCCGAGCAGCAGGTGAAGGTCCTGGAGGGCGACCTGCTGCGCCCGCTGGACCCGGCGGCGCTGGATGACGAATAAGAACCGATGAAGCAAATACAACTCCCCTTCCCGGAGTGGCTGCAGGGGCGCGTGCGGCACGTCGAAGACGTGCTGGACGATCTGCTGCCGCCCGCGGACGCGCTGCCGGCGCGCCTGCACGAAGCCATGCGCTACGCCGTCCTCGGCGGCGGCAAGCGGGTGCGGGCCGCGCTGGTCTATGCGGCGGGGCAGGCCTGCCCGGTCAGCGGCAGCGTCCTCGCCATCGAGGCTTCGCTGGACCGCGCCGCCGCGGCGGTCGAACTGATCCACGCCTATTCGCTGGTGCACGACGACCTGCCCTGCATGGACGACGACACGCTGCGCCGCGGCCGGCCCACCACCCACGTGCAGTTCGACGAGGCCACCGCCATGCTGGCCGGCGACGCGCTGCAGCCGCTGGCGTTCGACCTGCTGGCTTCCATGCCGATCGCGCCGGCGCTCATCGTGCAGGCGACTCAGTCGCTGGCGCGCGCCGCCGGCAGCCAGGGCATGGCGGGCGGCCAGGCCATCGACCTGTTCAGCGTCGGGCGCGCGCTGTCGCGCGACGAGCTCCAGACCATGCACAGCATGAAGACGGGCGCCATGCTCGCGTGCAGTGTGGCGCTGGGCGGCATCGTGGCGGGCGCCAGTTCGGCCACGCGCCAGGCGCTGGACGCCTATGCGCAGGCCGTGGGCCTGGCGTTCCAGGTGGTCGACGACATCCTCGACGTCACCGCCGACAGCGCCAGCCTGGGCAAGACGCCGGGCAAGGACGCGGCCGAGAACAAGCCCACCTACGTATCGCTGCTCGGGCTTGACGAGGCGCGGGCATTTGCTGAAGCATTGCGCGAGGACGCGCTGGCCGCGCTGGCGCCGCTGGGCGAGGGAGGCAAGCGCCTGGCCGAGCTGGCCGACTTCATCGTCCTTCGGGACCGCTGAGCCGAGACTAGCCCGGACGGCAGGCAGTCCGGGCCAACGAACCGAATAAAAGCATGACGACAGATTTACTGGACCGCATTCAATCCCCGGCAGACCTCAAGCGCCTGGATCGCCGCGAGCTGAAAAAGCTTGCCGACGAGCTGCGGGGCTTCGTGCTGGAATCGGTATCCAAAACGGGCGGACACCTGTCGTCCAACCTGGGCACCGTCGAGCTCACGCTGGCGCTGCATCAGGTGTTCGACACGCCCCATGACCGCATCGTCTGGGACGTGGGCCACCAGTCCTATCCCCACAAGATCCTGACCGGCCGCCGCGCCGGCATGGCCCGCCTGCGCCAGCAGGGCGGCATCTCGGGCTTTCCCAAGCGCAGCGAGTCCGAGTACGACGCCTTCGGCACCGCGCACTCGTCGACCTCCATCTCGGCTGCGCTTGGCATGGCGGTGGCCTCGCGCAACGCCGGCGTGCAGCGCCAGCACATCGCCGTCATCGGCGACGGCGCGATGTCGGCCGGCATGGCCTTCGAAGCCATGAACAACGCCGGCGTCACGCCCAACATCAACCTGCTGGTGATCCTGAACGACAACGACATGTCGATCTCGCCGCCGGTCGGGGCGCTGAACCGCTACCTGGCCCGCCTGATGTCGGGCCGCTTCTACGCGGCGGCCAAGAACGTCGGCCGCGCGGTGCTGCAGCACGTGCCGCCGGTTCTTGAACTGGCGCGCCGCTTCGAGGAACACGCCAAGGGCATGGTCACGCCGGCCACGCTGTTCGAGGAATTCGGCTTCAACTACGTCGGCCCCATCGACGGCCACGACCTGGACGCGCTGGTGCCGACCCTGCAGAACCTCAAGGCCCTGCAAGGCCTGCAGTTCCTGCACGTGGTGACGCGCAAGGGGCAAGGCTACAAGCTGGCCGAGGCCGACCCGGTGCTGTATCACGGCCCGGGCAAGTTCGACCCGGCCGTCGGCATCCAGCAGTCCAAGGCGCCCGGCAAGCGCACCTTCACTCAGGTGTTCGGCCAGTGGCTGTGCGACATGGCCGAGCAGGACACCCGCCTGGTCGCCATCACGCCGGCCATGCGCGAAGGCAGCGGGCTGGTGGAATTCGAAAAGCGCTTCCCGCAGCGCTATTTCGACGTCGGCATCGCCGAGCAGCACGCCGTGACCTTCGCCGCCGGCATCGCCTGTGAAGGCCAGAAGCCGGTGGTCGCGATCTACTCCACCTTCCTGCAGCGCGGCTACGACCAGTTCATCCACGACGTCGCCCTGCAGAACCTGGACGTCACCTTCGCGCTGGACCGCGCCGGCATCGTCGGCGCCGACGGCGCCACCCATGCCGGCAACTACGACATCGCGTTCCTGCGCTGCGTGCCGAACATGGTGGTGGCCACGCCTTCGGACGAAAACGAAACGCGCCTGCTGCTGTCGACCTGTTACCAGTATCCCGGCCCCGCATCGGTGCGCTATCCGCGCGGCGCGGGCTGCGGCGCCGAGCCCGCGCCCGGCCTGGACACCGTCGAGCTGGGCCGCGGCGTGGTGCGCCGCGAGGGCGCCCGCATCGCCATCCTGGGTTTCGGCACGCTGGTGCAGGCCGCGCTGGGCGCGGCCGAGAAACTGGACGCGACCGTCGCCGACATGCGCTTCGTCAAGCCCATCGACCGCGATCTGGTGCTGGACCTGGCGGCTCGCCACGATGCATTGGTCACGATCGAGGACGCCTCCGTCATGGGCGGGGCCGGCAGCGCGGTGCTGGAAACGCTGAGCGCCGCCGGGGTGCAGATTCCGGTGCTGCAGCTGGGCCTGCCCGACGAATTCATCGACCACGGCGAGCAGTCGGCGCTGCTGGCCGGCATCGGCCTGGACGCGGCCGGCATCGAACGCTCGATCCGCGCGCGCTACGCCGACCTGCTGGGCTGAAGCCCGGCCCGCGGACCGGGGCGGCATGCCCGGGTCCGCGGATGAAACACTCTGTTCCGGCCCCGTCAACCTACCCGGCAAAGGGTTTTCACTGGCGAATGCGGCCTTATGGGCGATAATGGCCCCCTTCATCTAGATTCCCAGGCTCCCAGCATATTGACGGCTGTACGCCTGGACAGGTAAGCCGAAATGAATTCTCCGATCGACCCCGCCATCGTGATGCCCGACGTCCAGAGCTCGGCGGACACCCGGCACATCCCGATCCAGCGCGTGGGTATCCGTGGCGTGCGCCACCCCATGCTGATCCAGGGCGGCGATGGCGCGCCCCAGGGCACCGTGGCCAACTGGACCCTGACCGTGGCGCTGCCCGCCGAAGAAAAGGGGACGCACATGTCCCGCTTCGTGGCGCTGCTGGAAAAATACCGCAGCACCCCCATGACGCCGGCCCTGTTCCGCGCCATGGCGGCCGACATGCTGCCGCTGCTGCACGCCGAGCGCGGCGACATCACGGCGGCCTTCCCGTACTTCATCAACAAGTCCGCCCCGATCTCCGGCGTGCAGAGCCTGCTGGACTACGAAGTCCAGTGGATCGCCCGCGCCCAGGGCGCGGAGGTCGAGTTCGAACTGGTCGTGCAGGTGCCCGTCACCAGCCTCTGTCCGTGCTCCAAGGCCATTTCCGAATACGGCGCGCACAACCAGCGCTCGCACGTCACCGTCTCGGCCATCCTGGACGGCGACCTGAGCATGGACAGCGTTATCCGCCTGATCGAAGAAGAGGGCTCGTGCGAACTGTGGGGCCTGCTCAAGCGCCCCGACGAGAAGTTCGTCACCGAACGCGCCTACGACAATCCCAAGTTCGTCGAGGACCTGGTGCGCGACGTGGCGGCCCGCCTGAACGCCCATCCCGGCATCGCGCGCTACCGCGTCGAGGCCGAGAACTTCGAATCGATCCACAACCACTCGGCCTACGCCGTCGTCGAAGGCTGAGCCTGCCGTGCGCCATCCGGCGGCCCACGACTGGCCGCTCATTGCGCGGCTGCAGGGCTGGGAATCGCGGCTGGCCGGCAACCTGGCCGGCCGCGGCCGTTTCGGCGTCGCGCTCTACGAGTTCTTCCGCTTCGGCGTGAAACAGGCCTGGGCCTGCCTGTTCGGCGGCCTGATGTGCGCGCTGCTCCTGGCGACCTACTGGTGGTACCCCAAGGACGTCTGGCTGGCCCGCTACGACTTCCTGACCCTGGCCGCGCTGGGCATCCAGGCGGCGCTGCTCGCGCTGCGCCTGGAAACCTGGAGCGAGGCCCGCGTGATCCTGATGTTCCATGTGGTGGGCACGGCGATGGAACTGTTCAAGACCGCGGCCGGCTCCTGGATCTATCCCGAGGCCAGCGTGCTGCGCATCGGCGGCGTGCCGCTGTTCACGGGCTTCATGTACGCGGCCGTCGGCAGCTATCTGGCGCGGGTCTGGCGCCTGTTCGACTTCCGCTTCCGGGCGCATCCGCCGCTGCCGGCCACGCTGGCGCTGTCGACGCTGATCTACGTGAACTTCTTCGCCCACCATTTCATCGCCGACTTCAGGCTGCTGCTGTTCGCGCTGACGGCGGTGCTGTTCGCCCGCTGCTGGGTGTACTTCCGGATCTGGCGCGACTACCGCCGCATGCCGCTGCTGCTGGGATTCACGCTGGTGGCGCTGTTCATCTGGCTCGCCGAGAACATCGGCACCTTCGCCCATGCCTGGCGCTACCCGAACCAGGCGGCCGGCTGGGAGTGGGTGTCCATCGCCAAGCTGGGCTCGTGGTTTCTGCTCATGATCATCAGCTACGTGATGGTCAGCGTGGTCAACCGGCCGCGGGAAATCGAGGCGGCCGACGCCGGTCCGGCCGCCGCCGCTGTCGGTGAAATGGCCCGTCCCTGATTGTTCACAGCAGGGCGGCTTGATTCCAGCCGCCCAATCGGCGATAATCGAGAGCTTTCTTGCTCGACCGCTGGGTTGGTTTTAAAAAACCCCTGGCAGCGGGCTGCCCCTTGCGGGCCGGCATATCCCTTTTTTTGAAAGAAAAAAAGCCTTCGTGGTGGAAAGCGCGGAGGTGCGGAAGTGGGGGTTACCGGCCAGCGAGACATCCTCAAGGAGTTTTACTCATGCGTCACTACGAAGTAGTGTTTATCGTTCACCCCGACCAGAGCGAGCAAGTGCCCGCCATGGTCGAGCGTTACCAAACGCTGGTCACGGGTCAAGGCGGCACCGTCCACCGCCTGGAAGACTGGGGTCGCCGTCAACTGGCCTACCCGATCCAGAAGCTCGTCAAGGCTCACTACGTCTGCCTGAACATCGAGTGCGGCCAAGCCACGCTGGATGAGCTGGAACACTCGTTCCGCTACAACGACGCCGTGCTGCGCCACCTGGTCATCAAGACCAAGAAGGCCCAGACCGCTCCCTCGATCATGATGAAGTCGGTCGAGCGCGAAGAAGCCCGCAAGGCTTCGGCGGAAGCGGCCGCGGCTCAGGCCGAGTAAGCAGGGCTCACGCAGAGCTCGTTCCATCTGGTCCCCCCGGTGCCTGGCAGGATGAACAAACTGGAACTCAGCGCCCGCGTTCTCGAATGCGAGCCTTTGCGCCACACTCCCGCCGGATTGCCAGCGCTGGAAATGCTGCTGGCGCACGAGTCCGAAGTCATCGAAGCCGGCCTTGCGCGCCGTGTGGAACTGACGATCGCGGCCGTGGCGTTGGGCGATCTGGCGCTGCTGTTGAAGGACACCGCCTTAGGGTCCGAATTGCTGGTGCAGGGGTTTCTGGCCCCCGTGCGCAAGGACTCGGTGAAACTCAAGCTGCATCTGCAGCAGGCGCGCAGGATAGCCGGCAGCGCAGGGCGCGACCCGCTGGTGGCCTGAAGGGAATGAGCAAGGGGCGCGATGAGCGCCTTCTGAAAACGGATAGGTTATGGGGATGCGGGCAAGGCCCGGCCCCTCAAACAAAGAGGCACATATCATGGCTTTCTTCGGAAAACGCAAGGAAAAACGCAAATTCACGCAGCAGAACCCGCTCTTCAAGCGCCGCAAGTTCTGCCGCTTCACCGCCGCCGGCGTGGAAGAGATCGACTACAAGGATCTGGACACCCTGCGCGACTTCGTGCAAGAAAACGGCAAGATCATCCCGGCTCGCCTGACCGGCACCAAGGCAATCTACCAGCGCCAGCTGGACACCGCCATCAAGCGCGCGCGCTTCCTGGCCCTGTTGCCTTACACCGATAACCACAACTAATCCGGGGCACTGAAATGCAAGTTATTCTGCTCGAAAAAGTCGTCAACCTGGGTAACCTCGGCGAAGTCGTGCGCGTGCGCGATGGCTACGCCCGTAACTTCCTGATCCCCCAGAAGAAGGCCCGTCGCGCAACCGACGCCGCCATGAAGGAATTCGAAGCCCGCCGCGCCGAGCTGGAAAAGGCCCAGGCTGAAAAGCTGGCCGCCGCTCAAGCCCTGGGCGAGCGCCTGTCCGGCTTCCAGCTGAAGGTCGTCCAGAAGGCCGGCGTCGACGGCCGCCTGTTCGGCTCGGTCACCAACGCCGACGTCGCCGACGGCCTGCGCAAGGCTGGCTTCGACGCCGTCGAAAAGGCCCAGGTCCGCATGCCCAACGGCCAGCTGAAGTCGGTCGGCGAGTTCCCGGCCCAGATCGCCCTGCACGCCGACGTGCTGGTCGACGTGACGGTTCTGGTCGAAGGCGAACTGTCCTAAGCCGGTACCGCAGTGACAAAAAGCCGGCCCGCGCGCCGGCTTTTTTTTTCCCGGCGCGAACCTTTCCTCAGAGGCCTTTTTTGACCCAGCCACCCGTTCACCAGAACGCCCCTGCCGGCCTGCGAGCCTGGCTCGACAGCGTGGATGCATCGCGTGAACCGTCGGTGCGGGACGTGACCATAGACGGCGTGCGCTGCATCATCAAGCGCCGCCGGCCCAGCCTGGGCCGGGGCCTGGGCTACGTGGCGCGCTATGTCCGCGCCCTGTTCCTGGGTGTGGGCTGCAAGCTGTTCCTGGGGGAGTTTCCGTGCCCCGGCGTGCTGCTGCGCAACGGCCTGGCGCACGAGTCGCAGCGCCTTGCGCAGCTGCTGCAGGCCGGCTGCCGGGTGCCCGAAGTGTGGTGGCAGGAGCAGGATCTGCTCGTGCTGGAATACGTGGGCGAGGACCTGGCCGACCTGATCCGCAACGAGGATTCCACCGCGCGGCTGTGGCTGGCGCGCGCGGCGGCGGCCGACCTGGCCGCGTTCCATGTGCGCGGCATGTGGCACGGCGGCGCGCAGATCCGCAACGTGACGTTGCGCGACGGCGAGCTGTGGCGCATCGATTTCGAAGAAAACATAGGCTCGACCCTGTCGCGCCCGCTGGCCCAGGCCTATGATCTGTTCCAGATGCTGGCCTCGCTGGCGTCGCTGCGCAAGCTGCCGGACGACGACGCCCGCACGCTGGGTAAACTGGCGCTCCAGGTCTACTTCGAACACAATCCGGACCCCGAAGTCAGGGCCCGCCTGACGCGGCTGGCGCGGCTTCTGTGCAGCATCGCCGCGCCCCTGCGCGCCGTGCTGGCGCGCCTGCCCTCGCGCGATGTACAAGGGTTCTTCCGCGTCGCGGACATCCTGCAGCCGTTACTATTGAAGCCATGAACACACCCGCCGATTCCCAGCTCGAATACCTGCGCGTTCCTCCCCATTCCATCGAGGCGGAACAATCGGTCCTGGGCGGCCTGCTGCTGGACAACGCGGCCTGGGACCGCATCGCCGACGTGCTGGTCGAAGAAGACTTCTACCGCCACGACCACCGGCTGATCTGGCACCACATCGCCCGCCTGATCGGGCTGGCGCGCCCGGCCGACGTCATCACCGTGCACGAGTCGCTGGTCAGCGCCGGCAAGGCCGAGGACGCCGGCGGCCTGGCCTACCTGAACGCGCTGGCGCACAACACGCCGTCGGCCGCCAACATCCGCCGCTACGGCGAAATCGTGCGCGAGCGCGCCATGCTGCGCAAGCTGGTGTCGATTGCCGACGAAATCTCCTCGGCCGCCATGAACCCGCAGGGCAAGGAAGCGCGCCAGCTGCTGGACGAGGCCGAGTCCAAGGTATTCCAGATCGCCCAGGAAGGCGCGCGCGGCGCCGCCGGCTTCCAGGAGATCCAGCCGCTGCTGACCCAGGTGGTCGAGCGCATCGACGAGCTCTACCACCGCGAAAGCACGTCCGACGTGACCGGCGTGCCCACCGGCTTCACCGACCTGGACAAGATGACCTCGGGCATGCAGGGCGGCGACCTCATCATCGTGGCCGGCCGCCCGTCCATGGGCAAGACCTCGTTCTCCATGAACATCGGCGAGCACGTGGCCATCGAGGAAGGGCTGCCGGTGGCGGTGTTCTCCATGGAAATGGGCGCGGTGCAGCTGGCGATGCGTATGCTGGGTTCGGTCGGCCTGCTCGACCAGCACCGCATGCGTACCGGCAAGCTCATCGCCGAGGACTGGCCGCGCGTGACCCACGCGGTCCAGCTCATGCAGGACGCCCAGGTCTACATCGACGAGTCCCCCGCGCTCAGCCCCATGGAAGTGCGGGCGCGTGCGCGCCGTCTGGCGCGCCAGTGCGGCCAGCTCGGCCTCATCATCATCGACTACCTGCAGCTCATGTCGGGCAACGGCTCGGGCGAGAACCGGGCCACCGAAGTGTCGGAAATCAGCCGTTCGCTCAAGGGCCTGGCCAAGGAGCTCAACTGTCCGCTGATCGCGCTGTCGCAGTTGAACCGCAGCTTGGAACAGCGTCCCAACAAGCGTCCCGTGATGAGCGACCTGCGCGAATCCGGCGCCATCGAACAGGACGCGGACGTGATCCTGTTCATCTACCGCGACGAGGTCTACAACCCCGATTCGCCGGACAAGGGCACGGCCGAGATCATCATCGGCAAGCAGCGTAACGGCCCCATCGGCACGGTGCGCCTGACCTTCCAGGGATCGAGCACGCGCTTCTTGAACTTCTCCGGCGCGCAGCCGCGCGACATGTACTGATCCTCCGCACCAACAAAAAACGCGCCTCGGGCGCGTTTTCGTTGGGCTGCCGCGGCGTTCAGTCCCTGCCTTCGGGCCGCTTGCCGAAGCGCGCGGCCAGCACGCCGCAGACCATCAGCTGGATCTGGTGGAACAGCATCAGCGGCAGCACGATCGCGCCCACGGCGTGGCCGGCGAACAGCACCTGCGCCATCGGGATGCCGCTGGCCAGGCTTTTCTTGGAGCCGCAGAACAGCAGCGTGATGCGGTCTTCGACGTTGAAGCCCAGCACCTTGCCGGCCAGGGCCGACAGGCCCAGCGCCAGGGCCAGGATCACCGCGCAGCACACCAGCAGGCCGAGCAGGGCCGGAATCGGCGTGGCGCTCCACAGGCCTTCGTTGATGGCCTCGGAGAAGGCCGTATAGACCACCAGCAGGATCGAGCCCTGGTCGACGAACTTGAGCATGGCCTTGCGCTTGTGGACCCAGGCGCCGATCCAGCGGCGCGCGAACTGGCCCAGCACGAAGGGCAGCAGCAGCTGCAGCATGATCTTGCCGACCGCGTCGAACGAAATCGGCGCGCTGCCGGCGTTGGCCACCACCGCGCCCACCAGCAGCGGCGTCAGAAAGATGCCCAGCAGGCTGGAGGCCGAGGCGCTGCACACCGCGGCCGGCACGTTGCCGCGCGCCATCGAGGTGAAGGCGATGGCCGACTGCACCGTGGCCGGCAGGCAGCACAGGAACAGGATGCCGAGGTACAGCTCGGGCGTGACCAGCGGCTCCAGCACCGGCTTGAGCGCCAGGCCCAGCAGCGGAAACATCAGGAAGGTCGCCGAAAAGATGGTCAGGTGCAGCTTCCAGTGCGTCAGCCCCGCGATGACGGCCTCGCGCGACAGGCGCGCGCCGTGCAGGAAAAACAGCAGGCCCACCGCGATATTCGTGATCCAGCCGAACACCTCCACGCCCTGGCCGTGGGCGGGCGCGATGCTGGCGATGATGACGGTGCAGATCAGGTAGAGCGTGAAGCGGTCGGGAAACAGGCGTGCGAGGCGTGACATGAGGGGGATGGGAATACGGACGAAAAGCGCCGCGGGGGCGCTGGAAACGGGGCGTATTGTAGTCCCGGGCCGTCCGGCTTTCCTGACAGCCAGGTGTCGGCCCGGCGCGCCTCAGGGCGTCATCGCCAGCGCCAGGTCGAATGCCGCCACCAGCGAGGCCTGGTCGGCCACGCCCTTGCCGGCGATGTCGAAGGCCGTGCCGTGGTCCACGCTGGTGCGCACGAAGGGCAGGCCCACCGTCACGTTGACGCCGTGGTCCAGCCCCAGGTATTTCACCGGGATCAGGCCCTGGTCGTGGTATTGCGCCACCACGATGTCGAACTCGCCGCGGCGCGCGCGCATGAACACCGTGTCGCCGGGCCAGGGGCCGCTGGCGTCTATGCCTTCGGCGCGCGCGGCGGCGATCGCCGGCTCGATGATGTCGACGTCCTCGCGGCCGAACTTGCCGCCTTCGCCGGCATGCGGGTTCAGGCCCGCGACCGCCACCCGCGGATGGGCGATGCCCATCTGCCGGCAGGCCCGGTCGGCCAGGCGCATGGCCCGCAGCTCCGCTTGCGGCGTGATGCGCGCGATCACGTCGGCCAGCGCCACGTGTATGGTCACCAGCAGCACGCGCAGCTCGTCGTTGGCCAGCATCATCGCGAAGTCGCGCGTGGCCGAGCGGTCGGCCAGGATCTCCGTGTGGCCCGGATAGTCGATGCCGGCGGCGTGCATGGATTTCTTGTTCAGCGGTGCGGTGACGATGGCGCGGATGCGGCCGGCCTGCGCATCGTCGATGGCCGCGCAGACGTAGTCGTAGGCGCCGCGCCCGGCGGCCGCATGGACCTGGCCCAGCGGCAGGTCGGCGGGCAGGGCGGGGCTGCATGCGATGACGTCGATGTGTCCGGCCGCGGCGCTGGCCTGGCCGACCTCGGCGATTTCCTTGATCGTCAGCCTGGCGCCCAGCTGGGCCGCGGCGCGGCGCAACTGGGCCGCGTCGCCATACACCACGCAGGGCGCGCCCAGGCCCTGCGCGCAGGCCTTGACGACGATTTCGGGGCCGATGCCGGCGGCATCGCCCATGGTGATGCCCACGGGCAGGGAGGGGTTCACGGTGCTGGGAATGGGATTGCGTTGCGGATAATGCTACACCCGTTCGCGGGCGCGGCCGGGCTTACTGCTTGCCGTTTTTCGGCGGTTCGATGACGCCGCATTCGAAGGTGACCGTGGCGCGCTTGGAGCCCAGGCCGGTGGCGTGGTTGGAGGTGATCTCCGGCTTGAGCAGCTTGCGTCCCATGGATTCGCAATGCTGCTCGGCGCGCTGCAGCGCCTGGTTCTTGAGCTCCACCCAGGTCAGCAGCTGGCTGCCGGAGCTGTAGGTGACGCTGTAGGTGTCCTTGTCGACCTGCTTGACCTCGCTCATGCTGGAGCAGGCTGCCAGGACGGCGAGCAGGGCGGCGGCGGGGACTAGGCGTACGAGCATGGAAAATCCTGAAATCGGGGCAATCGTCGGAGCAATCGTCATTACACCATTATTTCAGGGCGCGGCGACGGCGCTGCGCCGGTCCAGCTTGCGGCTCAGGACGATGGAAGTCTGCGTCTGCTTGACGCCGTCGATCAGGCCGATGCGGTCCAGCAGCTCGTCCAGCTGCTCATGGGTTTCGCAGCGCAAAAAAATCAGGTAGTCGTAGGGGCCGCTGACGGAGGAGACCTCCTCGACCTCGGGCATTTTCTCAAGTTCGCGGATCACGGCGGCAGGGGTCTTGGGCAGCACGCTGATGAAGCAGTAGGCGCGCACCGCGGCCTCTTCCAGTAGGCGTCCCAGGCGCACGCCGTAGCCGCTCACGATGTGCTCGCGCTCCAGCCTTGCGATGCGCGCCACCACCGTGGTGCGGGCCAGCCCCAGCTTGCGCGCCAGGATCGCCGCGGGTTCGCGCGCGTTGGCTTGCAGCAGGCTCAGCAGTTTGCGGTCGATGTCATCCAGTCTCTGGTTCATGGCCTAACCGTCCGACTCCGGAGGAATGCCGCCCTGATAGATGCGCCCGTCGAATTCGAAGCGCGTGATGGTCTTGCGCGCCGCGTCGAAAATGCGGTCGCGGCTGGCGGCGTCCAGGTCGTCGTGGTCGGCGAAGCTGAAACGGCAGAGGTCGATGTCGCTGTCATAGAAGGCGGAGTGCACGTGGCGGCTGACGCCGAGTTCGTGCGCGAAATGCGCGAACTCGCGCAGCTGCTCCATTTCGTGGAAGGCGCCGTTGCGGCTGACCAGCAGCATGCCGAACTTGCGTTCTTCGTCGGCCACCGGTTCGGGGGCCGGCTGCGCGGCGCCGGCGGGTTCGGCGTAGTCGAAGCCCGCGCCCAGCTCGGCCATGCAATCCAGCACGCGCTGCCAGGCCGCTTCGTCCAGGGCCAGGCGCGCGGCCACGAAGAACAGCCGCTGGCGGCCCAGCGCACGCGGCTCGGGCCCGCCGACATAGCTGGACCAGGGCGCGGCCGCATCCAGGCCGGCCAGTTCGGTCATGCGCGCGTCGCTGTATCCCAGCCTGTCCTGCAGGCGCTGCAGGGACTGGGCCGGCGGGGGAACGTAGTTCTGAATGGTCTTCATGAGCGCGCTCCGTTTTGCTCCAGGCGCCGCGCACGCGCGGCCTGCGCCGATTGGGACTACGCTTCATGCTAGCGTGCCGCGCCTGGCTTGCCTAGCGCCAGGGCGCGAGGGGCCATGCTAGGATTTGCGCCGACTTTTTTCGCCAGGAGGCTTACCCATGGATGTCCAGGAACAAATCGCCGTTATCGTCCACACCATCTCGCACCAGGGCGGCCGCATCGACGCGCTGAACGCGACCCTGATGTCGATGCTGCACCTGGCCAAGGCTTCGCCCGGCCTGCGCGAAGCCATCGAGGCGCAGCTGGAGCAGAACTATTCCAGCCTGCTGGCCCGTTCCGAGAACCCGCAATACGTGGCCGGCTTCGAGAGCGTGCGCGACATGGTCAACGCCGCCCTCAAGTAAGGGCCGCGCACCGGCGCAGTTACCCACAACTTCTGTGGACAAGCCTTGGGATAGCGCGCGCATAGCTGCGCAAATTCCTTTGATTACAAGGGCTTGCCCGCAGCGGTCAAAAGCCGCTCCAGCCGCGTGGCGGCGCCGCAACGCGGCGATCGTCCAAGCCGGGTAATATGCGCCCCCATGCGGAATCAGTATTCATCGGAACGCCGGAGCGCGGCCATTGCGCAGCGCGTCTCGGAAGCGGCAAAACTGGCGGCGTTCGACCCCGGCAAACTCTCGCCCGAAGCGCGCGAGAGCTGGGAACGCATGGGGCATGGCTTCAAGGCCTGGCACGACTTCGACCAGCGCCATCCCATCCTGCGCCGCCTGGCGCGCCTGCCGCTGGTGGGCGCCTGGTATCGCAAGGCGCGCCGCCGCCACGTGCTGCGCGCCAGCGGCCAACTGGTGTTCTGAGCCGCGCGCCGCGCTACTTGCGCCGCCGCCTGGCGTACAGGTGGTAGGCCAGCGCGATCAGCGCGCCGATGGCGAGGGCCACCGCCAGCTTGGTCTCGGCGCCGTGCAGCCGCCCCAGCATCGACTCGATGGTCTGCCCGAACGCATAGCCCAGCACGCTGAAGCACAGCGCCCAGATCGCGGCGGCCACCGCGTTGAGCACCAGGAACCGCAGCGCCGGCACCTGCGACACGCCCAGCGCCACCGGTCCCACCGTGCGCAGGCCATACAGAAAGCGCAGCGTCAGGATGAAGCCGTGGGGATAGCGCTCGACCAGGTCCAGCGCCTTGCCGAAGGCTGGCTGCGCGCGGACCCGCGCCACGTAGCGGTGCTCCCGGTAGCGCCGTCCCAGATAGAACAGCAGCTGGTCGGCGGCGAACGAGCCGGCGAACGCGCACAGCATCACGTCGGGCAGGCGCAGCAGGCGCTGGTGCGCCAGAAAGCCCGCCAGCACCACCACGCTCTCGCCTTCCAGAAAGGTGCCGGCCAGCACCGCCCACAGGCCGTAGTCGGCGATGAGCTGATGCAGCGTCGGGTTCATTTGCGCGGCCGCTCGGCCACGATGCGCGCCAGGGTCTGCAGCGCGCGCGTGATCTCGGGCGTGGTGCGCTGCCCGCAACTGATGCGCAGGAAATGCTCGTAGCGCGTGCTGTTGGAGAACATGGCGCCCGGCGCGACCCGTATGCCCTGGCGCAGCGCGCTTTCGAAAACCTCCATGCCGCTGCGCCCGTCCGGCATCTCGACCCACAGCAGCATGCCGCCGCGCGGCATGCTCAGGCGGGTGCCGGCCGGGAAGTGCGCGGCGATGGTCTCGGCGGTCTGGTCGCGCTGGGCCTTGAGGTGGCGGCGCAGCCTGGACAGGTGGCGGTCGTAGGCGCGCGAGCCCATGAACTCGGCCGCGGCCATCTGCGCCAGCGGCTCGTTGGGGCGGCTCTGCGCGAACTTGAGCATGGCGATGCGGGCCTTCCAGCGCCCGCCGATCAGCCAGCCCAGGCGCATGCCCGGCGCCAGCGTCTTGTGCATGGACGAGCAATAGATGACGTTGCCGGTCGCGTCCCAGGACTTGGCCGCCGGCAGCGGCGTGTCGTCGTCGGTCAGCGCGCCGTAGGTGTCGTCCTCGATCAGCGGCACCTGCTGGCGCTCGCACAGCGCCACCAGCCGGGCTTTCTCGGCCTCGGGCATGACGCAGCCCAGCGGGTTCTGGAAATTCGGCACCACCACCACCGCGCGGATGTTGCCGTGCGTCTGGAAGGCCAGGTCCAGCGCCTCGATGGACAGGCCGTGCTGCGGGCTGGTGGGGATCTCCAGCGCCCGCATGCCCAGGCTCTCCAGCACCTGCAGCAGGCCGAAGTAGGCCGGCGATTCGACCGCGATGGTGTCGCCCGGCCTGGCCACGGCGCGCAGCGCCAGGTTCAGGGCCTCGATGCAGCCATGCGTGACGATGACGTCGTCGGGCGTCGCATTGATGCCATTGGCCAGCGCCCGCCGCGCCAGCACCGCGCGCAGCGCCGGATGTCCCTGCGGCGGGACCGGATCGACCAGCGCGCGCGGCGACTGGCGCAGCGCGCGCATCATGGCCTGCTTCAAGGCTTCCATGGGATAGGCCTCGGGCACCGCCGCGGCCAGCGCGAAATTGGCGCTGACCGGGTGGGCCTCGCACTTGGCCACGAAGTCCGAGACGCGGTCGTGGATGCCCACGTATTGCGCGGTTCCCAGCGTCTGGCGGATATCCGGCTCGTCCACCGGCGGCATGCTCGCGCGGCGCGGCTTCAGCACGAAATAGCCGGAACGCGGCCGGGCCTCGATCAGGCCGTCGTCCTCCAGCTGGCGGCAGGCCTGCAACGCGGTGGAAAGGCTGACGTGATGGGTGCGCACCAGCGTGCGCACCGAGGGCATGCGCTGCGCCGGGGCGAGTACGCCGGTCTGGATGGCGCGCCGGTAGTGGTCGGCCAGGCGTAGATAGAGCGGTTGCGGGTCCATGCGCCGATCATGCTCCCCGAGGTCGGATGGTAGGTAGGCACAGATTCGCCAAAAGTACACCATAACAGCGGCAAAATCGAGGATCTGCTTCGATACAGAAACCCGGGATGTGTGGCTGTTGCGCATAGCAGCGGGCGCGTAGCCTGTCATGGTGTCACAGGAGATGCCCATGACCCCGAATTCCGTTGCGGATATCCAGGCCAGCCGCTGGTCGCTGGCCGCCGGCGCGAGCCGCCAGGTGGTGCTGCGCGCCTGCGCCACCGTGGTCTGCGTAAGCGGCAGCGTGCGCGTGGACGAGCCGGTCACCGGCCCGCAGGCCCCGGACGGCCTGCCTCTGGCCATGTCGGCCAGGCTTCACGCCGGCGAGGGCCACGGCCTGGCCTATGGCGGCGTGGCGCGCATCACCGCCATCGATGCGGCCGAAGTGATCTGCCTGGATCGCCCCGGCCTGGCGGCCCGGCTATGGCGGCTGGCGTGCGCGTTTTTGGGGTCGCGGATGGCGCAAAAGCAAAAAAATTCGCTGGGTGCGCTGCACAAGATTTCAAAATGATGTATGATTCACACATCAGACGCGGGGTGGAGCAGTCTGGCAGCTCGTCGGGCTCATAACCCGAAGGTCGTAGGTTCAAATCCTGCCCCCGCAACCAGTTTCAACAAAAAAGCCGCACTCGAAAGAGCCGCGGCTTTTTTGTTTTTGCGCCCGCTTCAGCGCCGCCCCAGCGCGCGCGAGCGCAGATTGTCCAGGAACACCGCCAGCAGCAATATCACGCCGCGCACGATGTACTGGTAGAAGGCCGGGATGTTCAGCAGGTTCATCGCGTTTTCGGCGATGCCCATGATCATCACCCCCACGATCACCCCGGTCATCGTCGCCCGGCCGCCGGCCAGCGAGACGCCGCCCAGCACGCAGGCCGAAATCACCGCCAGCTCCAGCCCCACGGCGGCGTTGGGCTGCCCCGAGGTGATGCGCGACGCCAGCAGGATGCCGGCGATGGCGCAGACCAGCCCCTGCAGCGCGAAGATGCAGATGCGGCTGCGATCGACCCTGACGCCGGCCAGCCGCGACGCTTCCGGGTTGCCGCCGATGGCGAGCACGTTCTTGCCGAACACGCTGCGATTCAGTACGAAGCCGAAGATCGCGAACAGCGCCGCCATCACCCAGATCGGGGTCGGGATGGTCAGGAACCTGGACAGCGCGATGTTGAAGAAGGCCGGGTCGTTGATGCCCACCGCCCGGCCTTCCGAAGCGATCAGCGCCAGGCCGCGCACGATCTGCATGGTCGCCAGCGTCGTGATGAGCGCATTGATGTGGAACTTCGCGATCACCAGGCCGTTGAGCCAGCCGACGATGGCGCCGCAGGCCAGCGCGGCCGCCGCGCCCAGCAGGATGGAGCCGCTGCCGTTCGAGACCATTACCGCGACCATGCCGGTGAACGCCACGATGGAGCCCACCGACAGGTCGAAGTCCCGAGCCGCCAGGCACAGCATCATGGTGCAGGCGACGATGCCCACCGTCACCACCGATTGCAACAACCCGAGCATGTTGCGCCCGGTCAGGAAGTTCGGCACGAAAATCGCCACCAGGACGAAAGCCAATACGAAGATGACCAGCAAGCCCTGTTCGCCCAACAGCAGTTTTTTCATCGGGGGAGTTCGCCACGAGTAGGAAGCGGCGGCCCGGCCCAGTCGGGCAGGGCCGCGGCAAGAATCCGGCGCTCGAGGAAATCGCCGCGCGTCAGCTCGGCGTCGATGCGGCCTTCGCACATCACCATCAGCCGGTCGCAGATGCCCATCACCTCGGGCAGTTCCGACGAGACGACGACGATCGCCATGCCATCCTCGGCCAGTTGGTAGAGCAGTTCGTAGATTTCGGATTTGGCGCCCACGTCTATGCCGCGCGTGGGTTCGTCGATGATGAGCACGCGGATGCCCTGTTCCGACAGCCAGCGCCCCAGGATGACCTTTTGCTGGTTGCCGCCCGACAGGTTGACGATGTCCTGGTGGCGCGAAGGCGTGCGCACGCGCAGCTTGCGGATATGGGTTTCGGCGGCCGCGATCTCCCTGGCGCGGTCGAGCACGCCGAGGCGCGCGCTGTGCCGCCGCGACGAGATGTTGATGTTCTCGGCGATCGAACGGCCCTGAATGATGCCGTCATGCTTGCGGTCCTCGGTGCACAGCGCCAGGCCGGCGCGGATCATGCCGTGCGGCGTATCGGCCTCGACCGGCGTCCCGTCCAGCGCGATGGTGCCGCCGTGGCGCGCATCGGCGCCGTAGATCAGGCGCATGAGTTCGGAGCGGCCGGCGCCGATCAGGCCGAAGAAGCCGAGGATTTCGCCGGCGCGCACCTCGAAGCTGGCCGGCGCCTTGAGCCGCTCGCCCGACAGGCCCTGCACCCGCAGCCGGACTGCGCCCTGCGCGCGCGGCCGGTAGCCCCAGATGTCGCTGATCTCGCGTCCCACCATTTCGGCCACGATCCGCTCGCGCGTCAGCCCTTCCATGTCGGGATGGTGGGCGGCGAGCCGGCCGTCGCGCAGCACGGTCATGCTGCTGCACAGCCGGAAGATCTCGTCCATCCGGTGCGAGACATAGAGAATCACCTTGCCCTGCGCGCGCAGGCTCTCGATCATCGCGAACAGCACCTCGCTTTCGCGCGAGGACAGCGAGGAAGTGGGTTCGTCCAGCGCGATCACGCGGGCGTCCAGCATGACCGCCTTGGCGATCTCGACCATCTGGCGCTCGCCGATGGACAGCTGCTTGATCCGGCGGCGCGGATCGATGTCGATGCCGGCGGAATCGAGCCGGGCCGCGACCGTGTCGATCATGCGCCGCCGCGAGATCACGCCAGCCCTTGCCGGAAACCGTCCCAGCATGAGGTTCTCGGCCACGGTCAGTTCGGGAACCAGCTGCAGCTCCTGGTGGATGACGATCACGCCGTTGTCGAAGGCGTCGCCGGTCGAGGCGTATTGCTGCGCTTTCCCGTCGATGGCGATGCCGCCCGCGTCAGCCTGCAGATCGCCCGACAGGATCTTGATGAGCGTGGACTTGCCGGCCCCGTTCTCGCCCATCAGGCCGTGCACCGCGCCTTTTTCGACGCCGAAGCTCACGTCCGACAGCGCCGTGACGCCCGGATAGCTTTTGCTGACGCCGGTGAATTCGAGATAGGCCATGGCTGCTCCCGGATGCGGGCGATGCCGGCTCACCGCCCCGGCCGGCAGGATCATTCGATCCCCAGGTTCTTGCGGACCTGCTGGTAATCGTTGCGGGCCGCCAGCGTGCCCGAGGTCAGGATCAGCGGCTCGGGGGCGGCGCCGCTGGCGATCCATTCGTACATGTTCAGCGCCGTTTCGTAGCCGTGGCGCCGCGGCGAGATGATGACCGTGCCGGCGAAGCCGGTGGGCTTGGGCTTTTTGAATTCGTTGATCGCCGATTCCGCGCCGCCGATGCCCACGGCGATGACGTTTTCCGGCGGGATGCCCACGCTTTCGGTGGCGCGCACGGCGCCCAGCGCGGCCTCGTCGTTCAGGCCGAAGGCGACCCAGCGCTTGATGCCGGGATGGGCGTTGAGCACCGTGGTGGCGGCGTTGAGCGCCGCTTCGGTGTCGGTCTTGGCCTGCGGCGCATCGAAGATGGACGCCTGGGGGAAGCCGCCGGCCTTCAGGATCGAGATGGCGCCCTCGACGCGGTCGGTGGCGGTGGGCAGCTGGTCGTAGGACACGCGGATGGCGCCGGCCTGGGCGATGTTCCAGCCGCGCCGCTTGATCTCGGCCATGATCGCGTGGCCGACGGTCTCGCCGATCCGGGTCGCCGAGATACCCATGTGCGGCACCGATGCGAGCGGCGCGCCCGCGGCGTCGACCAGCCGGTCATCGACCGTCATCATCTTCATCTCGTTGGCCCGCGCCTTGGCGACCAGGCCCGGGCCCAGATTCACGTCCGGGGTGCAGACGATGAAGCCCTGCACGCCCTGCGCGCCGAGGTTGTCGATCGCGGCCATGAGCTTCTCGCCGTCGGCGGCGCCGATCTTGACCAGTTCGAAGCCTTTTTCGGCGGCCGCCTGGTCGGCGAATTTCCATTCGTCCTGGAACCACGGTTCCTCGGGCTGCTTGACGATGAATCCGATCTTCACGTTGCCGGCCTGGGCCGCGCCGACTCCCGCCAGGGGGACGAGCGCCAGCGCGGCGACCAGCAGCGCCTGCTTCAGGAAACGCATGATTTTTCTCCTTCCGTGCTGGACTGCTCGCGGGCCGTCCTGTATGAAAACCGGGTGGATTCATCATATAAATCAAGGCAATAGACATGATGAACAGACTGCGATTCATTAGAGGCAGCAGGGCTTGCAGTGTCAAAGCAATCGGTCCGAAATAGGAGCAGGCAGGAGGCGCAATGACCGTACTGGACGACTACCGCCTGGAACTGGGCGAAGGGCCGGGCTACGACCCGGCCAGCGGGCTGGCCTGGTGGTTCGACATCGTGGGCCGCAGGCTGTATACGCGCGCTGACGCCGGCCGGGGCTGCGGCGGCGCCACGCAGGTGGCCGGGCTGCCGCTGGCGGCCAGCGCCATGGCCATCACCGAGGACGGCGCCCGCCAGCTGCTGCTGGCCGAGAACGGGCTGTACCTGCGCGATCCGGTTTCCGGCGCGCTGGACCTGCATCTGCCGCTGGAGGCCGACAACCCCGCCACCCGCTCGAACGACGCGCGCGTGCACCCCTGCGGGGCCTTCTGGATCAGTACCATGGGCTGGCAGGCGGAACCCGGCGCCGGCAGCATCTACCACTACTACCGGGGGCGGGTGCAACGGCTGCGCGACGGGGTGACGATCCCCAACGCCATCTGCTTTGCGCCGGACGGGCGCATCGCCTATTTCGCCGACACCGCGCGCGGCGTCGTCTTCCGGGTCGCGACCGATCCCGCCACCGGCCTGCCGCAGGGCGCGCCGGAACCGTTTCTGAGCGGGCTGGACGGCGGCCCAGACGGCGCCGTGACCGACGCCGCCGGCGCCATCTGGATCGCTCTGTGGGGCGCCGGCCGGGTCGCCGGCTTCGCGCCCGACGGCCGGCCGGTGGGCAGCATCGAGCTGGGCGCGGCCCAGGTCAGCTGCCCCGCCTTCATCGGCGCCGACGCGCGCAGGATGCTGGTCACCAGCGCCCGCGCCGGGCTGGACGATGCGCAGCTGCGGGCCTCGCCCGAGGCGGGCGCGACCTTCTGCGTGGACCTCGGCTTCGCCGGCAGATTCGATCCCAGGGTGGCGCTGTAGGTCCGGCCCGCGGACTTGTCCGGCGTCAAGGTTTGCGCCGGCCCGGGCTTTCCCGGATGCGCCGGGGCCGCACACCGGGGCGGCCCTGCGCTACGATGGGTCACGCGTGCTAGGTTGCCGCATTCGAGGAGGGTCCATGGGAACCGCGAAATACGATCATCCCGGCTACGTCGCCGACACCGGCGCCGAAGGCAAGTACCACGTGGGAATCTGGTGCCCCCACGGCTATCCCGCCCATATCCATATCGGCCGTCCGGCCGAAAGCGGCGATCCCCAGGCGCTGCTGCGGCTGCGCATCCCGGACGGCGTGTTCCAGTCGCTGCCGGACGATCCCGAAACCCTGTGCCGGCGTGCGCTGGGCCAGGCGCTGGACGCCGGGCTGCTGCCGTCGGTCTCGGTGGACGGCGAGTACCAGGAGCTGCGCTTCCAGCTCGACGCCGAACCCTGGCCGGGACCGATGCTGGCGGCCGTCCGCAACTAGCTCTTGGCAGGGCAGGGCGGCGAAGTTGCCCACAATGATTGTGGACAAGCCTTGGGATAGCCCTTGTGCATGTCGGCTTTTCCCTGCCATTACAACGACTTGGCGCTTGCGCTCAATAAACGCCCTGAGGGGCGTTTATTGCGTCCGGGCAGGGCTGTGCGACAATCCTGGCCCGCGGCGCGCGCCGCATTCTCTTCCGGTTTCTCTCCCATGCACCGTGCCATGCCCGTCCGTTTCGCCGGCCTGAAGGCGCTTGCGCCATGAGCGCGCCGCACACGGACGATCCGGCGGCGCCGGCCGCCCGGCGCGTCGCCGTCATCGGCGGCGGTCCGGCGGGCCTGATGGCCGCCGAACGCTTGAGCGCGCACGCGGTGCAGGTGGACGTGTTCGACGCGATGCCTTCGGTCGGGCGCAAGTTCCTGATGGCCGGGCGCGGCGGCCTGAACCTGACCCATAGCGAGCCGGCCGGCGCGTTCCTGGCCCGCTACGGCGCGCGCGCGCAACAGGTGGCGCCGTGGCTGGCGGCGCTGGACGCCGACGGCCTGCGCGACTGGGCCCACGGGCTCGGCATCCAAACTTTCGTGGGCTCGTCGGGCCGTGTTTTTCCAGAGGAAATGAAAGCGGCGCCGCTGCTGCGGGCCTGGCTCGCGCGGCTGCGCGCCAGCGGGGTGCGGCTGCACATGCGGCACCGCTGGCTGGGCTGGCCGCCCGGCGCGTCGCCGTCGGCCGGCGCGCTGCGCTTCGATACGCCCGCCGGCGAGCAGGCCTATGCCGCCGACGCCGTGGTGCTGGCGCTGGGCGGCGGCAGCTGGGCCAGGCTGGGATCGGACGGCGCGTGGATGGCGGGGCTGCAGGCCCACGGCGTGCAGACCGCGCCGCTGCGGCCGGCCAACTGCGGCTTCGACGTGGCGTGGTCGGATCACTTCCGCGAGCGCAACGCCGGCCAGCCCGTCAAATCCGTGGCCATGGCCTGCGAGACGGCGACCGGCCGCGGCCCGTTCCGGCAGGGCGAATTCGTCATTTCCGAGACCGGCATCGAAGGCAGCCTGGTCTACGCCTTGTCGGCGCCCCTGCGGGACCGTATCGAGGCCGGGGGCGAGGCCCGCGCCATCCTCGACCTGCTGCCCGACTGGCCGCAGGAAAAAGTGACGGCCGCGGTGACGCATCCGCGCGGCGCGCGGTCCATGTCCAGCCACCTGCAGAGCCGGCTCGGGCTCAAGGGCGTCAAGGCGGGCCTGCTGCGCGAATGCGCGGCGGCCGAGGACTTCCGCGATCCGGCCCGGCTCGCCCTGCGCATCAAGGCCTTGCCGCTGCGGCTGGCGCGCGCCCGTCCCATCGACGAGGCCATCAGCACCGCCGGCGGCGTGGCGTTCGAGGCGCTGACGCCCGCGCTGATGCTGCGGGCGGCGCCCGGGGTGTTCTGCGCGGGCGAGATGCTGGATTGGGAAGCGCCCACCGGCGGCTATCTGCTGACGGCGTGCATGGCCAGCGGCGCCGTCGCGGCGGACGGCGTCGTGGCGTATCTGGAGGAAACCCGGCCCGCGGCCGGCTGAGGATCAGGACCGGGAGGGGGAGGACGCCATGCCGGCCGGCGCGCGCGGCGCGAGGTCGCCGACCACATGGCCCACCACGGGCGGGCCGCCCTCGGGCTGCGTGATGATGCCGATCACCCGGGTGACGGACTGGGTCTGAATGCGGCTGCCCTGGGCAGGGTCCTGCACCAGTTGCCAGATGGCGGCGTCGTCGCTCTCGGATTCGGCATCGTCGTGTTGCGGAACGCCCAGGCAGTTGCGAGCAAAACAGGACCAGTCTTCCGCGCTGCACGGCAGGCCATGCGCGGTGGCCAGGCGGGCCAGCGCCTGGGGGGCGTCGGCCTGGCTGGCGGCGTGCTGGGCGGCGGCGCCCAGCGTCACATCCAGCGACAGCAGCCGGAGAAACTCTACGACATTGTCCGTGTTCATTCTGCGTCTCCTGCCTGCTACGGCTGTTTTGATTCTGAGCCTGCCTGGACCGGCGTGCGGGCGTTCATCCCGCCTGTCCCAGCATGGATACCAATGATTGTTTCAGGCGTGCCGAAAAAATAGGTACCGTATGGGATACCCCGTTGCGGTCCACGCCTTCCTTGAGTTCGACAGTCTGTCCGAGAAAAATATCCGGCGCCGCGCCGATTTCGTTGTACCGGACCAGCAGTTCGTCCACGTCGCGCTGGGCGTCGTCCAGCGTGCCGCTGGAAGCGAGCTTGCCGGCGGCGTGAGCCTGCAGGATCCGGTGCAGATCGTCGATGAACAGCGCCAAAGCCGCCTGTCCACGGCATTCGGGCTGTTCCCAGCCCCAGCCTTGCGGGGAGGAACCGGGACGCTGCGATACATGTTTCTTGATCATTTGCGAATGCTAATCCATTGCCGGCAATTTCGCGACAGGCGCGGCGTTGCGCCCGCGCAAAGCGGCCCGTCCACAAGGTGATGCGCAAATTGGGGACTTTGCGGTATGCTGATTTCGCCTTCCAAGCCCGACAGGAGATGTTCATGAAAAACAAAGTCTTTCTCGTCATGCTGCTTTCGATCGCCGCGCTATCGGCGGGCTGCAACACGGTCGCGGGCGCTGGCAAGGACATCCAGCGCGGCGGCGAAAAGATCGAAGGCGCCGCTACCAAGTAGCGCCGCCAGCGTCAGCCGCGCTTTGGCCAGAGGCCGTGCGTGAAATGCCCAGCATTTCACGCGCGGTTTTTTTTCGCCGCCGGGCGGGCCCTGGAAGCGGGAATGGCTGGGGCATAATCTTGCAATCCGAATCTATCTCTGAGCGGGAAGTGTCATGCGCAAGTCTGTGTGGGTGGGAGTGGCGGTCGCGGCCTTGTTGGCCGGCTGCGCAAGCAGGGGGGTCTACGAGTCCGATGCCGTATTGAAGGAGACCTTCGTCGTCAATACCAACTACGAGGCGGCGTTTCGCCGCGCCGGCGAATACGTGCGCGTCTGCCACGTCCAGGTGCAGCACGCCTACAACGTCGCCTATGCCTGGCGCAGCGTGAAGGGCGAAAAGGGCGCGCCGGACGAGGTGCAGCTCTATAAGGTGACGGAGCCTGCCAAGGTGCTGGAGCTGATCACCGCCGAGACCGACACGCCTTCCACCTCCAAGGTGACCGTCACCGTGCTGGGCGAGGACCGCTGGGACCAGGCGGAGCTTGCCGCCGCCAAGGCCTCGATCCAGAGCGCGACGCCCGTCTGCCGCCAACGCTGAGCGACCATGGACGCCCGTTCCCAGCAGATCCGCGCAAGCGCCATGTCGTTCTCCCTGCTGGCGGGGGCGTTCCGCTTCCTGGGCTGGCTCAACGGCGGGGCGGCGCTGGTGGTGACGGCCTTTC
This sequence comes from Achromobacter sp. HZ01, assembly GCF_003267925.1. Taxonomy (NCBI): domain Bacteria; kingdom Pseudomonadati; phylum Pseudomonadota; class Betaproteobacteria; order Burkholderiales; family Alcaligenaceae; genus Achromobacter; species Achromobacter sp. HZ01. Next base: position 68,457 of record NZ_LWKV01000005.1, read on the forward strand.
TGCTGGGCATCGTGGGCGGCGAGGTCGCCGCGCCCGACCTGCAGCTGCCGCTGGAACTGCTGCTCGGCGGCCTGCTGGCCAGTTGCCTGGGCCTGTTGTTCGCCTACCTCGCGCAGGTCAGCCTGTTGCGCCAAGGCTACACCGGACATCTGACGCGGGCTCATCTGCCCGCGCAGCTTCTGGCCATGTTCTGCTACCTGCTCAGCGCGCTGGCCTTCTGCGCCGCGTGCTGGGTGGCGGCCGCGCAGGCGGTGGTGGACCCTCCGCAGATGACGGCGGCGCTGAGCCCGCGCTGAGCCGACTGCCTCGGGGTTTACCCGTGTGCGCAAAAGTGTTGGACTTGAGTTTGTGTTGAGAATAATATGCGCGTTGCGTATATAAATCCTCTGTCTCGGGGCCCGTCATGACCATTTCCCAGCAAGCCTTCCTGCGTGACGCCATGCGGCGCCTGAACCTCACGCGCGACGTTTTCGCCACCCGCATCGGCGTCAAGCGCCGCGCCCTGGATACCTGGCTGCTGCCCGAGGGCTCGCAGGAATTCCGCGCCATGCCGGAAGTGGTGCAGCGCTTTGTCACGGAAATCGTGCAGAACGGGGTCTTGCTGGAAAAATATACGCAAAGCGTACAAGAAGGGCCTCTGCGTGACCGTATCGCGGTGGAAGGCAAGCACCAGCTGCTGTCGGTGGACCAGTTCACCCGCGAATCGGTCGAGGACCTGTTCCGCGTGGCCGACATGATGCAGCCCATCGCGCGTCGCCAGAAAGTCTCGCGCGTGCTCGAGGGCGCCGTGCTGGGCAACCTGTTCTTCGAGGCCAGCACGCGCACCCGCGTCAGCTTCGGTTCGGCGTTCTGCCGCCTGGGCGGCTCGGTGTGCGACACCACCGGCTTCACCTTCTCGTCCATGGCCAAGGGCGAATCCATTTACGACACCAGCCGCGTCATGAGCGGCTACGTCGACGCGATGGTCATCCGCCATCCGGAGCAGGGCTCGGTCGCCGAGTTCGCGCGCGCCACCAACATTCCGGTGGTCAACGGCGGCGACGGCCCGGGCGAACACCCCAGCCAGGCCCTGCTCGATCTGTACACGATCCTCACCGAGTTCTCGCGCCTGGGCAAGCTGCTCGACGGCGCCCACATCGCGATGGTCGGCGACCTGAAGTACGGCCGCACCGTGCATTCGCTGATCAAGCTGATGGCGCTGTACAAGAACGTGAAGTTTTCGCTGGTCTCGCCCAAGGGCCTGGAAATGCCGGCCTACATCATCGAGCAGGCCAGCCGCAACGGCAACATGATCGAGCAGAAGAGCTCGCTGGCCGAAGGCCTGGCCGGCGCCGACGTGATCTACGCGACGCGCGTGCAGAAAGAGCGCTTCGCCAACGAAGAGAACGAAGGCTACACGCCCGACTTCCAGATCAACCGCGCCATCATCGACGCCTATTGCAGCCCCGAGACCATCGTCATGCACCCGCTGCCGCGCGACAGCCGCCCGGGCGCCAACGACCTGAGCGTGGACCTCAACCACGATCCGCGCCTGGCGATCTTCCGCCAGACCGACAACGGCATTCCCATCCGCATGGCGATCTTCGCGGTGCTGCTGGGCGTGGAAGGCCTGGTGCAGCACTCGATGCGCGACGTGACGTGGCGCCATCCCTCGCATGTCGGGCCGGACGATTCGGCTTTCCACGGCCTGGATTGATCCCCGTCCGGTGAAATAGTCCTGCGGCGCGGTCGGGCAGTCGGCCGGGCCGCCGCGATTTGAAGCATAATCCGCGCTGGTTTTTGTCTGCCGCGTGTCGCATTCTGCTCCCGGGGCACGCCTTAGCCCTCGGGGGGATTATTCATGTCTATCAGCAGCTTCGGCATTCCGTCTTCTCCGGATCGATCCGAGGCCATGCCTGCCCAGGCCTGCTACCTCAGCGCGTCGCACGAAGCGGCCTGGGTGGCGGTCTACCAGTCGGTCGACGCCTATACCCGTGGCCAGGTCGCCGCGGTGGTGGGCGACAGCCTGCCGCAACTGGTCGATACCTTCTATTCCGTGCTGCTGGCCGACGCCGAAGCCGGCCCGCGCCTGTCCCATGACATCGTGGCCACGCGCCTGCACAGCGGCATGACGCACTGGCTCAAGGGCCTGCTGTGCGTGCGCGGGCAGGGCGACATCGGCGCCCTGATGGCCACGCAGAAGAAGGTGGGCGAGGTGCACGCCCGCGTCCACATTCCCATGCACCTGGTGATGGTGGGCGCGCGCATCCTCAAGAACGAGATTGCGCAGCGCCTGCGCGCCAGCGACCTGGACGGCCTGGCGGCCTCCGTGGCCACGCAATACGTATGCAATCTGTTCGACCTGGCGGTCGAGCAGATGAGCCGCGCGTTCATGCGCGACGTCAGCCGCGGCGCGCGCAACGACGAAGCCTACCGGCTGTTCGCGCTGGGGCAGAACATTTCCACCGAACGCGAGCGCCAGCGCGCCGCGCTGCTGGAATGGAGCCAGGCCGTGCTGATCGGCCTGCACTATCGCGCGCCGGGCCAGGCGCTGCCGCGCCTGGCCGCCTCCGAATTCGGGCTGTGGCTGCAGCACAAGGGCGCGGCGATGTTCGAAAGCGCGCCGGCCCTGCAGCAGATCACCGAGGCCGTCGCGCAACTGGATCGCGACGTGCTGCCGCGGCTGATGGACGGCGCGGCCGCGTCGATGACGGACCACGTGCGTGAACTGCAGGAGCTGGTGGCGCGCATCAAGCATCTGCTCAACGGCCTGTTCGACATGGTGGCCGAGATCGAGAGCGGCAGCGACCCGCTGACCAACGTGCTGAACCGGCGTTTCCTGCCTTCGGTGGTCAGCCGCGAAATCTCGATCGCGCAGCGCCAGCGCACCGAGTTCTCGGTGCTGCTTTTGGACATCGACCATTTCAAGGCCATCAACGACCAGCACGGCCACGCCGGGGGCGACCAGGTGCTGCGCCAGTTCGCCCAGGTGCTGCACCAGTCGTGCCGCTCCAGCGACTTCGTGTTCCGCTATGGCGGCGAGGAATTCCTCATCGTGCTGGTGGACGCGGGGCGCGAAGCCGCGCTGGCCACGGCGCAGAAACTGGGCGCGGAGGTCCGCCGCCAGGAATTCAGCGTGGCCGAGGCCGGCCCGCTGCGGATCACGGCCAGCATCGGCGTGGCCACGTTCGATGGCCACCCCGATTACGCGTATCTGATCGATCGCGCCGACAAGGCGCTGTACCGGGCCAAGCAGGCCGGGCGGGACCGCAGCGAGGCTGCGTAGGACGGGTGTAGCGCGAGAATTCTTGAGCTAGATCTCAAACGTCAAGCGCGCGGAACCCATCAGGCAGCGCCAACCGCGGCCCTCAGACCTTCTTTTCGCCGCCCAGCGCGTCGACCAGCTCGGCCATCATCTTGGCCAGTTCGCCCGTCATCAGCATCATGTCGGAATCGAACTTCTCGTCGTCGTTGGCGGCCATGCCTTCGTTGCCTTCCTTCAGCACGTCCAGCGGCGCGACGCGCTTGATGTCCAGGCCTTCGGTCAGCACGAAGGAGATGCGGTCGGCCCAGGTCATGGCCAGGCGGGTGCACTGCTTGCCGGACTGGATGTGGCGGCGCACGTCGTCGGCGTCGATGGAGTGCTTGACGTAGCGGATGGCCGCGCCGCTTTCGCCCGAGGAGCGCAGTTCGGTGTCCTGGTCGATGGAGAAATTGACGGGGGCTTCGTCTTCGGCCAGCCAGCCGGTCATGGCCGAGGCGGGCGACTGGGCCACGTACAGGTTCTCCAGCGGGAACGGATCGACGGTCTTGGCGAGCAGGCCGATGACTTCGTCGGCCTTGGCCGAGGCCGCGGCGTCGATCACCAGCCAATGGTTCTGCGTGTCGATCCACACGCGGGTGTCGCGGTACACGCTGAAGGCGCGCGGCAGAAGCTCGTCGGTGACGCGCTCCTTGATTTCCTTCATCTGCTTGCGGCCCGGCTTGTAGCCTTGCTGCTCTTCGATTTCCTGGGCGCGGGCCTTGGCGACCTGGTTGACCACGGTGCCGGGCAGCAGCTTCTTTTCGGCGCGCAGGCTGAGCAGGATCTGACCGTTGACCACGTGGGCCAGGCCGCCGTTTTCACGCGGAGGCACCCAGCCCAGGCTTTGCATTTCCAGGTTGTTGCCGCTCTGGTAGGCGTGCCGCGCCAGCGTTTCTTCAAGCGGCTCGCCGATCAGCGTCCACGGCGAGGAGAGGCGATAAATCTTGAGATTCTTGAACCACATGAGCGTCGGCCAAAAGGGGTGATTCTATACGACGCGCAGGCTTTGCCGAAGCGCTGCAATACGGAAGCGCGATGCGACACCTTCTGTCACTGACAGCCGCCGGGCTATGCGCTAATGTCCGCGGCAGCAACGTCGCACTGGAGATAACAAATGAAGATCGTTGGCGTCATCCTGATCGCCCTGGGCATCGCCGCCCTGGCTTACAAGGGCTTCAATTACAAATCCGAAGAGACCGTGCTGCAGATCGGATCGGTCAAGGCCACGGCCGAGACCGAGAAGTCGGTGCCGATTCCCGCCTGGGCCGGCATCGCCGCCATCGTGGCGGGCGTGGTGGCGCTCGGCGTGGGCATGCGCCGCTGATTCCGGCAGGCGCGGGCGGCCGGCATGCCGGCCTCGAAATGGCGGCCCCTTGCGGGCCGCCATTGTCGCTTGCGTACGCCCGGAACAAAAAAAAGCGGCCCGGCTCAATAAAGGCCGGGCCGGTACGGGAGCACACGATGCCGCGTCATAAAAGGCTCGCGGGGAACGCGGCATCGGTGTCAGAACACTGGCCCTGCAATCGCCCGACAGGGGGATCAATCGTCGGTCGATCTTGCGCAAGACCGTAATCTGAGCGCCCAGTCTAATGGCGCGGGTCTGACATGGTCCTGAATCTGCGGCCAAAAAAAAAGCTCCCTGTTAAGGAGGAGCTTCTAAAGGCCGGGCGGGCGCAGCAGTCCCGTCCGGCGGGGGATGGAAGGTTCAGGCGTTGATGTCGTTATCCTTGGTTTCGCGGATGAACAGGGTGCCGATGACCAGTGTCATGACGGCGATGATGATCGGGTACCACAGGCCGTCATAGATGTTGCCGGTCGCCGCGACCACCGCGAAGGCCACCGGGGGCAGGAAGCCGCCGAACCAGCCGTTGCCGATGTGGTAGGGCAGGCTCATCGAGGTGTAGCGGATGCGGGTCGGGAACATCTCCACCAGCATCGCGGCGATCGGGCCGTACACCATGGTCACGTAGATCACCAGGATGGTCAGCAGCACCACGACCATGACCTTGTTGGTCTGGGCGGGATCGGCCTTGGCCGGATAGCCGTGGTCGCGGATCGCGGTGGTCAGCGCCTTGTCGAGTTCGGCGACCTTGGCCTTGAATTCGGCCGGCGGCAGGGACTTGCCGTCGAACGAGGCAAACTCGTCATTGCCGATCTTGACCTTGGCGACCGAGCCGGCCGGCGCGGACTGGTTCTCGTAGTTCACGGAGTTGCGGGCCATGAACGACTTGACCACGTCGCACGAGCTGGTGAAGGACGAAGTGCCCACCGGGTTGAACTGGAACGAGCACGTGGCCGGATCGGCGATCACGGTGACCGGGGCCGAGGCCTGGGCCTTTTCCAGCGCGGGGTTGGCGAAGTGGGTCAGGCCCTGGAAGATCGGGAAGTAGGTGACGGCGGCGATCAGGCAGCCGGCCATGATGATGGGCTTGCGGCCGATCCTGTCCGACAGCGCGCCGAAGATCACGAAGAACGGCGTGGCGATCAGCAGCGCGATCGCGATCATGATGTTGGCCGTGTTGGCGTCGATCTTCAGGGTCTGCGTCAGGAAGAACAGGGCGTAGAACTGGCCGGTGTACCAGACCACGGCCTGGCCGGCGGTCAGGCCCAGCAGCGCCAGGATCACGACCTTCAGGTTCTTCCATTGGCCGAACGATTCGGCGATCGGCGCCTTTGAGCCCTTGCCTTCTTCCTTCATGCGCTTGAAGGTCGGCGATTCGTTGAGCTGCAGGCGGATCCACACCGAGATGCCCAGCAGGATCACCGAGATCAGGAACGGAATGCGCCAGCCCCAGGCCTTGAAATCGTCTTCGCCCATGAACGTGCGGATGCCCAGGATGACCAGCAGCGACAGGAACAGGCCCAGCGTCGCGGTGGTCTGGATCCACGAGGTGTAGAAACCGCGGCGGCCGTGCGGCGCGTGTTCGGCGACATAGGTCGCCGCGCCGCCGTACTCGCCGCCCAGCGCCAGGCCTTGCAGCAGGCGCAGGCCGATCAGGATGGCCGGGGCGGCGATGCCGATGCTGGCGTAGCTGGGCAGCACGCCGACCAGGAAGGTCGACAGGCCCATGATCACGATGGTGACCAGGAAGGTGTACTTACGTCCGACCAGGTCGCCCAGGCGGCCGAACACCAGCGCGCCGAAAGGCCGCACGGCGAAACCCGCCGCGAAGGCCAGCAGCGCGAAGATGAAGCCCGCGGTGGGGTTCACGCCGGAGAAGAAGTGCTGCGCGATGATGGCCGCCAGCGAGCCGTACAGGTAGAAGTCGTACCACTCGAAAACCGTGCCCAGCGACGACGCAAAGATGACGCGGCGCTCGTCCTTGGTCATTGGGCGCGGACCCGCGGAAGGGCCGCGGCCTGCCATGGTTGTTGTGCTCATGATGTCTCCTCGTTTTTGTTGCCGGCGGTGGTCCGCCGTGCATTGCCCTCCGCCGGCGGCACCGACATCGAGAGCTATGTGCAACATTGGGGGGCGAGGCTGACGGGGTTCTGACGGAACCCTTACTTGGATCTTAAAATTGAAACAAAATGATTCTGCCGTGGGGGGCGCTAGGGATATTCCTAGCTGTCCAGCGGCTCCGGCGAGTCGTCATAGGACGGGAAAATCACGCGCACGCGCATGCCGGGCAGGGAGGAATGCGCCGTCGGATGGTCATGGATCTCGACGCTGGCCTGGTGCTTCTGCGCGATCTCGCGCACGATGGCCAGGCCCAGGCCGCTGCCGTCGGACAGGGTGCCCAGCACGCGGTAGAAGCGGTCGAACACGCGCTCGCGTTCCTCGGGCGGGATGCCGGGGCCGGAGTCCTCCACCTCCAGTACGGCATGGCCGCGCAGCGACCGCACCCGCACCGTGATGTGGCCGCCGCGCGGCGTGTAGCGCAGCGCGTTGTCCACCAGGTTGTTGAGCAGCTCGGCCAGCAGCAGGGGATTGCCGTTGATTTCGACCGGCGCGTCGGCGCCTTCGAAACCCAGGTCGGTGCTGAGCGACAGCGCCTGCGGCACCCAGTGCATGGCCTGCTCGTAGGCGATGGCGTTGAGGTCGGTGCGCGCCATGCCGATGGCGCTGGGATTCTCGGCGCGGGCCAGCAGCAGCAACTGGTTCACCAGGCGGGTGGCGCGTTCCGAACCGGTCACCAGCTGGCGCAGGCTGGACTGCATTTCTTCCGGGCTGGCGTCGCGCAGGGCCAGTTCCGCCTGCGTGCGCAGGCCGGCCAGCGGCGTCTTCAACTGGTGCGCGGCGTCGGCGACGAAGCGGCGCTGCGCCTGCACGTTGGACGAGAGCCGGTCCAGCAGGTCGTTCATGGCCGCCACCAGGGGCGCGATCTCGGACGGCGCGGCGCGCTCGTCGATGGGGGAAAGATCGTCCGGCCGGCGCGCGCGCAGCCGCTGCTGCAGCGCGTTCAGCGGGGCCACGCCGCGCGACAGCCCGAACCACACCAGCAGCACCGCCACCGGCAGCACCACGAACTGCGGAATGATCACGCCCTTGATGATGTCGTTGGCCAGCTGGGTGCGCTTTTCGACGGTCTCGGCGGCGATCAGCAGCGCCGGCTGCGTATTCGGCAGATGCAGGTCCACCCAGGTGAACGCCAGCCGGATGCCGAAGCCGCGCAGGGTGGCGTCCTCGTATTGCACCTGGCCGGGCTGGGGCTGGCCCACGCTGGACGGCAGGGGCAGGGCGCGGTCGCCGCCCAGGTATTCGCCGCGGCTGCCCAGGGCCAGCCAGAACACGCTTTCGGTCTCGTCGGCGTGCAGCACTTCGCGCGCGGCGTCCGACATGCGCAGCACGGCGCGCCCGTCCTGCGCATGGACCTGCCGGGTCAGCACGTAGAGATTGTTGGCCAGCGCGCGGTCGTAGGGCACGTTGGCGATGTTCTGCGCCACCACGTAGGTGATCGCCACGCTCATCGGCCACAGCAGGAAGAGCGGCGCCAGCATCCAGTCCAGGATCTCGCCCAGCAGCGAGCGCTGGGGCGGCGCGAAGCTCGGGCCCTTGGACCCGGCCTGCATGACATCCAGTGCTTCCTGATTGAGCGCTTCCGGATGCGCGGGATCAGCTTGCGAGGTAGGCCGCACCCTGGTCCCGCTCAAGACAATAGCCCAGCCCGCGCACGGTCACGATCTTCACGCCGCTGGGCTCGAGCTTCTTGCGCAGGCGGTGCACATAGACCTCGATGGCGTTGGTGCTGACTTCTTCGCCCCATTCGCAGAGATGGTCGACGAGCTGGGTCTTGCTGACCATGCGGCCGCTGCGGGTCAGCAGGATTTCGAGCAGGCTGACTTCGCGCGCCGACAGGTCCAGCGTCTGGTCGTCCACCATGGCCACGCGGCCGGTCTGGTCGAACACCAGCCGGCCGTGCTTGAGCAGCGTGGCGCCGCCGCCGGCGCCGCGGCGGGTCAGCGCGCGCACGCGGGCCTCGAGCTCGGACAGCGCGAAGGGCTTGGCCATGTAGTCGTCGGCGCCCAGGTCCAGGCCCTTGACGCGCTGCTCGATGCTGTCGGCGGCGGTCAGGATGAGCACGGGCAGGGCGGAGTTGCGGGCGCGCAGCCGGCGCAGCACTTCCAGCCCGGCCAGCTGCGGCAGGCCGAGATCCAGGATGAGCAGGTCGAAAGCCTGGGCCGCCAGCGCCGAATCGGCCGCCAGCCCGTCGCGCACGGCATCCACGGCGTAGCCATTGTGGCGCAGCGAGCGGGACAGGCCGTCGGCCAGGATGCTGTCGTCTTCGGCGATCAGGATACGCATGGGCTACAGTAGAAGAAACACGGTCCGGCGCTGCGGGGACGAAACACCGGGCTCGCCTGGGATTCTGGCATATGGCTTGCGGCTTGCCACTCAGGGTATACGTGCAAAACAGTGGCACACTGTTTTTTTGTACAGTACAATCCGATGCCATAATCTAGCTCCGCGGCAAAACCCGCAATCCCGCCGAACCAGCATCACCCCGCTACAACATACGTTACAGACCACGTCACAGACGGGACTACAGACAGGACTTTACATGGACGACAAAACCACCAAGGCCGCCGCTTCGGAAAAGGCCAAGGCGCTTGCCGCCGCGCTTTCGCAGATCGAAAAGCAGTTCGGCAAGGGCTCGATCATGCGCTACGGCGACAACGAGGTATCGCACGACATCCAGGTGGTTTCCACGGGCTCGCTCGGGCTGGACATCGCGCTGGGCGTCGGCGGCCTGCCGCGCGGGCGCGTGGTCGAGATCTACGGTCCGGAATCCTCCGGCAAGACCACGCTGACGCTGCAGGTCGTGGCTGAAATGCAGAAGCTCGGCGGCACCTGCGCCTTCGTCGACGCCGAACACGCGCTCGACGTGCAGTACGCCGCCAAGCTGGGCGTGAACCTGTCCGACCTGCTGATCTCGCAGCCGGACACCGGCGAACAGGCGCTGGAAATCACCGACGCGCTGGTGCGCTCGGGTTCGGTCGACCTCATCGTCGTCGACTCGGTGGCGGCCCTGGTGCCCAAGGCCGAAATCGAAGGCGAAATGGGCGATTCGCTGCCTGGCCTGCAGGCGCGCTTGATGAGCCAGGCGCTGCGCAAGCTGACCGCCACCATCAAGAAGACCAACTGCATGGTCATCTTCATCAACCAGATCCGCATGAAGATCGGCGTGATGTTCGGCAACCCCGAAACCACCACCGGCGGCAACGCGCTCAAGTTCTACTCCTCGGTGCGCCTGGACATCCGCCGCATCGGCTCGATCAAGAAGGGCGACGAAGTCGTCGGCAACGAAACCCGCGTCAAGGTCGTCAAGAACAAGGTCGCGCCGCCGTTCAAGCAGGCCGAGTTCGACATCATGTACGGCGCGGGCATCTCGCGCGAGGGCGAAATCATCGACCTGGGCGTGGCCGCCAACGTGGTGGACAAGTCCGGCGCCTGGTACAGCTACAACGGCAACCGCATCGGCCAGGGCAAGGACAACGTCCGCGAATACCTGAAAGAGCACAAGGAACTGGCCATCGAGATCGAGAACCGCGTGCGCGAGAACCAGGGCATCGTGAGCCGCGCGGCCGAATTCGTGCCCACGGCCGAAGACACGGCCGAGTAAGCCGTCGGCCGGCGGGTCCTGCCCGCCGCCGATCCGGCCCACAGACTCGCGGCAGGCGCCAGCACGGGCCTGCCGTCATTCATGGCAAGCAGGAAACGCATGAGCTGGAAACCGCCGCCCACCTCAGCCGACCGCCTACGCGCCAGGCTCGATGACGAATTCGAAACCGTCGCCAGGCACGAGGGCCTGCGCCGGACTTCGGACGCCCGGCGGGAGCAGGCGCAGGATGCCGAAGACGACGCCAAGCCGGCCGCCCGCAAGGGGCCGTCGCTGAAGATGCGCGCCGTGGGCTATCTGTCGCGGCGCGAGCACGCGCGCGGCGAACTGGCCCGCAAGCTGGCCGCCCATGCCGAGGACCCGGCCGAGGTCGAGGCCGTGCTCGATTCCCTCGAAAAAGAAGGCTGGCTGTCCAACGAACGCTTTGCGCAGGGCCTGGTCCACCGGCGCGCGGCGCGCCAGGGCACGGCGCGCATCGTCCAGGAACTGCGCCAGCATGGGGTGGACGACAACCAGGTCGCCGAACTGCGCGACCAGCTGCGCGCCACCGAATACGAGCGCGCGCTGGAAGTCTGGAAAAAGCGTTTCCAGGCCCGGCCGCAAGACCGCGCGGCCTACGCCAAGCAGGCGCGTTTCCTGGCCAGCCGCGGCTTCGCGCACGACGTGATCCGCCGCATCCTCGGCGAAGGCGACGAGGACTGAGCCGGCCGGCTATTTCGCCGACTTGATCCCGGACAGCGTCCTGAAGCACACGTCGCGCGTGATGGTCAGGAATTCATCGATGTACGACGCGTCCGTGTCCTCGCTGCGCACCGTGGCGTAGAGCGTGCGCCATACGCCTTGCGGCCCCAGCCGGCACAGGCGCAGCCACCCCTGGTTCATGTATTCGGTCAGCGCCCAGTTGGGCAGGGCGGCCACGCCGCGGTTGCTGGCCACCAGCTGCGCGATGATGGGCGTCAGCTCCGCCTTGCGCACGGCCGCGGGCTCCACGTCGGCCGGGTCGAGAAAGGCCGTGAAGACGTCCAGGCGTTGCCGGTCCACCGGATAGGTGATGAGGGTCTGGTCGGCCAGCTGCTCGGGCAGCACGAACTTGCTGCCCGACAACGGATTGGAGTCCGAGACCGCCAGCACCAGCTCGTACTTGAACAGCGGCAGGTATTGCACGGCTTCCAGCGGCTGCGGGTCCGAGGTGATGACCAGGTCGAGGTCGCCGCGCACCAGCGCGGGCAGCGGCGCGAACGAAAACGCGGCCGACAGGTCCAGCGCCACGTCCGGCCACTGCACGCGGAACGCGTCCAGCGCCGGCATCAGCCACTGAAAGCAGGAATGGCAGTCGATGGCCAGGTGCAGCCGCCCGCTGCGGCCGGCCGCCAGCCGCTGCAGCTCGCGCTCGGTGGCGCGGATGCGGGGCAGCACCTCGTCGGCCAGCGCCAGCACCCGCAGCCCGGCCGTGGTCAGCCGGGCCGGCCGGGTGCGGCGGTTCAACAGCGGCGTGCCCAGCCGGGTTTCGAGGTCGCGCAACTGGTGCGACAGGGCCGATTGGGTCAGGTGCAGGCGTTCGGCGGCCTCTTGCAGGCTGCCGCCTTCGCGGATGGCCGTCAGCGTTTCCAGGTGGCGGATTTCGAGCATGGGAATACAGGCAAATGGAACAAGCGCGTATTCTATGAGATTTCCTCATGTTATGAATGTAGAGATTGATTTTGACTCATATTGGTTTGGCCTCAGAATAACCGTCACTTGAACAAAATTTGTTATCCGACGGTATTGCCATGACTATCATTCATAATCTGGGGTTCCCCCGCATCGGCGCCCAGCGCGAACTCAAACGCGCCGTCGAGGCCTATTGGGCGGGCAAGCAAAGCGCCGCCGAACTCGAACAGACCGGCCGCGAGCTGCGCGCCCGCCACTGGCAGCTGCAGGCCGACAGCGGCCTGGCCTTCCTGCCCGTGGGCGATTTCGCCTGGTACGACCAGATCCTGGAATGGACCGCGCTGCTGGGCGCCGTGCCCGCGCGCTTCGGCCAGAAGGACGGTGAACCGGTTTCGCTGGACACGCTGTTCCGCATGGGCCGCGGACGCGCGCCGTCGGGCAAGCCCGCCGCCGCCTGCGAAATGACCAAGTGGTTCGACACCAACTACCACTACATCGTGCCGGAACTGGTCCCCGGCCAGACCTTCCGCATCGCCCGCGAATCGCTGTTCGAGCAGATCCAGGAAGCTCAGGCGCTGGGCCATGCCGTCAAGCCGGTGATCCCGGGCCCGCTGACCTGGCTGTACCTGGGCAAGGGCGACGCCTACGCCGAAGGCGCGGCCGACGAGCGCAAGCTGCAGCTGCTGACCGCGCTGCTGCCCGTCTACCAAGATGTGCTGGCGCGCTTCGCCCGGCTGGGCGTGCAATGGGTGCAGATCGACGAGCCCATCCTGGCGCTGGACCTGCCGCAAGCCTGGCGCGACGCTTTCGGCGCGGCCTACGCGGCGCTGTCGGCCAGCCCGGTCAAGCTGCTCGCCGCCACCTATTTCGACGGCCTGAAAGACAATCTCGCCACCGCGCTGGGCCTGCCCGTGGCCGGCCTGCACGTGGACCTGGTGCGCGCGCCCGAACAGCTGGCGCAAGTGGCCGCCGGCCTGCGCGGCGACCAGGTGCTGTCGGCCGGCGTCATCAACGGCCGCAACATCTGGCGCACCGACCTGGACGCCGCCATCGCCGCGCTGGCGCCGGTCAGGCAACAGCTGGGCGAACGCCTGTGGCTGGCGCCGTCGTGCTCGCTGCTGCACGTGCCGGTGGACCTGGCGCACGAAACCGAACTGGACGCCGAACTCAAGAGCTGGCTGTCCTTCGCCGCCCAGAAACTGGACGAGCTGAGCCTGCTGGGCCGCGCGCTGGACGGCGGCGAAGTCGCGGCCGTGCAGGAAGCCCTGGCCAGCCAGCGCGCCGCGCTGGCCGCGCGGCGCTCCTCGGCCCGCATCCACAACCCGGCGGTCGCCCGGCGCATGGCCGCCGCCGCCGAGGTGTCGCGCGAGCGCGCGCCGTTCGCCGGCCGCATCGCCCGCCAGCAGGAACAACTGGGCCTGCCGGCCTATCCGACCACGACCATCGGCTCGTTCCCGCAGACCGCCGAAATCCGCGCCCTGCGGCGCGACTGGAAGGCCGGCGCGCTGACCGACTCGGCCTACGAGAACGCCATCCGCAAGGAGATCGAGGAAGTCATCCGCTTCCAGGAAAAAGTGGGCCTGGACGTGCTGGTGCACGGCGAGCCCGAGCGCAACGACATGGTGGAATACTTCGGCGAACTGCTGGCCGGCTTCGCGTTCACCAGGAACGGCTGGGTCCAAAGCTACGGCTCGCGCTGCGTCAAGCCGCCCATCATCTTCGGCGACGTGGCCCGCCCGGCGCCCATGACCGTGGGCTGGTCGTCGTACGCGCAGTCGCTGACCGACAAGCCGGTCAAGGGCATGCTGACCGGCCCGGTCACCATCCTGCAATGGTCCTTCGTGCGCGACGACCAGCCGCGCGAGCAGACCTGCCGCCAGCTGGCGCTGGCGCTGCGCGACGAAGTGGTCGACCTGGAGGCCGCCGGCATCAGCGTGATCCAGATCGACGAGCCCGCCATCCGTGAAGGCCTGCCGCTGCGCCGCGCCGACTGGCAGGCCTACCTGGACTGGGCGGTGGACTGCTTCCGCCTGTCCACCGCCGGCGTGCGCGACGAAACCCAGATCCACACCCACATGTGCTATTCGGAGTTCAACGACATCATCGAATCCATCGCGGCGATGGACGCCGACGTCATCACCATCGAGACCTCGCGCTCCAACATGGAGCTGCTCAAGGCCTTCGAGGACTTCCGCTATCCGAACGACATCGGCCCAGGCGTGTACGACATCCATTCGCCCAACGTGCCCGAGGTGGACTGGATGGTCGGCCTGATGGAGAAGGCCGCGGCGCGCCTGCCCAAGGAACGCCTGTGGGTCAATCCGGACTGCGGCCTGAAGACGCGCGCCTGGCCCGAAACCGAGGCCGCGCTCATCGGCATGGTGCAGGCCGCGCGCGCGCTGCGCCAGGCGGCCTGACCGCACCAGCGTCCCCTATTTTCGGGAGCGTCGGACCGCCCGGCGGGGGCAACCCTGCCGGGCGGCTGGTTTCTGGGGGAGTCATAGCCGCCTGCGCTATACTTTCAAGGTTTTGTTGCCGCGCACCATGCGCAGGCCATTTTTGCCTCGCAGGCCCCAGCATGCCCTTGCCACCGCCGGATTACCCTCGCCAGCCCCTGCACACGCGTTCCATACGCGTGCAGTCGTACGCGCGCGACGACGGTCTGTGGGATCTGGAAGCCGAACTGATCGACGTCAAGGCGTACGATTTCCCCAAGCGCGACGGCGAGATGTTCAAGGCCGGGCAGCCCATCCACCACATGCACCTGCGCATCACCATCGACGCGAATTTCGAGATCGTGGCCGCGCAGGCCGTCTATGACGCCGCGCCTTACGGCGCGCATTGCATGGCCATCGAACCGGCTTACACTGATCTGGTCGGCATGAACCTGCTCAAGGGGTTTCGCCGACAGGTCAAGGAGCGGTTCGGGCACGTGGAGGGCTGTACTCACATGACCGAGCTGTCGCAGGTGCTTCCCACCGCGGCGGTCCAGACCATGGCCAACCGCCGGCGGCAGGAAAACAACCCGAACCGGCGTCCATTCCAACTGGACGGCTGCCATGCGCTCAGCACCGGCGGCCCGGTCGTGGCTGAGCACTATCCCAAGTGGTACACCGGGGGTAGCGCTGAGGCATCGGCCGATTCGGCTACCGATTCACCCTCTCTTACTCATACGTCCTGACAGGTAACACATGAAAATCCACGAGTATCAAGGCAAGGAACTGCTGAAGCAATTTGGCGTCCCGGTGCCGCGCGGGATCCCCGCTCTTTCCGTCGACGAGGCCGTGGCTGCCGCTGAAAAGCTGGGTGGACCGGTGTGGGTCGTCAAGGCGCAAATTCACGCGGGCGGCCGCGGCAAGGGCGGCGGCGTGAAGCTGGCCCGCTCGATCGAGGACGTGCGCAAGCTGGCCTCCGAAATCCTGGGCATGCAGCTGGTCACGCACCAGACCGGTCCGGAAGGCCAGAAGGTCCGCCGCCTGTACATCGAAGAAGGCGCGGACATCCAGAAGGAATACTACGTGTCGCTGGTCACCGACCGCGCCACCCAGAAGGTCGCCTTCATCGCCTCCAGCGAAGGCGGCATGGACATCGAGGAAGTGGCCCACTCCACCCCCGAGAAGATCATCACCGAATACATCGATCCGCTGACCGGCCTGTCGGCCGAACAGGCCACCAAGATCGCCAACGCGATCGGCCTGCCCGCCGACTCCACCGCCCAGGCCGTGGACGTGTTCCAGAAGCTGTACCAGTGCTACATGGACACCGACGCCTCGCTGGTCGAGATCAACCCCCTGAACCGCGACAGCAAGGGCAACATCATCGCCCTGGACGCCAAGTTCAACTTCGACTCCAACGCCCTGTTCCGCCACCCGGAAATCGTCGCCTACCGCGACCTGGACGAAGAAGATCCCGCTGAAATCGAAGCCAGCAAGTTCGACCTGGCCTACATCCAGCTCGACGGCAACATCGGCTGCCTGGTCAACGGCGCCGGCCTGGCCATGGCCACCATGGACACCATCAAGCTGTTCGGCGGCGAGCCGGCCAACTTCCTGGACGTGGGCGGCGGCGCCACCGCCGAGAAGGTCACCGAAGCCTTCAAGATCATGCTCAAGAACAAGGGCGTGAAGGCCATCCTGGTCAACATCTTCGGCGGCATCATGCGCTGCGACGTCATCGCCGAAGGCGTGATCGCCGCATGTAAGGCTGTCAACCTGAACGTTCCGCTGGTCGTCCGCATGAAGGGAACCAACGAAGAACTCGGCAAGAAGATGCTGGCCGACTCCGGTCTGCCGATCATCAGCGCCGACACGATGGCTGAAGCCGCCACCCGCGTCGTAGCCGCCGTCAAGTAAATATGCCCCCACGCCGCGCCCTTCGGCTTGCTGCCCCCCAAGGGGGCGTCCTGCACCTTGGGGCGGCCCGGCGGTACAAAGAAAATCCAAGGATTCACAAATGTCGATTCTGATCAACAAGGACACCAAGGTCATCACCCAGGGCATCACGGGCAAGACGGGCCAGTTCCACACCCGCATGTGCCGTGAGTACGCCAACGGCAAAGCCGCCTTCGTGGCCGGCGTGAACCCCAAGAAGGCCGGCGAGGACTTCGAAGGCGTGCCCATCTTCGCTTCGGTCAAGGAAGCCAAGGCTGACACCGGCGCGACCGTCTCCGTCATCTACGTGCCGCCGGCTGGCGCCGCCGCGGCCATCTGGGAAGCCGTCGAAGCCGAGCTGGACCTGGTCATCTGCATCACCGAAGGCATTCCCGTCCGCGACATGCTGGACGTCAAGAACCGCATGAAGGCCAAGGGCAGCAAGACCCTGCTGCTGGGCCCGAACTGCCCCGGCCTGATCACCCCCGACGAAATCAAGATCGGCATCATGCCGGGCCACATCCACCGCAAGGGCCGCATCGGCATCGTCAGCCGCTCGGGCACCCTGACGTACGAAGCCGTGGCGCAAGTCACCGAGCTGGGCCTGGGTCAATCCAGCGCCGTCGGCATCGGCGGCGACCCGATCAACGGCCTGAAGCACGTCGACGTGCTGAAGATGTTCAATGACGATCCCGACACCGACGCCGTCATCATGATCGGCGAAATCGGCGGTCCGGACGAAGTCAACGCCGCGCAGTGGGCCAAGGACAACATGAAGAAGCCGGTGGTCGGCTTCATCGCCGGCGTCACCGCCCCTCCCGGAAAGCGCATGGGCCACGCCGGCGCGCTGATCTCCGGCGGTGCCGACACCGCCGACGCCAAGCTGGAAGTCATGGAAGCTTGCGGCATCCGCACCACGCGCAACCCCTCCGAAATGGGCAAGCTGCTCAAGTCGGTGCTGTAAGCCTTTCGGCTGCGCACAAAAAAGCGCCCCTCGGGGCGCTTTTTTTTTCGTGGTCTTAGGGAAATCCCGTGTCCACGTCACGGCCGGGCAACCATACGGAAAGCTGAACGAAACTATAATGAAAGAAAATCCAGCGCGTACCAAGCAAGAATGCCGTCGAGCTCGCTACCAGGCGGTCAGTACGTTTCAACTTTAAATTCACCCATTCATTTGGTTCGTCCT
The DNA here is from genome assembly GCF_003267925.1 of Achromobacter sp. HZ01. Taxonomy (NCBI): domain Bacteria; kingdom Pseudomonadati; phylum Pseudomonadota; class Betaproteobacteria; order Burkholderiales; family Alcaligenaceae; genus Achromobacter; species Achromobacter sp. HZ01. The sequence goes on from NZ_LWKV01000005.1 coordinate 86,007, forward strand.
AGGGGGATCACACCTAGGAAAGAGAGGCATGGAACTCAGTTCAGCGGCATTCTGGATCGCATTGCTCCAGATCATTTGGGTCAACATACTGCTATCCGGCGACAACGCCGTGGTCATTGCGCTGGCGGCGCGCTCGCTACCGCCGACCCAACAAAAGAAAGCGATCGTGATCGGCTCGGCCGCTGCGATCATCATGCGTATCGTGCTGACGCTGGTCGCGGCCAAGCTGCTGCTGCTGCCCTGGCTCAAGCTCATCGGCGCGCTGCTCCTGGTCTATATCGGCGTCACGCTGCTGCTGCCGGAAGGCGAGGAAGACGGCGCGGGCAAGAATCACGGCAATCTGCTGACCGCCATCCGCACCATCATGATCGCCGACCTGGTCATGAGCCTGGACAACGTGGTGGCCGTGGCCGCCGCCGCGATGGGCGATACGACCTTGCTGGTCGTGGGCCTGGCCATTAGTATTCCGCTGGTCATTTTCGGCAGCACGCTGCTGCTCAAGGTCATCGAGCGCTTCCCGGTTATCGTCTGGGTGGGCGCGGCGCTGTTGGGCTTCATCGCCGGCGAACTGCTGGTGGGCGACCCGGCGCTGCAGGAACCGGTGGCGCGCATCGACGCGGCGCTGGGCATGACGCAGCACAACTTCGCGCTGATGACCGGCGCGCTGGGCGCGCTGCTGGTATTGGCGATCGGCAAAGTTTTGCTGATGCGCCAGAAAGCTGACTGAAAGCTGAATTATAATAGTTTGTTGTACTGAATAACCCCGCCGCGCCTGGCGCGGCGGGCTGGCCGGCTCGGGACCGGCCATTCTTTTCATAATGCTCTCCGGGGGTTCATAGTGCTTGAGTTTTTCCAGACGCTGAGTTGGGCAGCGGTATTCCAGATCATCCTCATCGATATCCTGCTCGGCGGCGACAATGCGGTCGTGATCGCGCTTGCCTGCCGCAACCTCGCGCCCAAGCAGCGCATGCAAGGCATTCTGTGGGGCACCGCCGGCGCCATCCTGTTGCGCGTCGTGCTGATCGCCTTTGCCCTGACGCTCCTGTCGATTCCGTTCCTGAAGGTCGTCGGCGGCATCCTGCTGCTGTGGATCGGCATCAAGCTCCTGATCCCCGAAGAGGATGCGCACGGCAACGTGAAGGGCGGCACCTCCATCGCCGCCGCCATCAAGACCATCATCATCGCTGACTTCGTGATGAGCCTGGACAACGTGATCGCCATCGCCGGCGCGGCCCAGAACGCCCACGCCGACCACCAGATCGGCCTGGTCGCCTTCGGCCTGATCGTCAGCGTGCCCATCATCATCTGGGGCAGCACCCTGGTGCTCAAGCTGATCGACCGCTATCCGCTGGTCGTCACCTTCGGCGCCGCGCTGCTGGGCTGGATCGCGGGCGGCATGCTGGTCACCGACGTTGTTGTCGAGCGTCAATTCGGCGTTCAGCCGGCTGCGGTTAAAATCGGCGCAGAAATCATTGGCGCCTTGCTCGTTGTTGTCATTGGACGGTGGCTGGCAAGCCGCAAAAACGCCTCCAAGGAATCAGCACATGAGTCTGCGTAGATCCACCGATCCCCAGCAATCCGAATCGGGCCTGAGCCTGCTTCAAGGCCTGTTCGTGCTGGCCATACTCGGTGTCATTGCGACGGTCGTCGTCTCCAACTTCGTTTGATGACGCCTCGTGTCTCTACCGCAACGCCTGGTCATCGCGACCCGCGCCAGCCGGCTTGCCCTGTGGCAGGCCGAGCATGTGCGCGACCGGCTGCGCACGCTGTACCCGGCGTGCGCGGTTGAACTTCTCACCCTGACGACCCGAGGCGACCAGATCCTCGACCGCACCCTGTCCAAGGTGGGCGGCAAGGGCCTGTTCGTCAAGGAGCTCGAAAACGCGCTGCTCGACGGGCGCGCCGATCTCGCCGTCCACTCCCTGAAGGACGTGCCGGTGGATCTGCAGGCCCCGTTCGAGCTCTGCGCCGTCCTCGATCGCGCCGATCCGCGCGACGCCTTCGTCTCCAACCGCTACGCCTCGCTGGCCGACCTGCCTGCGGGCGCGGTGGTGGGCACCTCCAGCCTGCGGCGCGAATCGCAGATCCGCGCGCGCCATCCGGCGCTGACGGTCAAGCCGCTGCGCGGCAACCTCGACACGCGCCTGGGCAAGCTCGACCGCGGCGAGTACGACGCCATCGTGCTGGCCGCCGCCGGGCTGGAGCGCCTGGGCCTGGCCTCGCGCATCCGCGGCCTGCTCGAACCGGCCGACAGCCTGCCGGCGGCCGGGCAGGGCGCGCTGGGCATCGAAATCCGCGACGACCGCGACGACATGCGCGCCTGGCTGGCCCCGCTGGCCAGCGCCGACACCACCGCCTGCGTGGTGGCCGAGCGCGCCGTATCGCGCAAGCTGGGCGGCTCCTGTCAGGTGCCGCTGGCGGCCTACGCCGAGATCGAGGCGGGCACCCTGTCGCTGCGCGCGCTGGTGGCCTCGCCCGACGGCACGCGCATGGTCCGCGCCGTGCGCAGCGGCCCGGTGGCCGATGCGCAGTCCATCGGCGAGGCGGCGGCGCAGGAACTGCTCGACGCGGGCGCGCAGGACATTCTGCGCGAACTGCTGCAAGACGACGCCCGGCCGGACTGATGGCCATGACGAGCGCCCCGCGCATCGCCGTGCTGACGCGGCCCGCGGGCCGCAACGAGACGCTCGCCGAGCGCCTGCGCGCCGCGGGCTGGACACCCTGCATCCTGCCCGCGCTGGAAATCGAGGCGCTGCCGGCCGAGCCCGGCGCGCTGCCGCGCCCGTCGGACTACGACATGGTTGTGTTCGTCAGCGGCAACGCCGCCCGGCTGTACCTGGAGCAGTGGTTCGAAGCCGACGGCGCGTCGGCCTGGCCGGCTGGCGTGATCGCCGCCACGGTCGGTCCGGCCAGCGCCCGGGCGCTGCGCGGGTCGCCCGCTTTTGGCGCGAATACAACAGTTTTGCATCCATCCGAAAACGCGCCCAGCCATGATTCCGAGGCCCTCTGGGAAGTCCTGCAGGGGCTGCCCGCGCTGCCTCGGCGCGTGCTGCTCGTGCGTGGCACGCAGGGCAGGGACTGGCTGGCCGACAGGCTGCAGGCGCACGGCGCGGCCGTGACGCGCTTTGCGGCCTACCTGCGCCGCCCGGCCTGCTGGGACGCCGATCGGCTCTCCCAGCTGCGGCAATGGGCCGCGCAGGGCCTGCGGGCCACCTGGCTGATCACCAGCGGGGAGGGCGCCGACGCGGTGCGCGCGCGCCTGGACGAGGCCGGCCTGGCGCCCTGGTGGGAGCGTTGCGGTTTCGTGCTGACGCATCCCTCGCTGGCGCGGCGCGTGCCGCCGGCCGCGCAAGACGCCGCGGACCGGTCAATGGTAAAAATCTGCTTGCCCAACGACGAGTCGATATTCCAGGCCTTTGTTGCTGCTTGATTCGTTGCTTCGGACCGACACCGAATACAATCGCGTCATGACAGACAAGACTCCCGCTACCGATCCGGTCGTTCCGACGGCCGCCCCGGGCGCAAGCGCGCCCGCATCGGCCCCGGCCGATCCCGTCAAGGCCCGTCCGGCCAAACGCGGCAGTGGCTCCCTGGTCACTGCCCTGGTCATCGTCATCCTGCTGGCTGCCGGCCTGGGCTATGCCCTGTGGAAGCAGCGCACGCAGTTCGTCTCCGCCGGGCGCGAGGTCGCATCGCGGCTCGACACCCTGGCCGCCGACGCGGCCCAGGCCCGCAAGGACACCCGCGAGGCCCTGGCCCTGGCGCAGGCCCAGGCCGGCCGCGTGGCCGAGCTCGAAGCCACCGTGCGCGAAACGCAAAGCCAGTACAACGCGCTGCAGCTGGCCTGGCAGAACTTCAACGACAGCGCCAGCGACGAACTGCTGGCCAACGACATCGAGCGCCTGCTGACCATCGCCAACCAGCAGCTGCGCCTGGCCGGCAACGTCTCCAACGCCATTGTCGCGCTCGAGACCGCGCAGTCGCGCCTGGCGCGCGCCGACCGTCCGCGCTTCTCCACGCTGCAGCAATCCATCAACGGCGACCTGGACCGGCTGCGCGCCGTGTCCACCGTGGATATTCCCGCCCAGTCGGCCCGCATCGAGCGCCTGGTGGCGCTGATCGGCAAGGCGCCGCTGCTGGTGCCCGACGCCGCCGCCCCGGGCGTCGCGCCCGCCGGCGAGGCCCGCCCGGCCGTGGCGGCGCCCTCGGTAGACCCGCAGGCCGGCCTGCCGGCCGACGCGCCCTGGTGGCAGCGCTGGCGCGCCGAGATGGCCTCCTGGCCCGGCCGCGCCGGTTCCGCGCTGGCGCATGAACTCGGCGGCCTGATCACGATCCAGCGCGTCGACGAGCCCGCGGCCCTGCTGCTGTCGCCCGAACAGGCCGACCTCGTACGCGGCTCGCTGCGCCAGCGCCTGCTGACCGCCCAGCTCGCCATGCTGATGCGCCAGCCCTCGGTCTGGAAGAGCGAACTCGACAACGTCGGCACCACGCTGGCCAAGTACTTCGACTCCCGTTCGCCCGACACCGTCGCCGCCCAGGCGCTGGCCCGCGAACTGGCCCAGACCGACATCGCCGTGCGCCTGCCCGACGTGGCCGACAGCCAGGCCGCCGTGGCCGCGCTGCGCGCGGCCGGCTTCAAGACCGGCGAGCAGGACTGAGGCGGCCTATGCGTACCTGGTTCTGGACCCTGCTGCTGGCCGTAGTCGCCGTCGCCCTGGCGGTGGTGCTGCGCTCGCATTCCGGCAACGTGCTGTTGCTGATCTGGCCGTGGCGCATCGAGATGTCGCTGACGCTGGCCGTGCTGCTGATCGTGGCGGCCTTCATCGTGCTGTACGTGGGCCTGCGCCTGCTGGCCTGGCTGCTGGCCATCCCCGACCGCGTGCGGGCCTGGCGCGGCAAGCGCGCGCAGGCGCGCGACCACGAATTGCTGGAGCGCGGCTGGATCGGCCTGCTCGAAGGCCGCTACACCACCGCCGAAAAAGACCTCACCAAGCTGCTGGACCAGACCAAGGTCCGCACCCGCCGCGTGCTCGCCGCCCTGTCGGCCGCCCGCGCCGCGCATGGCCTGGGCGAGTTCGACCGGCGCGACCGCCTGCTGGCGACCGCGCAGGAACAGGCCGGCGCCGAGCCGGGCCTGATCGAGGCCACCGCCACGGTCTCGGCCGACATGCTGCTCGACCAGGGCCGCGCCGAGCGCGCGCTGGCCGTGCTCGAGCCGCTGGCCGACGGCGGCGCGCGCCACCTGCACACGATGCGCCTGCTGCTGCGCGCCCACGCCGCGCTGCATCACGACGAAGAGGTCTTCTCGCTGGCCCGCGGCCTGGTGCGCCGCAACGCCATGGCCCGCCCCGAGGCCGACCACCTGATCGACGCCTCCGGCTCGGCGCGCCTGCGCGCCGCCGCGGGCACCGAGAGCTGGCGCGCCATCTGGAAGGACCTGAAGGCCGAAGAGCGCCTGCTGCCCGAAATCGCGCTGGCCGGCGCGGCGGGCTTCGAGGCCGCCGGCGAGGCCAACGAGGCGGCCCGCGTGCTCGAAGCCGCCATCGCCGTGAAGTTCAATCCCGCCCTGGTGGCGGCCTACGCCCGCTGCGAGGCCGAACAGGTGTCGCGCCGCCTGGCGCGCGCCGAAACCTGGCTGCAGCAGCGTCCCACCGATCCCGACCTGCTCACGGCGCTGGGTATGCTGTGCCTGAACGGCCAGCTGTGGGGCCAGGCCGAACGCTATCTGCTGCGCGCCATCAGCCGCCGCAGCGACGCGCAGACCCACGCGCTGCTGGGCAGCCTGTACGACCGCCTCGACCGTCCCGCCGACGCCGTGCGCCACTGGCGCCTGGCGACCGCCGCCAGCATGGCGCTGCCGGTGCTGGCCTCGGACGCCGCGCTGCCGGCCGCGGACACCGGCTCGGACCCGTACCGCGTGGACGCCGAAGGCGGCTATGCGGTGGGCCTGTCCGATGCCGACGGCGACGCCGACATCGGCGGCGACTATCCCGCGCTGCCGCCGGCGGTGGCGGCCTCCGCCTCCGACTACGTGCTGGACCCCGACGCCCGCGTCAACAAGGAACAGCGCGAGCGCGCGCTCGCGCCGGAAGATGCGCCGCTGGCAGGCGGCAACACCTCCGACATCGACGAGTACTTCGACAGCGCCCCGATCCCGGCGGCCGCTTTCGACGAGCCCGTGCCCACCTACGCGCCGGCCACGCCTGCCGCGCCCAAACCCAAGCCCGCGCCGGCCCCCGCCAGCGTGCCGGCGACCAAGCCGCCGTTCAAGGACGACGGCTCGGTTTGAATATTCCTTCAGACACACAACAAGGTTGAACCATGAGCCTCGATCGCGTCTCCCCCGGCAAGAAGCTGCCGGAAGACTTCAACGTCATCATCGAAATCCCCATGAACGCCGACCCGGTCAAGTACGAGGTCGACAAGGACTCGGGCGCGATTTTCGTTGACCGCTTCATGCTGACCGCCATGCACTACCCGTGCAACTATGGCTACATCCCGCAGACCCTGTCCGAAGACGGCGACCCCGCCGACGTGCTGGTGCTGACGCCGTTCCCGATCCAGATCGGCGCCGTCGTGCGCTGCCGCGCCATCGGCGTGCTGGAAATGGACGACGAGTCGGGCGGCGACGCCAAGCTGCTGGCCGTGCCGATCGAAAAGCTGTACCCCCCGTACCGCAACATCAAGACCTACGAAGACCTGCCGGCCGAGGACATCGCCCGCATCCAGCACTTCTTCGAGCACTACAAAGACCTGGAGAAGGGCAAGTGGGTCAAGGTCAAGGGCTGGAAGGGCCTGGACGCCGCGCACGAGGAAATCGTCCGCAGCGCCGAGCGCTACGCCAAGGGCTGACCGGTTTCCGGGCCGCCGCCGCGGCGGCCCGCGCCTGCGCCGGTTTCCGGCCACGTATTCATCATAGGTTGATTGGACATGGACTACGTATTGCCCCCCCAGCCGCCTGTCGCGGTTCCCGTTGCCGGCAGCGCCGCGTTGTTTCCGGTGCGCCGCGTCTATTGCGTCGGCCGCAACTACGCCGAACACGCCAAGGAAATGGGCTTCACCGGCCGTGAAGATCCGTTCTTCTTCTGCAAGCCCGCCGACGCGGTGCTGAGCGTGGCCGACGGCGAAACCGCCAAGATGCCGTACCCGCCCAAGACCTCCAACCTGCACTACGAGATGGAACTCGTCGTGGTGCTGGGCAAGGGCGGGCGCGACATTCCGGTCGAGCAGGCCAACGAATGCGTGTGGGGCTACGCGCTGGGCCTGGACATGACCCGCCGCGACCTGCAAGGCGAAATGAAGAAGCAGGGGCGTCCCTGGGAAGTGGGCAAGGCGTTCGACCTGTCCGCGCCGCTGGGCCCCATCCATCCGCGCAGCGTCGTGGGCACCCTGGACAAGGGCGCCATCTGGCTGGACGTCAACGGCCAGCGCAAGCAGTCCAGCGACATCTCGCAGATGCTGTGGAACATCCCTGAAAGCATCTCGTACCTGTCCGGCCTGTTCGAGCTGCAGCCCGGCGACCTGATCTTCACCGGCACGCCCGAGGGCGTGGGCGCCGTGCTGCAAGGCGACGTCATCACCGGTGGCGTCGAAGGCCTGGGCGAACTGCGCGTCGAAATCGTCTAAATTACGGTCCGAAACCGTTTCACCACCATAGGAGCGCCAGCATGCGCAGCAAGATCGTGCTGACTGCCTTTGTCGTGTTCGGCTTTGTCCTCGCCGGTTGCAACACCGTCGCGGGCATGGGCAAGGACATGTCCAGGGCCGGCAACGCCATCACCAACGCCGCCGACAAGTAATCGGCGGAAGCAGGAAAAAAGCGCCTGGCTTATCGCAAGCCAGGCGCTTTTTTTGTCGGCGGGAGAGGGATTGCGCCGTTTTACAGCACATCCCCCGCATAATCGGCCAGGCGCGAACGCTCGCCGCGTTGCAGGGTGACGTGGCCGGAGTGGGGCCAGCCCTTGAAGCGGTCGACCACGAAGGTCAGGCCCGAGCTGCCCTCGGTCAGGTAGGGCGTGTCGATCTGGGCGATGTTGCCCAGGCAGATCACCTTGGTGCCCGGACCCGCGCGCGTGACCAGCGTCTTCATCTGCTTGGGCGTGAGGTTCTGCGCCTCGTCGATGATGAGGTACTTGTTCAGGAAGGTGCGCCCGCGCATGAAGTTCAGCGACTTGACCTTGATGCGCGAGCGGATCAGGTCCATGGTGGCCGCGCGGCCCCAGTCGCCGTTGCCTTCGCCGTCGCCCATGTTGAGCACGTCGAGGTTGTCTTCCAGCGCGCCCATCCAGGGCAGCATCTTTTCTTCCTCGGTGCCGGGCAGGAAACCGATGTCTTCACCGACCGGCACCGTGACGCGGGTCATGATGATTTCGGTGTAGCGCTTGGTCTCCAGCACCTGCGTGATGCCGGCCGCCAGCGCAAGCAGGGTCTTGCCGGTGCCCGCCTGGCCCAGCAGCGACACGAAGTCGCATTCGGGATTCATCAGCAGGTTCATGGCGAAGTTCTGTTCGCGGTTGCGCGCGGTAATGCCCCAGACGTTGTTCTTGCCATGGGTGTAGTCGCGCAGCGTGGCCAGCACCGCCATCTTGCCGCTGACCTCGCGCACCTGCGCGTACAGCGGCATCTGGCCTTCGAAGTAGACGAACTGGTTGACCACGAACTGCGAACACAGCGGCCCGTGGATGCGGTAGAAGGTGGTGCCGCCCTGCTGCCACGATTCCACGTCCTTGCCGTGCTTGTTCCAGAAGTCCTCGGGCAGCTGCATGACGCCCGAATACATCAGGTCCGAGTCTTCCAGGACGTGGTCGTTGAAGTAGTCCTCGGCGTCCATGCCCAGCGCGCGCGCCTTCAGGCGCATGTTGATGTCCTTGGACACCAGCACGACTTCGCGCTGCGGGTACTTTTCCTGCAGCGCGCGGACCACGCCCAGGATCTGGTTGTCGGCCTTGCCCATGGGCAGGTCCGAGGGCAGGGTGCTGTGGATCGCGGTGGTCTGGAACATCAGGCGCCCGGTGGCGTCCTTGTTGCCCAGCTTGGCCAGCTCCAGGCCCTCGTCGAGCTGGGTGGCGTCCTGCACCAGCGCGTCCAGCGAACGGCTGACCTGGCGCGCGTTGCGCGCCACTTCCGACATGCCTTTCTTCTGGTGGTCCAGCTCTTCGAGCGTCATCATCGGCAGGAAGATGTCGTGCTCTTCGAAGCGGAACAGCGAGCTGGGATCGTGCAGCAGCACGTTCGTGTCCAGCACGAACAGCTTGCGCGGCTCGTTCTGGGCGCGCGGCTTGGCGCGCTTGGCGGGCGTGGCCGCGGGCTTGGCCTGGCGCTGCGCGCGCACGGCAGGCGCCGCCGGAGGAGGCGTCTGGCGAGCGGGCGCGGGAGCCTGCGCCTTGCGGGCGGGGGCAGCCATGCCTTCGAGTTGCGGTTGGACGGCCAGGGCCTCGTCGTCGGTGTCTTCGAGGGCTGGCTGGGCGTTGGACCGCGCAGCGGCGGTCTTGGTGCTGCGGGCCTGCGCCCGGGCGGGCTCGCCCGAGGGGAAGGTCAGGATGGCTGCGGGGCGGGTGGGCAACTTCGGAAGCGGCATATGTGTCACTCTCCTGTGTGGGCCGGCAATAGCGCCTGACGGATCTATCTGTGCTTGCGGCTAGCCGATGCTCTTGGCGGCCTGCAGGACTTCCTTGGCGTGGCCCGGGACCTTCACCCCGCGCCACTCCTGCACCAGCACGCCATAGGCATCGATCAAGAAGGTGCTGCGCTCGATGCCGCGCACCTGCTTGCCATACATGTTCTTCTGCTTGATGACGCCGTACAGGTTGCAGACGGTTTCGTCGGCGTCGGAGATGAGCGGGAAAGGAAGTTCGTATTTGTTCTTGAAGTTCTCGTGCGACTTCAGCGAATCGCGCGAGATGCCGATGACCACGGCGCTGGCCGACAGGAACTCGGCGTGCAGGTCGCGGAAGTCCTGGCTTTCGGTGGTGCAGCCGGGCGTATTGTCCTTGGGATAGAAATACAGGATCACGGCGCGGCCCTGGCATTGTTCGAGGCTGATGGGACCGATGGTGCTTTCAGCGGTGAACAGCGGGGCGGGCTTGCCTATGGTCGGCGTCATTACTGGGATTCTCCGTTGGGAGGGATGAGGGCCACGACGACGCGCCGGCCCTCCGCCATCAGGATGTTGTAGGTGCGCGAGGCGGCGTGGGTGTCCATGGTCTCGACCCCGATGCCCATCGCCAGCAGCGGGCGCAGCACGTCGGGGCGCAGGAACTGCTGTCGGGCGCCGGTGCCCACCAGCAGGACTTCGGGCGCGTTGGCGGGGCGTCCGGGCGCGGACTGGGCTTCGGGCTCGTCCAGGAACGCCATGGGGTCGCGCACGGGCTGGGACAGGCCAGCCGCCTGGAACAAGAGGGTGGAGGTGATGTCGGCCGGGGACTCGACGGGCCATTGGGACACTTCGCCCTCGGGGCCGAACGCGACCGACGAGGAAAAACGTACCTGGTTGACCTCGATATAGCCATCACCGTAGGCGGTGACGGTGTTCAGAGCGGCCGTCGCAGGATCGGTATGCAGCTTCAATAAAAACTCCAGCTTTATGTGCCTGATAATAGCGCATGCGCATTCAACCATGTTGTAGAAAGCGCACGGCCCCCGCCGCGCTTGCGCGCCGTACGCCGGCAAGGGTTTCGCCTCGGGCCGGCCCCGTTTTTTTCCAATTTGCCGCCTACGCTTCCTTGCGCTAGATTACAGGGTTTTGCTGCGCTGCAAATTCCATGGGCGGCGCGGCATTCTGGCCCTTTTCCCCCACGCGCGACCGCGCCCTGGTTTTTTTGCCCTTTTTCCGCCCCTAAGGATTCCCATCATGAGGAAGTTCTCCCGCATCGAGCGTCTGCCCCCGTACGTTTTCAACATTACCGGCGAGCTCAAGATGGCGGCGCGTAGGCGCGGCGAAGACATCATCGACATGTCGATGGGCAACCCGGACGGCGCGACCCCCAAGCACATCGTCGACAAGATGGTCGAGGCCACCACGCGCCCGACCACGCACGGCTATTCGGTGTCCAAGGGCATCCCGCGCCTGCGCAAGGCCATCTGTGACTGGTACCAGCGCCGCTACGCGGTCGAGTTCGATCCGGATTCCGAGGCCATCGTCACCATCGGCTCCAAGGAAGGCCTGGCCCACCTGATGCTGGCCACGCTGGACCGCGGCGACACCGTGCTGGTGCCCAATCCCAGCTACCCGATCCACATCTACGGCGCGGTCATCGCCGGCGCCAACATCCGTTCCGTGCGCATGACGCCGGGCGTGGACTTCTTCGAGGAACTGGAACGCGCCGTGCGCGAATCGATCCCGAAGCCCAAGATGATGGTGCTGGGCTTTCCCAGCAACCCGACCGCGCAATGCGTGGACCTGTCGTTCTTCGAACGCGTGGTCGCGCTGGCCAAGGAGCACGACATCCTGGTCGTGCACGACCTGGCCTACGCCGACATCACCTTCGACGGCTACGTGGCGCCGTCCATCATGCAAGTGCCCGGCGCGCGCGACGTCGCCGTCGAGTTCTTCACGATGAGCAAGAGCTACAACATGGCCGGCTGGCGCATCGGCTACATGGTCGGCAACCGCGAGCTGGTCAATGCGCTGGCGCGCATCAAGAGTTATCACGACTACGGTACGTTCACGCCGATCCAGGTGGCTTCCATCGCCGCGCTGGACGGTCCGCAGGATTGCGTGAACGAGATCGTGGCGCAGTACCAGAGCCGCCGCGACGTGCTCGCGCGCGGCCTGCATGAAGCAGGTTGGAATGTGGAGATTCCGAAGGCGTCCATGTACATCTGGGCGCAAATCCCCGAACCCTACAGGGCGATGGGCTCTTTGGAATTCGCCAAGCGCGTCCTGTCGGACGCGAAAGTGGCCGTGTCCCCCGGGATCGGCTTCGGCGAGTACGGCGACGAATACGTGCGCTTCGCCCTGATCGAAAACGAGCAGCGCACCCGCCAGGCGGTGCGCGGCATCAAGGATATGTTCCGCAAGGACGGAGGGCTGTAGGCCCACCCCCGAAGCGCCTGCGGCGCTTCCCCCTCTAGGGGGCATGCCTGCGGACCGGCGGAGCCGGATCCGCGGCATCCCGATTTCGGGGGGGCACCCGTTCCGCATTATGGAGAACTGAAGATGAATTCCCCTCAACGTCCGCCTGCTGAGGGCGCGGCGATGAATCCGATGAAAGTCGGCCTGCTGGGCCTGGGCGTGGTGGGCGGCGGCACGTGGTCCGTGCTGTCGCGCAACGCTGAAGAAATCGCGCGCCGCGCGGGCCGGCGGATCGAAGTGACGCGCGCCGCCGTGCGCGACGTGGCCAAGGCGCGCACGCGCGTGGGCGACGCGCTGCTGGTCGATACCGACGTGCACGCGCTGGTGCGCGATCCGGAAATCGACATCGTGGTCGAACTCATCGGCGGCGACACGCTGGCGCGCGAGCTGGTGCTCGAAGCCATCGCCAACGGCAAGCACGTGGTGACGGCCAACAAGGCGTTGCTGGCCAAGCATGGCAACGAGATCTTCGCCGCGGCGCACGAGCGCGGCGTGATGGTGACGTTCGAAGCCGCCGTGGCCGGCGGCATTCCCATCATCAAGGCGATCCGCGAGGGCCTGACCGCCAACCGCATCCAGTGGGTGGCCGGCATCATCAACGGCACCACCAATTTCATCCTGTCGGAAATGCGCTCGCGCGGCCTGCCGTTCGCCGACGTGCTGGCCGAGGCGCAGCGCCTGGGCTACGCCGAGGCCGATCCCACTTTCGACGTGGAAGGCGTGGACGCCGCGCACAAGCTGACGCTGCTGGCCTCGCTGGCCTTCGGCGTGCCGGTGCAGTTCGACCGCGCCTACATCGAAGGCATCTCGCAGCTGGCCGCCGAGGACATCGAGCATGCCGAGCGCCTGGGCTACCGCATCAAGCTGCTGGGCGTGACCAAGCGCCGCCCCGACGGCATCGAGCTGCGCGTGCATCCGGCGCTGGTGCCGTCCGAGCGCCTGCTGGCCAACGTCGAGGGCGCCATGAACGCCGTGCTGGTCAAGGGCGACGCCGTCGGCCCCACGCTGTACTACGGCCAGGGCGCGGGCGAAGAGCCCACCGCCTCGGCGGTCGTGGCCGACCTGGTCGACGTGACCCGCCTGCACACCGCCGACCCCGGCAACCGCGTGCCGCACCTGGCGTTCCAGCCGGACGCCATGTCGGACACGCCGATCCTGCCCATCGAGCAGGTCAGCACTTCGTACTACCTGCGCCTGCGCGTGGACGACCAGCCCGGCGTGCTGGCCGACATCGCGCGCATCCTGGCCGACCGCTCCATTTCGATCGGGTCGATGATCCAGCAGCCCTCGCACATCGGCGGCGCGGATATCATTTTCCTGACGCACGAAGCGGTCGAAGGCAATGTCAACCAGGCGATCGAACGCATCGAGGCGCTGCCGTTCGTGCGCTCCAAAGTTACGCGCCTGCGCGTGGAACACCTCGTATGAAATACATCTCCACCCGCGGCGGCATGAAGCCGCTGGAATTCTCCGACATCCTGCTCGAAGGCCTGGCGCCCGACGGCGGCCTGGCGGTGCCCGAGCAGCTGCCCCAGGTTTCGGCCGAGACGCTGGAATCCTGGCGCGGCCTGTCGTACGCGGACCTGGCGTATGAAGTGCTGTCGCGCTTCGCCACCGACATTCCCGCCGACGATCTGCGCCGCCTGACCCGCGCCGCGTACACGCAGGAGATCTTCAACAGCGAAGACATCGTCCCGCTGCGCCCGCTCGACGGCGGCCTGTCGCTGCTGGGCCTGTCCGAAGGGCCGACGCTGGCCTTCAAGGACATGGCCATGCAGTTCCTGGGCCAGGTGTTCGAATACGTGCTGGACAAGCGCGGCACCACGCTGAACATCGTGGGCGCCACCTCGGGCGACACCGGCTCGGCGGCCGAGTACGCGCTGCGCGGCAAGCGCGGCGTGGCGGTGTTCATGCTGTCGCCGCACGGCCGCATGAGCGCCTTCCAGCGCGCGCAGATGTATTCGCTGCAGGACGAGAACATCCATAACATCGCGGTGCGCGGCGTGTTCGACGAGGCCCAGGACATCGTCAAGTCGCTGGCCGGCGACCTGGCGTTCAAGACCAAGTACCGCCTGGGCGCGGTCAATTCCATCAACTGGGCGCGCATCGCGGCCCAGGTGGTGTACTACTTCCACGGCTGGCTGCGCGCTTCTGATAAGCCCGGCCAGCAGGTCTCGTTCGCCGTGCCCTCGGGCAACTTCGGCAACATCCTGTCGGGCCACATCGCGCGCGGCATGGGCCTGCCGATTCGCCGCCTGGTGCTGGCTACCAACGAGAACAACGTGCTGGAGGAGTTCTTCCGCACCGGCGTGTACCGCCCGCGGCCCGCGGAACAGACCTACGCCACGTCCAGCCCCTCGATGGACATCTCGCGCGCCTCGAATTTCGAGCGCTTCGTGTTCGACCTGGTCGGCCGCGACGCCGGCCGCGTCCAGGCCTTGTGGCAGGCGCTGGCGCGCGACGGCTCGTTCGACCTCTCCGACCTGCTGCCGCAGTTCGAGTCGCGCTACGGCTTCGTGTCGGGCGCCAGCACCCACGAGGACCGGCTGGCCACGATCCGCTCGGTCTACGACGCCACCGGCGTGCTGGTCGATCCGCACACGGCCGACGGCGTCAAGGTCGCGCGCGACTTCGTCGAGCCGGGCGTGCCCATGCTCGTGCTGGAAACCGCGCTGCCGGCGAAGTTCTCGGAAACCATCGAAGCGGCGCTGGGCCGCCCGGCCACGCCGCCGGGCAATCTGGCCGACCTGGAATCGCTGCCGCAGCGCGTGGCCGTCATGGACTGCGACCCGGCCGAGGTGCGCCGCTATATCGAGGCCCACGCCAAGGTGTAAAGGCCGCTTGCCGCTTGTGTGAGTGTGCAACCCCTCGCTGGCCCGGCCGGCGAGGGGTTTTTCGTTTGCGCGGCGGCGATCGCCCAGGGCGCAGCGGGAAATGAAATCGGGGCCGGGTGGATTACTTTCTCATGCATTTGGACCACAACCCGTCACGTATGCGGCCGGGGCGTCAGATACAGTAAATCCACATTCATACTCGGAGAACACGCCCATGAATCTGAAGACCATGACGCTGGCCCTGGCTGTGAGCGGATTTGGAGTATTGGCCGGATGCTCGTCTCCCTCGGTCATTCAGCAGCGGGACGGCAGCTCGACCGTGACCCCCGACGAGCCCAGCTACGACAAAGATACCGGCATGTACGAATACGACAAGGACGGCAAGAAGGTCCAGATCAACAAGGACGACGTGAAGTCGATCGAACAGGTGAAGTGATCTTCCGCCGTCCGCGGTAAAGACAAAGCCCCGGCCTGGTGACAGGCCGGGGCTTTGTCATGGGGGGGCAGGAATCAGCCCGCCGCGTCCTCGGCGTGGTAGCGGCCCACGCGCTCGACTTCGTTCTTCGAACCCAGGATCACGCTGACGCGCTGGTGCAGCTTTTCGGGCTGGATGTCCATGATGCGCTGCACGCCGTTGATCGCCGCGCCGCCGGCCTGTTCGACCAGGAAGCTCATCGGGTTGGCTTCGTACATCAGGCGCAGCTTGCCGGCCTTGCCCGGCTCGCGCGCGTCCCAGGGGTACATGAAGATGCCGCCGCGGGTCAGGATGCGATGCACGTCGGCCACCATCGAGGCGATCCAGCGCATGTTGTAGTCCTTGCCCAGCGGGCCGGTGGAACCGGCCAGACAGTCGTCGATGTAGCGCTTGACCGGGGGAGCCCAGTGGCGCATGTTGGACATGTTGATGGCGAATTCCTTGGTGTCCTCGGGCACGCGGATGTCCTCGTGGGTCAGCACCCACGAGCCCATTTCGCGGTCCAGCGTAAAGCCCACCACGCCGTTGCCGATGGTCAGCACCAGCATGGTCTGGGGACCGTACACCGCGTAGCCCGCCACGACCTGCTTGTTGCCGGGCTGCAGGAAATCCTGCTCGCACACCGGCGCGCCGGAGACGTTGTGGGGCGCGTGCAGCACCGAGAAGATGGTGCCGATGGAAACGTTGACGTCGATGTTCGACGAGCCGTCCAGCGGATCGAACAGCAACAGGTATTCGCCCTTGGGATAGCGGTTCGGGATCAGATGGATGGTTTCCATTTCCTCCGAGGCCATGGCCGCGAGGTGGCCGCCCCATTCATTGGCTTCGAGCAGGATTTCGTTGGACAGCACGTCCAGCTTCTTCTGCACTTCGCCCTGGACGTTCTCGCTTTCCAGGCTGCCGAGCACGCCGCCGAGCGCGCCCTTGCTGACGGCATGGCTGATGGCCTTGCAGGCGCGCGCCACGACTTCGATGAGCAGCCGCACTTCCGGCGCCAGGGCTTGGGCGGAGCGTTGCTGCTCCACCAGGTATTGGGTCAGTGTTTTACGTTTCAAAAGAATCTCCCTATGCGGCGAATTCTAACGCCTTCGATACGATTTCCTGCACGTTGCGGGACAGGCCCTCATGCGCCCGCACGCGCTGCAGCGCGGCCTGCATGGGCGCGCGCAGGGCGGGCACGAAGCGCGACCAGTTGTCCAGCGCGCGGGCCAGCCGGGCGGCGATCTCCGGGTTGAGCGCGTCCAGCGCCAGCACCTGCTCGGCCCAGAACGCGTAGCCCGAACCGTCCGGATGGTGCATGCCGCGGGCGTTGTTCAGGCAGAACTGGAAAATCAGCGCGCGGGCGCGGTTCGGGTTGCGCAGCGTGAACGCGGGATGCTGCATCAGCTCGCGCGCCGTCTGCACGGTAGTCGAACGCGCGCTGGCCTGCAGCGCGAACCATTTGTCCACCACCAGCGGGTTGTCGCGCCATTTGTCGTAGAAGGCGGCCAGCGCCTGCTGCGGAAACTCGCCCTGGCCGAAATTGATCAGGGCCGACAGCGCGGCCATGCTGTCGGTCATGTTGCCGGCCTGGCCATAGAGCTGTTCGGCCAGGCGCTGGGCGTCGGTCTCGCCGGCGGCCATGAGGTGGCTGAGCGCCAGATTCTTCAGCGCGCGCCGCCCGGCCGGAACCGGGGCCGGGCTGTACTCGCCCGGCGTCTGGTTGGCCTCGAAGGCCTGCCGGAATTCGGCGGCCAGCTGGCGGCCCAGTTCGGCGCGCAGGAAGTCGCGGGCCACGGCCAGGGCCGGCGGGTCCACCTGGCGCATGCGTTCGGCCAGCGTCTTTTCCGAGGGCAGCGCCAGGGCGCGGGCGCGGTAGGCGGCGTCGAGCGCCGGATCGGTCAGCAGCGCGCGCCAGGTGTCGACGAAGGCCGGGTCGGCCTGCAGCGTGCGGCCGGCCTGGCGGGCCTCGGCCAGGGCCAGGATCTGGCGCGTGGCGAACTCCTGGCCCGCTTCCCAGCGCGCGAACGGATTGCCGTCATGCGCCGACAGCAGGGCCAGCTCGTCGTTGGTCCAGCCGTATTCCACGATCACCGGGGCCGAGAAGTCGCGCAGCAGCGACGGCACCGGACGTTCGGCGATGTCTTCGAAGACCCATTGCTGGCTTTGCTCGGTCAGTTCCAGCAGGGCGGTTTCGGTGGTCTTGCCTTCGTGGCGCAGCGGCAGGGCGCGGCCCTGGCGGTCCAGCAGGCCGATGGCGAACGGAATGTGGAAGGGCGCCTTGACGTAGTCGGCGCCGGCTTTCTTCTCGACGCCCACCGGCGGGCAGGCCTGGGTCAGCGTCACGGTGCAGCGGCGCGCGGCGGCGTCGTGGTCGAGCTTGACCGTCACGCGCGGCGTGCCGGCCTGGCGATACCAGCGGCGGAATACGGACAGGTCGCGCCCCGGGTGCTGGCGCACGTACACGGACTCCATCGCGGCGACGAAGTCGTCGCAGGTCACGGCCTGGCCGTCGTAGCGGCGGAAGTATTCGTCCATGCCGGCGCGAAAGCCCGCCTCGCCCAGCAGCGTGTGCTGCATGCGGATGACCTCGGCGCCTTTCTCGTACACGGTGGCGGTGTAGAAATTGCCGATCTCCTGGTAGCTTTCCGGGCGGATCGGGTGGGCCATGGGCCCGGCGTCTTCCGGGAACTGCGCGGCGCGCAGCGCCACCACGTCGTCGATGCGCTTGACGGCGCGGGCGCTGGCGGCGGCCGCGGCCTCCATGCCGTCGGCCATCATGTCGGCGCTGAATTCCTGGTCGCGGAAGACGGTCAGGCCTTCTTTCAGGCTCAGCTGGAACCAGTCGCGGCAGGTCACGCGGTTGCCGGTCCAGTTGTGGAAGTATTCATGGCCGATGACGGATTCGATGCCTTCGTAATTGGCGTCGGTGGCGGTGTCGGCGTCGGCCAGCACGTAGGCGGCGTTGAAAATGTTCAAGCCCTTGTTTTCCATCGCGCCCATATTGAAATCATGGACGGCCACGACCATGAAGCGGTCCAGGTCCAGCTCCAGGCCGAAACGGTTTTCGTCCCAGCGCAGCGCGCGCACCAGCGAGTCCAGCGCCCATTCGGTCTTGGTCTCGGAGCCGGGATCGCTGTAGACCTGCAGCAGCACGTCGCGGCCGCTGGCGGTCTTGACCGTGGTTTCGCGATGCGTGAGCTTGCCGGCCACCAGGGCGAACAGATAGCAGGGCTTGGGGAACGGGTCTTCCCATTCGACTTCGTTGCGCCCGTCGGGCAGCTGGCGCGAGGCGACCAGGTTGCCGTTGGACAGCAGCACCGGATAATCGGGCAGGGCGCGCAGGGTGACGCGGTAGCGCGACATCACGTCGGGCCGGTCGGCGAACCAGGTGATGCGGCGGAATCCCTCGGCCTCGCACTGCGTGAAGAAATTGCCGCCGGACACGTACAGGCCCATCAGCGTGGAATTGGCCGAAGGCTTGCAGCGGCTGACGATTTCCACCGTGGCGCTGGCAGGCAGCCCCAGCAGTTCGAGGCGGCGCTCGGAAAGGCGGTAGCGTTCGGCCGGCAACGCCGCGCCATCCACCGCTACCGAGACGAGTTCCAGCTCTTCGCCGTCGAGGACCAGCGCCGCGTCGGCGCCGGCGTCGGGCTTGCGGCGCACCTGCATGGC
Organism: Achromobacter sp. HZ01; assembly: GCF_003267925.1. Classification (NCBI taxonomy): domain Bacteria; kingdom Pseudomonadati; phylum Pseudomonadota; class Betaproteobacteria; order Burkholderiales; family Alcaligenaceae; genus Achromobacter; species Achromobacter sp. HZ01. Next base: position 105,043 of record NZ_LWKV01000005.1, read on the forward strand.
GCAGCGCACTTCGGTCGCGTCGGGCGCAAGGTCGAAGGCGAGCGCGACTTCGGGAATATCGTAGGGGTAGGGCTGGTAATCCTTGCGATAAACGGTTACGGGCGTGTCGGTGCGCATGGGATTTCAGTCCTGTTATGAACGAGGGCCCTATTGTAGTGGCTGGACCCGCCGGGCCGCCTGAACCTTATGGATTACCGTAAACTTTTCAGGTGCGGTCCGGTCAAACCGCAGTAAATGGCGCCGCCGTGCGGAAGGAGTAGCAGAATGTCCAAGTCATCCATGTTCAATGCGGGCCGCTGGGCCGGCGTGCTCGCCGTGGCGGGGGCGCTTGCGTTGACGGGCTGCGCCGCTCCCACGGTATCGGCGCGGGTGACGTCATTTCAACAATGGCCCGCGGGCGTGGAAGGGCAGACCTACCGCTTCGTGCCGGCCGATGCCTCGCAAAACAATAATCTCGAATATCAGTCGTACCAGGACATGGTGCGCGCCGGCATCGGCGCAACCGGCCTGGTCGAGGCGCAGCACGGCGCCAAGAGCCGTTTCGATGTCTCGTTCCGTTACGGAACCACGCAGACCCAGGTAATGGTGCGGCGTGCGTATGACCCGTATTTCTACGGCGGCTACGGCTATGGCGGCTACGGCGGTTTCTACGGCCCCGGCCCCTGGGGCCCGGGCTTCTGGGGCCCCGACTGGGTGGACGTGCCGATGGTGGTCCAGCGCAATTCGCTCACGCTGCAGATCTACGATACCCAGCGCGGCGGCGCCGAGGTATACCGTTCGACCGCATACATATTGAGCGAGCGCGACGATTTCACGCGCACCATGCCGTATCTGGTGCGTGCAATATTTGATAATTTCCCTGGAAATAATGGCGCCGAGCGCGAGATCAAATTTCCCACGCAATGAGTCGCGCTCCGAGCATAAATAAAATCGGCGCACCATAATGGTGCGCCGATTTTATTTCTTACTGCCGGATAGGTTTTATTCTTTGATAAGAAAACTATCGCGGGTGGCGCCGGCGGCTTCTTCGGCGGCCAGCCAGCGCGGCGCCTTGCCGCGGCCGCTCCAGGTTTCGCCGGTTTGCGGATGGCGGTACTTGGGCGCGACGGCGCGCTTGGCGGCGGTGGCGGGGCGCGCAGCGGCGCCAGCCTTGCGGCGGCCGCCGGCGGCGCGGCCGGGCTTGGCGGCGCCATAGGCTGCAATGATCTCCTCGGGCGTGATGTCGTACTCGCGCATCGAGGTGATGATCGAGTTGATCACGGGCTTGCGACGTTTGGTTTGGAGGATTTCAGCCTTCTTCTGGAGCTTGTTGATCTCTTTTTCGATCTTTGCTTGCAGTGCTGCGTAGGTTTCTCGGGCCATGGTTTATTCCTGATTATGGAACTGCTTTTAATCGCCGGCGAAGTTATGTGTAATTGTTGTGCCTCGCATAATACATAAATTACGTCCTGATTTCCTTGTTTTAGGACTAATTACTTTGTATCAAAAGGGTCGGGCGATCTTTAAACTTATCCATATCGCCGCGGCGGACGCCGGCGGGAATGAATATTCGCAGATATGGGACAACTTGAAACATATGGAGTTCCACTACGTGGACACTGAATGACGCCACATATTTGCACAAGTAGTCAGATGACTTGTCATGATAGTTACCGTTTAATCGCGGGCGAGGGTGAATCCGCTGGGGCGCGCGCCGGGCATAATGGCGTCGCGCACGGCGATTTCATTTTCATGTCAAGTTGTACGATGAGCTGGCGTAATCCATCCAAACCCACAAATTTGCTTAACTTGATAGTTAATGTCCCGCCCCCATATGGGATGAGCGGATAATCCTTGCCTTGCGGCGGCCGCGACGCCGGGGCCGAGTCGGCGGTACGATACGGTCTTGAGCGCCATTGCAGGCGCGCGTCTCCACGCCGCCGTCCCTGAACAGAGTCCCATGAAAATCATCGATCCCGCCATTGCTTCCCTCGCCACCGCCAAATCGCTGCTGCTCGACCCCTGGGGGCTGACCGAGGCCGATATGGCGCGCGCGCTGGGTGAAATCTTCACCCACAAGGTCGACTACGCCGACCTGTATTTCCAATACACGCGCAGCGAAGGCTGGAGCCTGGAAGAGGGCATCGTCAAGACCGGCAGTTTCTCGATCAGCCAGGGCGTCGGCGTGCGCGCCGTGAGCGGCGAGAAAACCGCTTTCGCCTATTCCGATTCGCTCTCGCCCGAAGCGCTGCTGTCGTCGGCGCAGGCCGTGCGCGGCATCGCGCGGCGCGGCGCGGGCAAGGTGAAAGTGGCGGCCCAGGTCGAAGCCGAAACCGGCCGCAGCCTGTATTCCGACATCGACCCCGTCGCCTCGCTCAGCGCGCCCGAGAAAGTCGCCCTGCTCGAACGCGTCGAGCGCATGGCGCGTGCGCGCGACCCGCACGTGATCCAGGTCATGGCCGGCCTGGGCGCCGAATACGACGTGGTGCTGGTGGCCGGCAGCGACGGCCGCCTGGCCGCCGACGTGCGCCCGCTGGTGCGCCTGTCCCTGACCGTGATCGCCGAGCGCAACGGCCGCCGCGAAATGGGCCATGCCGGCGGCGGCGGGCGCCTGGGCCTGGCTTATTTCACCGACGACATGCTGCAGGGCTACGTCGAGCGCGCCGTGCACGAAGCCCTGGTCAACCTCGAGGCGCGACCGGCGCCGGCCGGCGAAATGACCGTGGTGCTGGGTTCGGGCTGGCCCGGCATCCTGCTGCACGAGGCGGTCGGCCACGGCCTGGAAGGCGACTTCAACCGCAAGGGCTCCAGCGTGTTCTCGGGCCGCATCGGCGAGCGCGTGGCTTCCAAGGGCGTGACGGTGGTCGACGACGGCACGATTCCGGACCGCCGCGGCTCGCTCAACATCGACGACGAGGGCAACGCCACCCAGCGCAACGTGCTGATCGAAGACGGCATTCTGCGCGGCTACATGCAGGACACGCTCAACGCGCGCCTCATGAAAACCGCCGCCACCGGCAACGGCCGCCGCGAATCCTTCGCCCACCTGCCGATGCCGCGCATGACCAACACCTACATGCTGGCCGGCGACAAGCCGGCCGAGGAAATCATCTCCTCGGTCAAGCGCGGCCTGTACGCGGTCAATTTCGGCGGCGGCCAGGTCGACATCACCAACGGCAAGTTCGTGTTCTCGGCCTCCGAGGCCTACATGATCGAAAACGGCAAGGTGACCTACCCGGTCAAGGGCGCCACCCTCATCGGCAACGGCCCGGACGCCATGAACCGCGTCACCATGATCGGCAACGACCTGCAGCTGGATTCCGGCGTGGGCACCTGCGGCAAGGACGGCCAGAGCGTGCCGGTCGGCGTCGGCATGCCGACGGTGCGCATGGAGGGTTTGACCGTAGGCGGCACCGCTTGACGGTGCGGACGGGTGCAAGCATCCGGCGAAAACCCGCGTGACGCACGAAAAAATCTGTGCTAGAGTCATTCCCCATGAAATTCGCGTCCCCCGCTTTTTACTTTTACTTTTATGGTTTTCTGAAGCCGCTGGCGGAGGAAGGGACGCGCTCAATCTGAAGTTTGGAAAGAATCCCCCCAAAAAAGCCGCCAGCGAACTGGCGGCTTTTTTTGCGCCGCCGGTTGAGGAACCCCCGGAGGAGTCTCCGGGAGCCTCGGGAACCTTCCCCGCGGCGGGCAACCCAGGAGCAGTACCGTGTCACACAATACCGATGACCTTCGCATTCGAGAAATCAAAGAGCTGAACCCGCCCGCGCACGTCATGCGTGAGTTCGCCTGCACCAAGGAGGCGTCGGACACCGTGTTCGCCGCCCGCCAGGCGATGCACCGCATCCTGCACGGCATGGACGACCGCATGATCGTCGTGATCGGTCCCTGCTCGATTCACGATACGCGCGCGGCCATCGAGTATGCGAAACGCCTGAAACCGGTCCGCGACCGCCTGAGCGCCGACCTGGAAATCGTGATGCGGGTGTATTTCGAGAAGCCGCGCACGACGGTGGGCTGGAAGGGCCTGATCAACGATCCCGACCTGGACGGCAGCTTCGACATCAACAAGGGCGTGCGCGTGGCGCGCGAACTGCTGCTGGACATCAACAGCCTGGGGCTGCCGGCGGGCTGCGAGTTCCTGGACATGATTACGCCGCAGTACATCGCGGATCTGGTCTCCTGGGGGGCGATCGGGGCGCGCACGACGGAAAGCCAGGTGCACCGCGAACTGGCTTCCGGACTGTCGTGTCCGGTGGGATTCAAGAACGGCACGGACGGCAATGTGAAGATCGCGGTCGACGCCATCAAGGCCGCGTCGCAGCCGCATCACTTCCTGTCGGTGACCAAGGGCGGGCATTCGGCCATCGTGTCGACCGCCGGCAACGAGGACTGCCACGTCATCCTGCGCGGCGGCAAGACGCCGAACTACGACGCGCAAAGCGTGGACGCGGCCTGCGCGGACATGGCCAAGGCCGGCCTGGCGCAGCGCGTGATGGTCGACGCCAGCCACGCCAACAGCAGCAAGAAGCCCGAGAACCAGCCGCTCGTCATCGAAGACGTGGCGCGCCAGATGGAAGCGGGCGATGCGCGCCTGGTGGGCGTGATGGTGGAAAGCCATCTGCTGGGCGGACGCCAGGACATGGTGCCGGGCACGCCGCTGGTCTACGGCCAGAGCATCACCGACGGCTGCATCGACTGGGACGCCTCGGTCGCGGTGCTCGAACGCCTGGCCCATGCCGTGCGTGAACGCCGCCGCGTCGCGCTGACCTCGGGCAAGTAAATACGCAACCCGCGCCGCGCGCCGCCCGCCAGCGGCGGTGTGCGGCGCAGCACGCGCGGCGGCGTAGAATATTCGGATTATCGAACCCGAATCCACGCTGACCATGAACGCTTCCCTGCCCGCTGAAACATTGCGCCGTCCGGTGCCGGCCGCCTGTCTGGACGCCCTGCGCGCGCGCTTCGGCGATCGCTTCTCCGAGTCCGCCGCGGTGCGCGAGCACCACGGCCGCGACGAATCCCCTTATGCGGCCATGCCGCCGGATGCGGTGGTGTTCGCGCACACCACCGAGGAAGTGGCCGAGGTCGCCAGGCTGTGCAACGAGCACCGCGTGCCGCTGATTCCGTATGGCGCCGGCTCCTCGCTGGAAGGCCACATCCTGGCGATCCAGGGCGGCGTCTGCCTCGACCTGTCGCAGATGAACAAGGTGCTGGCGGTCAACGCCGAAGACCTGACCGCCACGGTGCAGGCCGGCGTGCTGCGCAAGCAGCTCAACGAAGAGATCCGCGACACCGGCCTGTTCTTCCCGATCGACCCCGGCGCCGACGCCAGCCTGGGCGGCATGGCCGCCACGCGCGCCTCCGGCACCAACGCCGTGCGCTACGGCACCATGCGCGAGAACGTCATGTCGCTGACCGTGGTGACGGCCGACGGGCGCATCGTGCGCACGGCCGGGCGCGCCCGCAAGTCCTCGGCCGGCTACGACCTGACGCGCATCTTCGTCGGCAGCGAAGGCACGCTGGGCATCATCACCGAAGTCACGGTGCGCCTGTATCCGCAGCCCGAGGCGGTGTCCGCCGCGGTCTGCAACTTCCCCACGCTGGACGCCGCCGTGCAGAGCGTGATCGAGATCATCCAGATGGGCGTGCCGGTCGCCCGCGTCGAATTCATGGACGCGGCCAGCGTGCGCGCCGTCAACCTGCACAGCAAGCTGAGCCTGCGCGAAACCCCGCTGCTGGTGTTCGAGTTCCACGGCAGTCCGGCCGGCGTGCAGGAGCAGGCCGAGACCGTGCAGGCCATCACCGCCGAGCACGGCGGCATGGACTTCGAATGGGCCGAGCGTCCCGAAGACCGCAGCCGCCTCTGGACCGCGCGCCACAACGCCTATTTCGCCGGCCTGCAGCTGCGTCCCGGCTGCCGCGCCAGCACCACCGACGTCTGCGTGCCGATTTCGCGCCTGGCCGATTGCGTGCGCGACACCGTCGAGGAACTGGACCGCGCCAGCTTCCCGTACACCATCGTGGGCCACGTCGGCGACGGCAACTTCCACGTGCTGATGCTGCTGGACGCCGACAGCGCCGAAGAATGGCAGGAGTCCGAGGCCATCAACCACAACCTGGTGCGCCGCGCGATCGCCGCCGACGGCACCTGCACCGGCGAGCATGGCGTGGGCCTGCACAAGATGCAGTTCATGGCCGAGGAGCATGGCGAAGACGCGCTGGCGCTGATGCGCAGCCTCAAGCATGCGTTCGACCCGAACAACATCCTGAACCCGGGCAAAATCGTTTCCTGGCAGGGCTGAGGAAACGCAGTTCCGGCGGTCGCGCCTTTACGGCTGGTTACTTCTGAGCCCGCGGAAGACCGCCGGATGCGGGTAAATCCCGGCCTGCTTATGGCCGGCGCTCGCGCTATTGTTGCGCTCATGAATTCATTGGTCGAAACCGGCCTGGCACAAGTGCAGGCGCCTTACTCTTTGCAGCAGCTCATCGAGGCCCTGTCGGCGGCGTTGCCCGCGCACTGCGTGTTGTTCCGCGAAGAGGACACCCGCCCTTACGAGTGCGACGGCCTATCCCTTTATCGCGCGCTGCCGGCGGTCGTGGCCCTGCCCGAAACCGAGGAGCAGGTGCAGGCGGTCATGCGCATCTGCAAGCGCCTGAACGCGCCGCTGGTGGCGCGCGGCGCCGGCACCGGCCTGTCCGGCGGCGCCATGCCGCACAGCCGCGGCGTGCTGCTGGGGCTGTCCAAGTTCAACCGCATCAAGCACATCGACCTGGCCAGCGCGACCGCCGTGGTCCAGCCCGGCGTGCGCAACCTCGCCATCTCGGAAGCGGCTGCGCCGTATGGGCTGTACTACGCGCCCGATCCGTCCAGCCAGATCGCCTGCTCCATCGGCGGCAACGTGGCCGAGAACTCGGGCGGCGTGCACTGCCTGAAGTACGGCCTGACCGTGCACAACGTGCTGCGCGTGCGCGTGGTGACCATAGACGGCGACATCGTGGAGCTGGGCTCGGAGGCGCCGGACGCGCCCGGCCTGGATCTGCTGTCGGTCTTCATCGGCTCCGAAGGCATGCTGGGCGTGGTCACCGAGGTCACCGTCAAGCTGATTCCCAAGCCGGCCTGCGCGCAGGTCGTGATGGCCAGTTTTTCCAGCGTCGAGGCGGCCGGCAACGCGGTCACCCAGGTCATTGCCGCGGGCATGATACCTGCCGGCCTGGAGATGATGGACCGGCGCGCCACGCACATGGTCGAGCCCTTCGTGCGCGCCGGCTACGACCTGGACGCGCAGGCCATCCTGCTGTGCGAGTCCGACGGTACGCCCGAAGAGGTGGCGCACGAGATCGAGCGCATGGAAACGGTGTTCCGCCTTGCCGGCTCCACGCGCTGCCAGGTGTCGACGTCCGAGGCCGAACGCCTCAAGTTCTGGGCCGGGCGCAAGAACGCGTTTCCGGCCGCCGGGCGCGTGTCGCCCGACTATTACTGCATGGACGGCACGATACCGCGCCGCCATCTGGCGCGCGTGCTGGGCGCCATCGAACAGATGGAAGACGAGTTCGGGCTGCGCTGCGCCAACGTATTTCACGCGGGAGACGGCAATCTGCATCCGTTGATCCTGTTCGATTCGAACAAGCCGGACGAAGTGGAGCGCGCCGAGAAATTCGGCGCCGCCATACTGGAGCTGTGCGTGCAGGTAGGAGGCACCGTGACCGGAGAGCACGGGGTGGGAATGGAGAAGATAAATCAAATGTGCGTGCAATTCTCTCGCGAAGAACTCGACGCCTTCCTGGCGGTGAAGCGGGCTTTCGATCCGCCTTGCCTGCTCAATCCCGAAAAAGTCATCCCCACGCTGGCCCGCTGCGCCGAATACGGCAAGATGCACGTCCATGCGGGCGAATTGCGCTTCCCCGATCTCGCCCGTTTCTAGGACGCATCCCCTATGGATTTCGTCCTGTCGGAATTGTGCGACCAGGTCATGACGGCCCGCGCCGGCCACAAGCCTTTGTTCGTGATGGGCGGCGGCAGCAAGGCGTTCTATGGCAACTACCGTCCGGTGACGCCGCAGGACGGGCATTGCCTGCTGGACATGACGCCTTATCGCGGCATCGTCAGCTATCACCCGTCTGAACTGGTCGTGACCGTGCGCGCGGGCACGCCGCTTGCGGAACTGGAAGCCGCGCTGGCCGAGCACGGGCAGATGCTGGCGTTCGAGCCGCCGCATTATTCGCCGTCGGCCACGGTGGGCGGCTGCGTGGCGGCGGGCCTGTCGGGGCCGCGCCGCATGAGCGCCGGCGCGCTGAAGGATTTCGTGCTGGGCACGCAGCTGCTGGATTCGGAAGGGCGCATCCTGTCGTTCGGCGGCGAGGTCATGAAGAACGTAGCGGGCTACGACGTGTCGCGCCTGCTGGCCGGCTCGCACGGCATCTTCGGCGCGATACTGGAAGTGTCGCTGAAGGTCGCGCCGCGGCCGATGGAAGAACTCACGCTGGTGCTGCCGGCCACGCAGGCGCAGGCGCTGTCCAGTTTCGCGCTGTGGCGCGGCAAGCCCCTGCCGATCTCGGCCACCAGCTGGAGCGGCGACGACGACCAGGCCGAAGGCGCGATGCGCGTGCGCCTGTCCGGCGCGCCGCCGGCGATCGCCAGCGCGCGCCAGCAGATCGGCGGCGAGCCGATGGCGCCCGACGCGGCGGCGGGCTGGTGGCAGTCGCTGCGCGAGCAGACGCATCCGTTTTTCGCGCCGGGCCAGCCGTTGTGGCGCCTGGCGCTGCCGCCCACGGCCGCCGCGCTCGGGTTGGGGCCGACCCTGATCGAGTGGGGCGGGGGCCAGCGCTGGCTGTCCGGCGCGCACGACGCGGCCATGTTGCGCGAAACCGCGGCCCGGCTGGGCGGCCATGCGACGCTGTTTCGCGCCGGTCACGCCAAGCCGCCGGCCGACGGCGTCTTCCATCCGCTGGCGCCGGGAATCGCGGCGATCACGCGCCGGCTCAAACAAGAGCTCGATCCGGCCGGCTTGTTCAACCCCGGCCGCCTGGTCCTGGAGCTATAAGGCATCATGCAAACCAAGCTGGCATCCTGGGCCCGCGACACCGATCTGGGCAACGAGGCCGACGCCATCCTGCGGCGTTGCGTCCATTGCGGCTTCTGCACGGCGACCTGCCCGACCTATCAGGTGCTGGGCGACGAGCTCGACAGCCCGCGCGGCCGCATCTACCTGATCAAGCAGGTGCTCGAAGGCGCCGAGCCCACGCAGTCCACGCAGCAGCATCTGGACCGCTGCCTGACCTGCCGCAATTGCGAAACCACCTGCCCCTCGGGCGTGGAGTATGGGCACCTGGTGGACATCGGCCGCAAGATCGTCGAGGAACGCGTGCCGCGCTCCTGGGGCGACAGGACCAAGCGCACCGTGCTGCGCAAGGCCATGATGTCGCCCTTGTTCGGCCCCGCGATGCGGCTGGGACAGGCCGTGCGCGGGCTGCTGCCCGAATCGATCCGGCGCAAGGTGCCGGAGCGCCGCGCCGCGGGCGCGCTGCCGCAGGTGGCCGGGCACGCGCGCCAGGTGCTGATGCTGGCCGGCTGTGTGCAGCCCGCCATGATGCCGACCATAGACGCGGCCACCATCCGGGTGCTGGACGCCGTGGGCATCGGCGCGCGCATCGCGCCGGGCGCCGGCTGTTGCGGCGCGGCCAGTTTCCACCTGGACGCGCAGGAAGCCGCGCTGGCGCAGATGCGCGCCAACATCGACGCCTGGTGGCCGCTGGTGCAGGACGGCAAGGCCGAGGCCATCGTCATGAATGCCTCGGGCTGCGGCGCGATGGTGAAGGAATACGCCCATCATCTGCGGCACGATCCGGCCTATGCGCAAAAGGCCGCCGACATCGTGGCGCTGGTCAAGGACGTGGCCGAGATCGTGGCGCCGCACGCCGCGCAGCTGCGCGCGCGCCTGCCGGCGGGCACGCGCGCGGCGTTCCACCCGCCATGCACGCTGCAGCACTGGCAGGGCCTGCGGCCGCTGTCCGAGCAATTGCTTGCCGATCTGGGTTTCGAATTGCTGCCGTTCGCCGACAAGCACCTGTGCTGCGGCTCGGCGGGGGCCTACTCGGTGCTCAATCCGGAGATCGCGCTGGCGCTGCGCGACCGCAAGCTGGGCGCGATTGCGGCCGGCGGCCCGGACGTGATCCTGTCGGCCAACATCGGCTGCATCGGCCACCTGCAAAGCGGCACCGACACGCCGGTGCGGCACTGGGTCGAGGTGGTGGACGAACAGCTGCGCCGCCAGGCGGGCGCGCCGGCCTGAGACCGGCGGCGCCCGCGCAGGCGGTTTACTCCACCGCCTTGACCATGTCTTCCAGCACCTTCTTCGCGTCGCCGAAGACCATCATGGTGCGGTCCATGTAGAACAGCTCGTTGTCCAGGCCGGCGTAGCCGGAGGCCATCGAGCGCTTGTTCACGATCACGGTGCGCGCCTTGTAGGCTTCCAGGATGGGCATGCCGGCGATGGGCGACTTGGGATCGTTCTTGGCCGCCGGGTTGACCACGTCGTTGGCGCCCAGCACCAGCACCACGTCGGTCTGGCCGAACTCGCTGTTGATGTCTTCCATTTCGAAGACCTGGTCGTACGGCACCTCGGCCTCGGCCAGCAGCACGTTCATGTGGCCCGGCATGCGTCCGGCCACCGGGTGGATGGCGTACTTCACGGTCACGCCGCGCTCGGTGAGCTTTTCCGCCAGTTCCTTCAGCGCGTGCTGCGCGCGCGCCACCGCCAGGCCGTAGCCGGGCACGATGGTCACGCTCTCGGCGTTGGTCATCAGGAAGGCGGCGTCGTCCGGGCTGCCCGACTTGACGCTGCGCTGCTGGGCCTCGCCGGCCGCCGCGCCGCCGCCGGCCTGGCCGCCGAAGCCGCCCAGGATCACGTTGAAGAACGAGCGGTTCATCGCCTTGCACATGATGTAGGACAGGATGGCGCCCGACGAGCCCACCAGCGAGCCGGCGATGATCAGCATCGGATTGTTCAGCGAGAAGCCGATGCCGGCCGCGGCCCAGCCCGAGTAGCTGTTCAGCATGGACACCACCACCGGCATGTCGGCGCCGCCGATCGGGATGATGATGAGCACGCCCAGCACGAAGGCGATGGCGGTCATGATGACGAAGGGCGTCCATTCCTGCGTCAGCATGAACCAGATGCCGCAGGCCAGCATCAGCAGCGCCAGCGCCAGGTTCAGCAGGTGCTGGCCGGCGAACACCACCGGCGCGCCCTGGAACAGCCGGAACTTGTACTTGCCCGACAGCTTGCCGAAGGCGATGACCGAGCCCGAGAAGGTGATCGCGCCCACGAAGGTGCCGATGAAGAGCTCGAAGCGGTTGCCGGTGGGAATGGGCATGCCGGCCGGCGCGATGCCGAAGGCATGCGGCTCGGCCACCACGGCCACGGCGATGGCCACCGCGGCCAGGCCGATCATGCTGTGCATGAAGGCGACCAGCTCGGGCATCTTGGTCATTTCGACGCGCTTGGCCATCAGCGTGCCGACGGAGCCGCCGACCAGCAGGCCCAGCACCACCCATCCCAGCCCGATGGTGGCGCCGCCGTCGCGCGCCAGGCCGATGATGAGCGCGGCCGTGGTGAGCACGGCGATGGCCATGCCGGCCATGCCGAACACGTTGCCCAGGCGCGAGGTGGTGGGATGCGACAGGCCCTTGAGCGCCTGGATGAAGCAGACGGAAGCCACCAGGTACAGCAGCGTGACCAGGTTCAGCGAGATCATTGCGCGCCCTCCTTGCCCGGCTTCTTGTCCTTCTTCTTGAACATCTCCAGCATGCGCCGGGTGACGAGGAAGCCGCCGAACACGTTGACCGCGGCCAGCGCCACGGCGAACACGCCCATGCCGCGCGCCAGCCCGCCTTCGGTCAGCGCCGCGGCCAGCATGGCGCCGACGATGATGATGGCGGAAATGGCGTTGGTCACGGCCATCAGCGGCGTATGCAGGGCAGGGGTGACGTTCCAGACCACGTGGTAGCCGACATAGACGGCGAGCACGAAGATGATGAGGTTCATCAGGGTGGGGTTGATCGCTTCCATGTTCAGGTCCTCCGCGTCACGTTGCCGCCTTCGCACATCAGGCAGGCCGCCACGATCTCGTCGTCGCGCCGGATCGCCAGCGCGCCTTCGGCATCGGTGATGAGTTTCAGGAAATCCAGGATGTTGCGGGCGTACAGCGCCGACGCGTCGGTCGCCACCAGGCCGGGCAGGTTGGTCAGCCCGATGAGGGTCACGCCATGCTTTTCCACGATCTGCCCTTTTTCGGACAGCGGGCAGTTGCCGCCGCGCTCGACGGCCAGGTCCACCAGCACCGAGCCGGGCTTCATGGCCGCGATGGTGTCGGCCGAGACCAGCGTGGGCGCGGGGCGGCCGGGAATCAGCGCGGTCGTGATGACGATGTCCGCCTGCTTGCAGCGCTCGGCCACCAGCACGGCCTGGCGCGCCATCCATGCCGGCGGCATGGGACGGGCGTAGCCGCCCGTGCCTTGTGCGATCTCGCGTTCCTCGTCGGTCTCGAAGGGCACGTCGATGAACTTGGCGCCCAGGGACTCCACCTGTTCGCGCGCCGCGGGCCGCACGTCCGAGGCCTCGACCACGGCGCCCAGCCGCTTGGCGGTGGCGATGGCCTGCAGGCCGGCCACGCCGGTGCCCAGCACCACGACGCGGGCGGCCTTGAGCGTGCCCGCGGCGGTCATCATCATGGGAATCAGGCGGCCGTAGTGGTGCGCGGCCAGCAGCACGGCCTTGTAGCCGGCGAGGTTGGCCTGCGAGGACAGCACGTCCAGGCTTTGCGCGCGCGTGATGCGCGGCGCGGCCTCCAGCGCGAATCCGACCAGTCCGGCCGCCGCCATCCGCTGCAGGCCTTCGGCGTCGAAGGGGTCGAGCATGCCGACCACGACCGTGCCCGCTTTCATGTGCGCCAGTTCGGCGGCGTCCGGCGCGCGAACCTTCATGACGAGTCCGGCGCCCAGCGCATCCTGGGCGGTGCCCAGCGTGGCGCCGGCGGCTTCATAGGCGTCATCCGGATAGCGGGCGGCGCTGCCGGCCCCGCGCTCCACGACGACGGTGTGCTTGCCGCCTACGTACTTCTTGACGGTCTCTGGTGTTGCTGCGACACGGGTTTCCCCGTCTCGGGTTTCTTTTGGTATCCCGATGTGCATCTACGCCTCTCCTCAGAAGGTTCGCCGTAGTTATACACGGAATGGGGGTACGTACGCGCCCCTCCGTAAAGGAGGGGGCGGCCGCGCGGTCGAAAAAAAAGCCCCATGGCGAACCATGGGGCAGGGGTTTTGCAACCCGGTTTGCGGCCGGACGGGTCGCCCCGCCGGCCGCCACTGCGCGCAAACGTCCGGCGTCAAGCCGTTTGCGCGCGAGTCCATGCGATCAGCGCGGCGGTGAGGTCGCGCAGGTCGGCTTTGAGGCGGGCATAGTTCTCGGACGGGCGCAGAGTGACCTCGTCCATGTAGAGCTTGCGGTTGATTTCGATCTGCAGGCTGTGGCGTCCTTCGTCGGGACGGCCGAAGGCGCGCACCAGCTCCACGCCCTTGTAGGGATCGTTCACGCTGACGTCGTAGCCGCGCTCGCGCAGCCAGGCCGCGACGAATTCGCGGAAGGCCGGGTCGCTGGTGCTGCCGTCGCGGTCGCCCAGCACGAAGTCCGGGTGCACCAGGCCGGGGCGGTCCGTGGCGAAGGCGCCAGCCACGCTGGGCATGGAGTGGCAGTTGATGTGCCAGACCTTGCCGAACCTGCGGTGGGCGTCGTCCAGCACGCGGGCCAGGGCCTCGTGGTAGGGCTTCCAGCAGGCGTCGATGCGGTGGCGGACTTCGGCGACCGTCAGCTTGCGGTCGTACAGCGGCGTGCCGTCGTCGAGCATGCGCCAGATCAGGCCCTTGCCCAGCTTGACCTTGGGCGAGGCGTTCAGCGCGTCGGGCCAGGGCTGGTCCAGCAGCAGTTCGTCGATCTCGTCGGGCGCGCGGTTGGCGTCGATGTAGGCGCGCGGGAAAGCGGCCGCGATCATGGGCACGCCCATGTCGATGGCGTCGCCCCACAGGTCGTCAACCCAGGTGTCCTCGGCGGTGCGCAGTGCGCCATAGTCCACCGCGGCGGCGAAATCGGGAGGGTAGGCGGTGCCGCTGTGCGGGGAGTCCAGCACGAGCGGGGCCGAGGAGTCCGAGTCCGGATATTGCTGCGGAAGGTCGAGCCGGTAAGACAGGGGTTGGGTGATTCGCATATGGGGGTGGTGCGTTCGTCTATCGGAGGCCTGCGCGCCCCGCGGCGGGGGCGGCAGGCCGAAGATCGATCAGTCGATCTTCACGTTGGCTTCTTTGGCGATGCGCTTGTTCTTGGCGATTTCCGCCGCGATCTGCGCACTGAATTCAGCCGGGGTGTTGGCCGCGGGCGCGGCGCCCAGCGCTTCCAGGCGCGACTTGACGTCGGCTTCGGCGCTGACCTTCTGGACCGCGGCGTTGAGCTTGGCCAGGACCGGCGCCGGCAGCTTGGCCGGGGCCACCAGGCCGAACCAGGAGGCGTCGTTCACGGCGGGCAGGCCGGCTTCGGCGAAGGTCGGCACGTCGGGCAGGGCGGCGACGCGCTTGGGCGCGGCCACGGCCATGGCGACCAGGCGGCCCGACTGCACGTGCGGCAGCGACGAGGGCAGGTTGTCATACATGACGTCGACCTGGCCGGCCAACGCGTCGTTCAGCGCCGGGCCCACGCCGCGGTACGGCACGTGCATCAGGTTGGTGCCCGAGGACATCTTGAACAGCTCGCCCATCATGTGCGAGACCGAGCCGTTGCCGGCCGACGCGTAGGTCAGCTTGCCCGGTTCGCTCTTGGCCAGCTTGATCAGGTCGGCGATGTTCTTGGCCGCAACCTTGGGGTTGACGGTCATGATGTTCGGCACGGCGGCCAGGTTCGAGATGGGCGTGAAGTCCTTCTCGCCGTCGAACGGCAGGTTCGGGTAGATGGCCGGGTTGATGCCGTGCGTGCTGACGGTGGCGATGCCCAGGACGTAGCCGTCGGGCGCGCTGCTGGCGACGAAGGCGCTGCCGATCGAACCGCCGGCGCCGCCGCGGTTTTCGACCACCACGGTCTGGCCCAGTTCCTTGCTCAGCTTGTCGGCGAACAGGCGGCCGACGATGTCGGTCGTGCCTCCGGGCGGGAACGGAACGATCAGGCGGATGGGCTTGGACGGATACGCGTCTTCTGCGTGCGCGATACCCGAGGCGAGCGGCGTGGCCAGGGTCGCGGCGGCGACGCACAGGCCCAGGACAACTTTACGGCGTTGCATGGATTCCCCTATTGAATGGAAAGCGGATGCGCAAAGGCAGACGCAAACGCAACGATTCTTTCCCGCCAGCCCCGTTTGCGCAAACGAAAGTTTCTCCGTAAGCTATGACTTTTTTTCATACCTCATTTTGGCGGCAGCCGGGGAAGCGAAAGCAATGCGGCGTTTCTGTCCCTCTTTGACCGACCTCCAGGCGTTCGAGGTGGCCGCGCGGCACAGCAGCTTCACGCGCGCGGCCCAGGAGCTGTGCGTCACGCAGGGCGCGGTCAGCAAGCAGGTCAAGCACCTGGAGGAATTCGTCGGGGTCGAACTATTCCTGCGGATCAGGCAAGGCCTGGTCCTGACCGAGGCCGGGCGCAGCTATCTGGCCAAGGTCCAGGCCGGCCTGGGCCAGATCGAGGCGGCCACCGTCGAACTGATCGCCCACCAGGGGCAGGGCGGCACGCTCAACCTGACCTGTATGCCGACCTTCGGCGCGCGCTGGCTGATCCCGCGCCTGACCGCCTTCATGCGCCTGCGGCCGGACATCCACGTGGAATTCCTGCCGCACCGCCAGGGCTACGATTTTTCCACGCCCGAGCTGGACGCCGCCGTGCGCTTCGGCGAAGGCCTGTGGCCGGGCAGTGGGGCCGACTACATCGTCGGCCGCGAAATCCTGCCGGTGTGCAGCCCGCGCCTGATCCCGGGCGGCTGTAGCTCGCCGGCTGACCTGCTGGCGTACCCGCTTCTGCATCACACCTCGGCGCTGGACGGCTGGCGCGACTGGTTCGAGCAGGCCGGCTGCGACACCCGCCGCAGCCTGGAGGGGGCGCGCTTCGACCAGTACGCGCTGTTGTCGCAGGCCGCGGCGGCCGGCTTCGGCGTGGCCCTGATCCCGCGCTGCCTGATCGAGGACGAACTGCGCGACGGCAAGCTGGCCGTGGCCATCCAGCTGCCCATCCGGGCGCGCATGGGCTACTACCTGTGCTATCCGGAACAGAAGGCCAATCTGCCCACGCTGCAGGCCTTCCGCACCTGGCTGATGGAGGTCTCGCGCGCCGCCGAGCCGCAGCCCGAGGACGCGGCCCAGTCCGATCTAAAATAGCGTCATCATGAGTCAAACACACACCAAGAAGGGCCGCGTCGTCGTCGGCATGTCCGGCGGAGTCGACTCTTCGGTCACCGCCTGGCTGCTCAAGCAGCAGGGCTACGAGGTCGTCGGCCTGTTCATGAAGAACTGGGAAGACGATGACGATTCCGAATACTGCTCCACGCGCCAGGACCTGCTGGACGCAGCCAGCGTCGCCGACCGGGTCGGCGTGGAATTCGAGTTCGTCAATTTCGCCGCCGAATACAAGGACCGCGTGTTCGCGGAGTTCCTGCGCGAATACTCCGCGGGCCGCACGCCCAATCCCGACGTGCTGTGCAACGCCGAGATCAAGTTCAAGGCGTTTCTCGACCACGCCATGGCGCTGGGCGCCGAGCGCATCGCCACCGGCCATTACGCGCGCGTGCGCGAAGTGCCGGCGCAGGGCGGGGGCACCGAATTCCAGCTGCTCAAGGCGCTGGACGGCTCCAAGGACCAGAGCTACTTCCTGCACCGCCTGAACCAGGCGCAGCTGTCGCGCACCCTGTTTCCGCTGGGCGAGATCCACAAGACCGAGGTGCGCCGCATCGCCCACGAGATCGGGCTGCACAACGCCGCCAAAAAGGATTCCACCGGCATCTGCTTCATTGGCGAGCGGCCGTTCCGGGAATTCCTGAACCGCTACCTGCCCACCGAACCCGGTCCCATCAAGACGCCGGAAGGGCAGACGGTGGGCCGCCACGAGGGCCTGTCGTTCTATACGCTGGGCCAGCGCAAGGGCCTGGGCGTGGGCGGCGTGAAAGGCCGCCAGCGCGAGGACGGCACCGCCGAGGCCTGGTACGTGGCGCGCAAGGATCTGGAGCGCAACGTGCTCTACGTGGTGCAGGGGCACGACCATCCCTGGCTGCTCTCGCAAGGGCTGCGGGCGCAGGACGCCAGCTGGATCGCCGGCCGTGCGCCGCAAGCGGGCGCCTACGGCGCCAAGACGCGCTACCGCCAGGCCGACGCGGCCTGCCGGCTGGACGCCGCGGCGCAGGATACTTTCGCGCTCGATTTCACCGAACCGCAATGGGCGGTGACGCCCGGGCAGTCCGCCGTGCTTTACGATGGCGAGGTTTGCCTGGGCGGCGGCATCATCGTGTAGGCGTCGCGCCGGAACGCCAGTTTCGAGGGCCCCTGGGGCTGAAGCTCCAGGGGCCTTGTTCATGATCAAGAAAAAGAGGAGACCGTTGTGGATGTAACGATGTTGATTTGCCTGCTGGCGCTCGGTGCGGTGGTGGGCTTTGCCGCGGGCCTGCTGGGCATCGGCGGCGGCATGCTGCTGGTGCCGTTCCTGACCATGCTGTTCACCTGGAAGGGCATGCCCGCCGACCTGGTGGTGCACGCGGCGATCGCCACGTCCATGACCTCCATCCTGTTCACGTCGATATCCAGCGTGCGCGCCCACCAGCAGCGCAAGACGATCAAATGGAACATCGTCTGGGCCATGGCGCCCGGCATCATCATCGGCGGCCTGCTGTCGGGCGGCGCCGTGTTCGCCGCGCTCAGCACCCTGTGGCTGTCGCTGTTCTTCGCGCTGTTCGTCGGTTACTCCGGCTGGAGCATGCTGCGCAATAAAAAGCCCAAGCCCAGCCGCCAGATGCCGGGCGTGGTCGGCACCAGCGCGGCCGGGGCCGGCATCGGCTTTCTGTCAGGCTTGGTGGGCGCGGGCGGCGGCTTCCTGTCGGTGCCGTTCATGGTCTGGTGCAACGTGGCCCTGCACAACGCCGTCTCGACCTCGGCCGCGCTCGGCTTCCCGATAGCGCTGGCCAACAGCGTGGGCTACGTCGTGTCCGGCCTGAACGAAGGCGCCTCGCGCCCCGGCATGCTGGGCTACATCTACTGGCCCGCGCTGCTGGCCCTGGTCTGCACCAGCGTGCTCACGGCCCCCCTGGGCGCGCGCATGGCGCACCGCCTGCCCGTCCAGACCCTGAAGCGCGTATTCGCCGCCCTGCTGTTCGCCTTGGCCGCCTACATGCTCTTCAAGGCCTGGCAGACCTTCAGCGCCTAGCGCAGAGAAGCGGCGGAGCACGCCGCACGGGCGCCGCCACGAAGACACGACGAGCGGGGCGGCGCGGATCCGGCTCCGCCGGTCCGCAGCCGCGCCCCCTTGGGGGGGAAGGCGCGGTAGCGCCTCGGGGGGGATTAGACCACCGGTACGGTGTCGATGAAGGATTGGCGCTGCGACAGCTTCTCGTACAGCCGGGCCAGGTTGGGCTGGCTCGTGCGCCAGTCGAGATCGGCGAAGCGCAGGTCCAGGTAGCCCAGCGCACAGCCGACGGCGATGTCGGCCAGGCTGTAATTGATGCCCATGCAGTGGGCGTTGTCGCCCAGGCTCTTGTTCATCGCGTCCAGGCTGGCGTGGATCTTGGAGTACTGGCGCTGGATCCACTCGGGGCTGCGCTGGGCCTCGGGACGCTGGTTTTCCTTGACGATGGTCACGCAGGCGTCGAGCAGGCCGTCGGCGATGGCTTCCCAGCACTTCACGGCGGCGCGGTCGCGTCCCGGCTGCGGGATCAGGCGGGCGACGGGAGACAGGGTGTCCAGGTATTCGACGATGACGCGCGAATCGAACAGGGCGCCGCCGTCTTCCATGACCAGGCAGGGAACCTTGCCCAGCGGATTGTACGTTTGGATCTGCGTGTCGGCGGACCAGACGTTTTCGAGTTCAAGCCGGTAGTCCAGCTTTTTCTCGGCCATGACGATACGCACTTTGCGCACGTAAGGACTGGTAAGCGAGCCGATCAGTTTCATGGAGTCACAAGCGGAGTCGGAAAGCGGCCGAAGTATAGCAGGCCGCATGACGGGGTTGCCGTCCGCGGGGCGGAATCTTCGCCAGTTTGCCACAATGTTGCAGGCTACCGGATGATAAAATCGGCCGATTCGCTCATTCCCTGTTTTTTTCCTCCCTCAGACCATGCAAATCGCCGACCAGCTCAGCCAACTCAACGCCCTTTCGCCACTGGATGGCCGCTACGCTACGCGGGGCGATGCGCTGCGCGGCCTGCTGTCGGAGGCGGGCTTCATGGCGCACCGCGTCGAAGTCGAGGTGGCCTGGCTGATCGCGCTGTCCGACGCCGGCCTGCCGGAACTGCCGGCCTTCTCGGAATCGGCGCGTGCGCGCCTGCAGCAACTGGTGCGCGATTTCTCCGAATCGGACGCCGCCCGGATCAAGGACATCGAACGCGTCACCAACCATGACGTCAAGGCGGTCGAATATTGGCTGAAGGAAAAAGTGGCCGACGACGCCGAACTGGCCCGCGCCGCCGAGTTCATCCATTTCGCCTGCACTTCCGAAGACATCAACAACACGTCGCATGCGCTGATGCTGACCCGCGCGCGCAACGAGGTGGTGGTGCCGCGCCTGCGCGAGCTGGCCGCCAAGCTGAACGAGATGGCCATCGCCCATGCCGACCAGCCCATGCTGTCGCGCACGCACGGCCAGCCCGCCAGCCCGACCACGCTGGGCAAGGAGTTCGCCAACGTGGCCGCGCGCCTGAACCGCGCCATCGCCGCCATCGAGGCGGTCGAGCCGCTGGCCAAGCTCAACGGCGCCACCGGCAACTACAACGCCCACCTGTCGGCCTACCCCGAGATCGACTGGCCCGCGTTCAGCCAGCGCGTGCTGGCCGGCCTGGGCCTGACCCAGAACCGCCACACCATCCAGATCGAACCGCACGACTGGATGGCGGCGCTGTTCGACGCCGTCACGCGCGCCAACATCATCGTGCTGGACTTGGACCGCGACATCTGGGGCTACGTGGCGCTGGGCTACTTCAAGCAGCGCCTGAAGGAAGGCGAGGTCGGCTCGTCCACCATGCCGCACAAGGTCAACCCGATCGACTTCGAGAACTCCGAAGGCAACCTGGGCCTGGCCAACGCCGTGCTGCGCCATCTCGCCGACAAGCTGCCGGTCTCGCGCTGGCAGCGCGACCTGACCGACTCCACCGTGCTGCGCAACCTGGGCGTGGGCCTGGGCTACTGCCTGGTGGCGTGGGACGCCTGCATGCGCGGCCTGGGCAAGCTCGAGGTCAACGCCGCCGCCATCGACGCCGACATCGACGCGTGCTGGGAAGTGCTGGCCGAGCCGGTGCAGACCGTGATGCGCCGCTATGGCCTGCCGCAGCCCTACGAGCAGCTCAAGGCCTTGACGCGGGGCAAGGGCATCACCGAGGAAGGTCTGCGAGAATTCATCCAGGGCCTGGAACTGCCTGCCGAACCCAAGGCCCGCCTGCTGGCGATGACGCCGCGCTCCTACATCGGGCTGGCCGCGGCCTTGGCCCGGGCGGTCTAATCGTCTTGCCGCGCGCCGGGGCGCGCGGCCTCTTGTTCGACCTCACCGGAGATAGCAATGAAGAAGTTGTCCACGCTCGTCGCAATGGCCTGTATCACGGTTGGGCCGTTGTTGGCGACGAACGCCTCCGCCCAGTTCGCCAAGCCCGAGGACGCGGTCAAGTACCGCCAGTCGGCCCTGACGCTGATGGCTTCGCACTTCGGCCGCATGGCGCCGGTGGTCAAGGGCCAGGCCCCCTATGACGCGGCCCAGATCAAGGCCAACGTCGAAGTGCTGAAGACGCTGTCGGCGCTGCCCTGGGCGGCGTTCGGTCCGGGCACCGAAGGCGGCGACGCGCTGCCGAAAATCTGGAGCGATGCCGCCGGCTTCAAGCAGAAGCAGCAGGCGTTCCAGGACAACATCGTCAAGCTGTCGGCGGCCGCCGATGCCGGCGACCTGGACAAGCTGCGCGCGGCGTTCGGCGACGTGGGCGCCAGCTGCAAGGCCTGCCACGATTCGTACCGCAAGAAGAAATAAGCCTTTGGCCGTCCTCGGACGGTCCGACGAAAAAAAGCCTGGCAATGCCAGGCTTTTTCGTTTTTTCGTTCGCGCGCGGATCAGGAAAAAGACATGTCCGCGGCCACCTCCAGCGAGCGTATCCACAGCACCAGGCCGGTCACGCAGGCGCCCAGCACCAGGGCGCGCAGCCAGACGGCGAAGCCGTCCTGCGCGGGTGGCGTGCCGGCGGGCACGTCCTTGGCGTCGACCTTGCCCGTGATGATGGCGCGCACCAGGCGCTTGCGGCGCACCACCGCGTACCAGGCCACGGCCAGCAGGTGCAGCGCCACCAGGGCGATGATGACCCACTCGTTGAGCTTGTGCCAGGACGTCATGGCGCCGGAGAGGCCTTCGCTGACGTGGCCGAACAGCGGCCCCTGCGTCATGATGTCGTCGGTGGCGAACAGGCCGCTGACGGCCTGGAAACCGATGACCAGCAGCAGCGCCATGACCGACAGCGCGCCCAGCGGATTGTGGCCGGCCGGCGCGGCGGCGCCCTTGAGGTAGCGGGCCACGGCCGCGGGGCCGCGCAGGAACTGCGAAAACCGGGCGTAGCGCGGGCCGAAGAAGCCCCACAGCAGGCGGAACAGGATCAGGCCCAGGGCGGTACAGCCGAAGCGGACGTGCCAGTCCATGTACAGCCCGCCCAGCTTGACGCTGACGAAGGCGCCGACGATACAGACGACGAGCGCCCAGTGGAACAGGCGGGTAGGGAGGTCCCAGATGTGGATCGCTTGGCGGTTGTTCTGCATGTCGGGATTGCAAAGACCTGATTGCCGGAAACTTTATCACGCGCCACCCGCCCGGCCGGGCGGGCAGGCAAGGCGCATGGGTTCAGCGGGCGGCGCGGCGCACCGGCTCGATGCGATGCACGTGCTCGTGGCGGAAGCGGATGCGCTGGCCCGGGGCCTTTTGCGCCGCCGCGCCGCAGGGCACGACTTCGGTCGTGTAGGTGGTCATGCCGTCGATCGGCGCGTTGAAAATGACTTCCGCGCGGATGGCGGGGCCGTCGACCGGTTGCAGGTAAACGATGTCGCCGATGTGGATCGGCATGTTGTCCAGCTTGGTGTGGGCGGGACGACGGATCAGGTCCGTGGTGGTGAAGTGAGTGTTCATGGTGTCTGTTCTCTTCTTGGTTTCTAGTTATGGGAAAAGCCGGCAGCTTCATGGCCCGTAGGCCAGTCATGACACTACCGCACAATTGCTGCAGGTTTCTTGCGCATTCTCATACGCGCGCCGGTTTGCGGCGTGCGTGCGCAAGCGTGTTCCGGCGCCAGGGCGCGCCTGGTTGCAGGAATGCTGCTGGATGTGCAGGTGCCCAAGGGGGCGAGCTACTGCCAGTCTTGCTCAGGCCGCACGCCGTTTGTTTTCAAATGAAGTGGCGTGGATGGCGAGAGCGCCGCCGCGTTGCCGGTTGTCTATGCTGGGGCCTATTTCAGGCTCCATACCGATGCCATGTTGGGTAAGCATCGCCCGACGTGGCACAGTCGTGTTCGTCGGGGGTATTTCAGGCCGCCGGTATTTCAAGCCGCCAAGACTATGTAGTGTTTATACTTCGCGTGTCTGGCGGCCAACAAAGAATAGTAATCGAAGTCGGCCGATTTTGCAAGCTTTTTGTGCAAGCGCTTCAATGCGCCGAGGAATGGGCCTGGCGCTGCGCCTCGATGATCAGCCCTTCCAGCCGCGGCGACATGCGCAGCGCCACCTGTGCGCCGACCTGGCCGTCCGGCCCGGTCGCGGTTTCCAGCGCCAGCCCGATGCTTTCGTTGTCGAAGGCCTCGGGAGCCGCCTTGATTTCCACGTAGCGCGCGAGCAGTGCGTCGACCGCCTTCTGCGCATCGGCCAGGGCCTCTTCGGACAGCTGCCCGTGGCCCAGGTATTGGTTGACCACGCGCGCGAGGTCGTCCATGAAAAACAGCAGCGCGGCCGCGCCGCGGCAGTCGGGATGGGCGAAGCCCCAGGCGTTTTGAGTCATATGGCAAGTCTGCGTTACGGACAGCCCGTCCGGGCCGAAAACGCCATTTTAGAGGAGCCCGGCTTGCGGCATACTGCGAGGCCTATGATCAGACTCGCACGACCTTCCGACCTGGCCGGCCTGGCCGCCATAGAACGTTCCGCCGGCCAGCGCTTTTTGGGCACCGCCATGGCCTGGGCCGCCGACGACGATCCGGTGCCGCTGGCCGAGCTGGAGCAGGCCTGCGCCGCCGGCCTGCTGTGGATCGCCGAAGGGCAGGACGGCCAGCCCGCCGGATTCGCGCTGACGCGGCCCATGGACCGCGATCTCTACCTGGCCGAAATGGCCGTGGCGCTGCCCAGCCAGGGCCGCGGGCTGGGCAGGGCGCTGCTGCAGGCGGTGCGCGCCCATGCGTGCGCCGCCGGCTACCGCTCGGTGCTGCTGACCACCGACCGCGAGCTGTCCTGGAACGCGCCCTTCTATCGCCGCAACGGTTTTTCCGAGCTGGCGCCCGGGCAATTGCCCGCGCCGCTCGCGGCGCGCCTGCGGCTGGAAGCGCAGGCCGGCTTCGATCCGGCGCGGCGCTGCGCGATGGCCTGCCCGGCGGCGGCATGATGCTTGCGGGCCGCCCTGTGTCAACACGCTTCGATGGCAACAAAATCCGCCTGCCGGCGGCGCTGGCCCGGCGCTTCGGGATAATCTGGCGGGGAGCGGCGGTCCTGTGGCCGGGCCGCTCCGCCACCGCACAACCGCATGCAAGGAGGATGCGCATGGCATGGCTGCGAGCTTGCCTGCTGGGACTGGCGACGGCATCGCTGCTGCCGCTCGCGGCCTGCGTCAACAAAGAGCCGCAGGAACGCGCGGCGTTCATCCAACTGCTGCAATCCCGCATCGACAGCGCCGCGCTGCTGCCGCTGCCCGTGCTCAGCGAACCGGAGCAGGAGGCGGTGGGCGACTACGCCGACGCCTATGAGGTGATGGGCGAATTCCAGCAGGCCATGGCCCGCGCCGCCGCGCCCATGCGCGACGTGCTGGCGCTGGAAACCCTGCGCTCGGTGGGCGAGATCGTCGAGCGCAGGCCGCGCTTCGAGGCCGCGCGCAAGACGCTGGCCGAGCAGGCCGCCAAGCTGGGGCAGGCGCGGGCCGAGGCCGACAAGGCGCGCGCGGCCCTGGCGCTGCCGCCCGATCTCGCGCCCATCTACGACGGCGTCTACGACGAAGCGGTCAGCGCCCCGGCCGCCGAGCTGATCGAGGCGGCGTCGAAGATGGACGCGGTCGCGCGCGACGCGCTGGGCGTGGCCGACTTCGTGGCCGCGCACGAGGACGAATTCCAGTTCGTGGACGGCCAGACCCTGGTCACGGCGCCGACCCTGCAGCAGGAACTGAACCTGCGCCTGCAGGGACTGAACGCGCAGTCCGAGGGCCTGGAGCGGGCCCGCGCCACCCTGGCGCAGGCGGCGGGCCTGGCGCGCGGAGAGCGCTGAAACAGGCGCTTTGTACAATGCGGGTCTCGCGGCGCTTGCCGTGCCTGGGACGGAACATGAGTCAATCTTCCAGCGTGCACTACCGAACCTTCCTGCTCCTGCTGGTAGCGGTTTCCATCGCGTTCGGGTGGTTGTTGTGGCCTTTCTACGGGGCCGTTTTCTGGGGCACCATCCTCGCCATCATTTTTGCTCCCCTGCAGCGCCGCCTGGTGCCGCGCATCGGAGGCCGGCGCAACCTCGCCGCGCTGATCACGCTGTTGCTGGTGCTGCTGCTGGTGATCCTGCCGCTGGTCGTCATCAGCGGATCGCTGGTGCGCGAAGGCGCGAATCTCTATCAAAGCATCAAGTCCGGGCAGATCAATTTCGGCGCCTACTTCCAGCAGGCCATGGCGGCGCTGCCACCGTCGGTGCACGATTTGCTGGCCCGCTTCGACCTGGCCGACATTCCGAGCCTGCAGGAAAAACTGAGCGCCGGCGCGATGCAGGCCAGCCAGTTCCTGGCCACGCAGGCGCTGAGCATCGGACAGGACACGTTCCAGTTCGTGATCAGCTTCGGCATCATGCTGTACCTGCTGTTCTTCCTGCTGCGCGACGGCCCGCAGCTCTCGGCGCGGCTCAAGCGCGCCATGCCGCTGAGCGACGTGCACAAGCAGCACCTGTTCCGCAAGTTCACCACCGTCGTGCGCGCCACCGTCAAGGGCAATGTCGCGGTCGCCGCGGTTCAGGGGGCGCTGGGCGGCATCATCTTCTCGATCCTGTCGATCCAGGGCGCGCTGCTCTGGGGCGTCATCATGGGATTTCTGTCGCTGCTGCCGGCGGTGGGCGCCGGCCTGATCTGGGCGCCGGTGGCGCTGTACTTCCTGCTGACCGGCGCCACGCTCAAGGGCGTCGCGCTGATCCTGTTCGGCGTGCTGGTCATCGGCATGGTGGACAACGTGCTGCGTCCCATCCTGGTGGGCAAGGACACCAAGATGCCGGACTACGTGGTGCTGATCTCCACGCTGGGCGGCATGGCCTTGTTCGGCTTGAACGGCTTCGTGATCGGCCCGCTGATCGCGGCCCTGTTCATGGCCAGCTGGGACCTGTTCGCGCCCTTGCCCGAGAGCGCGCCCGGCATCGCCGACCAACGCCCGCCCGCCAGGAAATAGGCGCGCGGTGTATGGTGTAGTGGCGCCCGGCCTCCAGGGGGCCGGGCATTTCGTGTGGACTTCGCCTATCAGGAGCGTGTTGCATATGGAATGGAAACTGCATCGGTCCGGCTGGATCGAAGAGCGCAACTTCGATATTGAATTCGCCGAGGTGCCGGAGGGCTTTCGCACCCGCGTGCGCGTCTTCGGCTTTCCCACGCTGGAAGACACCAAGCACGTGTTTCCCAACGAGGCGCTGGCGGAAAAGGGCGCCTTGACCCTGCTCAAGAGCCAGTTCGCCGGCACACCCGACCTGGAAGAGCCGTAGCGCCGGGCGGTTGCCTCCCGTGGTCCGGCGAGCGCTTTCGGGGTAAATTGGGGACACGAAAGTTTTAGCCACACTATCGCCGCGTATTTTGTTGCGAATTGTGTGGCAGCTGGCGGACCCCGCGGGAGGCGCATGAGTGCAATGGTGTCGGTGCAATCGCAGCAGCGCAAGCCGCGCCGCTACTCCATGCGGACCGGCCTGCTGGCGCTGGTCGTGGCCTGTATTTCGCCGGCGCTGATCGTGGCGTCGATCGCCGTCTACGAAAGCTACGTCATCCAGAAAGAACGGATTTTCCGCGACACCATATTCCTGGCGCGCAATCTCACCGCCATTCTCGACCGTGAATTGACCGGCGTCGAAGCCGGGCTGCGCATGCTGGCGTCGTCCCCCGACGCGGTGGCGGGCAATCTGCAGGGCCTCTACGAGCGCGCCCGCGAAGCGGTGGGCTTCCATATCGCCGAACACTACGTGCTGTCGGACCGCGACGGCCGCCAGCTCATCAACACCCTGGTGCCTTACGGCGAAGCGCTGCCCACGTCCAGTACCTCCCCGGAACTGGCGCGCGTGTTCCAGACCGGCGCGCCGGTGCTCACGGGGCTGTTCACCGGCGGCGTCAGCCGCGCTCCGTCCATCGCGCTGGGCGCGCCGGTGATGCGCGGCGGGCAGGTGGTCTACACCCTGAGCGCGGGCATTCCACCCGAGCGCATCGGCCAGGTGCTGAGCCGGCGCGCCTTGCCGGACGGCTGGATCGCGGTGGTGCTGGACGGCTCGGGCACCATCGTCGCGCGCACGCGCGACTCGGCCAGGCTCGTCGGCCAGAAGGCCGTGCCCACGCTGACCCGCGCCGCCCTGCAGGAAAGCGAGGGCTCGCTGGAAACGGTCACGAGAGAGGGCGTGCCCGTCTATACGGCCTTCAGCCGCTCGTCGCTGTCGGGCTGGACCGTCGCCGCCGGCGCGCCCATGTCCCTGGTCACGACCGACCTGTACCGTTCCATCGCCTGGATCGCCCTGGGCACCCTGGCCGCCTTCGGCCTGGGCCTGTGGCTGGCGTTGCGGCTGGCCAACCGGCTGACCTCTTCGGTGCAGGGCCTGGTCGCGCCGGCGCTGGCGCTGGGCACCGGCCGCGCGGTGGAGCTGCCGGGCACGCGCGTCAAGGAAGTGGCGGAGGTGGGCGGCGCCATGCTGCAGGCCTCGCGCATGCTGGCGCACGCGCAGCGCCTGGCGCACTACGATCCGCTGACCGGCCTGTGCAACCGGGTCCTGTTCAGCGAACTGGTGCAGCGCGAACTGGCGGTGGCGCAGCGCAGCGGCGACTCCTTCGCCATCCTGGCGATCGACCTGGACGGCTTCAAGGCCGTCAACGACATGCACGGCCACGCCGCTGGCGACGAGGTCCTGCGGGGCGTGGCCGAGCGCATGGTCGAGGCGGTGCGGGTCTCGGACGTGGCGGCCCGCCTTGGCGGCGACGAATTCGCGGTGCTGCTGCTCGGGGTCACCGGGGACAACGCGCGGCTGGTCGCCGAAGCGCTGGTCGAGCGCCTGTCGCAGCCTTACCCGGACATCCAGCCGACTGTGTCGGCCAGCGTGGGCGTGGCCATGTTCCCGCAGTCCGGCATGGAGCTGCAGCAGCTCATGGAGCGCGCCGACGTGGCGCTCTACAAGGCCAAGGGGCTGGGCAAGCGGCGGGTGGTGCTGGATGGCTGACGCCACCCGGGCGTGGCGCGCCCGGGGTTTTCGCTACACTGCGCGGTTCGACGCCGCGCGCGACGCGGCGCACCATCGGAAGCGGAAATGCAATTCACCATCGGCCGGAACATGGCCACGACTTCGGGTTTGCTGGCGGTGCTGCTGTGGGGCACGGTCGTCGGCCTGATCCGCAGCGTCAGCGAAAACTTCGGCCCCGTCGGCGGGGCGGCGCTGATCTATACGGCGGGCTCCATTTTCCTGGTGCTTTTGCTGGGCTTTCCCAGGCTGCGCGCTTTCCCCCGTTCCTATCTCATCGTCGGCAGCCTGCTCTTCGTCGCCTACGAGATCTGCCTTTCGCTCTCGCTGGGCTACGCCGCCGACCGCGCGCAGGCGATCGAACTGGGCATCGTCAACTACCTGTGGCCCTGCTTCACGGTGGTGCTGGCCATGCTCATCAACGGCCAGCGCGCCAGCGCCTGGGTGGCGCCCGGCATCCTGCTGTCGCTGGGCGGCATTGTCTGGGTCGTCGGCGGCTCGGGCGGGCTGTCCTGGGAACGCACCGTGGCCAACGTCTCCAGCAATCCCCTGAGCTACGGGCTGGCGTTCAGCGGCGCCGTCATCTGGGCCTTGTATTGCAACGTGACGCGCCGCTACGCCGACGGCAAGAACGGCGTCGCGCTGTTTTTCATGCTGACCGCGGCGGCCCTGTGGACCAAATACCTGCTGGGCGCGGAGCCCGCGCTGGCGTTCACCTGGCCCGCCACGCTGGAGCTTTGCGTGACCGGCGGGGCCATGGCGGCCGGCTACGCGCTGTGGAACGTGGGCATACTCAAGGGCAACCTGACCTTGCTCGCCACCGCCTCGTATTTCACGCCGGTGTTCTCCACCTTTTTCGCCGCCGTGTGGCTGTCGACGCGCCTGGGCGCGCCGTTCTGGCAAGGGGTGGCCATGGTCACCGCCGGGTCGCTGATCTGCTGGGCGGCGACGCGCAACAGGCCGGCCCGGGGCGTGTAGCCCCAGGCCGGGCCGTCATGTCAAAGAAGAATCGCTCGGTCAGAGCACGGATTGCGCGACCGCGTATCCCAGCGGGATCAGCAGCAGCGAAGCGAACAGGGAACTGACGATCGCCGCCGATATTTTCAGCAAGGGCTCGGGCCCTGCGGTTTGAATCGTTTGAATCACCAACGCGACGATACCCATAACCATCAAACAGCTGATAACCACTGCTACGTGAGTCATGTTGTCTCCGTCCTCGCCTGATTAAAGGGATTCGGCGCCGCTGAGCGGTCTAGATGTTTGTATTGATTGTGCGCCTGTATTCGGGCGGCGGGCCCTAGGGTTTTCCTGACGGCGCGCGCGGTTTGTGGCGTATTAGCCGCGCACCCTGCAGCATGAAATCCATGTGCGCATGCAGCATTTCGGGACGGCCTTCAAAGCGGCGATGCGCCGCCGGTTTGCGCTACGATGGCGGCATCGAGTCCCATCAAGAGGCCGCCACATGCCGCAGAAATTGCGTCCGGGCACGCGCGCCACATTGCAGGTCAGGCAGCTGATGCCGGGCGAATTCGCCTGGATCATCACCTTGTTCGACCCGGAAAGCGGCAATGTGCGCAGCACCAATTATTCCGAAAAGCGCTACGGCAGCCAGGATGAGGCGTCGGCCGCGGGCAAGGCCGCGGTGGTGGAATTCCTGGGCAGCGATCCGCAAAGCCCCGAGCCGGGCAAGGACGGCCGCTCCAGGTTCTGAACCGGCCCGCCTCATTCTTCTTCTTTTCCAAGCCCTCGCCAGAGGGCTTTTTGCTGCCCGCGCGGGCACGCGGATTGCTGGAGGGCGCGTGCGCATCCTGCGCCGATCGAGGAGATTCCGCCATGTCCCAGTCCATGCATAGAGAACCCGGCCAGCCCGACGATCTGCCGCCGGACGATCCCACGATACCCGGCAGCCTGCCGCCCGATGGCTCCGTGCCGCCGCCCGACGACCCCGGCGAGGAAGTCCCGCCGGACCCGCGCCGGCCCGACCCCAGCGACCCGCGCACGATAGACCTGGCCTGAGCGCCGCATCCCGCGCTATGCGCAATCCAAGCAAGGAGGCTTACTCATGCGATCGATCCTGTTGTGGCTGCTGGGCGTGCCCATCCCCATCATCATCCTGCTCGCGCTTTTCTGGCATTGACCTACGCCGCAGCCTACCCGCAATGAACGAGGAATAGTCCATGGAAAACGCATCGATGTTGAACCAACCCTATACCGGCGGCGCGCTGCCACGGGAATCCGCGGCCTCCGCGGTCTCGTGGGCGGCCGTGTTCGCCGGCGCGGTCATCGCGGCCGCGCTGTCGCTAGCCCTGTTCGCCGGCGGCGGCGGCCTGGGCTTTCTCTCGGTTTCCCCATGGGGAGACGAGGGCCTCTCGGCGCCCGCGGCCGGCATCGGCGTCATCGCCTGGATGCTGTTCACGCAGATCGTCGCCTACGGCATCGCCGGCTATGTCACCGGCCGCCTGCGCACCAAATGGGCCGACGTGCACACCGATGAGATCTACTTCCGCGACACCGCGCACGGCTTTCTGGTGTGGGCGCTGAGCGCCGTCGTCAGCGCCGCGCTGGTGGGAGCCTCCATCGTCTCGCTGGCCACGGGCGTGGCCAAGACCGGCGCCTCGATGGCGGGCGCCGGCGCCACGGTCGCCGCGTCGGCGGCGGGCGGCGCCGCGGCATCGGGCGCGGGCTCGGGCGGCATGGCGCAGACCGGCGATTACCTGGCCGACCTGCTGCTGCGCGCCGAACGGCCCGACGCCACAGGCGACCGCGCCAGCGCGCGCGCCGAGGTCGGGCGCATCGTGGCCGTCAGCCTGGCGCGCGGCGACATGACGCCGGCGGACCGCGACTACGTGGCGAAAGTGGTGGCGGCGCAGGCCGGCATCGAGCCGGACGCGGCGCAGCGCCGCGTCGAACAGGCGATCCAGGATGCCCGCAAAACGGCCGACGAAGCCAAGCAGAAGGCCAAGGAGGCCGCGGACGCCGCGCGCAAGGCGGCCGCCGCATTGGCGCTGTGGGGCTTCGCCTCGATGCTGATCGGCGCCTTCGTGGCAAGCCTGGCGGCGACCTGGGGCGGACGGCGCCGGGACCTGCCTTAGTCTGGTTTTTCTCGCCGCTCAAACAGCGTATGCCGCGGGCCGGGCAGGCCCGTGGCCGCCAATTTCGGCCCGATGTGCATTTCGCCGCGAGATGGTAGAAATCGGATTCGTATCCGCAAGCGCAGGCGAAGGGGGGATTGGTTGAGAAAGCCGAGAATCACGCTGCTACTGCTTATCGTCGCGCTGGGGGTGCTGACGGCGATGATCGCGTTCGTCAACGCCCTGGCCGCGGCCCAGATCGTTCAGAAGGAGCAATTGATCGCCCGGTCCCTGGAGGCCAACCGGGCGTATGCCGCCAAGCTCGCCGCCACCGTGGACCTGTACATCGGGTCCGTGCAGCGGCAGCTGGAGGTCAGCGCCAGCCGTCTGCCGGCGCTGCTGTCCTCGCCCCAAGCCCTGGCCGCCGAGGCCGCCAGGGTCGCCCGGCAGTCCGACGGCGTGGTCGCGGCTTTCGTCGCCGACCGCGACAACAGAGTCATCGCATTCGAATCGCTGGCGCCCGAACTCACCCAGAAACCGGCGATGCTGAGCCGCGTCGAAATCGACCAGCGCGAAGTCGCCGGCCATGTCTCGGCCGTCTATTTGTCCGCCGACGGCTTTCCGATAGTCCTATTTTCACAACCGATCCGCGACGCCGAGGGCAGCTATCTGGGCCTGCTCGGCGCGGTGATCTTCCTGCAGCAGGACAACGAACTCGACCGCCTGGTCAGCGTCCATTTCCACCATGACGGTTCCAACGTCTATGTCGTCGATTCCGGCGGCAAGGTCCTGGTGCACCAGGACAAGTCCCGGATTGGAACGAACGAAAGCGGCAACGTGGTGGTCGATGCGCTCGGGCGGGGCGAGGCCGGCGCGGTGGCCGTCACCGGCACGCGCGGCAAGCGTTACTTCGCCGGCTACGCGCCCATGCGCAGCGGCAAGTGGGGCGTGGTGGTGCAGACCCCGGAAGCGGTCACGCTGGAACCGCAGCGCGACCTGCTGCGCCGCGCGCTGCTGTATTCCGTGCCGGCCGCGGCGCTGACGCTGCTGCTGATCTACGTGCTGGCCCGCGGCATCGCGCACCCGCTGTCCCAATTGGCCCAGGCCATGCGGCGCGACGACGGCGGCAGGGACGAAAAGCCCTTGCGCGGCCTGCGGCCGTGGTACTACGAGGCGCAGCAGCTGCGCGAAGCCGTATGTGTGACGCTGGCGCAGCACCGGCGCCGGATCACCCAGCTCAACACCGAAACGCACACCGATCCCATGACCCGCCTCATGAATCGGCGCGGCATGGAAGGCGCGATCGAACGGCTCATGGCTTCGCATCAGCCGTTCTCGGTGCTGGCCCTGGACATCGACCGCTTCAAGCGCGTCAACGACACCTACGGCCATGCCGCCGGCGACAAAGTGCTGATGACGCTGGCCGACCTGCTGCGCGCCGTTATCCGCGCGGGCGACCTGCCGTGCCGCATCGGCGGCGAGGAATTCCTGGTGCTGATGCCGGCAGGCAACCCCCGGGTCGCGCAACTGGTGGCCGCACGCATCCGCGCAGCCGTCGCCAACACCCATATGCCCGACGGCGTGGGCTGCATCACCATCTCCATCGGCGTGGCCCGCTGGCCCCACGACAACGAAGACGTCTGTGAAGTCCTGAAATCCGCCGACCAGGCGCTGTACGCGGCCAAGAAAGCGGGGGGCGACAGGGTGGTGGTGTATCCGTTCTAGCGAAAACAATGGCCCGTAGTTGCGGGTGCTCTTGAGCCGGAGGTGCCGGTATGACCATCGCGATCTTTTCCAGCAGCGAATTCAGGCTGCATGTGGCGCGTGCGAAGAAGGCGGCCGGTATCGGCCCTGTATTGATTACAGATCATGGCAAGCCGACACATGTGCTGTTGAGCATCGAGGAATACCGTCGACTGACGAAGCCGCGGCGCAACATTGCTGATGCCCTGGCTATGCCGGGCGTCGAGGATTGCGAGTGTTCGTCATAGCCCAGGAGGTGTGCTGTGGAACAAGGTGCCGTTTTTCAAAGCAACCGCAGTCAGGCCATAAGACTGCCCAGGGCCGTCGCGTTTCCTGAGGGCGTGAAACGGGTTGATGTCGTGGTGCATGGTCGGACCAGGATCATTACACCAGTGGGCGAATCGTGGGATGGCTGGTTCGATAGCGAGGGGGTGACGCCCGATTTCATGGCGCAGCGTGAGCAACCGGCAGACCAGGAGCGCGAGGCCGAGGAGCGGGCAAGAGCCACCTGAAAGCTTCAAGCGACAAATGCGCATCAACAAAAAAAGCGCCCACTTACGTGGGCGCTTTTTGAATTCTTTGGTGGCGCATCCCTGATTCGAACAGGGGACCTGCGGATTATGATTCCGTCGCTCTAACCGGCTGAGCTAATGCGCCACGTCTTCGTTAATTACTAGTAGCGATCAACGAAGAACGAAATTCTAGCACAGAATTTTTTCCATGCGCAAGCAGTCGGCCATCATTTTTTCAGGCGTCTCGCGCCAGGCGGATGCCGGAGAACTGCCAGCGGGCGTCGGGCGGGAAGAAGTTGCGGTAGCTCGGGCGGATGTGGTCCCTGGGGGTGGCGCAGGAGCCGCCGCGCAGCACGTACTGGCTGCACATGAACTTGCCGTTGTATTCGCCGACGGCGCCGGCGTCGGGGCGGAAGCCGGGGTAGGCGTCGTAGGCGCTACAGGTCCACTCCCAGGCGTCGCCGAAGAGCTGCACCGGCCCGCCCGAACCGTTGCGGGCGGGGGCGGGGCGCGGGTCGAGGTGGCCGTTTTCCAGCATGTTGGCGCGGCCCGACAGGGCGCCCTCGGGCAACTGGCGGGCGGCGTGTTCCCATTCGGCTTCGCGCGGCAGGCGCACGCGGGCCCAACGGGCGTAGGCGTCGGCCTCGAAGTAGCTGACGTGCGTGACCGGGGCCTGCAGTTCCAGCTCCTGCATGCCGCGCAGCGTGAACAGGCGCCAGCCGTCGCGCTGCCGTTCCCAGTAGAGCGGCGCCTGCCAGCCTTGCGCGCAGACCTGGTCCCAGCCCAGGGACAGCCACAGCTCGGGCCGCTTGTAGCCGCCGTCCTGGATGAAAGCCAGGTATTCGTGCTGGGTCACGAGGCGGTCGGCGAGGTGGAAGGGGGCCAGCAGCACGTCGTGCGCCGGGCCCTCGTTGTCGAAGCCGAAGCCGCGTCCGTCGTGGCCGATGCGCGTGATGCCGCCGGCGTAGCGGGTCCAGCCGGCGGGCGTGGCCGGGGGCAGGGCGGTCGCGCCGGGCGCCACGTAGGCCGGGCGCAGCGGATTGGCCGAGAGCATGTGCTTCAGGTCGGTGAGGATCAGTTCCTGGTGCTGCTGCTCATGGTTCAGGCCCAGTTCCAGCAGGGCGTCGAACTCCGCGTCGTTGCCGCCCAGGCGCGAGATCAGTTCGTGCATGGCGCCGTCCACGTGCTGGCGGTATTGCTGCACTTCGCCCAGCGAGGGGCGCGACAGCAGGCCGCGCTGCGGGCGCGGATGCTTGGCGCCGATGGCGTTGTAGTAGGAATTGAAGAGCATGCGGTACTGCGGGTGGAATACCGCGTAGGAGGGGTGAAAGCGGCCCAGCAGAAAGGTCTCGAAGAACCAGGTGGTGTGCGCGAGGTGCCATTTGACGGGGCTGCAGTCCGGCATGGACTGGACCTGGCAATCCTCCGGGCTGAGCGGCGCGGCGAGGGCCGCCGTCGTCAGGCGCACCGCGTCGTAGCGGTCATGCTGGCCGGCCTGGCCGGCCGCGTACGGTCCGGTGGCGGGGTGGGTCAGCAGGCACGCAGGTTCCATGGCGATCCTCCAGTGGCGTTTAGTGTCTTGCCCGGCATCAGGCGCGGGCGCTGAAAACCGAAAACCAGCCGCGGGAATCCGACCAGTGCGCGACGTCGCGATAGCCGGCGCTGCCGAGCAGGGCGGCAAAGGACTGCGGGGTGAATTTGTAGGAGTTCTCGGTGTGGATGCGTTCGCCGGCGCCGAATTCGCGCTGGCCGCCGGGCCAGGCGACCCGCACGGCGCGCAGCGCCTCC
This sequence comes from Achromobacter sp. HZ01, assembly GCF_003267925.1. Classification (NCBI taxonomy): domain Bacteria; kingdom Pseudomonadati; phylum Pseudomonadota; class Betaproteobacteria; order Burkholderiales; family Alcaligenaceae; genus Achromobacter; species Achromobacter sp. HZ01. The sequence continues at coordinate 140,008 of NZ_LWKV01000005.1, forward strand.
AGGTGCATTTCGATGCGCGAGCGCGCGCTGTCGAAGCGCGCCACGTGGCGCCAGTCGGCCACGTCGAAATCGGCGTCCAGCAGGCGGTTCACGTGCCGCAGCAGGTTCAGGTTGAAGGCCGCGGTCAGGTGCAGCGCGTCGTCGTAGGCGGGCTCGAGCACCTGCGCCGGCTTGACGCGGTCCACGCCGACCAGCAGGCCGCCGCCTTCGCACTGGCCGCGGATACGCCGCAGCATGGCGAGCGCGTCTTCGGGGCTGAGGTTGCCGATGCTGGAGCCTGGATAGAAGAACAGCCGCTGGGCAGCGGGGATGTCGGCCGGCAGCGCCAGCGCGTGGGTGTAGTCCTGCCCCAGCGCGGTGATCTGCAGTTCGGGATACGAGAGCCGCAGCCGCCGCACCGCCGATTGCAGGTAGTCGGCGGAGATGTCGATGGGCACGTAATGGCGCGGGCGCAGGCTGGCGAACAGGCGCTCCGCCTTGACGCAGTCGCCCGCGCCCAGGTCTATCATGGCTTGCACCGGGCCGACATGGCGGGCGATGGCTGCGCCGTGGCGCTGGAAGATTTCCGCCTCGCAGCGCGTGGGGTAGTACTCCGGCAGCTGGGTGATGGCGGTGAACAGCGCCGAGCCGAGCGCGTCGTACAGGAACTTGGGATCGACGTGGGCCGGCTGGTCCAGCAGCCCGTCGCGCAATTCGACCTGCTCCGGACTGGGCTGCTGCGGGTGCCGGTCGATGAATTCGGTGGCGGCGGGGGCGAACAGGGTGGAGGGAGAAACCATGCGTTCAGTTCCTTTTTGAGAGCTTGAAGCGCATTGCAAAGGTCTATTGTCGTGGGGATGGGGGCCGGGGTGTCAAGCCTAAGCCGCTGAATGCAATGGACTTTTACCAAATCGAAGCCGGGACCGTGAGCCGGCGTCCGGCGGCTGAAATATCGAATTACGGCTGGTTGCCAAAGCTCGGGCGCCGCGCCCCGGCGGGCGTCACAATAGGCACCATGGCCTGACGCAGCCCGCCGCGGTGGGCGCAGGCAGGCCCGACTCCCTTCAAATAATCACAAGGAGCGACCATGAACCGAAAGCACCAACGCGCCGAAATGGCTTTGCACCGCGAACGGGTGAGCGACAGCTTCCATGAACTGCTGGCGGGCACCGAAGACCTGCTGCGTTCGACGGCTTCGTATACGGGCTCCGAGATCGAGGCGGCGCGGGCGCGCCTGCGCCGCCAGCTGGCCGACGCGCGCGAATCCGCCGGCCAGTGGGAGGGCGCGGCGCGCGAACGCGCGCGGCAGGCCTCCGTCTATGCCGACGAGTACGTGCACGAGCACGCCTGGAAATCGGTGGGCGTGGCCGCGCTGGTCGGCGCCTTGCTGGGCTGCCTGCTGGCGAGCGGCCGGCGCTAGTCCCGTTTCTCCATCATGAGGCCGTCTGCGGCCTGCGCCCGGCCGTGGGCGCGCGCCCTGGCGCTGGCCTGCGCCATGCTGCTGGCCGGCTGCGCCAGCGTGCCGGATTCCGCCGAGCGCGAGGCGCGCGCCGCGCAGGCCAGCCAGTCGGCCGACGCGGCGCTCGACAGCTATCGCCGCAGCCAGGGCATCAGCGCCGACCCGCGCACGCCCAAGGACGATTTCCTGGCGCGCCACCTCGCCGTCGAACAGGCGGTCAGCGGCGCGCCGCTGGTGCCGGGCAATCGTGTCCGGCTGCTGGCCGACGGGCCCAGCACCTATCGGGCCATGCTGCAATCCATCGGCCAGGCGCGCCGCTACGTGCACATGGAGACCTACATCTTCGATGACGACACCGAGGGTTCGCGCTTCGCCGATGCGCTGATCGCGGCGCGCGCGCGCGGCGCCGAGGTGTCGCTGATGGTCGATGCGATCGGAACGATCAAGACGCCCGACGCGCTGTTCGACCGCCTGCGCGATGCGGGCGTGCAGGTGGCGGTCTTCAATCCGGTCAATCCGGCGCTGGCGCGCGCCGGCTGGTCGCCGAACCAGCGCAATCACCGCAAGGTGCTGGTGGTCGACGGCAAGGTGGGCTATCTGGGCGGGCTGAACGTCAGCAGCGTGTACGAGTCCTCGCCGGGGTCGAGTTCGGGATCGGGCAAGTCCGACGCCGCCGCGGCCGGCGACGCGCGGACCGCGCCCTGGCGCGACACGCATCTGCGCATCGAGGGGCCGGCGGTGGCCGAGCTGGAGGCCGTCATCCGGACCGGCTGGGAGTCGCAGACCAAGGAACCGCTGAAAGGCGGCGACGCCTACGTCGCGCCGGCCGCGGGCGACACCAGCGTGCGGATACTGGCCAACCAGCCGGACCGCAGCGATGGCTACACGGTGTACCTGACGCTGATGTCGGCGTTCGAAAGCGCGCAGAAATACATACACATCACGATGGCGTACTTCGTGCCGGACCCGGCCTTCATCGACGTGCTGACGGCGGCCGCGCGGCGCGGGGTCGACGTGGTGCTGGTGCTGCCGGGCTTCAGCGATTCGTCGCTGGTGTTCCATGCCGGGCGCTCGCATTACGCCGACCTGCTGGAGGCCGGCGTCAAGCTCTATGAACGGCGCGACGCCTTGCTGCACGCCAAGACCGCGGTGGTCGACGGGGTCTGGTCCACCGTGGGGTCCAGCAATATGGACTGGCGCAGTTTCGCGCTGAACTACGAAATCAACGCGGTGGTGCTGGGGCCTGACTTCGCCGGCGAAATGGAGGCGCTGTTCCAGCGCGACGTCGCCGATTCGGTGCGCATCACGCCCGAGGCCTGGCAGGCCCGGGGCGTGAAAGACCGTTCCATGGAGTTTTTCTCGCGCATGTTCGAGCGCTGGCTCTAGCGGCTCAGGCGCGGCCGGGGGCCGGCGCCGCCTGCATCGCGCGCGCCAGTTCCAGGGCCGTGGGGATGTCGTGGGTCGGCTGGAACGAATGGGCCTGCGCCATGGCCCAGCCGGCGCGAAACACCTGGTGGCGGAATTCGCCGCGCAGCAGCTCGCCCGGGGTCAGCTCGGGAAACAGCGCCGACAGCAGCCGGATCTCGCTGGACGAAATGCGCCGCGCGATGTGGTGGGGGCGCAGCTGGCCCGGATGCGTCAGGCCGGCCGCGGCCAGCAGCTCCGCCAGCGCATGCAGCGTGTTGCGATGGAAGTTGGCCACGCGCTGCGCCTTGTCGGGCACCACCAGCGCGCGCTGGCGCAGCGGGTCCTGGGTGGTGACGCCGGTGGGGCATTTGCCGGTATGGCAGGCCTGGGCCTGGATGCAGCCGACGGCGAACATGAAGCCGCGCGCGGCGTTGCACCAGTCGGCGCCCATCGCCATGACGCGCGCCATGTCGAAGGCGGTGATGATCTTGCCCGAGGCGCCCAGCTTGATGCGGTCGCGCAGGTTCACGCCGATCAGGGTGTTGTGCACCAGGCGCAGCGCTTCGCGCAGCGGCGTGCCGACGTGGTCCACGAATTCGACGGGCGCCGCGCCGGTGCCGCCTTCGGCGCCGTCGACCACGATGAAGTCGGGTGTGATGCCGGTCTCCAGCATGGCCTTGACGATGGCGAACCATTCCCAGGGATGGCCCACGCAGAACTTGAAGCCCACCGGCTTGCCGCCGGACAGCTCGCGCAGGCGCGCCACGAATTTCATCAGGCCGATGGGCGAGTCGAAGGCCGAGTGGGTGGCCGGCGAATTGCAGTCCTGCCACGGCGCCACGCCGCGGGCCTCGGCGATCTCGGGCGTGACCTTGCCCGCCGGCAGGATGCCGCCGTGGCCGGGCTTGGCGCCCTGCGACAGCTTGATCTCGATCATCTTGACCTGCGGCGTACAGGCGTTCTTGACGAAGGCTTCTTCCGAGAACGCGCCCTGCGCGTCGCGGCAGCCGAAGTAGCCCGAGCCGATGTTCCACACCAGGCTGCCGCCGGGCTGGCGGTGGTAGCGGCTGATGCCGCCTTCGCCGGTGTCGTGCGCGAAGTCGCCCTGGCGCGCGCCTTCGTTCAGCGCCAGCACGGCGTTGGCCGACAGCGCGCCGAAGCTCATGGCCGAGATGTTGAACACCGACATGGAATAGGGCTGCTTGCATTCCGGGCCGCCCACGGTGACGCGGAAGTCGGTGTCGTCGATGCGCGAGGGCGACATGGAATGGTTGATCCATTCGTACTGGTCGCCGTAGACGTCCTGCTGGGTGCCGAAGGGACGCTTGTCGATCTCGCGCTTGGCGCGCTGGTAGACGATGGAGCGCTGCGCCCGCGAGAAGGGCGCGGCCTGGGTGTCGTCTTCGAGGAAGTACTGGCGGATTTCCGGCCGGATGAATTCGAACAGGAAGCGCAGATTGCCCAGCACCGGATAGTTGCGCCGGATGGCGTGGCGGGTCTGGATCAGGTCATAGACGCCGAGCGCGCCCAGCAGCGCCAGCGGCACGGCGATCCACAGCCACCAGGCCGAGCTCGCGTAGGCCAGCGCGGCGGTGACCGCCGCGCCCGCCAGGGTCAACAGAAAAGCCGTGTAGCGGCCGAAAATCCAGCTCATGTCCATCTCCGTATTTCGGGATGGAGCAACCATACACCAGCCTCGGCGCCCCTAGCGGCCGAAAACCGGAATACTGTTTCTCAGCAGCTGGATGCCGACGGCGTCTTTTCCACGGCCAGGCCGAAGGCCGGGCGCAGCCGCACGCCCAGGGCGCTGCCGGCGAAGGCGGCGGGCAGCCACAGCCAGGCGTGCAGGCTGCCCGACAGGATGCCGCTGAAGTAGGCGCCGATGTTGCAGCCGAAGGCCAGGCGCGCGCCGTAGCCCAGCAGCAGGCCGCCGATCACCGCGCCGGCCAGCGAACGGGCCGGCACCTTCCAGACGGGCGCGAACTTGCCGGCGGCGCTGGCCGCGGCCAGCGCGCCCAGCATCAGGCCGATGTCCATGACCGTGGTGACGTCCTGGCGCAGCGGCGCGCCCAGCGACGGCTGCTTGGCCCAGTAGGCCCAGGTGGCCACGTCGCCGCCGGCGGCGTCCAGGACCTTGGCGCCCCACAGCGCGAAGGCCGAGGTGATGCCCCAGGGGCGGCCGGCCAGCGCCAGCGTGGCGAAGTTCAGCGCCACCAGGGCCACGCCGCCCCAGATCAGCGGCCACGGCCCCTGCAGCAGCGAGCCCGGACGGGCGGTGCGCGCGGCGAAGGAAATGACGTGGCCGTGGCGGCGCTTTTCCAGCGCCGTGACGGCCCAGGCGATCAGCGCGAACACGGCCAGGTTGGCCAGGAGCGCCGGGGCCAGCCCCCAGGTCTTGATCAGCGAGGTGGGCGCCAGCGCGGGCAGATTGGACCACCAGCCGAAGTGGGCGGTCGCGATGACCGAACCGACGATGAAGAACAGCAGCGTGACCAGCATGCGGGTATTGCCGCCGCCGACGGCGAACAGCGTGCCCGAGGCGCAGCCGCCGCCCAGCTGCATGCCGATGCCGAACAGGAAAGCGCCCAGCACCACCGACACGCCCGGCGGCGAGACGAAGCCGCTGACCGGCTGGCCGAACAGCGAACCCGCGGCCAGGAACGGGAAGAACAGCAGCACGCCCGCGGCCAGCATCAGCATCTGCGCGCGCAGCCCGGCGCCGCGGCGGTCCGAGACGAAGACGCGCCAGGCCTGGGTGAAACCGAAGGAGGCGTGGTACAGGGTCACGCCCAGCAGGGCGCCGACGATCCACAGCGCGCCCTGGCGCCAGCTCACGGTCTGGTTCAGGTACAGGGCGCCGGCCAGCACCAGCAGCAGGGCGATCCACAGCGGCTTGCGGTTGATGCGGATCGGCGGCAGGGCCGCTGGGGGCAGGGGTAGGGTCGAGGCGTTGCTGCTCATGGGCGAGTCCCGGGATAAACGTAGAAATGCAAACGGGCGCGTGGACGCACCCGTGGGATGGTTGAAAGTCTAAGGGGGCGCATTAATATCTCAAACCATCAATTAATGCGTTCCAAATAACTAAAAATAATAAAGCGGGCGGGGCCTATTGCAGCCGCCAGACCAGCGCGGCCAGCGTCAGCAGCAGCACCGGCACGGTCAGCACGATGCCGACGCGGAAGTAATAGCCCCAGGTGATGCGCAGGCCCTTGCGCGCCAGCACGTGCAGCCATAGCAGCGTCGCCAGGCTGCCGATGGGCGTGATCTTGGGGCCCAGGTCGCTGCCGATGATGTTGGCGTAGATCATGGCGTCGCGCACCGGGCCGGTGGCGCTGGTGTCGGCGATCGACAGCGCGCCCACCAGCACCGTGGGCAGGTTGTTCATGATGGACGACAGAAAGGCCGTGATGAGGCCGGTGCCCAGCGCCGCGCCCCACAGGCCATGCTGGGCGCAGCGCTCCAGCACCTGCGCCAGGTAGTCGGTCAGGCCGGCGTTGCGCAGCCCGTAGACCACCAGGTACATGCCCAGCGAAAAGACCACGATGTGCCAGGGCGCTTCGCGCATGATGCGCCGTGTGCCCACGATATGCTGGCGGCCCGCGATCAGCAGCAGTCCCAGCGCGCCCGCGGCGGCGATGGCGCTGACCGGGATGCCCATGGGCTCCAGCACGAAAAAGCCCGTCAGCAGCAGTCCCAGCACCACCCAGCCGGCGCGGAACGTGGTCAGGTCGCGGATGGCGCTGGCCGGCGCCGGCAGCTGGGCCACGTCGTAGCGCGGCGGAATGCTTTTGCGGAAGTACAGCAGCAGCACGGCCAGGGTCGAGGCCACCGCCATCAGGTTGACCGGCAGCATCACCGAGGCGTACTGGCCGAAGCCGATGCCGAAGAAATCGGCCGACACGATATTGACCAGGTTGGACACGATCAGCGCGATGCTGCCGGTGTCGGCGATGAAGCCCGCGGCCATCACGAAGGCCAGCGAGGCGCCGGGGCCGAAGCCCAGCGCCAGCAGCATTTCCATGACGATGGGGGTGAGGATCAGGGCCGCGCCGTCGTTGGCGAACAGCGCCGAGACGGCCGCGCCGAGCAGCACGATGAGCACGAACAGCAGCCGGCCGCGGCCGCCGCCCCAGCGCGCCACGTGCAGCGCCGACCATTCGAAGAAGCCGGCCTCGTCCAGGATCAGGCTGGTGACGATGATGGCGATGAAGGTCGCGGTGGCGTTCCAGACGATGCGCCAGACTTCGCCGATGTCGGCGAACTGGACCACGCCGGTGGCCAGCGCCAGCGCCGCGCCCAGCAATGCGCTCCAGCCGATGGACAGGCCCCGGGGCTGCCAGATGACGAGCGTGATGGTGAGGATGAAGATCGCGGCGGCGGCAAGCATCGAAGGGGCGGACGTCACAGTAAGGGATGGGTGCTGATCCAGGCGACCAGCAGGCTGACGGTCAGCACCGAGGCGACGGTGCTGACCAGGATGGCGCGCGAGGTCACGCGCGCGTCGCGGCCGTACATGGCGGCCAGCATGAAAGGGCCGGTGCCGATGGGCAGGGCGCTCATCAGCACGGCGGTCCAGGCCCACATGGGCGGCATGGTGAACACGTAGAACGCCAGCAGCGCGGTCACGGCGGGCTGCAGCAGCAGCTTGCCGCAGACCAGGCGCAGCACGCCGGGGCCGGAACTGGCGGTCTCGGTCTGCGCCAGGAACAGGCCTATCGTGACCAGCGCGCAGGGGCTGGCCGAGGCGCCCAGCAGCGCGACGTAGCGGTCCAGGCCTTCGGGCAGCGGCTGGCCGGTATAGGCCCAGGCCAGGCCCAGCATCGGCGCGGCCAGCAGCGGGTTGCGCATCAGCGCGCGCCCGACCTTCAGCAGCGTGGCGCCTATGCCGGGAGCCTGCTGGCGGTCGAACTCGATCAGCGCGATGGCGAAGCCGAACAGCACGCTGGCGGTGAGCAGCGTGGTGAAGGTGGCGGGCGCCAGGCTCTCGGCGCCGAACAGCGCCAGGCATAGCGGTATGCCCATGTAGCCGGCGTTGGCGTAGGAGGCGGCCAGGCCCTGGATGCTGCGGTCGGTCAGCGCGGGCTGGCTGCGGCGCGCGCCCAGGAACGAAGCGAGGAAGGTGACGGCGATGCCGCCGGCGAAGGCGGCGGCGAAATCCCAGTGCGCGGCCTGGGCCAGGTTCACCTGCGTCATGGCGCGAAACAGCAGCGCCGGCAGCGACAGGTAGACGACGTAGCGGTTCAGCGCGTCGGTGGCGGCCGGACCCAGGATGCGCCAGCGGGCGGCCAGCCAGCCGGTCAGGATCAGGGCGAAAACCGGCAGGGCGGCGGTAATGACGGCGTTCATGAGCAGGCTAGCGGGAGGGCGGTCATTCTAGCGCGGACCCGCCTTGCGGGCGCGCGTCACCAGCAGGATGCCGAGCGCGGCCAGGGCCATGCCGGGCCAGGCCAGCGCCGGGATGGCTTCGTCCAGCACCGCCAGCGCGATGAGCGCGGTGCACGGCGGGACCAGGAAGAACAGCGCCGACACGCGCGAGGCCTCGCCATGCCGGATCATGGTCAGCAGCAGGGTGATGGCCACCAGCGAATTGCACAGCACCAGATAGACCAGCGAGGCCCACAGCGCGCCGGTCCACTCGATGCGCATCGGCTCCAGCCAGAAGGCCAGCGGCGCGGTCACGGCCAGGCCGACCGCGTACTGCACCATATTCGAGACGGCCGGATGGGTTTCGGCGCCGTAGCGTTTTTCATACAGCGTGCCGCCGGTGATGGACAGCAGGGCGCCAATGGCGAACAGCAGGCCCAGCGGCGAGAGCACGTCGACCGAGGCCTTGGCCACGATCACCAGCGCTGCGCCCGACACGCCCAGGCCCAGGCCGGCCCAGCGCCGCGCGTCGACGCGCTCGTGGGCGATGGCCGGGGCCAGCAGGCCGATCAGGATGGGCTGCAGCGAAGCGATCAGCGCCAGCCCGCCGGCCGACATGCCTTGCTTGAGCGACAGGTAGGTGAAGCAGAAATAGCCCGCCTGCAGCAGCAGGCCGACCATCGCCAGATGGCCCCAGGCCGCCGCCGCGCGCGGCAGCGGCGGGCGCGCGAACAGCAGGAAGGGGGCCAGGATCAGCACCACGCAGGCGTAGCGCAGCGCCAGGAAAGTCATGGGATCGGCGTAGGCCAGCCCGACCTTGAGCACGACGAAGCCGCTGGACCACAGGAGCAGGAAAAGCGCGGGCGCGGCTTTCAGCCAGGCGGGGGGAGCGGCAGGCGGCATGTCGGGGCGCGGAGGCGGGAGCAAGCTGCGATCGTACCCCTTTTGGGGAATCTTCATCCCTGAGAGAATCGGCGTAGGATTCTTTTATTCATTGGCAGCACGCGAGGGATGGACATGTCGACCAATAAAAAAGCTACGGTGCGCATTGCGCTGGGAACCTGGGACCGCTTGCGCGAGGACGCTTATTCTGTGCGCCACGAGGTTTTCGTGGTCGAACAGAAAGTGCCGCCCGAAGTCGAAATGGACGACGACGACGCGGTCTCGGTGCATGCCGTGGCCTACGGGCCGGACGGCACGCCGATGGGCACCGGGCGGCTGTTGCCCGATGGCCATATCGGCCGCATGGCGGTCCACAAGCGGGCCCGCGGCATGGGCGTGGGCGGCCAGTTGCTCGACGCCCTGATCGAACAGGGCCACGGCGACGGCCACCGCATGCTGGTGCTGCACGCGCAGACGCATGCCGCCGGCTTCTACGAAGCGCACGGGTTCCGCATCGAAGGCGAGGAGTTCGTCGAGGCCGGCATTCCGCACGTCGTCATGACGCGCACGTTGAAGTAGGGCGGCCCGGCGGCTCCGTCGGAGCCGCCGAATATCGAAGGGGCAAAGAAGAAGACAAGCAAATAAAAACCCCGGACGCTTACGCGTTCGGGGTTTTTTTGGCGCATCACGCAGGTACCTCGTGATGTAATAATTGGTGCCCAGGAGAGGACTCGAACCTCCACACCTTGCGGCACATGGACCTGAACCATGCGCGTCTACCAATTCCGCCACCTGGGCGCTGTCGCTTCACATTTCACTTCGCTCTCGCGTTGTTTCGTGTTCAGCAGCAGAGAAAAGAATTATGCATGTTTTTTTAGAAGTGTGCAAGTCGTGCCGGCTTTTTTTCACTTTTTCGTGGAATTTTTTTGGCGCGTTGGGCGGCTGCAACTTTAGATATAGTGTCGCCCCATGCCACGCCCACTTTGCACGCGCTGCCTGCGCCCCTTGTCGCACTGCCTGTGCGCGCTGATTCCCTCGCTCGAATGCCGCACGCGCCTGGTGGTGCTGCAGCATCCGAGCGAAGCGCGCCATGCATTGAACACGGCGCGGCTGGCCGTGCTCGGCTTGGCCGGCGCACGCCGCGTGGTGGGCGAATATTTCTCGGAACAGGACTGGACGCAGCCCGGCTACGCGCCGCGCCTGCTGTTTCCGGGCGAGGGCGCCGAGGTGCTGACGCCGGGCTACGGCCGCGAGCTGGGCATGCCCGTACAGTTGATCGTGCCCGACGGCACCTGGGGCCATGCGCGCAAGCTGCTGCACATCAATCCGCGGCTGGCGGCGCTGCCGCGCGTGATGCTGCCCGCCGGGCTGTCGACGCGCTATCGCGTGCGCCATGCCGACATGCCGGGCGCGCTGTCCACCATCGAGGCCGTGACCCATGCCTTGAACGCCATCGAGGCGCCGCGCAATTTCGACGCCTTGCTGCGGCCGTTCGAAGCCTTGATCGACGGGCAGATCGCCGGCATGGGCGCCGACCTCTACGCGAAGCATCACCTGAACCGCAAAGTGCCCTGGCGCTGAGGGGGGGTGGCGGGGCAGGCCGGGCACAAAGCAAAAGCCCCGAAAACCTTGCGATTTTCGGGGCTTTTCAGCTCTTGCTGTCGAGACCTCGATCGAGGTTCCGACTGGAATTCCGTGGTGCCCAGGAGAGGACTCGAACCTCCACACCTTGCGGCACATGGACCTGAACCATGCGCGTCTACCAATTCCGCCACCTGGGCACTGAGAGATACTGTCAGATTGTTGTGCTACGCTGCGGCCTGTTGCGCATCTGGTACAAGAGTTAGTTAACTATTAATCAACTAAATCCGCATTCAGAAGTGCAGCAGGTCGTAGTTGGTTTTACAATCGGGCTTTGGATTATTCATCCCGCCCTCTGACCTTTCTGCTTCAGTGTTCAGCCTTGGGCGAACCACAGAAGCTGCGCATTATATACGGAAAATTTAGCTTTGGCAAAACGATCGAATAACGAATCGAATAACAACAGATCAACACCCTTGCCCGAAGCGCCGCCGGACTTCGATCCCGATGTTCCGTCTCGTGAAGCCATCCTGAAAGCGTTGCGCGCCGCGGGCTCGCCGCTGTCTCCGGTGGAGCTGGCCGAGCGCATGGGCATCGAGCGCGCCGCGACCATGGTGGGGTTTGAACGCCGCCTGGGCGCCATGGAGCGCGACGGCCAGCTGATGCCCAATCGCAAGGGCGTGCTGCTGCTGGCCACCAAACTGGATTTCATCGCCGGCAAGGTGCTGGGCCATCGCGACGGCTTCGGCTTCCTGCTGCGCGACGACGGCGGGCCGGACCTGTTCCTGTCGCCGCGCGAAATGCTCAAGGTGCTGCACGGCGACCGCGTGCTGGTCAAGCCCACGGGCGAATACCGCGGCAAGCCGGAAGGCACCATCGTCGAAGTCATCGAGCGCCGCACCAACAAGCTGGTCGGACGCTTCCTGCACGAGCACGGGCTGTCCATCGTGGTCCCCGAGGACCAGCGCATCAAGCACGACATCCTGATCCCGCCCAGCGACACCAACGGCGCCCAGCACGGGCAGGTGGTCGCGGTCGAGATCATGGCGCAGCCCACCCGCCACACGCAGCCGTTGGGCCGCGTGGCCGAGGTGCTGGGCGAGATCGACGATCCGGGCATGGAAATCGAGATCGCGGTGCGCAAGTTCGACGTGCCCGTCGAATTCTCGGAGCCCGCCCGCAAGCAGGCCGCGCGCCTGCCGGACGTGGTCCGCAAGGCCGACCTCAAGGACCGCGTGGATCTGCGCGACGTGCCGCTCATCACCATCGACGGCGAGGACGCGCGCGACTTCGACGACGCGGTCTATTGCGAACCGGTGGAACTGGGCTCGGGCCAGCGCAAGCGTCCGGGCTGGCGCCTGCTGGTGGCCATCGCCGACGTGAGCCATTACGTGCGCCCGGGCGACGCGCTCGACGAAGACGCGCTCGACCGCGGCACCAGCGTGTACTTCCCGCGCCGGGTCATCCCGATGCTGCCGGAGTCGCTGTCCAACGGCCTGTGTTCGCTGAACCCGGAGGTCGACCGCCTGGTGCTGGTCTGCGACATGGTCATTCCGGCCAGCGGCGCCAAGGCCGGCACGGTCACCGCCTACCAGTTCTACAACGCCGTCATGCATTCGCATGCGCGCACCACCTATACCAATATATGGGCGGCCCTGCAGCAGCCCGGCGGCCCGGCCGCGCACGCCATGCGCAGCGTCATGCCGCAGGTCCAGCACCTGTACGAGCTGTTCCAGCTGCTGTCGCAAGGGCGCAAGAAGCGCGGCGCGATCGACTTCGACACCGTCGAGACCAAGATCGTCTGCAATGAACTGGGCCGCATCGAGCAGATCGTGCCCTCGGTGCGCAACGACGCGCACAAGCTGATCGAAGAATGCATGCTGGCCGCCAACACCTGCGCGGCCGACTTCATGACCCGCAGCAAGCATCCGGGCCTGTACCGCATCCACGAAGGGCCCACGCCGGAGCGCCTGCAGTCGCTGCGCGAATTCCTGCGCACCATGGGCCTGACGCTGGGCGGCGGCGAAACGCCCACCGCCAAGGACTACGGCGACTTCCTGGATCTGGTGCGCGGCCGCCCCGACTACCAGCTGCTGCAGACCATGTGCCTGCGCTCCATGCAGCAGGCCGTCTACAGCCCGGACAACATGGGCCACTTCGGCCTGGCCTATCCGGGCTACAGCCACTTCACCTCGCCGATCCGCCGCTATCCCGACCTGCTCACGCACCGGGTGATCAAGGCCCTGCTGGCCGGGCAGCGCTACGTGCCCAGCCTGGACGACCAGCCGGTGGTCATCGGCCGCACCCAGCGCGAGCACGAACACGCCATCTGGGAAAAGCTGGGGCTGGTGCTGTCGGCCAGCGAGCGCCGCGCCGACGAGGCCTCGCGCGACGTCGAGGCCTGGCTCAAGTGCTGGTTCGTCAAGGAACGCGTGGGCGAGGATTTCAGCGGCACGGTCACCGGCGTGGCCAGCTTCGGCATCTTCGTCACGCTGGACACCTTGCACGTCGAAGGCCTGGTTCACGTCTCGGAGCTGGGCGGCGAGTACTTCCAGTTCAACGACGCGCTGCATGAGCTGCGCGGCGAACGCACCGGCATGCGCTACCGCCTGACCGACAAGGTCCAGGTGCAGGTTTCGCGCGTGGACCTCGAAGCCCGCCGCATCGAGTTCCGGCTGGTGCAGGGCACCAGCTTCGACGCGCTGCGCAAGGCGGCCGCGCGCGGGCCGGACGAGCCGTCGCGCCGCGTGAAGAAGGCGGCCGCGCCCAAGCCGGCCGCGCTGAAGGGCCAGACCGCCAAGGAACGTCGCGCCGAGGCCAAGAAGGCCGGCAAGCCGTCCAAGGCGTCCAAACGCGCCGCGCCCGCCAAGAAGGCGACGCACAAGCGCCATTGACGCCGGTTCCCGGGCCGGTGCGCGCCGGCCATGGCGCGCGCCATAAGGGGTAACATTGCGTCTATGGCCGGTTCTTCCGGCGGCCCGCCCCGCTCTGGGGCGGGTGTCCGTTTATCTAAAGGTATTGCATTTATGGCGTCGACCCAAGTTCTGGCCGGGTTTCACGCGGTGGTCGCGCGGCTGCGCCACGCGCCCGATTCGATCAGGGAAATCTATGTAGAGGCGTCGCGCCGCGACAAGCGCATGCAGGCTTTCATCGAGCAGGCCGAGAAAGCGGGCCGCCGCCTGCATCCGGTGCCGATGGAGCGCCTGGACGGCCTGGCCCGCGGCACGCGGCACCAGGGCGTGGTGGCGCTGGCCGACGAGCGCCAGCTGGCGGTGGACGTGGACGAAGTGCTGGACGTGATCGAAGGCCCGCCGCTGCTGCTGATCCTGGACGGCGTGACCGACCCGCACAACCTGGGCGCCTGCCTGCGCACCGCCGATGCGGCGGGCGTGCACGCGGTGATCGCGCCGCGCGACCGCGCCGTGGGCCTGAACGCCACGGTGCAGCGCGTGGCCTGCGGCGCGGCCGACACCGTGCCTTACCTGATGGTCACCAACCTGGCGCGCACCATGCGCAGCCTGAAGGACCGCGGCGTCTGGCTGGTCGGCACCGACGACCAGGCCGCCGACAGCATGCACCAGGTCGACGCCCGCCAGCCGATGGCCTGGGTCATGGGCGCCGAAGGCGAGGGCATGCGCCGCCTGACCCGCGAAACCTGCGACCAGCTGGTCAACATCCCGATGCTGGGTTCGGTCGAAAGCCTGAACGTCAGCGTCGCCAGCGCCGTCTGCCTGTACGAAACCGTGCGCCAGCGCCGGTCCTGATCCGCCCGCCGCTTACGCAGTCGATCCCTTTTCTATCGCGTCACGCCATCATGCACGAGAACGGCTTTACCACCACGATCCTCCATTCCGACCGCAAGCAGTCCGCCGAGCACGGCGCCGTGCACAAGCCGATGCACCCGTCCTCGGAGTTCGCCTACGACGACGCGCGAGAACTCGCCGCGGTGTTCCAGGGCAAGGCCGGCTTCACCTACGCGCGCCAGGGCACGCCCACCACCACCGCGCTGGAAGCCAAGGTCAGCCAGATGGAAGCGGGTAAGGGCACGGTCAGCTTCGCCACCGGCATGGCCGCGCTGGCCGCCATCTTCACCACGCTGCTGCGCCGTGGCGATCATCTGGTGTCCAGCCAGTTCGTGTTCGGCAACACCAACAGCCTGTTCGGCACGCTGCAGGAACTCGGCGTCGAAATCACGTTCGTGGACGCGACCGACTCCTCGCAAGTGCGCGCCGCTATCCGGCCCGAGACGCGCATGGTCTTCACCGAGACCATCGCCAATCCGGGCACGCAGGTCGCCGACCTGGCCGTGATCGGCGAGATCTGCCGCGAGCATGGCCTGGTCTACGTGGTCGACAACACGCTGAGTTCGCCGTGGATGTTCCGCCCGTCCAGCGTGGGCGCGTCGCTGGTGATGAACTCGCTGTCCAAGTACATCGGCGGCCACGGCAACGCGCTGGGCGGCGCGGTGACCGACACCGGCCTGTATGACTGGTCGAACTACGCGAACATCTACGAGGCCTACCGCAAGGGGCCGGCCACCGGCTGGGGCCTGACCCAGATCAAGAAGAAGGGCCTGCGCGACATGGGCGGCACGCTGGCCGCCGAACCGGCGCACCGCATCGCCGTGGGCGCCGAGACCCTGGCCCTGCGCATGGCCAAGCACTGCTCCAACGCGCTGGCGCTGGCGCGCTTCCTGGAAGAGCATCCCGGCGTGGCCAAGGTGCATTACCCCGGCCTGGCCAGTCACCCGCAGCACGCGCGCGCGGCCGCGCTGTTCGGTTCGCGCTTCGGCGGCCTGCTGGGCGTGGAGCTGGCCGACGGCGTGGACTGCTTCGACTTCCTGAACCGCCTGCGCGTGGTGCTGATGGCGACCCACCTGGGCGACACGCGCAGCCTGGCGCTGCCGGCCGCGCACACCATCTATTACGAGATGGGCGCCGAGCGCCGCAAGCAGATGGGCATCGCCGACAGCCTGATCCGCGTGTCCGTGGGCATCGAGGACGAGGCCGATCTGCTGTTTGATTTCGATCAGGCGCTCAACGCCTGCCTGAAGGGATAATGCGGCGAGCGCGCGCCGTTGCGGCCGCGCGCCCGAGTACGCAAACGGGGCAAGGCCCATGCTCATACAGATAGCAGAAATTTTCACGCCCGAAGAAGCCGCCGAGATCCGGCGGCGCCTGGACGCGGCCGACTGGGTCGACGGCAAGGTGACGGCGGGCTACCAGTCCGCCGAAGTCAAACACAACCGCCAGCTGCCCGAGCAGCATCCGCTGGCGCAGGAACTGGGCAGCCTGATCCTGCAGCGCCTGGCGGCCAACAACCTGTTCATGTCGGCGGCGCTGCCGCGCAAGATCTTTCCGCCGCTCTTCAACCGCTACGAGGGCGGCGAGGCTTTTGGCTATCACGTGGACAACGCCGTGCGCGGCATCGCCGGCACCGCCGAGCGCGTGCGCACGGACCTGTCGGCCACGCTGTTCTTCTCCGAGCCCGATTCCTACGATGGCGGCGAACTCGTCATCGACGACACCTACGGCCCGCGCGCGGTCAAGCTGCCGGCCGGGCACATGGTGCTGTATCCCGGCACCAGCCTGCACAAGGTCAACCCGGTCACGCGCGGCGCGCGCGTGTCCTCGTTCTTCTGGATGCAGAGCCTGGTGCGCGAAGACAGCCAGCGCGCCTTGCTGCTGGACATGGACGTGGCGATCCAGCGCCTGAACCAGGACGCGGCGGGGCATCCTTC
The DNA here is from genome assembly GCF_003267925.1 of Achromobacter sp. HZ01. Lineage (NCBI taxonomy): Bacteria > Pseudomonadati > Pseudomonadota > Betaproteobacteria > Burkholderiales > Alcaligenaceae > Achromobacter > Achromobacter sp. HZ01. The sequence goes on from NZ_LWKV01000005.1 coordinate 156,420, forward strand.
CATCGTGCAGCTGACCGGCATTTACCACAACCTGCTGCGTCGTTGGGCAGACGTTTGAAGCCCGGGCAAGCGCTCGCGGCGCAGTGTCGCGCAAACGCAAATTTGCGTGTTTCTGTTTATTGCGAAAACGGCTAAAAGCTAGTATTGGCGCGGGTTGTGGTGAGGTTTTCGCTTGACAGCCGCCCTACGCCAAGGCCTAATACACGTCTGCGTCGCTGACGGTTCGAAGGCCATTGCCATTGAATCCTAAGCGGCGCAGCACTTTAAAAGTTGTGCTTTGCAGCGCAAGAAAAAGTTTATCCACTGTCTGTTCGTCGTTTGTCGGGTCTTGCGTCTTTCGTGGCGTCCAATCATGACGGCCAGGGACTGCACCTCCGGCAGACTCCACACCTTGTGAGGGGTACACCTGCATGAACAAAACCGAACTCATCGATCATATCGCCAGCAAGGCCGACATCTCCAAGGCTGCTGCCGGCCGTTCGCTCGACGCCCTGATCGGTGCCGTCAAGACCACCCTGAAGAAGGGCGGTACGGTTACGTTGGTTGGCTTTGGCACGTTCGCCGTGTCGGCGCGCGCCGCCCGCACCGGCCGTAACCCGCGCACGGGCGAAACCATCAAGATCAAGAAGGCCAAGGTGCCGAAGTTCCGTCCGGGCAAGGCCCTGAAGGACGCCGTCAACTAATGGACGGCCGGCGGTCGCAAGGCCTGGCGCCATGCGATTTGCCGACATGTGCGCGGTCCGGTATACTCCGGCCCGCGTAATGCTTTTGAGTGCCCCGGTTGGCAGTTGCTTGTACGGATTTTTCGCGAATTTCGTCTTGAGGCTGCATCAGAAAAGGGTGCTTAGCTCAGTTGGTAGAGCGGCGCCCTTACAAGGCGTAGGTCACAGGTTCGACCCCTGTAGCACCCACCACCGAAAGCAAACCGCGTCGCTGCAAATCCCGCAAATCCGGATTGCAGTAACCATAGAAAACCCGCACACATCGCCGTGGCGGGTTTTTTGTTTTTGCGGTGGTTGTTTTGTGCGGATTGTTTGCGCGCAATCATTGCGCGGCGCAGGTCCAGACGAAATAGGACGTGCGAATCATTCGCATTTAAGATATTATTATGGGCTTGTACCGGCCTGCCGGCGCCGCTTAAGTGTGCGTGTCGTTTCTGGCGGGCCGGAGAAGTCAATGCCATCTGGCTCATGCACCCCGGCTGATTCATGCCTAGTCTTCAACGCGGTTGGAATTCATCTTCCCGGCCTTCATACGGTATACGCACGGGCGCCGGCCTGGCCGTTCTTGCGCTTCATGCAGCGGTCGTCGGCGCCATCTTCCTGATGCCCGAGGACGCTCCCAAACTGGAGGAGTCTGAGGCGATCATGGTGAGCGTGGTGGAAGCGCCCGTTCCGCAGATGGCCAAGGCCGAGCCGGCGCCCGAGGTGCCGCAACCGGTGGTCGAAACGCCCCCCGAACCGGAGCCCGAGGTCGAACCCGAGCCCGAGCCTGAACCCGAGCTCAAGCCCGAGCCGGAACCCGAACCGGAGCCCGAGCCGGTGGTCGAAAAGCCGGTCGTCCCGGCGCCCAAACCCAAGCCCAAACCCAAACCGAAGCCCAAGCCCAAGCAAGAGGTCAAGCCCGAGGTCAAGCAGCAGCCCAAGCCGGAAACCCCGCCGCAGCAGACGCCGCCCAGCGGCCTGCCGGAAGGCACCCAGGCGCCGCAGGGGCCGCAGCAAGGGCCTCCGCCGGATCAGCCGGTGCTGGTTTCCAGCATCGAATTCCGGGGCTCGCGCCAGATCCCCAACTACCCCATGATGTCGCGCCGCATGCGCGAAGAGGGGCGGGCGGTGGTGCTGGTGGAGATCAATACCCAGGGCCTGGTCGAGCGCGTCAGCCTCGACAAGTCTTCGGGCCATCCGCGCCTGGACGAGTCGGCGCTGGCAGCCGCCCGCAAGGAGCGTTTCAAGCCTTATACCCGCAATGGCGTGGCCTATCCCGCCAAAGCCAAGATTCCGTACGATTTCGTCATGAGGAACTGAGATGTCCAACGCACTGCATAGCGCCACGCTGGTGGCTCAGGCGACCACCAGCCCGGCTGCAGCGCCGGCTGCCGCCGCGCCCGCCGCCGCCGCGGCTCCCCAGGCCGCTCCGGCCGTCGGCGAAGCGGTCCAGCAGGCCGCCGGCGCGCTCCAGCAGTCGGCCGACGCGCTGCACGGCGCCGCGGCCGCACTGCCCACCCCGCCGGCGCCGATCGCCACGCCCGACATGGGCTTTCTGCACTTCGTCGCGCAAAGCGACTTCGTCGGCAAGAGCCTGTTCATCATCCTGATCCTGATGTCGCTGGTGACCTGGTACCTGATCCTGGTCAAGGCCGCCAGCAACGTCGCCATGCGCAAGCGCGCGGCCGACTTCCTGAACAAGTTCTGGAACGCCAGCTCGCTGGAGCAGGTCGAAAACGAAATCGTCACGCACGGCGCGCGCGATCCGTTCTCGCACCTGGCCAGCCACGCCATGCATGCGCAGGCGCACCACAACAAGTTCGGCGCGACCAAGCTGGAAGAATCCGGCAGCAACTCCGACTTCGTCACCCGCACCATGCGCAAGGTGATCGACGAGGAAACCGCCAAGCTGGAAAACGGCCTGACCGTGCTGGCCTCGGTGGGCTCGACGGCGCCTTTCGTGGGCCTGTTCGGCACCGTCTGGGGTGTGTACCACGCGCTGGTCGGCATCGGCCTGTCCGACGGCGTGACCATCAACCGCATCGCCGGTCCGGTGGGCGAGGCGCTCATCATGACCGGCCTGGGCCTGGCCGTTGCGATTCCCGCGGTGCTGGCGTACAACACCTTCGTGCGCAACAACCGCGTGTTCCTGTCGCGCCTGGACGCCTTTGCGCATGACCTGTTCGCGTTCCTCACCACCGGCCAGCAAGTCGAGCTGTCCGACGGCAAGGTGCGCGCCCTGCGCCGCCAGAGCGGCGGCGCCCAACGCGGGAGCGAATAATGGCCTTTGGCAGCTTCGAGGGCAAAGGGTCCGGAAGCCACACGGTTTCCGAGATCAACATGGTGCCCCTGATCGACGTCATGCTGGTGCTGCTGGTGATCTTCATCATCACCGCGCCGCTGCTGGCGCACTCGATCAAGATCAACATGCCCCAGGTGGCCGCCGAGCAGATCGAAGAGGAGCCCAAGACCGTGGACCTGGCCATCGACGCCGGCGGTGCGCTGTTCTGGGATGAAAAGCCGGTCAACATCGACGACCTGCCCAACCGCTTCAAGGCGATCGCCGGCACCAAGCCGCAACCCGAGATCCGCATCCGCGCCGACCAGAACACGCGCTACGAAGTCCTGGCCAAGGTCATGGCTTCGGCGCGCCGTTCGGGCATGTCGCGCATCGGGTTCGTCACCACCCCGCCGTCGGGCGGCGCGGCGCCGGCCGCGGCCGAGGGCGCTCCGGCGCCGTCCGCGCCCTGAACGCATTCCGGCCCGGGGGCGCAGCCGGCGCCCCCTTCGCGCCGGGATCGCGCTAGAATCGCGGCATGCGAGTTCTGGTAATCGAAGACGACACCACCCTGGGCCACGCGCTCCAGGAATTTCTGGCCGACCAGGGGTATGCGGTCGACTGGCTGACCGATGGCGACCGTGTCCTGGGCGCCCTGGCGGGCCAGCCGTATGACCTTCTGCTGCTCGACCTCAATCTCCCGGGCATGAGCGGGCTTGACGTGCTGCGCCAGCTGCGCCAGGACGGCAACCAGGTTCCCGTGCTGATCCTCACCGCCCGCGACGGCCTCGACGACCGCGTCGCCGGCCTGGACGCCGGCGCTGACGATTACGTTACCAAGCCTTTCGAACTGCCCGAGCTGGCCGCGCGCGTGCGCGCCTTCGGCCGGCGCCGCGCCGGGCAGGCGCAGCCGCTGATCGAGGTCGGTCCGCTGGTGTTCGACACCGTCGGGCGCGAAGTCCGCGCCAACGGCCAGCGCCTGTCGCTGTCGGTGCGCGAACTCTCGGTGCTGGAAATGCTCATGGCCCGCGTCGGCCGCGTCGTGACCAAGCGCCAGATCGTGAATTCGCTTTCCGCCTGGGACGCCGATTTCAGCGAGAACGCCGTCGAAGTCTATGTGTACCGCCTGCGCAAGCGCCTCGAAGGCACCGGCGCCAGCATCCAGACGGTGCGCGGCTTTGGCTACATGCTGGATGTCGAAACGGTCTGAAGGCCCCGCGGCCCGGCATGCCTGCCGAGCGCATTCCGCCGCCTGAGCAAAGGCACCGCGCATGACGCAGGAACGTCCTCCCAACGCCGCCCCGCCCCCACGCCCCTTGCTTCCCTCGCGTTCGCTGGCGCGGCATCTGGTCATCCGGCTGATGCCGCCGATCCTGCTGCTGGTGCTGCTGGACCTGGCGGCGACCTGGGTCATCACCCACAAGATCGACATGTCGCTATGGATGCTGGAAGATTTCTTCTGGCTGATGGTGGTGGGGCAGATCGCGCTGATCGCCCTGTTCACCTGGGTGGTGGTGCAGGGCGTGCGGTCGGGGCTGCGCTCGGTGAACCACCTGTCCGAAGAAATCCGGCAGCGCTCCATCGACGATATGCAGCCGCTGGAAGTGGGCGGCGTGCCGGTGGAGATCGAACCGCTGGTCACCCATACCAACGACCTGCTGCTGCGCCTGGACGCCTCGCTGGCGGCGCAGCGGCGCTTCATCGGCCATGCCGCGCACCAGCTTCGCACCCCCTTGTCCGGCCTGCGGCTGGAATCCGAACTGATGCTGGCGCGGCCGCTGCCCGACGACGTGCGCGCCCGCGCCGAGCGCATCAAGGCCGTCAGCGACCGCATGATCCGGCTGGGCCAGCAGCTGCTGGTGCTGGCCCGCGCCGACCCCAATGCCCGCCCGCAGGACAGCTTCGTGCGCATCGACCTGTGCGAATGGGTGCGGGCGCACGGCGCCGAATGGTTTCCGCGGGTGCGCGAGGCGCACTATGAACTGGACCTGGTGGCGCCCGACGCGCCCATCTGGATCGACGCCGATCCCTTGCTGCTGGCCGAACTGCTGGGCAACCTGATCGACAACGCCCTGCGCTACGGCAACGCCACCGGCCGCATCACGCTGATCGTCGGCGCCAACCCGCCGTCGCTGACCGTCGAGGACGACGGTCCGGGCATACCGCCCGAGGAGCGCGACCGCGTGTTCGAGGCCTTCTACCGCTCGCCGACCGCCACGGCCGGCGGCTCCGGCCTGGGTCTGGCCATCGTGCGCGAGATCGCGCACGCGCACGGCGCCTGGTGGAAGCTCACCAGCCGCCCCGATTTTTCCGGCACGCGGCTGTCCGTCGTGTTTCCCGGCCCCCGCAAAGGGGCCCAACTCACTCGTCAAGAACCTACATCATGAGCCAGGATTCCGTCGGCGCAACCGCTCCCAATGGCGCACATCCCGGCGGCGCGCATGCGCCATCGTCGCGGGCCGCGCTGATACTGGGGGCGCTGGGCGTGGTGTACGGCGACATCGGCACCAGCCCGCTGTACACGCTGCGCGCCTGTCTCACGGGGCTGAGCGTGCATACCGACCTGGAGCCGGCGCACCTGCTGGGCGTGCTGTCCATCCTGTTCTGGATGCTGATGGTGGTGGTGTCGTTCAAGTACGTGACGCTGGTGCTGCGCGCCGACAACCGCGGCGAGGGCGGCACGCTGGCGCTGCTGGAGCTGGCGGTGCGGGCGCGCGAGGGCAAGCTGCGCTGGGTGCTGATCGTGCTGGGGATCTTCGGCGCCGCGCTGTTCTACGGCGACAGCATGATCACGCCCGCCATCTCGGTGCTGTCGGCGCTGGAGGGCATCGGCATCGTGTCGCACCAGCTCGACGACTGGGTCGTGCCGCTGGCGCTGGTGGTGCTGGTGGCGCTGTTCGTGATCCAGTCGCACGGCACCGGCGCGATGGGCAAGCTGTTCGGGCCGGTGATGCTGCTGTGGTTCGGCACGCTGGCCGCGCTGGGCGGCTGGCAGGTGTGGCAGACGCCCGAGGTGCTGGCCGCGCTCAACCCCATGTGGGGCCTGCGCTTCATCGTCGAATTCCCCTGGATCAGCTTCGTGCTGCTGGGCGCGGTGGTGCTGGCCCTGACCGGCGCCGAGGCGCTGTACGCCGACATGGGCCATTTCGGCCGCCCGGCGATCCGCCGCGCCTGGTTCAGCATGGTGCTGCCCGCGCTGACGCTGTGCTATTTCGGCCAGGGGGCGCTGCTGCTGCGCGATCCCAGCGCCATCCGCAATCCGTTCTTCATGATGGCGCCGGACTGGGGCCTGGCGCCGCTGGTGGCGCTGGCGACGGTCGCCACCATCGTGGCCTCGCAGGCGGTGATCTCCGGCGCCTATTCCGTGACCCGCCAGGCGGTGCAGCTCGGCTTCTGGCCGCGCATGCAGATCCTGCACACCTCGGCGGTCGAGAAAGGCCAGATCTACCTGCCGCAGGTCAACGCGCTGCTGCTGTGCGCGGTGCTGGTGCTGGTGCTGCTGTTCCAGAACTCCGACAACCTGGCCGCGGCCTACGGCTTTGCGGTGACCGGCACCATGCTGACCACGTCGGTGCTGGCCTTCGCGGTGCTGCCGCGCGGCAGCACGGGGCTCAAGCGCATGCTGTGGTTCACGGTGCTGGGCCTGCTGCTGCTGTTCGACGTGCTGCTGTTCTCGGCCAACGTGTTCAAGATCCACGAGGGCGGCTGGCTGCCGCTGGTGGTGGCCATCGTGGTGTTCACGCTGATGATGACCTGGCGCCGCGGCCGCCGGCTGCTGGCGGACATGCAGCAGCGCGACCGCCAGCCGCTCAAGGAGTTCATGGCCCAGCTCGAGGAATACCCGCCGTCGCGCGTGCCCGGCACCGCGATTTTCATGACCATGAATTCCGGCAACGTGCCGCCGGCGCTCTTGCACAACCTCAAGCACAACAAGGTGCTGCACGACCACGTGCTGTTCCTGACCATCCTGGTGGCCGACGTGCCCTACGTGTCGCAGGAAGAGCGCCTGAGCGTGCAGAAGATCAGCGCCTCCAGCTGGCAGGCCACCATCACCTACGGCTTCAAGGAAGATCCCGACGTGCCGGAAGGGCTGCGGCTGGTGGCCGAAGCCTATCCGGAGATCGACCTGGAGCCGATGCGCACCTCGTTCTTCCTGTCTCGCCAGACCGTGGTGGCGGCCAAGAAGCCGGCCCTGTGGCGCTGGCGCCGCGCGGTGTTCTCCTTCATGGCGCGCAATTCCACGCGCAGCACCAAGTTCTTCAAGATCCCCGCCAACCGCGTGGTGGAGATGGGGATGCAGGTGGAGTTGTAGGCCGGGATGCGCGCGGAACCCGCCCGCCGCCGCCGGACCAAAAAAAAACCCTCCGAAAAGTCCGGAGGGTTTTTTGTTTTGCCGGCTGGCGCCGATTACTTCTTCTTGGCGTCCTTCAGCTGGGGCAGGGAGGTGCCCGACGAGGCCAGCAGGCCGGTCTTCACGTAGGTGAACAGCTTCTCGCGCGTGTCGACGATGTCGAGGTTGCGCATGGTGAGCTGGCCGATGCGGTCGGCCGGGGTGAAGGGGGCGTTTTCCACCTTCTCCATGGACAGGCGCTCGGGCGCGTAGGTCAGGTTGGGCGATTCCGTGTTCAGCAGCGAGTAGTCGTTGCCGCGGCGCAGTTCGATGGTGACTTCGCCGGTGATGGCGCGCGCCACCCAGCGCTGGGCGGTTTCGCGCAGCATGATGGCTTGCGGGTCGAACCAGCGGCCCTGGTACAGCAGGCGGCCCAGCTTGCGGCCGCTTTCGCGGTACTGTTCGATGGTGTCTTCGTTGTGGATGCCGGTGACCAGGCGCTCGTAGGCGATGAAGAGCAGGGCCAGGCCCGGGGCCTCGTAGATGCCGCGGCTCTTGGCCTCGATGATGCGGTTTTCGATCTGGTCGCTCATGCCCAGGCCGTGGCGCCCGCCGATGCGGTTGGCTTCGAGCATCAGCTCGACCGGGTCGGCGTACTCCACGCCATTGAGGGCGACGGGCTGGCCTTCCTCGAAGCGCACCGTGACTTCCTCGGCCTTGACGGCCACGTCGTCGCGCCAGAAGGCCACGCCCATGATGGGCTTGACGATGCGGATGCCGGAGTTCAGGTGCTCCAGGTCCTTGGCTTCGTGGGTCGCGCCCAGCAGGTTGGAGTCGGTGGAATAGGCTTTCTCGGCCGACATCTTGTAGTCGAAACCGGCCTGGCGCATGTACTCCGACATTTCCGAACGGCCGCCGAGCTCGTCGATGAAGCGCTGGTCGAGCCAGGGCTTGTAGATCTTGAGGTCGGGGTTGGTCAGCAGGCCGTAGCGGTAGAAGCGCTCGATGTCGTTGCCCTTGAAGGTGCTGCCGTCGCCCCAGATGTTGACGTCGTCTTCCTTCATGGCGGCCACCAGCATGGTGCCGGTGACGGCGCGGCCGATGGGCGTGGTGTTGAAGTAGGTGATGCCGGCCGTCGAGATGTGGAACGCGCCCGATTGCAGGGCGGCGATGCCTTCGGCCACCAGCTGCGCGCGGCAGTCGATCAGGCGGGCCTTTTCGGCGCCGTAGGCCATGGCCTTGCGCGGGATTTCATCGTAGTCGGACTCATCGGGCTGGCCCAGGTTCGCCGTGTAGGCGTAGGGAACGACGCCGTTGTTGCGCATCCACAGGAGCGCTGCGCTGGTGTCGAGGCCGCCGGAAAAGGCGATGCCGACCTTCTGGCCGGTCGGAAGGTTCGGGAGGATAGTAGTCATTGTTCGAGATGAGACGCCAACAGGACTTGGACAGGCTTGGGCCGCAGCCGGCCGCCAGACAGAAGAATCTGGCGGCTAGTTTAACTCTTTTAACTCTTTTGGCCTGGCGCGCGCGGCGCGAACAGCGCCGCCACCCCGAGCTGGCGGATCAGCTGCGCGGTGGCGGCGGCCAGGCGCGTGGCCGGCCGGTGGCGGGCGCTGGCCAGCACCAGGTCGTTGGTGATCGTGGGACTGTGGATGTCGCACAGCGACAGCGCATGCTCGGCGGCCGGGCCGCTTGCGGCCGAACGCGGCAGGATGGCGTAGGCGTCGCCCTGGGCGGCCAGCTCGACGATGGTCTGCACGGCGTCGACCTCGACGGCGATCGTCAGGCGCACGCCCTGGGCGCGGCACACGCTCTCGACCAGCGTGCGGATGGCGTTGGGCAGGCTGGGCACCACCAGCGGATAGTCGCCCAGCCGCGCCACGGCCACGCGCGCCGGCAGGGGCGGGCGGTGGCCGGCCGCGGCCACCAGCACCAGGTCTTCGCGAAACAGCGATTCGTAGCCCAGCTGGGGCGAGGCGGCCGGATCGTAGAGCAGGGCCAGGTCGACCCGCCCGGCCAGCAGCCATTCGCGCACCTGGGCGCTCAGGCCTTCGGCCACGGCGATGGAGGCGTCGGGAAAATCGCGGCGGAAGGCCTGCACCAGCGGCGGCGTCAGCACCCGCGCGATGCGCGGCGGCAGGCCCACCACCACCTTGCCGGTGGGCGTTTCGCGCAGGCTTTGCAGGTCTTCCTTGGCGCGTTCGGCCAGGGTCAGCAGGGCGCGGGCGTGTTCCAGGAAGCGCAGCCCGGCCTCGGTGGGCTCGGCGCCGCGGCCGTTGCGATACAGCAGATGCTGGCCCAGCTCCAGTTCCAGCAGGCGGACCTGGCGGCTGAGCGTGGGCTGCGCCACGTCCAGCATTTCGGCCGCGCGCGAGAAGCTGCGCCTTTCGGCCACGCGCAGAAAGTACTCGATCTGCTTGAGATCCATGGATATGCCAAAAATCTATATCTGAAATCAAAGATATAGCATTGTTTGGCGGCCGGCAATTCACCACCATGAGGCTTTCCCACACAGGAAGCCGCCGTGCCCGATTGCCGTCCTCCGCTCGCCTCGCCGTCCCGCCCAAGCCATGCGCTGCCGCCGGGGGCCTGCGACGCGCATTGCCACGTGTTCGGGCCGGCCGCGGTGTTTCCGTATGCCGAGGGCCGTTCCTATACGCCGCCGGACGCGCCTTACGAGGCGATGGCGGCGCTGCATGCGCGCCTGGGCGTGGAGCGGGCGGTGCTGGTGCAGGCCAATTGCCACGGCGCGGACCACGGCGCGCTGCTGGACGCGCTGGCCCGCAGCGGCGGACGCTATCGCGGCGTCGCGCTGCTGGGCGCGCACGCCACCGGCGAGGAGGTGGCGCGCCTGCACGCGGCGGGCGTGCGCGCCGCCCGCTTCAACTTCGTGCCGCACCTGGGCGGCGCGCCCGACCCTGCCGTCTTCGACCATGTCGTGAAGCTGATCGCGCCGTTCGGCTGGCATCTCTGCCTGCATCTGGACGGGGCCATGTTGCCCGGCCTGCTGCCGCGCCTGACCGCGCTGCCGCTGCCCTTCGTGATCGACCACATGGGCCGGCTGAAGGCGGCCGACGGACTGGCGTCGCCGGCGATGCGGGCCATGCTGGCGCTGGCCGAGGTGCCGCAGGCCTGGGTCAAGGTGTCGGGCATAGACCGCATCGCCTCGGGCCGGCGGCCGTACGCCGAGGGCCTGCCCTTCGTGCGCGCGCTGGCCGAGGCCTTGCCCGATCGCTGCCTGTGGGGCACCGACTGGCCGCATCCCAACGTGGCCGGCGACATGCCCGACGACGGCGAGCTGGTGGACCTGCTGTTCCAGGCCTGCCCCGACGCGGCCTTGCGCCGGCGCATCCTGGTGGACAACCCGGCGCGGCTGTACGGATTCGAGCCGCCGCGCGAACGATAAGAAAATTCGACTCAAGGAGACATCATGTTCAAGAAAATACTGTGCGCGGGCCTGCTGGGCCTGGCGGCGCTGGGCGCGGCCCGGGCCGAGGGGCCGGTGCGCCTGGTCGTCGCGTTTCCGCCGGGCGGGCCGGTCGATCTGGTGGGCCGGGTGCTGGCCGAGCAGCTGGGCAAGGAGCTGGGCCAGCCGGTCATCGTGGAAAACCGCGCCGGCGCCAACGGCAATATCGCGGCGGCCTATGTGGCCAAGGCGCCGGCCGACGGCTCGGTGCTGTTCCTGACCAGCGTGGGCGCGGTCGCCATCAGCCCGGCGCTCTACAAGGACCTGCCGTACGACCCGGCGCGCGATTTCGCGCCGGTGTCCAAAGTGGTCAACAACGCCACGGTGTTCGTGGTGAACCCGTCCAATCCGGCGGCCGACGCGGCCGATTTCGTCAAGCGGTCGCAGGCCGCGACGCAGGCCGTGGCGATCGGCTCCTCGGGCATCGGCAGCATTCCGCACCTGACGCTGGAGATGTTTGCCGACGCCAGCCGCGCAAACGTCCTGCACGTGCCGTACAAAGGCGCCGCGCCGGTCATCAACGACGTGATGGGCAACCAGGTGGCGGGCTTCTTCGGCGACGTGCCCGGCCTGATCGGGCATATCCAGGGCGGCAAGCTCAAGGCGCTGGGAATCGCGGCGCCGACGCGCCATCCGCTGCTGCCGCAGGTCAGGACGCTGGCCGAGCAGGGCATCGCCGGGGTGGAGTCCAACAACTGGTATGGCCTGGTCGCGCCGGCCGCCACGCCGTCGGCCGTCATCGAGCGGCTGAACCAGGCCGTGCGCGCCGCGCTGGCGACGGAGAGCGTGCGCGCCCGGCTGGAGAAGTTCGGCGCCCAGCCCGCGCCCGGCACTCCGCAGGAACTGGCCGCGCTGATCGCGTCCGACCGCGAGAAATGGACCGCGCTGATCCAGCGCAAGAACATCCGTCCGGAGTGAAGCCATGAGCGCAAGCCGAGTCGCGCCCGTGGCGCCGGGCGCCCGTCCCGAACTGGCCGCGCTGGAGGCGCGCATCGCCGCCGCGCGCGGCCGCATTTCGCCGCTGTACCAGGTGCTGCTGAACAGCCCCGCCGTGGTCGAGGGCTGGGAGGCCATGCTGACGGCCATCCGCCAGAAGACCGCGCTGCCGCCGCGGCTGCGTGAGCTGATCATCCTGCGCGTGGCGACCCTGAACGGCGCGCCCTACGAGTTCGAGGCGCACGTGCCGCACGCGCTGGCCGGGGGCATGCCCCAGGCCCTGATCGACGCATTGCGCGAGGGGCCCGCGCCGGCCGGACTGCGCGGCCTGGAGCCGGGCGAGGCCGAGGTGCTGGCGCTGACCGACGCCATGACCCGCGATATCGAAGTGCCGGACGCCGTGTTCGCGCCGCTGCGCGCGCGCTGCGACGATACGCAGCTGGTCGAGCTGACGGCGACCGTCGCCGCCTACAACATGGTGTCGCGCTTTCTGGTGGCGCTACACGTCGGACATTGAAAAGGAGAGCAAGGTGCAGGAACAGGTGATTCTGGTCTCACTGGGCGCGCGCAGCGACGAGCCGCGCGCCCGCGAATTCATGCGCACGCTGACGCGGGGCCTGGCAGGCGTGCACGCCCGCGGCTATGCCGCCGTGGAAGAGGACGAGACCTACATCTATCTGCGCGGGCCGGCCGCCGTGCTGACCGAGGTCCGCGCCCGGCTGGCCGAACATTTCCCGGCGTTGCGCGTCCGCGTGCTGAATCGGACGCTGGAATTGGCCGGGGCGTCGGCGGGGCAGGACGCCCCGTGGCACTACATCGTCGAGACCGACGTGCGGCCCGAGGCCGAAGCGGACCTGAACGCCTGGTACGACCACGAGCATCTGCCGGGCCTGGCGGCGGTGCCGGGCACCGTGCGCGCGGTGCGTTACGAATGCCGCGACCAGCCCCCGCGCTATCTGGCCTGCTACGACCTGCACACGCGCGAGACCTTCGGCAGCCCGCCGTGGCTGGCCGTGCGCGCCAGCGACTGGAGCAGCCGCGTGCGGCCGTCGTTCATCAACACGCGCCGCACGATGTTCCGCAGGATTTTGTAGGATGGGTGCAGCGCGGCAGTTCCTGGGCAAGAACTCAAGTTCCCCGCGCGCGTAACCCATCGGCCGGCGCGAGCCGGCGCCCGATTACTCCACCTGCCCCAGCAGCAGGAACTCCATCAGCGCCTTCTGCACGTGCATGCGGTTTTCCGCTTCGTCCCAGACCACGCTTTGCGGGCCGTCGATGACTTCGCCGGTGACTTCCTCGCCGCGGTGGGCGGGCAGGCAGTGCATGAACACGGCCTGGGGATCGGCCACCGCCATCATGTCGGTGTCCACGCACCAGTCGGCGAAGGCGGCGCGGCGCTCTTCATTTTCGGCTTCATAGCCCATGCTGGTCCACACGTCGGTGGTGACGAGGTGGGCGCCCTTGCAGGCTTCCATGGGGTCCTTGAACTGGCGCAGCACCGTGGCCGGCGGCGTGCCGATGCGGGCGGCTTCGAGCTCGTAGCCGGCCGGCGTGGACACGTGCAGCGTGAAGCCCAGCATTTCGGCGGCCTGCAACCAGGTGTAGGCCATGTTGTTGGCGTCGCCCACCCAGGCCACGGTCTTGCCGGCGATCGAGCCGCGGTGCTCGATGTAGGTGAAGATGTCGGCCAGGATCTGGCAGGGATGGAATTCGTTGGTCAGGCCGTTGATCACGGGCACGCGCGAGTGCGAGGCGAAGCGCTCGATGCGGGTCTGCTCGAACGTGCGGATCATGACGATGTCGACCATGCGCGAAATCACGCGCGCGGTGTCCTCGATGGGCTCGGAGCGGCCCAGCTGTGAGTCGTTGGAGGTCAGGTTGATGACCGAGCCGCCCATCTGGTACATGCCGGCCTCGAAGGACACGCGGGTGCGCGTGCTGGCCTTTTCGAACACCATGGCCAGCGTGCGGTCGTGCAGCGGCATGTGGGGTTCGTAACGCTTGAACTTGTCCTTGATCAGCCGCGCGCGTTCCAGCACGTAGGCGATTTCGGCGGACGAGAAGTCCTTGAACTGCAGGAAGTGCCGCAGGGGGCCGTTTTGGGTCGTGGGAGGAGTCATGGTGATGTCGCAGGTCATTGGGCCCGGCCGGGCAAGGCCCGGGCGGGGCGTTGATTATGATTGTTCGGCCAGGAAATCCCGGATGAGGGGAACCAGGATGGCGACGATGCGGTCGGCCTCGTCCTGGTTGAGGATCAGCGGCGGCAGCATGCGGATGACGCGGTCGCGCGTGACGTTGATGAGCAGCCCGGCCTGCATGGCGCGCATGGCCAGCACGCCACAGGGGCGGGCCAGTTCGATGCCCAGCATCAGGCCGCGGCCGCGGATTTCGGTGACGCCGGGCGTGCCGGCAAGCTCGCGGGCCAGGGCGTCTTTCAGGTGGGCGCCCACGGTGTGGGCGTTTTCTAGCAGGTTTTCGGATTCCAGGGCGTCCAGCACCGCCAGCCCGGCCGCGCACACCAGCGGGCCGCCGCCGAAAGTGGTGCCGTGGGTGCCCGGGGTGAGCACGCCGGCGGCGGGCCCGGCGGCCAGCATGGCGCCGATGGGCACCCCGCCGGCCAGGCCCTTGGCCAGGGTCATCACGTCGGGCCGGATGTCGGCCCACTGGTGGGCGAACCACTTGCCGGTGCGGCCGATGCCGGACTGGACTTCGTCGATCATCAGCAGCCAGCCGCGCTCCGTGCACAGCCGGCGCAATGCCTGCAGGTAGGCGATGTCGGACGGGCGGATGCCGCCTTCGCCCTGCAGCACTTCCAGCAGCACCGCCACCGTGCGCGGTTCGGCGTCGCCGGCGGCGCGCACCGCGTCGAGCTGGTTGTACGGCACCTGGATGAAGCCTTCGGGCAGGGGGCCGAAACCCTTGCGCGCCTTGTCGCTGCCGGTGGCCGCCAGCGTGCCCAGCGTGCGCCCGTGCCAGGACGAGTCCATGGTGATGATGTGGGCATGCGAGTTGCCGCGCTGGTAGGCGTAGTAGCGGGCCAGCTTGATCGCGGCCTCGTTGGCCTCGGAGCCGCTGTTGTTGAAGGCCACTTCCTGCATGCCGGACAGTTCGGCCAGGCGGGCCGCCAGCGCGGTCTGCTGCGGGATTTCGTAGATATTCGAGGTATGGATGAGGCGGGCGGCCTGCCCGGCGATCGCGGCCACCAGCGCGGGGTGGGCATGGCCCAGGCAGGACACGCCGATCCCGGCCAGCGCATCCAGGTACTTGCGGCCCTCGGCGTCCCACAGCCAGACGCCCTGGCCGTGCGTGAACGATACCGGCAGCCGGGCATAGATGTTGGCCAGAGGCGAGGTCATTGCGGATCCTCCTGGGTAAGGCGGGGCGATTCGAGGGGCAGGTGGGCGCAAGTCGGGGTCGACTCGCGACCGAGCTTGCGGCCGGCCTTCCAAAACCCGCCTTTCTCCTGGGAAATCGGCGTTTTAAGGAGGGCAAAGGATCAATCATATACAATTCGCGGCGCAGGGCGCATGTTTGATCACGCCGAAGATCCGGCTTTCGTGAAGGGCGCGCTGTAGTGAAGAACTCATGGCAACTCGCGTCAGACAATTCGTAATTCATGGCGTTACCGAAAGCGGTAGCCGCTTCCGCCCCAGCGACTGGGCGGAACGGCTCGCCGGCGTAATGGCACAATTCCGCCCCGCCGGCTGTGCCGGTAACCACCTCACTTATTCGCCCTATGTGCTGCCGGTCGTGATCGACGGCGTGCGCGGGATCGTGGTCGACCAGCGGCTGCGCGACCTGGAGCCGCTGGCGTACAAGTTCGTGGTGGATTTCGCCCACGACAACAAGCTCAAGACCGAAGAACGCGAAATCTAGGTCCCCACACCAAAAAAGCGCCCCAGACCGGGCGCTTTTTCATTGGGCCGCCCGCGTTCAGGCGCCGTAGCGGTCGAGGATCTTGCGGATATCGCGCTCTTCCGGGGCCGCGCTCAGCAGCGCGCGGGCGGTGACGGCCTCCAGGTGGTGCTCCAGCAGGCGCAGCACCCGCCGTTCGTCGCGCGCGCGCAGGCCGGCCACGATTTCGCGGTGCTCGCTCACCGCGCATTCGCTCGAATGCGGCCGGCCGTAGAGGGCCAGGATCAGCGAGCAGCGCGACACGGTCTCGTTGACGTAGCGCGCAAATACGGCATTGCCCGACAGCTCGGCCATCAGGATGTGGAATTCGCCCGAGAGGCGGATCGATTCGTTGATGCTGCGCCCGCGGGCTGCTTCTTCCAGCGCCAGGTGGCGCTCCAGCCGCGCCAGGCCGGCCTCGTCGATGTGTTGCAGCAGCCGGCGGGCGACGTCGCGCTCCAGGCAGCGGCGCGCCTCGAAGATGTCGTGCGCCTCTTCCAGGCTGGGGCGCGCCACCGCGGCCCCGCGGTTGGGGCGCAGGTCCACCAGCCCTTCGCTGAACAGGCGCGTCAGCACGCCGCGCACGATGGTCCGGCTGACGCCGTAACGTTCGCCGATGATGTCCTCGGGCAGCTTGTCGCCCGGCAGCAGCGCCTGCTCGATAATGGCCCGGCGCAAATTTTTGTATACGATTTCGTTGCGATTGGCGGGGGCGTCTGCCGGCGCGGGGGAGGTCATGGTGGGGTCGGCTCCTGGGCCGGCAACGCGGGCCGGCCCGGAAAGAATACTACAACGGCGGATCAGGGTTAGCGATAGCTGGCTGCGGCAGTGCCAGGCTATACATCGCCGTCCAAAAATCGTATACATTTATTTATACAAAAACTCAGGCCCGATCATGTCCGCAGTCCCCGATACCGCCACCCCGCCAGCCGTCGCGCCCCGCCGGCTGCTGGTGGTCAACGGCAACACCACCGCCGACCTCACCGCCAGCCTGGCCGGCCAGGCCCGCGCCTTCCTGGGCGAGGCCGCCCAGGTCCACGCCGTCACGGTCGGATTCGGCCCCGCCTACATCGCCAGCCGGGCCGAGGCGGCCATCTCCGCCCACGCCGTGCTCGAAACCGTGGAACGCCAGTTCGCCCAGGCCGCGCAGCCGTTCCATGCCTGCGTGCTCGCCTGTTTCGGCGAACCCGGCATCGGCGCGGTGCGCGAGCGCGTGGACGTGCCCGTGGTGGGCATGGCCGAGGCCTCCATCATGAGCGCCATGCAGCGCGGCGACCGCTACGCCATCGTGACGGTGGGCCAGCGCTGGCCCGCCATGCTGCGCGAGCAGATCCGCCAGCTGGGCGTGGAGGCGCGCTGCGCGGGCATCCTGGCCCTGCCGGGCCATGCCCTGGATTACGCGTCGCGCACGCCGCAGTCGGCGCAGCGGGTCAGCCAGGCGCTGGACGCCGCGGTGGAGCAGGGCGCCGACGTGGTCATCGTGGCCGGCGCCGCGCTGGCCGGCTACCTGCCCGGCCTGCCGCGCCAGCCGCAAGTCCCCATCATCGACTCCTACCGCGCCGCGCTGGCGCAGGCGCTGGCCCTGGCGTCCCTGGAACGGAAGTAGAACCATGCAGAACGCCACCCTGTTTACCCGCGTCCGCCCCGCCGGCGGCGAGATGACTTCCGTGCTGGTGCGCGACGGCCGCATCCACGCCCTGGGCGGCCCCGCCCCGCAGGGCGTGCCCGTCGTCGATGGCGGCGGCGCGCTGCTGCTGCCCGGCCTGATCGACGCCCACGCGCACCTGGACAAGACCCTGTACGGCATGCCCTGGTACCGCAACGAGGTGGGTCCGCGCCTGATCGACCGCATCGAAAACGAACGCGCCGCAAGGCGCGAACTGGGCCTGGACCCCTGTCGCCAGGCCGCCCGCCAGATCGTGATGTCGATCGCCGACGGCACCAGCCACATCCGCTCGCACGTGGACGTGGACACCGACCTCGGGCTGGCCGCCATCGAAGGCGTGATGCGCGCCCGCGAGCAGTACCGCGACGCCATCGACGTGGAAATCGTCGCCTTCCCGCAAAGCGGCCTGCTGATCCGCCCCGGCACGCTGGAGCTCATGGACGAGGCGCTGCGCATGGGCGCCGAGGTGGTGGGCGGGCTGGACCCCGCAGGCATGGACCGCGACCCCAAGGGCCATCTGGATGCGCTCTTCGGCCTGGCCGAAAGGCACGGCAAACCCATAGACATCCACCTGCACGAAGCCGCCGAACTCGGCGCCTTCACCATGCAACTGACCATAGACCGCGTGCTGGCGCTGGGCATGCAAGGCAAGGTCACGCTGTCGCACGCCTTCTGCCTGGGCATGCCCGACACCCAGGCCGTGCAGGCCCTGGCCAACGGCCTGCTGGAAGCCGGCATCCGCATCGTCACCACCGGCTCGGCCTCGCGCCCCGTCCCCAGCGTCGCCCGCCTGCACGCCGCCGGCGTCACGGTAGGCACCGGCAACGACGGCATGCGCGACACCTGGGGCCCCTACGGCAAGCCCGACATGCTGGAACGCGCCATGCTCCTGGGCCTGCGCAACAACTTCCGCCGCGACGACGAACTCGAACTGGCCCTGCACACCGCCACCTACGGCAACGCCCGCGTGATGGGGCTGAAAGACTACGGCCTGGCCCCGGGCTGTCACGCCGATTTCGTGCTGGTGGACGCCGAAACCGTACCCGAAGCCATCGTGGCCCGCCCACAACGCAAACTGGTCGTAAAGCGCGGCCAAATCGTCGCCCGAGACGGTCAGGCGCTAGCCAAGGCGCCGTAGACAAAAAGGCCGGCCCTAAAAAACAAGGCCGGCCAGAAAATCACTTTAGCGATTCATGAAATCACGAGTGTGATTAAAGCCATCACTTGGCGTACACCAGATCCCGTAATCCCAGCGACAGCCCCGGCCAGTAAGTAATCACGAGCAGGCAGACCACCACCACCCCCACGAACGGAATCAACGGCTTGATCAACCGTTCGAGAGGCAGCTTGGCCACCGCGCACGCCGCAAACAGATTCACCCCGAACGGCGGGGTAATCATCCCCAGCGCCAGGTTCACCACCATGATCACCCCGAAGTGCACCGGCTCCACCCCGAACTTCAGCGCCACCGGCAGCAAGAGCGGCGCCAGCACCACGATGGACGCCGAGGTCTCGATGAACATGCCGATCAGGAACAGCGCCGCATTCATGCCCATCAGGAACGTGAACTTGGTGTCGAAGATCTGCGCCAGCCACACGCCCAGCGCGTCCGGGATCCCGGCGCGGTTCAGCAGGAAGCTGAAGACGCCCGCATTGGCGATCACGAACATGATCACCGCCGTCGACACCACCGACTTGTGCAGCGTCTGCGACAACTGCCTGAAAGTCAGCCGGCGGTAGATGAACTTGCCCACCACCACCGCGTACATCACCGCCACCACCGACGCCTCCGTCGGCGTGAAGATCCCGCCGTAGATGCCGCCCAGGATGATGACCGGCATCAGCAGCGCCAGCCACGCGTTCTTGAACGCCGGCCACAGCGGCAGGCGGCCTTCGCCGTCGCGCTTGCCCAGGCCGTTGCGCTTGGCGTAGAGCCACACGTAGAGCATCAGCGCCGCGCCGATCAGCACGCCCGGCATCACGCCAGCGATGAACAGCTCGCCGGTCGAGGTGTCGGTGGACACCGCGAACAGAATCATCGGAATCGACGGCGGAATGATCACGCCCAGCTCGGCCGCGCTGGCCTGCAGCGACGCGGCGAAGGGCGCGGGATAGCCGTGCCGGATCATGGCCGGAATCAGGATCGCGCCGACGGCGAAGGTGGTGGCCACGCTGGAGCCGGCCACGGCGGCGAAGATCATGCAGGTCAGCACGCAGGTGCAGGCCAGCCCGCCCTGGATGCCGCCCACCACGCTCTTGGCGAACTCCACCATGCGTTCGGAAATGCCGCCGGCTTCCATCAGGTTGCCGGCCAGGATGAAGAAGGGGATCGCGACGAGCGGGTACTTGTCCAGCGCGGCGAACAATTGCTGGGCCACCACCAGCCAGGGCAGGTTGGCGGCGCCGACTCCCGCCAGGCTGGCCAGGCCGATCGACACGGCGACCGGCACGGACAGCCCGAAGAAAATCAGCATCGAGACAATCATGAGTTGGGACATAACGATATCTGCGCTTGTGTTCTATGGAGGGCTCAGCCTTGGGCGTCGTTGCGCACCGGCACGTCGTCTTCCTCGCCGGCGCACCAGCGGGCCAGCACGGCGATGGCGGCGAGCGTCGCGCCCACCGGAATGGCCAGGTAGATCCAGGAGATCGAAATGTCCAGGCTGGGTACGGTCTGGAAGCGCACGCGGTAGGTCATGTTGCCGCCGATCCAGGCCAGAAAGCCCAGGAAGCCGGCGCAGATCAGGCCGATGACCGCTTCGAGCGCGCGGCGGCGGGCGCCGCCCAGCATGTTGCGCAGCAGTTCCACGCTGATCATGGCGCCGTGGCGGAAGGCCAGCGCCACGCCCAGCAGCACGGTCCAGATCAGGAGGGCGCGGGTCAGCACCTCGCTCCAGTCGGCGGGCGATTGCAGCACGAAGCGGGCGATCACTTGATAGAAGGCGGCGGCCGCGGCGGCCACCAGCAGAAGTTGGGCGAAGACCGAGACCAGCTTGAACAGGCCGCGGTCGAGAGCGCGAAGCAAACGCATGATGTATCCCGTTGGCGAGGTACGCGAAGGGTGGGGGACGAAAAACGGCGGGACCGCGATCCCGCCGCCTGGGACGAAACGCCCCGGGTAGGGGCGGGTCCCGATCTTCCTACTGATTACTTGGTGTCGCGGATCGCTTCGATCAGCTTCTTGTCGAACTTCTTGTAGTACTCGGGGTAGGCCGGCTCGACGGCGGCGGCGAAGGCGGCGCGGTCGACCTCGCTGACCTGCATGCCTTCCTTCTTCAGCTGCTCCACGCCGGTCTTCTCGATGTTGTCGACGTAGGCGCGCATGGCCTGGGCCGATTCCTTGCCGGCGCGGTCGAAATTGGCCTTGTCGGCGGCCGACAGGCCTTCATAGACGTTGGCCGACATCAGCACCAGGGCCGGGCCGTACACGTGGCCGGTCAGCGACAGGTACTTCTGCATCTGCGACAGCTTGGCCGAGGTGATCACCGACAGCGGGTTCTCCTGGCCGTCGATGGTGCCCTGCTGCAGGGCGGTGGCCACTTCGGGCCAGGCCATGGGCGTGGGCAGGATGCCGATCTGGCGGAAGGCCGTGATGTGGATCGGGTTCTCGGTGGTGCGGATCTTCAGGCCCTTGGCGTCGGCCGGGGTCTTGACCGGGCGCACGTTGTTGGTCAGGTGGCGAAAGCCCTGCTCGCCCCAGGCCAGGGCGATGATGCCGCGGCCGGGGAACTTTGCCAGCATGTCCTGGCCTATCTTGCTGTCGAGCACTTTACGGGCATGGTCCAGGTCGCGCAGCAGGAAGGGAATGTCGAAGACCCCGGTTTCGGGCACGAAATTCAGGGTGGCCCCCGTCGAAACGATGGCCAGGTCGATCGTGCCGATCTGCAGGCCTTCGATGACTTCGCGTTCGCCGCCCAGCGCGCTGTTGGCGAACTGCTGCACCTTGAACTTGCCGTTGGTGGACGCCTCGATGGACTTGGCCATGGCGTCGGCGCCGGCGCCGTAGTGCGACGACGTGGACAGCGCATAGGCCATCTTCAGGGTGGTCTGGGCCACGGAGGGCAGGGAGGTGGCGGCCGCGCAGGCGGCCAGAATCGTGGCGGCAAGCCAGGATTTACGCATAATCTTCTCCAGGGGTGAGACTTTGATCTTTGTATTTTGGGGGCGGCACAGCCTCCCGCCCCGGGATGATATCGGGATTCGGCCCCGATCTTGGCCGTTGGTTAACATTGCGGAATGATGGATTTCCCTGATATGTCGCGGGCCGGGCGCCCGGGTTTCTGGTCCACCCTGCGCCTGGGCGCCCGCATGATGATGCGCGACGCCCGGGCCGGCGAGCTGCGCCTGCTGGTGCTGGCGCTGGTCGTGGCGGTGGCCGCGGTGACCAGCGTGGGCTTCCTGGCAGACCGGGTCGGCCGCGCGCTGGAGCGCGATGCGGGGCAGATGCTGGGCGCCGACCTGGTGCTGGACGCCGACGAGCCGGTGCCGCCCGCCTTCCTGGAGGAGGCCCGCGGGCGCGGCCTGGCGGTCTCCAGCACCTGGCAGTTCCCGTCCATGGTGGGCGCCGGCGACGGCGCGCAGCTGGCCGCGCTCAAGGCGGTCGAGCCGGGCTATCCGCTGCGCGGGGCGCTGCGGGTGGCCGATGCGCCGTTCGCGCCCGACGCGACCACGCGCGAGATCCCGCCCGAAGGCGCGGTGTGGGTCGACGCGCAGCTGCTGGCCCTGCTGGACCTGAAAGTGGGCGACAGCCTGAACGTGGGCGACGCCCGGCTGCGCGTGGACCGCGTGATCACCTATGAACCCGACCGCGGCATGCAGTTCGTGAACGTGGCGCCGCGGGTGCTGCTGCGGGCCAGCGACCTGCCGGCCACCGGCCTGATCGCGCCGGGCAGCCGCATCGGCTATGCCTTGCTGGTCGCCGGCCAGCCCGACGCCGTGGCCGGCTATTCGGCCTGGCTCAAGCAGAACCTCAAGCGCGGCCAGAAGCTGGCCACGCTGGAATCCGGCCGTCCGGAAGTGCGCCGCACGCTGGACCGGGCGCAGCGCTTCCTGTCGCTGGTGGCGCTCCTGGCGGTGCTGATCTCGGCGGTGGCCGTGGCGCTGGCGGCCGGGCGCTACATGGCGCGCCATCGCGACGGCGTGGCGGTGATGCGCTGCCTGGGCGCGCAGCAGTCGCAGGTCGCGCGCATGCTGACGCTGGAGTTCACCCTGGTGGGCCTGTTCTCGTCGGCGGCGGGCTGTCTGCTGGGCTTCGCGGCGCACCAGGTGCTGGTCGTGCTGCTGGGATCGCTGATCGACACGGCCTTGCCGGCGCCCTCGGCGATTCCGGCGCTGCAGGGGCTGTTGACCGGCCTGCTGCTGTTGCTGGGCTTCGCCTTGCCCGCGCTGGCCCAGTTGCGCCACGTGCCGCCGGCCCGCGTGCTGCGGCGCGACGCCGACGCGCTCAGCGCGCGCAGCGCCCTGGGCTACGTGCTCGGCGCCGCCGGCTTCGCGCTGCTGATCTGGTGGTTCGCCGGCGACGCCAAGCTGGGCGCGGTGGTGGCCGGGGGCTTTCTGGGCGCGTTCGCGGTGTTCGCGCTGGTGGCTTGGCTCTGCATCCTGGGCCTGGCGCGGGTGCGCCGGCTGGCCGCCGGCCTGCCGGCGCTGCGTTTCGCGCTGGCCGGGGTGGTGCGGCGGCGCGCCGCCACCATCACCCAGGTGTGCGCGCTGGCGGTGGGCCTGATGGCGCTCCTGCTCCTGACCATGACGCGCACCGACCTGATCCAGGGCTGGCAGCGGACCCTGCCGCCCGACGCGCCCAACCGCTTCCTGATCAACGTGCAGCCCGACCAGCGCCAGGCCGTGACGGACGCGCTCACGCGCGCGGGGCTGGGCCGCATCGCGCTGGCGCCCATGGTGCGCGGCCGGCTCATCGCCATCAACGGCAAGCCGGTCGGTCCGGACGACTACGAGGAACCGCGCGCCAAGCGGCTGGTGGACCGCGAGTTCAATCTTTCCTATGGCGAGACGCTGCCCGCGTCCAACCGGATCGAGGCCGGCCGCTGGCTGGCGCCCGGCTCGGCCGAGGTCTCGCTCGAATCCGGGCTGGCCAGGACGCTGGGCATCGCGCTGGGCGACAAGATGACCTTCGACGTGGCCGGCCAGCAGGTCGACGTGGACGTCTCCAGCATCCGCCGGGTGGACTGGGATACGATGCGGGTGAATTTCTTCGCCATCCTGACCCCCGCCGCGCTGGCCGACATGCCCCAAAGCTGGATCACTTCTTTCTACCTGCCGCCCGAAAAGGCCTCGGTGCTGCCCGAGCTGGTGAAGGAATTCCCCAACCTGACGGTGTTCGACGTGGGCGCCATCCTGCAGCAATTGCAGTCCGTGCTGAACGAAGTGGGCCGCGCGGTGCAGCTGCTGTTCCTGTTCACGCTGGCCGCGGGCGTGCTGGTGCTGTCGGCGGCGCTGACCGCCACGCGCGACGAGCGCATGCGCGAGGCCGCGGTGCTGCGCGCGCTGGGCGCCACCCGCAGCCAGCTGGCGCGCTCGCAGCGCATCGAATTGTGGGCCGTGGGCGGCCTGGCCGGCCTGCTGGCGGCCGCCGGCGCCACGGCCATCGCTTGGGCTTTGTCAACCCAGGTATTCGATTTCACGATTACGCTTAGCCTCTGGCCGTGGCTGGCGGGCATCGTCGCGGGCATGCTCGGCGCCTGGGCGGGCGGCGCGCTTGCCCTGCGCGGCGTCCTGCGCACGCCGCCCCTGGTCACCCTCCGAGAAACCTGATGACGTCTTCCGTCCAATCCATTACCGAACCCGTGGAAAACTCTTCCCACAGCATTTTCGACCTGCTAGGCGGCGAGGCCGGCGTGCGCGCCCTCGTCGATCGTTTCTATGACCTGATGGACATGGAACCCGACCTGAAGGAGTTGCGCGCCGCCCACGGCCCCAGCCTGGACAGCGCGCGCGACAAACTGTTCTGGTTTCTTTGCGGCTACTTCGGCGGCCCGGACCACTACATCGAGCGCTTCGGCCATCCGCGG
The DNA here is from genome assembly GCF_003267925.1 of Achromobacter sp. HZ01. Taxonomy (NCBI): domain Bacteria; kingdom Pseudomonadati; phylum Pseudomonadota; class Betaproteobacteria; order Burkholderiales; family Alcaligenaceae; genus Achromobacter; species Achromobacter sp. HZ01. Next base: position 180,719 of record NZ_LWKV01000005.1, read on the forward strand.
CTGCGCGCCCGCCACCTGCCGTTCTCGATCGGCGAGGCCGAGCGCGATCAGTGGGTGACCTGCATCGGCCGCGCCATGCAGGACCGCGACATCGAGCCCGCCCTGGTGGACCGGCTGCTGCAGTCGTTCTACGGCGTGGCCGACTGGATGCGCAACCGTGAAGGCTGAGGCCGCCGCCCGCCGCCAGTCCTGGCCGGGCCCGCTGGCCGGCGCCATGCTGTCCGACGCCGCGCGCCTGCCGGACGCCGGTCCGGAGCTGTTCAACCCCGGCCATTACGGCGAACAGGCCCGCCCGGTCGACGCCGGCGGACGCCAGGCGGCCTGGTTCGTCCAGGGCCCGGGCTGGCAAGGCGTGCTGCGGCGCTACCGCCGCGGCGGCATGATCGCCCGCATCAGCCGCGACGCCTATCTGTGGAACGGCGAGGACCGCACCCGCAGTTTCCGCGAATTCCGCCTGCTGGCCGCCATGCGCGCCCAGGGCCTGGCGGTGCCGGCGCCGCTGGCCGCCGCGTATTGGCGGCAGGGCCCGGTCTACCGCGCCGCCATCGTGGTCGAGCGCATACCCGGCGTGCGGCCGCTGGCCCAGGCGCTGGCCGAACCCCTCTGGCAGCCGGCGGCCGAGGCCATCGTGCGCATGCACCGGGCCGGCGTCTGGCACGCCGATCTCAACGCCTTCAATATCCTGGTGGGCAGCGACGGCCAGGTCTGGCTGATCGATTTCGATCGCGGCACGCAGGGCACGCTGTCGGAGCGGCAGCGCCAGGGCAACCTGGAGCGCCTGCGCCGCTCGCTGCGCAAAGTCGCGGGCGAGGACGGCGAACGCTTCTGGCTGCGCCTGCGCGACAGCTACTGGACCGCTTGGGGCGTGGGCATCCAGCCCTGAGGCCGCCGGACCGATCCCCCGGCAAAGTTGGGCAGGCGATCGCTAAAAAGCTTTATCATTTCGCCTTTTAGGACTCCTGTCACATACACGGCATAACGCAAGGGGCTGGTAATGAAACTACGGGCGGGCATGCGCTGGGCGCTGGGAACGATGTTGGCTGCCGCGGCGACATCGGCGGCGGTCGCGCAGAACAAGGTCGTCAACGTCTACAACTGGGCCGAATACACGGCGCCGGACACGATTCCGGGTTTCGAGAAGGAAACCGGCATCAAGGTCCGCTATGACGTCTACGACAGCAACGACACCCTGCAGGCCAAGCTGCTGGCCGGCAAATCGGGCTATGACGTCGTTGTCCCGTCCACGCACTACGCCTCGCGCCAGATCGAGGCCGGCCTGTTCCAGAAGCTGGACAAGTCCAAGATCCCCAACTGGAAGAACCTCGACCCCGAGGTCATGGCGCTGGTCGCCTCGGTCGATCCGGGCAACGAGTACGCCATTCCGTGGGGCTACGGCACCAACGGCCTGGGCTACAACGTCACCAAGGTCAAGCAGATCATGGGCGACGGCGTCGACCTGGCCAGCTGGGACATGATCTTCAAGCCCGAGAACGCCGCCAAGCTGAAGGAATGCGGCATCTCCATGCTGGACGAGGCCGCCCAGGTGTTCCCCGCCGTGCTCAAGTACCTGGGCAAGGACCCCAACAGCACCAGCGCCGACGACTACAAGGCCGCGCTGGACGTGCTGATGAAGATCCGCCCGTACATCCGCCAGTTCAGCTCCTCGGGCTACATCGACGAGCTGGCCGTGGGCGACCTGTGCATGGTCTACGGCTTTTCCGGCGACGTGATGATCGCCCGCAAGCGCGCCCAGGACGCCAAGAAGCCCTACGAAGTGAACTACTTCATTCCCAAGGGCGGCGCGCCGGCGTGGTTCGACCTGATGGTCATCCCCAAGGACGCCCCGCATCCCGAGGAAGCCCACGCGTTCATCAACTACATCGAAACGCCCAAGGTCCATGCCGCCATCACCAACACCATGTTCTACCCGAACGCCAACAAAGAGGCGCGGCAGTACGTGGTCAAGGACGTGGCCGAGAACCCCATGATCTACCCGCCGGCCGAGGTCTCCAAGACCCTCTACGTGATCAAGGCGCTGCCCTTGAACATCCAGCGCCTGCAAAACCGGATGTGGTCCGAGCTGAAGTCGGGAAGATAAGTCATCATGAGCGAAAGCCGTTACTCGGCGCAGCACTCGACCGATCCGGACGAGTTCGTCCGGATCTCCGATGTCGTAAAGATTTTCGGCGACGTGGTCGCCGTCCGTTCCGTCAACCTGTCGGTCAAGCGCAACGAGATCTTCGCCCTGCTGGGCAGCTCGGGCAGCGGCAAGTCCACGCTGCTGCGCATGCTGGCGGGCTTCGAAGAAGCCACCTCGGGCCAGATCCTGCTCGACGGCGAGGACATCACCCACGTGCCGCCGTACCGCCGGCCCGTGAACATGATGTTCCAGTCCTACGCGCTGTTCCCGCACATGACGGTCGAGGCCAACGTGGCCTTCGGCCTGAAGCAGGAAGGCGTGGACCGCGCCGAGATCCATGACCGCGTGTTCGAGGCCCTGGACCTGGTGCAGATGGCCGGCTATTCGCGCCGCAAGCCCAGCCAGCTTTCGGGCGGCCAGCAGCAGCGCGTGGCCCTGGCGCGCAGCCTGGTCAAGCGTCCCAAGCTGCTGCTGCTCGACGAGCCCATGTCGGCGCTGGACAAGCAGATCCGCCAGAAGACCCAGATCGAGCTGGTCAAGATCCTGGAGCAGGTCGGCGTGACCTGCATCATGGTCACCCACGACCAGGAAGAGGCCATGACCATGGCCCACCGCCTGGCCGTCATGACCGAAGGCCAGATCGTCCAGTGCGGCTCGCCCCAGGACGTCTACGCGTTTCCGAACTCGCGCTTCGTGGCCAGCTTCATCGGCTCGACCAATATGTTCACCGGCACCATCGTGGTCGACGAACCCGACCACGTCGCCATCGAGTGCGGCGAGCTGACCCGTCCGCTCTTCGTCAACCATGGCGTGAGCGAACCGCTGGGCATGGAGGTCCACGTCTCCATCCGCCCCGAGCGCCTGGTGGTCTCGCGCGAGCAGCCCGAAGGCGAATACAACTGGGCCCACGGCATGGTCAGCCACATGGCCTGGATGGGCAGCTACGCGCTCTATCAAATCCGCCTCGATTCGGGCAAGACGGTCGAGGCCAGCGTGCCCAGCCAGCTGCTCGTCCAGATGGACGCGCCCGGCATCGACGAAGAGATCTTCGTCAGCTGGGACGCCGACAGCGCGACGGTGCTGGCGTCATGATGCGCTTCTCGCCCCGCGACTGGCTGCCCTCGGGCCGCGCGCTGGCGGTGGTGCCGCCGTACGCCTGGCTGGTGCTGTTCCTGCTGGTGCCGTTCCTGCTGGTCTTCAAGATCAGCTTCGCCGAGCTGAAGTTCGGCATTCCGCCCTATACCTCGCTGGCGGAATTCAAGGACGAGGCGGTGCAGTTCAGCCTGCACCTGCGCGGCTACATCCTGCTGTTCACCGACAGCCTGTACTTCGCCACCTACCTGAACTCGGTCAAGATCGCCGCCGTCACCACGCTCATCTGCGTGCTGATCGGCTATCCCATCGCGTACTACATCGCGCGCTCCTCGCCGTCGGTGCGCAACCTGCTGCTGCTGGGCGTGATCCTGCCGTTCTGGACCTCGCTGCTGCTGCGCGTCTACGCCTGGGTGGGCATCCTGCGCAACGACGGCCTGCTCAACAACCTGCTGCAGGGCCTGGGCATCATCTCCAGCCCGCTCGAAATCTACCGCACCGACGTCGCGGTCTATATCGGCATGGTCTACGCCTATCTGCCGTTCTTCATCCTGCCGCTGTACGCCACGCTGGTGAAGATGGACCTGCGCCTGCTGGAAGCGGCCTACGACCTGGGCGCCAGGCCCTGGCAGGCGTTCTGGCAGATCACCGTGCCGCTGTCGCGCCAGGGCGTGATCGCCGGCGCCATGCTGGTGTTCATCCCGTCCGTCGGCGAATACGTGATCCCGGAAATGCTGGGCGGGGCCAACACGCTGATGATGGGCCGGGTCATGTGGAACGAGTTCTTCAACAACGCCGACTGGCCCATGGCCTCGGCCGTGACCTGCGTGATGGTGCTGCTGCTGCTCGTGCCGCTGGTGGTCTTCCAGTACAACCAGGTCAGGCAGCAGGAGCAGGCCGCCGGAGGCCGCAAATGAACGGACCCAACAAGACTTTGCGCGGCGTCGTGCTGGGGCTGGGGTACTTCTTCCTGTACGTGCCCATCATCAGCCTGATGGTGTTCTCGTTCAACGAGTCGCCCACCGTCACGTCCTGGACCGGGCTGTCGTTCCGCTGGTATGAGTCGCTCTTTAACGACGACGCGCTCTTGCGCGCGGCCTGGCTGTCGTTTCGCATCGCCGCCCTGACCGCCACCGCCGCCGTCATCATCGGCACCTGGGCCGGCTACGTGCTCGGGCGCATGGGGCGTTTCCGCGGTTTCGCGCTGTACGTGGGCATGCTGAGCGCGCCGCTCGTCATCCCCGAGGTGGTGCTGGGCATCTCGCTCTTGCTGATGTTCGTGGAGCTGCGCGGCACGCTGGGCTGGCCGGCCGAGAACGGCATGTTCACGATCTGGGTGGGCCACGTGACCCTGTGCATGGCCTTCGTGGCGGTCATCATCCAGACCCGCATCCGCGACCTGGACCGTTCGCTCGAAGAAGCCGCGCTGGACCTGGGCGCCACGCCCATCACCGTGTTCTTCCGGATCACGCTGCCGCTGATCGCGCCGGCGCTGGCCTCGGCCTGGCTGCTGTCCTTCACCTTGTCGCTGGACGACGTGGTGCTGGCTTCGTTCCTGTCCGGCCCCAGCTCCAGCACGCTGCCCATGGAAGTCTTTTCGCGGGTGCGCCTGGGCCTCAAGCCCGAGATCAACGCGCTGGCCACCCTGTTCATCCTGGCGGTGGGCACCTGCGTGATCCTGGCCAACCGCATGCAATGGCGCAAGGAGTCCGAACCCAAATGAAGCAAACCACCCTGTATGGCCTGACCAAGTGCAGCACCTGCGTCAAGGCGCGCGACTGGCTGACCGAACATGGCGTAGAACACGAATTCGTGGACTACCGCGACCATCCCGTGCCCGCCGCCACCCTCAAGGCCTGGGCCGGCAAGGTCGGCGGATGGGAAAAGCTGGTCAACCGCGCTTCCATGACCTGGCGCAACCTGCCCGAAGCGCGCAAGACGGCGCACACCGACGCGCAATGGAGCGAACTGATCGCGGACTTCCCGGCGCTGGTGCGCCGGCCGGTCACGGTCACGCCGGACGGCGAGGTCAGCGTTGGCTTCAGCGAAAAGCGCTACGGCGAACGCTTCGCCTGAGGCGGCCGGCTCAGGCGCGGGCGCGCGCAAGCTGCCCGACGCGTTCTTCGACCGCGACGCGGCGCAGCTGGCGCGCGAGCTGCTGGGCAAGGTGATCCGGCATCGCGTCGGCGACCTGTGGCTGGCGGCGCGCATCATCGAGACCGAGGCCTACTACCTGGAAGAGAAGGGCAGCCACGCCTCGCTCGGCTACACCCACAAGCGCCGCGCGCTCTTCATGGACGGCGGCACGGTCTACATGTATTACGCCCGCGGCGGGGATTCGCTGAACTTCAGCGCGGGCGGTCCCGGCAACGCCGTGCTGATCAAGTCCGGCTATCCCTATACCGACGCGCTGTCCGGTCCGCGTTCGCTGGCCCGCATGCAGGAACTGAACCCGGACGCGCAGGGCCGGCCGCGGCCGCCGGGACGCCTGTGCGCCGGCCAGACGCTGCTGTGCCGGGCGCTGGGGCTGAAGGTGCCGGACTGGGACGCGCGCCGCTTCGACGCTCGCGGCCTTTACGTGGAAGACGTCGGCGAGGCGCCGGCGGCGCTGATCTGCACCACGCGGCTGGGCATACCGCAAGGCCGCGACGAACATCTGAGCTACCGTTTCGTGGACCCGGCTTATGCCGCCTTCTGCACCCGCAATCCGCTGCGGCGCGGCCAGCGCGCCGGCCACGACTATGTGTGGGTGGACCGCCAGGGCGTCGTGCTGGAGCGGGCGCCTGACGCCGGCTAGCCGATGCGCGCCTGCAGGCGCGCGCGCATGGACGTGGACTTGCGCTCGATGCGGCGGCGGTTCAGGCGCTTGCTCCAGGCGTATACCGGGATCAGCGGCAGCCCGCCGAAGCCGTCGATCAGGTACAGGCCGGGCTTGCCGTCGGCGTTCAGGCCGCAGGCGATGTTGCTGGCGGAAATGTCGTGCAGCACCACGTGGGCGTCGGCCAGGTCTTCGAAGAACTCGTCGAGCTGCGCGTTCAGCGCCGCGTCCAGCTTGCCCTGGTAGGCCAGGTCGGCGACGGTGGGGGCGATGTTGCCCTCGGCGTCGCAGATCTTCTCGACCAGCAGGCCCAGGCCGAGCGTGGTCTGGGCCACGCCCAGGATGCGGGCCATGGGCACCTGCCACACGCCCGAAGGCCGGGTGGTGGTGGTGACGTATTCGGAGATCTCGTTCAGGTAGACGCGGTAGGCGCTTTCGCGCTGGTACTGCTTGTACCAGCGCTTGAACGGGCGCGTCTCCAGGTACACGGCGCGGGCGCGCATGTCCATGACCTTGACGAGCAGGGACGGCATGTGCGGATGCTGGAAGATATGCCGGTCGTGACCGGTGGCGAGCGGCGTTGCGGCGTCCAGATCCAGCGGGCCGAAAACCGACTGGAACGAAGCCGCGGACATACAGGAGAAAGGATCGGCGGGATTCAAGGCTGAGACCTGTTTGGTTGGTCCTGAGTGTAATCCCGTTGGCGGCCAAAAGCAGTCGGGCAACTCCGGATCGGGCGGCGCCGGCCCTACAATCCTGGCTTTGGAGACGCATGCTTTGAACGATATTCTGCTTTGGGTCGCCGCCGGCGGCGCGGTGCTGGCTTTTCTGGCGGCCTTGCTGGCCTGGCTGCGGCCGCCCGCCCGGGACGCGCGCCTGGACGCGCTGCTCGACGGGCTGGAACGGACCGAGCGCGCGCTGCGCGCCGAGATCGCGGAAGGCCTGCGCGGGCTGCGCAGCGAATTCGCCGAAGGCCAGCGCGCGCTGCGCGCCGAAGCCGCCCAGTCTCAGGACGAACTGCGCGCGGGCCTGGCGCGCGACGCCCAGGCCGCCCGCGCCGAGTCGGCGCAATCGCTGGCGCGCTTCGCCACGGGCTTCTCGGAACAGCTGCAAGGCCTCATCCAGATCAACGAGCGCCGCCTGATGGAAGTGCGCGCCACCGTCGACCAGCGCCTGCAGGCGTTGCAAACCGACAACAGCGCCAAGCTCGAGGAAATGCGCCGCACCGTGGACGAGAAGCTGCATGCCACGCTGGAGCAGCGCCTGGGCGAATCCTTCAAGCTGGTGTCGGACCGGCTCGAAGCGGTGCACAAGGGATTGGGCGAAATGCAGGCCCTGGCCGCCGGCGTGGGCGACCTCAAGCGCGTGCTGACCAACGTCAAGTCGCGCGGCACCTGGGGCGAAGTGCAGCTCGCCCGGCTGATCGAAGACAACATGACGCCGGACCAGTACGCCAGCAACATCAAGCCCGTGCCGGGCAGCGACGCGGTGGTGGAATTCGCCATCCGCCTGCCGGGCCGGGGCGAGGGCGCGGGTCCGGTCTGGCTGCCCATCGACGCCAAATTCCCCAAGGAAGAATACGAGCGCCTCATGGACGCGCAGGACGCCGCCGACGCCGAAGGCGTGAAGACCGCCGGCGCCGCGCTGGGCCGCGCGGTCGAGCTGCAGGCGCGCGCCATCGCCGCCAAATACGTGGCGCCGCCGCACACCACCGACTTCGCCATCATGTTCCTGCCCACGGAAAGCCTGTATGCCGAAGTGCTGCGCCGTCCGGGCCTGCTCGACCGGCTGCACGACCTGCGAGTCAACGTGGCCGGCCCCAGCAATCTGGCGGCGCTGCTCAACAGCCTGCAAATGGGGTTCCGCACGCTGGCGATCGAACAGCGTTCGTCCGAAGTCTGGCAGGTGCTGCGCGCGGTCAAGACCGAATTCGGCAAGTTCGGCGACGCGCTGGCCAGCGTGAAGAAAACGCTGGACACCGCCAGCAACAAGATCGGCCAGACCGAGGTGCGCACGCGCGCCATGCTGCGCAACCTGAAAGACGTGGAGGCGCTGCCCGAGGCCGACGCGCGGCTGCTGCTGGGCGAGGCCGGCGACGAACCGGAGCCGGACGGACCCGAACCGCGCTGAGCCCTCGGTCCGGGGCTGGCGGGCATGCCCTTGTTGCCCGCTGCTTGTGCCGATATCCTGGGGGCTACGGCAATTCGCCGTCGATACCAGGAGCATCGCAGCATGAGCACCGCCGAACGCCATGATTCCTCCACCCTCGACGCGACGGCGCTGGGCGCCGACATCGCGCTGGGGGTCACGACCGCGCAAGCCGCCATGCAGCAGGCGCTGGACCGGGTGGCGGCCCGCAACCCCGCGATCAACGCGGCCTGCGGCGTGCAGGCCGAGACCGGCCTGCACCTGGCGAAACTGCTGGACGACGAACTGGCCGCGATGCCCGCCGGGCAGCGGCAGGCGCAATTGCAGCGGCGTCCGTTCCTGGGCGTGCCCACCTTGCTCAAGGATCTCGGCACCGCCGCGCTGGGCCTGCCCAGCGCCATGGGCTCGGTGCTGTACGGCCAGGTCGAATGGAACGTCGACGCCGAACTCGTCAAGCGCTACCGCCGCGCCGGCCTGATCCCCTTCGGCCGCAGCACCAGCGCGGAACTGGGCCTGAGCCCCACCACCGAATCGCCCGTCTACGGCCCGGCCACGCAGAATCCCTGGAAGGCCGGCCACAGCGCCGGCGGCTCCAGCGGCGGCGCGGGCGCGGCGCTGGCCAGCGGCATGGTGCGCATCGCACACGGCAGCGACGGCGGCGGTTCGATCCGCATCCCGTCCTCGTGCTGCGGCGTACTGGGCCTGAAGCCCTCGCGCGGGCTGATGCCGCTGGGTCCGCTCAAGGGCGAGGGCTGGGGCGGCCTGGCCACCGAACACATGATGACGCTGTCGGTGCGCGACTGCGCCGCCGCGCTGGACATCAGCGCCGGCGCCGACGTGGGCGCGCCGTACGCCGCGCCGGCCCAGCCGCCCGAGTCCTACCGCACCGTCGTGGCGCGGGTGGCGGCCGATCCGTACGCGGCCGCGCGCCGCCGCATCGCGTTCGTCACCACCACCTACGAAGGCGAGGCCATCCATCCCGAAGTCGCGGCCGTGGTGGACGAGGCCGCCCGTTTCTTCGCCGGGCTGGGCCACGAGCTGGCGCCGGCCGCGCCGCCGGTCGGCTCCGAAGAGGTGCTCTCGCCCATGCTGCCCCTGATCGCCAGCGCCGCGGCCAACGCCATCGACGCTTTCGTCGGCGCGCGCGGCAAGCGGCTGGCCGCCGACGAGCTGCAGCCCACCACGCTGGGCGCGCGCGAATACGCGCGCGCCATCTCCGGCGCGCAATACGTGGCCTGCGTGGACACCTGCCACGAGATCACCCGCCGGGTCGGGCGCTTCCTGGCGCGCGAAGGCGCGCAGGGCTACGACCTGTTCCTCAGCCCGGTGCTGGCGCAGCCGCCGGCGCCCATCGGCCGCTATGCCATGGACAACGCCGACTATCTGGCCTACCGTCTGGGCAAGAAGGGCGTGATCGGCTATTCGCCGTTTGCGCCGCTGGCCAACCTGACCGGCATGCCCGCCATCTCCATTCCCTACGGCATGTCGTCCGACGGCCTGCCCATCGGCATCCAGCTGATGGGGCCGCTGGGCAGCGAGGCCCTGCTGCTGGAGCTGGCCGCGCAGGTCGAGGCGCTGCGGCCCTGGGCCCTGGTGGCGCCCATGGCCCGCTGAGGCCGGCGCGCCGCGCGGACCCGCGGCAAGACACACGGAGGCTCGCCCATGCCATCGTTCGAGACGCACATCGTGTTCAACCAGGTCCCGCCCCTGGAGGACTATTCGCTGTACGAGACCGACCCGGCGCTGCGCGCAGCCGTAAGCCGCGAGGGCGCGCAGGCCTGGGCCGGCGAGCTGGCCGAGCACGGCGCCTGGCTGGGCCGCGCGCAGACGCTGGAAGCCGGCGCGCAGGCCAACCGCCATAAGCCGCAGCTGCACAGCTACGACCGCAGCGGCCACCGCATCGACCACATCGAATTCCATCCGTCATGGAACCTGCTGATGAGCGGCATCATGGCGCGCGGCCTGCACAGCCGGGCCTGGCAGCATCCCGAGCCGGGCGCGCAGGTGGCGCGCGCGGCGGCCTACCTGATGCAGGGCCAGGTCGAGGCCGGCACGCTGTGCCCCACCACCATGACCTTCGCCGCGGTGCCGCTGCTGCAGCGCGAGCCGGCCGGCGCCGTGGACTTCGGCGGCCTGTGGCTCAACGCCCTGTACGCGCGCGAATTCGACGGCGCCGACGCGCCGCTGACGGCCAAGCGCAGCGCCCTGATCGGCATGGGCCTGACCGAGAAGCAGGGCGGCTCCGACCTGCGCGCCGTGACCACGCGCGCCGCGCCGCTGGGCGCGCCGGGCCGCGGCAGCCCCTACCGGCTGGTGGGGCACAAATGGTTTTTCTCGGTGCCGCAGGCCGACGCGCATCTGGTGCTTGCGCAGACCGACGAAGGGCTGGGCTGCTTTTTCGTGCCGCGCTGGATACCCGACGGCCCGCGCAACGCCGTGCGCGTGCGGCGCCTGAAGGACAAGCTGGGCAATTGCAGCAGCGCCAGCGCCGAGGTCGAGTTCGAAGACGCCTGGGGCGTGCTGCTGGGCGAACCGGGCCGCGGCCTGGTCGCGCTGCTCGAAATGGCCGCCACCACGCGGCTGGACTGCGTGCTGGGCAGCAGCGCGCTGCTGCGGCAGGCGCTGGTGCAGGGCGTGCATCATGCGCGCCACCGCCACGCTTTCGGCAAGCCCCTGCTCGAACAGCCGCTGATGCGCAATGTGCTGGCCGACCTGGCGCTGGAAAGCGAGGCCGCCACGGCGCTGGCCTTGCGGCTGGCGCGCGCCGTGGATGAACGCGCCGACGCCGGGGCCCGCGCCCTGGTCCGCGTCGGCACGCCCGCCGCCAAGCTCTGGGTCTGCAAGCGCGCCGTCGCCGCGGTGGCCGAATGCATGGAAGTCTGGGGCGGCAACGGCTACGTCGAAGACGGCCCCATGCCCAGGCTCTACCGCGAAACGCCGGTCAATTCCATCTGGGAGGGCTCGGCCAACGTGATGGCGCTGGACGTGTTGCGCGCCCTGCAGCGCGAGGAAGAGGCGCTGCCGGCGCTGGAGCGCGAACTGGCCGCGGCGCGGGGGCAGAACCGGGACTTCGACGAAGCCCTGGCGCGCTGGCGCGCGCTCTTGGCCGATCCGGCCCAGGCGCCGTTCCAGGCGCGGCGCATCGCCGCCGGCCTGGCGCGCCTGTGGCAGGCCGCCTTGCTGATCCAGCACGCCCCGGACACCGTCGCCCAGGCCTTCGCCGCCAGCCGCTTGCGTCCCGATGGCGGCATCTTCGGCGAACTCGACGCGGGGACGGATACCCGGGCGATCCTGGCGCGCGCCTGGCCCGCCGCCGCGTGCTAAATTTCCCGGCTCGACAACCCTTTGCGCATTTTTTCGCCATGCTCACCCAGCAAGAACTCAAGCAGCAAGCCGCCGACGCGGCCCTGGAACTCGTTGAACAAGTCGCCGGCCCGGACGTCGTCATCGGCGTGGGCACCGGCTCCACCGCCGACCTGTTCATCGACGGCCTGGCCCGCTTCAAGGACCGCATCGGCGGCACGGTGGCCAGCTCGGAGCGCAGCGCCGCCCGGCTCGCCGGCCACGGCCTGAAAGTGCTGGATCTGAACGACGTCGCCGGCATGCCGATCTACGTGGACGGCGCCGACGAGATCGACGCCAACCTGCACATGATCAAGGGCGGCGGCGGGGCCCTGACGCGCGAGAAAATCGTGGCTTCGGTGGCCGACCGCTACATCTGTATCGCCGACGAATCCAAGCTGGTGCAGACCATGGGCAAGTTCCCGCTGCCCGTCGAAGTCATCCCCATGGCCCGCGAATCCGTGGCCCGCGCCCTGGCGGCCCTGGGCGGCCAGCCCAGGCTGCGCGAAGGCTTCGTCACCGACAACGGCAACATCATCCTCGACGTCGCCGGCCTGTCCATCACCGACGCCCCGGGCCTCGAAGCCCGCCTGAACAACCTGCCCGGCGTGGTCACCTGCGGCCTGTTCGCGCTGGCCGGCGCCGACGTGGCGCTGCTGGCCACCCAGACCGGCATCCGCCGCCTGGACCGCAAGGCCTGAACGCCGCCCGTCCGGGCGCCGCAAACCCCGGACCGCCACGCCTTGCGGGCGGTCCGGGGGCGATTCATAATCCTGTCACACTTGGGTCATAACCTTGCCGGCTGTGCAAGCCCAGCTCATAACACCTTTCAATGTCGGGGCAATGCAATGAGATCAACCACGCAGGGAGCCCGGATGTCGGAGCACACTAACAAACAGTTCGACGCGGATCTGGAAAGCGTCCGTTCGCAGTTCTTGCAAATGGGCGGCTTGGTGGAAGCCATGATCCAGGAGGCCATCGACGCGCTGGCCAGCGGCGACCTGTCGCTCGTCGAAAAAGTCCGCGAGCGTGAAAAGGAAGTCAATCGCCACGAAGTGGAGATCGACGAAAGCATCAGCCGCATCCTCGCCCGCCACCAGCCCACCGCCATCGACCTGCGCATGCTGATGGCCGTGTCCAAGATGCTGACCGACATGGAGCGCTCCGGCGACGAAGCCGAGAAAGTCGCCACCGTCGCCCGCCGCATCCACGAAGGCGAGCTGCGCCACATCCCCGTCATCGAACTGCGCCACATGGCCGCCGCCGTGCGCACCATGCTGCACCAGGCCCTGGACGCCTTCGCCCGCCTCGACCCCATCCAGGCCGCCGCCGTCGTGCGCAGCGACAAGGAAGTGGACAAGGAATGGAAGGGCGCGCTGCGCCACCTGATCACCTACATGATCGAAGACCCGCGCACCATCTCGCGCGCCATCGACATGATCTTCGTCGCCCGCGCGCTGGAGCGCATCGGCGATCACGCCAAGAACATGTCCGAACGCGTCATCTACATGGTCAAGGGCGCCGACGTACGCCACACCGGCGTCAAGAACACCGAACGCCTGGCCCGCGGCGACGAAGACACGCCCGAAGACCAAAAGCCCGAGTAGGCCGGGTCACCCGAGCGCCAACACCGTTGCAGCCGAAAGCCGGGGATCGGCCACCCCGGCTCGGCGCGCATCCACTCGCCCGGCCATCCGCCGTCCGAACCCCGGCAGCGCCGGCGCAGCAATCTCCACGTCATACCAGCCCGATACGTGGGGGCAATCAAGCGCCACCTCGCCCGCGCCAGGCAAGCGAACCGCGGTTTTCCATCCATCGCCCATCCGCGAAGCGAGCTCCACCTCCATCGCGGCTTCCCCGCGATTCACCAGCCGGACCCGTATGCCGCCGGCATCCCCGCGAACCGGCCGAGCCTCCAGAAGCGCCGAATTCCCGCGGAACCGCCGATGAAACCCATCCGGCCCCAGCACCCACAAATCGTAGGCTCCGTCCGCATCCACCGCCCAGCCATCCTCCAGGCGCGCTCCCGCGCCCAGCGTGTACCGCCGCGGCGCCCGGTCCAGCGCCAGCCGGTCATACACATGCAGCACGGCGGCCGCCGTCCCCACATTGCGCAAGGTCAGCCGGTAATGCCTGCCGTCGCCGGCCATCGTCCCCTCGACCTCCAGCGCATACGGCAGCGGGCATGATCGGCGTCCGCCGCCGGCCGCAACCGGTCCGCGGTCGCCGGCGAAATCGAAAGCCGCCGTCAGGTCCCCCGTCACCGCCCGTCGCCAGGCGCTGATGTTGGGCTCGGCCACCCCGAACCTGGCCTCCAGGAAACGGATCACCGAAGTATGGTCGTACACCTGCGAATCGACCCAGCCGCCGCGGCTCCACGGTGAAATCGCCAGCATCGGCACCCGCGGCCCCAGCCCGAACCCGCGTCCGTGCAATCCTGGTGGGTCGTCCGGCGTGCCCGCGCTGGGGCCGACCCGCGCGTCGTGGTACTCCCCGTCCAGCTCCACCGTGGACAGGCCGCCCGACGAACCGTCGAGGGTGCGCGCCGGCGGCGCCGGCGGCGGCATGTGGTCGAAGAAGCAATCGTTTTCGTCGTACGTGACGAAGAACACGCAGCCGCTCCAGACCTCGGGGTTGCGGGTCAGGATGTCCAGCACGCGCTCCGTATACGCGCCGCCCCGGCGCGGCGACGACACTTCCGGGTGCTCGGAATCGGCCGTGGGCGCGATGATCCACGACACCTGCGGCAGCGTGCCCCGGGCCACGTCGCGGGCCAGGTCGTCGAGCGTGCGGGTCGTCAGCCCGCGTTCGCGCAGCGGCGCCTCGGCCGCGCCGCTCTCGTGTTCGCGGCGGTACTGTCTGAAGCCCGCCAGCGGGTTGTCGTGATAGTTGTCCGCCATGTCCTGGTAAATGCGCCAGTCCACCCCCGCGGCCTGCAGGCGCTCGGGGTAGGTGGTCCAGGCATAGCCTTCGCCGGCCGGCCCCAGCCGGTCGAAGGTGTTGACCAGCGCCGGGCCGCCGGCCAGCCCGGCCGGGTCGTTGGTGCCGGTCCATAGGAACAGCCGGTTCGGATTGGTGCCGGCGTGTATCGAGCAGTGATAGGCGTCGCACAGCGTGAAGGCCTCGGCCAGCGCGGTCTGGAAGGGCACGTCGGCGGCCTCGTAGGCGCCCATGCCCAGCCGGCTCTTGGCCGGCAGCCACTGGTCCATGCGGCCGTCGTTCCAGGCGCGCTGGGCGTCGTCCCAGGTATGCGGCGTGATGTAGCCCACCGGCGTGTCGGCCGCGTACTGCGCGCGCAGCGCATAGGGCCGCACGCGAGCCGCGCCGTCGGCCTGGGTCAGCACGTCGCCCGCGGCCGTGGGCGCGGGCAGCGGATCGGCAAAGCCGCGCACCCCGGGCAGGGCGCCGAAATAATGGTCGAACGAGCGGTTCTCCTGCATCAGGATCACCACGTGGCGCACGTCCCGCAGCGTGCCGCTGCGGCGGTCGGGGGCGATTTCCAGGGCGCGTGCGATCGAGGCAAACGTGGCGGCGGTGGCGGACAAGGTGTTTTCCATGGGAGCGGCGGACGATAAGGCTATCTTAAGCTGCGGCGCGGCCGAAGCCGAAAGCGCGAAGCCCCTCGCGCTGCGAGGGGCTTCGGGGGCGGCGCCTGCCTGGCGGGCGCCGCGGGCCGGTGGGCCGGATTCAGGCCGAAGGCGGAACGTAGCCCTGGGCTTCGACGTTGCCGTCTTCGAACAGGAAGCGCTCCATCTGCTGCTGCAGGTATTTGCGCGCCCGGGCGTCGGCCAGGTTCAGGCGGTTTTCATTGACCAGGCGCGTCTGGATGGCTTTCCATTCTTCCCAGGCTTCCTTGGAGATGCTTTGCCAGATGCGGGTGCCGAGTTCGCCGGGGTAGGGCGGGAAATCCAGCCCTTCGGCTTCACGCTTCAATTTCACACAGTTGATGATACGAGCCATGATTACGCTGCCGGAAAAATAAATAAGGCCTCATTTTAGCGGGCTTGGCGGCCGCCGGCCGCCAAGCCCCTTCGGGCTCTGCGGTCAGGGACCGCGCCGCCTACAGTTTCTTGATGAAGACCAGGCTGTTGCGCGAACGGTTGTAGTTGTTCTGCTTTTCGCGCGGCAGGTCGGCGATGCCGCCCTGCACGAAGCCGCGCTTCATGAACCAGTGCGAGGTCCGGGTGGTCAGCACGAAGAGCCGCTTGGCGCCCGCGGCGCGCGCGCGCGATTCCATGTGGCGCAGCAGGATCTCGCCTTCGCCGGAGCCCTGCCATTCCGGGTGCACGATCAGGCAGGCCATTTCCGCCATCTGTTCCTCGGGGAAGTTGTGCAGGGTGGCGCAGCCGTAGATCACGGCGTCGTGCTCCAGCACCGTGAAGTTCTCCACGTCGCGCTCGACCACGCTGCGCGGGCGCGGCACCAGCGTGCCGTCGGCCTCCAGCGGCTCGATCAGGCTGAGGATGGCGCCCACGTCGTCGATGGTGGCCGGGCGCAGATCGTCCAGCGTGTCCTCGACCACCATGGTGCCCACGCCGTCGTGGGTGAAGATCTCCAGCAGCACGCTGCCGTCCAGCGTGAAGGGCAGCAGGTGCGCGCGGGCCACGCCGCGCTTGACCGCCAGGGAGGCGCATTGCAGGAAGGCGTGGGTTTCCTCGTCCAGCGTGCCTGCGGCCAGCAGCGCGTCGGCGTCCACGCGCGCCAGTTCGGTGTCCAGCGTGCCGTCGTCGTTCATCACGCCCGGCGAGCCGGACAGGAAGATGAGCTTCTCGGCGCGCAGCGCCACCGCCACGCTGGTGGCCAGGTCTTCCATCGCCAGGTTGAAGGCGTCGCCCGTGGGCGAGAAGCCCAGCGGCGACAGCAGCACCACGGACGAGGCTTTCTCGATGGCGAACTTGAGCGCGTCGATGTCGATCTTGCGGACCTGGCCGGTGTGCTTGTAGTCGACGCCGTCGATCACGCCGGCCGGGCGCGCGGTGACGAAATTGCCGGAGATCACGCGGATGTGCGAATGCGACATGGGCGTGTTCGGCAGCCCCTGGCTGAAGGCGGCCTCGATGTCCAGGCGGATTTCGCCGGCGGCTTCCTTGGCGCATTCCAGCGCGGCGGCGTCGGTGGGCGACATGCCGCGGTCGAACTGCTGGGTGAACCCCTTCAGGCGCAGCTGCTCATTGACCTGCGGACGCGAGCCGTGCACCAGCACCAGGCGGATGCCCAGCGAGGACAGCAGCGACAGGTCCTGCACCAGCGCGTTGAGCGCGCCGGCCTGCACCAGCTCGCCGCCGAACGCCACCACGAACGTCTTGCCTCGGAACGCATGCACGTGCGGCGCCACGTCGCGGAACCATCGGACGAACTGGGCGGGCGCGAATTCTGGGGCTTCGAGGGCGGAAACGGTGTCTGGTTCCAGGTCGGGCATGATGGTGGGAGGGATTCCTGAGAGTCGTCGAGAACGCGGCCTCATGCCGCGTCATGGCGCCGTCGCGCGGACGGCGTGGCGAAATTATATGACCGCCGGGGCCTGTCCCGCAGGCCCGATCCGCGACGCGCCGTGGCCGGCCGGGGGCAGGCGGGCGCGCGAAAATTTATAATGGCGGGCTAACCGGACTATCGTACATGCCTGAATCCTCCAGCCCGCGGGCGCCCAGGGCCGCCGTGGCAAACGCGCCCCGGGCGCCGCGTCCCGAGCGGCCCATCCCCGCGGTGACCTATCCCGAAGACCTGCCCGTCAGCGCGCGGCGCCAGGAGATCGCGCGCGCCATCGCCGGCCACCAGGTGGTGATCGTCAGCGGCGAGACCGGCTCGGGCAAGACCACGCAGCTGCCCAAGATCTGCCTGGAACTCGGCCGCGGCCGCCAGAAGATGATCGGCCATACCCAGCCGCGCCGCCTGGCGGCGACCTCGGTGGCCAAGCGCATCGCCGAGGAGCTGAATACGCCCATGGGCGAGGTGGTGGGCTACCAGGTGCGCTTCAACGACCGCACCGGCCCGAACGCGTCCATCAAGCTGATGACCGACGGCATCCTGCTGGCGGAGTCGCAGCGCGACCCGCTCTTGCGCCGCTACGACACCATCATCATCGACGAGGCGCACGAACGCAGCCTGAACATCGATTTCCTGCTGGGCTACCTCAAGCAGCTGCTGCCGCGCCGCCCGGACCTGAAGCTCATCATCACCTCGGCCACCATCGACGCCGAGCGCTTCGCCCGCCACTTTGCGGCGTCCGAAGACCGGCCGGCGCCGGTCATCGAAGTCTCCGGCCGCCTGTATCCGGTCGAGGTCCGCTACCGTCCCGTGCGTGAAGAGCCGGCCGAAGGCGAGGCGCCGGCCGCCGGCAAGCCCGGGCGCGAGCGCATGTCGGGCGACGAGGAGCGCGACCTGATCGACGCCATCGTGGACGCCGTGGACGAATGCGCGCGCCACGGCCCGGGCGACGTGCTGGTGTTCCTGCCCGGCGAGCGCGAAATCCGCGAATCGGCCGAGGCGCTGCGCAAGCGCCATCCGGCCGGCACCGAGGTGCTGCCGCTGTACGCCCGGCTGTCGCAGGCCGAGCAGGAGCAGATCTTCCATCCGCGCACCAATGCGCGGCGCATCGTGCTGGCCACCAACGTGGCGGAAACCTCGCTGACCGTGCCCGGCATCCGCTTCGTGGTCGACAGCGGGCTGGCGCGCGTCAAGCGCTATTCGTGGCGCAACAAGGTCGAGCAGCTGCGCATCGAGCCGGTCAGCCGCGCCTCGGCCAACCAGCGCGCCGGCCGTTGCGGCCGGGTGGGGCCGGGCGTCTGCATCCGCCTCTACGACGAGCAGGACTTCAATAACCGCGCCGCGTTCACCGATCCGGAAGTGCTGCGCTCGTCGCTGGCCTCGGTCATCCTGCGGATGAAGTCGCTGAAGCTGGACGATATCGAGCAGTTCCCGTTCGTGGAGGCGCCACCGGGGCGCGCGGTGGCCGACGGCTACCACCTGCTGCAGGAGCTGGGCGCCATCGAACTGGCCGCCGCCGCGAACGAGGACGCCGACGGCGCGCGCACCGGCGCGGCCTTCGCCCTGACCCGCACCGGCCACGAACTGGCCAAGCTGCCCGTGGACCCGCGCATCGGCCGCATGATCCTGGCCGCGCGCGAACACCAGTGCCTGGCGGAAATGCTGATCATCGCCTCGGCCCTGTCGGTGCAGGACCCGCGCGACCGCCCCATGCAGGAGCGCGAGGCGGCCGAGGCCGCGCACGCCAAGTTCGCCGACGACAAGTCGGAGTTCATCTCCTTCCTGAAGCTGTGGCGCTGGTACGGCGAACAGGTGCAGCACAAGGCCTCGCAGCGCAAGCTGGTGGCCCTGCTGCGCCAGAATTTCCTGTCGCCCATCCGGCTGCGCGAATGGCACGACGTGCACACCCAGCTTGCCGCCCTGGTGGGCGAGCAGGGCTGGCGCGTCAACCAGACCGAAGCCACGTACGAACAGCTGCACCTGGCGCTGCTGTCGGGCCTGCTGGGCAATATCGGCTTCAAGAGCGACGAGGGCGGCCACTACCAGGGCGCGCGCGAGATCCGCTTCCACATCCATCCGGGTTCGCGGCTGGTGAAGAAGGCGGGGCGCTGGATCGTCGCCGCCGAACTGGTGGAGACCACCCGGCTGTATGCCCGCTGCGTGGCGCGCATCGATCCGGCCTGGCTGGAGAAGGTCGCCGCGCACCTGATCCGCCGGAACTGGTCGGACCCGCGCTGGGAGAAAAAGGCCGGCCAGGTCGTGGCCAACGAACGCGCCACGCTGTACGGGCTGGTGGTCTATTCGGGCCGGCGCATCCATTACGGCCGCGTCAATCCGGCGCACGCGCGCGAACTGTTCATCCGCCAGGCCCTGGTGCCGGGCGAGATCGACACGCGCCTGCCTTTCGTGGCGCACAACCGCAAGCTGATCGCCGGCATCGAGAAGCTGGAGCACCAGACCCGCCGTCCCGACATCCTGGTCGACGACGAGCTGATCTACGCCTTCTACGACCGCCAGCTGCCCGAAGGCATTTCGCAGACCGCCACGCTGGAGAAATGGGTGGCGGGCCTGGACAAGGAAACGGCCGCCAAGCTGCTGCTGACGCGCGACGAGCTGATGCGGCACGAAGCGGCCGGCGTCACCACCGAGGTGTTTCCCAAGAAGGTGGAATGGCAGGGCGTGTCCATGGCCCTGGACTACCACTTCGAGCCCGGCTCGCCGCGCGACGGCGTGACGCTGTCGGTGCCGCTGTTCGCGCTCAACCAGATCGACCCGGCGCGCTGCGAATGGCTGGTGCCCGGCATGCTCAAGGAAAAGGTGCATCTGCTGCTGAAGTCGCTGCCGCAGAAGCTGCGCCGCCATTGCGTGCCGCTGCCGGATTACGCCGCCGGGTTCTACGAGCGCTGGTTCCAGCGCCTGGGCGATCCGCAGCAGGGGCTGGTGGAGGCCATCATCGCCGACATGTGGGACCAGGTGCAGGTCCGCCCGGCGGTGGGGGATTTCAAGCTGGAAACCCTGCCGGCGCACCTGTTCATGAACTTCCGCGTGGTCGACGAGCACGGCCGCATGCTGGCCGCCGGCCGCAACCTGGCGCAGCTGCGCGCCGAGTTCGGCAAGCAGGCGCAGGCCACCTTCCAGCAGCTGGCGGCCAGCGACACCCAGGTCGCGCAGGCGCTGGCGCACGAGAACCTGACCTCCTGGTCCTTCGGCCCGCTGCCGGAGATCATGGAGATCAAGCGGCGCGGCCAGTCGGTCATCGGCTATCCGGCGCTGGTCGATCGCGGCGCGCACTGCGACCTGGACGTGTTCGACGATCCGGACGAGGCCCGCAAGCACCATCGCGCCGGCCTGCTCAGGCTGTTCCGGCTGGGCCTGCGCGAACAGGTCAAGTTCCTGGAAAAGAACCTGACCGACCTGACCCGCATCAGCATGCTCTACATGACGCTGGGCACGCAGGAAGAGCTGCGCGACCAGATCATCGACTGCGCGCTGGGGCAGGCCTGCCTGGCCGAACCCTGGCCGGTCGACGCGCAGCAGTTCGAGGCGCGCCGCGCCGAGGGCAAGGGCCGGCTCGGCCTGCTGGCCCAGGAAGTGGCGCGGCTGGCGGGGGCGGTGCTGACCGAGTACGCCGCGGTGCTGCGCAAGCTGCCCCAGGCCAAGCCGCACGCCGCCGCCTACGCCGACCTGCAGGCGCAGCTGGGCGCGCTGATGCCGAAATGGTTCATCCGCGACACGCCCTATGCGCAGCTGGCGCACTTCCCGCGCTACCTGAAGGCGGTGCAGGCGCGTATCGACAAGCTGCGCGCCGACCCGGCGCGCGACGCCAGGCTGGTGGGCGAGATGGCGCCGCTGCTGACGCAATACCAGCGTGCGCGGGCGGCGCTCAAGGGCGCGCCGGATCCGCGCCTGGACGAGTTCCGCTGGCTGCTGGAGGAGTTGAGGGTGGCGCTGTACGCGCAGGAACTGCGCACGCCGATGCCGGTTTCGGTGAAACGGCTGATGAAGAGCTGGGAATCGTTGCAGCGCTAGCGCCGGCCGCGGGCGCCGGGGAGTTCCGGCGCCCGCGGGCGATTACTACAGCGCCAGGAAGCCCACGATGACCAGGGCGATCAAGCCGAACTTGGTGGCCTTGTAGACCGTGCGGTTCCAGGCCTTGAAGGCCTTGCGCTTCTGGTCGATGACCCAGTGCGCGTGCGTCAGCTTGTTGATCGCGCCGGTCTGGTCGCCGCCGTCGTTGGGCGAGCTGGCCGCCGACATCACGACCCGGCCGAACCAGCGGTTGAAGGCTTCGGCCCAGCGCCACTTCAGCGGACGCTCCACGTCGCAGAACAGGATGATGCGGTTCTGTTCGCTGCGGTTGTAGGCCTCGTGCACATAGGTTTCGTCGAACACCACGCTTTCGCCGTCGCGCCAGCTGTAGGGCTCGCCGTCGACGATGATGTGGCAGCGGTCGTCGTTGGGCGTGACCAGGCCCAGGTGGTAGCGCAGCGAGCCGGCGAACGGGTCGCGGTGGCGGTTGAGCTGGCCGCCGGGCGGCAGTTCCGCGAACATGGCGGCCTTGACCTTGGGCAGGGTCTTCAGGATGGCGACCGTCTTGGGGCAGAGCTCCTCGGCCGAGGGGTGGCGCGCGTCATACCACTTCAGGTAGAAGCGCTTCCAGCCGTATTTGAAGAAGGAATTGAAGCCGATGTCGTTGTGCGCGTCGGCGGCCTTGATGCGGCGCAGCTCGGCCATCTGCATCGCTTCCTCGCGGATGGTCTCCCAGTTGTCGTCCAGCACCTTGAGCTCGGCGATCTCGCTGGTGGTCAGGTAGGGGGTGGGCGGCACGCGCGAGGCCAGCACCATGAAGGCGTTGACCGGGGCCAGCAGGACGGAGTGATCGAGCATCTGCCGGCCCAGCGGCAGCCTGACGCGGCCGCGGAAGTGCGCAAACAGGATGGCGGCCAGCCATATCCCGGGAATTAGCCATTTCATACGTGAATCTCGTGCAGCAATCGGTGGAGCGGGGACAGGGGCTATTGTTACACAGGCGGCCGCCGACGCCCCGTTACGCGGCGCCCGGCGCAGGGGCTTTGACCGGTACAATTCCGCCTATGTCCGAAGCCGTAACAAACCCGTCCCCATTTGTTCATCTGCGCGTTCACTCCGAGTTCTCGGTCGTGGACGGCATCGTGCGCATCCCCGACCTCATCAAGCGCGTGGCCAAGCTGGGCCAGCCCGCCGTCGCCCTGACCGACCTGTCGAACCTGTTCGGCCTGATCAAGTTCTACAAGGGCGCGCGCGGCGCGGGCGTCAAGCCCATCGCGGGCTGCGACGTGTGGCTGTCCAACGACGACGATCCCGCCAAGCCTTTCCGCCTGCTGCTGCTGGTGCGCAACCACAAGGGGTATCTCAACCTCTGCGAACTGCTCACCAAGGCCTTCCTGACCAACCAGGGCAAGGGCCGCGCGGAAATCCGGCGCGAATGGCTGCAGGGCCAGGAGGGGCTGATCGCCCTGTCGGGCGGGCGCGCGGGCGACGTGGGCCAGGCGCTGGAGGCCGGCAACGCGGTCTCGGCGCTGGCGTTGGCGCGCCAGTGGGCGCACCTGTTCCCGGGCAGCTATTACATCGAACTGCAGCGCGCCGGCATGGACGGCGACGAGGCCTATACCCAGGCCGCGATGCGGCTTGCCTCCGAGGCCGGCCTGCCGGTGGTGGCCACGCATCCGGTGCAGTTCCTGGATGCATCCGAATTCCAGGCGCACGAGGCCCGGGTCTGTATCGCCGAAGGCGAGATCCTGGCCAATCCGCGCCGCGTGCGCCGCTTCAGCAAAGAGCAGTACCTGCTCAGCTCCGAGGAAATGGCGCGGCGCTTCGCCGACGTGCCCTCGGCGCTGGCCAACACGGTGGAAATCGCCAAGCGCTGCAACCTCAGCCTGGTGCTGGGCAAGCCGCGCCTGCCCAACTTCCCCACGCCCGAAGGCGTGTCGCTGGACGACTACCTGGTGCAGTTGTCGGAAGAGGGCCTGGAAAAGCGCCTGCGCTTCCTGTTCCCCGACGACGCCGAACGCGAGTCCAAGCGCGAGCAGTACTACGAACGCCTGCGCTGGGAGTGCAAGACCATCATCCAGATGGGCTTTCCCGGCTACTTCCTGATCGTGCAGGACTTCATCAACTGGGGCAAGAACAACGGCGTGCCGGTGGGGCCGGGGCGGGGCTCGGGCGCCGGCTCGCTGGTGGCCTACGCGCTGGGCATCACCGACCTGGACCCGATCCGCTATGACCTGCTGTTCGAGCGCTTCCTGAATCCCGAGCGGGTCTCCATGCCCGACTTCGATATCGACTTCTGCCAGGACAACCGCGAACGGGTCATCGACTACGTCAAGGAAAAATACGGCCGCGCCGCCGTCAGCCAGATCGCCACGTTCGGCACGCTGGGCGCCAAGGCCGTGGTGCGCGACGCGGGCCGCGTGCTGGACATGCCCTATATGTTCTGCGACGGCCTGTCCAAGCTGATCCCGTTCAACCCGATGGACCCCTGGTCGCTCGAACGCACCCTGAAGGAAGAGCCCGCCTTCAAGGACCGCTACGACCAGGAAGAGGAAGTGCGCGCGCTGGTCGACCTGGCCCAGCCGCTCGAAGGCCTGACCCGCAACATCGGCATGCACGCCGGCGGCGTGCTCATCGCGCCCGGCAAGCTCACCGACTTCTGCCCGCTGTACTGCCAGCCGGGCCAGGAGAACAGCGCCGTCTCGCAGTTCGACAAGGACGACGTCGAGGCTGCCGGCCTGGTGAAGTTCGACTTCCTGGGCCTGCGCAACCTGACCATCCTGGACTGGGCCGTGCGCTACGTGCGCCAGTTCAACGAGGACAAGCGCGACTTCGACGTGATGGCGCTGGCGCTGGACGATCCGGCGGCCTACAAGATCCTGTGCGACGCCAACACCACCGCCGTGTTCCAGCTGGAATCGCGCGGCATGAAGGAGCTGCTCAAGAAGCTGCGGCCCAACACCTTCGAAGACATCATCGCCATGCTGGCCCTGTACCGTCCGGGGCCGCTCGAATCCGGCATGGTGGACGACTTCGTCAACCGCAAGCACGGCCGCGCGGCCGTGGACTATTTCCACCCGGACCTGGAAGCGACCCTCAAGAGCACCTACGGGGTCATCGTCTACCAGGAACAGGTGATGCTGATCTCGCAGATCATCGGCGGCTATTCGCTGGGCGGCGCCGACCTGCTGCGCCGCGCCATGGGCAAGAAAAAGCCCGAGGAAATGGCCAAGCACCGCGAACTGTTCGAGAAAGGCGCCAAGGAAAAAGGCCACGATCCGGACCTGGCGGTCAAGCTGTTCGACCTGATGGAGAAGTTCGCGGGCTACGGCTTCAACAAGTCGCACTCGGCCGCGTACGCGCTGATTTCCTA
Organism: Achromobacter sp. HZ01; assembly: GCF_003267925.1. Taxonomy (NCBI): domain Bacteria; kingdom Pseudomonadati; phylum Pseudomonadota; class Betaproteobacteria; order Burkholderiales; family Alcaligenaceae; genus Achromobacter; species Achromobacter sp. HZ01. The sequence goes on from NZ_LWKV01000005.1 coordinate 205,145, forward strand.
CCAGACGGCCTGGCTCAAGGCCTACCATCCCACCGAGTTCCTGGCCGCCACCATGTCTTCCGACATGGACGACACCGACAAGGTCCAGACCTTCTGCCGCGACGCCCAGGAAAACGGCGTCGAAGTGCTGCCGCCGGACGTCAACTTCTCGGGCTACCGCTTCGAGCCGGTGGCCGACAAGCACACCAAGAACGGCAAGCCGCCGCGCACCATGCGCTACGGCCTGGGGGCGGTCAAGGGCACCGGGCAGGGCGCGGTCGAGGACATCCTGCGCGCGCGCAAGGAAGGCGGCCCGTTCCAGAACCTGTTCGACTTCTGCCGCCGCGTCAGCAAGCACGCGGTCAACCGGCGCACCATCGAAGCGCTGATCAAGGCCGGCGCGTTCGACACCATCGAGCCCAACCGCGCGGCCATGCTGGCCTCGGTGCCCACCGCCATGGAAGCGGCCGAGCAGGCCGCGCGCAGCGCCAACCAGGCCTCGCTCTTCGGCGACGACAGCAGCGACGTGGTGGCCGGCGAACTGGCCAAGGTCGCGCCCTGGGACCTGCACAAGAAGCTCACCGAGGAAAAGACCGCGCTGGGCTACTACTACAGCGGCCACCTGTTCGACCACTGGCGCGACGAAGTGCGCCGCATCGTGCCGATGCAGCTGGCCCGCGTCGAGCCGCAGCGCGACCTGCAATGGATGTGCGGCGTGCTGGCCAGCGTGCGCGTCATGATGACGCGGCGCGGCAAGATGGTGTTCGCCGTGCTCGACGACGGCACCGCGCAGGTCGAGATCTCGGTCTTCAACGAACTCTACGAAAAGCACCGCAACCGCCTGCGCGAAGACCAGCTCGTCATCGTGCAGGGCAAGGTCAGCAACGACGATTACTCCGGCGGCATGCGCATCGTTGCCGAGCAGCTCTACGACCTGCAGCTGGCCCGCGAGGCCCGCGCCAAGTCGTTGCGCGTCAAGCTCAACGGCAGCGCCGACGCCGCGCGCCTGCGCCAGATGCTGAACCCGTTCCGCGCCGAGCCCGAGAACGGCATTCCCGGCGTGCCGGTGGACATCGTCTACTCCAAGAACAATTTCCTGTGCACGGTCCGGCTGGGCGAAGAATGGCGCGTCCGCATGGCCGACACCTTGCTGGCGAACCTGAACGAATGGACCAAGCCCGACGGGGTGGAGGTGACCTACTGATGCCCCTGCGTATTGTTCACTCGGAGGCCGCCACCAGCTTCGGCGGCCAGGAAGGGCGGATCTTCAAGGAAATGACCGCCATGCGCGCGCGCGGCCACCACATGGAGGCCATCTGCCAGCCCCAGGCGCTGCTGGCCGAACGCCTGTCGGAAGCGGGCTTCGCCGTGCACACGCTGGAAATGGACGGCGTGGCCAACTACATCAAGGGCGTGGCCACCATCCGCGGCATCCTGCGCGAGGGCCGGTTCGACGTGCTCAACACGCACAGCCGGCGCGACACGGTGATCGCCGCGGCCGCGGCCCGGCTGGCCGGCACCCCGCTCATCGTGCGCACCCGCCACTTGTCCAACAAGGTCGGCTCGCTGTGGTCCTATACCCGCCTGCCGCACCGCGTCACCACGGTCAGCGACCACGTGCGCCAGCACCTCATCGAGCGCGGCGTGCCTGCCGAGAAAGTGGCCACGGTCTATTCGCCCATCGTGCTGCCGCCGCCGGTCGAGCGTTCCACGCTGCGCGAGGAGCTGGGCCTGGCCGATGACGACATCGTGGTCGGCTGTGTGGCCGTGATGCGCGCCACCAAGGGCCACAAGGACCTGATCGACGCGATCGCGCCGCTGATGGCCAGCCGCCCCAAGCTGCACCTGGTGTTCGTCGGCGGCGGCTCGCCCGTGTTCGAGCAGACCCAGGCCTATGTGGTGGAACTGGGGCTGCAGGACCGCATCCACCTGATGGGCATGCGGCGCGACGTGCCCAACCTGCTGGCCGGCTTCGACCTGTTCGCGCTGGCCACCCAGCAGGAAGCGTCCGGCACGGTGTACGTCGAGGCGCAGGCCAGCGGCCTGCCCGTCATCGGCACCGACGTCGGCGGCGTGTCCGAGATGTTCCGCGACGGCGAGACCGGCATCCTGGTGCCGCCCAAGGACCCCGAGGCCCTGAGCGCCGCGCTGGTGCGCCTGATCGACGACGCCGGCCTGCGCCGCCGCATGGGCGAGGCCGGACGCAGAATGGTCTGGGACGAGGGCGTGTTCTCGCCCGCGCGCCTGGCCGAAACCACCGAGGCCGTCTACACCCGATGGCTGGCGGAGCGCGCCGGATGAACGCGCCCAACGTTCCGGTGCTGATGTACCACCACGTCACGCCGGCCGGCGGCATGATCGCGGCGACGCCCGACGTATTCGAGGCGCAGATCGCGCGCCTGGCGCGCGCCGGCTACCAGTCGCTGTCGGCCACGCAGTTCGCGGCCTACCTGGCCGGCGGCGAGGCGCCCGAGCGGTCGGTGCTCATCACCTTCGACGACGGCTACCTGAACAACTGGGTGCATGCGCATCCGGTGCTGGCGCGCCACGGCATGCGCGCGCTGCTCTTCACCATCACGGGCTGGATCGGCGACGGCCCGGTGCGCTCGCACGCCGGGCAGGGCGGCCCCTTGCCCGCCACCCCGGATCACGACGCCTGCAAGCAGCTGGTGGCGGCGGGGCGGGCCGACGAGGCCATGCTGCGCTGGAGCGAGATCGAGGCCATGCAGGCCGCCGGCACCTTCGAATTCCATTCGCATACCCACACCCACACCCGCTGGGACAAGGTCTGCGGCGCGGACATCGAGGCCAAGCGCGCGCGCATCGCCCAGGAACTGCAGGACTCGCGCGACACGCTGATGCGCCGGCTGGGCTCGGTCAGCGACCACCTCTGCTGGCCGCAAGGCTATTTCGACGACGACTACGTGGCCGCGGCCCGCCAGGCCGGATTCCGCCACCTGTACACTACCGACCCTTTCGGCCAGAACGCGCCCGGCGCAGACCCCGAGCACATCTACCGTTTCGCGGTGCGCAACCAGGGCGGAAGCTGGCTGAACCGGCGCATCTGGCTGTCGCGCGACCCTTTCTGGGGGCCGCGCTTCCATGCCTGGAAGGCCTGGAAAAAGCGTCTTAGGAATCGCCGATGAAGCTATCCGTCATCATCATCACCAAGAACGAAGCGGCCAATATCGCCGCCTGCCTCAAGTCCGTGGCCTTCGCCGACGAGTTCATCGTGGTCGACTCGGGCAGCACCGACGGCACCGTGGAGCTGGCGCAGGCGCTGGGCGCGCGCGTGGAAATCACGTCGGACTGGCCGGGTTTTGGGCCCCAGAAGAACCGCGCGCTGGACCTGGCGACGGGGGATTGGATACTGTCCATCGACGCCGACGAACGCGTGACGCCGGAGCTGGCCCGGGAAATCCAGGAAGCGCTGCGCGCCCCGCGGGCCGACGCCTACGAGATCGCGCGCCTGTCGAATTTCTGCGGCCGCGACATCCGCCACAGCGGCTGGTGGCCCGACTACGTGCTGCGGCTGTTCAAGCGCGGCACGGCGCGCTTCACGGACGCCGCCGTCCACGAGCGGGTGGTGCCGGCCCAGGGCCAGCCCCTGCGGATGCGCGGCTATTTCCAGCACTATCCGTACGACAACCTGGAGGCCCTCATCACCAAGGTCAACCGCTACTCGTCGGACGCCGCCGCCATGATGTACGCCAAGGGCAAGCGCACGTCGATCTTCGGCGCGCTGGGGCACGGCTTCTGGACCTTCGTGCGGATCTACCTGATCCGGCGCGGGTTTCTCGACGGCAAGCACGGCCTGGTGCTGGCCGTCACCGCGGCCGCGGGCAGCTTCTTCCGCTATTCGAAGCTGATGTTCCTGGCCGAAAAGCAAAAGTGAAGATCCTCTACACCAACTTCCACGGCCGCAACGGCGGCGGCCACGTGACCTACATCATCAACCTGGCCCGCGCGCTGGCGGGCAGCCACCAGATCACGGTCGCCACGCCCGAGGGCAGCCGCCTCTACCGCCAGGCCCGCGCCATCGCCGGCGTGACGGCGGTGCCGATGCAATATACGTCCCGTCCGGCCGCGCTCTTCGGCGAGCGCGCGCAGCTGCGGCGCCTGATCCGCGAAGGCGGTTTCGACCTCATCCACTGCAACGGCTCGGCCGACCACAAGCAGGTCATGTTCGCCACGCTGGCCCTGCCGCGGCGCCCGCGCATCGTCTTCACCAAGCACAACGACCACCCGGTGACCAGCCTGGGCAACTGGCTGCGCGCCCGCCTGGCCACCGACCACAGCATCGCGGTCAGCGACTACGTGCACGGCCTGATGTCGCGCTCGCCCTACCGCAGGCATCCCATCACCACGATCCGCCACGGCATCGACACCGACTATTTCGCCCCGCCCGAGCCGGCCGGCCTGGACGAACTGCGCGACCGCATCTTCGGGCCGGGCTGGCAGGGCAAGCTGCTGCTGGGCAGTTCCGGCGGCACCGATTACGACAAGGGCTGGCTGGACCTGGTGGCCGCGGCCGCGGCGCTGCCGCCGGCCGACCGCGCGCGGGTGCTGCTGATGGTGGCCGGCGATCCGCCCTCCGAGGCCAAGCTCGCGCGGGTGCGGGAGCTGGGCATGATCGAGCAGGTCCGCTTTCCGGGCCTGCTCGACGACGTGCGGCCGGCGCTGGCGGCCTGCGACGCCGGCTTCGTGCTGTCCTACCGCGAGGCGCTGTCCTTCGCCTGCCGCGAAATCATGGGCCTGGGTCTGCCGGCCCTGATCAGCGACGTCGGCGGCCTGCCCGAGAACGTCACCGACGGCGAGGACGGCTGGATCGTGCCGGTGCGCGACGTCCCGGCCATGACCGCGCGCCTGCGCTTCATGCTGGACAACCCGCAAGCCGTGCGCGCCATGGGCGCCCGGGCGCGCGAGACCGCCGTGCGCGATTTCAACCTGGCGCGTTTCGCCGACGCAACACTGGATGTTTACCGGCGCGCCTTGGGGTAAAACAGGACCAGGCAGCCGGCGCTGCCCCGTCCTCTTTCCCGTGGTGTCCCCGTATAATTCCGGGCTATGTCTATCCCCATACTCATGTACCACCAGATCGGCGAGCCCAACCCCAAGGGCACGCCGTATCGCGGGCTGACGGTACACCCCGCCAGCTTCGCCCGCCAGATGCGCTGGATGCGCCGGCTGGGCTATCGCGGCCTGTCGATGCGGGACGTCATGCCCTATGTGCGCGGCGAGCGCCAGGGCAAGGTATTCGGCATCACCTTCGACGACGGCTACCGCAACGTGCATCACAACGCGATGCCGGTGCTGAGCGAGCTGGGCTTTACCGCCACCAACTATTTCGTGGCGCACCAGTTCGACGGCGGCAACGTATGGGACCTGCAAAAAGGCATTCCGTTCTCGGCCCTCATGACCGTCAACGAAATGCGGGAATGGGCGCAGGCCGGCAACGAGGTCGGCTCGCACACGCTGGACCACGTGCATCTGCCCGAAATGTCGCCCGACGAGGCGCGGCGCCAGATCGTCCAGTCCAAGGAAGAACTGGAACAGGCGCTGGGCGCGCCGGTCACCGCCTTCTGCTATCCCTACGGCGATCACGGCCCGGAACACCGGGCCATGGTGCGCGAGGCCGGCTACGACAACGCCACGCTCACGCAGCGCGGCCTGGCGGCGGCCAGCGACGATCCCTACGGCCTGCCGCGGGTGACGGTGGCGCGGTCCACCAACATCGTTCGATTCCTGCAGAAGTGTCTGACCCGGTATGAAGACACCCGCCGGCGCCGCTGAGCGGCGGCTACGCATCGCGCTGCTGGTCGACCGCTTCGGCAATCGCTTCGGAGGCGCGGAAGCCTATGGCGTGGAGCTGATGCGGGTGCTCGGCCAGCGCCACGACGTCTCCGTGGTGGCGCGCGACTTCGATAGCGACCTGCCGTTTTCCTTCCTGCCGGTGCGCTTTCCGGTCTGGCTGCCCAGCTGGATGCGAGTGCTGTATTTCGCCTGGCGCGCCGACCGGCTGACCCGCGGGCGCTACGACATCGTGCATTCGCACATGAACGGCTGGGCGGGCGAGATCCAGGTCATGCACGTCACGCCGGTGCGCTACAACCGCCTGACCCGCGCCCGGCCGCTGCAGCGCGTGGCCGCCTGGCTCAGCCCGCGCCTGGCCACCTATCTGCTGCTGGAAAAACTGCGCGTGCGCAGGGCGCCGGCGCGCCGCGTGGTCGCGGTGTCCGGCCTCATCATGGAGCAGCTGCATCGCAGCTACGGTCCGCAGCTGCCGGTGGACATCATCGCGCCGGGCGTCAAGCTGCCCACGGCCGAGCAAAAGCAGGGGCGCGACGACACCCGCGCCAGCCTGGGCTGGGACGCCGACACCATCGGCTGCCTGCTGGTGGCGCGCAATCCGCTGCGCAAGGGGTTGCCGGCGCTGCTCGACGCGCTGGGCCAGCTGCCGTCGCGCTACCGGCTGCTGGTGGTGGGCGCCGACCAGTCCACCCGCGACCGCGTGCGCGCCGCCGGCGCCATCGCAGGCCGCGTCACGCTCATCGATCCCACGCCCGACGTGGCGCGCTATTTCAGCGCGGCCGACATCTACGCCCATCCCACGCTGAACGACAGCTACGGCATGGCGCCGCTGGAAGCCATGTCGCACGGCCTGCCCGTGGTGGTCAGTTCGCCGGCCTACTGCGGCTTCGCGCAGTACCTGTCGGCCGGCAAGGACGCGCTCATCCTGCAGGACCCGCGCGACGGCGCGCAACTGGCGCAGGCGCTGGAGCGCCTGGGTTCCGAACCGGGGCTGCGCGCCGCGCTGGCCGAACGCGGCCTGGCGATCGCCTGCGAGCAGAGCTGGGAAGCGGTGGCGGCGCGCTACGAGGCGCTGTACGAAAAAGTGCTGGTCGAGCGCGGCTGCTGAACCGCTGCGGCCGGCGGCCTACGCCTTGGCCTGTCTTGCGCGGGTTGCCGATGGCAGCTCTCCGAAAATGGCGCAATACCGAGCCAGCGTGTAGGAAGAATAGACGTAGCCATGCCGCTCGAAGGTCTCGGCGATGGACGCCAAGCCCTCGCCCATGTCCTGCAAGGCCTGGTGGATCGCGTGCAACCGTCTCAAATGCAGGTACTGCTTGGGGCCCAGGCCGAAGCAGTTGTGAAAGAAACTTCTCAGCGATCGCGGGCCGACGGGCAGGCCTGCGAGCCGGGCGGCGTCCAGTTCGCCGCCGTCCATCAGGCCGAAGCGGCTCAGCGCGGCGTCGCACATCGCATGCGGCGAGGCGCCGGGGCGGCCGAGCGCCGGCTGCCGGCTGCGCGCAACCACCAGGCCCGCGATGGCGTCCTCGATCAATGCCCGACCGATAGTGGGGGAGGTGCATGCGTGGGCGGCCACCGTCGCCGCCTGCTGCAGCGCGCGGACCGCGGCCGGCGTGGCGTCCAGCATGCGCGTCGACCGGCACCATGCGCGCAATACGCTGCCTGTTTCGTTGTCTTTTTGTAACAGATCCGAGGTCAGGGGCAGGGCGATGGTGGTCCACTCATTCGGCCCGGCCGCGCGGAACACGAACCCTCGCCGGGGCGCCAGAATGCCCACCTTGCCCGGGCCGAACGGAACCCCGTTCAACCAGGTCGGGCCGGGCGTGCCCGGGGAAAGCAGGAACATCAGATGCGTGGGCCATCCGGACGCCTCGCACAGATTGGGCACGGTTTCCACTCCCTGCTGGACGGTGATGCCGTCGACGTCCGCATGGCCAAGCCGCCATTTCCCGTCCCGGGGGCCCAGCAGGCGCACTTTCAGGTCGACATCGACGACCGCATCCTCGAACTCTCCGAACGATTCATAACGTTGCAGTTCCATGGCTTGCCCTCGGAAGTCGCCTGCGAATTATTGCCAAAATTAGCATGGACTTGCATGCCTGTCGCTACGCACAATAGCGTCCGAACCGCTACCCGCGGCCCGTGCAGCCCAAGGCGGTAGTTGGCGTTCAAATACTCAAAGGAGTATCGAGATGAAGCGCGGGTTCGCAATTGCCACCTATGCCAGTTTGATTTTCGCGGTCGCCGCCGCGCCTGCTTTCGGCGCCCCGCAAAAACAGCAGAGCCGCGCCGCGCTGGCCCTGCCGTCGGCCGACATCGTCATGCATCCTGAGTACGCCAAGACCGTCGGCCGCATGGCCTACGTGTGGGGGTGGCCGATGGTGAACATGCTCAACCGCAACGCGCGCATCACCAAGGCGCCCCATCCGGGTCTGCTGGGCGGCGTGTTGCCCGCGGCGCCGCGCGGCCAGGTCGGCATGCTACACGACTACATCCTTCCGGCGGAAACCTTCGTCACCTGTCCCAATCAGGACGTGGTCTATGGCCTGGGCTTTTTCTCGCTGGATGAAGAGCCCGTGATCGTGCAGGTGCCCGATTTCGGCGACCGCTTCTGGGTATACGCGCTGTACGACCAGCGCACCAACCAGTTCGGCGAACTGGGCAAGCCCTACCACAGCAAGCCCGGCTTCTATCTGCTGGTGGGGCCGAACTGGAAAGGCAAGGAGCCCGACGGCGTGCAGGCGATCATCCGCAGCCCGACGACCCTGGCCAATGCGATTCCGCGCATTTTCATGGACGATGCCGACCAGGACCGGCAGGCCATTCAGAAGAAAATCAACCAGGTGGTCTTCTATCCGTTGAAGGACTTCAACGGCAAGATGAAATCGATCGACTGGAAGAACACGCCCGACATTCCCAATCCCGGCGCCGACAGCGCCAGCGGGGGAGAAACGCGCTGGGTGGTTCCCGAACGGTTCTTCGATCAGTTCGGCCAGGTGCTGGACATGGTGCCGCCGCTGCCCGGCGAAGAGGCCATGTACGCTCAGTTCCGCTCGGTGATGGCGGCCGCGGCCAAGGATCCGGCCATCAAGGAGGCGCTGGTCCAGGTCGCCAAGGAAACCGAAGAGCAGGTGATCGGCCCGTTCTTCCAGTGGAAGCATAACGGCGCGCCGGCCGGCAACAACTGGAACCGGTCGGTCAATAATGCCCAGACCGGGCTGGACTACTTCAATCGTACCGGCACGGCCAAGTCGAACATGTTCGACAACCGTCCCAACGAGACCCAGTATTTTTATACCGACTTCGATTCCACCGGAGCGGTGCTGGACGGCGGCCGCCGGTACGAAATCACTTTCGCGCCGGGACAACTGCCGCCGGTCAAGGGATTCTGGTCGCTCACCCTCTACAACAAGCATCACTTGTTCAGCCCCAACGACCTGAACCGCTATTCGCTGGGCACCAAGAACAAGAATCTGGTGCGCGGGCCGGACGGGTCGTTGACGATTTACGTCGGCCCCAAGTCTCCGGGCAAGGATAAGGAGGCCAATTGGCTGCCGTCACCGACCGAGCCGATTTCGCTCTACATCCGCGCCTATTGGGGCGAAAAGGCGATTCTCGACGGGAGCTGGAAGCCTCCGGTCGTCAAACAGGTCGATTAAGGACTTTTCATTGCGGCCGCGATAGCGGCCGCTGCTCATTTCGGAGTTGCATCATGCCGGTATTGCCCCGACTTACCCTGATCGCCAGCACGCTGCTGGCCGCGCCCGTATTCGGGCAGCCCCAGCCTCCCATGTCGCCCCTGGTTCAGCAACTGAACAATGGCAACTGGCTGGATACGAAAGAGGCCGAAAGCTTGCGCGACGAGCTTTATTACCAACGCGCCATCCATGCCTACATGACCATGCTGCCGGCGTTGAACGTGATCGGCATGCGCGACGGCTCGGAAAAGGCCTTCGGCGCCGGCTACAACGTGCTGCCGATCTGGAAAAAGCGCATGGACGCCCGCGCCATGGTGCCCACGCCGAACGCCGACGTGATCTATTCGATGAGCTACCTGGATTTGAAAAAGACCGGGCCGCTGGTGGTGAAGGCGCCCGCCAACGTCATCGGTATGTTCACCGATTTCTTCCAGCGCACCCTCACCGACGTGGGCGCCGTGGGTCCGGACCGCGCGCGCGGCGGCCTGTATCTGTTGCTGCCGCCGGACTACGACGGCCATGTGCCCTCCAGCTATTTCGTGGTCAAGTCCCCGACCTATAACGTTTTTCTGTTCTTTCGCACCATCATGGGCCAGGGCGACGGCAAGCCGGACCCGGCTCCCGCCGTCAAGGCCGCCGAAACCACGCGCGTCTACCCCTTGTGGGCGGTGGAAAAAGACATCAAGCCGATGGAGTTTCCCGACGCCTCCGGCAAGTCGCTCAACATGATGTACCCCGTCGATCAGGCCTACTGGACCAAGCTCAAGGAATTCGTCGACTACGAACCGGTTGCCGCCATCGATCAGGAATTGCGCGGCGTGCTGGCCTCCATCGGCATCGTCAAGGGACAGCCGTTCAAGCCCACCGCCCGCCAGCAGGAACTGCTGAAAAAGGCGGTTGAGACGGCGCCGAAGATGATCCTGGCGACGCGCCAACTGGGCCGCGAAGACCAGCGCCAACTGTATTACAAGGACCGTCAATGGGAGCGCGCCTGGGCCGGCGCCACGGCGGAATGGTTCCAGGACAGCTATCTGGACGTGAACCAGCGCGCCACGTTCTTCCAGATCGCTTATTCATCGGCGCCGGCCATGGTGATGCGCACCACCGGCGCCGGTTCCAAGTATCCCTTCACGACACGCGACGCCACTGGCGCATTCCTGACGGGCGCCGGCACTTACAAGCTGCGCCTGCCGCCCGATGCCCCGGCCGCGCTGTTCTGGGCGGTCACGGCGTACAACGTCACCGACGGCACCATGCCCGAGACCGACCAGCTGATGCCTTCGACGAATGGCTACTACGACATTCCCAAGCAGAAGGACGGTTCGATAGAGATCTGGTTCGGCCCGGAGAAGCCGGCGGACGTGGTGGACGCGGCCTTCATCAAGACCATCCCGGGGCGCAATTTCCTGGTCACGCTGCGGCTGTATGGCGCCGAAGACGCCTTCTACGACCAGACCTGGAAGCCGGATGACGTGGTCAAGGTGAAGTGAAGCCCCGTCCCGCGGAAAAGACGGCTACACCCGCGCCACCTCGACCCACAGCCGCGTCATGACCACGTGGCGCACCAGGTCGTACAGATGCGCGGGCGCGGCGGCCGGGACCAGCACGCGGCGGATCAGGGCGCTCAGGTCCACGCGTATGCAGGGCGGCCTGGCGGCGGCGGAACGATGCCGGGCGATCGCGCGCAGGCGGATGCGGCCGCGCGCCGGGCTGTCGATATGGATTTCCGCGGCTTCAGGGCTCAGCACCGCATCGCGCAGGGCCTCCAGTGTGCTGCAGACATAGATGCCGGAGGCGTCGCCGGCGTCGTGCTGCGGACCGTTGCGCCATTCCAGCGTGCCGAGCAGCGCGGCGCCCGCGGCGGGCTCGGGCGGCTCGAACCGCAGATGGCTGAATTCGAGCAGCTCCATGAACTCGATGAATGGCAATCTGCGCATCAGGACCTGTTCGCGCGGCCTTGCGATGGCGGAAATCCCCACGACTTTCTCCCGAGAACAAGGCGCGCAAGCGCCGGGCAGGCCCTTGCGCGCCGGCCTGCCGAGGCTAGCGGGCCTGCGCCGCCTCCAGCGCGCGCACCCGCTTCTTGCCGCGCACGGCCGAAAAGATCAGCCAGACCGCGAGCGCGCCGATGGCATAGATGAAGCCCGCGCTGATGGGGCGGTCCACGAAAATGGCCATGTCCCCGCGCGACAGCAGCAGCGCCCGGCGGAAATTCTCCTCGACCATCGGCCCGAGCACGAAGCCCAGCAGCAGGGGGGCAGGGGAGAAGCGCAGCTTGAGGAACAGATAGCCGACCAGGCCCAGGGCAAGCACCATGCCCACGTCGAAGAGCGCGTTGTTGGTGCTGTACACCCCGACGCACACGAAGAACAGCGCCGACGGAAACAGGTACTTGTACGGCACCTTCAACAGGCGCGCCCACATGCCGATCAGCGGCAGGTTCATGACCACCAGCAGCACGTTGCCTATCCAGAAGCTGGCGATCAGGCCCCAGAACAGGTCGGCGTGCTCGGTCACCATCTGCGGGCCGGGCTGTATGCCGTGGATGATCAGCGCGCCCAGCATCAGCGCCATGACGGAGTCGCCCGGAATCCCCAGGCTCATGGTGGGAATGAAGCTGGTCTGCGCGGCCGAGTTGTTCGCCGCTTCCGGTCCCGCGATCCCTTCGATGGCGCCGTTGCCGAAGCGCTGCGGCGTCTTGGACACGCGCTTCTCGATGGCGTAGGACATGAACGAGGCGATGGTCGCGCCGGTGCCGGGAAGTATGCCCAGCACGGCGCCGATGGCGCTGCCGCGCACCACCGGCATGGCCGATTGGCGGATGTCGCCAGGTTCGGGCCGCACCGACATCTTGACCTGGGTGCCCACGGTGGTCGCCTTGCCGATGCGGTTGACGTTGGCGAAGAAGTCCGCCAGGCCGAACAGCCCCATCGCCAGCGCCACCAGCTGTATGCCGTCGCTCAGTTCGATCACGTTGAAAGCGTAGCGGATGGTGCCGGTGTTGACGTCGGTGCCCACCACGCCCAGCAGCAGGCCCAGGAACACCATGGCCACGCCCTTGACCGCGGACCCCTTGGCCAGCGTCGCGCCGGCGAACAGGCCCAGCATCATCATCGAGAAATACTCGGCCGGCCCGAACTTGAAAGCCACTTCGACCAGCAGCGGCGAGAACAGGATCATGACCACGATGCCGGCGCTGGCGCCGACGAAGGAAGCCATGACCAGCATGAACAGGGCCGATCCCGATTTGCCCTTGCGCGCCAGCGGGTTGCCGTCCAGACAGGTGACGGCGTGCGAAGGCGTGCCCGGCAGGTTCAGCAGTATGCAGGTGATGCCCCCGCCGTACTGCGCGCCGTAATAGATGCCGGCCAGCATCATGAGCGCCGCGACCGGCGTCATGGCGTAAGTGAGCGGCAGCAGGATGGAAATGGCGGCGAGCACGCCCATGCCCGGCAGCACGCCGATCATGTTGCCCATGAACACGCCGAACAGGGACCACAGCAGGTTGTTCCACTGAAAGGCGACGGAAAACCCTTGCAATACGTTGTCGAATAGATCCATGGCTCAACCCCAGCGCAGCATCGGGAACTGCAGCTGCAGCCCCCAGGAAAACACGATGGCGCCGAAGACCGTCATCGCCGTGGCCAGTATGGCGGCCGATTTGACCGAGTTCGACGTGTCTCCCATCGCCGAGACGAACACCAGCGCGAACGTGGCCGGCAGAAAGCCCAGGTAGCTGCCCAGCACGATGAACAGCGCGATGCCGGCGGCGATGCATGCCATGCCGCGGATACGGTCGCGCCGCGCAGGCTGCGGCAGATGGTCGTTGACCAGGTCTTCCTGGAGCTCGTCGGGATCGGGCGCGAGCGGAATCAGCAAGCCCAGCGCGACCAGGAAACATCCCACCAGGAATGGAAAGTATCCCGGCCCCATGCGGGCCAGTTCGCCGATGCTGTATGAAGTGGCTTCGAGTATGGTCAGCGCGCCGCAGAGCGCGATGAACGCGCCTCCCCACAGATCGCGCTTTCTGGAAAATATGGTGCTGCCCACGGCGTGCTCCCCTTTTTTGTTGACGACATGCTCCGGCGTGCAGCCGTGCATGCCCGAGTAGTCGGCACTTTAGGAAGACCGGCTTCCAATTCGCTTTCAGCAAACAGACGGAAAAATCCGGGATAACCATGAATGGGAAAGCGGGGCGCGACGCCGTGTTGCCGCCCGTGAACATCGTGAACATCGCGATGTTCACGAAAGTGAACAAGCACGGGCCGCGCAAGGGCCGGCGCCGCTGCTGGCACGGGATTTGCCGGGCGCCGTCCCGCTTGCCAAAACTTGCATGTCCAAGGGCCATTGCGGGCGCGGCATAATCCCTGTTTCGTCGTTCGCCGCCGCCCGCCATGCTTCGCCTGCCGCTCACCACCAGAATTCCGCTCGCGGTCTCGCTGCTTTTTCTCGTGATCTCGGCCGCGCTCATCTCGCTGGCCCTGCATGGCCTGTCGCGCCAGTTCGACCGCCAGATCGACAATCTCGGCCAGGTGTATCTGGACGGACTCTCGGCGGCGGTCCTGCCGGCGGTGCTGGCCAATGACGCGGACCAGATGGTGGAGGTGCTCAACCGCGCGCTGGACACGCACCTGGGCGTGGTCGACAGGACGCTCGCCGTCGTGGCCCCCGGCCAGCGCGTGCTTGCCCACGTCGCCCGCTATCCGGAAGTCGAGCCGGTGCCGCTGGCCTCGATCGCGCAGCCCGCGGGCGCCTTGCTCGGCGCCGGCGCCAATGGCGTGTGGACCTGGCGGCTGCTCGACGCCGAACGGCCGCAGCTCGGCAGCCTCGTCGCCAACCTGGACGTCGGCGACTTCCAGCGGCAGCGCGCCGAGCTGGCCCTGGAGCTGGTGCTGGTCGGCCTGGTCGTCAGCCTGCTCGGCGCGCTGGTCTGCTACGGCATGGCGCGGCGCCTGCAGCGGCCCATCACCTCGCTGACCCAGGCGCTGCGCGCCGCGCGCGCGGACCGGCCGCAGACCATGGCCTTGCGCACCACGGACCCGGAGCTGGCCGAACTCATCGCGGCCTACAACTGGATGGCGCAGAGCGCGCGCGAGCGCGAAGCGCTGGCGCAAAGGCAGGCGCGCCTGGAACGCGAAGCCGTGCTTGGCCGCATGTCGGCGGCGCTGGCGCACGAAGTGCGCAATCCGCTGGGCGGCCTGCGCACCGCGGTCCAGACGCTCAGGCAGTTCGGCGAACGCCGTGAGGTGCGCGACGAGTCGCTGGATTTCATCGAGCGCGGCGTGCAGGCCCTGCAGGCCGTGGTCGACGCGAGCCTGCGCACCTTCCGCCCCGGCGAAGCGCTGCTGCGCGCCGAGGACATCGCCGACATACGCCTGCTGGTCAGCGCGCAGGCGGACAATCGCGGCGTCGGCGTCGCGCTGCATTGCGACGGGATGGACGCGGCGGCGACCTTGCCGCTGCCCGCCGCGACCGTGCGCCAGCTGCTGCTCAACCTGGTGCTGAACGCCATCGCGGCCTCGCCCGCGGGCGCGCAGGTGCGGGTCTGCGCGCGGGCGCGCGGCCAGGCGCTCGCGCTGCACGTTTGCGATGGCGGCGCCGGTCTGCCCGCCTGCGCCATGCAGGCCTTGCGGGGCGGCCAGGCCGGCGGCGACGGCATCGGCCTTCAGGTGTCCGCCGATCTCATCAAAACCATGCAGGCGCGCCTGCGCGTGACGCGGCATCGCGCCGGCACGCGCATTTCGGTGCGCCTTCCCTTTTTACCGCCGGAGGCCCGTGGTGAATGACATCCAGGTTCTGCTGATCGAGGACGACATGGTGCTGGGCGGCGCCTTGCTGCAGCGCCTGCGGCTCGAAGGCATCGCCGCCCAGTGGGTGCAGAGCTGCGCGCAGGCCGTGGAGATTTTCCGCCGCACGCGCATCCGGCCGGCGTTCGTGCTGGCCGACATCCGCCTGCCGGACGGCTCGGGCGAGGACCTGTACCGCCGCCTGATTCCGTACCTGGCGCAGACCACCGTGGTGTTCGCGACCGCCTATGGCGATATCGCCCAGGCCGTGCGCCTGGTCGCGGCCGGCGCCAACGATTACCTGACCAAGCCGTACGACGCCGACACGCTGATCGCGCGCATCCGCGCGGTGCTGGCCGCGCAGCCCGACAGCGCCGGCGCGCAGGTATTGGAGAACCCGTTCGCCCTGGACCATTCGACCGCGGCGCTGGCGCAGGAACTCGAACGCCTGGCCCCGAGCGCGCTGCCGATACTGTTCGAAGGCGAAACCGGCGCCGGCAAGGACCGCGCGGCCCGCTATTGCCATTGGCGCTCCGCGCAGGCCGCGGGGCCGTTCGTCGCCGTCAATTGCGCCGCCCTGGCCACCGACCTGGTCGAAAGCGAGCTGTTCGGCCATGCCAGAGGCGCGTTCAGCGGCGCCAGCGCGGCCCGCGAAGGCCTGTTTTCGCAGGCCTCGGGCGGCACGCTGTATCTGGACGAGATCGCCGAACTCAGCCCCAAGGCGCAGGCCGTCCTGCTGCGGGTGCTGGAAAACGGGGAATACCGGCCGCTGGGCGAATCCGGCAGCCGCCGGGCCGACTGCCGCATCCTGGCCAGCACCTGCGGCGATCTCGACGCGGCGCTGGCGCAGGGCGCCATGCGCGCCGACCTGTTCTACCGGTTGGCCGTCGCCCGCGTCGCGCTGCCGCCGCTGAGAAACCGTCCGGGCGCGCTCGCCGCGCTGGCCCAGGCCATCCTGGGCGAACAGAACGCCGCCGACGTCCGGCTCGCCGACGACGCGCTCGCCGCCCTGGCCGCCCACGACTGGCCCGGCAACATCCGCGAAATGCGCAACCGTATCGCCCGCGCCATCGTCATGGCCGACCGCCGCACGCTGTCGGCCAGCGACCTGTTTCCCGAAAGAAAACTCAATGACGAGAGCCCGGTGCTGGCCGTCACCCGCCTGGACGCCGAACAGCGCGCCATCCAGCAGGCCATCTCCGAGTCGGGCGGGCATATGGGCCTGGCGGCGAAACGGCTGGGAATATCCAGAACCACGCTCTGGAAGAAACTCCGCACGCGAGCGTCCCGGGACGCGGAAACGGAGGAACCGTAGGCTGGGTGCAGCGCGAGATTTCCTGAACAAGAACCCACTGTTCAGCGCGCGAAACCCATCACCCCCCCGGCCGGGTCGCCCGCTCCAACTCCCCCAGCCAACGGATCGCATGCTCTCGATCGGCGCCGCACATCTCCGCCTGGGGCTGCAGGCCGCCGCAGAAATCCGGGCGCGACGGCAGGCCGAAGATGGCGCAGCGCATGTCCGGCAGCAGCTGGACGCAGGGCACGCCGGCCGGCTTGCCCTGGGGCATGCCGGGAATCGGGCGGGTGATGGACGGCGCGATGCAGCAGGCGCCGCAGCCGGGCCGGCAGTCCAGCGGGGCCGCGCTCAGACCCATCCGCGCAGCCAGTAGACGAACAGGCCCGCGTATTCCTTGATGATGGAGCGGCTGGCGTCGAACGTGCGCTGGTCGGGCAGCCACAGCGGCAGCGAGCCGTCGGCCGGCGCCACGATCTGCGGCGGGGTGGGGGCGGCGATGGCCTGCACGCCCTGCTTGGAGAAGGCCGCCATGGCGCGCGGCATGTGCAGCGCCGAGGTCACCAGCAGGATCTTGCCGATGCCGCGGGCCTTGAGCTTGTCTTCGGTGAGCGCGGCGTTCTCGTAGGTGGTGCGGCTGGAGTTCTCCAGGATCAGCGCCGATTCCGGCACGCCCTGCTGGCGGATGTTGTGGGCCATGCCGCGGGCTTCGCTCACGTCGCCCTCGAGCGCGCCGCCGGACAGCAGCACCTTGGGCGCGCGGCCGGCCAGATAGAGTTCGGCGGCCGTGTCGATGCGCACGATGGCCGTGCTTTTGTCGTAGGGCAGGAACCAGTTGGCGCGGCCGTTGGCGGTGTTGCCGCCCAGCACCACGATGGCGTCGGCGGTGGGGGATTGCTCGGGCGGCAGGTGCGGGTAGCGGGATTCCAGCGCGCCGCCCAGCCATAGCGAGGTCGCCGGCAGCGACCAGGCCAGCGCCCACAGCAGGCCGGCCGCGATCAGCGCGCCGCCGGTCTTGCGCAGCCGGAACAGGCCCAGCACCAGGCCCACGGCGACCAGGGCCATGCACAGGTTGGCGGGGATGATCAGATTCGCGAGATAACTCGAAAGAGGCATTTACAGTCCTGATTACTACGTCTCGTGCAGCAGGCTTGTGGCTTGCTGCACGGCTTGCTCGACCGACGGCCAGGCGTTGTCCGTGCCGAGGCAGACCGCCCGCGGCGACCACGGGCCGGTGCGTCCCGGCCGGGTCACGCCGAACAGGGTCAGCTCCCGCGCGGCGGCGGCCGCGGCGACGTGGGACACGCCCGAATCGTTGCAAATCACCAACGCCGCGCTGGCCGTCAGCGCCGCGAAGGCGCCCAGGGACAGCGGCGGCAGCAATTGCGCCGTCGGGGCATTGCGCCGGGCCTCCTCGGTTTCGGCCGGAGGGGGGCACATTACCACGGTATGGCCCTCGGCCTGGAGGGCGCGGGTAAGTGTATCGAATCCCGGCCAGACCTTGATCCTGCCCTTGTGCAGGCCGGTGGCGGTGGGCGCGATCAGGACGAAGCGGCGGCCGGCCAGCCCGGCGGCTTCCAGGGCCTGGGCGGCGGCCTCGCGGTGCGCGGCGGTCAGGGGCAGGTCCAGGGTCGGGCCCGGATCGGCCGGGCCGGCGGGCAGGCCCCAGCGCTTCAGGGCCTCGCGGGTCAGGTAATGCCAGGACTGGACCGCGTGCAGGGAGTCGTCGGGCTTGGTCACCGGCCAGCGCAGCAGGAAGCTGCGGCCGTCGTCGCGGTAGCCCGCCGAGGGCAGGCCGGCCAGCCGGAACACCAGGGCGCTGGACAGCGAATCCGGCAGCAGCAGGCCGCGGGCATGCCGGCCCTGGGCGCCCAGGGCGCGCCGGTGGGCGCTGACGGCGGCGCGGTCGGGGCCGACCTTGCCCCGCATCGGGATGAAATCCTGCTTGGCCACCCCGTCGAGCAGGTCGCGCGCCCACGGTCGGGCGCAGATCACCAGGGGCAGCCCGCTGGCGTGCAGGGCGCGCAGGCTGGGCAGGCTCATGCAGACATCGCCCACCCAATTGGGCAGCCGGACGTACAAACAACTGATATCGGACATGGAGGGGCGCAGGGCGCGTTAGGGCTAAGCGGGGCGCAACCGGCGGCGCGTGTGCGCGCAGCCGGTACAATTCTCGCCACAATTGTATAAAAGCGAGTGATCCCTTTGAATTCTGCCGCACGCCATGCGCCCGCGGGCTCCCAGCCTGTCAAAGCCGAACTCTGGAGGCGGATCTACAGCCGCGTGGGCTCTTACTGGAAGGGCTTGCTGCTGGCCATCCTGCTGATGGCGGGCGCGGCCGCCACCCAGCCCGTCCTGGCCGTCATCATGAAGCCCTTGCTCGACGGCGGCTTTTCGGGGGCCAAGCCCTACTACGTCTGGGCGCTGCCGCTGGCGGTGATCGGCCTGATCCTGCTGCGCGGCATCTGCAACTTCTTCAGCGACTACCTGCTGGCGTGGGTCGCCAACAACGTGCTGCTGGGCATGCGGCGCGACATGTTCGAGCGCCTGCTGGGCCTGCCGGACGCCGATTTCAAGCAGGGCGACACCGGCCGCCTGCTCAACCGCTTCACCATCGACGCCGGCAACGTCACCGGCTACGCCACCGACGTCATCACGGTGCTGGTGCGCGAGACCCTGGTGGTGGTCGCGCTGATCTGCGTGCTGCTGTACATGTCCTGGGTGCTGACGCTCATCATCCTGATCATGCTGCCCGTCTCGGTGCTGATCTCGCGCTTCTTCATCCAGCGCCTGCGCCGCATCAACCGCGAAACCGTCAACATGAACGCCGAGCTGACCCGCGTGGTCGGCGAGGGCATCGACGGCCAGCGCGTCATCAAGCTGTTCGACGGCTACGAGGTCGAGCGCGGACGCTTCGACTTCGTCAACCGCCGCCTGCGTCGCTTCGCCATGCGCACCGCCACGGCCGACGCCGCGCTGACCCCGCTGACCCAGGTCTGCATTTCGATCTCGGTCGGCGCGGTCATCGCGGTGGCGCTGAGCCAGGCCAACAGCGGCGCGCTCACCGTGGGCAGCTTCGCCTCGTTCATGGCCGCGCTGGCCCAGATCTTCGACCCCATCAAGCGCCTGACCAACGTGGCCGCGCGCATGCAGAAGATGCTGGTGTCGGCCGAAAGCGTATTCACCCTGATCGACCAGACGCCCGAAGGCGATACCGGCACCCGCACCCTGGCCGAGCCGGTGCGCGGCAAGGTCGAGTTCCGCGCCGTGTCGCACCGCTTCCCGGACGCCGACCGCGACACCGTCAACGACGTGTCCTTCGTGGTCGAACCCGGCCAGACCGTGGCCCTGGTGGGGCGCTCGGGCAGCGGCAAGACCACGCTGGTCAACATGCTGCCGCGCTTCGTGCTGGCCGACAGCGGCCAGATCCTGGTCGACGACGTGCCCATCGGCGAGCTGACGCTGCGCAGCCTGCGTTCGCACCTGTCGCTGGTCAGCCAGGACGTGGTGCTGTTCGACGACTCTATCGCCGCCAACGTCGGCTACGGCGCGCTGGGCAACTCCAGCGAACAGAAGGTGCGCGACGCCCTGGCGGCCGCCAACCTGCTGGAGTTCGTCGAAGGCCTGCCGCAGGGCCTGAACACGCCGGTGGGCGAGAACGCCGCGCGCCTGTCGGGCGGCCAGCGCCAGCGCCTGGCGATCGCCCGGGCGCTGATCAAGAACGCGCCCATCCTGATCCTGGACGAGGCCACCTCCGCCCTCGACAACGAATCCGAGCGCCAGGTGCAGGCCTCGCTGGAGCGCCTCATGAAGGGCCGCACCACGCTGGTCATCGCCCACCGCCTGTCGACGGTGCAGAACGCCGACCGCATCATCGTGCTGGACGCCGGCAAGATCGTGGAGCAGGGCGCGCACGCCGAGCTGCTGGCGGCCAACGGCCTGTACGCCTCGCTCTACAAGATGCAGTTCCGGGAAGACTGAAGCGGCAGGGGGCGTTCGCTTCCTGTCGCATTTCCGGATTGCCAATCCGCGGGATAGCCGGAAAATTGCCGCTAGATACACCCAGGAGCGCTCCATGTCCCTGCCTTCCGACGGCAATCAGCTCGTCAACGTCGTCGTCCTGTTGGGGGCTGCCGTGGTGGCGGTTCCCTTGTTCAAGCGGCTGGGCCTGGGCTCCGTCCTGGGCTACCTGGCCGCCGGCCTGGTGATCGGCCCGTTCGGGCTGGGCTTTTTCTCCGATCCCAAATCCATCCTCCACGTCGCCGAACTCGGCGTGGTCATGTTCCTCTTCATCATCGGGCTGGAAATGCAGCCCTCGCGCCTGTGGAAGCTGCGCGGCGAAATCTTCGGCCTGGGCGTGGCGCAGGTGCTGGCCTGCGGCGCGTTGCTGACCGGCGTCGGCCTGCTGGCCGGGCTGTCCGGGCCGGCCGCCTTCATGGCGGCGATGGGCTTCGTGCTGTCGTCCACCGCCATCGTCATGCAGATCCTGGGCGAGCGCGGCGAGACCGCCAGCTCGCAGGGCCAGCGCATCGTGTCCATCCTGCTGCTCGAAGACCTGGCCATCGTGCCGCTGCTGGCCCTGGCCAGCCTGCTGGCGCCGGCAGGCGGCGCCGAGCAGGGCGACCCGTGGCTGCAGGCCGCCATCGCCATGGGCTGCATCCTGGCGCTGCTGGCGGCGGGCCGCTGGCTGCTCAATCCGCTGTTCCGCCTGCTGGCGGCCGCGCACGCGCGCGAAGTCATGACCGCGGCCGCGCTCCTGGTGGTGCTGGGGGCGGCGCTGCTCATGGAACTGGGCGGGCTGTCCATGGCCATGGGCGCCTTCCTGGCCGGGGTGCTGCTGTCGGAATCCACCTTCCGCCACCAGCTCGAGGCCGAGATCGAACCGTTCCGCGGCATTCTGCTGGGGCTGTTCTTCCTGGGCGTGGGCATGTCGCTGGACCTGGCCGCCGTGGCGCGCGAATGGCCCCTGATCCTGGCGGCGGTGGCGGTCTTCATGCTGGTGAAGTCGCTGGGCGTGTACGCGGTGGCGCGGGCCCTGCGCGCCAGCCATGCCGAGGCGGTCACCCGCAGCGCCCTGCTGGCCCAGGGCGGCGAATTCGCCTTCGTGCTGTACGGGGCGGCGGCCGCGGCCGGCATCTTCGACGCGCATACCGGCGCCGTGCTGACGGCGGTCGTCATCATCTCCATGGCCTTGACGCCCTTGTGCGTGCTGGCGCTGCGCTGGCTGCTGCCCAAGCCGGCGCCGTCCATGGAAGGCGTGGACGTGGCCAAGGACCTGGACGGCTGCGTGCTGATCGTGGGTTTCGGGCGCTTCGGCCAGATCGTGACCCAGGCCATGCTGGCGCGCGGCCTCAAGGTGTCCATCCTGGACACCGACACCGACGCCATCCGGGCGGCCGCCAAATGGGGCGTCAAGGTGTACTACGGCGACGGCACCCGGGTCGACATGCTGCGCACCGCGGGCGCGGAGAACGCCCAGGTCATCCTGATCTGCATCGACAACCCGGTCTCGATCAGCCACATGGTCAAGCTGGTCAAGGCGGAATTCCCGCTGGTGAAGGTGGTGGTGCGCGCCTACGACCGTATCCATTCGCTGGCGCTGGCCAAGGAGGGGGTGGATTACCAGGTGCGCGAGACCCTGGAATCGGCGCTGGTCTTCGGCGAGGCCGCGCTGCGGGCGGTCGGGGTGCCGCCCGACGAGGCCGCCGAGGTGGTCCAGGACGTGCGCAGGCGCGACACCGACCGCTTCGAGCTGGAAGTGGCCGGCGGCCTGTTCGCCGGCCGCTCGCTGCTGTACGGCAACATGAGCGCGCCGGCCGACGGCCGCAACGACAAACCCGACCGCGAAACCGGCGCCGCCCCGTCCACGCCCACGGCATAAATCACTATTTCCTTTTATATGCGTTACGTTACGCATCATTTCATGCGCAAGCGCGGGCGAGTGCGGTAGATTAATCCGCACAGACGCTTCGATCATGAAGCGCGTTTGCCAGGGGAATGCCATGCTGCAATCGGATCGGATTTCCACGACGCCGCACGCCGTCGGCGTAGAACTGGCGCGCCGCCAGGCGCTGGCCTTGCATTGCGGGTTTTCCGCCGGATCGATGCGCCGTCTGCTGTCGCAGACCGGCGGCGCCGGGCCCGCGTGGTCGATCGGCGCGCACCGCGAGACCGACAGGGCGCGGGGCGCCAAGGCATTTCCGTTCCGCATCGGCGCGCCGGCGGCGTCCTGACGATTGCATGTGCTGCGTCCCTTTTTTACGGCCGGGATCTTGCGTCCCGGGCCGGGTGTCGGCATCATCGGCGGCGTGAGTCGCCCGTGCGCATGAGCTGCGACATCCCGACCTCCCTTGCGTAGGAGCGCCGTATTTGAAGTCACGCAGGTTTCTACATCGCGCGCTGTACGCCTTGGCGGTGCTGCTCGCGGCCGGAATCTGCGCCGCGTCCGTGGCGCTGCTCTGGATCGACCGGCGCGACACCTGGGAGGCCGCGCGCGTGTCGGCGCGCAACATCACCGGCGTGCTGTCGGCCGACATCAGCCGCACGGTGCAGTTCTACGACCTGTCGCTGCAAGGCGTGATGGAGCGCCTGGCCGAACCCGGCCTGGAGAACCTTGCGCGGGCCACGCGCCAACGCTTCCTGTTCGACCGCTCGTCCACGGCCGAGTACCTGGGCGCCATCGTGGTGACCGACAAGGACGGCAATATCCGCTACCACTCCGGTTCCCTCGAGCCGCCGACGCTGAACTTCGCGGACCGGGACTTCTTCCAGGTGCATCGCGACGCCGGCGACGTCGGTCTCTATGTCAGCAAGCCCTATCACAGCCGCCTGCGCGAAGGCGACGAAAGCATCACCATCAGCCGGCGCCTGTCCAATCCGGACGGTAGCTTCGCCGGCATCGTGGGCGGTTCGCTGCGCCTGGCCTATTTCCGCGACCGGCTGGCGGCGCTGTCGATCGGCGAGGGCGACGAGATCACCATCTTCCGCAACGACGGCGTGGTGCTGCTGCGCAATCCCTATTCCCTGTCCGACCTGGGCAGCAATATCGGCATGTCGCCGGATTTCCAGCAGTTCCTGGTCCGCCGCGAAGGCTCGTTCGTGGGCGTGCTGTCGCCGGACGGCATCAATCGCCTCTATACCTTCGACGCCATCGAGGACACGCCGCTGATCCTCGACGTGGCCATGGACGTGGACGAAGTATTCGAGCCCTGGACGCGCCGCGCCGTGCTGGTGGTGGCGGTCACCGCCGCGCTGTTCCTGTCGGTGATGGCGTTGATCGCGCTGTTTCGCCGCGAGATGCGCCTGCGGCAGGCGGTCGAGGCGCAGCTGGCGGCGCAGGCGCAGACGGACGGATTGACCGGCATGCCTAACCGCCGCGCCTTCGACGAGGCCCTGGCGCGCGAATGGCGCGACGCGCGCCGCGAGCAGACGCCGCTGTCGCTGCTGTTCCTGGATGCGGACCACTTCAAGCGCTACAACGACCGCTATGGCCATCCGGAAGGCGATGAACTGCTGAAGGTGATGGCGCTGGCGCTCAAGCAGAAAGCGCGGCGGCCGCGCGATCTGGCGGCGCGTTACGGCGGCGAGGAATTCGTGGTGCTGCTGCCCGACACCGGCCGCGAGCGCGCCGCGGCCGTCGCCGAAAGCATCCGGCAGACCATCGCCGGGCTGCGCGTGCCGCACGAGGCGAGCGAGGCCGGCATCGTCACGGTCAGCGTGGGAGTGGCCACCGCCATCCCGCGGGCGGACGAATCGGCGGCCGGCCTGGCGGCGGCGGCCGACGCCGCCCTCTATCAGGCCAAGCACGCGGGCCGCAATCGCGTGGCGGTGGCGGGCGAAGCCGCTTAGCGGCCGATCATCACGGCCTGCATGCGCGTCTGCGCCTGCTGCACGTTCTTGGCCTGCGCGTTCAGATCCTGCAGCAGCTTGTTCAGCTCGGCCTGCACGGCGGGGTCCTGCACCTTGACCACCGGGCCGGACATATCGATCTGCTTGGCGTGCGCGGCCACGTAGTCGGCGATCTTCAGGCTGGCGTCGAAGGTCGCGTTCAGCTGCGGCAGCGTGTCGCGGAAGGTGTCGGCCGGCAGGCTCACGGTCTTCTCATAGGCCTTGTCGTAGACGGCCTTCAGGTCCTCGGGCTGCTTGAGCTTCGCATGCGCGGCGTCGGCCTTGGCCTGTTCCGCCTGCAGCGCCGTGCCCATGTCGTTGAGCGAGGCCTGCACCGACTTCAGGTCGTCGCGGCGCGCCACGATATCGTTGAGCGAGCGCACCGAGCCCTTCTGCATGATGCCCGACAGCGGCTTGACCGAGGCGTCCATGCCGGCGTTGAAGTCGGTGATGACGGCGTAGTGGGCGGCGTAATCGCCAAAGGACTTCTTCTCCTCGTCCGTCAGCTGCGGCACGCGCACGCCGGGCTTGTCCACGATGCGAGTCTGCAGGAACTGCGTGAACGCGGCACGCTGTTCAGGCTCCTTGTCGCCGCAGGCGGCCAACACCAGCGGCAGCGCGGCGGCCAGCACCAGGAACGGACGGAATAGGGACTTCATCGAATAGACCTCCGAAAGCAAAAGAAAGGGCGCGAGGCGGGTTCTGCCCCGCAAAGCGCCCGCAGCTTATCGACTGGAGGTTTTCGTCGCCATTGGTTTCAAACTTCATTTCAAAAGAAGCCTTAAGAAACATAATTCATACACAATGACGTGAATTCCTGCGGCTAACCTGTTAACGGTCTAGACCAGAATGATGTCGTACTGCTCCTGCGTGTAGCGGCTTTCCACTTCCAGCGACACGCGCTTGCCCACGAAATCGCCCAGCATCGCCAGGTGCTGGCTTTCTTCTTCCAGAAACAGGTCTATCACGTCCTGCGAGGCCAGGATGCGGAATTCCTTCGGATTGAACTGCCGCGCCTCGCGCAGGATTTCGCGCAGGATCTCATAGCACACGGTGCGCGGCGTGCGCACGTTGCCGCGCGCCTCGCACATGGGGCAGGGCTCGCACAGCTGGTGCGCCAGCGAATCGCGGGTGCGCTTGCGGGTCATCTCCACCAGGCCCAACTGCGTGAAGCCATTGACCGTCATGCGCGTGCGGTCGCGCGACAGCGCCTTCTTCAGTTCGGCCAGCACAGTGTCGCGATGGTCCTGGTCTTCCATATCGATGAAGTCCAGGATCACGATGCCGCCCAGGTTGCGCAGGCGCAACTGCCGCGCAATCGCCTGCGCGGCTTCCAGGTTGGTCTTGAAGATGGTGTCGTCGAAATTGCGCCCGCCCACGAAGCCGCCGGTATTGACGTCCACGGTGGTCAGCGCCTCGGTCTGGTCGATGATGAGATAGCCGCCCGATTTCAGGTCGACCCGGCGCGACAGCGCGCGGGCGATCTCCTCGTCCACGTTGGCCGTGTCGAACAGCGGCCGCTCGCCGCTGTAGTGCTGGATGCGGCCGACCACCGAAGGCGTGTAGATGCGCGCCCATTCGAGCATGGCGGCGCTGGTGGTGCGGGAATCGACCAGGATGGAACCGGTCGCCGGCCCCACCATATCGCGCAGCACCCGCTGCGCCAGCGTGAGGTCCTGGTGCAGCAGGGCGGGGGCGGGTTGGCTGCGGGCGGCGGCCTGCACGCTGGTCCAGAGCTTGCGCAGGTACTCCAGGTCCGCCGTCAGTTCGTCGTCGTTGGCGCCTTCGGCCTGGGTGCGCACGATGAATCCGCCTTTCTCGTCGGCGGGCATCAGGGCCTGCAGCCGTTCGCGCAGCTGGATGCGTTCGGATTCGTCATCGATCTTCTGGGAAATGCCGATGTGCGGGTCATGGGGCAGATACACCAACATCCGGCCCGCCATGCTGATCTGGGTCGACAGGCGCGCGCCCTTGGTGCCCAAGGGGTCCTTGACCACCTGCACCATGATGGTCTGTCCCTCGAACAGCAGCTTCTCGATGGGCGTGGGCGTCAGGCCCTGGCTGCGTTCGCCGCGGTTTTCGCGCAGATCCGCGATATGGATGAAGGCGGCGCGCTCCAGCCCGATATCGACGAACGCGCTCTGCATACCCGGCAGCACCCGGACCACCCGCCCCAGATAGATATTGCCCACGTGGCCGCGCTGGATGCTGCGTTCCACATGGAGTTCCTGCACCGACCCTTGTTCCACCAGCGCAACGCGGGTCTCGAAAGGCGTGACATTGATCAGGATATCTTCGCTCATGGCGATGGCGGGGGGCATGGGGGAATCGTCTCCAATTTTGGATGCAGCGTACATGGCGAATAGTAAACGTACCTATTTCCCAGGCAAGCTCGAAATGGAACCTGGTTCCGCATGCCTATATATAGGGGGGGCAAACGCAATCCCTGCGTCGGGCGAGGGCTTGCCACACGGGTTCAAAAGTTGTGCTATAGTCTCGCTCCTTCGCAGTTCGGACAGTTTTTCGAACGGCGGGGCCAGGCAAGCATCATTGCATGGATCGCGCAAATCAGGCAGAAGTCAGTTGCGCAATTCGAAAATAATGTGCTATAGTCTTGGGCTTGGCAGTTACCGAAACGCTAGGGTTTACCCTGATATTTCGATAGCTGCCAAAGAGGAAAGGGGCTGAAGAGGCTGCGGCAGGAAAGCAAAGCGATAAGCGACGCTGACTTGACAAGCGATAAAAACTTCTTCATAATCTCGTTTCTCTGCTGACACAGCGACCGTCGCGAAAGCGAAGTTGCTGCGAGGCAGGCAGTAAAGAATTTAGCAGTG
>NZ_LWKV01000006.1:0-193958 GCF_003267925.1 Achromobacter sp. HZ01
GGCGCAACGTTTTTTGCCGACGGGCTAGGGCAACTGGCGGCGCAGCGCCTCGAAGAACAGTTCGGATTGCAGGCGTTCGCCCTGCACCTGGGCGGCCACCTTGGCGGAGAGTCCGGGATCGACCGGCATCAGCGCCCGCCCGGTGGATTGCGCCAGCACCTGGGCCGTACAGGCGCGCTCAAGGAAGAAAAGATCGTCGTAGGCGTAGTCGATGCGTTCGCCGCAGACGACCACGCCGTGGTTGCCCAGGAAGACCACGTCCGCGCCCTGCATGGCGCGGGCGATGCGCTCGCCTTCGCCGACGTCCAGCGCCAGGCCGTTGTAGTCCGCGTCGATGGCCAGGCGCCCGTGGAAGCGCATGGCGTTCTGCGACAGCGTGGTGTCGAGCGCGCGGTCGGCGGTGAGCGTCAGCGCGGTGGCGTAGGGCATGTGCGTATGCAGGACGCAGGCCTTGCCGGCGATACGGTGGATGGCGGCATGGATGAACATGGCGGTCGGCTCGACCTCATGGCGGCCGGCCAGCTTGTTGCCGTGGGCGTCGACCAGGACGATGTCCTCGGCCTGGACCTCGTTCCACATCAGGCCGCGCGGGTTGAGCAGGAAATGGTCGGGATCGCCGGGCAGCGCGACGCTGAAATGGTTGCACACGCCTTCGCCCAGCCCGTGGAAGGCGGCCGCCCGCAGCGCGAGCGCCAGGTCGGCGCGCAGCGCGGCGACGGGTTCGGCGTGAAAGAGCGTATCGGCGTAGCGGGGGTCGTGGTTCATGGCTGCCTTTTCGGGGGAGGTTGAGGGTGCGTGTCCGTCACGATCAGCTCAGGTCGCCGTCCACGTAATACCACTTGCCGTCTTCGCGCACGAAGCGGCTCAGCTCGTGCAGGCGATGGGCGCGGCCGGCCTGGCGGCTGCGCGCGACGAACTCCACGGTGGCGTGGTCGGCGCCCTGGTCGCGCGCCTGCTTGACCGTCAGGCCCAGCCATTTGAGATCCGGCGGATTCGGTTCCAGCGCGGCGGGTCGGGTGCTGGGATGCCAGGTGGCCAGCAGGTACGGCAGCTTGTCGAGCACGAAGGCGCTGTAGCGCGAGCGCATCAGCGCTTCGGCGCTGGGCGCCTGCAGGGCGAGCGGGCCGTCGTGCCAGCGGCCGCAGCATTCGGGATAGGCCTGGGAACTGCCGCAGGGGCAGGCCGCGGCCGTGTTGCGCGAGGGTTTCGCCACGATGCTTGCGCCGCGCTCAGGCCCGAAGGTCCGCGTATTCGGGATGGCGGCGCATATAGGCGTCCGCGTACGAACACGAAGGCCGCACTTTCCAGCCTTGGGCGCGCGCCGCCTCCAGCGCGTGGCGGGTCAGTTCGGCGGCGATGCCGCGTCCGCCGACCTGGCTGGGCACGCCGGTGTGGGTGATGGTCATGACGTGGTCTTGCAGGTGGTAGTCGAGCACGCACAGCACGCCGTCGACGGTGGCGGTGTAGCGGGAGCGTTCGGTGTCTTGCGTCACGGAAATCATGCGTATGGTTCCTGGGTTCGGGTGAGCGGTTCAGCGCTGCAGGGCCTTGAGCAGCGCGGTGAGATCGGCGTCGCGGGCCTGCACCAGATCCGCCATGCTGCGCGCGCCGGCCTCGGCCTGGACGCCTTCGATCAGGCGCTGCTGCAGCTCGGGCGTCATCTCGGGCGTGCCGAGATCGTCCCACCAGGTCTGCACCGGGCCGAGCAGATGGTGCATGAAATTCGCCAGGCCGCCCGGGCCGCCGCCGAGATTGAAGGTCATGTGCGGGCCGAACAGCGCCCAGCGCAGGCCGGGACCCTGGGACACGGCGGCGTCGATGTCGGCGACGCTGGCGACGTTCTCCGCCGCCAGGTGGATGGCCTCGCGCCAGAGCGCGGCCTGCAGGCGGTTGGCGATGTGGCCGGGCACTTCCTTGTTCAGCCGGATCGGGTACTTGCCCATGCTGCGGTAGAACGCGATGCTGCGGTCCATGGTGTCGGCCGAGGTCTGCTCGCCGCCCACCACCTCGACCAGCGGGATCAGATGCGGCGGATTGAAGGGGTGGCCGATCACGAAGCGCGAGGCATGGCGGCAGCGCGATTGCAGCCGGCTCATGATGAGACCGGAGGAACTGGAGGCGACGATGACGTGGGGCGGCAGCAGCGCGTCCATGCGCGCGAAGAGCTCGGTCTTGAAGTCTTCGCGTTCGGGGCCGTTTTCCTGGACGAAGTCCACGCCGGCCAGGGCGCGCTCCAGGTCCGGCTCGAAGCTGAGCGCCTCGGCCGTGGCGCCCGGGACCACGCGGCCCAGTTCGGTCAGCACCGGCCAGGCGGCCTGCACGCGGGCGCGCGTCTGCGCTTCGGCGTCGGGGGCTGGATCGCTGACCACGACCTCCAGGCCGCGGGCCAGGAACAGCGCGGCCCAGCTGGCGCCGATGGTGCCGGCGCCCACGATGGCGACTCTGCGGATGGCGGGAAGAGGCGTGGACGAACGGGGCGTAAGGGCTTCCGGCATGCAAGGCTCCTGTTGGGACGGATAGGAGCATTGTGAAGCAAACGCCGGACCCTTGCCACGCGGTCAGGCGTTGCGGGCGCGGCGCAGATAACGCCAGCCGAGCGCCACGGCCAGCAGGTAGCTCGCGGCGATCACGCCGTAGGCCACGGGCAGCGCGTCGCGCCATTGCGGCAGCAGATGCAGGATGGTGCCCATCAGGGCGACGCCGACCAGCGCGCCCGATTGCCGGTTGGCGTTCAACGCCGCGGCCGCGCTGTTCGCATGGCTTTTGCCGGATACCTGCATGACCACGCTGGTCATCGCGGGCACGGCGATGCCCACGCCCAGGTTGGCCAGCGCGACGATGGCGGCGAACGGCCAGTAGGCGAGGCCGGGCGTGACGGCGTAGATCGCGACGCTGCTCAGCGCCGCGGCCAGCGCCATGCCGCCCAGCAGCGAGGCCGATACGTTCCAGCGCGCCGAGATCCGCGCCGAGATCAGGTTGCCGATGGAGAACACCGCCAGCATCGGCACCAGCTCGATGCCGGTCTGCAAGGCGTCGGCGCCGCGCGCCTGCTGCAGGAACAGGCTGAGCAGAAAGAGCTGTCCGTAGGACGCCAGGTTGATCAGGAAGCCGATGCCGTTGGCCGCCGCGAACTGCGGCGTGGCGAACAGCGCGCGCGGGACGATGGGCTCGGCGTGGCGGCGTTCGCGCCGCAGCAGCAGCGCCGCGCTGCCCAGGAACAGGGCGGCGGCCAGCGCGATGCGCGCGGACGTCCAGCCATAGGCGTTGCCCTGGATCAGCGCGAAGCACAGCGAGGACAGCGCGGTCACGCCGAGCAGGTGGCTGAGCGGATTGAGCGCGCGCGGCCGGCGCGGCGCGGGCTGGATGCGCCGGCGCGCCAGCCACAGGCCCGCGAGTCCCAGCGGGATGTTGATGAGGAAGATTCCGCGCCAGCCGAACTGGTGGATCAGCACGCCGCCCATCAAGGGGCCGGCGGCGCC
Source organism: Achromobacter sp. HZ01 (assembly GCF_003267925.1). NCBI lineage: Bacteria > Pseudomonadati > Pseudomonadota > Betaproteobacteria > Burkholderiales > Alcaligenaceae > Achromobacter > Achromobacter sp. HZ01. Next base: position 3,480 of record NZ_LWKV01000006.1, read on the forward strand.
GGCGACCGCCACGATCGCCGACCAGGCGGCCAGCATGCGGTTGCGCGTCTGCTCGTCGTCATAGGCGTGGGTCAGCAGGCTGAGCGAGCTGGGCATGAACAGGGCCGCGCCCAGGCCTTGCAGCATGCGCGCCAGGATCAGCATATCGGCGCCGGAGGCCAGCCCGCACAGCAGCGAGGCCAGGGTGAAGACGCCCAGCCCGGCCAGATAGATGGTCTTGGCCCCGTAGCGGTCGGCCAGCGCGCCGGCCACCAGCAGCAGGGCCGCGAAGGTGAGCGTGTAGCCGTCGACGATCCAGACCAGGTCGGTCAGCGGCACGGTGAATTGCAGCGCGATGCTGGGCAGGGCGACGTTGACGACGGTGACGTCGAGCATGGCCATGACGAAGCCGATCGCCAGCGTGACGAGCGGCAGCAGTCCGGCGGCGGCGGGTTTGGCGTCCAGGGCGCTGGCGTGGGGGCAGGCGGAATTCATGATGGCGCGAGGTTCGACGGCTTTGGAGGAGAGAAGCGTAGGCGCTTTCATTGATGCAAAAAAGCCGTATAACTGCTTTATAGTGATGCAGAAATGCATCTGTCAGGTGAAGCATGGATTGGGACAACGCCAGGATTTTCCTGGCCATCTACCGCATAGGCACGCTGCGCGGGGCCGCCGCGCTGCTGCAGATCGACCAGGCCACGGCCGGGCGGCGGCTGGCTGCGCTGGAATCGTCGCTGGACGCGCGGCTGTTCCTGCGCACGCCGGGCGGCTATGTGCCGACGGCCGCCGGCGAGCTGGCGTTCGCCGCGGCCGAGCGCATGGAGCAGGCCGCCGACCAGCTGCAGCGCCAGATGCAGGGCATGGACCACAGGCTGTCCGGCGTGGTGCGCGTGGCGACCTCGGAAACCGTGGCCCGGTACTTCGTCATGGAGGCCGTGCGGCGCGTGCACGCCCAGCATCCCGACATCCGGGTGACGCTGTCCACGGCGATCCAGCTGAGCAACCTGACGCGCCGCGAGGCGGACCTGGCGATACGCAATCTCAGGCCGGACAACCCCGACCTGATCCACCGCCACCTGGCGCGCAAGGAGGTCGGGCTGTACGCGTCGCGCTCGTACCTGGCCGCGCATGGCGAGCCGCGCCCGGGCACGGCGTTCGCCGGGCACACGCTGGTGACCTACCAGCAGTCGGTGCTGCCGGGCTGGTCCGACACGTTCTGCGGCGAACCCACGGGCAACGGCCGCATCGGCCTGGAGCTGAATTCGGGGCTGATGATCATCGAGGCCGTGGCGGCCGGCCTGGGCATAGGCGAGCTGCCCACGCACATGGCGCCGGACTATCCGGACCTGGTCCGGATCTGGCCGCACCGCAGCGAGTCCTACGATCTGTGGCTGGTGATGCATGGCGATCTGAACCGCACCGCCCGCGTGCGCGCGGTGGCCGACGCCATCGTCGAGGTTTTCGAACAGGACGGGTAGCGGCGCCGCGCCGCCCGCGCGGCTTGTGGGCGCCGGCGCCAGGCGCTAAGGTGGACGGGCCTTGCACAACCACCTATCAGGAGTCGCGCGTGTCTGATCTTTGGCGTTTGTCCGCAGTTGAGCTTGCCGCCCGCATCCGCAAGCGTGAAGTGTCCGCCCGCGAAGCCGCGCTGAGCGCGCTGGGGCGGCTGGAAGCCGTCAATCCCGCCATCAATGCCGTGGTCGACCATCGTCCCGAGTCGGTGCTGGAACAGGCGGCCGAGGTCGACGCGGCGCTGGCGCGCGGCGAGGCACCGGGCCCGCTGGCGGGCGTGCCCGTCACCGTCAAGGTCAATGTGGACCAGGCGGGCTTCGCCACCACCAACGGGGTGGGCCTGCAGAAGGATCTGATCGCCGCCGAGAACAGCCCGGTGGTGGACAATCTGCGGCGCGCGGGCGCGGTCATCCTGGGCCGCACCAACACGCCGGCGTTCTCGCTGCGCTGGTTCACCGGCAACCGGCTGCACGGCGATACGCTGAACCCGCGCAATCCGGCGCTGACGCCGGGAGGCTCTTCGGGCGGCGCGGCCTCGGCGGTGGCGGCCGGCATCGGCCAGCTGGCGCACGGCACCGACATCGCCGGTTCGATCCGCTATCCGGCCTATGCCTGCGGCGTGCACGGCCTGCGGCCGACGCTGGGGCGCGTGGCGGCGTACAACGCGGCGCTGCCGGAACGCTCCATCGGCGGGCAGCTGACGGCGGTGTCGGGGCCGCTGGGGCGCAGCATCGCGGACCTGCGGCTGGGGCTGGCGGCGCTGGCCGCGCCGGACCCGCGCGATCCGTGGTGGGTGCCGGCGCCCTTGCAGGGCCCCGAGGCGCCGCGCAGGGCGGCGCTATGCCTGAACCCCGACGGCATGGACACCGCGCCGGCGGTGGTCAAGGCGCTGCAGGAGGCGGCGCACCGCCTGAGCGAGGCGGGCTGGACGGTGGACACGCTGGACAGCCTGCCGCCCATGCAGGAGGCGGCCGACCTGCAGATCCGCATGTGGCTGGCCGACGGCTACGACGCCATGGTGGCGGCGGCCGAGAAAGAAGGCGACCCCGGCGCGCTGGCGGCGCTGGCGGGCCAGCGCGAGAAAGCGGCCGGCATCGACCTAGCGGGGTTTTCCGCGGTGCTGACGCGCCGCGCCACGCTGACGCGGCTGTGGGCGCTGTTTTTCGCCGAGTATTCGGCGCTGCTGCTGCCGGTGTCGGCCGAGCTGCCGTTTCCGGATAGGCTCGACCTGCAGGGCGACGCGGCCTACGCCCGCGTGTGGCGCGCCCAGATGACGCAGATCGGGGTGCCGTTCATGGGCCTGCCGGGCCTGTCGGTCGCCATGGGCAGCGCCATGAGCGAGGCCGGCCCGAGTCCGGTCGGGGTGCAGGTGGTGGCGGGCCGCTACCGCGAAGACCTGTGCCTGGCGGTCGGTGAAATCATCGAGGCGGGCGGCGAGGCCGTGGGCATCGCCGAACCCGCGGTCCGCGCCTAGGCGGACGGTTGCGTCGCCGGCCCGGCGAAACGCAGCCGCAGCACGCCGAGATCGCCGTAGGCCAGTTCCAGGCCGCGGCCGGCGGGCACGTCCAGGAAACCGGCGTACGAGCCGGTGATCACGTGCTGGCCGGCACGCAGGCCCAGGCCCTGGCCGCGCAGGAAATTGGCCAGCCAGTACAGCCCGGCCTTGGGGCGGTCGTTCGGATGTACGCCCGCGTGCTGCTCGGCCTGCACGCCGTCCATGGACAGCGTGATGGCCATGCTGGCGGGCACGGTGTGCGGCGAGGCGATGCGCGGACCCAGCACCAGCCCCAGGTTGAACATGTGGTCGGCCAGCAGCTCCGGCACGCTGGCGTGCTCGGGGCTGGCGTAGCGGCAGCCCAGGATTTCCAGGGCCAGGCGCGCGCCGCCGATGGCGGCGTCGATCTCGGCTTCGGTATAGGGCTCGGCGCGGGCCGGCAGGTCCTGCGCGAGCTCGAAGGCGATTTCCGGTTCGATGCGCAGCACGTCGGTGCGGGCGGCGATCGGGCCGGCCTCGGCGTGGGCCACGGTGGACGCGTAGATGGGCGCGACCACGGCTTTTTCGGGCGAGGGCAGCGCGCTCTTCCAGGCGGCGACGTCGTCGTGGCGCTCCTCGCGCAGCAATTGCGCGGTGCGCTGCTGCACGGCGAAGGCCTGGTCCAGCGATTGCGGGCGGCAGCCGGCGGGCAGGCGCGGGCCGGCGACGCCGGATTCGCGCGCGGCGATGAGCAGGCGCGCCGCCTCCAGGCAGCCGGGATAGTCTTCGATGCCGATTTGCATGGTCAGACTCCCAGGTAAATCATGATCCACAGCGCGACCATGGCGATCAGGCCCAGCCAGCACGAGCCCCAGAAGCCGACGATCGGCCATTTCAGCGAAAGCGGAATCTTCTTGGGCTCGACGTGGCCGAGCAGATCGTTGGCGTTGCCGACCAGCCAGAACCGCGTGCCGGGGAACATCAGGCGGAAGAAATAATCGAGCGTGATCGCCGCCCGCACCGCCAGCGGATACTGGGCGAACGTGCGGTGCTGCAGGTAGGGGTGCTTGAGCGCGGCGTTGATCTGTTTGCTCTTGACGAAGAACAGGACGATTCCGCTGATGGAGCAGGTGATGAAACACAGCACGAAGAGGCTGAAGGCCATGGAGATGGCGGCTGAATGCATGGGGAGTCTCTGCGTTGCGCGGTAGGCCGCGTCTGGATGATGAAAAGCGGGTGGATTGCCTGGAGCCGTATTGTAGAAGCCCTGGCGCGGCCCCGTGTTCAGGGCCGCGTCAGCCGTGGCGCGCGGGTCAGCCGCGCACCTGGCCTTCGCCGTTGAGCACCCACTTCAGCGTGGTCAGGCCTTCCAGGCCGACCGGGCCGCGCGCGTGCAGGCGGTTGGTCGAGATGCCGATCTCGGCGCCCAGGCCGTACTCGAACCCATCGGCGAAGCAGGTGGGCAGGTTGACGTAGACCGAGCTGGAATCGACTTCGCGCTGGAAGCGCTGCGCGGCCGACAGGTCTTCGGTGACGATGGCGTCGGTGTGGCCGGAACCCCAGCGCGCGATGTGCTCGATCGCGTCGTCCAGCGAGTCGACGATACGCACCGCCAGGATGGGGCCCAGGTATTCGGTGGCCCAGTCCTCGTCGGTGGCGGGCTTGGCGTGCGGCAGCAGGGCCAGTGTGCGCGGGCAGCCGCGCAGTTCGACGCCGCGTTCGCCGAGGTCGGCGGCCAGGCTGGGCAGGATGGAGACGGCGGCCACCGCGTCGATCAGCAGCGTCTCCATGGCGCCGCAGATGCCGTAGCGGTAGGTCTTGGCGTTGACCGCGATGGCGTGCGCCTTGTCCGGGTCGGCGGCCGCGTCGATATAGACGTGGCAGTTGCCGTCCAGGTGCTTGATCAGCGGCACGCGGGCCTCTTGCGACAGGCGCGCGATCAGGCCCTTGCCGCCGCGCGGCACGATGACGTCGATGTGCTCGGTCATGGTGATGAGCTTGCCCACCGCGGCGCGGTCGGCGGTGGCCACCACCTGCACCGCGTCCTGCGGCAGGCCGGCGGCGGCCAGGCCCTTCTGCACGATGCGGCCGAGCGCGATGTTGGAATGCAGCGCTTCGCTGCCGCCGCGCAGGATGGCGGCGTTGCCCGACTTCAGGCACAGCGCCGCGGCGTCGATCGTCACGTTGGGCCGGGATTCGTAAATGATGCCGATCACGCCCAGCGGCACGCGCATCTGGGCCACGCGCATGCCGTTGGGGCGCACGGTGGTGGCGGTGATGCTGCCGATCGGGTCGGGCAGGGCGGCGATCTGGCGCAGGCCTTCGGCCATGTGCGCCAGCGTCTTGTCCGACAGGCTCAGGCGGTCCAGCAGCGCCGGCTCCAGCCCGTTGGCGCGCGCGGCGGCCACGTCTTTCTCGTTGGCGGCCTTGAGTTCTTCGTGGCTGGCGGCGAGCGCGTCGGCCATGGCCAGGAGCGCCTGGTTCTTGGCGGCGCCGCTGGCGCGCATCATGGCGCGCGAGGCGCGGCGGGCGTTTTCGCCCAGGGTGAGCATGGCTTGTTCGATGGAGGACGAGGACATGGCGGCGTCGATCATGAAGTATGGGGCGGCATGGAAACCGCTCGAAGAATCAGTGTATATCCGGCCGTCGGGCCGGGCGGGCGTGGCGGCGATGCCGCCTTCACGGTCGCGCGCCGGCGGCGGCCACGCGCAGCGCGAGACGGGTCATTTCTTCCCAGGGGTCGGACAGGCGGCCCGGCACGGACAGGCCCTTGATCAGGCGGTCGACCTCGTGCGCGTGCTGCACGGCGGCCGGCCAGACGCCGGGCTGCACCCGGCTCAGGGCCTGCAGCGCCAGGCGTTCGTGCGCGCCGAAAATGCGCAGGCGGCGCATCAGGCCGTTGACGTCCTGCCCCAGGGCGCGGGCCTGGGCCACGCGGGCCAGCAGGCGGATTTCCTCGCCCACGGCCCACAGCACCAGGGGCAGCGCCTCGCCTTCGGCGCGCAGGCCGTCGAGCATGCGGATGGTGCGGGCGGTGTCGCCGGCCAGCATGGCGTCGCGCAGCCCGAAAACGTCGTAGCGCGCCACGTTCAGCACCGCGCGTTCGACGTCCTCGGCGGCCAGCTGGCCTTCGGGGTAGAGCAGGCCCAGCTTCTGGATTTCCTGGTGGGCGGCCAGCAGGTTGCCTTCCACCTTGTCGGCCATCCACTGCAGCGTGGCGTTGTCGGCGCGCTGGTTCTGGCGCGCCAGGCGCTGGCCGATCCAGGCCGGCAGGCGGCCGCGCTCGATGCTGGCGATATCGACCATCGCGCCGCCGCGGGCCAGCGCCTGCATCCAGCGGCTTTCGCGGGTGGCCTTGTCCAGGCGCGGCAGGGAGATCAGGACCAGCGTGTCGGCGTCGGGCTGTTTCTCGGCCTGCTCGGCCAGCCGCGCCAGCGTGTCGGCGCCGGGCTTGCCGGGCTTGCCCGTGGGGATCTTGAGTTCGAGGATGCGGCGGTCGCCGAACAGCGACACGCTTTGCGTGGCGGCGATGACCGCGCTCCAGTCGCTGCGCGCGTCCATCACCATGGACAGCCGCTCGGTATAGCCGGCGCCGCGCGCCGCGGCGCGCAGCGCGTCCACCGCCTCGGTCACCAGCAGCGGCTCGTCGCCCGACACCGTGTACAGCGGCGCCAGCCGGTTGCCCGGCCGTTGCAGCTGTTCGGCCAGGCGGTCCGCGTCCAGGGGCTGTGCCATCAGCGCACGTTGGCCGGATCGGTGGTGGACGGCGTCTGCCAGGGCGTGGGCGTACGCTGCGGCTGCGGCGCGGTCGGGTCGTACAACGGGGTTTCGCCGCTCTCGCCGCGCCGCTCGGCGTTCTCGAAGGCCTCGCGCACGTCCGGGGCCGTCATGCGGCGCAGCAGCCGCGAAACGAGATCGCGCTGCATGGACTTGTACAGCGTTTCGATCTGGCCCTGCTTGGCCTGCACGACCTGGTCGTCGTAGGGCATTTCGCGGTAGATCGACAGCGTGGTGTCGGGAATCAGCGCGCGGCCCTTGGCGTCGATCAGGCGGAACGTGTAGTTGATGCCGAGTTCGTATTCCTCGACGCGGCCCTGCGCGTTGAGCGACACCTCGCGCAGCGTGCGCGAATCCGAGACCTGCTGCAGGATGGCCTGGGCCTCCTTGGGCGTGGCGACCAGCTTGGTGTCGGGCGAGGCCGCGCGCAGCGAGCGGCGCACGTCGGCGCCGAACTGCGTGTTGTCGGGGATGCCGACGTACAGCGTCTCGAACGGCATGGGGGTGACTCCCCGCAACGCGAAACCGCAGGCGGAGAGCAGCATGAACAGCGCCAGGCAGGCGCCGCGCAGCAGCCAGGGTAGGCGGGGGGAGTGCGTTTGTTGCCCGGCGAAGTGCATGCTTGACCTCATCAGCCTACGACGTTGACCAGTTTGCCCGGAACCACGATGACGCGCTTGGGCGGGCGGCCTTCCAGGAAGCGGGCGACCTCTTCCTGGGCGGCAGCGAGCTTCTCGATGTCTTCCTTGGGCGCCTTGGCGGCCACGCGGATCGAGCCGCGCAGCTTGCCGTTGACCTGGAGCATCAGTTCGATCTCGTCGGCCACCAGCGCCGCCTCGTCGACGTGCGGCCACGGCGCGTCGAGCAGGTCGCCCAGCTCTTGCGCGTAGCCCAGGTCGCGCCACAGGTGCCAGGTGATGTGCGGCACCACCGGGTACAGCACGCGCAGCAGCACGCCCAGCGTTTCGGCGTAGGCGGCGTCCGCGTGGGCGCCCTCGGGCAGCTTGGCGTCGTCGATGGCGTTCAGCATCTTCATGCAGGCCGACACGACGGTGTTGTACTGGATGCGCTGGTAATCGTAGTCGGCCTGCTTGAGCAGCGCATAGACTTCGCGGCGCAGGTCCTTCACGGGGGCCGGCGCCTGGGCCCAGTCGGCGCCGTGGGCCAGGCCGCGGGCCACGGCCTCGCGCCTGGCGTAGCTGATCGACCAGAGGCGGCGCAGGAAGCGGTTGGAGCCTTCGACGCCGGAGTCGGACCATTCGAGGGTCTGCTCGGGCGGGCTGGCGAACATGACGAACAGGCGGGCCGTGTCGGCGCCCATGGTGTCGATCAGGGATTGCGGATCGACGCCGTTGTTCTTGGACTTGGACATCGTGCCCACGCCGCCGTAGCTGATCTCGGAGCCGTCGGCCTTGAGCTTGGCGCCCACGATCGCGCCGCGCGCGTCATAGACGTTCTCGACGTCTTCCGGCCAGAAGTATTCGATGCCGCCCTGGGGCGTCTTGCGCGAATAGATATGGTTGAGCACCATGCCCTGGCACAGCAGCTTGGTGAAGGGCTCGTCGAAATTGAGCAGGCCCATGTCGCGCATGACCTTGGTCCAGAAGCGCGCGTACAGCAGGTGCAGCACCGCGTGCTCGATGCCGCCGATGTACTGGTCCATCGGCATCCAGTAATCGTTGCGCGCGTCGACCATGGCGTTGTCGTTGCCCGGCGAGGTATAGCGCATGAAGTACCAGGACGAGTCCACGAAGGTGTCCATGGTGTCGGTTTCGCGGCGCGCCGGCTTGCCGCACTTGGGGCAGGCGCAGGACAGGAAGGCCTCGTTCTTGGCCAGCGGGTTGCCGCTGCCGTCGGGGATGAGGTCGTCGGGCAGCACCACCGGCAGGTCTTTTTCGGGAACCGGGACCGGGCCGCAATCGGCGCAATGGATGATGGGGATCGGGGTGCCCCAGTAGCGCTGGCGCGAAATGCCCCAGTCGCGCAGGCGCCAGGTGGTCTGCTTTTCGCCCAGGCCCTGGGCGCCCAGGTCGGCGGCGATGGCGTCGACCGCTTCCTTGTGCGAGAGGCCGTCGTACTTGCCGGAGTTGATGGTGCGGCCGGCCTGCTTGTCGCCGTACCATTCCTGCCAGGCGTCGGCGGAGTACTGCTTGCCGGCCACGTCCACGACCTGCTTGATCGGCAGCCCGTATTTCCGGGCGAAGGCGAAGTCACGCTCGTCGTGCGCCGGCACGCCCATGACGGCGCCGTCGCCGTAGCTCATGAGCACGTAGTTGCCGACCCAGACTTCGACGTCGGCGCCGGTGATCGGGTGCGTGACGTACAGGCCCGTGGGCATGCCTTCCTTTTCGCGCGTGGCCATTTCGGCCTCGGTCGTGCCGCCCAGCTTGCATTGCTCGACGAACGCCGCCAGCTGCGGGTTGGACAGCGCGGCCTGCGTGGCCAGGGGGTGCTCCGGCGCCACGGCGCAGAAGGTCACGCCCATGATGGTGTCGGCGCGGGTGGTGAAGACGTACAGCTTGCCGTCCTGGATCAGCTGGCCGTCCGGGCCGGCGATCTTGTGGGGGAAGGCGAAGCGCAGGCCCTCGGACTTGCCGATCCAGTTTTCCTGCATCAGGCGCACGCGCTCGGGCCAGCCGGGCAGGTCGTTCTGGACGGCGCCCAGCAGCTCGTCGGCGTAATCGGTGATGCGCAGGTAGTAGCCCGGGATCTCGCGCTTTTCGACCAGCGCGCCCGAACGCCAGCCGCGTCCGTCGATGACCTGCTCGTTGGCCAGCACGGTCTGGTCCACCGGGTCCCAGTTGACCACCTGGGTCTTGCGGTAGGCCACGCCCTTTTCCAGCATCTTGAGGAACAGCCACTGGTTCCACTTGTAATACTCCGGATCGCAGGCGCACATCTCGCGCGACCAGTCGATCGCCAGGCCCATCGCCTTCATCTGCTTCTTCATGTAGGCGATGTTGTCGTAGGTCCACTTGGCCGGCGGCACCTTGGACTTGATGGCGGCGTTCTCGGCCGGCATGCCGAAGGCGTCCCAGCCCATGGGCATCAGGACGTTATAGCCGCGCATGCGCAGCTGGCGCGCCATCATGTCGTTGATGGTGTAGTTGCGCACGTGGCCCATGTGCAGCTTGCCGCTGGGGTAGGGCAGCATCGAGCAGGCGTAGAACTTCGGCTTTTCGGAGCCGTCCGCGTTCGTCGCGTGTTCGTGGACCAGGTAAGCGTCGCGGGCCTGCCAGTCTTGGTGGGCGGCTGCTTCGACGGTATTGGGGAGGTAACGTTCCTGCATGGGCTCGTGCACGATGGCAAAAAAGGGTGAGCCGCCCGGCCGCGCGGAGCGCGGAGGCGGCCAAAACCCCTGATTATAGGAGGTGCTAGGCGCGGGCTGGGCGCGAGGCCGTTTCCGGGATGCGCGCGCTGGGCGACAGGGCGCCGTACACCAGCGTAATCCCCCCGAGAACGGCGCCCGCCGTGACCACGCCGGGCCAGCCAAAATGGGCGTACAGCCAGGACGATACCAGCGAACCGCTGGCTCCGCCGATGAAGTAGCTGGTCATGTAGCCGGCGGTCAGGCGGCTGCGGGCCTCGGGGCGCAGCCGGTAGAGGGCGCTGCTATTGGTGACATGTACGCCCTGTATCGCCAGGTCCTGGATCAGAATCCCGACCAGCAGGGCGATCACGGACGCCTGGCCGAATGCGATCGGTCCCCACGAACCGAGCAGCAGCAGCAGGCCGGCCCGGGTGGCCAGGTTGCCCAGGCCGCGGTCGGCCAGGCGGCCGAAGCGGTTGGCGGCGTAGGCGCCGGCCGCGCCGGCCAGCCCGAACAGGCCGATCGTGGTGTTGTTGTATTCATAGGGCGGGCTGGCCAGCAGAAAGGTCAGGGGCGTCCAGAGCATGCTGAACGAGGCGAACAGCAGCCCGCCCAGCAGCGAGCGGGCGCGAAACAGCGGCTCTTCGGCGAACATCTTCAGGATGGAGGCCAGCAGGCGCGGGTAGCTCAGGCCGGCCGGGCTCTGGTAGCGGGGCAGCAGGCGCCACAGCGCGGCCGACATGGCCAGCATCAGGATGGCGGCCACCCAGTACACCGTGCGCCAGCTGCCCAGGTCGGCCAGGGCGCCGGCGACAGTGCGGGCCAGCAGGATGCCCAGCAGCAGGCCGCTCATGACCGTGCCCACGGCCTTGCCGCGTTCATGGGGCGCGGCCAGCGTGGCGGCGAACGGTACCAGGATCTGCGCCACCACCGACAGCATGCCGGTCAGCGCCGTGCCGACGATCAGCACCGTGATGCTGGGGGCGAAGGCCGAGATCAGCAGGGTAGCCGAGGACAGCAGGCTCATCAGCACGATCAGGCTGCGGCGCTCGAACATGTCGCCCAGCGGCACCAGCAGCATCAGGCCCACCGCGTAGCTCAGCTGCGCCGTGGTGACGATGGCGCCGGCCGCGGCGGTCGACAGCGAGAACTGCTCGCCGATGGTGTGCAGCAGCGGCTGCGCGTAATAGTTGCTGGCGACCGCCAGGCCGGTGGCCACGGACATCAGCAGGATGATGGGCGCGGTCAGCGCCGGGGTCTGGGGGGAGCGTGATGCGGAATTCATGGGTCTGGCGCTCAGGCGTCTATGCCGCCGGGGGTTTCCTGGTCGAGCCGGATCAGCATTTTCCTGAGCAGGCCGGCCAGCTGCTTGCGTTCCGCGGCCGACAGCGGCTCCAGCAGTTCGTTCATGTCTTTCAGGTAGTCCTTCAACACCGCCTTGATCAGGCGCAGGCCTTCCGAAGTGAGCGAGACGATCACGCCGCGGCGGTCCTCGGGATTCGGGCTGCGCGCCAGCAGCCCGGCCTCTTCCAGGCGGTCGAGGCGGTTGGTCATCGCGCCGGAGGTCAGCAGCAGGGCCTCGACCAGCTTCTGCGGATTGAGCGCGTAGGGCGCGCCGCTGCGGTACAGCGTGGCCAGCACGTCGAACTCGCCCTGGTGCAGGGTATGGCGGCGAAAGCCGTGGTTGACGTTGCGCGTGGCCAGCGCGTTGAGGCGGAACAGCCGGGTGATCACGGCCATGGGCGCGAAGTCCTGGCCCGGGCATTCCCGGCTCCATTGCGCGATGATCCGGTCGACGAAATCGGTCGTGGCTTGCATTTGTTTTGAAGTAAAGTATCTTTACGTGAAGATAAATTCTAGCAGGCCGGCCGCGCGGCGCGCAATCGCGGCGGCAAAAAAGAAGGGCCCGCCTCTTGCGAGGCGGGCCCTTCCGGCTTGACCGGATTAGCGCGGAATTACTGCGCGGCGTCCTTCAGCTTCTTGAGCGGGCGAACCTTCACCTTGACCGAAGCCGGCTTGGCGGGGAACCAGCGCTCTTCGCCGGTGAACGGGTCCTTGCCGAAGCGCTTGGCCTTGGCCGGAACCTTCTGCACGGAGACCTTGAACAGGCCCGGCAGCGTGAATTCGCCGGCGCCCTTCTTGTCCACGGAGCCCAGCACCGAGGTTTCCAGGCTGGCCAGCACGGCCTTGACGGACTTGGCTTCGACGCCGGATTGCTCAACGATGTAGGCGATGAGCTGGGTCTTGTTCAGGGCAGCCTTGATGGCCTTGGGGGCGGCGGCGACCTTCTTGGCGGCGACGACCTTCTTGGCGGGAGCGGCCTTCTTGGCTGCGGGTTTCACAGCGGTCTTGGCGGCCGTAGCCTTTTTGGCGGGCGCCTTGGCGGCGGGTTTGGTGACTTTCTTGGCAGGAGCTTTTGCTTTCGTGGCCATGGTCAAAATCCGTTTGTTGAGGACATGGAGCAGCGCGTGCCGGGTATCGGCAATAGACGCCACGCGCCCGATGATAGCGGAAGAGCGCCGCTTGATGCGGTTTTCCAGCGGGTTTTCTGCCGCTGTTTGTTGTTTTCGGCGCAGAAAGTGCCTTCTACAAGGGCTCCGGCGCGATGCCGCGGCCGATGAACCAATGGCGCTGCGCATGTTCCAATGGCGGGCGCGCGGTTTCGCCGCGCAAGAAAAACCATGCATGGAAGTGAAGCAGCGATATGTTGATGAAGAAGTTGGCGGCGAGCCTGATCGTCGCGGCCGCGTGCGTTTCGGGCGCAGCGGCGCAGTCCATGGCCGCGCCGGCCCTGACGGCCAAGGCCTGGCTTTTGCTGGATGAGACCAGCGGCCAGGTGATCGCCTCGCATGCCGCGAGCGAGCGGATCGAGCCCGCGTCGCTGACCAAGATCATGACGGCCTATGTCGTGTTCGAGGCCCTGAGCAAGAAGGAATTGTCGGCCGGCCAGATGGTCACCGTGTCCACGCGCGCGTGGAAAGTGCCGGCGGGCAGCTCCAAGATGTTCCTGGAGCCGGGCTCCAAGGTCTCGGTGGACGACCTGCTGCGCGGCCTGATGATCCAGTCCGGCAACGACGCGGCCATCGCGCTGGCCGAGGCGGTCTCGGGCAGCGTCGAGGCCTTCGTGGCGCGGATGAACGACACCGCCGTGAAAATGGGCCTGCACGCCACGCATTTCGCCAGCCCGCACGGCCTGCCGGACCCGGGCACCTACTCGACCGCGAGCGACCTGTCGGTGCTGGCCACGCGCTTCATCCGCGACTATCCCGCGCTTTACCGGACCTACGATTCGGCCAAGCAGTTCACCTACAACAAGATCACGCAGCCCAACCGCAACCGGCTGCTGTGGCTGGACCCCAGCGTCGACGGCCTGAAAACCGGGCATACGGAGTCGGCCGGCTACTGCATCGTGGCCAGCGCCAAGCGGCCCAACGGCGCCGACGAGCGGCGGCTGATCACGGTGGTCGTGGGGACCGCGTCCGATAAGCTGCGCACGCAGGAAAGCCGCGAGTTGCTGGAGTGGGGCTTTCGGGGGTTCAATACCATCAAGCTTTACGCGCGCGGCGAGTCGGTGGCCACGCCCGAGGTCTGGAAGGGCGCGAGCGACAGCCTGAAGGCTGGATTCGCGCGCGACGCCTACGTCACCGTGCCGGCCGGCGCCAAGGTGGAGCGGGTCTGGACGCCGCAGGAGCCGCTGATCGCGCCGATCGCGTCGCAGGCCACGGTGGGCGAGATGCGCGTGCTGGTCGACGGCAAGCCCGCCCTGCAGTTCCCCGTGGTGGCGCTGGAGCCGGTGGCCGAGGCGGGTTTCGCGGGCAGGGCATGGGATTCCATCCGCTTGTGGTGGCGCGGCCAGGCGGGATAAACGGAGGTGTGAAATGGCGGTGAGTTTTCCTGGAGGTCCGGCGCCCGCGCCGACGGCGGACGATCCGCTGGCCCTGCTGTCGGCCTGCCACGGGCGCATCGCCCGCCAGTGCGCCACGCTGGGACGGCTGGCCGCGCACCTGCCGGCGCATGGCAGCGACGCGGCGGCCCAGACCGCCGCGGCCAGCGTGCTGCGCTACTTCGAGACCGCGGCCGTCCATCACCACGAGGACGAGGAAGAAGACCTGTTCCCCGCCCTGATCGATTCCATGGCCGGCTCCGACGCGGTGTGCCTGCATGAGCTGGTCGACGGCCTGGTCGCCGAACACCGGCAGCTGGCCCGGCGCTGGGAGCCGCTGCGCCAGGCGCTGGCCGACATTTCCCAGGGCCGGCGCGCCGAGCTCCCGGCCGGCGAGGTCCAGGCGTTCACCGAGGCCTACGCCGCGCACATCCGCCGTGAGGAAGAAGAACTGCTGCCCATGGCCGCGCGGCTGATCGCCGACGACGCGCTGGCCGCCATCGGCCAGGCCATGAAATCGCGGCGCGGCGGCGAGGCGGGCTGAACCATGAAGCGCAACGCCTGTTTCCGCCAGAAACTGCAGGCCCCGGCCCTGGCGCACGCCATGTCGGCGCACAACCCGCTGTCGGCCCGGCTCGCCGAGCAGGCCGGATTCGACGCCATATGGGGCAGCGGCTTCGAGCTCTCGGCCAGCCACGCGGTGCCGGACGCCAACATTCTTTCGCCGTCGCAGCACCTGGACATGATGCGCGCGATCGCCGCCGCGGTGGACGTGCCGGTCATCGCCGACATCGACACCGGCTTCGGCAACGCCATCAACGTGTCCTACATCGTGCCGCAGTACGAGGCGGCCGGCTGTTCGGCCGTGGTGATGGAAGACAAGACCTTTCCCAAGGACACCAGCCTGCGCGCCGGCGGCCGCCAGGAACTGGTGCGCATCGAGGAATTCCAGGGCAAGGTCGAAGCCGCCTGCGCGGCGCGCCGCGACGCGGATTTCTGCGTGATCGCCCGCACCGAGGCCCTGATCGCGGGGGCGGGCGAGCGCGAGGCGCTGGCCCGGGCCGCGGCCTACGAGGCCGCCGGCGCCGACGCCATCCTGATCCATTCCAAGCAAAGCGCGCCCGACGAAATCCTGTCTTTCGTGGCCGCGTGGCAGGGGCGCGCGCCGCTGGTGCTGGTGCCCACGTCTTATCCGCAATTGCGCGAATCCGACATCCAGGCGCTGGGCAAGGTGGGGCTGGTGATCTACGGCAACCATGCCATCCGCGCCGCGGTGGGCGCGATGCGCGAGGTTTTCGCCCGCATCCGGCGCGACGGCGGCATCCACGAGGTCGACGCCGGCCTGCCGTCGGTCAAGGAAATCATCGCCCTGCAGGGCGACGCCGCCATGCGAGAGCTGGAACGCCGCTACCTGAAATAGGCGCCGGTCGCGCTGCCTCCGATGTTGCGTTGCGCAAGCCGGCGCGAGGGTTTACGCTAGACGCCCCTGCCTCGGGGGGAGACGCATGATCGGCCGGGGCAAAGAACGATGTCCGAGGGTAGACAAAGAATGATGCAGGGGGGCAAGCAAGCCGCGCGCCGGTTGTTCGGTTCGTGGGTGGATGAGGTGGACGCGCAAACCTTGCGCGCGGATGCGGCGGCGGGCCTGCTGGGCGCGCTGCTGGTGCTGCCGCAGGGCGTGGCGTTCGCCATGCTGGCCGGCCTGCCTCCCGAATACGGCCTGTATTCGGCCATCGTGCCCTGTATCGTGGCCGCGCTCTTCGGTTCCAGCCGCCACGTCATGTCCGGTCCCACCAACGCCAATTCGCTGGCGCTGTTCGCGGTGCTGACGCCGCTGGCCGCGGCCGGCAGTCCGGGCTACATCGAACTGGCGCTGGCCGTGACGGTGCTGGTCGGCGTGATGCAGTGGCTGGTGGGCACGCTAAGGCTGGGGTCGCTGGCGCACTTCATTTCGCCGTCGGCGCTGTTCGGCTTCACCAGCGGCGCGGCCTTGCTGATCGCGGTGCACGCGCTGAAAGACGCGCTGGGGCTGCCCGCGCCCGATTCGCACGGCACCGGCGCGCTGCTGGCCAGCCTGGGCGCCAATATCGGACAGGCGCATGTGGGCGCGGTGCTGGTGACGCTGGTGACGCTGGCGGTGGCCATGCTGGTGCGCAAGCTGGATAAGCGCAAGCCCTTCATGCTGGCCGGCCTGGCGGCGGGCACGCTGGCGGCCGCGGCGTTCAATGCGCTGACCGAAGGCCAGCCGGTATCCGTGCTGGGCGCCATCGCCCAGCCCTGGCCGCCGTTTCACGTGCCCAGCGTGGACTGGCGCGTGCTGCCCGACCTGCTGAGCCTGGCCTTCGCGCTGACCATCGTGGCCCTGGCGCAATCGATCTCCATCGCCAAGGCCGTGGCTACGCGCTCGGGCCAGCGCATCGACGCGAACCGCGAATTCGTGGGGCAGGGGCTTTCCAACATCGCGGGCGGATTCTTTTCCTGCTATTTGTCCTGCGGTTCCCTGAACCGTTCGGTGCCCAACTACGAGGCCGGCGCCAAGACGCCGCTGGCCTCGGTGTTCTCGGCGCTGCTGCTGATGGCGCTGGTGGCCGTGTCGGCGCCGCTGCTGGCCCGCATCCCCCATGCGGCCATTTCGGGGCTGCTGCTGCTGGTGGCCTGGACCCTGCTGGACATCCCGCGCTGGCGCCTGCTGATCCGCACGCAGCGCAATGAATGCATCATCGCCGCCGCGACCCTGGCGGCCACCATCACCATCCGCATGGAAGTGGCGATCCTGCTGGGCACGGTGCTGTCGCTGATGGTCTACCTGCACCGCACCTCGCGCCCGGCGATGCGTTCCATGGGCTTCGACTCGCGCGGGCCGCAGCGCCGCTTCGTGGTGCTGGAACATGCCGAGGACGCGCTGCCCGAATGCCCGCAGCTCAAGCTGCTGCGCATGGAGGGCTCGGTGTACTTCGGCGCGGCCACGCACGTGGCGCAGCGCCTGCACGAGCTGCGCGCCGCGCCCGACGCGCCGCGCCACCTGCTGGTGATGGCCAAGAGCATGAACTTCATCGACATGGCCGGCGCCCAGGTCTGGGAAGACGAGCTGGCCGCGCGCCGGGCGATGGGGGGCGACCTGTATTTCCACCGGCCGCGGCCCGAGGTGCTGGCCATGTGGCGGCGCACCGGCTTTCTGGAGCGCCTGGGCGAGGACCACGTGTTTCCCGACAAGGCCACGGCGCTGAGCAGCATCTACGCCAGGCTCGACCGTTCCGTCTGCGCCGGCTGCAAGGCCCGGATCTTCTGGGAATGCCAGCAGCCCGACGCTAGCCCGGCTGGGGCGCCTCCGTCCCAAGATACGCGGCCTTGACCCGTTCGTCGGCCGCGATATCGGCCGGCGCGCCTTCGGCCAGCAGGCCGCCGCGCACCAGCACGGCGATGCGGTCGGCATGCTTGAACACCACGTCCAGGCTGTGCTCGGTGAACAGCACCGCGATGCGCCGGGTGTCGGCCAGCTGGCGGGTCAGGCGCATCAGCGCGTGGCGCTCGTTGGCGGCCATGCCGGCGGTGGGCTCGTCCATCAGCAGCAGGCGCGGCCGGTGCGCCAGCGCCATCGCCAGCTCGACCCGCTTGACCTCGCCATAGGCCAGCGTGCCGCAGGGCGCGGCCGCCTTGTCGGCCATCTGTACCTGCGACAGCAGCGTCAGGGCTTCGTCGACCGCGTGGCGGCCGGCGCGGCGCCAGGGGTTGAAGAGCAGCCGGTCGCGCGACAGCAGCGCCGTCTGCACGTTTTCCAGCACGGTCATGGAGCGGAAGGTCTCGGCCGTCTGGAAGCTGCGGCCCACGCCCAGCCGGCAGATCCGGCGGGCCGACAGGCCCACCAGCTCGCGGCCGTCGAGCAGGACCGAGCCGGCGTCCGGCCGCAACTGGCCGCCCAGCACGTTGAAGCAGGTGGACTTGCCGGCGCCGTTGGGGCCGATCAGGGCCAGCATGCGGCCGGCTTCCAGCGTGAAGGACACGTCCGCCAGCGCCTCGATGCCGCCGAACGATTTGCGCAGCCCGCGCACCTGGAGCAGCGGAGCCGAACTCATGCGCGCCTCCCGCGCAGGCGCGTCGCCGCGCCCGCCAGGCCTTCGGGGAAGGCCAGCACCAGGACCAGGATGGCCAGGCCCAGCACCGCGTGCCAGTACTCGGTGCTGCGCGCGGCGGCGTCCTGCAGCCAGGTGTAGGACGCCGCGCCCACCAGGGGGCCGGCCAGCGTGTGCAGGCCGCCCAGCAGCACCATCACCAGGCCGTCCACCGAACGGCTCACGGCCAGCACGTCGGGGGCGATGCTGCCCTTGGAAAACGCATAGAGCGAGCCGGCCATGCCGGCGGCGAGCGAGGCCGCCACGAAGCCCGCCCATTGCAGGCGCCGCGCGTCCATGCCGAGCGCCTCGGCGCGCAGCGACGAATCGCGCACGCCGCGCAGCGCATAGCCCAGCGGCGAGAACGCCAGCCGGCGTAGCCACCAGATGCCGCCGGCGCACAGCGCCAGCGTCAGGTAATAGAACCACGGGCCCTGCGACAGCCAGGCCGACGGCCACAGGCCGATCAGCCCGTTGCTGCCGCCGGTCACGTCGTCCCATTGATAGGCCAGCGCCCACAGGATCTGCGCCACCGCCAGCGTCAGCATCGCCAGGTACACGCCCGACAGGCGCACGCAGAACCAGCCGAACAGCAGCGCGCCGAAGGCCGCGGCGAAGGGGCCGAGCAGCAGCGCCGCCTCCATCGGCACGGCCGCCAGCTTCAGCAGCAGCGCCGCGCCGTAGGCGCCCAGGCCGAACCAGGCCGCGTGGCCGAAGGACGTCATGCCGGCCAGCCCCGTCAGGAAATGCAGGCTGGCGGCGAATAGCGCGGCGATCAGGATTTCGGTCAGCAGGATGCCGAAGTACGGCCATTGCAGGGCGGCCACCGGCGCCAGCGCCAGCAGGACCAGCAGCAGGCCGTAGGCCCGCCGCAGCCGGCGGCCGGCCGGCGCGATCGGGCGCTCGGGGGCGACGGCCTGCGACGAGGGCGCGGGCGGCTGGCCCAGCAGGCCCCAGGGTCGCGCCACCAGCACCACCGCCATCACGGCGAACTCGGCCAGCAGCGTGAGCTTGGACAGGTTGAAGACCCACGGGCCGATCTGCACCTGGCCCAGGAACACGAACACGGCCTTGACCGAACAGATCAGCAGCGCCGCCAGGAAGGCGCCGGGTATCGAACCCAGGCCGCCCACCACCACGACCACGAAGGCGCTGGCGATGATCTCCAGGTCCAGCCCCAGCGTGGCGGGCACGCGCGGCGCGGCCAGCGCGCCGCCCAGGCCGGCCAGGAAGGCGCCCAGCGTGAAGGCCGAGGTGAACAGCCACGCCTGGTTCACCCCCAGCGCGGCCAGCATGCGGCGGTTTTCCGCCGCCGCGCGCAGCAGCCGGCCCCAGCGCGTGCGCATCAGCAGCAGCCACAGCAGGCCCAGTACCACCGGGCCGGCGGCGATCAGCAGCAGGTCGTATTCGGGATAGCGGCGCCCCAGGATCTGCACCGCGCCGGACAGGCCCGGCGCGCGGGCCGAGAACAGATCCTCCGGGCCCCAGATCGCCAGCGCGGCGTCGCCGATGATGAGCACCAGCGCGAAGGTGGCCAGCAGCTGGAACAGTTCGGGGGCCTGGTACAGGCGCTTGAGCACCAGCCATTCGGCGGCCGCGCCGATCAGGCCCGTGGCCAGCGCGGCCAGCAGCAGGCCGGCCCAGTAGCCGGCGCCGTCGCCGAAATAGCCGGTGAAGGTCCAGGCCAGGTAGATGCCCAGCATGTAGAACGAGCCGTGGGCGAAATTCACCACCCGGGTCACGCCGAAGATCAGCGACAGCCCGGCCGCCACCAGGAACAGCGCGCTGGCGTCGGCCAGGCCGTTGAGCAGCTGCAGCAGCAGCCCGGAAAGGCTCATCAGGGCGCCGGGCGCATCTTGCGGACCTGCTCGTCGGGCGGCTGCAGGCGGGCGCCGTCGATGTAGGAGAAGTCCTTCATGACGCCCTTGCCGTCCTCCACCGCGGTCGTGCCCACGTAGACGCCCATGGTCGATTGATGGTCGATCTTGCGGTAGTGGATCTGGCCGTAGGGCGTGTCGACCTTGAGGCCGGCGAACGCGTCCACGAGCTTTTCGGTGTCCACGCTGCCGGCGGCCTTCAGGCCTTCGGCGATGGACATCAGCGAGGCGTAACCCACGACCGAGCCCACCTTGGGCGTTTCGTTGTAGCGCTTCTTGTAGGCCTCGACGAAGGCCGTGTTGGCCGGGGTGTCGATGGCATACCAGGGATAGCCGGTGACGATCCAGCCGGTCGGGGCGTCGGCGCCCAGCGGCTCCAGGTACTCGGGCTCGCCCGACAGCACCGACACCACGGCGCGGTTCTCGAACAGGCCGCGCGTATTGCCTTCGCGCACGAAGCGGGTGAGGTCGGCCGCGAACAGCACGTTGAAGATCGCGTCCGGCTTGGCGTCGGCCAGCGCCTGCACCACGGCGCCGGCGTCGACCTTGCCCAGCGGCACGGCCTGCTCGGCCACGAATTCCACGTCGGACTGGAAGGCCTTCATCATGGCCTTGAACGTGGCCACGGCCGACTGCCCGTATTCATAGTTGGGATAGACGATGGCCCAGCGCTTCTTGCGCAGCGCCAGCGCCTTGGGGGCCAGCGCCGCCACGTGCATCCACGTGGAGGGGCGCAGCCGGTAGGTGTAGCGGTTGCCGTCCTGCCAGGTGATCTTGTCGGTGAGCGGCTCGGCCGCCAGGAAGAACACCTGGCGCTGCTTGGCGAAGTCGGTCAGCGCCAGGCCGGTGTTGGACAGGAAGCCGCCGAACAGCAGCTCCACCTTCTCTCGCGCCAGCAGTTCCTGCGCGGCGCGCACCGAATCGCCGGGATTGCCGTTGTCGTCGCGCGAGATGACTTCCAGCTTGCGGCCCAGCACGCCGCCGCCGGCATTGACCTGCTCCAGCGCCAGCTGCCAGCCTTTCTTGTAGGGGCCGAGGAAAGCCGGGATCGCCTTGTAGCTGTTGATCTCGCCGATGCGGATCGGGGGCTCCTTGTCTTTGGCGCTGGCGATCGGGGTCAGCGCCAGGGCCAGCAGGGCCGGCGCCAGCGCGCGGCGCAACAGGGTAAGGCAGGGACGGAGCATGGCAGATATCGCGTTCGAGGGATCGGACCCCGCGGGCGGGGGCGGCGGCCCAATTGAAGCATGTGTTTTCGCCGTGCCGCAACAACGCGGTCGCCGGATGGAAAAAAAGGCCCTGCATTGCAGGGCCTTTCGGGGTCTTCCGGGATACCGGCTGAATTACTTCAGCTTGGTTTCCTTGTAGTCGACGTGCTTGCGAGCGACGGGATCGAACTTCTTGATCAGCATCTTCTCGGGCATGTTGCGCTTGTTCTTGGTGGTCGTGTAGAAATGACCCGTGCCGGCGGTCGACTCGAGCTTGATCTTTTCGCGGATACCTTTGGCCATGTCGTGCTCCTAGTATGTAGATTGGCGGGAGGGCCGATTAGGCGATTTCGCCGCGGGCACGCATTTCGGCCAGGACGGCGTCGATGCCGTTCTTGTCGATCGTGCGGATGGCCTTGGCCGAAACACGCAGGCGGACCCAGCGGTTTTCGCTTTCAACCCAGAACCGGCGCGATTGCAGGTTGGGCAGGAAGCGACGCTTGGTCTTGTTGTTCGCGTGCGAAACATTGTTGCCCACCATCGGGCCTTTGCCGGTCACTTGGCATACGCGTGCCATGGATGCACCTCTTAGTGTCGTTCTTGGCGCGTATCGCTCGAGGGAGGCTGACGTGGGTTTCGCCGCCGGGCTGAATTGCCGGCCACCCAGTCTTAGTGGATGAGAGCCAGCCTTGCGGCCTGGCCCTGTGCTTATACCCGCTGCCTGCCACCCGCGGAGACTGGATTTCGGGGTTTTCCAAATTCCAGTCTGGCGCTACGCGGTTGGGGTCAGAGTGCTGAACTACAAAGCATAGTAGTCCTGCACGGGAAACTTCGTATGAAGACAAAGATTCTAATACGAAAAACCCAAATAAATCAAGCAGCCAGCTTAGCGGGTGTGCATTTGCGCCACGCGGCCGGACAACCAGGACAGGCAGGCGCAGGCCGCCAGCGTGGCGGTCAGGGGCAGGGCGCTGTCGGCCTGCCAGGCGCTGACCGCGAAGCCGGCCAGCGCGCCGCAGGACAATTGCAGCGTGCCCAGCATCGCCGAGGCGGCGCCCAGGCGCTTGCCCTGGTCGGCCAGCGCCAGCGCGGCCGAATTGGGATTGACGAAGCCCTGGCTGCCCATATAGGTGATCAGGCACAGCATCAGCAGCGGCAGCGTCATCCAGCCGGCCAGCGTCAGCGCCACCGCCGCCAGGCTGGCGCAGGCCAGCGAGGTCAGGGCGCGGCGCTGCAGCTGCCGCGGCGTGTAGCTGCGCAGCAGGCGGGCGCTGATCTGCGAGCAGACGATGAGCGAGAGCGCGTTGGTGCCGAACAGCAGGCCGTAGTACTGGGGCGGCACGCCGTAGAGTTCGATGAACACGCGCGGCGAGCCGATGATGTAGGCGAACATGCCGGCCTGGCCGAAGCCGCCGGCCAGGCTGTGGGCCATGAAGCCGCGATGCGCGAACAGGTCGCGGTAATTGCGCAGGATGGTGCTCCAGCGCAGCGGCACGGCGCGTTCGGGCGCCAGCGATTCCTTCATGATCTTGAGGACCGCGAACATCAGCATGGCCCCGCCGGCCAGCATCACCCAGAACAGGCTGCGCCAGCTGGCGATGGCCAGCAGCTGGCCGCCGACCAGCGGCGCCAGTATGGGGGCCAGGCCCATGATGAGCATCAGCAGCGACAGCGCGCGGGCGGCCTCATGGGTGTCGTAGTGGTCGCGGATGACCGCGCGCGGGATCACGATGCCGGCGGCGCCGCCCATGGCCTGCACCACGCGCCAGCCGGTCAGCGCCTCGACCGACCCGGACAGCGCGCAGCCCAGCGAGGCCACCATGAACAGCGCCAGGCCCACCAGCAGCGGCGGCTTGCGGCCGTAGCGGTCGGCCATCGGGCCGTAGAAGACCTGGGCCATCGCCAGTCCGATCAGGTAGGCCGCCAGCGTGCGCTCGACGTCGCCGCGGGGCACGCCCAGGTTGGCCGCGATCGTGGGGAACGCGGGCAGGTACATGTCGATGGCGAACGGGCCGATGGCCGTCAGCGCGCCCATGAGGATTAGCCAGCCGGGCAGGCCGCTGCGGAAAGAGTCAGATGGGGGCATGGGGGATCACTTCTACGCGCGGGAGAGGGCACCGATGCGGTTTGTTGCGCGTTTTGGACCAAATCACAGACTGTATCACGGGCCACCTTACACTCAAGTGTCAGCTTTTTTCCGATAAAGTCGTCGAGGTCCGTACGCATCCAGGGGAGTAGCCGTGAATCCTTTGTTGTCTGTAGTGGAACGCAAGCTGCAGGCCTTGCCCGTGACCGTCCAGCTGGTGTTGCCCGACGGCGCCGTGCTGGGGGCCCCCGAGCCGCGGGTCCGTTTCGTGGCCCACGACAAGGCGGCGCTGGCCCACCTGGCCGAAGGCGCCGTCGGCATTCTTGGACAGGACTACGTCGAAGGCCGCATCGACATCGAAGGCAATATGCGCGACGTCATGGCCGCGGCCGCGGCGCTGCTGCCGGGGTCGCCGGTGGACGCGGCCCGCGGCGGCTGGCTGACCGAGCTGGTGCGCAAGGTCATGTCGGTGTGGCGCCACTCGGTGGAGCGCGACGCCAAGCAGATCGAATTCCACTACGACCTGTCCGACGAGTTCTACGCGCTGTGGCTGGACCCGCGCCGGGTGTATTCCTGCGCCTATTACCGCCGTCCCGACATGACGCTGGCCCAGGCCCAGGAAGCCAAGCTCGACCATATCTGCCGCAAGCTGCGCCTGCGGCCGGGCGAGCGTTTCCTGGACGTGGGCGCGGGCTGGGGCGGCCTGCTGTTGTGGGCCGCCGAAAACTATGGCGTGGACGCCACCGGCATCACGCTGTCGCGCAACCAGCACGCCCATGTCAGCCGCCTGATCGAGGAAAAAGGCCTGGGCGGGCGGGTGCGCATGGAGCTGCTCGACTACCGCAAGCTGGACGAATCCGTCCCCTACGACAAGATCGCGTCGGTCGGCATGTTCGAGCACGTCGGCCGGGCGCAACTGGAGTCCTATTTCGCCAAGCTGCGCCGCCTGCTCAAGCCCGGCGGGCTGATCATGAACCACGGCATCACCGCGGCCGGGGTCTACAACGCCGAACTCGGCAACGGCATGGGCGAATTCATCGAGAAGTACATCTTCCCCGGCGGCGAGCTGACCCACATCAGCGTGGTGCTGGAAACCCTGACCAACGGCGGGCTGGAAGAGGTGGACGTCGAAAACCTGCGCCCGCACTACGCGCGCACCCTGTGGGCCTGGAGCGACGCACTGGAGGCGCGCCTGCCCGAAGCCGCGCAGATACTGTCGGGGCCGCAGGGCGAACGCTCGCTGCGGGCCTACCGGCTCTACCTGGCGGGCTGCGCCATGGGCTTCGAGCACGGCTGGATCGCGCTGCACCAGGTGCTGGCCCAGCCGCCGGCCGGCGGACGCGCCGACGAACTCGACGATCCGGCCGACCTGGCCTATCCGTGGCGCCGCGATTACATGTACCAGGAACGTTGAGCGGCGCGCAAACGGCGTTTTGGTCGCTCCGGAAAAGGCATGAATGTATTAATAGGAATATATTCTTTACTAAATGAAACCTTACACTTCGGACAGAATTTCCCAGGGAAAACCGGCGGCTTACCCCTGCGGACTCCGGGTTATCCCGGGGGCGTTTTTCCTGAAATGTATCTGTTTTGTTCGGGGCGGGGCTTGGGTTGAGCGGCAATTTCGTTTAAGATGCTCGCTTCTTCGTTCAGTTTGTTCACTTTCTGTGGGTTTTCAAAAACCGCGTTTTTGAAGCTCCTGTCTTGCAAGATCCCGCACCCTCGCGGACGGTCTTGTTGCTAGTGTCGGTTTGTATTGGCGGTTCTGCCCGTCTTCCGCACAACCCCCTTAGCTCCATGGCACCCACGGGCCTGGCCCGGCGTGTGTCCCTGAACCTATGGAGGCAAAAGCCAATGCGTTTCACCCCTGTCAAGACTCTGGTCGCCGCGGCCGTGTTCTTTGCATTCGCCGGTTCGGCCCAGGCCGCCGACGCGCCTCAGTGCGAACTCAAGCGCCCCGTCAACTTCGGCGCCATGAACTGGGAATCCAACCTGGTCCTGGTCGACGTCGAACGATTCATTATGGAAAAGGGCTACGGTTGCAAGACCGAAACCCTGCCCACCGAGACCCTGCCCGCCCTGGCCGCGCTCGAGCGCGGCGACCTGGACATCAACACCGAAATCTGGCTGAACAGCGTGGCCGCTCCCTGGGAGCGCGCCGAGAAGACCGGCAAGGTCAAGCGCGTCGGCGAGCTCTACATGGGCGCCGAAGGCTGGTACATCCCGCGCTACACGGCCGAGCGCCTGCCGGAACTGAAGTCCGCGGCCGACCTGCCGAAGTTCAAGGACGAGTTCAAGGACCCGGAAGAGCCCGGCAAGGGTCGCTTCTACGGCTGCCCGGCGGGCTGGGGCTGCGAAGTGACCAGCACCAACCTGTTCCATGCGCTCAAGCTGGACGACACCTACACCTTGTATTCGCCCGGCACGGGCGCGGCGCAGAAGGCGGCCCTGATGTCGGCCTACAAGCGCAAGCAGAACGTCGTTTTCTACTACTGGTCGCCCACGCCGCTGGTCGGCTCCATGGACCTGGTCAAACTGGAGCTGCCGCCTTATGACGCGGAAAAGCACAAGTGCCTGACCGCGCCCAAGTGCGCCAATCCCCAGCCCAGCGCCTATCCCGACAATCCCGTTTTCACGGCCGTAAACACCAAGTTCTCGGAGGAGGCCCCCAAGCTCACCGAATTCCTGTCCAAGGTGTCGGTGCCGCTGCCCGTGATCAACGAGACCCTGGCCCACATGGAAGAGTCCGGCGACGAGTCCGGCGCCGTGGCCAAGTGGTTCCTGAAGAACAAGCCCGACGTCTGGACCAAATGGGTGCCTGCCGACGTTGCCGGGCGCGTCCAAAGCGCGCTGTAAACACCCTGGCTGCGCGCCGCCGAGGCGCGCACCGGCCCGCTCCCGGGCCGGTCTGCCGTGCCGCCGGCCTGGCGGACGGCTCCCGCCCCGCGGGCCTCTTGGTGTCTTCGCCCCGTCTGCCGCCGCCATGCGCGGCTTCGATGCGGGCGGCGAGCGCGCCAGAATGGAGTAGAACGAATGTTTCCTGAAATTATTCCCGCCCGGCAGGTCCGGGGGGCGATCGACGGTTTCGTCGATCATTTGGTCACCAACTACGCGGATACGCTGGAAAAAATGTCCCAGCCCGTCCTGCACGCGCTGGTGTGGCTGGAGCAGCTGCTGCGCAGCTCGCCGTGGTGGGCCGTGGCCTTGGTCACCGTGGCCATCGCCTGGGGCGTGAGCCGCCGCATCGGCCTGAGCCTGGCGATGGGCCTGCTGCTGTGCGTGATCGGCGTGCTGGGCCTGTGGGACGCCGGCATGCAGACGCTGGCGCTGATGATCATGGCCGCCGGCCTGTCCGTGCTTATCGGCATCCCGCTGGGCGTGCTGATGGCGCGCGTCAACTGGCTGCGTTCCGGCATGCTGCCGGTGCTGGACGTGATGCAGACCATGCCCAGCTTCGTGTACCTTATTCCCGTGGTGATGCTGTTCGGCCTGGGCAAGATCCCCGCCATCATCGCCACCGTCATCTACGCCGTGCCGCCGCTGATCCGCCTGACCGACCTGGGCATCCGCCTGGTCGACCGCGAAGTGCTGGAGGCCTCGCGCGCCTTCGGCGCCAATCCGCGCCAGCAGCTGTTCGGCGTGCAATTGCCGCTGGCGCTGCCCAACATCATGGCGGGCATCAACCAGACGACGATGATGGCGCTGTCCATGGTGGTGATCGCCTCGATGATCGGCGCGCGCGGCCTGGGTTATGAAGTGCTGCTCGGGATCAACCGCCTGGAAGTGGGCCGCGGCCTGCTCGCGGGCCTGGGCATCGTGGTGCTGGCCGTGCTGTTCGACCGGATCACGCAATCGTATGGACAGCGCATGCGCAAGGGAGGCCAGCGATGAGCAAGATCGAGGTCAAGAACATCTACAAGATTTTCGGGCCGCACCCGAAGAAATGGCTGCAGGCCGCCCAGAACGGCATGAGCAAGGAACAGCTGCTGGCCGAAAGCGGCCATACGCTGGGCCTGCGCGACATCAGCCTGTCCATCGAAGAAGGCAGCATCTACGTCATCATGGGCCTGTCGGGTTCCGGCAAGTCCACGCTGATCCGCCACTTCAACCGCCTGATCGAGCCCAGCGCCGGCCACATCCTGGTCGACGGCGTGGACGTGGTGAGCCTGAACAAGCGCGACCTTGAAGTCTTCCGCCAGAAGAAGATGAGCATGGTGTTCCAGCGCTTCGGCCTGTTCCCGCACCGCACCGTGCTGGACAACGCCGCCTACGGCCTGACCGTGCAGGGCGTGGGCCGCGCCGAGCGCGAGCAGCGCGCCCGCGAATGGCTGGACCAGGTGGGCCTGTCGGGCTTCGAGAACCAGTATCCGCACCAGCTGTCCGGCGGCATGCAGCAGCGCGTGGGCCTGGCCCGGGCGCTGGCCACCGACGCCGAAATCCTACTGATGGACGAAGCCTTCTCGGCGCTGGACCCGCTGATCCGCCGCGAGATGCAGGACCAGCTCTTGCAGTTGCAGGCCAAGCTCAACAAGACCATCGTGTTCATCACGCACGACCTGGACGAGGCCCTGCGCCTGGGCAACCGCATCGCCATCCTCAAGGACGGCGAGCTGGTGCAGGAAGGCACGCCCGAGGACATTCTGCTGAACCCGGCCAACGATTACGTGCAGTCGTTCCTGCAGGACGTGAACCGCACCAAGGTGCTGAACGCCACGCACGCCGTGAACCCGGCGCGCCTGACCCTGACCATGCGTTCGCGCCCCGCGCACGCCATGGACCGCATGCGCGCGCTGGACTACGAGTACGCGCCGGTGCTGGACGGCAAGCGCCTGGCGGGCGTGCTGACGGCCGAGGCCGCCGAGCGCGCCATCGCCGACGGCGTGCGCGACGTCTCGCGCTACGTCGAGGACCTGGCCTCCGTGCCCGCCACCGCGGGCCTGGGCGAAGTGCTGGCCCAGCTGGTCCACAGCGACCAGCCCGTGGCCGTGACCGGCGAGGACGACGAGTTCATCGGCATGCTGTCGCGCAAGAAGGTCGTGGAGCTGGTCACGCCGGCCCTGGCCGATACGCCGGCGCCGGCCGACGCCGAGGCGGCACCGCAGGCCGAACCCGAGCCGGAGCGCCGCGACCAGGCCGCCTGAATCAGGGTAGACCCGTATCCGGATCGCGGCCGCGGCGCGGGCAAAGTCCGGATATCATGAGCGACGGGCCGGATTTTCCGGCCCGTCCTCATTCGGAACTTCGGAAACCATCATGCCCTTTTTGAATGTCCAGATCATGCAAGGCCATTCGGCCTCCCAGAAAACCGCGCTGCTGAAGGCCGCGTCGCGCGCCGTCGCCGAAAGCCTGGCCGCGCCCGAGACCAGCGTGCGCATCGTGCTGCAGGAAGTGCCCGCGGAACACGTGATCGTGGCCGGCGAGATCGGCAAGCGCATGGCGCGCGTGGACGTGGACATGATCGAGGGCCGCGACGAGGCCAAGAAGGCCGCCCTGATGGCCGCGCTGAACCAGGCAGTCTGCTCGACCGTGGACATGTCGGGCGACGAGGTGCGCGTGGTGATCCGCGATGTGCCGAAGGTCGACATGGGCGTCGCCAACGGCATCAGCGCCAAAGCTGCAGGCCGGTAAGGGGGGGCTGCCCCGCCTTGGGGCGGCCCGGCGGCGGGGCGTACTTTCTGATCCCCGTCAATCCAGCTTCACGTTGGCCGCCTTGACCACCTCGCCCCACCGCGCGATCTCGCTTTTGATGTAAGCGGCATATTCCTCGGGCGTGGAGCCCAGCGTCTGCGCGCCTTGCGCCTTGAGCTGCTTCTGCATTTCGGGCGATTGCAGCGCGCGGCGGATTTCGGCGTTCAGCTTTTCCACCACCGGCGCCGGCGTGCCGGCCGGCACCACCACGCCCTGCCAGGCGCCCATCGAGAATCCCGGCGCCACCGTCTCCGCCACGGTGGGCACGTCCGGCAGCTGGTCGCTGCGTGCGCTGCTGGTCACGGCCAGGGCGCGCAGCTTGCCCTCGCGGACGAAGCCCAGCGAATCGTTCAGCGTATTCGTCATCAACTGCACCTGCCCGCCGACCAGATCGGTCATGGCCGGCGCGCTGCCGCGGTAGGGCACGTGCACCGCGTCGATGTCCAGCGAACGCAGCAGCAACAGCGCGCCCAGGTGGGTCACGTTGCCCGCGCCCGCCGAGCCGTAAGACAGCTTGCCCGGATGCTGGCGCGCGTATTGCACGAAGTCCTGCGTGTTCTTCACCGGCACCGAGGGATGCACCAGCAGCACCAGCGGGATGACCGCGGTGGACGAGACCGGCGTGAAGTCCTTGATCGGGTCGAAGGCCAGCGAGCGGTAGAGGTTGGGGCTGAGCGCGATGGACGAGGTGTTGTACAGCACCGTATAGCCGTCGGGCTTGGCGGCGGCCGCGTACTGCATGCCGATATTGCCGTTGGCGCCGCCCTTGTTCTCGACCACGACGGTCTGGCCCAGCTGGTCGGTGAGCTGCTTGGCCAGCACGCGCGCGACCAGGTCGGTGGGGCCGCCGGGCGGGAAGGGCACCACCATGGTGACGGGCCGCTCGGGCCAGGCGGCCTGGGCGCTGCCCGCGCCGGTCAGCGCCAACAGGGCGAAGCCGCCCGCCAGCAATGCTTTTTTCATGTCTTGTCTCCTTGTGCTTATGAGAATGGCGCCGGGCCGCGCCCTCTGCGGGGCGCTGTGGATTACGGGGGATCAGGCGGCGGGCCGGCCCGCCAGCATGCGGGTGGCGGTGTAGCTCATGACCGGCTTGCCGTGCTGGTTGCGGACCTCGATGGCGGACGTGACGATGGCGCGGTTGTGCTTGGACGTGGGCCGCACCTCGGTCACTTCGACCTCCGCCCAGATGGTGTCGCCCGCCACCACGGGGGCCAGCATTTTCTTGTGCACTTCCAGCAGCGCCAGCCCGGTGCCCTGCACCATGCCCTGCAGGATCAGCCCTTCGATCAGGGCGTAGGTCAGCGCGCCGGGGGCGGGGCGGCCCTGGATGGCGCCCTGCGCGTAGGTCGCGTCGATGAAGATGGTTTCCAGCATGCCGGTCGCGCTGATGAAGTTCACGATGTCGGTTTCGGTCACCGTGCGGCGGAAGGTATGGAAGCGCTGGCCCACGGCCAGGTCCTGCCAGTAATAGCCCAGTCCGAGCTGCGCGGGGGCGGCGCGGTTTTGGTCAGCGGTCATGCGGGTTCCTTGCTGTCGTCGAGGGTTGCGGAAAGCGCGTCGCGGGCAGCGCCGGTTTCCAGGAGCGCGTCGATGCGGGCGTCGTCCAGGCCGGCCTGGCGCAGCACCTCGCGCGTGTGTTCGCCCAGGCGCGGCGGCATCGCCGGCGGCACCTGGGAATGCTGCATGCGCACGGGATTGCGCACAAAGCGGTAGCGGCTGCCGCAGGCGCTTTCCAGCGGCACGAAGAAATCCACGCTTTGCAGGTGCGGATCGTTCTCCAGGTCCTGCAGCCGGTTGATGCGTGCGGCCGGGATCTCCAGGCGCTCGCACAGCGCCAGCCAGTAGGCCGTGTCGTGCGCGGCCACGATCCCGGCCTGCAGTTCGTACAGCGCCTCGATGTTCCGGGTGCGGGCCGAGATGTCGGCGAAGCGCGGGTCTTCGGCCAGGTCCGGGCGGCCGGCGGCGATGAAGAAGCCGCGCCAGTGCGCGTCGGTGTAGGGCATCAGGCAGATATGGCCGTCGGCCGTGCGGCAGGGCCGGCGGTTGGGCGTCAGCGCGCGCGGATAGCCGGCCTCGCCGGGCTCGTCGCGCAGATGCCTGCCGTAGTAGTGCTCGACCAGCGCGAACGAGGCCATGCTTTCGAACATGGGCACTTCCAGCTGCTGGCCCCGGCCGGTGCGCTCGCGTTGGAAAAGGGCGGCCAGGATGGCGTGCGCGGCGACCAGGCCGCAGGTCTTGTCGGCCGCCACCGTGGGCAGGTAGCGCGGCGTGCCGGTCTGGCGGTCGACCAGGTCGGCCAGGCCCGACAGCCCCTGGATAATGTCGTCATACGCCGGGCGCCCGTCGTAGGCGCCGCCCGCGCCGAAGCCGTACAGCCCCGCA
Organism: Achromobacter sp. HZ01; assembly: GCF_003267925.1. Lineage (NCBI taxonomy): Bacteria > Pseudomonadati > Pseudomonadota > Betaproteobacteria > Burkholderiales > Alcaligenaceae > Achromobacter > Achromobacter sp. HZ01. The sequence goes on from NZ_LWKV01000006.1 coordinate 34,762, forward strand.
TACACCAGCCGCGGGTTGCGCGCGCACAAGGTTTCGGGGCCCAGCCCCAGCGCCTCCATCTTGGCGGGACGCATGCTGTGCATCAGCACGTCGGCCTGGTCCGCCAGCGCCAGCAGCGCCTCGCGCGCCGACGGCTGCTTCAGGTCCAGCACGATGCTGCGCTTGTTGCGGTTCAGGCCCAGGAAGATGGCGGCCAGTCCCGGCTCCTGCGCCGGGCCGGTGCGGCGCGTGGAGTCGCCGGCCGGGGCCTCGACCTTGACCACGTCGGCGCCGTAGTCGGCCAGTATCTGCGAGGCATAGGGGCCGAACACCACGGAGCTGAGGTCCAGGACGCGCACGCCGCCCAGCGCGCGGGTTTGGGAGAGAGGGGTAGCAGTCATGGGGGAAATGCTATCGGCCCCGCGCATACGCGTCTAATATGGCTTAGGTATTGGGTGATATGGAATTTGTTATGGCTATCGATCTACGCCAGCTGCGGCAGTTCGTGACCATCGCGGAGCTGGGCAGCTACCGGCGCGCCGCCGACGTGCTGCACATCGCGCAGCCGGCGCTGTCGGTCTCGATCCAGAAGCTGGAACACGCGGTGGGCGTGCCGCTGCTGGTGCGCGGCGCCAAGGGCGTGACCCCGACGCCGGCCGGCCAGGCCCTGATGGCCGACGCGCGCCGGGCGCTGTTCCACTCCGAACAGGCGCGCCAGGCTGCGCGCCGCGTGGCGCTGGGCGAATGGGGCCTGCTGCGGCTGGGTTTCGTGGGATCGGCCACCTACATGCTGCTGCCGCGCTGCCTGCCGCAGTTCCGCGCCCAGTATCCGGACCTGCAGCTGGACCTGCGCGAGGACAGCACTATCGGGCTGGTGGGCATGCTGCGCGCCAACGACATCGACGCCGGCCTGGTGCGCGGGCCGCTGGAGGAGGACGAGTCGCTGGACTCGTGGGTGGTGGAGCGCGACGACCTGATCCTGGCGGTGCCCGCCGGGCATCCGTTGGCCGCCGGCGGGCCGGTGCGCCTGGAGCGGGCGCGCGCCGAAAACTTCGTACTGTATTCGCCGCTCAAGGTGCCTGGCCTGCACGGCGTGGCGCTGGCGCTGTGCCGCAAGGCCGGCTTTTCGCCGCGCGTCAGCCAGGTGGCGATCCAGGTGCAGACGCTGGTCAGCCTGGTGGCCAGCGGCCTGGGCCTGGCGCTGGTGCCCGGGGTGACGCGGGCGTATTCCACGCCGCACGTGGCCTTCGTGCCGCTGGCCGATGCCGATGCGCGCGGCGCGCTGTCGCTGTCGCTGGTGACGCACCGAGACACCTCGTGCGCCGCCGTGCTGCGGCTGCGCGACAGCATGCTGGCGCTCGCCGCCTGAGGCGGCGGGCGCGGGTCAGCCCTGGCGGGCCGCCAGGATGGCGTCGACCTCGATGTCGAAGCCGGCGAAGTTGGACTGGGTCAGCGTGCGGGCCGGCGCAGGATCGCCGACGTAGCCGGCGTAGATCGCGTCGAATTCCTTGGCGTCGGCCGGGTTCTTCAGGAACACGTTGACCTTGACCGCGTCGTGCAGCGACAGGCCGGCCGCCTCGGCCGCCGCCTGGAGATTGTCCAGCGCCATGCGCGCCTGCTCGGCGAAGGGCTTGTCGCCGTGGCGCACGTTGTGGACGTCGCGCGGGGTCTGGCCCGAAAGAAAGACCAGGCCCTGGGCCTGGACGGCGACGCTGTAGGTGCCGGCCGGCGGCGGTGTGCGGTCACTGGAAAATGCGCGGCGTGTCATCGAAGGTCTCCTGGTTGGGTGGAAGTTGGCCGGCGCGGGCGGCCGGCCGCCCCGATGCTAGCCGATTCAGGCGGGCGGCTGCCGATCCTGCGCCTGTTGGACCAGGCCCTTGAGCGCCTGCCCCAGCTCGGTGGGGAAGGGAAACACGATGGTCGAATTGTTCTGCGCACCTATCATGGCCAGCGTGCTCAGGTAGCGCAGCTGCATGGCCTCCGGCTGCTGCGCCAGCGTGCGCGCGGCGTTGAGCAGCATCTGCGCGGCCTGCTCCTCGCCCTCGGCGTGGATGACCTTGGCGCGCCGCTCGCGCTCGGCTTCGGCCTGGCGCGCGATGACCCGCACCATGCCTTCGTTCAGGTCGATGTGCTTGATCTCCACGTTGGCCACCTTGATGCCCCAGGCGTCGGTCTGCGAATCCAGGATTTCCTGTACGTCGTTGTTGAGCTTGTCGCGCTCGGACAGCATTTCGTCCAGGTCGTGCTTGCCCAGCACCGAGCGCAGCGTGGTCTGCGCCAGTTCGCTGGTGGCCTGGCGGAAGTTCTCCACCTGGATCACGGAGCGCTCCGGATCGATGACGCGGAAGTAGATGACGGCGTTGACCTTGACCGAGACGTTGTCGCGCGAGATCACGTCCTGGGTGGGCACGTCGAACACCGCCACGCGCTGGTCCACCCGCACCATCTGCTGGACCACGGGGATCATCAGGATCAGCCCGGGCCCTTTGACGCCGGTGAAGCGGCCCAGCGTGAAGATCACGCCGCGCTCGTACTCGCGCAGGATGCGCACGGACGCAGCGAACAGCGCCAGCGCCAGCACCAGAATGGGACCGTAGAAAGCAAGGTTCATCAACATGGCAGACTCCTGTCGTCAATGCGGCGCGCCGGCATCGGCCCGCACGCGCAGGGTCAGCCCCTGCGCGGATTCGATCACCACCGGATCGCCGGCGGCCAGGCCGGCGGGCCCCTGCGCGCGCCAGCGTTCGCCCTCGGCCATGACATAGCCCTGCGCGCCGTTCCAGCTCAGGACCTGCACGCGCCGGCCGATCAGCGCGTCCACGCCGCTGACCACCGGCGCGCGGCGCGAGCGCAGCGCCAGCCGGCCGATCAGAAAGGTCATGCCCAGGCTGGCGACGGCCACGCCGGCCACCAGCGGCAGCGAGACCTCGTAGGCCGGCGTATCGGTGTCGACCAGCAGCAGCGCGCCCAGCACGAACGAGACCGCGCCGCCGATGCCGAGCGCGCCCAGCGAGGGCGTGAAGATCTCGGCCACCATCAGCACGATGCCCAGCAGCGCCAGGGCCGCGCCGGCGTAGCTCAGCGGCAGCGCCGACAGCGCGTACAGGCCCACCAGCAGGCAGATCGCGCCGACCACGCCGGGGTAGAGCGCGCCCGGGCTCATGAATTCGAAGATCAGCCCGTAGACGCCCACCATCAACAGCATCAGCGCCAGGTTGGGATTGGTGATCGCGCTCAGTATCCGGGTGCGCCAGTCGGGTTCGCGCTCCTGCAGCGCCAGCCCGCGGGTGTGCAGCGTGACTTCGTTGTTGCCGACCCGCACGCTGCGCCCGTCGGCCTTGTCCAGCAGGTCGGGCAGGTCGTCGGCGATCAGGTCCACCACGTTCTGCGCGCGGGCCTCGCCGGCCGACAGGCTGGCGGCCGAACGCACCGCCTGCTCGGCCCAGTCGGCATTGCGTCCTCGCAGCGCGGCCAGCGCGCGTATGTAGGCCACGGCGTCATTGATGGCCTTGGATTCGCTGGCGTCACGGGCGGGCTGGGGCGGGGCCTTGTCGGCGCCCGCCTCAGGCTTGCCGGCGGGCGGCTCGGCCGGACGCGGCGGGCTGCCGCCCAGCGAGATCGGCGTGGCCGCGCCCAGGTTGGTGGCCGGCGCCATCGCCGCCAGATGGCTGGCGTAAAGAATGTAGGTGCCGGCGCTGGCGGCGCGCGCGCCGTTGGGCGCCACGTAGGCGATCACGGGAACCGGCGAGGCCAGGATCGCGCGGATGATGTCGCGCATCGAGGCGTCCAGCCCGCCGGGGGTGTCGATGCGCAGCACTACCGCGGCCGCGTTCTGTTCGCGCGCGGCGGCCAGTCCGCGGACCAGGTAGTCCGCCGTGGCGGGGCCGACGATGCCGTCCAGGGTCAGCACCACGGCGCTGCGCGAGTCGGCGGGGGGCGCGGCGATCGCGGCCGTGGCGCCGAGCACGGCCGCCGCCAGCAGCGCGGCGAGGCCGCACAGCCTGCGTGTTGCGCAGATCAGGCTCTGGATCGGGGAGGCCATGGCGGATTCCTCCTGGTTGCTCCGGGGGGCGGGCGGCGCGGCGCCCGGCCGGCTGTGTCCAGAGTACCACTTCCACTACGCGATTCAGAGACTAGCGCAAGGTGATCCCCGTGCGCTGCACCGCCTGCGTCCAGTACTGGCGGTCATCTTCCATGCGCCGCGCGAGGTCCTGCGGACTGCCGCCTTCCGCGATCAGGCCCAGCTGCGCATAGCGCTCGCGCACCGCCGGCGAGGACAGCGCGTCCGATACCGCCTGGGCGACGCGGTCCAGCACCGGCTGCGGCGTGCCCGCGGGCGCATACAGGCCGACCCAGGTGTCGCGGTCCAGCCCGGCGACGCCCAGCTGCGCGAAACTGGGCACGCCGGGCAGCAGCGGCGAGCCGCCCGGCGTGGTCACGGCCAGCACCTGCGTCTTGCCGGTCTGGGCAGCCTTGGTGGCGCCCGAGGCGCTGAGAAAGGCGCTGCCCACGTGGCCGCCCAGCAGCCCGGTGAGGTTCGGGCCCTCGCCGGCGAAGGGCACGTGGGTGATGTCGATCTGCTTGTCGCGCTTGAGCAGTTCGCCGAAGAAATGCGTGGTGGTGCCTTCCCCGCTGGAGCCGAAGCTGATCGCGCCCGGCTTGTCGCGCGCCATCGCGACGTACTGCGCCAGCGTGTCGGCCGGGACCGCCTGGCGGTTGACCAGCAGCGCCACCGGCGTGGTGAATAGCGTGGAGACCGGCAGCAGGCCGGCCGCCGACGACGGCGCGCCGGCCGTCTCGCGGCCCAGCTGTTCGTTGATGGTGGAGTTGGTGACGGCCACCAGCGTGTAGCTGGGCGGGCTTTTGGCGGCCAGCGCCACGCCGATGCGCCCGGACGCGCCGGGCCGGTTCTCCACGATGACGGGCTGGTCCCACACGGCGCCCAGCCGTTCGGCCAGGATGCGGGCGGCGCCGTCCACCGCGCCGCCCGCGGGGTAGGCCACGATCAGCCGCACCGGCTGTTCGGGATAGGCGCCGGCCGCGGCGGCGCCGGCAAGGCCCAGCGCCGCCGCGGCGGCCATCGTCAACGCGGTGTGGCGGATTGCATGATGCATGTCATGTCTCCTTGTGCGCGGCGCGCGTTCAGATCACGCCGTCGGTGCGCAGCTGCGCGATGCGGTCCGGCGCCAGGCCCAGCAGCTCGCCGTAGATGGCGTCGTTGTCCTGCCCCAGCCCCGCGCCGGCGTGCGTGGGCTCGGTCGGATCGCGTGTGAAGCGCGGCACCACGTTGGGCATCTGCAGCATGCCGAAGTCGCGGTCCGGCACTTCCACGATGGAGCGGCGCGCCACCACGTGGGGGTCCTTGACGACCTGGTCTATGGTGTAGATCGGCGCCAGCGTGCCGTTGGCCCGGTCGAAGGCGGCCAGCACGTCCTGCAGGTCGTGGGCCGCGCACCATTCGATGAAGACGCGGTTGAGTTCCTGTTCGTGCACCACCCGGCTGGCGTTGTCGGCGAAGCGCGGGTCCAGCGCCAGTTCGGGGCGGCCGATGGCGCGGCAGTTGTTGGCGAACATGGAGTCGATGGAACCCGCCATCGACACCCAGTGGCCGTCGCGCGTGCGGTAGACGGCCGAGGGCGCGGAGTAGGGGCTGCGGTTGCCGTTGCGGGTCGGCACCGTGCCCAGCTGCTGGTACACGCCGGGCATGAAGTCCAGCAGCCGCGTGATGCATTCGGTGAGCGAGAGGTCGATCTCCTCGCCCGGGCGGCCGGGATCGCGCGCGCGCGGCCACAGCGCGGTCAGTATGCCGATGGCGCCGAACAGCCCGCCGATGGAGTCGCCCAGCGGCACGCCCGCGTGCATGGGCTCGTCCTCGGGATGCCCGGTCACGGTGGTCAGGCCGCCCATGGCCTCGAAGATCCGGGCGAAGCCGGGGCGCTCCGAGTAGGGGCCGGACTGGCCGAAGCCGGTCACGCGCAGGATGACCAGGTTGGGCCTGAGCGACCACAGCACTTCCTTGGTCAGGCCCCAGCGGTCCAGCGTGCCGGGGCGGAAATTCTCGATCAGCACGTCGAACTGCGGCAGCAGCTGCTTGAACAGCGCCACGCCGTCGGGCACGCGCAAGTCCAGCGTGCCGAAGCGCTTGCCGCGCTGGGCGGTTTTCCACCAGATGCTCCTGCCGTCCTTGAACGGCGGAAACGCGCGCATGCCGTCGCCCTTGCGCGGCAGTTCCAGCTTGAGCACGTCGGCGCCGTAATCGGCCAGCAGCGTGGCGGCGAAAGGGCCGGCGAGGACGGTGGCGATGTCCAGCACCTTGAGCCCGGCCAGGGGACCTGTCATGGCGGTGTCCTCCCTCATCTCGGGGCCAGCTGGCGGGCGATGATTTCCTTCATCACCTCGTTGGCGCCGCCGTAGATCTTCTGGCCGCGCGAATCCATGTACATGCGCGCGATCGGGTATTCGCGCATGAAGCCGTAGCCGCCGAAAAGCTGCAGGCAGCGGTCGACCGTCTCGCATTCCTTCTGCGTGCCCCACCATTTCGCCATGGCGGCGGTGGCGGCGTCCAGCCGTCCCTCCTGCTGCCAGGCGATGCACTGGTCGATGAACACGCGCGCCAGCGCCGCCTCGGTCTTCATCTCCGCCAGCTCGAAGCGGGTGTTCTGCAGCTTGAACAGCGGCTGGCCGAAGGCCTGGCGCTGCTGCACGTGCTCCAGCGTCAGGCGCAGCGCGCGTTCGATGCTGCCGACCGCGCGTATGCCGATGAGCAGGCGTTCGTAAGGCAGCTGCGCCATCATCTGCGCGAAGCCCTGGCCCTCGCCGGCGCCCAGCAGATTGGCCGCGGGCACCCGGACCTCGTCGAAGAACAGTTCCACCGTGTCCTGCGCCTTGAGCCCGACCTTGTCCAGCGGTTCGCCGCGGCGAAAGCCCGCCAGGCCGCGCGTCTCCACCATCAGCAGCGACACCCCCTTGGCGCCCAGGCTGGCGTCGGTCTTGGCCGCCAGCATCACCAGGTCGGCATGATGGCCGTTGGTGTTGAAAGTCTTGGAACCATTGACCACGTAGCTGTCGCCGTCGCGCCGCGCGCGCGTCTTGATGCCCTGCAGGTCGGAGCCGGCGCCGGGTTCGGTCATGCCGATGGAGGCGACGATCTCGCCGCTGGCCATGCCTGGCAGCCAGCGGCGCTTCTGCTCTTCGCTGCCGTAATGATGCAGATAGTGGCCGACGATGTAGTGCGGCCCGAAGCCGGGGCCGAAACCGCATTCGGCGCTGACCTCCACCAGCGCCGCCAGGTGCGCGTAGTCGCCGTCGCCGCCGCCGTATTCCGACGGCAGGTCGGCCAGCAGGAAGCCCATCTCTCCCAGGCGGTTCCAGACCTCGCGGTCGACATGGCCCTGCGCTTCCCAGGCCGGCACGCGCGGCAGCAGTTCGGCGTTCCAGTAGCGGCGCGCGGTCTCCTGGAACTGCGCGACCTCGTGCGTGCGCCACGGCGATTGGTATTCATCCATCAACACGTTGTTTTCTCCTCTCCGACTCGTTTGGGGGCGCGGTTCAGGCGCCGTACCTGCCCAGCACGGAAACGCTGCACACGTTCTGCCACGGAAAGCCGCCCAGGTTGTGGATCACGCCGATGGCGGGGTCGTCGGCGCGCTGGCGCTCGCCGGCGCGTCCCTGCATCTGCAGGTACATCTCGTAGGCCATGCGCAGCCCGGTCGCGCCGATGGGGTGGCCGAAGCACTTCAGGCCGCCGTCTATCTGGCAGGGAATGACGCCGTCGGCGTCGTAGAAGCCGTCCAGCACGTCGTGCGGGCCGCGGCCCTCGGGCGAGATGTGCATGTCCTCCATCGTCACCAGCTCGGTGATGGAAAAGCAGTCGTGCACCTCCAGCAGGTCGATCTGCTCGCGCGGCCGCGCGATGCCGGCCTCTTCATAGGCGCGCGCCGAGGCCACCCGCGTGGTCTGGAAGTAACTGCCGTCCCAACTGTCGTGGCCGGCCTCGCTGCCGCTGGACACCGCCAGCTGCAGGGCCTTGATGGCGACCAGGTCGCGCTTGCCCAGGCCGCGCGCGATGTCGGGCGTGGTCAGGATGGCGCAGGCGGCGCCGTCGGAGACGCCGCAGCAGTCGTACAGGCCCAGCGGCTCGGCGATCATCGGCGCGTTGATCACGTCGTCCATGCTGATCGGATTGCGCAGGTGCGCCTTGGGATTTCGGCCGGCGTTGGCATGGCTCTTGACCGACACGTGGGCGATGGCGCGCTTGAGGTCGCGCGCGTCGATGCCGTGCTTGGCGCGGTAGGCGCTGGCCAGTTGAGCGAAGGAACCGGGCGCGCTGATGTTGGGCCAGACGATGTCGTTGAGCGGGCCGCGCGGACGCTGCGGCAGGCCGCCGTAGCCGGTGTCCTTCAGTTTCTCCACGCCGAAGGCCAAAGCAAAATCGCAGGCGCCCGAGGCCACCGCGTAGGCGGCGCCGCGCAGCGCTTCCGAGCCCGAGGCGCAGAAATTCTCCACCCGCGACACGGGTATGTTGGGCAGGCGCAGCGCCACGCCCAGCGGCACGCCGCCGTTGCCCAGATGCTGGGTCTCGATGCCGGTTCCCAGCCATGCGGCCTGGATCTGCGACTTGTCGATGCCGGCGTCCCGCAGGCATTCGCCGAAGGCCTCCACCGCCAGGTCCTCGGCGCCGCAGTCCCAGCGCTCGCCGAAGCGCGAGCAGCCCATGCCCAGGATCACCACCTTGTCACGAATTCCCGTTGCCATGCATGTTCTCCATCGGAGCGGCGAGCGTCGCCTTCCAGAAATAGCGGGTGTAGCCGCGCGCGGCGTCGCAGGCCTTGATGCGAAAGCTCATGCGCATCGGCAGGCCGACGGCCAGTTCGTCTTCGTCCACGTCGGTGAAGTCCATCATCAGGCGGCCGCCGCCTTCGAACTGCACCATGCCGTAGCAGGCCGGGGGATTGGGCGTGTAGGCCAGGCGGTCCGCCGTATAGCTCATGATGCGGGCCGGCGTGTCGGCGAACGGCAGTTCCTGCTGTGCGCCGGTCGCGCCGCAGGCCGGATTGACGCAGACCTCCGAACGCGGCCACTGCGCCGTGCCGCAGGCTGCGCAGCGCCCGCCCAGAAAGCCGTGCACGGCCTTGCGGTTGCGGTATTCGACGGACAGCGGCGTCAGCTTGTCCTGCTCGGCGCGCATGCCGCGCTCCAGCGTCAGCAGGTCGTTGAAGACCAGGAACTTCATGTAGTTGTCCTCGGCCTTGCCGCGCGCCAGCCAGCCCTGCGCGCCTAGGCGCGGGGGCAGGGCCGCGAGCGCGGCGGTGGTGCGCAGCACCAGCACGTCCACCCCCTGTCCGAACGCCGCCAGCACCAGCACCTGTCCGGGCTCGGCCGCGCCCAGCGCATGCGCCAGCATCAGCAGCGGGTGGGCGCAGCCGGCGTTGCCGACGGTCGCGCCCAGCGTGTCGTGCACGCGTTCGGCGGCGATGCCCGCCTGCCTGGCGATGCGCTGCGCCGCGCCTTTCTGCGGCAGGGCCACGCACAGCTTGTCGACCTGGCCGGGTTCGAGCCCGGCCTGGCGCAGCGCCGCGGAGATCGCCTGCGGAATCTGCGCGGCGTGGCCCTGCTCGCGTATCCAGCGTTCTTCCCAATAGGTGTCGGTGGCCGAGCCGGCGCCGCGGTAGTGGTCGGCCATGTCAACGGTGCGGCTCACCAGCGCCAGCGGTTCGGCGACGACCTCGCCTTCGCCCACCAGCACCGCGCCCGCGGCGTCGCCGTACAGCAGCTCCTGCGCGCTGGCCGCCTTGGACTTGCGGCGGTCGCTCGCCGTCACCAGCGTGCGCCGTCCGGCGCCGCCGCGCAGCGCCTGCATCAGGGCCGAGGTGGCGCCGCGCTGCGAAGCGGCGATGTCGACGGCGCCGATGTCCTCGTCCAGGTTCAAGGCCTGCGCGACGATGCTGGCGTTCAGCCGGCTGGCGTAGGGCAGCGAGGTCGAGGCCAGCATCAGGTCGTCCACCGAGCGCGTGCCCAGTCCCGCCAGGCAGTCGCGCGCGGCTTCCACCGCCATGGTGACGGCGTCCTCGTCGAAATTGCACATGGCCCGGGCGCCGTCGCGATGCGCCGCCAGCGAGGCGTCGTACCAGGCGTGGCTGCGCACGATGGCCGCGCGCTGCAGGCGCAGCCGCGGGACATAGGCGCCGAAGGAAAGTATGCCTCTCATGCGCCGGCCCCCCCGGCCGCGTCGATCACGGCCAGTCCGTTGTTGAGCACCACTTTTTCGCGCTCCAGCGCGATGGCCCGGAAGCGCACCTCGCCGCTGCTTCCCCAGGCCTCGACGCGAATGGTCTCGCCGGGATAGACCGGCGCGCTGAAGCGCACGTCGATGCGCTTGAGCCGCGCCGGGTCGTAGCCGCACAGCATGCGCAACAGCGCATGGCAGGCGATGCCGTAGGTGCACAGGCCGTGCAGGATGGGACGGTCGAAGCCGCCGCTGCGCGCCACCTCGGGGTCCGCATGCAGCGGATTCAGATCGCCCGACAGGCGGTACAGCAAGGCCTGCCCGGCCAGCGTGGGCAGCTCGCAGACATGGTCGGGCGCGCCGTCGGGCAGCCGGACCGCGGCCGGCGAGGGCCCGCTCTGGCCGCCGAAGCCGCCGTTGCCGCGCGCCATCACCGCCTGTTCCACGGTGGCCAGCAGCTCGCCGTCCGGCGTCTCCAGGGTGCGCTCGACGAAGAACAGCGCGCCCACGTCCGGCCCCTTGTCCAGAATGTTCCGGACCCGGGTGCGGCCGATGACGGTGCCGGCCGGCGCCAGCGGGCGGTGCAGCTGCACCGACTGGCTGGCGTGCAGCACCTTGCGCCAGTCGATGCCGGTGTCGGGCTCCTTCATCCAGAAGCCGGGATAGCCCAGCACCGCGGCCTGCGTCGGCACGGCGAGCTGCCGCTCTTCATAGACGAAAGGCAGTTCGCGTGCGTCCAGCGGGTCGCGCCCCAGGCCCAGGCCCAGCGCGTACAGGATCGAGTCCTTGGAGGTATAGGTCTGCCGCACCGGTTCGAAATGGCGATGCAGCAGCTTGTCGGGATCGAATGTCATGGCGGGCCTCATACCGGAGTCCAGGCGAACGCCTCGCGCGCGCTTTCCAGCGGCACCAGGCTGGTCTGCATGGCGGGAATCGCATGCTCGGCGATGGCCTCCACCGTCCAGCCTTCGGAGCGATGCACGCTGCGCAGCGGACGCGGCTGGCTGAACAGCATGATTTCGTTCTTGCGCACGCCGAAGATCTGGCCGCTCACGTCCTTGGCAAGGTCCGACAGCAGGTAGACGACCATGGGCGCGATCTTGTCGGCGGTCATCTGCTTGAAGCGCTCCAGCCGCCGCTTCTGTTCTTCGGTCTCGTTGGGCAGGGTGCCGATCAGCCGGCTCCAGGCCCACGGCGACACGCAGTTCGAGCGCACGTTGCAGCGCGCCATCTCCAGCGCGATCGAGCGCGAGATGCCGACGATGCCCAGCTTGGCCGCCGAGTAATTGGCCTGTCCGATATTGCCCACCAGGCCGGCGGCCGAGGTCATGTGCACATAGGCGCCGGACTGCTGTTCGCGGAACATCGCGGCCGCCGCGCGGCTGACGTTGTAGGTGCCCTGCAGGTGCACGTCCAGCACCTGCTGCCAGTCGACGTGGCTCATCTTGTGGAACATGCGGTCGCGCAGGATGCCGGCGTTGTTGACCACGCCGTCGAGCCTGCCGAAGTTGTCGATGGCCGCCTGCACCATGCGCTGCGCGGCGTCCGGATCGGACACGCTTTCGCCGTTGGCCACGGCGCGTCCGCCCTGCTCGCGGATCGCCGCCACCACTTCGGCGGCCGGGTCGAGCGTGCCCTCGCCGTCGCCATTGGGGCTGCCGCCCAGATCGTTGACCACCACCGCGGCGCCCTGGCGCGCCGCCAGCAAGGCGATCTCCCGGCCCACGCCGCGACCGGCGCCGGTCACCAGCACGACTTTTCCTTCAAGTACTCCAGCCATTTTGTCTCCTCGGCAGATTGAACCGTTCAAGCAGAAACGGGATGCGAGAACTGTAGGCACGGCATGGCGGCCGGGTAACCACGCGCAGCGGATGGCAGGTATGCAGGATCGGCAATGCTCGGCCCGCGCGGCCGTGCTGCGCGGCAGCAAGCGGGGATTGCGCAGCCCTGCGGGTTGACCCCGATCCGCCATAGCCGCGCGCCGCCGTGGCCGCGCGCATGCCGCAACGCAGCAGGCGCGGCGCGCCGGATACGCCCTGATATGATCGGAAAAAAAATCACGACGCAGGCTTTTCCGTCCGTACAGGAGACAGAAAGTGAAGCTGGTAGTCCGTGCAGCCGATGAGCTGAAGATCGAGAACGTGTCCGCTTTCGTGGCCACCGCGGAGTCGGGCAGCTTTTCGCAGGCGGCGGTGTTGCGGGGCTGCTCGCAGTCCATGCTCAGCCGCCGGGTGCTGGAGCTGGAGGAGCAACTGGGCGCGCGCCTGTTCAACCGCACCGGCCGAGGCGTGCTGCTGACCGAACTGGGCGTGGCCCTGCTGCCGGTGGCGCAGGAACTGCTGGACGGCGCCACCGGTTTCCTGGAACTGGCGGCCTCCACCAACGAGCAGCCCTCCGGCACCGTCGAGATCGCGCTGCCGCGCTGGGCCGCCGAAGGCCCGGTGTCGATGCTGGTCAATCGGATATCCACGCAGTACCCGCGCATCCATCTGGTCATACACGAAAGCTACAGCCGCGACGTGATGGACCGGCTGGCCGCCGGCAAGCTGGACATCGGCGTCTTCAACAGCGCCCACGCCGAGCCGCCCGGACAGGCGCGGCGCCTGTTCTCGTCCGACCTGGTGCTGCTGGGCCGGCGCGATTCTCCGCTGCTGCGCGCGCCCACCGTGCCGCTGGCCGCGCTGAACGGGCTGTCCATCGTGATGCCGCCTTCGCCCAATCCCGTCGAGGCGGTGGTGCGCGAACGCACCCGCGACATGCAGCTGGATCTCAGCGCCGAACTGGAGATCAACTCGGGCGCCATGATCCGCGAGGTGGTGCGCCGCTGCCACCGCTACGCCATCACGCAGGTGCATCGCATCGAGGACTATCTGGACGAGGGCGACCTCGCCATCTCGCGCATCGTCGAGCCGGCGCTGACGCTGCACACCTTCTGCGCCACCGGCGCCAAGCACCGCATCAACCGCGCCAGCCTGGCGGTCGAGCGCTGCCTGGTGACGGTGCTGGAAGAACACTTCGTGCGGCTGCAGCAGGCCGCGCAGCGGCGCGAGGCGCGCTGGGCCGCGGCCTGGCAGACGGCTGTTCAGACCATGCATAGCTGATCCCCGGTTCCGGCATGGCACGGCGGGATTCTTGTGGCTATCGTGACAGGCTCCAAGAACCCGAGGAGACCCAACCATGTCCGTTGCCAGAACCGCGTGGCGCGCCGCCGTGCTCGCCTGCCTCGCGCTGTTTGCTTCGACGCCCGCCGCCGCGGCCGAGGCGGACGCCTATCCGTCGCGTCCGGTCCGCTTCATCGTGCCGATCGGTCCCGGCAGCAGCGGCGACACCATGACGCGCACCTTCGCCGAATACCTGCGCAAGACCGCGGGCCAGGCCATCCTGGTCGAGAACCGGCCCGGCGCGGAACTGTCGCTGGGAACCCAGGTGGCGCTCAACGAGCCCGCCGACGGCTATACCGTGGTGCTGATCAGCCCCAGCGCCACGGTGATCAATCCGCTGTTCGTGAAAGACCTGCCGTATCGTCCGCAGGACCTGTATCCCGTGCTCAACGTGACCCGCCACGTCGCCGTGCTGGTGGCGTCGGCGGCTTCGCCGTACAAGACGCTGGGCGACGTGGTCGAGGCGGCCAAACGCGACAAGGGCGGCGTCAGTCTGGGCACCTACGGCAACACCTATCGCCTGGGCGCGCTGGACCTCGCCAGGCGGGCCGGGGTGGACTTCAACCAGGTGCCGTACAAGGGCGCGGCGCAGGCGGTGGCCGACGTGGTGGGCGGTTCGGTGGACCTGGCGCTGATAGACATCGCCGGGGCCGCGCCGCTGGTGGCCTCGGGCAAGATACGGGCGCTGGCGGTGGCCGGCGACCGGCGCCATCCATTGCTGCCGGACGTGGCCACCGTGCAGGAAGCCGGCTATCCGGGCTATTCGCTCTATGTGTTCATCGGTTTCGCGATCCGCGCCGGCACGCCGGCGCCCGTGGCCAGCAAGCTGGAGGACATGATGCTGCGGGTGATGGACGACCCGGCGCTGCGCGCGCAGCTGGCGCAGCAAAGCGGCGGCGAGGTGGTGGGCACGGGCAGCAAGGCCTTCGCCGAGCTGATCCGCGCCGAGGGCGTGCGCTACGCCGATCTGGCGCGCCAGATCGGCGCCGTGCCGCGGTGAGCGCGCAGCCAATATCTTCGATGTATCGGCCGACCCAAATATAGTATTTCCGGCGTGTGTGGTTCTTCCCTAGGATGTCCGGCAAGGCATTCTGAAAAGGGAGGGGCCATGTGGGTAGCAGGGATGGGCCGGGCGCCAGGGCGCCGCGGGAGCGGCGCATGAACGGGCCGCTGCAAGGAGTCCGCATCCTCGACGTCACCGCGGTGCTGATGGGGCCTTACGCCACGCAGATACTGGGGGACCTGGGCGCGGACGTGATCAAGGTCGAGGCGCCGGGCGGCGACAGCGTGCGCGGCATCGGCCCGGCGCGCCACCGCGGCATGGGCGGGATTTTCCTGCACGCCAACCGCAGCAAGCGCAGCATCGTGCTGGATCTCAAGCGCCCGGCGGGCCGCGAAGCGCTGCTCAGGCTGGCGGCGACCTGCGACGTGCTGATCTACAACGTGCGGCCGCAGGCCATGGCGCGCCTCGGGCTGTCGTACGAAGCGGTGGCGCGCGCCAATCCCGCCATCCTGTACGTGGGCGTCTACGGCTACGACCAGCGCGGCCCGTACGCGGCGCGCGGCGCCTACGACGATTTGATCCAGGGCGCGGTGGGCATACCCGCGCTGTCGGTGCAGGCCGGCAGCGAAACGCCGCGCTACGCGCCCAGCGCTATCGCCGACCGCATCGTCGGCATCAGCGCGGCCAACGCGGTAAGCGCCGGGCTCTACCATCGCGCGCGCACCGGGCGCGGCCAGGCCATCGACGTGCCCATGTTCGAAACCATGGCGCAGCTGATCCTGGGCGACCACATGGCGGGCCATTCCTTCGAGCCGCCGCTGGGGCCGCCAGGCTATCCGCGGATACTGAACGCCGAACGCCGGCCCTACGCCACGCTGGACGGCCACATCTGCGTGCTGCTGTACGCCGACAAGCAGTGGGCGGCCTTCTTCGAGCTGATCGGCCAGCCGGGCCGCATGGAGACCGATCCGCGGCTGCGCGACATCGGCGCCCGCACCCAGCACATCCACGAACTCTACCGGCTGGTGGCGGACGCGATCGCCACCCGCAGCACCGCGGACTGGCTGGCGGCGTTCGAGGCCGCGGATATTCCGGCCATGCCCATGCACAGCGTGGAGTCGCTGCTGCGCGATCCGCAGCTGGAGGCGATCGGCTTCTTCAACACGGTCGACCATCCCAGCGAGGGCAAGCTGCGCATGATGGCGGTGCCCTCGCGCTGGTCCGGCACGCCGCCCGATCCGTCGCGGCCGGCGCCGCGGCTGGGCGAGCACAGCGTGGAAGTGCTGAAGGAGGCGGGCTACCGGGACGAAGACATAGACGCGCTGCTGCGCGACGGCGTGACCGTGGAGGCGGGAGCGGAACATGAGTGATTTCCTGAAACGCGAACGGCACGGCGCGGTGCTGCTGCTGACCATGGACCGGCAGGCCACGCGCAACGCGCTGTCCGACGCCGACGCGGTGGACGCGCTGGTGGATGTGTGCGCCGAGGTCAACGCCGACATGTCGGTGCGCGCCGTGGTGCTTACCGGATCGCACGGCGTGTTTTCCTCGGGCGGCAATCTCAAGACCCTGGACGCCACGGTCGGCGCCGGCCTGGGCGAGCCGGTGCGCAGCCGCCAGGCCTACCGCGACGGCATACAGCGCGTGCCGCTGGCGCTGTGCAACCTGGAAGTGCCGACCATCGCGGCGGTCAACGGGCCGGCCATCGGCGCCGGCTGCGACCTGGCCTGCATGTGCGATATCCGCCTGGCCGCGGAGCAGGCGCGCTTCGCCGAGAGCTTCGTCAAGCTCGGCCTGACGCCGGGCGACGGCGGGGCGTGGCTGCTGCCGCGCGCCGTCGGCATGTCGCGCGCCTGCGAAATGGCCTTCACCGGCCGCAGCGTCGACGCCGCGCAGGCTTTGCAGATGGGGCTGGTGTCGCAAGTGCTGGCCGGGGAAGCGCTGCTGCCGGCCGCGATGGCGCTGGCGCAGGAGATCGCGCAGCACTCGGGCCACGCGCTGCGGCTGACCAAGCGGCTGTTGCGCGAGGGGCAGCACACGCGGCTGGATACGCTGCTGGAATTGTCGGCCGGCTTCCAGGCGCTGGCCCACCATACGCAGGAGCATGCGCGCGCGTTGGACGGATACCTGGACAAGGCGCGCGCCTGAAGCCGATGACGACAACCAGGAGACAAGGAGAAAACCGATGCACACGAGGAGAAGAAGACTGCTGGCGGCCATGGGCGCGCTGGCCGGCCTGCCGCTGGCGCGCGCCGTCCGGGCCGCCGATTCGTCCTGGCCGGCGCAGCCGCTGCGCCTGATCCTGCCTTACGCCGCGGGCGGACCGACCGACGTGCTGGCCCGGGCGGTCGCGCAGCACGTGGCGCGCCAGCTCGGCCAGCCCGTGATCGTGGAGAACAAGACCGGGGCCAGCGGCAATATCGCCGGCGAAAGCGTGGCGCGCGCCAGGCCCGACGGCTACACCTTGCTGTACCACTCGTCCGGCCTGGCGATCAGCCCGGCGCTGTACCGCCAGCTGCCCTACGATCCGCTGCGCGATTTCGCGCCCGTAGGGCTGACGGCCTCGATCCCCCTGGTGCTGATGACGACGCGGGATCTGCCTGCGGCGAATACGGCCGAGTTCATCGCCTACCTCAAGGCCAGGCCGGATGCGCTCAGCTATGGCACGGGCGGGGTCGGCAACATCACCCATCTGAGCGTGGCGCTGTTCCTGCACGCCACCGGCACGCGCGCCGTCGGAATTCCGTTCAAGGGCACCAATCCGGCCATGGTGGCGATGCTGGGCGGGCAGGTGCAGTTCATGGTGGACGCGATAAGCTCGGCGCTGCCCTATATCCGCGACGGCCGCGTCAAGGCGCTGGCCGTGACCGGCGCGCAGCGCTCGGCGGCGCTGCCGCAAGTGCCGACGCTGCGGGAAGCGGGCCTGAAGGACCTGACCATGAACACCTGGCAGGGCGTGCTGGCGCCGGCCGCCACGCCGCAGCCCGCGATCCTGCGCCTGAACCAGGCGCTGGCCGAGGCCGTGCGCGACCCCGCCATCGCCGGCCCGTTCACGGCCCAGGGCGTGGACCTGCGCAGTTCCTCGCCGGCCGAGTTCCAGGCGTATCTGGGGCAGGAGGTGCGGCGCTGGGGCGACGCGGTCAGGATGGCGGGCATACAGCCCGAATGAATATGTCGGCCCGGCGCGCGCCGGGCTCGCCAATGGAACAGCCTTGCGGAGACAAGCATGAACATCAGGACCCTGGCCATTTCGGGATTGCTCGGCGCCGCGCTGGCGCTGGGCGGCAACGCCCGCGCCGCAGCCGATTACCCCTCGCATCCGGTGAAGATCGTCGTCTCGCTGCCGCCGGGCAGCGGCGCCGACACCACCGCGCGCTTCCTGTCCAAGCATCTGGCCGACAAGTTCGGCCAGCCCTTCATCGTCGAGAACCGGCCGGGCGCCAACAGTTTCATCGCCGCCCAGGCGGTGGCGGGCGCGGCTCCCGACGGCTACACCATGTTCGTGGCCAGCAACTCGCCCATGACGACCAACGCGGCCGTATTCAAGAGCCTGCCGTACGACGCGATCAAGGACTTCTCGCCGGTGGCGCCGATCGCGCGCTTTCCGATGGTGCTGGTGGTGCCGGCCAATTCGCCGTACCGCAGCGTGGCCGAACTGGTGGCCGCCGCCAGGAAGGCGCCGGGGCAGCTCAACTTCGCCAGCGGCACCGCCACCTATCAGGTGGTGCTGGAACTTTTCCACGAGCAGAACGGCATCAAGGCCACGCACGTGCCGTACAAGGGCACCTCCGCCGCGCTGGCCGACCTGGCCGGCGGCGTGGTGCAGTACAGCCTTGCCGACGTCAGCGCGGCCCTGCCGCTGATCCGCGGCGGCAAGCTCAGGCCGCTGGCCGTGACCAGCGCGCAGCGCATCAAGGACCTGCCCGACGTGCCCACCATGCAGGAGGCCGGCACCAAGGGCTACGAAGCCTACGCCTGGACGGCCGTGTTCTTTCCCGCCAAGGTCGATCCCGCCATCGTCGCGCGCATGTCCGAGGCGGTCCAGGCGCTGGTGCGCAGCGACGCGGGCCGGGCCTTCATGGCCGGTCTGGGCGGCGAGTCGTTCGTCGGCGGCCCCGAGACGCTGGCGAGCTTCCAGAAGGAAGAACTCGAATCCATGCGGCGCATCGCCAAGCTGGCCAACATCCAGCAGGAATAGCCGGACCGGCTCAGGCCGCCGCCGCGGCGGGCGGCCCGGCACGCATCAGCCGGCAGGCCATGTCCACGAAATTGGCGCTGGTCGCGGTGGCGTTGTCCGGGTGCACGGCCAGCGCGATGCCCACCTTGATGGTGTCGGCCAGTTGCGAAACCGGCACCAGCCGCACCTTGCTGCCGGCCTGGCGGCGGGCCACCGCCGGCACGATGGCCACGCCCAGCCCGCTTTCCACTAGGCTCAGTATGGTCTGCACCTGGATCGCCTCCTGGGCGATGCGCGGCACCACGCCGGCCTGCTGGAACGCATACATGACCAGCGCGTGCATGCCGGGCACGTGCGTGCGCGAATAGCCGATGAAGGGCTCGTCGGCCAGGTCGCGCAGCGCCACGTCCTCGCTGGCGGCATGGCGGCTGTCGGCCGGCACGGCCAGCATCAGATGGTCCGGCTGCAAGAGCGTGATGCGGGCCGCGGTGGGTTCGAGCACCGGAAAGCGCACCAGCGCCACGTCCAGCGTGTGCGCGTCCAGCCGGCGCAGCAGATCGATGGTGGTGGACTCCTCGATGATCAGGTCCACGCGCGGGAATTCCTTGCGGAACGCCGACAGCAGCTGCGGCATCAGCGAATAGGTGGACGAGCCGACGAAGCCCACCTTGAGCACGCCCTGTTCGCCGCTCGCGCCTTCCTTGGCCGCGCGCCGGATCTCCTCGGCGTAGTAGAGCGTGGTGCGCGCGTAGCGCAGCACGACCTCGGCGGCCGGCGTGGGCCGCAGGCCGGCCGGCAGCCTTTCGAACAATTGCACGCCGAGTTCCTGCTCCAGCTTCTTGATGGCGGTCGACAGCGGCGGCTGCGCCATGTGCAGGCGCTCGGCGGCGCGATGGAAATTGAGGGTCTCGGACAGGACCAGCAACTGCTTGAGCTGGCGTAGCTCCACGGGCGTCTCCTGATGCGCCGGGCTCGCGATATTTATGATGTATTGCCCGGTCCACATCTAATATTAGACCGGGATGCAGGCCCCGTGTAGATTGCCATGAAGCCCGCGCGCAGCGGGCTTGCACGGCACTTTACGATCACGGTAATGCGCGCGCCGGCGCCGTGCGGCGCGCGCTGCGGGGACCACATTGGGCGCTATCGACGAAGCACTGCAACTGGCCGCGATACCCGCGCAGGACGAGGCCCTGCGCGCCAGCGTGCGCGCCTTCCTGCGCGAGGCGCTGCACGACATGCCGGCCGACCGCCGCGCGCGCTCGTGGATGGGCTACGACGCCGAGTTCAGCCGCGCGCTGGCGCGCCAGGGCTGGCTGGGCCTGACGCTGCCGGCCGCATACGGCGGCGGCGAACGCAGCAACTACGCGCGCTTCGTGCTGAGCGAGGAACTGCTGGCGGTCGGCGCGCCGGTATCGGCGCACTGGATCGCCGACCGCCAGACGGCGCCGCTGATCCTGCGCTACGGCTCGCAGGCGCAGCGCGATTTCTATCTGCCGCGCATCATCCGGGGCGAAGCCTTTTTCGCCATCGGCATGAGCGAACCCGACACCGGCTCGGACCTGGCCAGCGTGCGCACCCGCGCCACGCCGCAGGGCGGCGGCTGGCTGCTGAACGGGCGCAAGATCTGGACCACCAACGCCCATCGCTCGCACTACATGTGCGCGCTGGTGCGCACCTCGGGCGCGCCCGAAGACCGCCATCGCGGGCTGTCGCAGATGATCTTCGACCTGACGCTGCCCGGCATCGAGATCCGCCCGATCCGCGACATCACCGGCGACACGCATTTCTGCGAAGTCCTGTTCGACAACGTGCGCCTGCCGGCCGATGCGCTGGTGGGCGAGGAAGGCAGCGGCTGGGCGCAGGTCACGGCGGAACTGGCGCTGGAGCGCAGCGGCCCCGAACGCATTTACTCCAGCATGGTGCTGATAGACGGCTGGCTCGCCCACCTGCGCGCGAACGGCGCGCCCGAGCCCGCGCAGGTGCGCCTGGCGGGCCGCCTGGCCGCCAACCTGGCGGTGCTGCGCGCCATGTCGCTGGCCGTGACGCGGCGCCTGAACGAAGGCGCCGACGCCGGCCTGGCGGCGGTGCTGGTCAAGGACCTGGGCACCGGCTTCGAGCAGGCCGTGCCCGAATGGATAGGGCAGGCCCTGCGCGCCGGTCCGGCGCCGGACGAGGTGCTGGCGCGCACGCTGGCCTACCTGACGGTCATCAACCCGACGTTTTCGTTGCGCGGCGGCACCCGCCACATCCTGCGCGGCATCATCGCGCGCGAACTCGGCCTGCGCTAGCGCGCCGCCCCGGACCCTGAGGACATGGCATGCCGCAATCCCTCCAGCAAGACCTGTATGACGAATTCTCGCGCGCACTGGCCGGGCTGTGCCCGCTGGAGCGCGTGCGCGAGATCGAGGCCGCAGCCGACGCGGCAGACCCGCAAGGCGTGGCCGCGCGCACCTGGCGCGAGATCGACGCGCTCGGCTACGTGGACGCGCTGACGCCGGCCGACCTGGGCGGGGCGGGACTGTCGCTGGCCGACGCCGAGGGCCTGTGGCGGGCGGCGGGCGCGGCGGCGCTGCCGTACCCGCTGTCCGACACCATGCTGGCGCGCGCCCTGTTGCGCAGCGCCGGCCAGCGCGTGCCCGAAGGGCCGATCGCGCTGGCCCGGGCGCTGCCCGGTCCCAGCGGCCTGCGCTGCGCCCAGACGCCGGGCGCCGGGCTGGCGCGCAGCGTGCTGGTGCAGCGCGACGGCGGACTGCTGCTGGTGGCCGCGCCGGCGGTGTCCGCGCCCGGACTGTTTCGTCCGCGCGCCAGCGCCGCGCCCGCCTGGAGCGAGTCGCCGGCCGTCCTGGGCCGCGTGGCCTTGCCGGACGAGGCGGTGCAGGCCTGGCGCAACGCCGCCGACGCGGCCGGCATCGCCGGCGCGCTGCGGGCGGTGCTGGACCGCTGCGTCGCCTTCGTGGGCGAGCGCCAGCAGTTCGGCCGGCCTTTGGGACGCTTCCAGGCCATACAGCAGGAAATCAGCGTGCTGGCCGAACAGGCGGCCGCGGCCGCCATGGCGGCGCGCATGGCCTGCGCCAGCGGCGCCATGCTGCCTGACGCCGCGCTCGCGGCCAGCGCCCGGCTGCGGGCATGCGAAGCGATTCCCGTCGCCTGCGCCATCGCCCACGCCGTACATGGCGCCATCGGCATCACCGAAGAGCTCGCGCTGGGGCTCTACACCACCCGCTTGCACGAATGGCGCGCCGCCGGCATGAGCGAAGACGATTGCGCCGAGCTGGTCGGCCGCCGGCTGATGGCCAGCGACAGCCGGACCCTGCTGGAATTCGTGCGCGGCATGATGGCCGCGATCGCCGCCTGATTCTTTCAACACCGAGGTTCCCATCCATGTCCCATCCTGATCACGTCGTCATCGTCGCCGCGCAGCGCACTCCCATCGGCGCATTCCAGGGCGCGCTGTCGCACTACACCGCGCCCCAGCTCGGCGCCCATGCGCTGGCCGCCGCGATGCGCCAGGCCGGGCTGGCCGCGGATGCGGCCCAGGAGGCGCTGATGGGCTGCTGCCTGTTCGCCGGCCTGGGCCAGGCGCCGGCGCGCCAGGCCGTGCTGGGCGCGGGGCTGCCGACCACCGTGCAGGCCACCACGCTCAGCAAGATGTGCGGCTCGGGCATGAAGGCCGTGACGCTGGCCCATGACATGCTTTGCGCCGGTTCGGCCGAGCTGGTGCTGGCCGGCGGCATGGAATCGATGAGCAACGCGCCGCACCTGATACCGCGCGCGCGCCAGGGATACCGCCTGGGCGACGGGCAACTGCTGGACCACATGTACCGCGACGGACTGCAGGACGCCTACGAAGGCCACCTGATGGGCTATTACGCCGACCTGGCCGCGCGCGAGCACGGCTTCACCCGCGCCGAGCAGGACGCCTATGCCGAGCGTAGCGTGCTGCGCGCCCAGCACAGCGTCGCGCATGGCGCGTTCGCCGCCGAGATCGCGCCGATGGCGGCGCGCCCGCGCCGCGGGGCGCCGCAGGGCGAACCGGTGGCCGAGGACGAAACCCCGGGCCAGTGCGACGTGTCGCGGCTGGGCAGCCTCAAGCCCGTGTTCACCGCCGACGGCACGGTCACGGCCGGCAACGCTTCGTCCATATCGGACGGCGCGGCCGCGCTGGTGCTGACCCGCCAGAGCCACGCGCAGACGCTGGGCCTGACGCCGCGCGCGCGCATCGTCGGCCATGCGGCGGCGGCCTTGCCGCCGGGGCAGTTTCCGGCGGCGCCGGTGCACGCGATCTCGCGTCTGCTCGACCGCGTCGGCTGGAGCCGCGACTCGGTCGACCTGTACGAAATCAACGAGGCCTTCGCCGTGGTCACGCTGATCGCGCTGCGCGAACTGGGCCTGGCGGCCGAACGCGTCAACGTCGAAGGCGGCGCCTGTGCGCTGGGCCATCCGGTGGGCGCGACCGGCGCGCGCATCATCGTCACGCTGCTGCATTCGCTGCAGCGGCGCGGACTGCGCCGCGGTGTGGCCTGCCTGTGCCTGGGCGGCGGCGAGGCCACAGCCATCGCCATCGAAACGCTTTGATCCGGCGGCGCGCCGCCATCGCAACGGAGACGCACACATGGGACCTCTGGCTGGAATCCGCATCATCGAACTGGCCGGGATCGGCCCCGGGCCCATGGCGGCCATGCTGCTGGCCGACATGGGCGCCACCGTGCTGCGGATCGAGCGCAAGGAGCCGGCCGACCTGGGCGTGAAGCGCGAGCTCAAGTACAACCTGCTGCTGCGCAACCGGCGCGCCATCGCGCTGGACCTGAAAGACCCGCGCGCCGTCGCGCTGGTGCTGCGGCTGCTGCGCAAGGCCGACGCGCTGATCGAGGGATTCCGGCCCGGCGTGACCGAACGCCTGGGCCTGGGGCCGCAGGCCTGCCTGGCCGAGAATCCCCGGCTGGTCTATGGCCGCATCACCGGCTGGGGCCAGGACGGGCCGCTGGCGCAGGTGGCCGGGCACGACATCAACTACATCGCCGTCACCGGCGTGCTCGACGCCATCGGCCGCGCCGGCCAGCCGCCCACGCCGCCGCTGGCGCTGGTGGGCGATTTCGGCGGCGGCGGCCCGTACCTGGCGCTGGGCGTCCTGGCCGCCATCATCGAGGCGCGCCAGTCCGGGCAGGGGCAGGTGGTGGACGCCGCCGTGATGGACGGCGCGGCCTCGATGGCCACCGCGTTCTTCGGCCTGGCCGCGTCCGGCGCGTGGCGGCCCGAGCGCGGCGCCAACATCCTGGATTCCGGCGCGCCGTTCTACGACGTCTACCAGTGCGCCGACGGCCTGTGGCTGTCGGTCGGCCCGATAGAAAAGCGCTTTCACGAACTGCTGCTGCGCGAGCTGGGCCTGGACGACGAGGCGATCCGCGAACTTGGCGACCACCAGGACCGGGACACCTGGCCGCGCCTGCGCGCGGTGCTGCGCGAGGCGTTCGCCCAACGCGACCGCGACGACTGGTGCGCCCGGCTGGCGCTGCTGGATGTCTGCGTGGCGCCGGTGCAGACGCTGCGCGACGCGGCGCAGCACCCGCAGGTGCGGGCGCGCGGCACGCTGGTGGAGATCGACGGCATCACGCAGCCGGCGCCGGCGCCGCGCTTCAGCAGGACGCCCAGCGCCCGGCCCACCGCGCCGCAGCCCCCGGACCCGGCGGCCTTGAAGGACTGGCTGGATGCCGAAGAACTGGAGGCGTTCGGCATCCCCGGAAACTGAGGGGCGCGAGGCAGCGGTTATCGTATGGCGTTATAACGTACGATTATTTGCATATAACCGAGGAAGATTTTGTCCGCCACCGCAGCCGTCGCTCCCAGCAGCACCTCCTATGAACTCTCGCCGCGCGAGCAGCGCGGCAACATCGCAAGACTGACCGTCGCCCAGGCGCTGGCCGGCGCGAACTCCGTCGTGGTCTACGCCACCGGGGCCATCGTCGGCGACATGCTCGCGCCGGACAAGTCGCTGGCCACCTTGCCGATTTCCGTTTTCGTGGTGGGCATGGCGGCCTGCATCATGCCCGCCGGCGCCATCGCGCGGCGTCACGGCCGGCGGGCCGCGTTCCTGGCCGGCACCGGCTGCGGGATGCTGGTGGGCCTGCTGGCGGCCGCGGCCATCGTGCTGAGTTCGTTCTGGCTGTTCTGCCTGGCGACTTTCTTCGGCGGCGCGTACGCCGCCGTGGTGCTGTCGTTCCGCTTCGCGGCGGCCGACGGCGTCTCGCCCGCGCTGCGGCCGCGCGCGCTGTCCTTCGTGATGGGCGGCGGCGTGGTGGCGGGCGTGGTGGGGCCGCAGCTGGTCACCCACACCATGTACCTGTGGCAGCCGCATATGTTCGCCGCCACCTTCCTGGTGCAGGCCGCGGTCGCGGCGCTGTCGGCGCTGGTGCTGCTGGGCGTGCGGCTGCCGACGCCGAGCGCGGCGGAAGTGGCGCAGGGACGGTCGCTGTCGGTCATCGCGCGCCAGCCGCTCTTCATCACGGCCGTGATCTGCGGCGCGGTGTCCTACATGCTGATGAACTTCCTCATGACGGCTGCCCCGCTGGCCATGCACCTGTGCGGCCACAGCCAGGAGAACGCCAACCTCGGCCTGCAATGGCACGTCATCGCGATGTACGCGCCCAGCTTCTTCACCGGCCGGCTGATCGTGCGCTTCGGCGCCGGGCGCGTGGTGGCGGCGGGCCTGCTGCTGACCGGGCTGGCCGCGGCCGCCGGCCTGAACGGCATCGACGTGGCCCACTTCTGGCTCACGCTGATCCTGCTGGGGGTGGGCTGGAACTTCGGCTTCGTGGGCGCGTCCGCGCTGGTGCTGGAATGCCATCGCCCGGAAGAAAAGACGCGGGTGCAGTCGCTCAACGATTTCGTGGTGTTCGGCACCATGGCGGTGGGCTCGTTCGCCTCGGGCGGGCTGCTGGCCGCGTACGACTGGGACACGGTGCTGTGGGTGTCGTTCGCGCCGCTGGCGCTTGCGGTCGTGGTGCTGGGCGCGGCGGCGCGGCGCATCGGCCGCCGCGACCGGGCCTGAGCCGCGCGGGAATGTGGCTTGCTGGCCTCCGGATCTTACGCAATCGAGCGTTGGAACCAGGAGGCTTCAATGAAACCGAATCTGAAACCGTTGCGCGACCAGGTCATCGTCATCACGGGCGCCGGCAGCGGCATCGGCGCCGCTACCGCGCGCATGGCAGCGAGCCGGGGCGCCAGAGTGGTGCTGGCCGGACGCCAGGAAGAGGCGCTGCAGCAGGTGGCCCAAGAAATCGGGCAGGATGGCGGAACCGCCATATGCGTGGCCGCGGACGTGGGCGTGCAGGACGATCACGAACGTATTCTGGCCCAGGCCGTGGAACGCTTCGGCCGTGTCGACACCTGGGTGAACAATGCCGGGGTGTCGATCTACGGAACCCTGGAGGAAGTGCCCATCGAGGACCAGCGCAAGCTGTTCGAGACCGACTACTGGGGCGTGGTGTACGGCTCCTTGACGGCGGTGCGGCACATGAAATCGTCCGGCGGCGCGATCATCAACGTGGGCAGCGAAGTGTCCGATCGCGCCGTGCCCCTGCAAGGCGCCTATTCGGCGGCCAAGCACGCGGTCAAGGGATATACCGACGCGCTGCGGATGGAACTGAGGCAGCAGGGCGCGCCGATTTCGGTCACCCTGATCAAGCCGGCTTCGATCTCGACCGGTTTTACCGTCCATGCCCGCAACTATATGGACGCGCAGCCCGACCTTCCGCCGCCCGTATACGCGCCGGAGATGGTCGCCGAAGCCATCCTGCACGCGGCCTGCCATCCGGTGCGCGACCTGTACGTGGGCAGCGCTTCCCGCGCCATCGGGGCGCTGGGCCAGAACATGCCGGGGCTGGCCGACCGCATGGCCGGGTGGCTGTTCCGGCGCCAGCGCGGCCCGGCCCGCACGCAACAGGGCACGGACTCGCTTTACGAAGCGGGCGGCGAGCATCCGGCGGTGCAGCGGACCGGGCGCAGGCATAGCGTCTATACCCATGTGGCGATGCACCAGCGCGCCACGCTGCTGACGACGGTGGCGCTGGCCGGCGGCGCGGCCCTGTGGCTGGCGCGCGGCCGGCGTTGAGGCGCGGACGGCGCTCAGGCGGGCTTGAACACCATGAGCCAGAAGATGGCGAGAAAGGCCGCCAGCGCCGGAAATCCCAATATGAACCAGGCGCGGAAATAGCGCATGAAGCTTGGCGAGAGCGGCTGTCCCGCGGCGGCGCAGCGGGACGCGCTGTCGCGCATCCGGATCTGCAGCCAGACCACCGGCAGCCAGCATGCGATGGCCAGCGCATACAGGCTCAGTGACCACGCCACCCACGGCGTCGTCAGCGGCAGTTGCATCAGGTGGATCAGATACAGGCCGGTCAGCGGCTGGGCGACGGCCGTGGTCGCGGTGAACAGCCAGTCGGCGACGACCACGATGCGGGCCACGGCGGCGACCGTGCGCGGTTCGCGCTGCAGCACCACGCACAGCAGATAGAAGGCCGAACCGATGCCGGTCCCGAACAGCAGGGACGACGACAGTATGTGCAGCAGTTTCACCAGCAGATAGTCCATCAGCGCCTCGCTTTGCTGCGGGCGGCGAGGGCGAGCAGCGCCAGCACGGCCAGCATGGGAAGATTTTTCGATATCGGGCCGAATGGATGCAGCCATTGCTCGGGCAGTCGCCAGCTGATGATGGCCGTGTAGGCCAGGATCAGGCCGATCTGGGCCCGCCACAGCAACACCGCATCGACGCGCCGCCAGGCCAGCGTGAGAAGGCCGAGGACCAGGTCCAGCGCCGCGGCGCCATACAGCGCGGCCGGCGCCAGCGCGGCCGGCACGCCGGCCCGTTCCAGCAGGGCCAGGCTGTCGCGCACGGGATAGCCGAATATCGACACCGCGGCGGTCCACAGCCAGACGGCGGCCAGGCTCAGGCGCAGCAGCGGCAGCATATTGTCCAGCGCGGCCCGGCTCCACAAGGCCTGGCGCAGGTCGGCGTCCACGAAGTCCTGCGGCGGCCGCGGCGCGCGGCCCAGCGCCGCGCTGAACGCGGACGGGTCCGCGGTGTTGCCGCGCTCCAGCATGGACAGGCTTTCCGGGTTGAACAGGCTGCCCGGCAGATGCCGCCCGATGCGCGCGGCCGCGCGCGCCAGGCCGCCGGGCAGCGCAATGACGCGCTGGCGTGCGTCCACGCCCAGACCGCGCCGCAGCGCGGCCAGATAGTCGCGCAGGCTCAGCGCCTGCGGGCCGCAGAAGGCGATCGTCACGACCCGGTCCGGCGGCGAGGCCAGTAATGCCGAAACGCCCGCCACCACATCCTGGACATGGACCGGCTGGATCTGTTGCCGGCCGCCGCCGGGCAGCGGCAGCAGCGGCCAGAGCGCGAGCCGGTCGAACAGCGCGGCGCTTGCGCCACCGGGGCCGTACACCAGCGAGGGCTGCACGATGTGAGCGGGCATGTCCAGCGCGCGCAGCGCATCGTCGGCGGCGCGCTTGCTGCGGTGGAATTCCGAGGCGGCGCCGGCGTCCGCGCCCAGCGCCGAGAAATGGATGACGCGCACGCCGCGCTGGCAAGCCGCATTGAACAGCGCGACGGGCGCGGCCCCGTGCACGGCGGCATAGCCGTTGTCCGCGCTGTCATGGAATACGCCGACCGTGTTGATCGCGGCCTGCATGCCGTCGAGCAGCGGCGCCCAGTCGGCGCTGCGGTCCATGCGGCGGAAGTCCGCGGGCACGAATCTTGCGCCGCGCATGCCCAGGTCGCGCGGGGTGACGGCGCGCACCGGGCAGACCAATTCGTGGCCGGCGTCCAGCAGGGCCGCGAGCAGCCGGCTTCCGATGAAACCGTGGGCGCCGGTGAGCAGGATTTTCACGACTCGTTCTCCACATTCCGCCGCGGGCGGGGCGGCGTCAGCGCAGCAAGCCTCATGCCGCCGGAGGCCCCAGCACAGGAGGCATGCACCATGCGGGTTTGGCGCGACGCATTTTTCGAAGGACTGCGCAGCGGCACGCTGGCCAGCCTGTTCTCGGTCGCGATACTGACGGCGGCGGGCCGGATCGAGCACGGCCGTGCGGCGCCGCCCATCAACGCCATCAGCCACTGGATATGGGGAGCGCGGGCCCTGCGCAAGAACAGCCCGACATGGCGCCATACCGCCAACGGCTATCTGATCCACCATGCCGCGTCGATATTCTGGGCCACGCTGCACGCCCGTGCGACCGGCGTCGGCCAAGGGCCGCGGCCGATCGGGCGGGCGCTGGCCGAAGGGCTGTGCACCGCCGGCGTGGCCTGTTTCGCGGACTATCGGCTCACGCCCGAGCGCTTCAGGCCCGGTTTCGAACACCGGCTTTCGCGCGGCGCGCTGCTGCTGGTCTATGCGGCGTTCGGACTGGGCCTGGCACTGGGGGCGCGCGCCTGCCGCAGCGCGGCGGCGTCCGGCCAGCGCCTTACCGTCCGTCCGCGTTGAGCGGCGGCGCCACCGCTTCCAAGGCGCGCCGCTCGGCGTTGACCGGCAGGCGCAGCGCCACCAGCCCCGCGCCGGCCATGAGCGCGGCGGCCAGCGCATAGCCCAGCGCCAGCCCGTCGCGCTGGCCGCTGTCTATCAGCCAGCCATACAGCGCCGGGCCGGCGAAGCCGCCGATGCCGGTGCCGGCCGCGTAGAACAGCGCGATGGCCACCCCGCGCATCTCGATCGGAAACACTTCGCTGACCGTCAGATAGGCCGAGCTGGCGGCCGCCGAGGCCACGAAGAATATGGCGGACCAGCACAGGGTCTGCGTGCGCGCGTCCAGCCAGCCGGCCTGGAACGCCGCGGCCGTCAGCGCCAGCCCGATGCCGGCCGACAGATAGGTCGCGCAGATCATCTTGCGCCGTCCCACCAGGTCGAACAGCGGCCCCAGCAGCCAGGGCCCCAGCACGTTGCCGAGCGCGAAGGGCAGGATGTACCAGCCCGCTTCTGCGTCCGGCACGCCGTAGAAGCGCGTCAGCACCAGGGCGTAGGTGAAGAAGATGGCGTTGTAGAAAAACGCCTGCGCCAGCATCAGCGCCAGGCAGACGCCGCTGCGCGCCGGGTAGGTGCGCACCAGCACGTGGGCCACCTCGCGCAAGCCCGGCGTTCGCGCGCTGCGGTAGGCGATGCGCCCGGCGGCGGCGGGCGGCAGGCTGCCGCGTTCGCGCCGCACCTGCGCCTCGATGTCCTGCACGATGCGCTCGGCCTGCGCCGCGCGGCCTCGCGCCAGCAGCCAGCGCGGGCTTTCCGGCACGTCGCGGCGCACCCGCAGGATCGCCAGGGCCAGGACGGCGCCGGCCCCGAACGCCAGCCGCCAGCCCAGGTCGGGCGGCAGCAGCCGCTCGTCCAGTAACGGCAGGCTCAGCCCCGCGCCCAGCGCGGCGCCCAGCCAGAAGCAGCCGTTGACCGCGAGATTGACGCGGCCGCGCACGCGCGCCGGCACCAGTTCGTCGATGGCGGAATTGATGGCCGCGTACTCGCCGCCGATGCCCAGGCCGGTGGCCCATCGGCAGGTCGCGAAGTAAATGAAGTTGGGCGAGAAGGCCGTCGCCAGCGTGGCCGTCATGTAGATGGCCAGCGTCGCGAGGAACAGGCGCTTGCGTCCCAGGCGGTCCGCCATGCGCCCGAACAGCAGCGCGCCCAGCACGGCGCCGGCGACGTAGAGCGAACCCGCCGCGCCGATCTGCGCGGCGGTGAGGCCCAGCGTGCCGGGCCGCGTCAGCACGGCCCCCAGCGAGCCGGCCAGCGTGACCTCCAGGCCGTCGAACACCCAGGCCGCGCCGAGCGCGCCGACCATGCGCCAGTGCCAGCGCGACCACGGCAGGCGGTCGAGCCGCGCGGGTATGTCGCTGCCGGGGTCGGCGCACGGCATGGTCTGGCGCGCCGCGCTATCCCAGGCGCTTGAGGATGCGCGCCACGCGCGCGATGCCGCCGGTGCCGCTGGCCGCGCGGCCCACCAGCGCGGTGCCGGCCAGCGTGTACAGCACGCGGCGCAGCGGCGTGCGCCCGCGCATGCCGGCCAGCATCAGCCATGCGCCCAGGGTCAGCACGGCAAGGTGCTCGCCGGGCAGGCCGTGGCGGGCGTCGTCGATCTCCTTGAGGCGGCGCAGCAGGCGCGGCGATGCGCGCCCCGCGCCCGTGTCCTCGTCGGTGGCGTCGGCGGGTTCGATGTCCTCGTCCGGCACCTCATGGTCCTGGGCGCGGCCGCTGGCGCGCGCAAAGCGGGGAAGGGGACGGGGGGCGGCGTTGGGCATGATGACACCTCGGGGCTGGCGGCGCTCGGGGCCGATCCGTCGCGCTCAGCAAGCGCCGTGCCCGCGCGTCAGTGGTTCTCCTTGGCGTGGTTGATCGTGTACTTGGGGATTTCCACGGTCAGGTCCTCATGGGCCAGGATGGCCTGGCAGCTCAGGCGCGAGTGCGCCTCCAGCCCCCAGGCGCGGTCGAGCAGGTCGTCCTCGCAATCCTCGACCTCGTTGAGGGTGTCGTAGCCTTTGCGCACGATGCAGTGGCAGGTCGTGCAGGCGCAGCTCATGTCGCAGGCATGTTCTATTTCTATGCCGTTCGCCAGCAGGGCCTCGCAGACCGAAGTGCCGGCCGGCGCCTCCAGCACGGCGCCCTCGGGCGCCAGGTCGGCATGGGGTAGAACGGTGATCTTGGGCATATCGTGTTCCGGGAAGCTCGGTACTAGGATGCGCGCCTGGCCGGCGCATTGCCGCCGACGCGGCGCCGCACGGCGCCGGTGCGCGCCTCGGGCTCGCGCTCTTTGTCGTCGGGTTGCTGGAGAGTGTGCAGGATGGGGCAGTTGGGCCGCTCGTCGCCGGCGCAGCAGCGGATCAGCGCCTTCAGCGTTTCGGCGATCTGCCGCATGCTCTCGATGCGCCGGTCCAGTTCGGCCAGGTGCTGCTGGGCCAGGCGCTTGACATCGGCGCTCTGGCGCGACTGGTCGTGCCACAGGTCCAGCAGGTTGCTGGTTTCCGCCACCGAGAAGCCCAGGTCGCGGGCGCGGCGGATGAAGTGCAGCCGGTCGACGTCGGCCGGGGTATAGGCGCGGTAGCCGGAGTCGGTCCGGCCCACCGCGGGGATCAGGCCGATCTGCTCGTAATAGCGGATCATCTTGGCCGACACCTTGGATGCCTTGGATGCTGCGCCGATATTCATGGCTGTCTTCCTCGATCTGTGTAAGGTGGACCCAGCCTAAGGCTTGCCATTGTGGGAAGGTCAAGCCGCCGAGGTTTCGGGCGTGTAGAACACGTCGGCGTGCATGTCCTGCGCGCCCAGCCCGCGCGAGCAGGCCATCTGCATCGCCGCCTCCACCATCGTCGGCGGACCGGCCACATAGGCTTTCCAGCCGCGCAGGTCCGGCAGGTCGTCGGCCACGGCCCGGGTCACGAAACCGACGCGGTGCGTGTCCGAGCGCGCCTCGGACAGCACGGGGATGAAGACCAGGTTGCGGTGCCGGCGAACCAGCGCCTCGAAGTGGTCCAGCAGGTAAAGGTCCTGTTGCGCGCGCGCGCCGAAGTAGACGTGGATGGCCTGCTGCATGCCGTGCGCCAGCGCGGTCTCGACGATGGACTTGATGGGCGCCAGCCCCGAACCGCCGGCGATGCACAGCATCGGGCCGCGATGGCAGGCGCGCAGATGCGACGCGCCACGCGGCGCCTGGAGCGCGACGCGGTCGCCGGCCCTGACGGCGGTATGCAGGTGGCTCGATACCACGCCGCCGGGGACCCGGCGTATGTGGAATTCCAGCTCCGGCTCGCCCGGCCGGTTGGCCATCGAATAGCTGCGCGCGGGCAGTTGCCCGAACCGGATGTCGGCATATTGCCCGGCGGCGAAATCGGGCGCGGCGCCGTCGGGCCGCACGCGCAGTCGCTTGATGTCGTGCGTCAGGTCGTCGAGCGCGACGATGGTCGCCTCGAACGCCTGCGCCGGCGCGGCCGCGGCCTCGTCATCGTCTCCGAGCCAGGCCACGGCCACGTCGGTCCTCGGCACTGCCCGGCACGCCAGGATGAAGCCGCCGGCCCGTTCCTCGTCGGTCAGCGCAAAGCGCGTGTGCTGCAGCATGTCGACCTCGCCTTCGATCAGGCGGGTCTTGCAACTGCCGCAGCGGCCCGAGCGGCAGCCGTGCGGATAGCACACGCCATGCTGCAAGGCGGCCTCGAGTATGGTCTGTCCTTCCTGGGCCGGCAGGCGGATGCGCGCCTGCCGGATATCTATGGTCTTGATGCTCATGCCCGGGCTGCTCCCTGTGCTTCGGGTTGGTGTCGTATGGTGCGGCCCAATCTATTCCTTCCAACGATCGCAAGGTCAAACAAGCCCCTTCGGTTCGTAGGGGCCAGGCTTGACCTTCCCGTCGTTGTAATGCCTAGCCTTGCCTCAAATTTTTTGCAGAGCTGCTTCGGAAGGGCCGAAGCCCTGCTGCATAGAAGGGGCATTCCATGCGTCGAAAATTCAAGATTGCTGTGATGGCGGGCGTGATCGCCGCGGCCGGGGCCGCCGCGTTCGCGGCTCGCGACGTTTCCGGCGAAACGCCGCCGGCCGCCGCGCCCGCGGGCCCGCAGGTGCCGGTGGCCGAGGTCATCGAGCGCATCATTACGCCCTCGACCGAGTTCACCGGATTCCTGGCCGCGCCCGAGACGGTCGAACTACGTTCGCGCGTGGGCGGCACGGTGGAGGCGGTGAGCGTCCCCGAAGGCAGCATGGTGCGCAAGGGCCAGATGCTGTTCCAGATCGACCCGCGTCCGTTCCAGGTCGCGCTGGATACCGCCACCGCGCAATTGCGCCAGGCCGAGGTGCTGGCCACGCAGGCCAAGGCCGATCTGGACCGCGCCCAGCGCCTGGTGTCCACCGGCGCGGTGTCGCGCAAGACCTATGACGACGCCGTCTCGGCGCGCAGCGCCCGGCTGGCCCAGGTGCAGGTGGCCAAGGCCGCCGTCGCCGCGGCGCGGCTCGACCTGTCCTACGCGCACATCACCGCGCCGATTTCCGGGCGCATAGACCGGGTGCTGGTGACCGCGGGCAACCTGGTCAGCGGCGGCGGGGCCGGCGGCGCCACGCTGTTGACCACCATCGTGTCGATCGACCCGGTGCACGTGTATTTCGACATCGACGAGGCGACCTATCTCACCGCCGTCAGGCAGGCCCGGCCCGACGCCGCCGGCGGCAAGCCTACGCTGCCCGTCGCTGTCGGCCTGACCACGGACAAGGGCTTCCCCTACCAGGGCATGCTCGACTTCGTGGGCAACCAGGTCGACCGCGGCACCGGCACGATACGCGCGCGCGCCGTGGTGCCGAACCCGGACGGCCAGCTGGCGCCGGGCCTGTTCGCGCGTGCGCGGCTGGCCACCGGCGAGGAGCGGCCGGCCATCCTGGTCGACGATCTGGCCGTGGGCACCGACCAGGGCAAGAACTACGTGCTCGTCGTGGGCGAGAACAACCAGGCGCAGTACCGCGCGGTCGAGTTGGGCCGCGTGGTGGACGGTCTGCGCGTCATCGAGACCGGCTTGCAGGCAGGCGAAAAAATCATCATCAAAGGACTGGTGCGTCCCGGCATGACCGTCACGCCGCGCCTGGTGCCGATGCAGACGGTCGCCGTCGCGGAGGCGCGTCCATGAAGTTTCCCCACTTCTTCATCGCAAGGCCGATCTTCGCCATCGTCCTGTCGCTGCTCATGCTGCTGGCCGGCGCCATCGCCTTCTGGCAATTGCCGCTGAGCGAATACCCGGCGGTCACGCCGCCCACGGTGCAGGTCACGGCCAGCTATCCCGGCGCCAATCCGCAGGTGATCGCCGACACCGTCGCCGCCCCGCTGGAGCAGGTGATCAACGGGGTCGAGGGCATGCTGTACATGAACTCGCAGATGGCGACCGACGGCCAGATGGTGCTGACCATCGCGTTCAAGCAGGGCACCGACCCCGACATGGCGCAGATCCAGGTGCAGAACCGGGTCTCGCGCGCCTTGCCGCGCCTGCCGGAGGAAGTGCAGCGCATCGGCGTGGTGACGCAAAAGACCTCGCCCGACGTGCTGATGGTGGTGCACCTGGTCTCGCCGGAAAAGCGCTACGACTCGCTCTATCTGTCGAACTTCGCCATCCGCCAGGTGCGCGACGAACTGGCGCGCCTGCCCGGCGTGAACGACGTGCTGGTCTGGGGCGCCGGGGAATATTCCATGCGCGTCTGGCTGGACCCGTCGCGCGTCGCCACGCGCGGGCTGACCGCCAGCGACGTGGTCGCGGCGCTGCGCGAACAGAACGTGCAGGTGGCGGCCGGTTCGGTGGGGCAGCAGCCCGACACCTCGTCCGCCTTCCAGGTCACCGTCAACACGCTGGGCCGGCTGGCCAGCGCCGAACAGTTCGGCGACATCGTGGTCAAGACCGGCGCCGACGGCCAGGTCACCCGCCTGCGCGACGTGGCCCGCGTATCGCTGGGCGCCGACGCCTACACGCTGCGCAGCCTGCTCAACGGCGAATCGGCCCCGGCATTGCAGATCATCCAGAGTCCCGGCGCCAACGCCATCGACGTCTCCAACGCGGTGCGCGCCAAGATGCAGGAGCTGCAGCAGGGCTTTCCGCAGGACGTGGAATACCGCATCGCCTACGACCCCACGGTGTTCGTGCGGGCCTCGCTGCAATCGGTGGCCATCACGCTGCTGGAAGCCATCGTCCTGGTCGTGGTGGTGGTGGTGCTGTTCCTGCAGACCTGGCGCGCGTCCATCATTCCGCTGGTGGCGGTGCCGGTGTCGCTGGTGGGCACCTTCGCGCTGATGCACCTCTTCGGCTTCTCGCTGAACACGCTGTCGCTGTTCGGCCTGGTGCTGTCCATAGGCATCGTGGTGGACGACGCCATCGTGGTGGTCGAGAACGTGGAGCGTCACATGGCCCTGGGCGAGCCGCCCAGGCAGGCCGCGATCAAGGCCATGGACGAGGTCACCGGCCCGATCATCGCCATCACCTCGGTGCTGGCGGCGGTGTTCATTCCCTCGGCCTTCCTGTCGGGGCTGCAAGGCGAGTTCTACCGCCAGTTCGCGCTGACCATCGCCATTTCCACCATCCTGTCGGCCATCAATTCGCTGACGCTGTCGCCGGCGCTGGCCGCCATCCTGCTCAAGCCGCACCACGAGGCGGCCCGGTCCGACGCGCTCACGCGCGTCATGGACCGGCTGCTGGGCGGCTTTTTCCGGCGCTTCAACCGCTTTTTCGACCGCGCGTCCAACGGCTACGTCGGCGCCGTGCGCCGGGCGGTGCGCGGCAGCGCCATCGTGCTGATGCTGTACGGCGGCTTCGTCGGCCTGACCTGGCTGGGCTTTCACCAGGTGCCCAACGGCTTCGTGCCGGCCCAGGACAAGTACTTCCTGGTCGGCATCGCCCAGTTGCCCAGCGGCGCCTCGCTGGACCGCACCGAGGCCGTGGTCAGGCAGATGTCGGAGATCGCGCTGGCCGAGCCCGGCGTGGAAAGCGTGGTGGCGTTCCCGGGCCTGTCGGTCAACGGCCCGGTCAACGTGCCCAACTCCGCGCTGATGTTCGCCATGCTCAAGCCCTTCGACGAGCGCACGGACGCGTCGCTGTCGGCCAATGCCATCGCCGGCAAGCTGATGGGCAAGTTCAGCCAGATCCCCGACGGCTTCGTCGGCATCTTCCCGCCGCCGCCGGTGCCGGGACTGGGCGCGATGGGCGGCTTCAAGCTGCAGATCGAGGACCGCGCCGGCCTGGGCTTCGAGGCGCTGGTGAAGGCGCAGGGCGAGATCATGGCCAAGGCCATGCAGACGCCCGAGCTTGCCAACATGCTGGCCAGCTTCCAGACCAACGCGCCGCAGCTGCAGGTGGACATCGACCGGGTCAAGGCCAAGTCCCTGGGCGTATCGCTGACCGACGTGTTCGAAACCCTGCAGATCAACCTGGGTTCGCTCTACGTCAACGACTTCAACCGTTTCGGGCGGACCTACCGCGTCATGGCGCAGGCCGACGCGCCGTTCCGGATGCAGGCCGACGACATCGGCCTGCTCAAGGTGCGCAACGCCGCCGGCGACATGATCCCGCTCAGCGCCTTCGTGACGCTGACGCGCGGCTCCGGGCCGGACCGCGTCATTCGCTACAACGGCTTTCCGTCGGCCGACATCAGCGGCGGGCCGGCGCCGGGCTACTCCTCGGGCCAGGCCACCGACGCGATCGAACGCATCGTGCGCGAGACCCTGCCCGAAGGGATGATCTACGAGTGGACCGACCTGGTCTACCAGGAGAAGCAGGCCGGCAATTCGGCGCTGTACATCTTCCCGCTGGCGGTGCTGCTGGCCTTCCTGATCCTGGCGGCCCAGTACAACAGCTGGTCGCTGCCTTTCGCCGTGCTGCTGATCGCGCCGATGGCGCTGCTGTCGGCCATCGGCGGCGTGTGGATCTCGGGCGCAGACAACAACATCTTCACCCAGATCGGCTTCGTGGTGCTGGTGGGCCTGGCCGCCAAGAACGCCATCCTGATCGTGGAGTTCGCGCGCACGCAGGAAGAAGCGGGCGCCGACCCGCTGGCCGCGGTGCTGGAAGCCGCGCGGCTGCGCCTGCGTCCCATCCTGATGACCTCGCTGGCCTTCATCGCCGGCGTGGTGCCGCTGGTGCTGGCCAGCGGCGCCGGCGCCGAAATGCGCCACGCCATGGGCATCGCGGTATTCGCCGGCATGCTGGGCGTGACGCTGTTCGGCCTGCTGCTCACGCCGGTGTTCTACGTCGTCGTGCGCAAGCTGGCGCTGCG
This sequence comes from Achromobacter sp. HZ01, assembly GCF_003267925.1. Taxonomy (NCBI): domain Bacteria; kingdom Pseudomonadati; phylum Pseudomonadota; class Betaproteobacteria; order Burkholderiales; family Alcaligenaceae; genus Achromobacter; species Achromobacter sp. HZ01. The sequence goes on from NZ_LWKV01000006.1 coordinate 72,068, forward strand.
CCGCGAAGCGCGCCGCGCCGCCGCCGCAAGCCAGCATGCATAACGGTCACCAGGACATACGAACCATGAACACGACTTTCGCCCCTTTGCGCCCGGCCCGCATGCTGGCCTCGCTGACGCTGGCGGCGGCGCTGGCCGGCTGCACCCTCGCGCCGCGCTACGAACGCCCGGCCGCGCCCATTGGCACGGCCTATCCGTCGGACCCCGCGCATCCCGCGCCCGAGGCCGGACAGCCCTTCGATGCGGCCGTCGCCGACATGGGCTGGCGCGATTTCTTCCGCGACCCGCTGCTGCACCGGCTGATCGAGATCTCGCTGGACAACAACCGCGACCTGCGGCGCGCGGCCCTCAACGTCGAGGCGGCGCAGGCCCTCTACCGCATCCAGCGCGCCGAAATGCTGCCCGGCGTGGACGCCGCCGCCAGCGGCGCTTCGGAGCGCGTGCCGGCCGGACTCAGCGCCACCGATTCCGCCTACGTGTCCCGGCGCTACGACGTGGCCGGCGTCACGGCCGCCTGGGAAATCGACCTGTGGGGCCGTATCCGCAGCCTCAGCGACCAGGCCCTGGCCACCTACCTGGCGCTGGACGAAACGCGCATCGCCACCCAGATGAGCCTGGTGTCCGAAGTCGCCAGCGCCTACCTCACGCTGCGCGCCGACCAGGAACTGCTGCGCCTGACCAACGATACCCTGGCCACGCAGCAGCGCTCCTTCGACCTGACCGCGCAACTGGTGGAGGCCGGCAACTCCACCCGGCTCGACCTGCGCATGGCGGAGATCGCCCTGCGCAACGCCGAGGCCAACCACGCCGCCTACACCCGCCAGGCCGCCCGTGACCGCAACGCCCTGGTGCTGCTGCTGGGCCAGCCCCTGACGCCCGAGCTGTCGCGCCAGCTGGACGAGGCCGCCGCGCTGCCCGACGGCATCGTGCCCACCGACCTGCCGGCCGGGCTGCCGTCGGCGCTGCTGACGCGCCGGCCCGACATCCGCGCCGCCGAGCAGATGCTGCGCGGCGCCAACGCCAATATCGGCGCGGCGCGCGCCGCTTTCCTGCCGGCCATCAGCCTGACCGGTTCGGCTGGCACGGCCAGCGCCACACTGGACGGCCTGTTCGATTCGGGCACGCGCGCCTGGAGCTTCCTGCCGCGCATCACGCTGCCCATCTTCCGCGGCGGCGCGCTGCTGGCCAACCTCGACGTGGCGCACGTGCAGAAGCGCATCGAGATCGCCAACTACGAAAAAGCCATCCAGGCGGCCTTCCGGGAAGTAGCCGACGCGCTTGCGGGCAAGCGCACGCTGGACGAGCAGATCCGCTCGGAACAGCTGTCGGTGGCCGCCAGCCGCGACGCCTACGCACTGGCCGAGCAACGTTTCAGGGAGGGCCAGGACGACTATCTGGCCCTGCTCGAAATCCACCGCACCCTGTACGGCGCCCAGCAGGTCCTGGTGCGCACGCGCCTGACGCGGCTGACCAATCTCATCGACCTGTACAAGGCGCTGGGGGGAGGGTGGACGGAGAACACAGTCAGGGCTGGCGCTCAGGCCTCGCTGTCCGCAGGCGAGGCCGTTCCCACGCGCCCGATCCGCTGAGGACCGGACCTTCTCGCCACGACAGATTCTGCACGACCCAGACGCCGCCGGCGCGGTCCGTCCAGATGATGCGGGCGTCGGTGCCGTCCAGCGCGCGCAGCGGGCCGCCGGCCGGCGCATCGGGCAGCATCGCCGCAGCCGTCGCGCCGGCGTCATCGCGCAGGGTGAACAGATTGGCCAGGGCCGCGCCGCCCAGCGCCAGCGCCAGCAGACCGCCGGCGCGGCGCATGCGGCGCGCGGATGCGTTCGGGGTATGGGCAGTGTCCATGGATCGCTCCAGGTTCTTTTGGCCGGATCAGTCCGGCAAGCGCCGTGCCCGAGGCCGCATCGAATCCCGCTTTCAATTGCGCATGGCCCGTCTGAATTGTTTTGAATAGTATGACTTACCGGAATAGTGCTTAAGCAAATCGGAAATTGACAGAATACCTGTGCAATATCAATCTTCAATCCATGGAGTTTTCGTAATGCATTGATTTTTCACTGCTCCCAAAGGAGACAACCATGCGTGAACCCACGCCCGAATTGGTGGCGCGCCGCCGCAAACTGGTCGCAGAAACCATGGCCCGCGTCAACGCCATAGAAAAGGAACATGGACAGACGCGCCAGGCGCTGGAGGCAATCAAGAACGAATTGATTTCGCTGGCCAAGGAAAGCGACGTCTTCGTGACCACGGAGTTCAAGCCCGCCAAGCGCGGCACGTTCAAGGATTTTGTCGCCTACCGCCTGAACGAGGAAAACGGCAGCGGCCGCGCCTTGTATCTGTCGCTGGCGCTGCCCGGAAAATCCAGCCCTCCGCATAACCACAAGAACTGGGCGGTGCTGGCCGGCATGGTGGGCGCCGAAGAAAACCGGCTGTATGAAGTCGACGGTTCCGGCGGGTTCCGGCAAAAGGAATCCATCATGGTGGGGCCGGGCGTGGGCGTCGCCCTGATGGGCGAGGACATTCACAGCATCCACGTGCAGGGCGTGGGCGACGAGCCGGTATGGCAACTGCGCTTTTACGAGCGCCCGCTGGAAGACCAGGTGGACCGGGAGCAGTTCGATCCCAGCACCGGAAAACGGCAGATCTTCCCGCCGAATCCGAACGTGAAGCCGACCTGACAATAAAAACCGCTGGAAGGGGACAAAAAATGAAACGACGTGAACTCTTGAGTCTCTGTGGTAAATCCGCGATTGCATTAGGCTGCGCCGGCCTGCCGGGGATCTTGCTAGCCCAGCGTCGTTTCCCCGCGAAGGCGCTCACCTACATCGTGGCGTACACGCCGGGCTCGGCCAACGACATCCTGGTGCGGATTCTGGCCCCGGAGCTCGGCCAGCAGCTCGGGCAGAGCATCATCGTGGACAACAAGCCGGGCGCGGGGGGCAGCATAGGCATGGCGGCGGTGGCCCAGGCCCGGCCCGACGGCTACACGCTCGGACTGGGATCGACCGCCACCATGGCGATCAACCGCGCGCTCTACAAGAATCTGCCCTATGACCCGCTGCGCGACTTCGAGTCGGTGGTGAAGTTCGCTTCCACGCCGAACGTGCTGGTGGTTCCCGCCGCCAGCCCGGTAAAGACGGTGAAGGACCTGAAGTCGCGCGGCGGCAAATCGCTGATGTTCAGTTCGCCCGGCAACGGCACGACCCAGCATCTGGCCGGCGTGATGTTCAGCAGCGAGGCCAAGCTCGCCACGGAGCACATCCCTTACCGCGGCCCGGCGGAATCCGTGATGGCGGTGGTCTCGGGCGAGGTCGATTTTTCGATGGCGTCGCTGCCTTCGGCCCTGGCCCAGATCAAGGCGGGGCGGCTGCGGGTGCTGGGTTGCACGTCGCTCAAGGCGCCTTCCAGCCTGCCCGATGCGCAGCCGCTGGCCGAGCAGGGACTGCCCGGCTTCGAACGCACCGAGGTGTGGTTCGGGCTGGTGGTTCCGTCCAGCACGCCCAAGGACGCGGTGCAGGTGCTGGAGCAGGCGTCGGTCCGCACCCTGGCCTCCGCCCGCATCCGCGAGCAACTGGAGCAGGCGGGATACCAGCCGGCCGATCCGAAGTCGGAGGGGAAGTTCGATCCCTTCGTGCGCGAACAGGTGGCGTTCTGGGCGGATCTGGTGAAGCGGGCCGGCGCGTCGATCGACTGACCGCCGGCCGTCAACGAGACAAGTGGGCAAGGGGAATGGAATGGTTGAGGAATCCGTCAGCGCTGCGTGGCTGAAGCAGTGCCTGGAGAGTGGCGCGGAGTGCGCCGTGATCGATCCGAGAGAGGAGGGGGCGCATTCGGTGTCGCCGCATTTGTTCCACGCGGTGAATCTTCCGCTGTCGCAGCTGGAACTGCGCGCGCCCAGGTTGTTCCCCCGCCGCGACGTGCCCATCGTCGTGGCCGGCGGCGGCGACGAGCTGGACCGGCGCGCGCAGCGACGGCTGCGCGAGCTCGGCTATACGGGCGCGGTGTTGCTCGAAGGCGGCTCGCCGGCCTGGGGCGAATTGGGGCTGCCGCTGTTCACCGGCTTCAACACGGCCAGCAAGGCGTTCGGCGAGTATGTCGAGCATGGCTGCGGCACGCCGTCGATTTCGGCCGACGAGCTGCGCGCCATGCTGGCGGCCGGGCGCCGGGTGGTGATCATGGACAGCCGCACGCCCGCCGAGCACCGGCGCGCCACCATACCGGGTTCGGTGAGCACGCCGGGCGCGGAGCTGGTGCTGCGCTACGCGGAACTGGCGCAGGACACGGAGACGACGCTGGTGGTCAATTGCGCCGGCCGCACGCGCAGCATCATCGGCGCGCAGTCGCTGATCAACGCGGGCGTGCCCAATCCGGTTTACGCCCTGCGCAACGGCACGATGGGCTGGTCGCTGGCCGGCCATCAGGTCGAGACGCAATCGTCGCGCCGTGCGCCGGAGCCGGGCGCCGGAACGCTGGACGTGGCGCGCCGGCGGGCCGCGGCCATACGCGAGCGCTTTCGCATCGGCGAGATCGACGCGGCTGCCTACCAGCGTCAGCGCGACGGCGGCCAGCGGTCCGTCTACCTGTTCGACGTGCGGTCGCAGGAAGAATTCGAGACCGGGCATCTGCCGCAGGCGGTCCATGCGCCCGGCGGCCAGCTGGTGCAGGCAACCGACACCTATGTGGCGGTGCGCAACGCCCGCATCGTGCTGTACGACCCCCACGGCGTGCGCGACGTGATGACGGCGTCCTGGCTGCGCCAGATGGGGCACGACGATGTGCTCACCCTGCGCGCCGACACGGTGGACGCCGCAGGCCTGATCAGCGGTCCGCAGGCGCAGATCGTCGTGGGGCTGGACGGCGTCCAGCCTCGCTGGCTGACACCCGCCGAGGCGGCGCGCGGCCTGGGTGAATACGAGATCATCGACCTGGGCAGCTACCGGGATTACCGGGCCGGGCATCTGCCGGGCGCGCGCTGGCTGACCCGCTCCAGGCTGGCCGATGCCTTGCGGCCGCTGCCGCCGGGCCGCCCGCTGCTGCTGGTATCGCCGGACGGGGTGCTGGCGGAGCTCGGCTATGCCGACGTGGCCGGCCAGACCGACCGGGACGTCCATGTGCTGCAGGGCGGCATGAAGCGTTGGCGGATGGAGGGCCTGCCGCTGGAAGAGGGCGAGGGCCGTCCCTTGCATGAACCCGACGACGCGTTCGTGAAGCCGTTCGAGGCCAAGGACCGCGAGGCCGCGATGCGCGCCTACCTGGGATGGGAAGTGGGCCTGCTTGATGCGGTGCAGCACCATCCCGCCGTGCATTTCAACTTGTATAAGGCCTGAGCCTCTGATAGAGCTTTCTCTACCTACAGGAGGAGAAAGACAAAATGAATCTCAGGCAGATCGAAGCGTTTCTGGCGGTAGTCGACCTGGGCACGGTCACGCGCGCGGCCGAGTCCATGTACGTGACGCAGTCGGCCGTGAGCCGGCTGCTCGCCCGCCTTGAGCGGGAGGTCGGATTCCAGTTGTTCGACCGGCGCCAGGGCGTGATGGTGCCGACGGCCGAAGCCCGGGCGCTGCACGTCGAGGCCATGCGTTCGTTCATCGGATTGAAGGACATCCAGCTCGCAGCGCAGCGCATCGCGCAGATCGGCAGCGGCACCTTGAAGATCTGCGTCATGAACTCGCTGCAGCAGGGCGCCTTGCCCAAACTGGTCACGGCGTTCATGCGCGAGTATCCGGACATTACGGTGATGTTCGACGTGCAGCGGCATTACGACGTGGTGTATGCGGTATCGCGCGGCAGCGCCGAAATCGGTTTCGCGACGCTGCCGGTGGACCATCCGGACATCGAGTCGTTGCCGATCGCGCGCACCCCGGCGGTGTGCCTGCTGCCGGCCGGCCATCCGCTGGCGGCGCTGGACACGATAGGGCCGGCCGACTTGCAGGGGGTCGATTTCATCAATGTGCCGCGCAAGCGCTTCAACGATCGCATCACGCGGGTGCACGACCGGATCACGCGCATCCTGGACGCCCATGGGGTGCGGCCGCGGGTGCGCGTGGAGGCGGGCACCATGCTCGCCGCCATGGCGCTGGTGGAGGCCGGCGCCGGGGCTTTCGTAGTCGATGCCTTCACCCTGGGGGCGGTGCGCGACGCGAACGTCGTTATTCGGCCTTTCCATCCGGAGGTCATCGTCGAGGTTGGGGCGCTGTATTCGAGCTCTCAGCCGCTTTCCATCCTGGCATTCCGATTCCTGGACTACTGCCGGGCATTTCAACAAGAGACAGAGACAACATGAACGCTTCCCTGCCCGCAGCGGCATCCCAGACGACCGATACCCGTCCTCCTTCCGACCGCAAGGCAGTCGATGAGGTGGCCCGCATACTGAAGGCGGAAAACACCGAACTGCTGTTCTGCTTTCCGATCAATTCGCTCATCGACGCCGCCGCCGCGGCGGGCATACGCCCGGTCGTCGCGCGGACCGAGCGCGCCGTGGTCGGCATGGCTGACGGATACGCCCGGGCCAGCCTGGGCGAGCGGGTGGGGGTGTGCGCGGTGCAGTACGGGCCGGGATGCGAAAACGCCTTCGGCGCGATGGCTCAGGCCTATTCCGACTCATCGCCGGTGCTGATGCTGCCGGGCGGGGTGAACGAGGCGCGCACGGACGTGCGCCCCAATTTCGAAACGGTCAAGCACTACCAGAACATCACCAAGTGGGTGGCGCGCGTCAACCGTCCGGACCGCGTGGGCGAAATGCTGCGGCGCGCCTATACCGGCCTGCGCAACGGCCGGCGCGGCCCGGTGGCGCTGGAGTTGCCCATGGACGTGATGGAACAGCCCATCGGCGCGTCGGCGTCGCGGCATGCGCCGGTCCGGGCCGTACGCACGCTGTGCGACCCGAATCTGGTGCGCGAGGCCTGCCGCCAGCTGCTGGCCGCCGAACGGCCGGTGCTGCATGCGGGCGCCGGCGTGCTGCAATCGCAGGCCACGCCCGAACTCGTGGAACTGGCCGAACTGCTGTCGATTCCCACGATGACGACGCTGTCCGGCAAAAGCGGCTTTCCGGAGACTCATCCCCTGGCGCTGGGCAGCGGCGGCATGGCCTGGCCGGCGACGGTCACGCATGCGCTGCGCCACGCGGACCTGCTTTTTGGCATCGGCGCGAGCCTGACCAAATCGGTTTTCGCGGCGCCACTGCCGGCGGGAAGGCGGGCCATCCAGCTGGCGATCGACGAGTCCGACCTGAACAAAGACTATCCGCTGGACTGCGCCCTGCTCGGAGATGCCAGGCTCGTATTGCGCCAGATGATAGACATGCTCAAGACCGAGTTCGGCGTGCGGCCGGACACGGACCGGACGGCCAGGATAGGCGCCGAGCTCGAGGCCGTCCGGCAGGCATGGCTGCGGAACTGGCATGACAAGCTGACCTCGGACTCGACGCCGATCAATCCGTACCGCGTGGTGCACGACCTTCAGATCGCGTGGGCCGAGCGCGACGTCATCATCACCCACGACGCGGGCAGCCCGCGCGACCAGCTGAGTCCGTTCTACCGCAGCCGCCGGCCGGGAGAATACATGGGCTGGGGGCGCTCGACCCACCTGGGCTACAGCCTGCCGCTTGCGCTCGGGGCCAAGATGGCGCGGCCCGACGCGCTGGTGGCGCACCTGCTGGGCGACGCCGCCTTCGGCGAATGCGCCATGGACCTGGAAACGGCCGTGCGCAACCGGATCGGCACGGTGACGCTGCTCATGAACAACGGCTGCATGGGCGGTTATGACAAGCACATGCCGCTTTCGAGCGAGACGCACCGCACCCGCTACCTGTCAGGCGACTACGAAATGATCGCGCGGGGCCTGGGCGCCTGGACGGCGCGCATCGAAGACCCGGCCACTCTGATCGAAACGCTCAGGGAGGCGGCGAGAGTGGCCGACACGGGACGCCCGGCCGTTCTGGAAATCATGACGGCCGAGGAAAAGGCCTTGTCGCAGGAAGCCCCGTAGCGTCGCTTGCGCCGGTCATCTGTCCCGGATGGTATTTTCATTCCTGGGGTGCGTTGCCCCAGGAGAACAATCATGCCGGTATTTCAGATCAAGCGCCTGGACCACGTCGTTCTCAGGGTTCGGGACCTGGCGCGCAGTGTGGACTTCTATACGAAGGTGCTGGGCTGTTCCATCAAGAAGAGGAACGATAAATACGCCATGATCCATCTGGGCGCCGGCGGGTCCATGATCGATCTGGTCGACGCGCAAGGCCCCCTGGGCGCCGCCGGCGGCGCCGCCCCGGGGAAAGAAGGACGCAATGTCGACCACTTCTGCCTGCGGGTCGATCCGTTCGACGAAACCGCCATCCTGGCGCATCTGCACGCTTTCGGAATCGCCGCGGACAAGGCGGTGATGCGATACGGCGCGGAAGGAGACGGGCTTTCGATCTATTGCCTCGATCCCGACGGGAATCAAATCGAGCTGAAGGGCCCCGCGGTCCAGGCCCCGCGTATCGGATCAGGAGCAAGCACATGAGCACAAGCCTGCGTGCCATCCTGGCGGATATTACGAAGCTCCACGTGGAAGCCATCGTCAACGCCGCCAACACTTCATTGCTCGGCGGCGGCGGGGTCGATGGCGCGATACATCGCGCCGCGGGGCCGGATTTGCTGGAGGAGTGCAGAAAGCTCGGCGGTTGCAAGACCGGCGATGCGAAGGTCACCCAAGCCTATCGCCTTCCCGCGCGATGCATCATTCACACGGTCGGCCCGGTATGGCGAGGCGGAGATGGCGGGGAACCGGCATTGCTGGCCAGCTGCTATCGCCGCTGCATCGAACTGGCGCAGGCACGCGCCATCGCTTCGATCGCGTTTCCCTGCATCAGCACCGGCGTATACGGCTATCCCATCGAGCCGGCGTCGGAGATCGCCGTCCAGAGCGTCCGTGATAGCCTGGCACGGGATTCGTCCATACAGGAGGTCGTGTTCTGCTGCTTTTCGCAGGAAGACCTTCGTCACTATGAGCGTATATTGAGCGGGCCCTTGGCGTAGCGTCGCACGTGTTGCACGAACCGCAGGACCATCGCTCGACCCGGAACAGGAACAAGAAACGATGCCGCTTTTGCCAGTTCACGTCCGCCTTGGCCTTATTGGATTGCTGGTGCCCACCCTTGCTTTTGCGCAGCCTTTATCCGACGCGGAGCCGACCACCAAGTATGAGACTTTGTCCGACGCGGAGCTGGCCGCCGAGTATGAGGCTGTGATCGCGCGGGAGCGAGAAAGCCGTGACAGCGGCTTGGCCGCATCGGTGCAGGAAGGCATGGCCTTGCTGGTGATCCCGACCCTGAACCTGGATGCCGGCCCAAAGCGGGATTTCGACGATCGGACCACGCGCGAGAAATTCCTGCGCCAGCAAAGCATGTTGACGCGCTGGAACCACAGGACCGATCGCGGCGTGGCGATCACCGTTGGCCATGGCGAGCACAAGATTGACATCCGTGATATTGGGCCCGTGTTCCAGACCGCGCATGGCAGGCTCATCTACCAGGTCATGCCCGTCTGGCCGGGTGACTACCGGCTGGACCGGATCACTTACCACGTGCCCGACATGACGATACTGCGCTTGAAACAGCAGTCGAATACAACGGCGATACCGAGGCCGATCGGTATTTCGACGATGCGGCACCGCCATGATGACGTCTTCAAGAAGACGGGCCCGTGGCCTCAGCCCAGGAACGCAACCGACGATGGCCTGGGCGAAGGCTGCCAGGTGGTGTTGCGGCTGGGCGGAGGCTGCGATGAAGCCGCTCGCGAATTCCGCTGGCAGCTCGGTGCGAAACGCGCTGTCGCCGCTGGCGCGGCCGAGCGGGATTCGGTGGCGGGCGTGGATGTGGACCTGACGTTTGAGCCGATCGCCTCGATCAGATTGAGAGCAGGCGAGGTGGTGCTGACCGATGGCTTCATTCCGATAGACGGTCAAACGGTTCTGATCGAGGAAATGTGCGAGTCGGGAGGGGGGCAGGTCAGATGCCCGATGCAATCGATCACGGTCGAGCGACTGCGCGCCAGTCTGGATGATTTCCGCCAGGCGCCAAGCGCCGCAAGCTTCAAAATGCCCAAGCTGGACGGTGTGCTGGACAAGCTGACGTATCGCGCGCCGATGCTGCATGTGAACCCGGTGGACAGGGCGTCGCCGGACGTGCTGCAGGCGATACGGAAATAGCTGGCTGCAGGCAATGGTTCATCGGGCTTGGGGGTCAGGCAGGTTTACTGGAGCTTGCCGCAGATAGATTCGGGCAGGATCGGTCGGCGGGTCCCCGCGCCGTGGTCGAACGCCGTCCACTTGCGCTGGTAGTCCATGCGCTCGAAGTGGGCGACCAGGAAGTCGATAAAGGTCCGCACCTTGGCTGACATGTGCCGCCGGCTCTGGAACGCGATGTTGACGGCCAGCTGCGGCAGATCCCAATCGTCCAGCACCGAGACAAGCCGCCCCGCCACCAGGTCCTCGTAGAGGATGTACTTGGGTTGCACCAGGATGCCCATGCCGCTGAGCGCCGCGGCGCGCAGCACCTGGCCGTCGTTCGATTCAAGCAGGCCTTGCACGCGCAGGCTGCGCGTTTCCTCGCCCCGGCGAAAGTTGAGCTCGTTAGGGCTGTTGGCATAGGTGTAGAGCAGGAGCGGGCGGCTCGCCAGATCCTCGATAGTTCCGGGCGCGCCGTGGGCGTCGAGGTACCCGGGCGACGCCGCAAGAATGCGGCGCGTGGCCGCCAGACGCCGGATGGTGACGCTGGAATCGCGTTCGAACTCGCGGGTGCGGATCGCGACGTCGATGTTGTTGTCGATCAGGTCGTGGTACCGGTTGGACACTTCGACGACCACCCGCACGTTCGGATAGCGGGCGGTGTACTCCTTGAGCAGCGGCGCGATGTGCTGCACCGAAAACGATAGCGAGGCCGTGACGCGCAAAGTGCCCGTGGGGTTGAGCACCGTGGCGCTGGCCGCCGCCTCGGCGTCCTTGATGTCGGCCAGCACGCTCTTGCAGCTTTGGTAGAAGCGTTCGCCGGCCTCCGTCAGGCAGAGACCGCGCGTGCCGCGCCGCATCAGCCGGGCGCCGATTCTGGCCTCCAGCGACGCCAGGTGCCGGCTTGCCGCCGCGTTCGACATGTTCAACGATTCCGCGGCGCGCGACAGGCTGCCACGTTCGGAGGCCTGCACCAGCAGTTCCATTTCAGTCCAACGATCCATTAGCGTCTCCAAGTCGCCGCTCGTATGGCGGCGTTGCTGATGCGTGCCCTAGGGGAAACCCTGATTTTTCCGGTGAGCGGAAAACGCATTTACGGCAATTCGATTGCGTTAATTTGGTCAAGTGTACAAAATTGACGCCAGGACTCAACGGAGACGAGAGTGAGAAATCTCGACGAAGACAACATCACGCGGGCAGTCATCGGCATGCACGCCGACGCGGCCAACCCGCGGCTGCGCGAAATCATGACCGGCCTCGTGCAGCACCTGCATGCCTTCGCCCGCGACGTGGCGCTGACCGAAGACGAATGGTTCGAGGGTATCCGCTTTCTGACCGAAGTCGGCCATATCACCAACGGGACGCGTCAGGAGTTCATCCTGTTGTCGGACACGCTGGGCCTGTCCATGCTGGTGACCGCGCTGAACAACAAGAAGCCCAAGGGCTGCACCGAGGCGACCGTGTTCGGTCCTTTCCATGTCGAGGATTCCCCGCGCGTCGAGCTTGGCGGCGACGTGGCCAATGGCGCGCCTGGCGAGCCCTGTTACGTGCGCGGCACGGTCGTGGGCCTGGATGGCCGTCCGGTGCCGAACGCCGAGTTGCAAGTCTGGCAGGCCGACGAGGCCGGCTTTTACGACGTGCAGTACGGAGACGGCGCGCCGCAGCGCGCCCGCGCCACGTTGCAGGCGGACGAGCAGGGGGGATTTCACTTCAAGACCATCCGCGCCGAGGCCTATCCGATCCCGCACGACGGCCCGGTGGGCAGGTTGCTGGAGGCGCTGGGACGCCACCCGTGGCGGCCGGCGCACCTGCATTTCATGATCACCGCGCCCGGCTACGAACGGCTGATCACCCATGTGTTCCGCAATGGCGACCGTTACCTGGACTCGGATGCCGTCTTCGGCGTGCGGTCCTCGCTCATCGCGGACTGGATCGAACACCCGCCCGGCCCGGCGCCGGACGGTTCGCGTAGCGAAGTGCCGTTCTACACGCTGGATTTCCGCTTTGTGCTGAATCCGGCGCCGGCCGCGTGAACGCGCCGCCGCGGACATCCACCCAAACCAGGAGAGCTTCTTGATCTTCGCATTCCACTTGATCGACCGCCCCGGCTCCGCCGAACTGCGCCAGCGCGTGCGTCCCGAACACAAGACCTATCTGGCGGCGGTGGCCGACCGGATCGCGTTTGCCGGCCCCCTGACCAAAGACGATGGCCAGACCATGCTGGGCAGCCTGCTCGTGATCGACTTCGAGGACCGGGCCGCGGCCGAGCGCTGGATGGCCGAAGAACCGTTCACCAAGGCCGGTCTGTATGCGACGGCGTCGGTGCTGCCCTTCGTCAACCTGTGGCCGCAGAAGACGGGCTTTCCCCCGGCCTGAAAACCATGGCGAGCGCAGATATGGACTACGACTTCCTGATCGTCGGAGGCGGTTCGGCGGGGGCGGTCCTGGCCGCGCGCTTGTCGGAAAACCCCCGGCATCGAGTGCTGCTGGTCGAGGCCGGGCCCGATGTCGCGCCGGGGCGGGTTCCGGACGATATTCGAGACCCGTTTCCGACCGCCACGCTCAATCCGGATTACTTCTGGGCCGGCCTGAACGCGGCGAACACGCAGGACGGACCCGCCGCGCCCTACCCGCAGGCCCGCGTGCTGGGCGGCGGCTCCAGCATCAACGGCATGTTCGCGCTGCGCGGCGTGCCTTCGGACTACGCGCACTGGGCGCGGGCCGGCGCGGGTGATTTTTCCTGGGACGCGGTGCTGCCTTATTTCCGCCGTATTGAAAACGACCGCGACCGTCCGGGCCCGCAATGCGGCCCGCACGCCATCGAGCGTACTCCCATGACGAAGTGGCCGGCGTTCGCCCGCGCCATGGCGCAGGCCGCGCAAGGCGAGGGCTTGCCCTTCGTCTCCGACATCAATGCGCAGCCGGGCGACGGCTTCTTCGCCATGCCGAACGCCATCGATCGGGAGGAGCGGGTCGGTGTGGCCGGCTGCTATCTGTCCGAGGCGGTACGCGCCCGGCCCAACCTGAAGATCATGCCGGACACGCAGGTGGCCAGGTTGCGCCTGAGCCAGGGGCAGGTGACCGGCGTGGATGCGCGGCATGGCGGCCAGCCGTTGGAACTGACGGCGCGCAAGGTGATCGTGGCTGCGGGAGGCATCCATGCGCCGGCGATCCTGTTGCGCTCGGGGATTGGACCGGCGGCCGAGCTGGAGCGCCTGGGCGTGCCGGTGGCGCTGGATCGTCCGGGCGTCGGGCGCAATCTGCAGAACCACCCATACTTGTTCTTCGCGCTGAGCCTGCCCAGGGGCAAGCGCATGGCGGCGGACGTCAGGCGCTTCGCCGTCGCCGGGCTGCGCGCGTCGTCCGGCATGCCGGGCGTGGACGGCGGCGACCTTTTCAACTTCGTGATCGGGCGGGTCAGCGGCGCGGCGTTCGGGCCCGGTTTCGCGTTGGTGGGCAGCGCGCTGTACGGGCCGCGGTCGCGCGGATTCGTCCGGCTCAAGAGCGCCGATCCGCTTGCGCAGCCCGACGTGAACTTCCGTTTTCTGTCCGATCCGGCCGATCCTCCGCGCCTGGTGCAGGCCGCGCGCCGGGCCGAACGTTTGCTGCGCGCGCCCGAAGTCGCCGCGCACTACCACGAAGCATTCCTGCTGCCCGGGGCCCTGGCCGTGAAGCAGTTCAACCGTCCGGGGCTGGCCGGCCGCGCGTTGTCGCTGGCGGCGCAAGCGGCGGCCAGCGCGCCCGGGCCGTTGCGGCGCATGATCTTCAGCAGGGCATTCGGCAGCGGCGCGCCGGTGGCTTATGCCGGCGGCGGACGCCGGATCGCGGACGCCGAGATCCTGTCGTCCATCTCTCCGATGGGGCATCCCGTCGGCACTTGCGCCATGGGAAGGGAGACGGACCCGATGGCGGTCGTGGATTCGAACTTCCGCGTGCACGGGATTGGCAATCTTTACGTCGCCGATGCCTCGGTCATGCCCCGCATCCCCAGCGCCAACACCAACCTGCCCACGCTGATGCTGGCCGAAATGGCCGCCGAGCGCATCGGGCTGGAAGAGGCGGCCCATGCGCCGTCCGCGATTCATTCATAAGGACTTTCCAATGCTCGAATACTTCAAGGTTTACTCGTGGAATCTGGCGCTCTCCATGGCGCTCGATGCGGGCGCGAACATGGACGAGGTCGATCGCGCCTGCCGCGCATTGCGGCACGTCGATGACGATCAGCAGCACGCCAACGACTTCTTCCAGGCCTGGGCCGATGGCGGCGCGAAGCTGGCGCGCGCGGCGGCCGCAGACGAAGCGGCGGGCAACCTGCTGTCGGCGGGAGAAAAGTACCGTCGCGCCTGCGTCATGTACATCACGGGCGAACGCATCCCCGCCCATGACTACGCCCCGCGCCTGGCGGCCTACGACGAACTGCTGCGCACGTTCGCCAAGTACATCGAGTGCGCAGGCGTCACGTGCGAGAAAGTCAAGGTGCCCTACGGCGATTCCTTCCTTCCCGCCCTGATGGTCTCGGTGGGAAGCGACCGGTCGCCGGCGCCGTGCATCGTGCATTTCAACGGCCTGGACGGCGTAAAAGAGTACCTGTATCTGTGCGGCCTGCCCGCCATGCTGGCGCAGCGCGGCGTGTCCATCCTGCTGGTCGACAACCCCGGGGTGGGCGAGGCGCTGCGCAAGAACAGGCTGTACAACGCGCCGGAGGCCGAGCTGCCCGCCGGCGCCTGCGTCGACTTCCTGGAAACCCGGCCCGACGTGGACAAGCGCCGCATCGGCATGATGGCCTTGAGCCTGGGCGGCTACCACGCTCCGCGCGCCGCCGCGTTCGAGCCGCGCTTCGCATGCTGCGTGGCCTGGGGTGCGAATTACGACTGGGGCAAGCGCTTTCGTGCCCGTATCGAGGGCACGTACTCGGCGCAGAAGTCGGTGCCGCACTACTTCGAACACGTGAAGTGGGTGCTGGGACAGCAGCGCATCGAGGACTGCCTGGCTATCACCGACCGCTTCACATTGGAAGGCGTGCTGGACCGGGTCCGCGTGCCCGTCTACATCACCCACGGCGCCGACGACCGCCAGATTCCCGTGGCCGACGCCACCCGGACCTACGACGAGTGCGTGAACGCGCCCGAGCGCGAACTGCGCATTTTCTCGGCCGAAGAGGGCGGCGAACAGCATTGCAGCATCGGCAACATGAGCCTGGCGACGAACGCCATGGCCGACTGGATTGCCCGCGTCCTGAAATAAATCCGTGATCGATGAGAGGAGACCCACCATGTTGAAAATCATTTCCCGCATGTTCGCGCTGGCGGCGCTGGCCGCAGCGATACTGCCCGCAGCGGCGCACGCCGAGTCCAATCTCACCCGGATCATCGTGCCGGTGGGCGCGGGTAATCCATTCGATTCGTCGGCCCGCGCGCTGGCCGAAGGCATGGCCAAGGTCAGCGGCAAGAGCGTGATCGTCGAGAACAAGGCCGGCGCCGGCGGACGCATCGCCACCACCGAAGTGGCCCGCGCCGCGCCGGACGGCGCGACCCTGCTGTTCACCACGGCCGGCCATGCCACCAACGCGGGCCTGTACAAGAACCTGCCGTACGACCCGGTCAAGGACTTCACGCCCATCACCATCGTGAGCAAGTCGTCCGGCTTCGTCCTGCTGGTTCAGGCGGACTCGCCTTACAAGACCGTCCAGGACCTGATCGCCGCGGCCAAGGCGCGGCCCAACCAGATCAGCTACGGCTCGTTCGGCATAGGCAACACTACCCATGTGATCGGCGCGCTGTTCGCCCGCGCGGCCGATCTGAAGCTGTTGCATGTGCCGTACAAATCGCCCGTATCCGACTTCCTGGGCGGTCACGTGAACATGGTCTTCATGGGCGCGTCCACGGCGCTGCCCCTGATCAAGGATGGGCGCGCGCGCGCCCTGGCGATCTCGTCGGAAGCGCCGGACCCCAACTTCCCCGGGGTTCCCACCTTCCGCGAACTGGGCTACGAGGACGTGGACGTGCCGGCATGGTCCGGCGTGCTGGCCCCGCGCGGCATGCCGCCCGAGCAGGCGCAGGCCCTGTACAAGCAATTTTCCGAAGCGGCCAGACTGCCCGTGTTCCAGGACTACCTCAAGCTGAGCCAGGCCCAACTGGTGCTGATGACGCCGGAGCAGTTCGCCAAGGCCCTGGAAGCCGACGTCGCGCGCTTCCGCAAGGTGCTGCCCGAGCTGGGCATCGAAGCCGAGTGAGGGAGACGCGCGCCATGAGGATTCATCTGATCGGGGCCGGCAAAATGGGCCTGCCGATGGGCAAACATCTGGCGGCGGCGGGCCATGCCCTGAGCGTCGAGGACCTGGACGCCAGCCGACTGCAAGCGGCCGTCGCGCTGGGCATGACGGCGGCGCAGGGGGCGGCGGCGATGGCGGGGGCCGAGGTGCTGCTGTCATCGCTGCCGCATGACGGCGCCTTGTGGCAGGTGGCGCAGGACGTGGCGCGCCATGCCCGGCCGGGAGCCCTATACATCGACACCAGCACGGTCTCGCCCGAGATGTCCGCCCGCGTGGCCGGGCTGCTGCGCGAAAGCCAGATCGTCTATTTGCGCGCCGCCGTGTCCGGCAACAACGTCATGGCCGAGGCTGCGCAGTTGACGCTGCTGGTGTCGGGCCCGCGGGACGCCTACGAGCGCATGCTGCCGCTCTTCAAGCTGTTCGGCCCGGGCCAATACTGGCTGGGAGAGGCCGAAGAGGCGCGGCTCATGAAGCTGGTGGTCAACCTGATGATCGCGCAGACCAGCGCCATGCTGGCCGAGTCGCTCGCCCTGGGCGCCAAGGGCGGCCTGCGCTGGGAAGACATGTGGGAAGTGCTGACCCACAGCGCGGTGGCGTCTCCCATTCTCAAGGCGAAGTCCGCCCAATTGGTGACGCGGGACTACAGCCCCACCTTCACCGTGTCCCAGATGGCCAAGGACGTAAAGTTGATCCTGGCCGAGGCCGAGCGCCTGCAGGTGGCGCTGCCGCAGACCGCGATGACGTTGCAGTCCCTGCAGTCGGCGGCGGCGCATGGAGATGCGGACGCGGACTACGCGGCCGTCATCCGTTGCGCGCAACGGGCGGCCGGCCTGGCGTAGCCCGGCCTCAAGCGACCGTCGAGGCCGGTCAGGGCGAAGGTGGAACCAGCGCCTTGAACCCCGCGCTGAAGAAAGGCAGCATTCTCTTGAACGCGGCCTCTACGTCGCTGGCCTTGATCAGGCCGGCCGACAGGTTCTCCACGCGGCCCGGTTCCGCGACGATGGAGACCATGCCGCCCACCATGAGGCTGAACGCGTAGTAAAGGTCCTTCTGCGGCATGGTGGGGAAGGTGCGCTCCAGCTCGTCCAGGTACTGCCGCGCGACCGGGTCGTAGTGCTGGTCGATGACTTGGGCGAACTCCGGCGAGTTCGCGTGCCGTGCGATGAACAGCGAATAGTTCTTCCAGCCCTTGCCGCCCGCCGCGCTGCGCTCCACGAACGGCCACACATAGCCCGAGACGATGTCTTCCACGGGCACCGGCTTGCCCCGGGCCGCGGCTCGGGCCCGGGCCGCGTCCAGGGCCTGGATGCGTTCTTGCGCCATATAGGCCGCGCGCCGCTTGATGACTGTGCTGAACAGCACGTCCTTGGTGCCGAAGTGGTAGGTCACCAGCGCAATCCCGCAGCCCATGGCCACGGCCACATCGCGCATGGACGTCCCGTGGAAGCCATGGGCGGCAAACAGTGCTTCCGCTGCGTCCAGCATGCGCTCGCGCGTCTCATCGCCGTCGCGCCGGGCGTTTGCCCGTGCAACGCCAGGCTGGCGTGCGGGGGAGGGTTTTTTGCGGGGAGATTTGCGTGGTGCGGGATTCGCCGCCATTGTCGGGCAAGCCAGTGTGTATTTTCCGAGTCTGCTAGAGAGTCTACTGGACTATGCGCCCAAAATCTTGCGGAACGCGCTTCGACAAGGACTACCCGCTGGACTTCGCCCTGCTGGGAGATGCCAGGCTCGTATTGCGCCAGATGATGGACATGTTCAAGACGTAGCCTCGCTTGGGCCTGCTCTTCCACCCGGCCGCCGTCCGCGGCGTCAGCCCAGCCCGTGGTACTTGCGCCCGATCTCCATGGTGGCCCGATAAAAGCCCTCCTTGCTGCCGCAGTCGTAGCGCGTACCCTCGTATTCGTAGCCGAAGACCTTGCGCGACCGCAGCAGCGCGGCGATGGCGTCCGTGAGCTGGATCTCGCCGCCGACGCCGGCCTGCGTGGCTTCGAGAATGCCGAAGATCTCGGGCTCGAGAATGTAGCGCCCGACCACCGCCAGGTCGGTCGGGGCGTCTTCGGGCCTGGGTTTTTCGACGATGCCGCTCAGCCGCATCACGCCCTGCGCTTTCGGGCTGCCGGACACGATTCCGTACTGGGCCGAATTGGCCTTGGGGATCTGCTGGACCGCCACGACGCTGCCGCCGTATTCCCGCGCCACCTTCGTCATTTCGCCGATGACGGGGGCGTCGGCGTCGATCATGTCGTCGGCCAGCAGCACCGCGAACGGCTCCGCGCCCACCAGCGACGCCGCGCAGAGCACGGCGTGGCCCAGGCCCAGGGCGGCGGGCTGGCGTGTATAGACGCATTTGACGCTGTCGGGGACGACGTTGCGCACGCTTTGGAGCAAGGCATTCTTGTTTTTCAGTTCCAGGTCGCGTTCCAGTTCGGGCACGCGGTCGAAATGGTCCTCGATGGCGCGCTTGTTGCGGCCGGTGACGAAGATCAGTTCATTGATGCCGGACGCGATCGCTTCTTCGACCGCGTACTGGATGAGAGGCCGGTCCACGATGGGCAGCATCTCTTTCGGCATGGCTTTGGTGGCGGGTAGAAAACGGGTGCCCAGCCCCGCAACAGGGAATACGGCTTTTCTGATCGGACGCATGCAATGCCCCTTTTTTGTTGGTTGCCCTGACTGAGAGGGCGACGCGCACGCCGATAGCAATCGACGTACCCGGCCGGCGGCTGGCGGCGCTCAACGCTGGTCCGCCGTGCCGCCCGAGCCCGAGGATGCGCCGGAGCCGGGCGAGCCGCCCTGGCCGGTCGAACCCGTGGTCGCGCCGGAGGAACCCTGGCTGCCGCGCGCGTCCGTGCCGCCTTGCTCGGCGCGGTCGCGCCCGCGCGTGGATTGCTCGGAGGATTGCGCGGGAGGTAATTTTTTCCGTTCCTGCTCGGTTTTCCCTTCGCCGCGCTGGCGCTTGCCGGTATCGCCGTCGGCGGAGGAGGGCGGCCGTTCCTTCGGCGGGGGGCCCGCGGGGGCGGCCAGCGCGGCCGATCCTCCCAGCACGAGCATGGCTGTCGCGAATAAGGTGGCGGATCTGGCTGACATGGGATCTCCTGCGCGGGTATTGCGTGTTGCCAGTGCAAATGCCGTGCCGGGCCCGACGCTTGCTGTAGCCGTCGCGAGTCCAAGCAGGAGCACGGTATGAACGGTGATCAGCCTGTCGTTCCTTCCGCCGGCGTAGCCGCCGACGACAATCCCGCCGCGCCGGGACGCCGCAGCGTCCTGAAGGCGCTTGCGCTGGGGGTGCCCGGCGCGCTGGCCGTGTCGGGGGCGCAGACCGTCGCGCAGGCGGCGCAGCCCGCGCAGGCGGCCGACGCCGCGCAGCCGGCGCCCCTGCGGTTTTTCAACGCGCAGGAAGCAGCGCTCATGGACGCCATCGCCGCCCGCCTGATTCCGGCCGACGACCTGGGCCCGGGCGCCAAGGAGGCGGGCGTAACCGTATTCCTGGACGGCCAATTGGCCGGCGCGTGGGGCGCGGGCGATCATTTGTACCGGCAGGGGCCGTTCCAGGAAGGCACGCCGGAGCAGGGCTATCAGCTTTCCTTCACGCCCGCCGAGATGTACCGCCGCGGCCTCGCCGCGTTCGACGCCGCGGTGCGCAAAAAGGAGGGCAAGGGCTACGACGAGCTCGGCGCCGAGCGGCAGGACGCCTGGCTCGCGGCCATGCAGAAAGGCGAACTCGATTTCGATCCGCTGCCGGCGCAGGTGTTCTTCCAGGCTTTGCTGGAAGGCACGACGGAGGGCTTCTTCAGCGACCCGCTTTATGGCGGCAACAGGAACATGATCGGCTGGAAGCTGGTGGGTTTTCCGGGCGCGTACGCAAGTTTCTCCAACGACATCGAGCGGCATGGCGTGGCCTGGCGCGGCACGCCGGTTTCCATTGCGCAGGCCCGCGGGCACCATGCCGCGCCGGCCGGCGAAACCCCACACAAACCGGGAGGCGGCCATGGCTAAGACCATGCCGGCGGTGGACGTGGCCATCATCGGGGCCGGCTGGACTGGCTCCATCATCGGCAAGGAGCTGGCCGCGGCCGGCCAGCGGGTGGTGGTGCTGGAGCGCGGCGAGCCGCGCTGGCCGTCGCCGGATTTCCAGGGGCCCAACGTCCACGACGAGCTCAAGTACACGCGCAGGCATGCGCTGCACCAGAACACCGCCAGCGAAACGTTCACCTTCCGCAACCACGGCGGGCAGATCGCCCTGCCCATGCGGCGCTGGCAGTTCGCCTATCCCGGAACGCACCTGGGCGGCGCGGGCAATCATTGGTCGGGGGCGTACTACCGCTTCGATCCGACCGACTTCAACATGCGCAGCCACTACACCGAGCGCTACGGCGCCGGCATCTTCGACGAGGACCTGACCTGCCAGGACTGGCCGCTGAGCTACGAAGAGCTGGAACCGTACTTCGACCGCTTCGACTACCTGATAGGCGCCTCGGGCCAGGCGGGCAACATCAAGGGCCGCAAGCAAGAGGGCGGCAATCCCTTCGAGCCGTGGCGCTCGCGTCCCTATCCCAATCCCCCCATGAAAGTGCCGTACGCGCCGGCCCTGTTCGGCGAGGCGGCGCGCGGCCTGGGCTACCACCCTTATGTGCAGCCGTCCGCGCTGTGTACGCGGCCCTACGTGAACAGCGAGGGGCTGCAGATGAGCGCCTGCGTGTACTGCGGATTCTGTTCCAACTTCGGCTGCGAGCACTACGCCAAGGCCTCGCCGCAGGTCTGCGTGCTGCCGGTGGCGCTGAAGCTGGAGAACTTCGAGCTGCGCACCGGCGCCCACGTGCTGCGGGTGGAGCTGACCGCGGACCGCAGGCGGGCGCGCGGCGTGACCTACGTGGACGGCGCGGGCGCCGAGGTGTTCCAGCCGGCCGAGGCGGTGGTGCTGTGCGCGTTCGGCATCAACAACGTGCGCCTGCTGCTGCTTTCCGGCATCGGCGAGCCTTACGACCCGGTACGCAACACCGGCGTGGTGGGGCGCAACTACACGCACCAGACCACATCGGGCGTCAATCTCTTCTTCGACGAATCCTTCAATATCAATCCCTTCATGGGCGCGGGCGCGGTGGCGGTGACCATGGACGACTTCAGTGCCGACAATTTCGATCATGGGCCGCTGGGATTCGTGGGCGGCGGCTATCTGCAGATCCAGGTGGTCAGCGGCGCGCCGATAGGCTATCACCCGGTGCCCAAGGGCACGGCCGCCTGGGGCAGCGCCTGGAAACAGGCGCTGCGGCGCTACTACAACCACTCGGCCTCGATCACCATCACCGGCGCGGCGCAACCCACGCGCGGCGGCTACCTGAGCCTGGACCCTACCTACAAGGACGCCTGGGGCCTGCCGCTGCTGCGCATCACCTACGACCTGCCCGACAACGATATCCGCATGTCGGCCTTCCTGACCGAACGGGGCGACGAAATCGGCCGCGCCATGAAAGGCGTGCAGCGCACCGAGCCGGGACCGCGCAAGCGGCCCTTCACGGCCGCGGCGTACCAGTCCACGCATCTCACCGGCGGGGCGGCCATGGGCGCCGATCCCCGCACCAGCGTGGTGAACCGTTACGGCCAGGTATGGGACGTGCCCAACGTGTTCGTGACGGGCGCGGCGCTGTTTCCGCAGAACTCCGGCTACAACCCCACGGGCACGGTCGGCGCCACGGCCTATTGGATCGTGGAAAAGATCAAGTCCGATTACCTGAAGTCGCCAGGCCCCCTGGTGACGTGAGCGACGCAGCCGGGGTGACATCATGGGCATGCCTTTACGCAGCTATGTGGCCTTGGGCCTGATCGCGGCCGCGCCGCTGATCACGCTGGCCGCGGCCTTCTATCAGATGTATGGCAAGGGCGGCGACGGCCCGATCGCGCCGTCCATCGTCGCGCAGCCCGCCGCGCCCGCTGCGGCGCCGCGCGCAGCCGCAGCTCCCGCTGCGGCGCCGGGCGCGGCCTTGCCCGAGGTGGCGCAACCCCGCCCGGCCGCGCCGGTCCCGGGCCGCAGCGCCATGGACTTCGCGGCCTATCGTCCCGCCTGGGAAGCCGCATTGCAGCGCGCCGACGTCGACGCCGGCAAGCAACTGGCGCAGGCGGGCAAGGCGGGAGTGCAGGCCTGCGTGGCCTGCCACGGGCAGGCGGGCGTCACGCCGCTGGGCGGGGCCTTTCCCAATCTGGCGGGACTGACCCAGGACTACCTCGCCAAGCAGTTGTGGGACTTCCGCGACGGCAGCCGCCAGCATCCGGTCATGAGCGGGATCGCCAAGGGGCTGTCGGATGAAGAAATCGCGCATCTGGCGCGCTATTACGGCGGCCTGCCGCCCGGCGCCCCGGCGGCCGGCAAGGACACGGGCGGGCACGAGGCCGCCATCCGCCTGGACACGGTGGGCGACGGTCCGCGCGCGCTGCCGGCCTGCGCCAATTGCCATGGCCTGCAAGGCCGCGGCGAGGGCGCGCTGCTGCCCCGGCTGGCGGGGCAGCCCGCGCCGTACTTCGTGGACCAGATGAATGCGTTTCGCTCCGGCCAGCGGCAGAACGACGACGTGGGCGCCATGCGCGCCTTCGCGCAGCGCCTGACCCCCGAGGAAATCGGCCAGTTGTCCCGCTACTACGAAAGCCGCCCGCCGGCGCAGGAATAAGCGGCCCCCTGGCCTAATGGCGCAGGTACGGCGGCGTCGCGGCCGGACGGCGCTTGTGTTCCGTGGCGTCGTAGCGGGAGACCAGGCGCTGGGCGACTTCCGGGGGCACGGGCCGGCCTTCGAGGAAATCGTCGATCTCTCGATAAGTAAAGCCCAGCGCCGCTTCATCAGGATGCTGCGGACGCAGCGTCTCCAGGTCCGCGGTCGGAACCTTGGCGACGAGGTCCGGCGGCGCGCCCAGCGCCGCGCCGATTTCCCGAACGCAACGCTTGGTCAGTCCGCTGAGCGGCATGACGTCGGCCGCGCCGTCGCCATGCTTGGTGAAAAAGCCCGTCAGCGCTTCCGCGGCGTTATCGGTGCCCACCACCAGGCCCTTATGGGCGCCGGCGATCGCGTAGAGCGCGATCATGCGCTGGCGCGCCTTGATGTTGCCGGCGATGAAGTCCTCGGCATGCGCGTCCGCATAGTCGATGCCGGCCGCCTCCAGCGCAACGCGTTGCGCGTCCACGGCGGGCTGGATATTGAGCGTCATGCGCTTGTCCGGCGCCACGAAATCCATCGCGCGCCGCGCGTCCTGCTCGTCGCTCTGCGTCCCGTAGGGCAGGCGCGCCGCCACCAGCGCGCAGACGTGGCCCGAGGAGCGCAGCCGCGATACCGCAAGTTGCGCGATACGCCCCGCGACCAGGGAATCCACGCCTCCGCTGATGCCGATCACGTAGGCGTCCATGCGCGCGGCAAGCAGATAGTCGGCGAGAAAAACAATTCTGCGTTCCAGCTCTTCGTCGATATCGCAGTCCGGGCGAACCCCCAGGCCGCGGGCGATTGCGGCCCGGCGCGCTTCGATTTCCGCCTGCATGGCTGGTGTCATTCTGTTCTCCCGGTTATCGCGCCGATTGCATCCAGGCCGCGCAGCCCGCCGGCGAGGTCGTGCCGCTGACATAGAGCGCGCCCGATCCGTAGAGCGCAAGCCCGTCCTGCCATGACAGATTCTGCACCACCCAGACGCCGCCGGCGCGATCGGTCCAGATGATGCGGGCATCGGTGCCGTCCAGCGCGCGCAGCAGCTCCCCGGCGGGCGCGTCGGGACGCATCGCCACCACCGTCGTGCCGGTATCGCCGCGCAGCGGAAACAGGTTGGCCAACGTCGCGCCGCCCAGCGCCAGGACCAGCAGGCCGGCGGCGATATTGCGTCGCGGCATCGGCGGACCGCCGCCAGCCGAGCGCCCGCGCCAGCCGAGGAAAAACGGCAGCAGCCCGAAGACCGCCAGCCATGCCAGGTCCCAGAACAACGGCACGTCCGCATCCATGCGGATGCGGTGGATGCCGGTGATCCAGTGCGAGAACAGCGCGTCGACGATATGCCAGGCGCCGAACCCCATCCAGAACGCCGGCCACAACGGCCGCGTCGAGCCCGCCGGCGCGGCGGCGCGCGCCCGGTACAGCGTCCACAGGCCCGCCGCGGCCAGGATGTACATGAGCGCATGGAACAGGCCGTCCACCGCCACCTGCATGCGCAGATCTCCCAGAATGCCGGTCTGGATGGCCGACAGCAGGTGGTGCCACTGCAGAATCTGGTGCAACAGGATGCCGTCGAAAAAGCCGCCCATCGCAAAACCCAGCAGGCCGCCGGCGCGGCGCATGTGGCGCCCGGACGGGTCAGGGATAGAGGCAGGGTCCATGGACGGCTCCCGGTTCTTGGTGCCGGAGCAGTTCGGCAAGCGCCGTGCCCGACGCGTGGATCCCTGCCGGCGGCCCGGGGCCGAGCCGCGTCACGTGCGCCGGTTTCTTTGCCCGGCCGCATGCTTGCGCCAATAGCCGAACTCGTCCTCGCGAACCTCCAGGTCCAGTTCGGAGACGCGCAGCTGCAGCCGCTCCTGCGCGTCGGCGACGGCCTGGTTGTATACGACCGGCCCGATTTCCTCCAGGAAGAATCCCAGCAGCGCGGCCGCCGCGATATTGCCGATGGGCTCTTCCATGTGTTCATCGAAGTACCGCTGTATCGACGCGATCGCGGCGGCTCGAACCTGCTTTTCCAGTTCAATGGCCATCGGGCTTCTCCTTTCTACGGGGCAGGGCGCGCTTGCCGCCCGGGACGATGGCCGGCTTCGCGGTCCGGTCCAGCAGCCCCAGCAGGCAGTCCCGCACGCTGGCGACCGTTTCCGGCTGCGGCGCGCGCAACAGCACCTGCGCCTGCCAGAGTCCCTCGACCGCGAACCGGCAGGTCAATGACAGGTCGGCCGCGACTTCGTCGGGGCGGCAGAAGTCGTCCACCAATGCGGTGTGTATGGCCTGGTACTTCGGATCGGCCATCAACAGGGCCATGGCTTCGCGCGCCGCCAGCGCCGATTCGGCGGCCAGGCTCACGACCCGGATGTAGGTGCGGATGCGTTGATCCGCGCCGGCCGGCTCGGCCGCCAGCGCCTCATGCAAATTGTCGGAAAACTCCTGCATGAGGTGATCGAACAGGCCGTCCATCAAGGCCTGCTTGGTGCGGAAGTGGTACTGGATGCCGCCTTTGGACAGGTCGGTCCTTGCAAGCACGCTGTCGAAGGTGAGCGCGCCCGCGCCCTCATCGGCCAGGACCTGTCTTGCGGCTTCGAGAATCTGGACCCGCACGGCGGCGGGTTGCTTTGCTCGTCGTATGTTCATAAACAATCCATATATATGGATTTATCATATCATCCGGGCGTGCCCGTTTTTTGCATGGACACCGATAAATGAACATCGTCAGCGACAGTACCCTCACGCGTGCGGATCTGGTCCGGCTTCTCGCGCAACCCCAACCCGTCACCCGGTTCGATCGCTGCTCCTTCGACGGGCAGGACCTGGGTTCGCTGGATCTCCGGAACATCCGCTTTACGGCCTGCTCGCTGGCCGAGGCCCGGCTGGCGCGCGCGACCTTGAGCGAAACGATATGGGAGCGGTGCAGGATCGGCCTGGGCGACTTCGAGCTGGCGGACCTGACGGACGCCAGCTTCACGGCCTGCGATCTCCACATGACCAAGTGGGCGCGTTCCCGGCTATCGTCGGCGACGATTTCCGATTCGAAACTGAACGGGGCCGGTTTCTCCGAAGTCCACGCCCTGGGCCTGAGCCTGCGCAGCTGCCGCCTGGTGGGCGCCCAACTGCGCGGCATGTCGTTCAGAAAGCAGGTGCTGGACCAGCTGGATTTCTCTGACGCCGACCTGGGCGGCTGCGATTTCCGCGACGCGGTGTTCAACGGCGGCAGCCTGCGCGGCGCCAGCCTGAAAGGGGCGAGGTTCCAGGGCGCGGATCTGCGGGCGGCCGAGCTCGGCGGCATCACGGTGTACGACCTGACCGGCTCGCTGAAGGGGGCGGTGATTTCTGCCGAACAGGCGGGACAGTTGATCGAATCGCTGGGCGTGCGGGTGATGTGACGACAATACTGTTCTGGCCGCGCCGCCTGGTTGGTCAGAAGCTGGCCGCGAGGCGCAGCGCGGCCGTGTAGCCTTCGGCGCGGTTGCGCGCGCCGAATTCCTTGTAGACGTGCAGCCAGACGGGCGGCAGGCCCGGTTTGTAGAAATGGACGGCCGGCCCCAGGGCGATCACCCGGGAACGGTTGCCGCCTTGCAGGCCGGGCGCGTCGTCGTCGGTGAACTGGCGGCTGTAGTAGCCGCCCACTCCCAGGGTCCACGGTCCCACGTGCTGGCCCAGCGCGAACTCGTGGCGGTATTCGATGCCATTGCGGTAGCCGGTGGCGTGGTTGCGCGTGCTGATGTCGACCTCAAAGCTCGAGGACACCTCGAAGCCGCCGTCGGTGATGTAGGTGAAATTGAAGATGGGAGAGAACGCCCAGTGATTCAGTCCCGGGTTCACGAGCCGCCGCTTGTCATAGTCCCCCGTGGGAGCCAGCACCTGGAACTGCGCATTCAGATGCAGGTTGGGCGACGGGTTCCATTGCAGGATCAGAGGCAGCAGCAGGGTGTCGGCGATCCGGAACGTTTCGCCGCGCAGCCGCAGCGGCCCAGCGGCCGTCGGCACGTCGAAGGCCGCGTCCATCCTGAAGAACGGCTGCACGATGCCGAAGCCGTAGCTTGCCCCCAGCAGCGTGGCGCGGGTCATGCGCAGATAGGCCGCGCTCACGGTGAAGACGCTGAGAGAAAAGTCGTCGTCCAGCGTCTCGCCATACTGGTTCTTCCGAACGGTGGCATGGTTGTACGAGGAACGCAGCGAGATCGTCCCGAACGGCGTCGGCGGCGGCGACATGCCGGCGCCGAAGTCATAGAAGCCGTTGACCGTGGTGGGTATGCCGTTCTCGGTGGCGGCCGCGTTTCCGGCCAGACCGAGGGCAGCCAGGACCAGCGGCGCCGCGACAGCCGGCATTGCATTGCGGATGTTCATGGAATTCCCCTTGTGCCCGGACGGCGTACATGGCGCCGCCCGGGCTGGAATAGGCAGGGCCCGACGCGGGAGCGGGTTTCAGCGGGCGGCGGCCGGTCGCCAGTCCGTGGCGCGGATGGGAGCGGACGCGGACGCGACCGTCACTTTGGACAACACCCAGGGCTCGCTGAACACGCCCCGCACGATGCGCGGACGCACCTCGTCGGGTATGTTGGCGAGTTCGCCCCAGAGACAGGACCAGCGCTGGCATTCCTCGGTCAGCGGACGTGTCGCGGCTTCCCATGCGCCCAGCGCCTCGGGTATGTCCCGCCGGTCCCTCACCCGCTCCATGTAGGCGGCCAGCGCCAGGCCGTTCTGCATGGCCATGCCGCCGCCCTGGCCCAGGTTGGGCGGCTGGGCATGGGCGGCGTCGCCGAGCACGCAGGCATGGCCTGCGGACCAGCGCTTGCAGCGCACCACGGTGTAGACGTTCCAGAGCACGCTGCCATGCGCGATCCGGTCGAGCAGGAACGCCCATTCAGGAAAGGCTTCCCGCCAGCATGGCAGCACGCGCGTATCTCGCGCCGAATCGTCGTCCTCGCGGCAGGTCAGCGCCAGGTAGATTTCGCGGGCGTTGATGGGGGTGATCAGCAGGCGCCGCGTACCGTTCCAGATTTCGATGCACTTGCCGCGCGCGGCGGCGGGCAGTTCCTCCTGGGTCGCCTGCACGATGGTCCGCAGCGCGCCTTCCTCGGCCCGCTGGTGCACCTGTTCAAGGCCCAGGGCGCGGCGCACGGGCGACCAGACGCCGTCGCAGCCGATGGCGAGATCGGCTTTCGCGCGATCGCCGTTGGCGAATGTCAGGGTGCCGTCGGTGCCGGCGTCGACGACCTCCGCGCCTGTGACGATGCGAGCGCCGGCGGCGCGCGCGGCCGCCTCCAGGCCTGCGTGCAGCTCGCTGCGCGCGATCGCGACCACCCGCAATCCCGGGGGCAGCAGCGCGGGAACCAGTACCTGCCCGGCATGGTCGCGCTGTTCGATGCCCTCGGGCAGGAAGGCATTGCGCATGGCGCGTTCATAGGCGCCTATCTCCGATAGCACCGCCAGCCCGTTCGACCACAGATAGATGCCTGAGCCCGAGACGCGCAGCTCGGGCCTGCTTTCATAGACGGTCACGTCCCAGCCGCGCCGGGCAAGCGCCGCCGCCGCGGCCAGTCCGCCGATCCCGCCGCCGCTGATGATGGCTTGCATGTTCATGGTGTCCACTCCCCTGGTTCTTTGCGCATGGCTCGCGGCCGCGTTCAGGCGCGGCCCAGGCTGCGCGCGTAGCTCAGCACACCGACGCCGCCCATCCACTCGGGCACGGCTTCGTAGGCGACGATGTCGGCCGGCGCGTCGCGCATCGCGCCCATGAGCGCGGTCCACATCAGCATTTCCGCGCCGCCCGGACCCGCCTGGGCCCTGACCGTCTCGTGGGTGAGCGACAACATGAACTCGCGGTCGCCGGCGGCCAGTTTCTGCAGGATGCGGTGGTCCCATTCGGCATTGACCAAGTAGCGGCCGGACGCGGCCATTTCGGCTTCGCGCCGCAGGATGGCCAGTGGCAGCTCCGGGTCCTCGCGCAGCGCGGCCGCGCCGAGGATCTGCCAGCGCTGCACGCGCTGCATCAGCGGATCGTCCGCCGCGTCCTCGTCGATGGTGATGGGCGGCCAGTGCGACAGGCCGCCGCTGGCCATGAGCGCGATGCGCTCGGGCCGCCGGTCCAGGACTTTGCGCACGCTGACGCCCAGTTCGTACGCGCGGCGCCACGTCGGCAGCGGCGGCGCGAAGCAGTTGAGGAAGATCGGCACGACTGGAATGCTGGCGCTGGGCCACAGGTACTTGGCCGGCATCAGCACGTTGTGCACGAGTTCGGCCGACTCGCTGCGGAACAGCTCGAAGCCGTCTTCCATGACGCTGCGGTAGATGTCCCCGGCCAGCGCCGCGTGGCCGGGGCGGGGCGCGCGCGGCATGCCGATCCAGTCCTGCGTCGCCTCGGTCGGCCCCCAGTGCGTGTCGCCGAGCGCGATGGCCATGCCCGGCATGGCATGCAGCGTATACATGTCGAAATGGTCGTTGACGAAGGCGACGATTACGTCGGGCCGGGCGGTTTCGATCTGGCGGCGCACCACGTCGAAGCCGTCCAGGAGGCGGCGCAGCGTTTCCGGCTGCGCAAGTCCGGTCTGGTTGCCCAGCCCCGGCGTGTGCGTCATCGCGAATGCGGCGACTATCGGCGTGTCCGTGTTGTCTTTCATGGCGGTTCCTGTTCTGCCTGCGAAGGGCGGTGAGTGGGCGTGCTTTCCGCGCCGCCCGCTCCTCCTCGAGCGGCGCGGAATCCGGCGCGGCAGCAGTGCGCCGGATGAGCACGCGAGGCAGTATGGGATTTCCCCCGCGCGGCCGTCATCTCTCAAATGGGAGATGCCGGACCCGTTTCATGGCAAACCCCAGTTGCCGCGCCGGCGGGCTTGCCGGACGATGAGCGCTTTTCGTTCAGATAGTGTGGGTGTCTTCATGGCTCTCGGCGCAGCATCTGATTCTTTCCTGCTGGACCTGTATGCCTGTTGCACGGACCCGAGCCGCTGGGCCGGCGTGCTGGACCGCCTGTGCAGCGATGTCGGCGCGCATTCAGCTGTGCTGCAGTGCCTGGATCTGGAGGGCGCGCGCGCCGTTCCCTATTGGGCGGCGTACGACACGCGCATCGACATGGAGGCCTATCGGGCGGAGGTGTCCGACGCCCGCAATCCCCGACTGGAAGCCTGGCGCCTGCAGCGGGTCGCGCGACGGCCGGGCCGCATGGCCACCGACGGAGAACTCTTTCTGCCGGAAGAGGCGCCGTTACGCGACCGACTCCATCTGCAGTTGCGCCGCGCCGGCCTGGGGCGCTTCATGGGGGCCATGGCGCCCATGGGCGGCACGCGCTGGGTGGCCATCGCGGTGCACCAGGATCCGCGCGATGACGGCGGTTTTTCTCCGCGCCGCCTGGAGCGGCTGCGCAAGCTCACGCCGCATCTGCTGCAGGCGGCTACGCTGGCGCAATCCGTGGGGCTCGACCGCAGCGTGTCCGCGCTGGTCGACCGCTACCTGGAAGCCTGGCCCTGCGCGCTGGCGTTGTGCGACGAGTCTGGCGGACTCGTCTGGTCGAACCGCCGCGCCCGGGAAGGGCTGGACGGCCGCGCGGGCCTGCGATTGCGCAGCGGCCGGATCTGCGCCGACGCCGCTGGTCAGTCCCGGTTCGCGCACGCGCTGGCGCAGGCGTCGCTGGAGGCCGAGCCGGTATTCCTGACCCTGGAAAACGGACAGGGCCGCACGCAGCTGGCGCTGCAGCGGCTGCAAGCCTCTCAGCCGCACGGCGGCGCCCTGGTGCTGGTGTCGCTGGTGCAAGAGTCGCAGGCTGGCGCCCGCTTCCCCGTGGCGGCCCTGCGCGCGCTGTTCGGCCTCACCGAGGCCGAGGCGAGGCTCGCGAGC
Organism: Achromobacter sp. HZ01; assembly: GCF_003267925.1. NCBI lineage: Bacteria > Pseudomonadati > Pseudomonadota > Betaproteobacteria > Burkholderiales > Alcaligenaceae > Achromobacter > Achromobacter sp. HZ01. The sequence goes on from NZ_LWKV01000006.1 coordinate 103,061, forward strand.
GCGTTGGTGGCGGGCTGGACGGTCGAGGAATACGCGCGCGGCCGCGGCATTACGGTGGGCACCGCGCGCTACCAGTTGAACCAGGTGCTGGGCAAGGCCGGCGCGCGTCGGCAGGCCGACCTGGTGCGACAGGTCCTCTGTTCGGCGGCCGCGCAGATGATCGGTCGCCAGGAGGGCGCGGCGCCGGCCTGAGCGGGCGCGCCGTTATATCGGACTGCCGCTGCGCAGGAAGGCGCGCGCCCGGGTGATCCACGGGTGCCCGTCGTCCACGCAGCGGCTGCTGGCGGCGTAGTGATCGTGATCCGGGTAGATCTCCGCCGCCGCCGGCACGCCGGCCTGGCTCAGCAGGTCCCGCATGGCCAGCGCCTCGGCCGCGAGCCTGCCCAGGTCGTGTTCGCCCGCTCCGAGATAGAACGGCGGCGCCTGCGGTCCGACATGATGCATCGGACTGGCCGCCGGCACGTGGGAGTCGTCCGGTATGAAGCGCCGGCGTATGGCGAGCGCCGCGGCGCCCACCGCGTCGCCGCCGTCGTAGTCCAGATCGTACAGGCCGCTGATCGGCAGCGCGCCCCTGATGACGCGCGCGGGCAGGCCGCGTTCATCCAGCCAGCGGCGGTCCAGCGCCACCAGGCTGGCCAGGTGGCCGCCCGCCGAGTGGCCGCCCAGGAACAGGCGCGCGGGATCGCCGCCGTATGCGCCGACATTGCGCCAGGCCCAGTCCACGGCGGCGGCGACATCGCGCACCGCGGCAGGATAGACATGGCCGGGCGCCAGCCGGTACGACACCGAGATGAACAAGGCCGGCGTCGCCGTCACGGCCGGCGCCATGAATCCCATCCATTCCTTGCAGCCCAGCGAAAACGCGCCGCCGTGCACGAAGATCAGGCAGGGCAGGTCTGCCGGCGCGCGCGCCGGCGCGTAGAGATCCAGGCGGCAGCCTGTGGCGTCGTCGTAGGGGATGTCGGGGTGGTAGTGCAGACCGCGGTCCGCGGCGGCGCGGCGGGAGCGCTCGAATACTTCCGCGGCGTAGGCGTCGCCGCCGGGAAAATTGGCGCGCGCAGGCGCCGGACGAGAATCGAAGGCCATGGTTTTCCTCGTGGTCAAGAACGTGCAGAAACCCGCGCAGGCCTTGCGGCCACGCGGCGGGACGATGGGGCCGGCCTGTGCGGACGGCCCTCTGGCTGGCGGTCTTGCGGCAGAAGGAGAGCGGCGCGCCGTGGAACTGCCGGGCGGCGCCTTGCCGTCGATGACGTGACGGTATTTTAGGCTTGAAGCATATGGCGGGCAAGACCGCGGTCCGGCTCAGAACACGTAGCGCATGCCAACCCCGAGCGCCCGGATGTCATCGCCGCGCGCCGCCGGCGCGACCGCGGTATCGCTCGACAGCAGCGAGAAGGCGGCGTTTGCGCCGTTGTTGACCATGCCGTAGGACGCGTACAGGGAAAAGCGCCGCGAAAGCGCGTGGATATAGCTCAGGCCCAGCACTGTGGCCTCGCCAGGCCGGCTTCTTCCTGGCACGTCCTGCCGCATGCGCTGGACGTTGAACGCCAGCACGCCCGCTCCCAACCGCAAGGACGCGCCTGCCCAGATGTCGCTGCCGTCGCCGCGGCGCCCCGGATGGCGCACCCGGAAGTAGCCACCCGCCACGGTGTAGTCGCCGCTGGCGTACTTGAGCCCGACCAGCATGTCGCGGCGCAGTCCCGTGGCGCCGGTGTAGGCGGCCGGCGAGCCCGCGATCTCGGGCAGGCGCAGCAGCTGATAGGCGCCGTTGAGCGTCAGCCCATCCTGCGTGTAGTCCACGGATGCGCCGATCATGCGGCTCGCGCTGCGGGGCGGGCCGTCCGACGCGCTGCGCGCGGCAGCGGGGCCCAGGCTCGCCATCAGCCGGCCCCGCAGTCCGGCGACGCGGGGCGAGGTGTAGAAGACGGCGTTGCTGGCGCGCCCGAACCGGTCCGAGCCCGTGCCGGACAAAAGCACGATCTGCTGCATGTTGCCGTAGGACCCGAGCTTCAGCGGGTCGCTATCCAGCACCGCCCAGTACAGCGGCGTGTAGTCGCGGCCCAGTTGCAGCATGCCGTAGCGGCCTTCCAGGCCGACGAACGCGCGGCGGTTGAATCCCTTGCCGGGTGCGCCATTGGGCGCTTGCGCAGTGGCGCTCGACGGATCGCCGAAGTAGGGCTTGTAGGCGCCGGAATTGGATTCGAAGCTGGCCTCGAGCTGGAACACCGCGCGTAGCGAACCGCCCAGATGTTCCGTGCCGCGCAGGCCGAACTGCGATCCGCTGATGATGCCGGACTTCATGGAGGCGGACCTCGCCGATCCGTTGTCGATCAGGTTCAGGCCCGCGTCCACGACGCCGTACAAGGCCAGCCCGGGTTCCGCATGGCTGGCCGCGCCGGCGGCTGCGAAGGCGAGCGCCGCGATTCTCAGGACGCGCCGTTTCATGGCCTGGCGCCCGTTTTGCTGGCGGCCGGCATCAGGCCGCCGCGGGCCGGTAGCCGCCGTACTGTTCGCGCAACTGCTTCTTGAGCACCTTGCCTGTCGCGCCCAGCGGCAGAGAGGGCAGGAACAGCACGTCATCGGGCATCCACCACTGGGCGATGCGCCCTTCGATGAAGCGCAGCAGTTCCTGCTTGCCGACGTCGGCGCCTTCGCGCGGCACCACCAGAAGCAGGGGACGTTCGTCCCATTTGGGATGCGCGATGGCGATGCATGCGGCCTGCTGCACGCCAGGGTGTTCCATGGCGGCGTGCTCGATCTCGACCGAGCTGATCCACTCCCCTCCGGACTTGATCACGTCCTTGCTGCGATCGACGATCTGCATGTAGCCGTCGGCGTCGATCGTGGCTACGTCGCCGGTGGCGAACCAGTCCGCCCCGGTCGCGGCGGCGCTGTCGTCGTCGCCGAAGTAGCGCTCCATCACCCACGGACCTCGCACCAGCAGCTCGCCCCGGCTCTTGCCGTCCCAGGGCAGTTCGCCGCCGCCGCCGTCCACGATCTTCATGTCCACGCCGAAGACGGTGTGCCCCTGCTTGCCCAGAACGGCCAGCCGTTCGTCCTCCGACAGCGCGAGGTGCCGGCGCTGCAGCACGGCGGTCGTGCCCAGCGGCGACAGTTCCGTCATGCCCCACGCGTGCAGCACTTCGACGCCGTAGCCGTCGCGCAGGCTGCGCAACAGCGCAGGCGGGCAGGCGGCGCCGCCGATGACCGCGTGGCGCAGGCCCGACAGGCTCAGGCCGTTGCGTTCCGCATGGCCCAGCAGCCCCAGCCACACGGTCGGCACGCCGGCCGCCGACGTTACGCCTTCGTCCTTTATCAGCGCATGCAGCGAGGCGCCGTCCAGCGCGGGACCGGGCAGCACCAGCTTGCAGCCGGCGAGCGGGGCGGCATAGGGAATGCCCCAGGCATTGACGTGAAACATGGGCACTGCAGGCAGCACCGCCGTGCGCGAAGAAAGGTTGAGCGCGTCGGGCAGCGCGACCGCATAGGCGTGCAGTACCGTGGACCGGTGCGAGTACAGCACGCCCTTGGGCTGGCCCGTGGTGCCGGACGTGTAGCACAGTCCGCAGGCCGATTCCTCGTTCAGTTCGGGCCAGTCGTAGCTTTCGGGCTGGGCCGCCAGCAGGTCCTCGTAGCACAGCAGCCCCGGCAGGGCGGCGGACGAAGGCATGTATTCCCGGCTGCAAAGGGCGACATAGCCCCGCACGCCGGGGCATCGCGCCGCCACCGATTCTAGGAGCGGCAGAAAGCCCACGTCGAAGAACACGTACTGGTCGTCCGCGTGGTTGAGCAGGTAGGCCACCTGGTCGGCGTGCAGCCTGGGGTTGACGGTATGGATCACGGAACCGGCGCCGGACACGGCGTAATAGAGCTCCAGATGCCGGTAGCCGTTCCAGGCCAGGGTGGCCACACGCTGGCCCGGGCGCACCTCCAGCGCCGCGAGCGCGCGGGCCAGGCGCTGGCTGCGCCGATGGCAGTCGGCGTAGGTGTAGCGGTGCACGTCTCCCTCGACGCGGCGCGACACGATTTCGACCGTGCCGAAGTGGCGGGCGGCGTGGCGTAGCAATTGGGAGACGAGCAGAGGCTGGCGCATCATCAGGCCGGCGAGCGCGGGCGGGGGATTCCGGGTCATCTAGAGCTCCATATCGTGAGGCGGCGCGCAGGCGCGCCTGGGCCGGCGGCATCCGGGCCGGCGCCGGCTTAGCAAAGGAGGGCGGACGCGGCGGGGCCGCGCTTTCAGGGAGGGGGCGGCTGTTCGGCGCGCAGCGCCTCGTAGGGCTCGCGCGAGAGGTCCAGCAGCATTTGCGTGATCGCGGCCGTCTCCCGTCGCATGCGGCCGTAGTCCACCTTGTCGGCAGTGGTGACGTCGTAATTCAGCAGGTAGTCCGGCCCAGTGATGTAGTTGAGCGTGGGCAGGCGGGCTCCACCCCAGAAATACTGGCCCTCGCCCGGCCACGTGGCCGTGTTGGGGCCGCCGTCGCCGTCCGGATTGAGCGGAGGCATGACGAACGCGGGCGCAGCCTGTGCATTGCGCAGCATGGCCGACGCGGCGCGCACCAATGCCGGGACGCGCGGCAGGAAGATCGCGGCGGGCTCGTCGCGGCCCGTCGGCGCCAGGCGGCCGTCGGGTCCGGGCAGCCATTCCGTGGCGCCCAGGTGTTCTATCGTGACGATGCTGGCGATGCGGCCGCGCAGGCCGTCCTGGCGATGCCGCGCCAGAAAGTCCTGTATGCCCACGCCGCCGGCGAAATGGCCGCTGGAGAGCATGATCATGATGCTGCGCGGCAGCGCCTCGCGTGGCAGGCGCGCCAGGTACTGGGCGATGTCGACGATGGCGTTGGGACCGTTGTCCTCGATGCCGTTGGTGCCGTCGGTATGGCTGTTGATGACGGTCAGCTCGCTGCTGGCGCCGGGAATGATGCCGATCAGGTTGCGCGTGACGACAGCCTCGGTATCGGCATCCAGCACCAGGCGCAGCCGGGCGCCGGCGCGCGCCAGCGCCTTCAGGCGGGCGCCGGCCGCCCGGTCCACGTAAACGCCTGGCAGTTTGCGCAGTTGGCGGTCGTACGGGGCGTACAGGCCCGCGGCGATATCGGCGGGTTCGTCCAGGACCGCGACCACGCCGGCGGCGCCCGCGGCCTGCAGCGCTTCCAGTGTCTGCACCAGCGCGTCGATTATCTGGTAAGGACGCGCATAGGGCGCGCCCGGTGGCAGCGTGTTGTCGGGATCGTGTTTGTACAGCGCCATGGCATGGAAGAAATCGCTGGTCAGCGACGGCCTGGGCAGTTCCACCACCACGATGCTGCCCGCCACGCTGCGGTCCGGTCGCCGGCCGACCGGCAGATAGCGTATCGGCGCCACCAGCCCCTGCGCGCCGGTGCTGCCGGAGTAGGGGATATAGCCAGCCGTCGGAATCCGGTCGGCGCCGTCGGCCAGCTCCAGCGACCAGCGCCGCGCCGCCCACCGGGTCATGGCCACCGGTTCGAAGTACAGATCCGCCACGCCGGCCTCGCGCAGGCGTTCGTACAGCGCGTCGACGTAGGCCTCATGCGCGGGCGAGCCCGTGTCGCGCAGCCCGCGACGGTCCAGGTCTTCCTGCCATGCGCGCAGACGGGCTTCCGGATAAAACTGCGTCCGGTCCACCTCGACCGCCGCTTGCGGCGGCAGCGCGCCCGCCGGCGCGCGGGATTCCTGACGTGCGGCGCAGGCCGTCAGGCCGGCAATCAACAAGGCCGCGCCCGCCGCGCGGCGCAGGCGCCAAGGCTGCCCTGGTGCGTAGAGCATGCGTGTCTCCGTTGTCTCGTGTTGTTTTCGCTGGCGCGCCGTCGAGGGCGCACAAGCCGATTATTCCCGCCGCCGGCTGTCGGGGGCAGACCTCCAAGGAGGGGTATTGCCCCCCCGAAAGCGGGAATCACAAGTTCCGCGCCGTTCAGGAGGGCGGCGCGATCAGGCCGAGCTTGATGGCGCAGGCGACCGCCTCGGCACGCCGCCTTGCGTTCAGCCGCTGCATGATCTTCTTGACGCTGTCCTTGACCGTATGCGGGCTGCGGCAGATGATGTCCGCGATCTCGCCGTTCGAATGCCCTTGCGCCAGCAGTCCCAGGATGCGCAGGTCGGCCACGGAAAGGCCGTGCTTCTGGGCGGCGAGCCGGTCGAACGCATGCTGCACTTCCTGCAGCATCTCGCCGCCCGCCGACCCAGCGCCGGGGTCGGCGTAGACGAGTTCGGCGATGCGCGCGTACATCGCCATCGCGATGCGCGTGCGCTCTTCCAGCAGCGTCACGCGCTGCGACTTCTCCGTCACCAGCGTCTGCAGCGCCTTGATCGCATTGATGTCCCGGGCGATGCCCTGCCTGCCCACCATCTCGCCATCGCGGATCAGCGCGCCGGCGCGCACTTCCAAGTGCACGACGCCGCCGTCGGGCCGGCGCGCCTCCACTTCGAAGAAGGGCGTCCGTTCCTGGCCGAGCAGGCCTTGCTGGTAATGGCGCGTCGCCACTTTTGCGGACTCCTCGGTCAGGATCTCCGTAAAGTGACGGCCCAGCAGGGCGCAGGGCTCATAGCCCAGCACCTGTTCGAACGCCCGGTTCATGTAGGTGAAGCGTCCTTCGAAGTCCAGGGTGTAGATGAGATCGCCTGCGGCTTCGATCAGCGCCTCGAAGTCGGGCGTCTGGAAACGCCGCGGTTGGCCGGCAAGAGAGCGGGGCTGCGTCATAAAGCGGTTCTTCATGGCTTGTGGCCCGGGCGAAAGCGCGGGGTTGGCGCTACTTGTACCCCAACTGACGTTGCCCGGGCAAAGCACCTGCGATAAATTCGGCGAAACGATATTGTCGCTTTGGCCTGTGAGAAAGGGCTGCAAGTCGTTGGAGTCAGCGAATGGATATCCTCGAGACCATCACTTCGCACATAGCTGCGCTGAGGCTTCCGCTGTACGCCGTCAGCGCGACCGCTACACAGAAATCGGACACGCCGATCATCCTGGTCCTGCACTGGCACGGATTCCACCGTGATGAAAGGGCGGCCGGCGCTTTGCACTCCGTCGCGGGTTCTGCGCTGCAGATCAACCTGCGCTGGCGCGACTATGCCGTCATCGACCGCGCAATGCTGGAGGCGGCATGGAGACTCGGCGCCTGGGATGTGGAGCGTGTGGCGAGTCCCGGATGGTGGCGCCTCAATGCGCCGGTGTCCGAAGCGCTCGCCTGCCGTAGGGCGTTCGCGGATTATTCCGACGCGCGCGAGGCGAACGGGGCGGTCGTCGTCGAGGCTCCGGACCAGCAGGCCCTGCTCGACCTTGCCGCTCGCCGCGGCTACGTCCGCTGGCTGTTCCGGCCTCGCAAGGGTGGCCTGTGGAGTCAAATGGACGGCGACGACCGCACGCTGGATGCCGATGGCGGACGTTCCGCGCCTTGTCCCGTTGCGCTGCTGCCGGACGGACGCGAGCTGCGTCGAAAGGTCGTGTACCGCCTGGGACGGGGAAATGGCATTTTGATTCGTTAAGTTTCATTTTGAATCATTTTCCGCTCTTGAAGCGGCTTGGCGGCGCCCATAATTTTTTTCCGCACCCATCACGGGCTGTACGGCGCACGCCGCCTCGCCATGTCGCTGCAGTGCGCCGGCATTCACTTTTTGATGATCAAGACTTCAGGAGATAGAGTCATGAAGATCCGTCCCCTTTACGACCGGATTATCGTCAAGCGAATCGAACAGCAGCACAAGACAGCATCCGGCATCGTCATCCCCGACTCGGCGGCGGAAAAGTCCGAACAGGGAGAGGTCCTCGCGGTCGGCCAGGGCAAGCGCAACGCAGATGGCTCGCTGCAGGCGCCCGAACTCAAGGTCGGCGACCACGTTCTCTTTGGCAAGTATGCCGGCCAGACCGTCAAGGTCGACGGCGAAGAACTGCTGGTCATGCGCGAAGAGGATGTTTTCGCCGTGCTCACGTCGCAAGACGCTCAACTGAAGAAGGCGGCCTGACGCCGCCGGCCTATGGATTGAGGAGCTAGAAATGAGTGCGAAGGACGTTAAGTTCCACGACGGCGCCCGCAGCCGCGTAGTCAAGGGCGTCAATATCCTGGCCGATGCCGTAAAGGTGACGCTCGGCCCGAAGGGCCGGAATGTGCTGCTCGAACGCAGCTTCGGCGCGCCGGTCATTACCAAGGACGGCGTCTCGGTGGCCAAGGAAATCGAACTGAAGGACAAGTTCGAGAACATGGGCGCACAGATCGTCAAGCAGGTCGCATCGAAGACGGCCGACGTCGCGGGCGATGGCACGACCACCGCCACGGTGCTGGCGCAGGCGGTCGTCCAGGAAGGCATGAAGTACGTGGCCTCCGGCATGAACCCCATGGATCTGAAGCGGGGCATCGACCAGGCCGTCTCCGGTGTGGTGGAGGCGCTGCGCAAGATGTCCAAGCCCATCTCCACCAGCAAAGAGACGGCGCAAGTCGCGGCGCTGTCGGCCAACGCCGACGAGGCGATCGGCAAGATCATTGCCGACGCGATGGACAAGGTCGGGCGCGAGGGCGTGATCACGGTGGAAGATGGCAAGTCGCTGGACAACGAACTGGATATCGTGGAAGGCATGCAGTTCGATCGCGGCTACCTGAGCCCATACTTCATCACGGACCCGGAAAAGCAGATCGCTCAGCTCGATGACCCGTTGATCCTGCTGTACGACAAGAAGATCTCCAACGTTCGCGAGCTTCTGCCGGTGCTGGAAAGCGCCGCCAAGGCGGGCAAGCCGCTGCTTATCGTTGCCGAGGACGTGGAAGGCGAGGCGCTTGCCACCCTGGTGGTCAACTCCATGCGCGGGGTGCTGAAGGTCACCGCGGTGAAGGCGCCAGGCTTCGGCGATCGCCGCAAGGCCATGCTGGAGGACATTGCGATCCTCACCGGCGCCACCGTGATCTCGGAAGAAACGGGCAAGCAGTTGGACAAGGCCACGCTGCAAGACCTCGGAAGCGCCAAGCGGATCGAAGTTCGCAAGGAAGAGACCATCATCATCGATGGCGGCGGCAAGCAGGAGGCCATCGATGCGCGCGTCAAGTCGATCCGCAAGCAGATCGACGACGCCACCAGCGACTACGACCGCGAAAAGCTGCAGGAGCGTGTCGCCAAGCTGGCGGGCGGCGTTGCCGTCATCCGGGTGGGCGCCGCAACCGAAGTCGAAATGAAGGAGAAGAAGGATCGCGTCGATGATGCGCTGCATGCGACCCGCGCGGCGGTCGAGGAAGGCATCGTGCCCGGCGGCGGCGTTGCGCTGCTGCGGGCCCGGGCGGCGATACAGGATATGAAAGGCGCCAATGCCGATCAGGATGCGGGCATTCGCATCATCCTGCGGGCGCTCGAGGCTCCGCTGCGCGCCATCGTCGCCAACGCAGGCGAAGAGCCTTCGGTGGTCGTGGCGAAGGTGATGGAAGCCAAAGGAAACTATGGCTATAACGCCGCCACCGGCGACTATGGCGACCTGGTCGATATCGGCGTCGTCGATCCGACGAAGGTCACGCGCACCGCATTGCAGAACGCGGCTTCGATCGCGGGGCTCATCCTGACCACCGCCGCCACCATCGCGCAGGTTCCGGAAGAAACCAAGCCGCAGGCCGCCGCGGCCGAGGCGATGGACTTCTGACGGCGGAATAACGGCCAAGCCATCCAGTCTGCTCTGAGGGCATCGCGCCGGCGGCGCGATGCCCTTTTTTGTCGTTGCAACGGGCCGCAGAAAAAATCTATAGCGCCCGGGACCGCCATTTTTTAAATCAAAGGACCCGGACTCTTGAATCCGCGCGGTTGAATCCTATATCCGCATTGAAGCGATCGAGTGCCGGTCGCTCTTGCGGCGACGTGGCGCGGTCTCGATCCTTCCAGACGAACTTGGGAGGTAATTATGGCCAACTACCCTTTCAGCGACAGCGGTTTCGATTCTCTCTTTGACGCGGTCCAGGAGCAGATGGACCGGATCTTTCGCAGCGCGGGCTTGCCGGCCACATTGCGGTCGTTGCCACGCGGACGCTTCCCGCCCGTCAACATCGGGGTTTCGGATGACGCCGCTGTGGTCGTCGGTTTCGTCCCCGGCATCGAACCCGACGCCTTGAAAGTATCCATAGAGAAGGGGCTGCTCACCATCAGCGGCACGCGGAGCATGCCGCCCCTGCCGGATAACGGCCGTTACTACGCTCGGGAACGCGCCGAGGGGAATTTCACGCGCGTCATCGAGTTGCCCGGCGACGTCGATCCGGACAAGGTCGAGGCGCGGTACATCGACGGCTGCCTGCTGATATCCATCAAGAAGAAAGAGTCGTCGAAGCCGCGGCTTGTTGCAATCCAGTGATGCAAGCTTCCCTTCATCCTACTCAGGAGGAACGATCATGAACGAGCGTAACGAACTTGTTGAACAGGGCGGCCGTTCCAATGAGCAACGTCCCGCCAATCTGCCCGCGGTCGACATCTTTGAAGACGCTGCGGGCGTCACCGTCCTGGCGGACCTGCCTGGCGTCACGAAGGACAGGTTGAGCGTCAAGGTGGAATCGGAGGTGCTGGTCATCGAAGGCGAAGCCGCGGTTCCGGTTCCCGCCGGTGTCCGGCTGATCCATGGCGAACTGCGCGAACCGCTGTTTCGCCGCTCCTTCAGGCTGGGGCCGGAGTTTGACAAGGAGGCGATCCAAGCCAGCCTGCGGCAAGGCGTGCTGACGCTGCGAGTGCCGCGCATTCGCGAAGCGCAGCCGCGCCAGATTCCGGTGACGATGGCGTGATGCATTGCGCGCGCCGCGGCGGCTCTGCACCGCCGCGGCGCGCCGGAGCCGCTCCATGAACGACCTTGTCCTTACCGAACACAGAGGATTCCGCCTGGGCGTGCGCGCCGTGCCGTTACGCTGCCTGGAACAGCGCGGCACGCTTCCCGAGGGCTTTCTGCCGCTCGTCCAGGTCACGCACTCCACCTTGGTTCTCGTGGATTGGTGCATTCCGTGCCCGCTTACGCCCCGCGATACGCCGGCTAGCGCCATCCAGGAGGGAACGGCCTATCTGAAACTGCTGATCGATTCGGGCAGGATCAGTCAGCGCGTCGCGGCGCCGTAAGGCCGCCCTGCCAAAAACGGCGCTATGTCGCCAACCAGGACGCCGTTCTGCGGTTCGCCTACCGGCCGGGCCATACCAGGGCGGACGGCCCGCGGTCGTCCGGTAGGCGTGACGGTCGATCCGAAAGGCGCGCTGATCGTCGCCGACGATCTCTCGAACACGTTCTGGCGCATAACGCCGACGCGCAACGTCCAGCCGCGCTAGGCGGCCGAGCGGCCGTCGTTCTTGCCGGGGGCTTCGTCGTCCGCGATCAGGCGCAGGCATTTCACGAAGAGACTCCGGTATTCCTCGGGCAGCCGGGCAAGTAATTGGTCTTCCACCGTGGCGTCTCGCGGCATGACTCGGCACAGCAGCTCCACGCCGGCCGGCGCAATGTAAAGCTGATAGGCGCGCGCGTCCGTGGGCGACGGCCTGCGCTCTATGAGCCCGCCGCGGTGCATGCGCTTGATCATCTCGGCGACGGTGTTGCGGTCCATGGCGAGCCGTTCGGCCAATGCGTTCTGGCTGAGTCCGGGATCTTGATGGAGCAGGATCAAGGCCGCTTTCTGTCTTGGCGTGACGCTTTCGCGGGAAAAGGTGTTGGCGAAGATCTCTTCGGCCTTGAAATGCGCGCGCCGCAGCAGATGGGACGGCACATTTTCGAGCCGGAAGTTCTGCAATAGGACCTGCACTTCCGGCGTGATCATCGGAAGCGAAGAACCCGCGCGAGCGGGACGGACTGGATGTTTGGGAGGCATCGTGCTGGGCTTGTTTCCAGGGTGGTGAGCCATATTACGCTGGGACCCAGCATTGTTGCCGCAATCGACTAAAGGGTAACTACCATGTTCCGAGGAAATTTCTCTTTCGATAAGATAGTACGTACACATCTTAAATGGCGGTAGCGTCAGGAAGTCATCGAGGTCCAGCCATCAATTCAAGGAGATTCGCCATGAGCGAAGGAGTGATTGTCGCCGGCTTCCTGGCGCCGCATCCGCCCCACTTGGTGTATGGCGAAAACCCGCCGCAGAACGAGCCGCGTTCGCAGGGCGGCTGGGAACCGTTGCGATGGGCCTATGCGCAGGCACGCGAGAGCATCGAGCGTCTGAAGCCGGATGTGCTGCTGGTCCATTCGCCGCACTGGATCACCCAGGTTGGCCATCATTTCCTGGGGGTTCCCCGGCTCGCCGGCCGCTCGGTCGATCCCATCTTTCCCAACATCTTCCGCTATGACTTCGGCATGGACGTCGATGTGGAGCTGGCCGAAGCATGCTGCGACGAGGCCGCCAAGGCCGGCCTGGTCAGCAAGATGATGCGCAATCCGAAGTTCCGGCCGGATTACGGAACCATCACCACGCTGCACATGATCCGGCCGCAATGGGACATCCCGGTGGTGGGAATCTCCGCCAATAACACGCCGTACTACCTCAACACCAAGGAGGGCCTGGGCGAGATGGACGTACTTGGCCGCGCCACGCGCGAGGCCATTCGCAAGACGGGACGCCGGGCCGTCCTCCTGGCCAGCAACACCTTGTCCCACTGGCATTTTCATGAAGAGCCGGAACTGCCCGAAGACATGACCAAGGAGCATCCGGAGCGCTACGACGGCTACAAATGGGATGTGCGCATGATCGACCTCATGCGCCAGGGCCGCATGAAGGAAACCTTCCAGTTGCTGCCCCAGTTCATCGACGAAGCTTTCGCGGAGGTGAAATCGGGCGCCTTCACGTGGATGCACGCGGCGATGGGGTATCCGGAGCTGGCCGGAAGGCTGCACGGATACGGAACCGTCATCGGCACCGGCAATGCGGTCATCGAGTGGGATCTTCAGGCAGCGGGTCTTTCAAGCCTGCAGCCCGCGGGGCAGGCCGCCTGACGGCACGCAAAGAAAAGGGGAGATCTCATGTCCATCGTATCGGCATTCCTGGTTCCGGGCAGCCCGCTGCCGCAGCTGCGGCCCGACATCGCGCCCTGGGGACGCCTTCGAGACGCCTTGGCCACAGTCGGCGAATCGCTTGCCGCATCCAGACCCGATTGCGTGCTGGTCTACTCCACTCAGTGGTTCGCGGTGCTGGACCAATTGTGGATTACCCGGCCGCGCAGCACGGGCCTGCACGTCGATGAAAACTGGCACGAGTTTGGCGAGCAACCGTTCGACATCCATTCGGAGCCCGCACTGGCGCAGCGCTGTATCGATGCCTGCAACGGTGCGGGAATCAAGACGCGCGGCGTGGACTACGACCAGTTTCCGATCGATACCGGCACGATAACCGCCGCCACGCTGATGGGCTTCGGAACATCTGCGCTTCCCATGGTCGCCGCCGCGAACAATCTTTACCACAGCGGCGAGCAGACCGAGCAACTGGGCGCCATCGCCGCCGCCGCCTTGCACGACAAGCGTGTCGCCGTCGTGGGTATCGGCGGTTTGTCCAACAGCATGTTCCGGGAAAACATCGATCTCCGGAAAGACCGCTACGTGTCCGAAAACGACGACGCGTGGAATCGCCGGCTGCTCGCGCTGATCGAAGGCGGCGATGTGGATGCGGTACGCGCCATCCTGCCCGAATACGCCGAGCAGGCACGCCCGGACATGGGCCTGAAGCACTTTCACTGGCTGCTGGGCGCGATGGGCGGCGGTTTCAGGCAGGCTGTCGTGCATGAATATGCGCCGCTATATGGGAGCGGGGGCGCTGTCGTGGAGTTCAGGCTCCAGTAGTGGGTGTCGCATAGGCAAGTTTTAGCGGTACTCATCGGCGTATGTGGGAGCGGGACCCCGCCCCGGGGCCGGAAGCGGCTACCGACCACAAGCTTCTCCGTGCCGCGTACCCCAATTCCGCAGGCCAAGACCGTTACGCCCGTTCATCGCGCTCGCCAAGAAGGTCGCCTTCCTTCAGCCCGCGGCTCGTCCGTCCGCGCAGAACAGAACAAATCGTCGTCCTCCCCATTGGCGCGTCTTCCCCGCCAAAGCCAAAAACGGACTCCAACGAATAACCGACCCCTATCCCACCTCTCAGGGATTTCCCCTGCATCGTTCCGCTTGTGGAAAATCAATGTTCTATAGGACACTTTGTGTCATCGCAAACATGATTGCGGCATAAAGGGGATCGACATGGGGTTCAAGAGCATGGCCAGCGCGCTGGCGCTGGCGACGGCAGTGGCGGGCGGAAGCGGCGCGCAGGCGGCGGCGTATCCGGAGCGGCCGATACGGCTGGTGGTGCCGTTCGGCGCGGGCGGGATCACGGATATCGTCGCGCGGCAGGTCGGCCAGGGGATGGGCGAGGCGCTGGGGCAGGGCGTGGTGGTCGAGAACCGGCCGGGCGCGGGCGGGGTGATCGCGGCGCAATTGGCGGCCACGGCGCCGGCCGACGGCTATACGATCTTCATGGGCACGGTGGGCACGCAGGTGGTGAATCCGCTGATCTACCGCAAGCTCGGCTACGATGCGGACAAGTTCGTACCCGTGGGCATGGTGTCCGGCTCGCCGTACCTGCTGGCGGTGCGGGCCGGGCTGCCGGCGGCGACGTTCGGCGAATTCGTGGCCTACGCGCGGGCCAATCCGGGCAAGCTGAATTTCGGCTCGGCGGGCAACGCCAGTTCGCCCCATCTGGGCCTGGAGCTGCTGAAGCTGACGGCGAACGTGGACGTGATGCACGTGCCGTTCAAGAGCGGCAGCGAGGCGGTGAACGCGGCGATCGGCGGGCAGGTGGACGTGGTGATGGACGCCAGCCCGGTGATCATGCCGCATGCGGCTTCGGGCAGGCTGCGCGCGCTGGCGGTGGCCGCCGACCAGCGCCTGCCGTCCGCGCCCGACGTGCCGACGGCGGCCGAGGTGGGCGATCCGGGGCTGCAGATCAGTTCGTGGAACGCGTTTTTCGCGCCGGCGGGCACGCCGCCCGCCGTGCTGGAAACCTTGAACGCGGCATTGCAGAAGACCCTGGCTTCGCCCGAGCTGCGGCAGCGGCTGGCTGCGCAGGGCACGCAGCTGTATACCGGCACGCCGGACGAGTACCGGCGCTTCATCGCCGGGGAGAAGGCCAAGTGGGCCGAGATCGTCAAGCGCGCCGACATCAGGATGGACTGACCGATGAACCCGACTCCTCATCCCCTGGCGGGCAAGCCGCTGGAGCTGGCCGACACATTGCGTTCCGGCAACGCCTGGAAGATACGGCTGGCCTGCGGCTACATGGGGCTGCCCATCGTGCGGCGCACGTTCGACATCGTGCAGGGAGACCTGGAGACCGAGGCCTTCGCGCGGCTCAATCCGTGGCGCCAGGTGCCGGTGCTGCTTACGCCGGAGGGCCAGTGGCTGGCCGAGTCGCAGGCCATACTCTGGTATCTGGGGCAGGGCACGCCCTGGCTGCCGGCCGGGCGGCTGGCGCAGGCGCAGGTCAGCAGCTGGCTGAGTTTCGAGCAGACCCAGCACATGCATGCCTTCGCGCAGCCGCGGCTGCTGATCCATCTGCGCCGCACGGCGCAGGTGGACGATCCCGCCATGCGGGCATGGCGCGAGATCGGCATGAAGGCGGCGGCCTGGATGGACGCGCACCTGGCGGGCCGGGACTATCTGGTCGGGAGCGCGCCCACCATCGCCGACATCGCGCTGTTTCCCTATACCAGCATGGCGGCGGAGGGCGGCTACGACCTGTCCGCCTTCACCCATATCGACGCCTGGCTGGCGCGCATGCGCGCCTTGCCGGGCTTTACGCCGTTGATCGAAGCGGCATGACGACTCAATCCGATGGAGCAATGATGGCCGATACGATGCACTTGGGAAAAGATGAACTGATCGCGCGCGCGCAAGCCGAGATGCAGCGCCAGTTCGAGACGCCCGACTGGAGCCTGCGCGAGAAGCTGGCGCTGACGTGCCGCATCCTGTTCGACGGCGGCCACGACTCGGGCCTGGCCGGGCAGATCACCGCGCGCGCGCCGGAGCCGGACCGCTATTTCACGCAGCGGCTGGGCCTGGGGTTCGACGAGATCACCGCCAGCAATCTGCTGCTGGTCGATGAGGACCTGCGCGTCCAGGAGGGCGGGGGCATGCCGAATCCGGCCAATCGCTTCCATTCGTGGATCTACCGCGCCCGTCCGGACGTGAACTGCATCATCCATACGCATCCGCTGCATGCCGCGTCGCTGTCGATGCTGGAGGTGCCGCTGGAGATTTCGCACATGGACAATTGCCCGCTGTACGACGACGTGGCCTTCCTGAAGGACTGGCCGGGCGTGCCGGTGGGCAATGAAGAGGGCGAGATCATCTCGGCCGCGCTGGGCGCCAAGCGCGCCATCCTGCTGTCGCACCACGGCATGCTGGTGGCGGCCGGGTCGGTGGAAGAGGCCTGCGTGCTGGCGCTGCAGTTCGAGCGCGCGGCGCGCATGCAGCTGCTGGCCATGGCCGCCGGCAAGATCCAGCCGATCCCGCCGGCGCTGGGCCGCGAGGCCCACGACTGGATTCTGACGCCCAAGCGTTCGCAGGTGGGGTTTTCGTATTTCGCGCGGCGCGCGCTGCGCGCGCACCCCGACGCGCTCGCCTGAAAGCGACGCGGCGGCTCGACGGGCGGGCCGGTTTAGGGCATTCTTTGCGGTTGGATTTTCCCAACCCTTTTGTCCATGATCGACCTGCCGCATCGCCTGCGCGCCCTGCGGCGCCAGCAGTCCCTGTCCCTGGAACAGCTGGCGCAGCGCACCGGATTGACCAAGAGCTACCTCTCGAAGCTGGAGCGGGGCCTGAGCGAGCCGTCCATTTCGACCGTGCTGAGGCTGGCCGAGGCCTATGGCGTGGGCGTGTCCCAGCTGGTGGGGTCGGAGGAGGCCGCGCAGGACGAGGTGGTCAGCGTGGTGCGGGTGGCCGACCGCGAGGCGCTGCAGCGCCGCGGCCTGGGCAGCGCCTACCACTACGAATCGCTGGCCGGGCGCCGCAAGGTCAAGGCGATGGAGCCTTTCGTGGTGCATCCGCCGCGCGAGTTCCCGGACGACGCCGCGGTGTTTCCGCATCCCGGCGAGGAATTCCTGCTGGTGCTCAAGGGCGCCGTCGAAGTGCGCGTGGGCGAACGCCAGTTCCGCCTGGAAACCGGCGATTCCGTGTATTTCGACTCGGAATTGCCGCACCGCATGCGCACCGTCAGCCGGGCAATGGCCGAGGTGCTGGTGGTGGCGGCGCACTGAAGCGTTCCGGTCTGCCGCATAATGCTGATACAGATACAGCAGACACAGGAAATGCCATGAAAAACGATCAATCGCGGCTGGTCCGCATCGATGCCGGCCCCATGAGAAACCCGGTGCCCGGCAAGCCGCGTCGCCCGATCTCGGGCGACGCCGCCTTCCGCACCGTGACGGCCTTCGAAGGCAACGCCGGCAAGGCCGAGGCCGGCGTGTGGGAAAGCACGGCGGGCGTGTTCCAGTCCAACACCACCGGCTATATCGAGTTCGGCTACATCGTCGAGGGCTCGGCCCGGCTGGTCGATCCGGACGGCACGGTGCACGAACTCACCGTGGGCGAGGCTTTCGTGATGCCGGAAGGCTATACCGGCCGCTGGGAAGTGGACCAGTTCGTCAAGAAGATCTATTTCGTCACCCGCATGGCGTAACGCCCTGCCAGGAGAGCAAGCCCCATGACCGCCATCGCCGCTGGCCCGCAACCGGGGGCCGAGCTGCCCGCCGTCACCGTGCAGGTGGACGTTGTTTCGATCCAGTCCCAGGTCGTCTACGGATATGTCGGCAACAACGCCGCCATGCCGGTGTTCCGCAAGGCGGGCCTGCGCGCGATCGCGCTGCCTACCGTCATTCTCAGCAATACGCCGCATTACCCCACGCTGCATGGCGGGGCCACGCCGCTGGACTGGTTCCAGGGGTTGTTGCAGGGGCTGGACGAGCGCGGCGTGACCAAGGTGGCGCGCGCCGTGGTCTGCGGCTATCTGGGCCAGCCGGGGCAGGCCGGTCTGCTGGCCGCCTGGCTGCCGGCGCTGCGCGCCGCGCGGCCCGGGGTCCGCGTGTACATCGACCCGGTCATGGGCGACCGCAACGACGGCCTGTACGTGGACGCGGGGCTGGTGGCGCAATACCGCGACCTGCTGGTGCCGCTGGCTGACGGCATGACGCCGAACCATTTCGAGCTGGAGCAGATGGCCGGCCGCACGCTGTCGTCCATGGACGAAGTGGTGGCCGCGGCGCGCGAACTCATCGCGCTCGGTCCGCAGTGGATCGTGGTGACCAGCGCCGCGCCGATGGCGGCCGAGCCCGGCACGCTGCAGTTGG
The DNA here is from genome assembly GCF_003267925.1 of Achromobacter sp. HZ01. Classification (NCBI taxonomy): domain Bacteria; kingdom Pseudomonadati; phylum Pseudomonadota; class Betaproteobacteria; order Burkholderiales; family Alcaligenaceae; genus Achromobacter; species Achromobacter sp. HZ01. Next base: position 121,361 of record NZ_LWKV01000006.1, read on the forward strand.
CGGTGGTCACGCGCGACGCCGTCAGCGTCGTGACCCATCCGGAGATCGCCATCCCGCCGTCGGTGCACGGCACCGGCGACGTGTTCATGGCTGCGGTTACGGCCGGGCTGCTGAAGGGCGCGGAGCTGGTGCAGGCCGTGCGCCTTGCGGCCGGGCAGGTCACCGCGGCGCTGCAGCGCACGCGTGAACTGGGGTGGGAGGAGTTGGCGGTGGAGGGATAGGTGTTTGTTGGGGGGATATGGTGGGTTGCGGCGTCTGATGGGTTTCGCGCGTTCGATATTCGTGTTCTTGCCAAGGATTTTTCGCGCTACACCCATCAGGCACATCAACCCGCCATCCCCCTACGGCACCAGCGACAACCCGATCCGGAACTGCGATTCGTTGCGCTGGTTGTAGCCCAGCAGCGTTTCGCCGTAGCCGTTGAAGTACTGCAGGTGCAGGTAGCCGTTCATGTTCAGCCAGGTGCGCTGCAGCGGCCAGGCGAAGTCCAGCTGCGTGGTGCGGCGCTTCTGATCGCCCTGGCGGTACAGGGCGGAGACCACGGCGCCGTTGTCCTGGGCCCAGCGCAGCTGCCAGTCGACGTGGCCGGCGTAGTCGGAGTAATCGCTGTTTTCTTCGGCCACGCCGAAGTAGGCCTTGACCCGCGGCGCGAAGGTCAGCGTGCTGCCGCCGTCGAAGCGGTAGTGCAGGCGCGGTTCGATGTAGCCGTCGTTCACCGACCGGGAGTCCTCGCCGTCCTTGCCGTTGGAGCTGTGCTCGACGCCGGTGTTCATGCCGAAGCGCCAGTTCTGGCTGGCGGAGGACCAGATATTGTCGGACAGCCAGAACGCGCTGGGGTTGAAGGTGGTGTCGATGAAGGGCATGGAGTCTCCCTCCAGGTCCCACAGCGAGGTCTGGGTATAGGCCAGGTAGAAATTCTCGTCCCAGGTCGCCGGCCGTCCGCCCTGGGGGCTGAAGAGGCGGTACTTGGCGCTGATCTGGAAGCGGGCGGTGGTCTGCCCGCGCGTGCCGATGTCGAAATACACCGGCTTGTATTCGGAAACCGAGCTGCGGAAACGGTCGAACGCGGTCTGCTGCTGCACCGTGGGCACCGCGCTGGCGTCGGGCGAGGGGCCGCCTTCGGGCGCCGCGCCGACCGCGGCCACCGCCGCCGGCGGCACCGGTTCGCCGCTGCGCGCGTCCACCACCGGGCCTTGCGCGGGCGTGCTGGCCAGCGTGCCGCTGTCGCGGCCGGTGGCGTCCAGCGCCATCATGGCGGGCTGGCCCTCGATGGACACGGCCTGCAGGCCGTGCGCGCTGGACGGCACCTCGGCCGTCCAGGCGATGCGCGCGAAACTGTTGACCGGCACGCTGAAACTGGCCGGGCCGCCGCGCAGCCTGGCCAGGCTGCGCACGATCTGGCCGTCCTGGCCACGCCATTGCAGCACCAGCTCGGGCGGGGCTTCCCAGGTGACGCGGGCCGTGTCTTCGTTGAAGTAAACCGCTTCGATGGTGACGGTCTCGCCGGGGGCGGCCGAGGGGCGGTCCAGCCGGTATGACACGCCCGCGGCGGCGCTGCCGGCCACGCCCAGGGCCAGGGCGGCGGTCAGGGCGCGCAGGAACGGGACGGGGCGTGCGGAACGGCTTGTATGCATAGGGACATGACTTGGTTTTGTGACGAGGAAATGTAGCACCGACCCCCGAAACAGTTTGTAAGGCTGACCAAGCGTATGTAGAAAGCGTAAGCCCCCGCGCGTCGCGGACGACGCGCGGGGGCGGGCGGGCAGGGCGCGAACGCGGCTTATTCGCCGAACTTGATGCCCTGGGCCAGCGGCAGCTGGCGCGAATAATTGATGGTGTTGGTGGCGCGGCGCATGTAGTTGCGCCACGCGTCCGAGCCCGATTCGCGGCCGCCGCCGGTTTCTTTCTCGCCGCCGAACGCGCCGCCGATCTCCGCGCCCGAGGTGCCGATGTTCACGTTGGCGATGCCGCAGTCCGAGCCGGCCGACGACAGAAAGGTCTCGGCCTCGCGCAGGTCGTTGGTGAAGATGGCCGAGGACAGCCCCTGCGGCACGCCGTTGTGCAGGGCCAGCGCCTCGTTGAACTCGGTGTAGCGCATGACGTAGAGAATGGGCGCGAAGGTTTCGTGGCACACCACGTCGGTCTGGCCGGGCATTTCGGCGATGGCCGGGCGCACGTACCAGGCGTCGGGGTACTGCTCGGCCAGCACGCGTTCGCCGCCGGTTACCTGGCCGCCCTGTTCACGCGCCGCCTTGAGCGCGGCCTGCATGGCGTCGAACGAAGCGCGGTCGATCAGCGGCCCCACCAGCGTGGACGCCTCCAGCGGGCTGCCGATGGTCGCGCTGGCGTAGGCCTTTTTCAGGCGGCGCAGCAGCTCGTCGGCCACGCTGGCGTGCACGATCAGGCGGCGCGTGGTGGTGCAGCGCTGGCCGGCCGTGCCGATGGCGCCGAACACGATGCCGCGCGCGGCCATGTCCAGGTCGGCCGTGGGGCCGACGATGATGGCGTTGTTGCCGCCCAGCTCCAGCAGCACGCGGCCGAAACGCTGCGCCACGCGCGGGCCGACCTGGCGGCCCATGCGGGTCGAGCCCGTGGCCGACACCAGCGCCACCGCGTGCGAATCCACCAGCGCCTCGCCGATGTCGCGCCCGCCGATGAGCACTTCGGACAGGCCGGCCGGCGCGTCGCCGAAGCGCTGCGCGGCCTGGGCGAAAAGCGCCTGGCAGGCCAGCGCGGTCAGCGGCGTTTTCTCCGAAGGCTTCCAGACCACGGCATTGCCGCAGACCAGCGCCAGCGCGGCGTTCCAGGACCACACCGCGACCGGGAAGTTGAACGCGCTGATCACGCCCACCACGCCCAGCGGATGCCAGGTCTCCATCATGCGGTGGCCGGGGCGCTCGGACGCGATGGTCAGCCCGTAGAGCTGGCGCGACAGGCCGACGGCGAAGTCGCAGATATCGATCATTTCCTGCACCTCGCCTTCGCCTTCGGCCAGGATCTTGCCGGCCTCCAGGCTGACCAGGCGGCCCAGTTCGCGCTTGTGTTGGCGCAGGATGTCGCCGAACAGGCGCACCAGTTCGCCGCGCCGCGGCCCCGGCATGTCGCGCCACGCCAGGCTGGCCTGGCGCGCGCGCGTGATGGCCGAATGCGCCTGCGCCACCGTGTGCTCGTGGACCTGCGCCAGTTCGGCGCCGTCTATCGGGCTGCGCGCGCTCAGCGTGCCGCCGGCGAGCGCCTCCGGCTTCAGCCCGAGCGCGCGCAAGATGTCTTGGGGGTTGTCCATGCTGGTTCCTTCGCTTAAGGGTTATGCCTAGCTGGCGACGCTGGAAAAAAATTTACTATACGAAACTCCAGCCCGAAATGCGAAACCTTTTTGGCCGCGCTCGCCGGCCGCACTTTGCATAGGTGAAACCGTGGCAGAACCCTTGCTGGTTGTCCAGGCAGTCACCAAGACCTATCAGCGCGATGGGCAGGCCCCGCATCGCGCGCTCGACGGCATCGATTGCCAGCTCGGGCGCGGCGAGGTCATGGTGGTGGTGGGGCCTTCCGGCTCCGGCAAGAGCACGCTGCTGCGCACCCTGAACGGCCTGGAAAGCATAGACAGCGGCGCCATCCGTGTGGACGGCGTGTCGCTCACGGACCCGGGCACCGACCTCAACCGCTGGCGCACCGAGGTCGGCATGGTGTTCCAGCACTTCAATCTGTTCCAGCACCGCACGGCGCTGGACAATGTGGCGCTGCCCCAGCGCGTGGTGCGCGGCCGCGGCCGCGCGCAGGCCGAAAGCTATGCCCGCGAACTGCTGGGCAGGGTCGGCATGGCCGACTACGGCGGGCGCTATCCCAGCCAGCTGTCCGGCGGCCAGCAGCAGCGCGTGGCCATCGCCCGCGCGCTGGCCATGGACCCCAAACTGATGTTGTTCGACGAAGCCACGTCCGCGCTCGATCCCGAAACCGTGGGCGGCATCCTGGAACTGATGCGCGCGCTGGCGCGCGACGGCATGACCATGGCCGTGGTGACCCACGAAATGGGCTTCGCCCGCGACGTGGCCGACCGCGCGCTGTTCATGGACGCCGGGCGCATCGTCGAGGCGGGCACGCCCGAAGAGGTGTTTTGCCGTCCCAGGCAGGCGCGCACCCGCGCCTTCCTGGAGCGGATTCTGTAGGGCCGGGCGCCGCGCCCGGATTCACCAGGTCCATTCACCACAAGGGGTTAGACATGCTGAAAATCAAACAATGGCTGGGCGTGGCGGGCTTTGCCCTGGCCGCCGCCGCGGCCGCCGCGCCGGCGCAGGCCGACGAGCTGGCCGACATCCTCAAGCGCGGCGAGCTGCGCGTCGCCGTGCAGACCTCGGGCCCGCTCATGAGCTTCATGGACAAAAGCGGCAAGCGCACCGGCCTGGCCGTGGAAGTGGCCAAGCGCATGGCCGACGACCTGGGTGTGAAGCTGGTGCTGCAGGACTACGAATGGAAGGGCCTGATTCCGGCGCTGCTCTCGGGCAAGGCCGACATGGTGGCCGCCGACATGACGCCCACGCCGCAGCGCGCGGCCCAGGTGCTGTTCTCGGCCCCGATGTTCTACGCCGAGACCGTGGCCGTGGTGCCCAAGGATTCTCCCTACAAGTCGTACGCCGAACTCGACAAGGAAGGCGTGACCGTGGGCGTGCTGGGCGCCAGCACCTATGCGGAAGTGGGCAAGAAGATGCTGCCCAAGGCCACCATGAAGGAATACTCCGGCGGCAGCGCGCCGGTGGGGCAGGCCCTGTCCAGCGGCCGGCTGGACGCCGGCATCATGTCGATGTCGACCGCCAACCAGTTCCTGGTGGACTTCGGCAACCTGCGGGTGCTCGACGGCATCATGGTGCGCGAGCCGCTGGCCTTCGCCGTCGGCCCCAACGCCTTCCGCCTGAAGTTCTGGCTGGACAACTGGCAGACCCTGAAGACGGCCGACAACACCTTGCCGGAACAGGTCAAGTACTGGTACTCCACCGACTGGAAGAAAGACCACTAGCCCCATGGACTGGCTGATCGACTTCTACAACTGGCGCATCGTCAGCCAGTACGCGGGCCAGTTCGCCACCGGACTGGCCAACACCCTCATCGCCGCGGGCGCCAGCCTGGTGCTGTCGGTGCTGGCCGGCATTCCGATCGCGCTGGCCCACATGTCGCCGCGCGGCGCCGTCTGGCGCCCCGTGGCGGCCTATGTGCAGTTCATCCGCTCGACCCCGCTGCTGGTGCAGATCTACCTGGTCTATTACGCCGTGCCCGCGCTGGTGCCGGGGGCCAAGGGGTGGAGCGAGATGGCGCTGGGCATCATCGCCATGACCCTGCACCACGCCGCCTACATGAGCGAAATCATCCGCGTCGGCATCGAGTCCGTACCGCGCGGCCAGATCGAAGGCGCCAAGGCCTGCGGCATGAATTACCAGCAGCGGCTGCGCTACGTGGTGCTGCCGCAGGCCTTCGCCAACACGCTGCCGCCGCTCTTGGGCCAGACCGCCGTGCTGATCAAGGACACCTCGCTGCTGTCCCTGATCACGGTGTTCGAACTGGTCGCCGCCGGCGTGCAGATGAACAGCGACCGCATCGTGCCCAACGAAAGTTTCCTCACCATCGCGGCCGGCTACCTGCTGATCTACGGCTGCATGCTGCTCTTGTCGCGCGGCGTGAGCCTGTGGCTGGCGGGGCCCGCCTGGAACACGAGGTAAGCATGCTGGAGTCCTATCTTTCCACCGCCGGCGTCGTGCTGCCCTTCCTGCTCAAGGGGTTCTGGGAAACGCTCAAGATCTCCTTCGTGGCCATCATCGCCGGCTCGCTGCTGGGCTTCGTCATCGGCGTGATCCGCAGCTACCGCATCCGCGGCGTGCATCAGCTGCTGGGGCTGTACATCCACATCCTGCGCGGCACGCCGTTCCTGGTGCAGCTCTATATCTTCTACTTCGTGCTGCCCAGTTCCGGCATCGCGCTGCTGCACTGGGATTCGGCCACCGCCGCCTTCGTGTCGCTGTCGGTCTACACCTCGTGCTACGTCGCGGAAATCGTCATGGGCGCGATCCAGGCCGTGCCGCGCGGCCAGACCGAAGGCGCGATGACGCTGGGCCTCAAGCCCTTCCAGATCCTCAGATTGGTGGTGCTGCCGCAGGCCATGCGCCTGATCGTGCAGCCCATGAGCGGCGTCTACGTCATGCTGATCAAAAGCACCGCCATCCTGTCGGTGGTGGGCATCACCGAACTGACGCGCCAGGGCGAGGTCTTCATCATCACCTTTCCGGCCAAGTCGCTTTTCATCTACGGCATGATCGCGGCGATCTATTTCATCTACTGCTATCCGCTGCTGCGCCTGGCCAACTGGCTGGAGAAACGCCTGACCGGCGGCCTGCAGGGCGCGGGCCTGCACTGACACGGAGCATCATGGCATCCGAGTACATCGACACCTACTATCGGCGCACGCTGGGCGACGCCGGCACCTACTATCCGCCGCTGACGGGGGCGGACAGCGCCGACGTGTGCGTGGTGGGAGGCGGGCTGGCCGGCCTGTCGACGGCGCTGGAACTGGCGCGGCGCGGGCGCGGCGTCACCCTGCTGGAAGGGCGGCGCATCGCCTGGGGCGCCTCGGGCCGCAACGGCGGTTCGGTGTCGCCGGCTTTCTCGGCGGGCGCCGACGCCATCCGCCGCCACGTCGACGAAGACCATTACCGCCAGCTCTACCGGTTGTCCATGGAGGGCGTGGAGATCATCCGCGCCAACATCCGCGAACTGGGCATCGAAGACGCCCGCAAGGTCGACGGGCGCCTGCGGGTGGTGCGCTACGAAGCCACCGACGCGCTGCGGCAATGGTGCGACGAGCAGCAGCGCGAGTTCGGCCGCGACGTGCGCTTCCTGACCCGCGCCCAGGTCCGCGAGCGGCTGCTGTCGGACGTCTACTTCCAGGGCATCGAGGACCCCACCTCGTTTCATTTCCATCCCCTGAACTACGCGCGCGCGCTGGCGCGAGAATGCGTCCGGCTGGGCGTGCGCATCCATGAAGACTCCGCCGTGGTCGAGGCCCGGCTCGACGGCGCGGTCAAGCGCCTGCGCACCGGCCAGGGGCAGGTCGACGCCCGCAGCGTGGTGCTGGCCACCGGCGGCTACACCGATGGCGTGGTGCCGGCGTTGCGCCGGGCGATGCTGCCGATCGCCACCTACATCATGCTGACCGAGCCGCTGGGAGAACGGGTCCGGGAGGCCATCCGCAGCACCGCGGCCATCGGCGACGACCGCCGCGCGGGCAACTACTATCGCGTGCTGGACGGCGGCCGTATCGGCTGGGGCAGTAGAATCACCACCCGTGTCGACGATCCGCCCGACCTGGCCGAGTCGCTGCGCCGCGAACTGCTCTCCGTCTATCCTCAGTTGAAGGGGGTAAAGGTGGAAGCGGCGTGGTCCGGACGCATGGCCTACGCGCGCCACCTGATGCCGCAGATCGGCCGGCTGGCCCCCGACGTCTGGTATTGCACGGCGTTCGGCGGACACGGCATGAACACCACCGCGATCGGCGGGCGCGTCGTGGCCGAGGCGATCGCGGGCGATACCCAGCGCTACAAGCTATTCGCACCCTTCGGCCTGGCCTGGAACGGCGGCGGCTTCGGCACGGCGGCGGTTCAACTTACTTATTGGTCTTACCAGGCGCGCGACTGGTGGCGGGAACGGCGGTCGCGGGCATGACAGGGTGTACAGATGGAAGGCAACAAACAAAGCGCGCTGGCGCTACGGCTGCGGGCCCTGCGCCAGGCGCGGGAGTGGACCCTCAAGCAGGCGGCCGCGGCCACCGGCGTGTCCGCCTCCACCCTGTCCAAGATCGAGAACGGCCTGCTGTCGCCCACCTATGACAACCTGATCAAGATCGCGGCCGGCCTGGAACTGGACGTGGCCGAGTTGTTCACTGCGCCCGACGCCCACATGGGCACCGGCCGGCGCAGCCTCAGCCGCCAGGGCGAGGGCCGCCAGTACGAAACCCCGTACTACGACCATCGCCTGCTCTGCACGGCGCTGTCGCACAAGCGCATGATGCCGTTCCACACCCGCGTCAAGGCCCGCGCCTTCGAGGAATTCCACGACTGGAGCCGCCACCAGGGCGAGGAATTCGTCTATGTCCTGGAAGGCGAGGTCGAGCTCTACACCGAGTTCTACGAGCCGGCCCGCCTGAAGGCCGGCGAGAGCTTCTACATCGACAGCCGCATGGGCCACCGGGTGATCAGCCTGAGCAAGAAAGATGCGGTCGTGCTGTGGGTCTCCACGCACGCGGACATAGGGGAAGAAGTGGACGCCAACCCGGCCGCCGGCCGCCCGCCGCCCAAACCGTCCGCAACAAGGTAAAATGCGGCGCCCGGACCGCTTCCGGGGTCGCGCGGCAGTAGCTCAGCTGGATAGAGCACGGGCCTTCTAAGCCTGAGGTCGGGGGTTCGAGCCCCTCCTGCCGCGCCAGAATAGTCTCTCTTCTTCTTCGCATGCGCGGCACGATTTCTTCGGTGCCCCTGACCGTTTCCTTCATGCTTCCGGTCGGCGCATGAACCCTGGCGTACTCGCTCTCTCCTGAGCAAAAACCACCGCGAAATTTTTGCCAGCCCGTACCCCTGGGAACCGGCCGCGTCGCGCTCGACCATCGGTGGCTACGACGGCCTTTGGCCACGATCCGCGGCCCGGCTGCGTCCGGCTCGCCTCCGTGAAATCCCTCATGCCGACACCTCGCAAAACGATTGCAGTCCCGATATCCATCGATGTATATATCAATGTATGCATTGATGTGAACAGAAGCCGGGCCTGCCTGTGCCGCTTCTGGCCTTCCCGAAGTTGGTCGTAGCCCACACAGAGAAGAAGGAATATCCATGACGCAGCTCCAAGGCGCCTCAGCCATGGCGAGCACAGAATCGGCAGGCCCGGATTCCGTCGGCCTGGATCACGTGGGGCTGTACGCGCACGACATGGAGGCGGTAGCCGTTTCCTACGAACGGCTGGGCTTTCAGCTGACGCCGCTGTCTCAGCATTCCGGCACGCACGCCGTCACCCGAGAGGTGGTCAAGGCCGGTATCGGCAACCGTTGCGCCATGCTTGGCCGGGGCTATATCGAATTGGTCGCGGTGGTCGACCCGGCGCTGGATCTGCGCGGCGTTCCCGACGGCCTGGCTCGCTATGCGGGCATGCATATCGTCGCTTTCGATACGGCCCGGCCCGTCCAGCGCATCGCGGCGCTGCGCGAGGTCGGCTTTGCCGCCGAGCCAGGCGTGCTGCAACGCTATATCGGCACGCAACAAGGAGCCGAACTGGCACGGTTCAGCCAGGTGCGCACGCCGCGCGGCGCCATGCCCGAAGGCTTGATCCTGACGCTGCGCCACGAAACCCCCGAATTGCTCTGGCAGGAACGCTATCTGTCTCATCCGAACGGCGCGCGCGCGCTGGCGGCGGCCATCATCGCCGTCGCGAACCTGGACGAGGCCGCGGCGCGCTATGAGCGCTATCTCGGTGTGGAATGCCTGCGGCGCGAAGGCGAAGCCTGGTTCCACTTGCGTTCGGGATGCCTGGGGCTGGCAACGCGCGACGCGCTGAAAGCGCGTCTGCCCGGATGCGAAATCCCCTCGCTGCCGTTTCCGATGGCCCTCGCCGTGGAAGTGGCCGACCTGTCCCGCACTGCCGCCGTGCTGGAAGGCAACCGGGTTTCCTACCGCCACGCCGGCGACCAACTGGTGGTGGCGGCCTCGCATGCGGGCGGCGCGAGCCTCATATTCTGCGCCGGCCCGGCCTTTCCCTGATGTAGCCGGATGCCTTGATCCGGCAGGCAGTCTGCAGCACCGATATCCAGCCAGTATTTCAATAACAGGAGCAGCAGCATGACAGGTATAGAAAATCCGAAGCGCCGCGCGCGGCGGGGCATCCTGGCCGGCGCCGCGGTTTTGGCGCTGGCCGTCTCGGGCGGCGCGGCGCACGCGGCCGAGAAAGTCACGTTCGCCTACGGCACCAACATTTCGCTTTCCAACGCGCCGACGTTGATGGCGGTGGGCATGGGCTACTTCAAGGAAGCGGGCCTGGATGTCGAAGCGACCTTCTTCCAGGGGGCCGCGGTAATGTTGCCTCAGGTTACGCAGAAGCACATCACTTTCGGCTGGATCACGCCGGATCCGCTGGTGATCTCGCGCCAGCCGGGGCGCGATCCCCTGCCGGTCAAGATGTTCTACAACGGCATATACCTGTCGCCGTTCGATGTCGTGGTCACCAAGAATAGTCCTGTCCAGTCTCTGGCCGACCTGAAAGGCAAGAAGATCGGCGTGGGCGCCATGTCCTGGGGCAACCTGGCGGTCACCAAGGCGATGATGAAGAAGCTCGGCTTGGAAGTGCAGCGCGACTACGAGTTCGTGCCCGTGGGCGTGGGCGCTACGGCGCTGCGCGCGATCGGCGACGACAAAGTGCAGGCGCTGAACCTGTTCGATACCTTGCACGTGCAGATCGAGCAGATGGGCGTCGAACTGCGCCGCCTGCCCATGGACCAGAGCTATCGCGAGCTGTTCTCCAGCGGCTGGATCGCGCACGAGGATACTTTGCGCGAGAAGCCGCAGTTGGTGGTTGCGTTCGCGCGCGCCGCTGCCAAGGGCGTGATCGCCTGTAACGCCAATCCGCAAGCCTGCGTGAAGAACTTCTGGGCCCTGTATCCGGCTACCAAGCCGGCAGAGGGGACCGAAGAGAAAAAGCTGGCGGATGCCGTGCAGATCCTGAAGGTGCGCCTGGCCACGATGCTGCCGGAGCAGGGCGCCGGAAAAATGGGCTATTACACCGAGCAGTCCTGGAAGGACTATGTCGAGGTGCTGCATGAAGGCGGGCAGCTGAGCACCGCGAACGTGGACGTCAAGCCGCTCTACACCAACGAGTTCGTCAAAGACATCAACGACTTCGACGCCGCCGCCGTGGCCGCCGCGGCCAGGCAGCTCAAGTAGACGCGAGCCGGAGCCGATATGAATTCCCTGAATCTCTCTCTAGTCGAAGGCGGGCGCCGGCCCGCGCCCTCCGGCGGCGCCGGCCGCCCCTTGCTGACGGCCGACAACGTGAGCGTGGTCTACCGCGGCAGCAAGGGGCCGATCACGGCCGTCGACAATCTGTCGCTGAAGCTGGGCGCCGGCGAGTTCGTATCGGTGCTGGGTCCGTCCGGTTGCGGCAAGTCCACGCTGGTCAAGGTGTTCAGCGGCCTGCTGACGCCATCCAGCGGCAAGGCCTTGCTTGGCGGCACGCCCATCGACAAGCCGCGCGGCGACGTGGGTATTGTCTTTCAACAGCCCACGCTGCTGCCCTGGAAGACGGTGTTGGACAACGTGCTGGTGCCGATCCGGGCCTTGCGCAAGGACAAGGAGGCCGGCACCGCCAAGGCGCTGGAACTGCTGCGCCTGGTGGGCCTGGAGAAATTCTCGAACAACTACCCCGGCGAGCTCTCGGGCGGGATGCAGCAGCGCGTCGGCATCGCGCGCGGCCTGGTGCATGACCCGGCGGTGCTGCTGATGGACGAGCCGTTCTCCGCGTTGGACACAATGACCCGCGACCGGATGAGCATAGAGCTGCAGCGCATCTGGATGGCCACGCGAAAGTCTGCCCTGTTCATCACGCACAGCATCGCCGAGGCGGTGTTCCTGTCGGACCGGATCGTGGTGATGTCGGCGCGGCCAGGCCGCATCATCCGCGAAGTGTCCGTGGACCTGCCGCGGCCGCGGACGCTGGCGACGCTCAACGATCCCGAGTTCACGCGCCTGTGCGCAGAACTGCGGGAGTTGTTCGACCAGCTGGTGCATTTCGACTAGGGAGACGCTCGTGTCCAGATCCATCAAGTCCATGCTCTACCCCCTGATAACCGGCGTGGTGCTGGTGATCCTGTGGTTCGTCAGCATCCGCGTGTTTTCGGTGCCGAATTACCTGCTGCCTGCCCCGGAGTCCGTGCTGCAGGCGCTCAAGACGGGCTACATCGACGGCCAGTACTGGCCGCACTTCCTGTTCACGCTGCAGAGCACGGTGTACGGCTACCTGATAGGCTGCGGCCTGGCCCTGGTGGTGGGAACCATACTCGCCGAGTCCGAAACCTTCGAGCAGTTCATCTATCCCTACATCATCGCTCTGCAGTCCACGCCGAAAGTGGCGATCGCGCCCTTGCTGCTGGTCTGGTTCGGTTTCGGGATGGCCTCCAAGGTGGTGATGGTGGCTTTGATGAGCTTTTTCCCGATGTTCATCAACACGGTGGTGGGAATACGCCAGGCTGACCCGGCCATGCTTGACCTGATGAAAGCCTTCCGCGCTTCGCGCAGTCACGTTTTCTTCCACGTCAAGCTTCCGGCCGCCTCGGGCCATATCTTCGCGGGCCTGCAGATATCGGTGGTTCTCAGCCTGATCGGCGCGGTGGTCTCGGAGTTCATCTCTTCCAGCAAGGGGCTGGGCTACCTGATCCAGTCGGCCTCGGTCAATATGGACGTCGCCACCATGTTCGCCTGTCTGTTCAGCCTGGTCTTCATCGGCCTGACCGGCACCAACCTGATCCGTTTCCTGCACCGCAAGCTGGTGTTCTGGGACAAGTCGACCTCGGCCACCGTGCAGGCCGAATAGGGATAGAGGAGAGCTGATCCATGGAATTCCATCAATGCTACGCGCTCGACTACGGCAGGGCGCGCGACAAGTTCCGGGCAGCCGCCGCAAAGGCAGGGGGACGCCTGACGGAGTACCCGCATGCCGGCGCCAGGGCGCCGGACGGCAAGGCGCTGGTGACCGACGTAGCCTGCTTCGGCCGCGCCGACGCGCCGCGCCGCCTGCTGGTGGTCAGTGGCACGCACGGGCTCGAAGGCTTTTTCGGCTCGGCGGCGCAGATTGCATGGATGCTGGGCGACGGCCCGGCGAAGCTGAATCCGGACGTGGCGGTGGTCATGGTGCATGCCATCAATCCCTGGGGCTTTGCGCACCTGAGCCGCACAACCGAAAACAACGTGGACCTGAATCGCAATTTCATCGAGCATGACGGGGCGCATCCCGCCAATGCCGACTACGCGCTGCTGCATCCGCTGCTGCTACGCGACGAATGGAGCCGTGCCGACGTGGCGGCCGCGCAGAAAGCCATGGAGGACTTCGCCGCCAGCCATGGCGAAGACCGCTTATATGACACGCTGGCGCGCGGCCAGTACTCCCATCCGGACGGTCTGAACTATGGCGGCAACGGGCGGGAATGGTCCAACCTGACGCTGGAGCGCATCGTCGGCGACCACCTCGCCGGCGCCGGCAAGGTCGCCTTGATCGACTGGCACACCGGCATAGGCGGATATGGCGAACCGTTCTTCCTGTGCTTCAACGAAGAGGGCGGGCCGCTGCATGACCTGGCGGTGCAGTGGTGGGGCAGGGAGCGCATTGTCGGCCAGCGGCCACACGGCAAGTCGCGCCCGAACTATCAGGGACTGCTGTTTTACGGCGTGCAGTCTTTCCTGGGTGATGTGCCGATGTGCGGGGCCGTGATCGAGTTCGGCACGCGCGGTTGGCACATGCGCCGTCTGCTGCGCCTGGACCTGTGGCTGAAGTTCAAGGCGGACCCCTCCAGCGAACGCTACGAGATGCTGCGCGCAGACCTTCTGGACTCGTTCTGTCCGGTGGATCAGATCTGGCGCGAGGACACGCTGCGCCAATCGCAGGAAATTACCCGGCAGGCGGTCGAGGGCCTGACTGGCTGGAAACATGCATGACGACCGCATCCGCCAATCTGGGCGCACTGTTCTCGCCGGCGCGTGATGCGCATGCTGTCGCACTGATCGACCTCGGCGGCGAGTCCGGGCCGCGCGTCTATACCTACGGCGAACTTGATGCGCAGGCGGACGGCGTGGCCCGCGGGCTGCGGGCGCGCGGGCTGGCGCCGGGCGCCAGAGTGGCGATCCTGTCGGCCAATCGCATGGAGTTCCTGGCGGTCTATCTGGGCATCATGCGGGCCGGCCTGGTCGCGGTGCCGGTGAACCACCGCTTGCCGGCTGCGGGCATCGAGTTCATTGTGAAGGACTGCGGCGCCAGTCTGGCGTTCTGCGACGGGCCGCGGCGGGAAGCCTGCGCTGCGCAATTGCCGGTGGTTGAATTCGGCGCGCCGGGACCGGATGGCTATGCCGCGTTCTTGGCCCCTGGGCAATGGACGGCGGAGCCCGTTGCGCCCGAGCAGCCCGCATTGTTCCTCTATACCTCGGGTTCCACAGGCCGTCCCAAGGGCGTAATGCTGTCGCATGCGGGCTATCTCTGGACCGTGCGCCAGCGCATCGCGGCTACGAACTATTCCGGCCATCGCTTTCTGGTCGCGGCGCCCCTGTATCACATGAATGCGCTCAATACCGTCAAGCTCGCCCTTGCGGGCCAGGGCAGCCTGGTGTTGATGCCGCAGTTCGAACCTGCCGGCTATCTGGACGCGATCCAGCGTTACCGCTGCACCTGGCTGACCGCAATCCCCACCATGATTGCATTGCTGGCTCGCGAAACGGCGCTGGTGGCGCGGGCGGACCTGTCCTCGGTGGCCATGGTGCGGCTCGGATCGGAGCCGCTCACGCAGCGCATCGCCGACAGTGCGTGCGCCATGTTTCCACGGGCGGCCATCGGCAATGGCTACGGCGCGACCGAAACTGGGGCGCTGGTGTTCGGTCCGCACCCGCAGGGGCTGGCGCAGCCGGTGTTGTCCGTCGGATATCCGCACCCTGCGGTGCAGTCCAGGCTGGTCGACGGCGACAGGATCGGCGCTGCCACCGGCGTGTTGCAGGTGCGGTCGCAGGCCCTCATGCTGGGTTATCACGGCTTGCCGGAGCAGACCGCGGCAGCCATGACGGAGGACGGCTTCTACATCACCGGCGACGTGATGCGCCGCGACGAGCGTGGCTTCCATTACTTCGTGGGCCGGGCCGACGATATGTTCGTTTGCGGCGGCGAAAACATCTATCCCGCCGAGGTCGAGAAGGTGCTGGAGCGCCACCCCGCCATTTTCCAGGCTTGCGTCGTGCCGCTGCCCGATCAGCTCAAGGGCATGAAGCCCGTCGCGCTGGTGGTGCTGCGCCCCGACGCGGCGTTGTCGGAAGCGGAGGTCAAGGAACACGCGCTGGCCCTGGGGCCTGCCTATCAGCATCCACGGGCGGTGCGCTTCGTCGATGCAATGCCCGTCAGCAGCACGGGCAAGGTCAACCGCAAGGCGGCCGCGCTGCTGGCCGCAGAGCTGATGTTCAACCCACCCATCCTCAATCAGAGCAAGGAGCATCCATGAAGGCAGTGGTCATTCACGGACACGGCGGTCCGGACGTCATGCAATATGATCCCGCGTTCCCCGATCCGCAGGCTGGCGAAGGCGACGTGGTCCTGCGGGTCAAGGCGACGTCGATCAACTATCACGACGTATTCACGCGCCGGGGCATGCCGGGCATCAAGCTGGATTTCCCGGTCATCATGGGCCTGGACGTGGCGGGCGAGATCGTCGAGGTCGGTCCGGGCGTCAACGGCTGGGCGGTTGGCGACCGGGTGCTGGTCGATCCCATCAACCGGGCCGAGGGCGGCCTGATGGGAGAAACCGTTCATGGCGGTCTGGCCGAACTGTGCCGGGCGCGGGAGCACCAGTTGATCCGCATTCCGGACGGCGTCAGCTATGAGCAGGCCGCCGCCTTGCCCGTGGCCTTCGGCACGGCCTACCGGATGATGCACACGATAGGACAGGTTCAGGCCGGCGAGAAAGTCCTGGTGCTGGGCGCCAGCGGCGGCGTCGGCGTGGGTTGCGTGATGCTGGCGAAGATAGCCGGCGCGGAGGTCGTGGCCTGCGCTAGTAGCGAGGCAAAGATGCGGCGTCTGCGGGAACTGGGTGCCGACCATGTCATCAATTACTCGCAAGCGGACTTCGCCAAGGCGATCTATGAGCTCTACGGCAAGCCTCATCGCCGCAAGTTCGATGGCGGCGTCGACGTCGCGGTGAACTTCACCGGCGGAGACACCTGGGTCAAGTCCATGCGCTGCCTGCGGCGCGGCGGCCGCCTGCTGACCTGCGGCGCCACCGCGGGCTACGACCCGCAGACCGACCTGCGCTTTATCTGGACCTTCGAGCTGAACATCCGCGGCTCGAACGGCTGGATGCGCGAGGATCTGGACGCTTTGCTGGCCCTGGTGCAGTCGGGGAAGATGCAGGTTCCGGTAGACCGCGTGTTGAGCCTGGACGAGGCGGGCGAGGCGCTGCGCCTGATCGAGGATCGTGAGGTCATGGGAAAAGTGGTGGTGATGCCATGAGCGAAGTGATGACGATCGAAGAAATGCAGCAGCGTCTGCAGAAGGCCCCTTTCAACAGTTTCATGGGGTTGACGGTGCTGTCCGCCGATTACGAAAAGCAGGAGATAGTGATGCAGATGAAGCTGCGTCCGGAGTTCGAGCGCATGGCGGGCAGCGGGCAATTTCACGGCGGCGTGATCGCGGCGATGATAGACGCGGTTGGCCAGTACGTGCTGATGATGATGCTGGGCAAGCCGCTCGCGACCATAAACTTCCGTACCGACTATCTGCGTCCCGCCACCAATACCAGCCTGCGCGCGGTGGGCCGGGTGCTGCGCATGGGCAAGAGCATTTGCGTCTCGGATGTGGAGGTTCGCGACGACGCCGACAAGCTGGTGGCGGTGGGCCGCGCCAACTTCGCGACGCCATCGTGAGCACCGCCTGCGGCGTGCCTGGCCGTCGGCGCGCCGCGCGTCTGGAGCTATTACAATCATGATCGCTTGCCCCCTTTGATCGAGGTCGAATCCGCCGCGGCGGCGAACGTGATCCGTTCGCCGTCACGCCATCTCCCGCCATCATGCCTGGCGGCCTGCGAAGGCGTCGGCAGTCCGAGACGAAAACAATGAACATGACGAGCATTGAACCGGCGGAAAAAGGTCGACGCGCTTTCTCGCACGTGCTGGAGAAGCTGCGCGAGATGGCGATTTCTTATGAAATCAAGCCCGGCGAACGCCTCAACGAGGTCGCCCTGGCCGAACGCCTGGGCGTCAGCCGTACGCCGGTGCGCGAGGCCTTGCATCTGCTGGCGCGAGATGGCTTTCTGCAGGAAGCTGGACGCGGCTATGTGCGGCGCCAGCTGAACCTCAAAGAGATGATCGACCTCTACGAGACTCGCGAGGTGCTGGAGCTCGCCTGCCTGCAGTTGGCGTTCGAGCGCGCCACCCCGCAGAAGCTGGACGCGCTGGAGGCTTTCCTGGCGGAAAGCCGCAGCAAGTCGTCGGACCTGCCGGTTACCGAACTCGTGCACCTGGACGAAACCTTCCACCAGATGTTGGCGGAGATGTCGGGCAACCTGGAATTGCAGCGAGTGCTGCACAACGTGAACGAGCGTATACGCTTCATCCGCTGGATCAACATGGAGCGCATCGGCCGCGACAAGACCCAGGCCGAGCATGCCGCGATTCTGGCGGCCCTGCGCGCGGGCGATCTCGCCGCCGCGCAGCAGAATCTGCGCAGCCATATTTCCAAGCGCACCGAACAGATCAAAGAATCGATCGCCCAGGGGCTGGCGCGGATCTACCTGGACAACGAAGCGCTTCCCGAGTAGTAAAGGGCTGGCCTCGCGCTGGAGCAACAGCCTTCTAAGCCGTGGGTCACAGGTTCGATTCCTGTCCGTCGCGCACCTCTCCTACTGGCGGGCCGCCGCCGCATACACCTCGATCCGGTTTCGCCCGTTGCGCTTGGCCGCGTACAACGCCTGATCGGCGCAATCCAGCACTGTATCCACCTCCGCGGCATCCTCCGGCCAGAAGGCGACGCCGATCGAAAGCGTAATGTGGCCCACCCCGTCCGGCATTTCGGTGCTCTCGACCGTGGCGCGTATCCGCTCGGCCACGACGGCGGCAATGGCCCGGTCGGCGCCCGGCATCAGCACCAGAAATTCCTCGCCGCCCGCACGAAACGGCAGATCTCCTCCCCGGATGGACTGGCGGATGATCGAGGCCAGGGCGATGAGCACTTTGTCGCCGGTGGCGTGGCCGAACTTGTCATTGACCCGCTTGAAATGGTCCAGGTCCAGGGCCAGCACCGAGAACGGCTGCCGCGTCTTGGGCAGGCGCTGCAATTCCTGCGCCAGGCCGCGGCGGTTCATCAGCTGCGTCATCGCATCGGTCATGGTCTCGGTGCTGAGTGCCTCGATCTTCTGTTCGTGCTGCGCCTGCGCAATCTTCACGGCCTCCTTGAGCAGCTGGGCTTCCGCGTAGCGGCAATCGATGCGATCCAGATCGCCGGGGTCGGTCGTGTTGCCCCGCATGCGGGCGGCCAATTGGGCCAGGGGCCTGGAAATCCACATCGCCGACGCCACCACCAGCGCCAGGCCGAGCAGGGCAGTGGGAATCGAATAGAGCAAAGTGCGTTTGAGCAGCAGGCGCTGCGGCGCTTCCAGCACTTCGACCGGCGTCTGGACGACCACTCCCCATTTCCCCACGGTCATGGGGGCATAGCCGGCGAAGAAGCGCTCGCCCCGATAGTTGGTGATGTCCATGGCGCCGGTCTCCCCGCGGGCCAGCGCCTGGACGGCCTCGCCAGCGAGGTTGCGGGTGCCGATCCGGCTGGTGTCCTGATGAGCAAGCACCAGGCCGGTATCGTCCACGACATAAATGGAAGAGCCGTCGGAATGGAAGTGGTCGCTGAGAAGACGGTCGAACGCGCTCTTGCGCTGCAGGAGTATGACCGCGCCGACCAGGCCGGAAAACTTGCCATCGGCCTGGGCGATCGGCTCCGAGAACGCGACCACCAGCTGCCCGTTGGCCAAACGGTAGGCAAGTACATTGCCCGACTGCCGCGTGCTCGTGGCGTCCAGGCGGTTGAGCGTGTCCAACCGATCGGTGAGTTCCGGCGCGGCCGAGGCAAAGGCCATCAAGCCGTTATCCGCATCCACGATCAAGGCGGCGGTGATCCCATCCGATTGGCTGACCAGACGCTTCACTTCGTTCTCCAGCGCTGCAGGCGAATGGAGCAACGCGGGCGCCAGCTTCGCGCTCACCTGCAACTGGCGCTGGATCGACAGCAGGTATTCATCGATCGAGGCGGCGAGCTTGACGGCGTAGGCACGGTTGGCCTCGTACTCGGTGTGCGTCAATTGCTCTTTCTGCACCATATGGCCGACGATCAGCGCATTCAGGAAGGTTGCGCCGCTGGTCAAGGCCGCCAAGGTCAGGATTAGCGCCAGCAAGGTCACACGCGATGATTTCAAGTTGTCCTCGTCGAACGGGCCTTGCACACTTGATGGAAGATCTCAATTTTTACCGCAGCAGGGTCTGACTCATCGATTGGGCGCCGGCAAAGAGTCGGGTATTCGCAGGTTTGTTGCCGTTCCGCCACACCGTACGACGGGGGAGGATTGCGGTTTCTATTCGAATCCGGGCAGGAAATGCCGCTATCATCTGCGCGGACGCCAGGGCTGCCGCCAGCCTGAAAAAGGAAAGCACCATGGAATTGCGCCGCGCGCAGCTCGTGCCCGAGTTGCTCGTCTCCAACCTGGAAGCGAGCAAGAAATTCTGGATCGACCTCTGCGGATTTTCCGTCGCTTACAGCCGCGACGCGGAAGGATTCGTCTATCTGGATCTGGGCGGGGCCCAGGTCATGCTGGTCGAAGTGCGCGGCGACGGCTATTGGGTGGTCGCGCCGCTGGAGGCGCCGCGCGGGCGCGGCATGAATCTCGAAATCAAGGTGCCTGCCGTGGAACCCGTGCTCGAGGCCTTGGCGGCGGCGCGCTGGCCGCTGTTCGAAGGGGTTTCGGAACGGTGGTACCGCAGCGGCGGCACGGAATCGGGTGTGCGCGAGTTCCTGGTGCAGGACCCCGACGGTTATCTGCTGCGATTTTCCGCCTTGATCGGGGAGCGGCCGTATCGCGGTTAGCTGAAAACCCTTTTCCCACGATACCGTTCCGCTATCGCCACCCCGTTGTTTCTGTATTAGACAAAGCTCCCCGTTGTTCGCAGAATGCGCGCTGAGTTACCTCGCCGCCATTGCGCAGTGATGCGTCAGGCGGCCGCAATAGATTGCCGATGTAGCAAAGCACTCATGACTGCCAACAAAGCGGGGAGACGAAGATGGGCTTTAGCAACAAAGTGAAGGTGATTGCGCTGGCCGCGGGTTTGTCGATGGCGGGGGTATCGCAGGCGCAGTCGCCCAAGCCGGTGAACATAGGCGTGATGACCGACATGTCCGGCCTGTACTCGCAGATCGGAGGGCGCGGGTCGGTGGTGGCGGCCCAGATGGCGGTGGACGACTTCGGCGGCGAGATATTCGGGCGTCCCATCAAGGTGTTGTCGGCGGACCACCTGAACAAGCCCGATGTGGCCGCGGCGCGGGCGCGGGAGTGGGTGGACCGCGACGGCGTGGTCATGATGACGGATGTGCTGGGCTCGGCGACGGGGCTGGCGGTCCAGAATCTGCTGGCGGAGAAGGACTTCGTCATCATGAACACGGGCACGGCGACCTCTGCCATTACCAACAAGAACTGTTCTCCCTACAGCACGCACTGGTCGTACGATACGCAGGCGATCGCCGCGTCCAGCGCCACGGCGACGCTGGCCGAGCAGGGCGACAGCTGGTATTTCATCACGGCCGATTATGCGTTCGGCCACATGCTGCAGGCCGATTCCACGAAGGTGCTGCTCAAGGGCGGCGGCAAGGTCGTGGGCACGGTGAAGCACCCTTTGAATAGCGGCGATTTTTCTTCCTACATCCTGCAGGCCCAGGCCTCGGGCGCCAAGGTGATCGTGCTGGCCAATACGGGCGGGGACGCCACCAACGCGCTCAGGCAGGCCAAGGAGTTCGGCGTCATCGACGCCGGGCAGAAGGTGGTGCCCCTGCTGATTTTCGACTCGGACATCAAGGCCCTGGGCCTGGATGCCGTGCAGGGCGTGAAGTACACCACCGGCTTCTACTGGGATTTCGACGACCGCACGCGTGAATGGTCCAAGCGCTTCTTCGCCAAGCACAACGCGCAGGCCAGCATGGTGCAGGCGGCCACGTATTCGGCGACCTTGAATTATCTGAAGGCGGCCAAGGGGGTGGGCAGTTTCGATCGCGACAAGGTGATGGCGAAGCTGCGCGAGACGCCGGTTGACGATATGTTCGCGCGCAACGCGACCCTGCGAGACGACGGCCTGCTGGTGCACGACATGTACATGGCGCAGGTCAAGCGGCCGTCTGAGTCGAAGAGCGAATGGGATATCGCCAAGGTCATCAAGGTGATATCGGGCAAGGACGCCTTCGCGCCGATTTCGGAAAGCGAGTGTCCCTACCTCAAGAACAAGAGCTGAAAGCGCGCTGTCCGGATTTCGCAACGAGGAGAGAGGCAATGGAGAAGATAGGCTTTATCGGCCTGGGCCGCATGGGCAAGTCGATGGCGCTGAATCTGCGCAAGGCCGGGTTCGACCTGCTCGTGCTGGATATCAACCCCCAGGCCGCGCAGGAACTGGTCGCCGCCGGGGCCATCCAGGCCCGGGACGTGGCGGAGCTGGCGCGCGCGTGCGGCATCGTCATCACGATGCTGCCTTCGTCCAAGGAAGTGGAGGCCGTGGTGCTGGGCGAGGACGGCGTGCTGGCGCACGCCAGGGCCGGCGCGCTGATCATGGACATGAGCACGATCGATCCGCTGGCGACCGACAGGCTGCATGCGCTGGCGACGGCGCAGGACCTGCACTGGGTCGATGCGCCGGTCGGCCGGCTGGCCGAGCATGCCGACCGCGGCGAGTCCCTGTTCATGGTGGGGGCCGGCGATGCGCAGTTTCAGCGCGTCAAGCCGCTGCTGGAAGCGATGGGCACCACGATTTATCACTGCGGCCCGGTCGGTTCGGGCGGGCGGACCAAGCTGGTCAATAATTTCGTGGCCGTTTCGCTGTGCCAGATCAATGGCGAGGCGCTGGCCCTGTCGCAGCGTTTCGGGCTGGACATCACCAAGACGCTGCAAGTGCTGTACGGGACGTCGGCCACCAACGGCCAGCTCCGAATGAACTTTCCCAACAAGGTGCTGATCGGGCGGACCGAGCCGGGCTTTACGATAGACCTGGCCCACAAGGATATGTCCCTGGTGCTGGCCGCCGCGCATGCGTCCAGGGTTCCCATGCCGGTGGCGGCCGCGGTGCACGAGTCGTTCAGCCTGGCGCGGGCGGCGGAATTCGGCGGGCAGGATTTTTCGTGTATTGCCGATGCGCTGTGCCAGTTGGCCCATATCGACCCGGCGCGCGTTCCGGAAGGATGGAAGCCGGGCTGATCGGGTTTTCCCTTTTTCCGTCCTTCAGACAGAGCGAAGCCCCGGATCCGGAGATGGACAGACCGGGGCTTCTGGCCGATTCGCGCTTCCTCAGACCCTTGGCAGGGTTGCTCCCTTCGTACTCGCGTATCGGTTAGAGTCGAGCGTAGTTGCATTGCCGCCGTCTGTCAGTTGACCGATATCAAGAAATGGGCGGCTCAGCGGCCTATCGGTCCTAGAAGGAAAACGGCGCCCGAATCATGAGTTTCAACAGTACCCTGAAGGCCTGGGCCAGGCGGATCAAGCGGGACGGCGTGACGCTGTGGTTCGCGGGCAGGCATCCGGATACGCCCTGGTATGCGAAGGCGCTGGGGATTTTCGTGGTGGCCTATGCGCTCAGCCCCATCGACCTGATCCCGGATTTCATACCGGTGCTGGGGTATCTGGACGACGTGTTGCTGCTGCCGGCGCTGATCTGGCTGGCCATCCGCTTGCTGCCGCCGCCGGTGCTGGCGGACTGCCGGCGCCAGGCGGAAGAATGGATGCAGGCCCGCGGCGCCAAGCCGGCCAGCAAGGCCGGCGCGGCGCTGGTCGTGGCGCTGTGGATCGGGCTGGCGGTGGCCGCGTGGCGCTGGTTCGGCGCCTAGGCCTTGGGCACAGGCCATGCTGAAACTGCAATATCTCCTTTCAGGAGCGGCCGATATGTCTACCCCCGATCCGCAGGTTCCTTCAAGCGAATCCCGCAAGCGCGCCCGCACTCGCAAGGCGCGCGGCCCCTGGGCCATGCTGGCGTTCTGGCTGGCCGCCGTGGCGGTGCTGTTCTTCGTCGGCGTGCTGGTGCAGTGGCTGCAGTAAGCCGCCGGCGGTACGGCGGTTGCTGACAGGCAATCTCATGTCGCCGGCCGCCGTTCCGGGCGGCCGGGCTTACCGGAGATTGCCATGACACGCCTTTCAGAAATCATGACCGCCGAACCGGCCTATCTCACCGAAGGAGAGACCGTGAGGCGCGCCGCCGAACTCATGGCCGACCTGGACGTGGGCGAGCTGCCCATCTGCGACGGCCGGCGCCTGGTCGGGGTCATTACCGACCGGGACATCACCGTGCGCTGCACGGCGCGCGGGGTCGCCCCGGATACCGCCAGTGTGAACGACGCAATGTCGGAACGGCCGATATGGTGCTATGACGACGACACCGTCGAGACGGCCAAGGGGCTGATGGAGAGCGAACAGGTCAGGCGCGTGCTGGTGCTCGACCGCAACAAGCAGCTGGTCGGCGTGGTCTCGCTGGGGGACATAGCGGCCAAGGCCGGGGCGGCGGGCAATACGCTGGCCGAGGTGTCGCAGCCGTCGCAGCCGGCGCGCTGAAGCGGGCGGGGCGGCACGTAGGAGCCGCCCCGGGGCCGCTGCCGCGGCTTACTTCGAGCCGCCGGTGTTGGGGTAGCCCGGAGGCGGCGTGGCGCCGCTGCCGGGCGTGGCGGGTACGTTCTCGTTGGGCTCCCGGCGGCGCTCCGATTTGCCATTTTTCATGTGCTTGTCGGACTTCATCTGGTCATGCCTGTCCAGGTTGGGCGGGTTGGTCGGCGTGGTCGAGCCGGCGTTGGGCGCGGGCGCCTTCTGTCCCGGCGGCACCGGCTGGTTGGGCGGCACGGCGGTGCTGTCGTTCGGCGTGTTGGACGGCGAGGTGGGCGTGGCGGACTGGGCCAGGGCCACGCTCGAGGCCAGTCCGACGGCCAGGGCCAGTGCATGGGTGAGAACTCGGATCTTCATGTGTACGCTCCTTGCGTGGGAATGGTCGGCGAAGTTCCGCAAGCGCCATGCCTGGCCGCGCCAGCGGCGCAGCGTTTTTTGATGCGCGCCATGCGCGGCACGGCGGTTGCTGGTGCGCTGCCCATCTTCGATCCGTCGCGCATTCCCATGGAAACGCCTGCCGTCCATCCCGCCGTTGGCGAGCCGCGCTGCCTGCCCGGCGCCTTCGTCGTGGTTTCGCCGCACCTGGACGATGCGGTCTTCAGCTGCGCCGGCCTGCTACGCGCGCACCCGGGCAGCGTCGTGATCACCGCTTACACAGGCTTGCCGCAAGCCGCGGACATGTCCACCGACTGGGACCGCCGTTGCGGATTCCCGACCGCGGCCGATGCGATGGCGGCGCGCCTGGCCGAGGACCGCTTGGCGTTGGCGCAGGTCGGCTGCATGGGGTTGGGCCTGGGTTTCGTGGATTCCCAGTATGGCGAGCAGCCGCCGGACGGCCAGGCGCAGTTGGCCGACAGCCTGGTGCGCGTGTTGGCGGGGCTGGGCGCGGATCGGGTGGCGCTGCCGCTGGGCCTGTTCCATGACGATCACGTCCGGGTCAGCGACGCGGGGCTGGACGCCTCGCGGGCCTGCCCGGGCCTGTCCTGGTTTTTTTACGAGGATGTGCCTTACCGTAAGCGGCCGGGCGCGGTGCAGGCGCGGCTGGCGCAGCTGCGCGCCCGCGGCGTGGTGGCGACACCCGCGCCGCTGAAGACCGATCTGGCCGGCAAGGCCGACGCGGTGTCGGCCTATGCGTCGCAACTGCGCGGCCTGGGCGGCCTGCCCGACGCCGGCGCACAGGCCGAGAGCTACTGGCGGGTAGCCGGCGGCGAGGAGCCGCGGGCGTGAGCGACCCGGCCGTATCGCCCCGCGTATCCGTCGTGGTGCTGACCCATAACCGCTGCGAGGAGCTGTGCCGCAGCCTGCGCCGGCTGCCCGGCCATCATCCGCTGTTCGTGGTCGACAACGGCAGCACCGACGGGACCGCGGCGCGCGTGGCGCAGGCGTTTCCCCATGCGGTGCTGATCCAGGCCGGCGCCAATCTGGGCGCGGCCGGGCGCAACCTGGGCGTGGCGCGGGTCGCGACCCCTTATGTGGCGTTCTGCGACGACGACACCTGGTGGGCCGCCGGCGCGCTGGAACGGGCCGCGGACCTGCTGGACGCGCATCCCGAGGTGGCGGTGCTCAATGCCGGCATCGTGGTGGGGCCGGAAGAAAGAACCGACCCGGCCTGCGCGGCGATGGCCGACAGCCCGCTGCCGGCCATCGCCGGGGTCGGGCCGGAGCTGACGGGCTTCATGGCGGGCGCCTGCGTCATGCGGACCGCCGCCTTTGTGCAGGCGGGCGGCTATTGGGAGGCGCTGTTCATCGGCGGCGAGGAAGAGCTGCTCGCCATGGACATCATGGCGCGGGGCGGGCGGATCGCCTACGCGCCGCAGCTGCGCGTGCATCATTGGCCTTCGGCGGCGCGGGACCGGCCATTGCGCCGCCGGATGCTGGCGCGCAACGCGCTGTGGACGGCATGGCTGCGCCTGCCCGCGAGGCTGGCGCTGGCGCGCAGCGTGGCGGCCCTGCGCGCGCTGCCGGGCTGGGCCGCCCGGGCGCGGGCCTGCCGCGACGCGCTGGCGGGCTGGCGGCTGATCCGCGCCCGTCGCCGGCCGCTGGACGCGGCCGTCTGCGAGCGGCTCGAACAGGTCTGGCGGGGACGGATTCCCCGGGAACGCGACTTGCGCGCGGCTCGCGCCACGCGGCGCTAGCGCCTGCCAAATGGAGGATGCCCATGAACCCCATACCCCTGGCCGCCTACTGGGAGCGCGACGCGGCCGCCCAGGCCGTGCGCCTGGCGCTGCCCATGCTGGAGGCCGCGCGCGCCGACCCGCGGGTCGGCGAGAGCGGTTTTTTCCATGTGGTGATCATGAATCCGCTGGCGCGCCCCGGCGCCTGCGATTTCGCCGACGCCATCCTGTACCAGGAAAGCATCGGCGATCCTGAACAATGGGACGCCGACTACGGCGCCTATGCGCGCGGCAAGGCGCGCCTGAGCTGGCGCACCGGCCTGTCCAGCCATGAGGTCCTGGCGCTGCGGCCGCACCTGCTGCACGCCAAGGACACGCGGGTCTGGGGCAGCGTGGCGATGGACGGCATCGTGGTCGCGGTCAGCGGCGCCAATCCGTGGTTCGACGAGGCGTTCGCGGCGGCGGTCGCGCATTTGTTCAAGGCGGTGGTCCAGGGGCGCCAGGAGCAGGGCTGATCCTGCCCGCGGAATGGCGTTTGCTGGCCCGGCGCGGATCGCCCTGGAGGCCGCGCCATGAACCCACCCGAGAACAACGACCCGGACTTCGCCCGCAAAGAGGTCACGCGCAGTATTGCGCGCGCGCTGTGGAAGTACCGCCGCCGCACGGCCGCGGCGGTGGGGCTGCTGGTGGCGGCCAAGCTGCTGATGGTGCTGGTGCCAGTGGTGCTCAAGCTGATCGTGGATACGCTCGGCGCGCCCGGCGCGCTGACGCTGCCCGTGTTCCTGCTGCTGGGCTACGCGCTGATCCGCTTCGGCGGCAGCGTGTTCACGGAGCTACGCGACGTGGTCTTCGTGCGGGTGGCGCAGCGCACCGTGGCCGATTTCACCGTGCGCGTGTTCGAGCAGCTGCAGCGGCTGGGGGCGCGCTTTCACGGGGCGCGCCAGACCGGCGGCCTGGCGCGCGACGTGGAGCGCGGCACCGCGGGCGTGGGTTTCCTGCTGGGCACGGGGCTGTTCACGCTGCTGCCCACGCTGATCGAGATCGTGTCGGTGGTGCTGATCCTGGTGATGGGATACAGCGTCTGGTTCGCGCTCATCGTCACGGTCACGTTCGTGGCGTATTTCAGCTACACCACGGTGCTGGTGCGCAAGCGCGTCGTCTACCAGCGGCGGCTCAACGAGCTGGACTCGCGCGCCAGCGGCAGGATGGTGGACAGCCTGCTCAATTACGAGGCGGTCAAGGTCAACGCCAACGAAGCGCTGGAGTCCGAGCGCCTGTCGAAGGTGCTGCGCGAATGGACCGACGTCGGCATCCGCAACCAGCGTTCGCTGTCGCGCCTGCACGTCGGCCAGAGCGGGATCATCGCCTGCGGCGTGGCGGCGGTGATGCTGCTGGCGGGCCAGCAGGTCGTCAGCACGCAGATGAGCGTGGGCGACCTGGTGCTGGTCAACGCCTACATCATCCAGATCTGCCTGCCGCTGAACACGCTGGGGCTGATTTTCCGCCAGGCCAAGGAGGCCTTCGTCAACGCCGAGCGCGTATGCGACCTGCTGCGCTATCCGCCCGAGACCGGCGACGACGCGCGCCTGCCGGCGCTGGAGCCGGGCGCGGGCGAGATCCGCATCGAGAACGTGGGCTTCGGCTACCAGCCCGGACGCCAGATCCTGTGGGACATCGACCTGGCGGTGCCGGCGGGCACCACGCTGGCGGTGGTGGGCGGCAGCGGTTCGGGCAAGTCGACGCTGGCGCGCCTGCTGCTGCGCTTCTACGACGCCGACAGCGGCCGCATCCTGATCAACGGCCAGGACCTGCGCACCGTGAACGTGCGCAGCCTGCGGCGGGCGCTGGGCATCGTGCCGCAGGACACGCTGCTGTTCAACGAGACCATCGCCTACAACATCGCCTACAGCCGGCCCGAGGCCACGCGCGACCAGATCGTGCAGGCCGCGCGCGGGGCGCGGGTGCACGATTTCATCGAAAGCCTACCCGACGGCTACGAGACGCCGGTGGGCGAGCGCGGCGTGAAGCTGTCGGGCGGCGAGCGCCAGCGCATCGCCATCGCGCGGGCGATCCTGAAGAACCCTTCCATCCTGGTGTTCGACGAGGCCACGTCGGCGCTGGACACGCGCACCGAACGCGCCATCCAGGCCGAACTGGAACGGCTGTCGCGGGGGCGCACCACGCTCATCATCGCGCACCGTCTGTCCACCATCGTGCATGCGCACAACATCGTGGTGCTGGACCGCGGCCGCATCGTCGAGCAGGGCCGCCACGACGATCTGCTGGCGCGGCAGGGCATGTATGCGCAGATGTGGGCGCTGCAGCGCCAGCAGTCCGCGCTGGATGAAGCGCGCGACCGCGAGACGCGCCAGCCGGTCAACCTGATGGCCGTGGTGGCCGGGGTGCTGGACGCGCTGCGCGACGCCGCGCAGCAGAAGGGCGTCAACCTGTACACGCTGATCGGCAGCGAGGCCGCGCGCATCACGGGCGATCCCAGCTCCTTGCAGCAAGTGGTGTGGGACCTGTGCCTGCACGCCATCGCGGTCACGCCGCCGGGCGGACGGATAGAAATCCGCCTGCACCGCGAAGGACCGATGACGCGGCTGGCCGTGACCGACGGCCGCACCGCGCGCGCGGACGAAGAACCGCCCGCCGAAACTGACGTTGCGCTGAACGTTCCCGATTCCATCCGCGCCGCGGCCGCGCTGGACCCCGCGCAGCTGGCCGCGCGCGTGCAGCGCCAGGGTGGGGTCTTCCACAGCGTGTCCGCCGCCACCGGCGGGTTGACGTATTCCGTGGACTTTCCGGTGCGCGCCGTGGAGCCCGCGGAGATCCGCCCCGACATGCATCTATCGACCTTGCAGGACGCCTACGTCATGGTGGTGGACGACCAGCCCGAAGCGCGCGAGATGCTGGCCGAAATACTGCGCGACAACGGCGCGCGGGTGGCCGAGCACAAGGATGGCGAGCAGGCGCTGGCGGCCTTCGAGGCCTTGCCGGTGGAGCAGTGGCCGCAGGTGCTGATCTGCGACCTGACGCTGGGCGACATCGACGGCTACGAAGTCGTGGGCCGCATCCGCGCGATGGAGGCCGAGCGCGGCGCGGCGCTGGCCCACCGGCTGCCGGCCATCGCGCTGTCCGGCCACGTCAGCCAGGAAGCGCGGCTGCGCAGCCTACTGGCGGGATTCCAGGTGCATCTGTCCAAGCCGGTGGACCCCAACGAATTGCTGGCCACGGTCGGATCGCTGCTGCCCGCGAGGCGGTCGGGCACTTCTTACACGCGCGGGTAAGAAGTGCCGGGTACATCGCGCGGCCGTCCATCGCGCCCGCACAGAACCGTTTCGGCACATCACTTGCTTCTCTCCGATGCGTAAGCCTGCCAGCCGCCCGGCGGCTCGCGATTTCGCAACAGGGAGAAGACGATGAAGCAAGATCCAAGGCAAGCGCCGTGGCACGACGCCGACGACTACGACAGGGACCCCGGCCGGGAAGCGTCCCGCGGCGGCCCCTATCGGCCGGCTTCGCAGCGCGGATGGCGGCCAAGCGAGCCGGACCCTGACCGCGACCGCGACCGGTCCGGTCCCGCCGGACGCCGCGAGCCGTGGCGCGATCCGGCACCGTCCTACGGCTACCAGGGCGAAGGCACGCGCAGCCCCGGCGCCCGCATGACCCGAGGCGGCCTGCGCAGCCGCAGCGCCGATCCGGGGCAGAGCAGCTACGGCGGCTTCAGCCGCGAAGACCCCTCGTTCCAGCGCCAGCAGGTCTACGGTTCGCGCGAGCCGTCCTATAGCGGGCCGACTTCCTACGGCGACGAGGAAGGCGGTTATTACGGGGACCGTCCCGTATGGGAAGACGAGCCCGATCTGTCGTTCGAGACCGCCGAGCGCGGCGGCTATGACCGCGGCCTGCAGGCCTGGCGCGACCGCGGTTCGCGGCGTATCGACCCCAAGGGCTATGTGCGCACCGACGAACGCGTGCGCGAAATCGTGTGCGAGTACCTGGCCCACAGCGGCCTGGACGTCAGCGACGTTTCGGTCAGCGTGTCCGAAGGCTGCGTGACGCTGGAAGGCACCGCGCCCGACCGCCGCACCAAGCATCGCATCGAAGACAGCGTGGACGCCTGCCCCGGCGTGCGCGACGTCGACAACCGCATCCGGATCGCCAGCCCAGGAGCCGCATCATGAAGAAAATCGCCCTCATCAGCGAACACGCATCGCCGCTGGCGGTCGCCGGCAGCGTGGACAGCGGCGGCCAGAACGTCTATGTGGCGCACGTGGCGCGCGAACTGGCGCGCGCCGGCGTGCAGGTCGACGTGTTCACCCGCAAGGACAATCCGGCGCTGGAGCCCGAACATGCCTGGCTGCGCAATGTGCGCGTGATCCATGTGCCGGCCGGGCCCGACACCTATCTGCCCAAGGAGCAACTGCTGCCGCACATGGACGCGTTCTCCGACTATCTGATGCACTACTTCGGCGCCCAGGCCCGCAGCTACGACGCCATCCACGCCAATTTCTTCATGTCGGCGATGGCCGCGCTGCCGGTTTCGCAGCGCTACGGCATCCCGCTGGCGGTGACCTTCCATGCGCTGGGCAAGGTGCGCCGCCAGCACCAGCAGGAGGCGGACCTGTTTCCCGACAGCCGCTTCGACATCGAGGAAGAGATCATCCGCCGCGCCGACCGCATCATCGCGGAATGTCCGCAGGACCGCCGCGACCTGATGGAACTCTACGGCGCCGACCCGCGCCGCATCGCCATCGTGCCCTGCGGCTACGACGCCGCGGAGATGATGCCGCAGACCCGCGCCAGCGCGCGCGCGGCGCTGGGCTGGGACGACGGCGCGTTTACGCTGCTGCAGCTGGGCCGCATGGTGCCGCGCAAGGGCGTGGACAACGTGATCCGCGCGCTCGGCCGGCTGCGCCGCCGCCACGGCGTGGACGCGCGGCTGTGCGTGGTGGGCGGCAATACCGACGACGCCGACGAAACCGCGACGCCGGAGATCGGCCGGCTGCGCCGCATCGCCGAAGAGGAACAGGTGGCGCCGTGGGTGGAATTCACCGGCCGCCGCCATCGCGAAGCCCTGGCCACTTACTACAGCGCCAGCGACGTGTTCGTGACCACGCCGTGGTATGAGCCCTTCGGCATCACGCCGGTCGAGGCGATGGCCTGCGGCCGTCCGGTGGTGGGTTCGGACACGGGCGGCATCCGCAGCACGGTGGTGCATGGAAAGACCGGCTTTCTGGTGCCGCCGCGCGACCCCGACAGCCTGGCCCGCCGGCTGGCCGAGCTGGCCGTGGATTCGACGCTGAGGGCGCGCATGGGCGAGGCCGGCAGGCTGCGCGCGCGCCGTCTGTACACCTGGAAGCGCGTGGGCGAGGATCTGCTCGCCATCTACCGGCAGATGGAGCCGGGCGCGACGCAGGCGCTGCGCCACGCCGCGCGCATCGCCGCCTGAAGGAGGCCGACATGCATGAATACGAAACCCTGGACGGACGCGTGGTGCTGGTGACCGGCGGCGGCAGCGGACTGGGCGCGGCCCTGTGCGAGATGCTGGCGCGCGAAGGCGCGCGCGTGGCGGTGGCCGATATCGACGAGCAGCGCGCGCACGCGCTGGCTTCCCGGCTCAAGCAGGACGGCGCCGACGCGATGGCCTGCATCATGGACGTGGGCGTGGTGGCCGACGTGCGCGAAGGACTGGACGCCGTGGTGCGCCAGTTCGGCAAGCTCGACGCCATCGTCAACAGCGCCGGCGTGGACGTGACGGCGCCCATCGATCAGCTCGACGCGGACGTCTGGGAGCGCGTGCTGCGCACCAACCTGACCGGCCCGTTCCTGATGGCCAAGCTGGGCAAGGACCGGCTGACGCCGGGCGGCCATATCGTGAATATCGCGTCCACGGCGGCGCGCCGCGCCTGGCCCAACGCCAGCGCCTATCACGCCAGCAAGTGGGGCTTGATGGGCCTGTCGCATGCGCTGCACGCCGAATTGCGCGGCGCCGGGCTGAAGGTCAGCGCGGTGATCGCCGGCGGCATGCGCACGCCGTTCCTGCTGGACCGCTTTCCCGACATCGACACCGGCACCTTGCAGGACCCGGCCAACGTGGCGCGCGCCGTGCGCTTCGTGCTCACGCAGCCGGGCGAGACCGTGGTGCCGGAAGTGATGGTGCTGCCCATGAAGGAAACGTCATGGCCCTGAGGCCCGCCGTATTCCTGGACAAGGACGGCACGGTGCTGGCCGACGAGCCCTACAACGTCGATCCCGGCCGCATGGCGTACGCGCCGCAGGCGTTCGCGGGCCTGGCGCGCCTGGGCGCGGCCGGCGCCGTGCTGGTCGTGGTGAGCAACCAGCCGGGCGTGGCCAAGGGCCTGTTTCCGGCCTCGGCGCTGGAGCCGGTGCACACCCGGCTGGCCGCCATGTTCCGCGCGGCCGGCGCGCACCTGGACGGGTTCTATTGGTGTCCGCACCATCCCGACGGCGTGGTCGAGGGCTACGCCGGGGCCTGCGATTGCCGCAAGCCGCGGCCCGGGCTGCTGTTGCGCGCCGCGCGCGAACTCGGCCTGGACCTGCGGGCGTCCTGGCTGATCGGCGACATACTCGACGACGTGGAAGCCGGCAATCTGGCGGGCTGCCGCAGCATCCTGCTGGACGTGGGGCACGAGACCGAATGGCGCGCCGGCCCGCAGCGTGTGCCGTTCGGCCGCGCGCCCGACCTGGATGCCGCCGCCCGCATCGTGCTGGCCGCCGCGGCCGGGGAGGCCTGAGATGGCCTGGGACTGGAGCGAATGTCCGCACGTGCTGTGCGTGCGGCTGGACAATATGGGCGACGTGCTGATGTGCAGCCCCGCGCTGCGCGCGCTCAAGCAAAGCGGCGCGCGCCGCCTGTCGCTGCTGACTTCCACGGCGGGGGCGCGGCTGCAGCCGCACCTGCCCGACGTGGACACCGTGCTGGCCTACGACGCGGCCTGGATCAAGAACGACACGCAGGGACGCGAGCAGGACGAGCGCATGATCGCGCGGCTGCGCGCGCTGCGTCCGGACGCGGCGGTGATCTTCACCGCCTACAGCCAGAGCGCGCTGCCGGCCGCGCTGCTGTGCCATCTGGCCGGCGTGCCGCGCGTGCTGGCCCACAGCCGCGAGAATCCCTACCGCCTGATCACGGAATGGGTGCGCGAGACCGAGCCGCAGGCCGGCATCCGCCACGAAGTTCGGCGCCAGCTCGACCTGGTCGCCAGCATAGGCGCGCGCTGCGCGGACCAGCGCATGTCGTTCCAGGTGCGCGCCGAGGATCGCGAATCGCTGCGGCACAAGCTCGACCACGAAGGCGTGACCGAGACCGGCGGCTGGATCTGCGCGCATGCCGGGGCCAGCGCCGCATCGCGGCGCTACCCCGCGCAGCAGATGATGCAGGCGCTGGTCGGCCTGCGCGCCGAAGGCCGCCGCGTGCTGCTGCTGGGCGGGCACGAGGACCCGGCGCTGGAGGATGCGCTGGCGCACGCGCGCCGCCTGCTGCCCGGCCTGATCGACCTGTCCGGCCGCCTCACGCTGGGCGAACTGGGCGCGGCGCTGGAGGCGGCCGCCGTGCTGATCTGCAACAACAGCGGTCCGGCGCACGTCGCGGCCGCGCTGGGCGTGCCCGTTGTGGACCTGTACGCCCTGACCAATCCGCAGCACACGCCCTGGCAGACCCCCGCCCGGGTGCTCAACCGTGACGTGCCTTGCAAGTACTGCTATCGCAGCGTCTGCCCCGAAGGCCACCAGGCCTGCCTGGCGGGCGTCGAGCCGTCCAGCGTCGCCGAGGCGGCGCGCGAACTGATGGCCGCGACCGGCAGGGCGCGCGCCGCCCAGGAGGAATTCCCATGTTCACTTTAGGCATCAACGCGGCCTACCACGATTGCGCCGCGGCGCTGGTCGCCGACGGCGTCGTGCTGGCGGCGGCCGAGGAAGAGCGCTTCACCCGGGTCAAGCACGGCAAGCGCCCGGTTCCCTTCACCACCTGGCAGCTGCCGTACTACGCCATCGACTACTGCCTGTCGGCGGCCCACATCAACCTGCGCGACGTGGATCACATCGTGTATTCCTACGATCCGGCGCTGCTGGCCGAAGGCCTGCCGCCCGGCGCGGACATCAGCCTGCCGCTGGAGCCGTCGCGCGCCGGCGCGGGCGAGGAAGGCAAATCGCCCTGGGACCCGCTGTTCCTGTCGTACCTGGTGAACGCGCCGCGCCAGCTGCTCGACGGCGCGCCCCATCACCTGAAATCGCCTCGCTTCGACGGCCTGACGCTGCAGCACATCATGGACCGCTGGGTCTACCTGGACCATCACCTGTCGCATGAGGCCAGCGCCTTCCTGGCCGCGCCCTGCGCCGAGTCCGCGGTGCTGACCATGGATGGCCGCGGCGAGCGCACGACCACCAGCTACGGCAATTTCAGCAACGGCGAGTACGCGCGGCTCAAGCAGATCGATCTGCCGCATTCGCTCGGCCTGCTGTACGAAGAGGTCACCAGCTATCTCGGCTTTCTGCACTCCAGCGACGAGTACAAGGTGATGGCGCTGGCCTCTTTCGGCAAGCCGACGCTGCGCAAGGAGTTCCGCGAGATCCTGCAGCTGGAGGAAGAGGGCGGCTACTCGCTGCATCCGGCGCGCCTGGCCGAGCGCTTCGGCCCGCCGCGGCGGCGCGGCGCGCCCTTCGAAGAGCGCCACAAGAACATCGCCAGTTCGCTGCAGTACGTGCTGGAGGAAACCGCGCTGCACATGGTCCAGTGGCTGCACGAAAAGACCGGCGCGGCCAACCTGAGCATGGCGGGCGGGGTGGCGCTGAACTGCGTCATGAACGCGCGCATCGCGCGCGACGGCCCGTTCGACAGCGTCTGGGTGCAGCCGGCCGCGGGAGACGCCGGCACCGCGCTGGGCGCGGCCCTGTACGTGGACTACCACCGGCGCGGCGGCAAGCGTGAATGGACCATGGAGCACGCGTACCTGGGTCCGTCCTATCCGGACGAGGAGATCGAGCGCTTCCTGTATGCGTCGCGCCTGGACTTCCGGCGGCTGGACGACGTGGCCGGCGAGGCCGCGGCCCTGCTCGCGCAGGAGAAGATCCTGGGGTGGTTCCAGGGGCGCATGGAGTTCGGGCCGCGCGCGCTGGGCGCGCGCTCCATCCTGGCCTCGCCGCTGGACGGCGCCATGCAGGCGCGGCTCAACGGGCTGAAGGACCGCGAGGACTTCCGCCCGGTCGCGCCGGTGGTGATGGAAGAGCGCGCGGCCGAGTGGTTCGACGGCCGCGGCGGCTCGATCTGCGCGCCGTTCATGCTGTTCGTCTATGACGTGCTGGCGCACCGGGCGCAGCAGATTCCGGCGGTGCGGCACATAGACGGCACCGCGCGGGTGCAGACGGTGCGGCGCGACCAGAACCCGCGCTACTACGACCTGCTGGCCGCGTTTGAGCGGCTGACCGGCGTGCCGGTGCTGGTCAACACCTCGTTCAACACCCGCGGCGAGCCCGTGGTCTGCACGCCGCGCGACGCCGTCGAATGCTTCTGGACCTCGCCGCTGGACGCGCTGGTCATCGGCCCCTACCTGATCGAGAAACCCCGATGAACCGCGTCCCCGCCCAGCCCCTGGTATCGGTCGTCGTGCCCACGTACAAGCGGCCGGACCTGCTGGCGCGCTGCCTGGAGGCCCTGGCGCGCCAATGCTACTGCCTCGACGACTACGAAGTGCTGGTGTGCGACGACGCGGCCAGCAGCGCCACCGAGCGCCAGGTCGGCGAACTGCGGCAGGCCTGGGGCAACCGGCCGGCGCTGCGCTACCTGCCCGTGACCGGCACGCGCGGCCCGGCCGGCGCGCGCAACCTGGGCTGGCGCAGCGCCAAGGCGGAGATCATCGCGTTCACCGACGACGACACCATCCCCGAGCCGGAATGGCTGGGCAACGGCGTGCGCGCGCTGGCGCCGCAGCTTGCGGCCGTGGCCGGCGCCACCGAGATGCCCATCCCCGACCCGCCCAGCGACTACGAACGCGACGCGGCCGGCCTGACCCGTTCCGAATTCATCACCGCCAATTGCTTCGTGCGGCGTTCGGCGCTGCTGGCCGTGGGCGGCTTCGATCCGCGCTACGCCATGGCCTGGCGCGAAGACTCCGACCTGCATTTCGCCTTGCTGGACCACGGCCTGAAGGTGCGGCGCGAGCCGCGCGCGCGGGTGCTGCATCCGCTGCGCGGCCAGCGTTTCGCGGCCGGGCTGGGCATGCAGAAGAAGGCCATGTACGACATGCTGCTGCGCCGCAAGTATCCGTCGCTGTACCGGCGCCGCATCCGTTCGACGGCCTGGCGCTATTACCTAGTGGTGGCGGCGGCCTTTGTTTCGGCCGTGGCGCTGGCCGCGCTGGGCCATGCGCAGGCCGCGCTGGCGGCGGCGGTGCTGTGGGCCGGGCTGAGCGTGAATTTCTTTGTCCGCCGCCTGCGCGGCACGCGCCGCGGCGTGCGCGAGGTGATCGACCTGGCCGTGACGTCGGCCTGCATTCCGCTCTTGTCGATCTGGTGGCGCTGCGTGGGCTGGGTCCGCTACGCGGGCGTGCGCAGCGCCGGGAGGCGCGCATGACGCCGCTGCTCGATCCCGCCTCTCCGCCGGCCAGCATCGCGGTGTTCCGCGCGCTGCAGCTGGGTGACATGTTGTGCGCGGTGCCCGCCCTGCGCGCGCTGCGGCGCGCATTTCCGCACGCGCACGTCGCGCTGGTGGGGCTGCCCGGCGCGCGCGACTTCTGCGCGCGCTTCCACGCCTATGTGGACGAACTGATCGAGTTCCCCGGCATCCCGGCGTTTCCCGAGCAGCCGGCGCGGCCGCAGGCGCTGCCGGCGTTCTTTCGCCGCATGAGCCGCAGCGGCTACGACGTGGCCCTGCAGATGCATGGCAGCGGCGCGCGCTCCAATCCGCTGGTCGAACGCCTGGGCGCGCGCCGCTGGGGCGGCTTCGTGGCCGAGGCCGCCGCCGAGATCCCCGGCCAGCGTCTGGCCTGGCCCGACGGCCTGCCCGAGCCGCGGCGCTATCTGGCGCTGCTGCGCCATCTGGGCCTGCCGGCCGAGGACGACGGCCTGGAGTTTCCCATCGGCGAAGCCGACCGGAACGAGGCGCGGCGCCTGCTGCGCGAGCACGCGCTGGACCCGGCCAGGCTGGTGCTGATGCACGTGGGCGCGCGCCTGCCGTCGCGGCGCTGGCCGCTGGAGCGCTATGCGCAGGTCGCGCAGGCGCTGGCCGGGCAGGGCTGGCAGGTCGCGCTGACCGGAACCGAGGCCGAACGCGGCATGACCGCCGAACTGCGGCGGCGGGCGGGCGTGCCGCTGGCCGATCTTTGCGGCGCGACCGCGCTGGGCGGCCTGGCCGCGCTGGTGGCCGGCTGCCGTCTGCTGGTGTGCAACGACACCGGCATCTCGCACGTGGCCGCCGCGGTCGGCGCGCGCAGCGTGGTGATCGCCTGCGGCAGCGACGCGGCGCGCTGGGCGCCGCTGGACCGGCGCCGCCACGCGGTGCTGGCGGCCGACGCGCCTTGCCGGCCGTGCGCCTACGAAACCTGTCCGATCGGCCATCCCTGCGCCCTGGCCGTGAGCGTGCCGCAGGTGCTGGCCTGCGCGCGGGCGCAACTGGGAAGGGTTGAACCATGATGCCGACAACAACGCCGCGCGCCGCGCGCCGCCTGCGCATCCTGACCTGGCACGTGCATGGCAATTACCTGTATGCGCTGGGCCACGTGCCGCACGATTTCATCGTGCCGGGGCTGCCCGGCGGCCCGCCGGGCTATGGCGAACTGGGCCGGCGCATCCCGTGGACCGGCAACGTGGTCCAGGTGCCCGCGCAGGACCTGCGCTCGCTGCGCTTCGACTGCGTGCTGTACCAGTCGCGCCAGAACCTGGACGACGCCCGGCTGCTGCTGGACGACGAGCAGCGCGCCTTGCCCTGCGCGTATCTGGAGCACAATCCGCCGGCCCCGCATCCCACCGACAGCGTGCATCCGTTTCGCCACGCGCGCGGCCTGATCGTGCACGTCACCCCGTACAACGCGGCGATGTGGGACTGCGGCGACATGCCGGTGCACGTGGTCGAGCACGGCGTGCCGCCGCCCGCGGCGCACTACGACGGTTCGCTGGCGCGCGGCGTCGTCGCCATCAACCATCTGGCGCGGCGCGGCAGGCGCATCGGGCTGGACCTGTTCGAGGACATGCGCGCGCGCACGCCGCTGGACCTGATCGGCATGGGGGCGGAGGAACTGGGCGGCCTGGGCGAGGTGCCCAATATGGAAGTCGGCGCCTTCATGGCGCGCTACCGGTATTTCTTCAGCCCGATCCGCTACGCCAGCCTGGGGCTGTCGCTGGTGGAAGCCATGCTTTGCGGCGTGCCGGTGGTGGGCTTCGCCGCGACGGAACTGCCCACCGTCATCAGAAGCGGGGAGAACGGCTACGTGGACACCCGTCCCGAGCGGCTGGCGCAGGCGGCGCGCGCGCTGCTGGAGCAGCCAGAACTGGCGCGGCAGTGGGGCGCCCGGGGCCGCGAGACCGCGCTGGCGCGATTCGGCATGGAACGATTCGTGTCCGACTGGGTGGACGTCTTCGATACGATCCTGGAGGCTGCATGATGGACGATACTGTACGGACCGGCCGCGCGCTGGTCGCCGGCGGAGCCGGCTTTCTGGGCTCGAACCTTTGCGCCCGCCTGCTTGCCGACGGCTGGGAAGTGGTGTGCGTGGACAATTTCCAGACGGGGCGGGCGCGCAACCTGGCCGGCTTCGCCGACCAGCCGCGCTTTTCGTGCCTGCGGCATGACGTGGTCGAACCGCTGGCCGGCATCGAAGTCGACCGGATCTACAACCTCGCATGCCCGGCCTCGCCGGTCCACTACCAGGCCGATCCGCTGAAAACGCTGCGTACCTGCGTGCTGGGCTCCATGCAGCTGCTGGAGCTGGCGCGGCGCTGCGGCGCCCGCGTGCTGCAGGCCTCGACCAGCGAGGTCTATGGCGACCCGCTGGAGCATCCGCAGCGCGAGGGCTACTGGGGCCACGTCAACCCGATCGGGCCGCGTTCCTGCTACGACGAGGGCAAGCGCTGCGCCGAGACCATTTTCATGGAGTACGCGCGCCACGAAGGCGTGGTCGTGAAGATCGCGCGCATCTTCAACACCTACGGTCCGCGCATGGCGCCGGACGACGGCCGCGTGGTGTCCAACTTCATCATGCAGGCGCTGGCCGGCCAGCCGCTGACCATCTATGGCGACGGCACGCAGACGCGCTCCTTCTGCTATGTGGACGACCTGATCGACGGCCTGGTGCGGCTGATGGAAAGCCCGGCCGAGATGGCGCGGCCGGTCAACCTGGGCAATCCGGCCGAACTGACCATGCTGCAGATGGCGGACATGGTGCGCGTGCTGACCGGCGCGCAGGTGCCGCTGGTGCACCGCAACCTGCCGGTGGACGATCCGACCCAGCGCTGCCCGGACATTTCGCTGGCGCGGCGCTGCCTGGGCTGGTGGCCGCGCGTCGACCCGGCCGAGGGCATCGCGCGCACGGTGGCGTACTTCAGCGCGGAACGGGAGCTGACGGCGCGCGCGCGCCGCCGGCCGCCGGACACGGCGGCGTGGCGGCAGCTGTACGCGCCTGGTTCCCTGGCGCGCCGCTAGGGGCAGGCGCATGGCCGCTTCCAGACCGCCGCCCGAACCGGGGCCCGACGACGTCGACCCGCAGCAGCGCCCCAGAACGCTGAAGGCCTGCCGGCGCTGCGGGCTGTGGCGCAACGCCACCCAGCCCGTGCCCGGGGCCGGCGCGCGCCGCGCCGCCATCATGCTGGTGGGCGAACAGCCGGGCGACAAGGAAGACCTGGCCGGCCTGCCGTTCGTCGGACCGGCCGGCGCGTTGCTGGACCGGGCCCTGGAACAGGCGGGCGTGGCGCGCGAAGCGGTCTACCTGACCAACGCGGTCAAGCATTTCAAATGGCAACTGCGCGGCAAGCGCCGCATGCACAAGACGCCGGCGCAGGCCGAGATCCAGGCCTGCGCCTACTGGCTGGACAAGGAACTCGAAACCGTCCGGCCGCGCGTCATCGTGGCCCTGGGGGCGACCGCGCTGGGCGCCGTGGTGCGCGACCGCGGCCAGACCCTGGCGGCGGCGCTGGGCCGCACGCTGGCGCGCGATGGCATACCGGTGCTGGCGTCCTACCATCCCTCGTACGCGTTGCGCAATCCGGACGAGCAGGGCCGCCAGGCCGTGTACCGGACCATCGTGGACGCGCTGGTCCGCGCCAGGAAGCTGGCCGGCGGCTAGCGTCCGGTCCGGCGGAAATCCGCGGCATTCGGAAAAAAGTACCGACAGGGTGGAATATCTGCGCCGCTCAGTCGTCCTCCTCCAGCGTGGAGGCGCCTCCCTTGTTGGCGTCGGACGCGCGGATCACGCTGAATTCGCCGGTGGTCTCCAGATACGCCCGGTGGACCTCCGACAGGCTGGCCACGCCCTTGAGGCGCAATTGCTCCATCAGTTCGCTGCGCGTGACGTGTTCGCGCTTCAGGCCGCTGGCCAGTACGCGGCCGGATTTCACCAGGCAGACCCGCTGCGGTTCGAGCAGGCGGCGCAACGGTGGGATGTAATAGCTGAGACGGTCCAGCAGATAGCTCCAGCCCACGATGGTGGCGACCACGATGATGCCGTCGCCCATGGAGTAGGAATCTCCCGACATGGCGTTGCCGGCGGCGTCGGCCACCAGCACCAGCACCAGCATGTCGGCCATGCCCAGAGAACCCAGGTCGCGCCTGCCGGAAATGCGCAACAAGGCGTAAAGCACCCAGTACATCGTGGTGCCGCGTATCAGCATTTCGGCGAAGCCGGCCTGCAGCGCGAAGATTTCGATGAACTTGTCCATGGCGCAGCCCAAGCAAGCGCCGTGCCGGACGGGGCTTGCGGGCATGGGGCTTGCTGCCTGGACACCATCCGGCATATCCGAGGAAGTCCGCCATGAAACCCAAAGACAGCAAGCCCAATCCGTCGGCCGACGACACCGCGCGCGAAACCCAGGCCAGCCACCGCGACGTGCAGAACCGGACCAAGAAGGAAGGCCATGTCAGCCAGGTCGGCACCGGCCAGGACCAGCAGAGCCAGCGCAACCGCGGCGGCGGCGCGCGCAGCAGAAGCTAGCGCAGCGTATCGAGAAACGCCGCGATATCGCGCGCGTCCTGCTCGCTCAGGCCCAGGTCCGGCATGGCCGACCCGGGCTTGATGCTGTCCGGCGCAAGCAGCCAGCGCTGCATATTGGCCTGCGTGTTGGGCAGGGTCCCGGCGATGTAGGGGCGGCTGGCGATGCCGGCCAGCGGCGGTCCCACGTCATGGTTGGCGCCCGCCACGCCGGGTATGGCGTGGCAGGTGGCGCATAGGTATTGCTGCAATGCGTCGCGTCCGGCCGCGGCGTCGCCCACGCGTGGCGCGACCGCTTGCGGGCGCGCCGTCGGACCGGCGGCGTCGGCCTGCGCCCGGTAGTCGCGCGGCGACAGCGCCGGCAGCACGCGCATGAACGCCACCACGTCCCAGATTTCGGCATCCGTCAGGCGGTAGCGCCAGGCCGGCATGCCGGTCATCCGGATGCCTTCGCGCACGATCCAGTAAATGTCGGCGGCAGGGCGCTCGCGCGCGCTGCCGACCAGCGCGGCGGGAGCCGGGTTCAGTCCCAGCGCATAGGGCTCGGGCGCGACGCCCGGCGCGCCGTGGCACTGCACG
This sequence comes from Achromobacter sp. HZ01, assembly GCF_003267925.1. Taxonomy (NCBI): domain Bacteria; kingdom Pseudomonadati; phylum Pseudomonadota; class Betaproteobacteria; order Burkholderiales; family Alcaligenaceae; genus Achromobacter; species Achromobacter sp. HZ01. Next base: position 162,847 of record NZ_LWKV01000006.1, read on the forward strand.
CAATGGGCCTGGTAGAGCGCCAGGCCGTTGCGCGCGCGGACCGGATCGTCCAGATCGGGGACTTCGATGTCCGCCGCGCGCCGCCGCACCGCCTGTACCTGGGCAACGTCGAGCAGGCGGTGCACGGCGATGGTGTGCGAGGCGGTGGCGCTGACGTCGTACCAGCCCCAATAGACGGCGGCCGCGCCCAGACCGGCCCCGCCGGCGGCGCCGGCCAGCACGGTCAGGGCGGCGACTTTCCAGTTTTTCATGGCGCGCGTCCCCCGGATGAGGCGGGGGCCAGCAGAAACGCGGCGATGTCCGCGGCCTCGGCCGGCGTCAGATCCATGTCGGGCATGGCGGTGCCCGGGTTGAAGGCGGGCGGGTCCAGCAGCCAGCGCGCCAGATTGGCCGGCGTGTTGGGCAGCGCGCCGCCCAGATAGGCGCGCCGCGCCAGGTCCTCCAGCGGCGGCCCGACGTTCGAGCGCGGCCCGCGCACGCCAGGGACCGTGTGGCAGGCGACGCAGCCGCGCGCGGCCACCAGGCCGCGGCCGCGCGCCGGGTCGGCCTGCGCCGCGGCGGGGCCGGCCCGCGCCAGCGGCGGACGTCCGTCCTCGCACCCGGCCAGCAGCGCGAGGGCGGCGGCGCCCAAGAGCGCGGCGATGGGGCGGGCATGAGCTTGCACGGCGGGCCTCCTGGCTGGCGCGTCCAGCAAGTCTTATGCCCCGTGCGGCGGGCACGCCGCGTGCTGGGCACGGGCGGCGCGGCGTCCGCCTGCGGCTGCTCGCGTCTTGGCCGGACTTCCGCTTTCTCATATGGCGCCCATCATTGCCTTCCTGCTTGCCGTCGCGCTGCCGGCCGCGTCCCGGGCGCAGACCCATTCCGTGCTGCAGCCGCAGGGCGAGGACGCGGCCCGCATGGCCGAAATCGGCTGGGTGCTGTACCTGGGCGCCGCGGCGATCTTCGTGGCGGCGGCGCTGCTGCTGGGGCTGGCGATGTACGGTCCGGCGCGGGCGCGCCGTCTGTTGGGCCGCCCGGCGCTGATCGTGGCCGCCGGCGTCGCGTTTCCGACGGCGGCGCTGACGGCCCTGCTGGTCTACGCCTTGCAGACGGCCGCCGCCATGGCGCGCGGACCCGAGCCGGCCCTGCGCATCGAAGTGGCGGGCGAACTGTGGTGGTGGCGCGTGCGCTACCGGGACGCGGGCGGCGGCCTGCTGTTCGAAACCGCCAACGAGATCCGGATTCCGGCCGGCGTGCCGGTGGAGTTCCTGCTGCGTTCCGACAACGTGATCCACAGCTTCTGGGCGCCCAGCCTCGCCGGCAAGCTGGATCTGGTGCCCGGGCGCGTCAACCGGCTGCGCGTGCTGGCGCCCGAGCCCGGCGTGTTCCGCGGTTTCTGCGCGGAGTACTGCGGCGCCCAGCACGCCAATATGCGGTTCGAGGTGCAGGCGCTGGAGCCGGCGCGTTTCGAGCAATGGATGCAGGCGCAGCGCCGCCCGGCGGCCGCGGCCGCGCCGGCGCTGCGCCTGGGCGAGCGCGTGTTCCAGCGCGATTGCGCCCAGTGCCACGCGGTGCGCGGCACGGCGGCGGCCGGGACGCTGGGGCCGGACCTGACCCACGTGGGCAGCCGGCCCATGCTGGCGGCCGGCGCGCTGTCCAACAACGTGGGCGCGCTGGCGGGCTGGATCGCCGGCGGCCAGCACATCAAGCCCGGCAACCGCATGCCGGCCTTCGACCATTTGAGCGGGCCGGAACTGCGCGCCGTGGCCGGCTACCTGGACGGCCTGAAATGAGGCCGCCGCCCAATCCGCTGCCGCGCCCGGACGGCGAACTGCAGGGGCTGGAGCGCGCCTGGCGGCGTCCGACCGGCTGGCGCGCGCTGACGGTGGTGAACAACACTTCCATCGGCCTGCTGTATATCGCCACGGCGCTGCTGTTCTTCCTGCTGGCCGGCATGCTGGCCTTGCTGATGCGCACCCAGCTCGCCGTGCCGGACAACGCGCTGATCGGACACGCGCTCTACAACCAGCTGTTCACCATGCACGGCACCGTGATGATGTTCCTGTTCGCGGTGCCGGCGGTCGAGGCCGTGGCGGTGCTGTTGCTGCCCAACATGCTGGGCGCGCGCGATCTGCCGTTCCCGCGCCTGTCGGCCTACGCGTACTGGGCTTACGCCATCGGCGGCCTGGTGTTCTTTTGCAGCATATTCGTGGGGCTGGCCCCGGACGGCGGCTGGTTCATGTATCCGCCCTTGACCAGCACGGCGTATTCGCCGGCGCTCAACGCCGACCTGTGGCTGCTGGGCATAGGCTTCATCGAGATCTCGGCGATCGCCGGCGCCATCGAGCTGGCGGTGGGCATTCTGCGCACCCGCGCGCCCGGCATGACGCTGGACAAGATGCCGGTGTACGCCTGGGTGATGCTGGTGTTCTGCGGCATGGTGATCGTCGCGTTTCCGGCCGTGATCGTGGCCACCGCGCTGCTGGAGCTGGAGCGCGCGTTCGACCTGCCGTTCTTCATCGCGCAGCGCGGCGGCGAGCCGTTGCTGTGGCAGCACCTGTTCTGGTTCTTCGGCCATCCCGAGGTCTACATCATTTTCCTGCCGGCTTCCGGCATGGTGTCGATGATCGTGCCCGCCATGACCGGCGCGCGGCTGGTGGGCTATCCGCTGGTGGTGGCGGCCGTGCTGGGCACGGGATTCCTCAGCTTCGGGCTGTGGGTGCACCATATGTACGCCACCGGCATTCCCCAGCTGCTGCTCGATGTCGCGTCGGCGGCCAGCATGGCGGTGTCGGTGCCGACCGCCATACAGGTGTTCGCCTGGATCGCCACCATAGCCGCCGCCGTGCGCCTGCGCCCGCTCAGGACGCCCATGCTGTTCATCCTGGGCTTTTTCTTCACCTTCGTGCTGGGCGGGCTGACCGGAGTGATGGTGGCCGTGATCCCCTTCGACCTGCAGGTGCACGACACCTATTTCGTCGTCGCCCATCTGCACTATGTGCTGTTCGGCGGCATGGTGTTCCCGCTGTTCGCGGCGTTCTATTACTGGATGCCTTTCGTCAGCGTCCGGCCGCTGTCGGAACGCCTGGGGCGCTGGGCCTTCTGGCTCATGTTCGTCGGCTTCAACCTGGCGTTTTTCCCCATGCACTTCACCGGCCTGGCGGGCATGCCGCGGCGCGTCTACACCTATGCCCAGAGTCAGGGATGGGAGTTGCTGAACCTGGCCTCGACCGTGGGCGCCTACCTGATCGCCGCCGGCGTGCTGGTGTTCCTGGTCGACGTGGCGCGCAACTGCCGGCCCTCGCTGGGGGCGGCCGCCGGCAACGTATGGGGCGCGGGCACGCTGGAATGGCTGCCCAGCGCGGCCTACGGCATGCGCAGCGTGCCGCTGGTCAGCAGCCGCGAACCCTTGTGGGACCAGCCCGGCCTGGCGCGCGAGGTCGAAGCCGGCCACCACTTCCTGCCCAACGCGCCGGCCGGCCTGCGCTCGACCCTGGTGACCACCGCGCTGGACGCGCGGCCCGACTATGTGCTGGCGCTGCCCGGGCCGGCCTGGTCGCCGCTGCTGGCCGCGCTGGGCACGGCCGGTTTCTTCCTGTTGCTGACATTCAAGCTGCCGCTGCTGGCCACGGCCTTCGGCGTGCTGGCCGTGGCCGCGCTATGGCGCTGGCTGTGGGACGCCGACACCGGCGCGCCGCTGGAGGTGGACGTGGGCGCCGGCCTGCGGCTGCCGCTGGGCTGCCCCGGCAGCGCCTCGCATTCCTGGTGGGCCATGGTCATGCTGGTCATGGTCAGCGCCAGCATCTTCGCTTCACTGGTCTTCGCCTACCTGTTCCTGTGGGCGGCCGACCGCGAAGCGTGGGGGCCGGCAGGCAGGCCGCCCGAGGCCGCTTCGGCATGGCTGGCGGCCATGCTGCTGGCGGGCTCCGGCGCATTCCTGGCGCTGGCCCGGCGCGGACTGCGCAAGGGAAGGCTGGCGCAACTGGGCTGGAGCCTGCCGCTGGCCGGCCTCCTGCTGGCGGCCTCGGCCGGGCTGGACCTGTACGCGCATTGGGGCGCCGGCCTGCGGCCGCAGGCCTCGGCCTACGCCGCGTCGGTCTACGCGGTGGCCGGCCTGCAGGCGGCGTTCGCGATCGTTTCGCTGGCGATGGGCGCGTTTACGCTGGCGCGCGCGCGGGCCGGCCGGCTGAGCGCCGAACGGCCCGCCTGCCTGGACAACACGGCCATCATGTGGCTGTACACCGTGGCCCAGGGTTTGCTGGCCCTGGCGCTGGTGCATGCCTTTCCCCGGCTGGGAGGCTAGCGTCCAGGCGGCGTTGCGCAGCCTCGCGACGACGGTCGCGCACGCGGGCACGCGGTTTGCTGGATGGGGCAGTCCGCAACCCGATCGCATCGCAAGGAGGACGTAATGACCAGTACCGATGTAGACATGGAGCAGTGCATCAGCCGCTGCCTGGAGTGCTATCGAAGTTGTCTGCAGACGGCCTCGCAGCACTGCCTGGAGGCCGGCGGCGCCCATGTCGAGCCGGATCACTTCCGGCTGATGATGGCCTGCGCGGAAATCTGCCGCGCGGCCGCCCACACCATGCTGATCGGCGTCGAGCAGCACGGCCGCGTCTGCGCGGCCTGCGCGCAGCTGTGCAAGGCCTGCGCCGAAAGCTGCGCCGGCCTGGACGGCATGGACGAATACGAGCAGGCGTGCCGCCAGTGCGCGCAGGCCTGCGAAAAGATGGCGTAGTGCAACCTGGGGATAGGCCCCGCATAGGAGAAAGGCAATGGAGCAACAAACCAATATCGTCGGCGGTCCCAAGCAATCGGCCACCGGCCCGGGTCCCGAAATCATGGCGGCCGACACGCTGGAAGGCAATGACGTGTACAACGCCGCCGGCGAAGAGCTGGGCTCGATCAAGGACATCATGATCGACGTGCCGCGCGGCCGCGTCGCCTACGCGGTGCTGTCGCGCGGCGGGGTGCTGGGCATGGGCGACAAGCTGTACGCCATTCCATGGTCCGCCTTGACGCTGGATACGGACCGCAAGTGCTTCATCCTCAATGTCGACAAGGAAGTGCTGAAGAACGCGCCGGGTTTCGACAAGGACAACTGGCCCAGGATGGCCGACGAAAGCTGGGCGCGCGACCTGCACCAGTACTACAAGCAGGACCCCTATTGGTAGGCAGGCGGTTGCGGCGGGGCGGCGGGGCCGCCCCGCCTCGTTATGTGTACCAGGCGCTCGGGCAGCGCCAGCGCGATGTCCGCGGCCTCCAGCTCGCGCATGATGCCCAGGTTGATCTCCTGCTGGATATCCATGTAGCGGTTGTAGTCGGCCGTCATCACGTAATAGACGGCTTCATACTCCAGCGCGTTGTCGCCGAAGCGCGCCAGGTGCGCGCGGTCGAAGCGGGTGTCCGGCTGGCGCTCGATCTGCGCGCGTATCAGGCCGGGCACCGCGGCCGCGCGCTCCACGTCCGTCTGGTAGGTGACGCGCACGGTAAAGACGATGCGCCGTTGCTGCATGCGTTTGTAATTCTGGATCGTCTGCTTGAGCAGCTCGGTGTTGGAGCAGACGATCTGCTCGCCGCCCAGGCTGCGGATGCGGGTGGTCTTCAGGCCGACGTGCTCGATGCTGCCGGCGACCTGGCCGAACACGATGAAGTCGCCCGCCTCGAAGGGCTTGTCCAGCCCGATCGAAATCGACGCGAACAGGTCGCTCAGTATGGTCTGCACGGCCAGTGCGACCGCCACGCCGCCTATGCCCAGGCTGGCCACCAGCGCGGTGATGTTGACCCCGAGGTTGTCCAGCATGGCCAGCAGGGCGACGATCCACACCAGCGTGCGCAGCAGAAAGCGGAACAGCGTGGCCGTGACGGTATTGACCTGTCCGCGCGAGGCCAGCGCCTGCTCCAGCCCCACGTCCACCGCCCGGTCCAGCCACAGCGCGAGCTGCAGGGCCAGCACCACGAACCACAGGTGCTGGGCGTTGCGGCCGCTCCAGGGCATGGGCGCGGCGGCGATTTCGGCGCTGATCAGTATCGCCATCACCAGCAACACGAAATGGCTGGTGCGCTGCAGAACCTGGGCCACGGCGCGCATCAGCGGCCTGGCGGCGGGCCGCTGCAGGCGGGCGCGCAGCAGGCGCAGCGCCGCGCCGATCGCGAAGAACAGCGCCGCGCCCAGCGTGAGAGCGAAGGCCCAGCGCAACAGGGGATGATCGGAAAATGCCGGGATGCCGGAAAGCCAGTCTGCGTACATGCCCGTCGGCGCAGCAAGCGCCGTGCCGCCGGGGCGGGGCGCGGGCGGGCATGCGGCTTGCTGTTGCGCACGAAAGCGGCATTCCCGCCGTTCGGAGCATGGCCATGAACCCACTTGAGCACAATGCGACGGCCCCGCCCGCCGCCGACGCCGTCGACCTGAGCGAGGGCGAACGCAGGGCGCAGCGCACGCTCAAAGCCGCCCGCCGCCTGCTGGTCCCGGAGGAGCAGGCGGCTGAAGCGTCCTCGACCGAGGCGGAGCTGAGGCAATATGTGCAGCAGGCCTACCGCCGCAGGTTCTAGGCCGCGGTCAGCCGGGCGGTTCATCCCATACGGAGGTGCGCCGGTATTGTTCGGCGCGGGCCAGCGTGCGATAGAAGTCCGCGCCGGCCTGCACCAGGCTGTCCAGCTCCTCGGGCCGCAGCCTGGGGGCGAGCTGCGCCAGGCACTGGGCGTAATTGGCCAGCACCTCGGGCCATTCATGAAAGCTCCGATCGGCCGCTGGGGTGGCGATCATCTGTGCCAGTAGTTCCTCACGATCCATATACGTGTCCCGCGGCTAGCCCGTTGTCATTCACGCCCGCTGTCCGCGCGCCGGCGCTTCCCCATGGAAGCGGTCCGGCCGGACCGGCGCTTACTTCTTGGCGGCGTTGAAGCGCTGCTGCAGGGCTTGCGCGGCTTCGAGGTGCTGCTGGAGGACCGGCAGGGTCTGCGTGGCGAACTGCTTGACGTCCGGATCCTTCGCCTCGTTGGAGGCCTCCTCGAACTCCTTGACCGCGTCCTGGTGCGCGGAGACGCCGATTTCATCGACGTAAGCCTTGTCGAAGCTGTCGTCGCGCAGGCCCAGCGCCTTGAGCTTGGCCTGCTGCACCAGCGACGGTTCGGTCGGGGCGTCGTAGCCCTTGCTCTTGGCCAGGGTGGCCAGTTCCTGGCCGGCCTTGCCATGCTCATCGATCATCTTCTGGGCGAACGCCTTGACGTCCGGGTCGCGGGCTTTTTCGAGGGCAAGCTTGCTGCCGGCGATTTCCAGGTTGCCGGCCTGGGCCGCGTTTTCCAGGAAATCGCGGTCGGCGCTGTCCAGCCTGGCTTCCGGCGCCGTCGGCGGGGCCGTGGGCGCGGTCTGCGCCTGCGCCGCGTGGGCCGCGGCCAGCGTCAGCGAGGCGAGAAGAGTGGCTGTCAGGTGGCGGGTTTTCATGTGAACCTCCATATGAGGGCGCAGTGCGCCGTTGGAACAGGAGTGCCGCCGATAGGCCAGCAATCGCTGTGCCTGGAGGCGTCCGCGCTTCAGCGCGGCGGGGCGGCTCCAACCAGTTCGGCGTAGTGCTCGGCCAGCCGGACCAGGGCGTAGCGGGCGCTGGCCTCGCGGATGGCGTTGCGGCCGCCGTCGAAGCGCCGGGTTTCGGTGCGCACGGCCGGCGCCGCGTCGGCCCCGCCAGCCTTGAATACCCACGCGAAGCACTGCGTGCCGGCGGGGATCTCGCCATCTATGCCGTCGGTGACGCCGGTGTTCGAGATGGCCACCCGCGCCGGGCTGCGCCGCGCGGCGCCCAGCGCCATTTCCCTGGCCACCGCCTCGCTGGTCAGGTTGTGCCGCGCCAGCGTGCGCGCCGATACGCCCAGGCAGCGCATCTTGGCCTCGGGCGTATAGACCACGAACGCGCAATCGAGCAGCGAGCCGGCCCCGGGCACGTCGGCCAGCGTGGCCGCGATCAGCCCGGCGGTGCACGACTCGGCGGTAACCAGCGTCAGCGCGTGCTCGCGCATGAAGACGGCGACGCGTTCGATCGTATCCATGGCGGCCGCGCTAGCCGCCGTTGCGCACCGGATCGGGCGGGCGGCGCGACACGCCGGCGCGCTCCGCGTCGGTGACGTGGTCGGTCTCGATGTCCGCGCCGTCATGGCCGCGGTCGCGCGGATTGGCGCTTTCGCGGTCGCCCGTGCCTTGCGCGTCGCTGTCGGTATGGACCAGCTCGCGCGGCAGGTCGCTGGCCGAGTCCGACGAATCGCTGGGCCCCAGGTCGGGCCGGCCGGATTCTTCGATCTCGGGGTCTGGCAGGAAGGGGGCGGGCGTTCGGGGCATGGCGGGTCTCCGGATAGGCTGGGTCCATCGCGCAGGCAGCAAGCGCCGTGCCGCGCTATTGGGGATTGCGTATCTGGATGTTGTTGCGGATCTCCTTCACGCCCGCCACGCCGCGCGCCGCGCCCACGGCGGATGCCGCGCTGTCTTCGTTGTCGGCGAAGCCGCTGAGCTGGACCACGCCGCGGTAGGTCTCCACCTGGATGGTGTTCGACCTCAGGTTGGGCGTTTTCACCAGCGCCTCGCGCACGCGCGCGGTGGTGGCGACGTCGTCGGTGTACTGGCCGGTACTGCGCTGCCCGTCCTGGGCCGCGCAGCCGCCCAGCGCCAGGGCCAGCATTGCCGCGCCCAGGCCTTGGAGTAGGGATGATCTGACCATGAGTGACGCTCCTTAGTGCAGGGACGGCCGTATTGCCGTCGCCCGCCCGGCGAGCAACTCGCATACCCGTGGCCTGGCGCCGCCTGGGAAAAACCCGGATTCCTCTGGTTTTTATATCGTATTACGATCTTTTCAGCTTGATTTAAGCGAATGAAGGAGCGGGGATGGAATTGCTAGAACACCTCATGCAGGGGTTCTCCGTGGCGTTCACGCCGGAGAACCTGCTGTATGCGCTGCTGGGCTGCGTGCTGGGCACGCTGGTGGGCGTGCTGCCCGGGCTGGGGCCGGTGCCCACGATCGCCATGCTGCTGCCGATCACTTACGTGCTGCCGCCGGTCGCCGGCCTGATCATGCTGGCCGGCATCTACTACGGCACGCAGTATGGCGGGTCCACCACCGCCATCCTGGTCAACCTGCCAGGCGAGACATCGGCGGTGGTCACCGTGCTGGACGGCCACCAGATGGCGCGCAACGGGCGCGGCGGGGCGGCGCTGTCGCTGGCCGCCGTCGGCTCCTTCTTCGCCGGCACCGTGGCCACCATGCTGATCGCGGCGTTCGCGCCGCCGCTGGCCGAGGTCGCGTTCAAGTTCGGCCCGGCCGAGTACTTCTCGCTGATGTGCCTGGGCCTGGTCGGCGCCGTGGTGCTGGCCTCCGGCGCGCTGATCAAGGCGATCTGCATGATCCTGCTGGGCCTGCTGCTGGGCCTGGTGGGCACGGACGTGAACTCCGGCGTCGCCCGCTACGATTTCGGCATCCCGGAACTGCAGGACGGCATCAACTTCGCCATCGTCGCCATGGGGGTGTTCGGTTTCGCGGAAATCATGAACAACCTGGAGCTCAAGGACAAGCGCGTCGAGATCACCGACAAGGTCGGCTCGCTGTATCCGAACAAGCAGGAAATGCGCGAAGCCGCGCCGGCCATCGTGCGCGGCACGGCGGTCGGCTCGATGCTGGGCATCCTGCCGGGCGGCGGCTCGGTGCTGTCGGCCTTCGCGTCCTACACGCTGGAGAAAAAGCTCTCGCGCGAGCCGGAACGCTTCGGCAAGGGTCATCCGGCCGGCCTGGCGGGACCGGAGTCGGCCAATAACGCGGGCGCCCAGACCTCCTTCATTCCGCTGCTGACGCTGGGCATTCCCGGCAATGCGGTCATGGCGCTGATGGTCGGGGCCATGACCATCCACAACATCCAGCCCGGTCCGCAGGTCATGACCAGCCATCCGGACCTGTTCTGGGGGCTGATCGCCTCGATGTGGATCGGCAACCTGATGCTGGTGGTGCTGAACCTGCCGCTGGTGGGGCTGTGGGTCAAACTGCTGAAAGTGCCTTACCGCATTCTGTTTCCGGCCATCCTGGTGTTCTGCACCATCGGCGTGTATTCGCTGAACTACAACACCTTCGATCTCTACATGACGGCGGTCTTCGGCGTGGTGGGCTATGTCTGGAGCAAGCTGAAGTGCGAAGGCGCGCCGCTGCTGCTGGGCCTGGTGCTGGGGCCCATGATGGAAGAGAACTTCCGCCGCGCGCTGCTGCTGTCGCGCGGGGATTTCCTGACCTTCGTGGAACGGCCGCTTTCGGCCTCGCTGCTGGGAGCGGCGGTGGTGCTGGTGGTGCTGGTGGCGCTGCCCAACATCCGTAAGAAGCGCCAAGAGGCCTTCGTCGAAGAGGATTGACGCGCCGGCGGCGGGTCAGGGCGCGTCGTGGAACAACAGTTCCAGCCCGGCGCGCTCGCCGCTACGAACGCGGCTGATGGCGTGCTTGAGGCTGACCCGGTAGTCGCCGCGCGCGCCGCTGACCGGCCGCTGCGCCGTGGCGATCAGCGCCGCGTCGCCCAGGCGCAGCGGCAGCACCATGGGCCGCGTCTGCATGCGCGGGCGCTGCTCCGTCATCACGAACTCGCCGCCGGTGAATTCCTCGTCCGGTTCGGACAGCAGCGCGATGCATTGCAGCGGAAACACGTGCGCACCGGCGTCGTGCCGCTGCAGCGCCATGTAGCCGTCCGTGCGCAGCAGGTTCAGGCAGGACAGCGCGCGGCTCTGCCCCGCCCGCCGCCCGCGATGCAGGAATTGCGCCAGCTCGTCCGGGTAGCGCTGCGCGCAATCCATGCGCGCGTTCCAGCGGTTGGCGATGGGGACCAGGTGGCGGTACAGCGCCTCGCGCCACGCCGCCAGCGGCGCCGGCGGCTCCGCCGCGAATACATAGCGTTCGCCCAGGCCCAGGTCCTCGCGGGCCAAGTCCGTGCGCCGCAGGCCGGCCGTCGCCGCGCGCAGCGCGCGCGCCTGCGGCGGCGCCAGCCATCCCGGCAGCAGGGCATAGCCTTGCGCGTCGAGCTGCGCGGCGATGGCGTCCCAGTCCAGCGCGTCGATGGCCGGCGCGCTGCCGGCCAGTTCGATCCGCGGGGCCGGGCCGTCCGCCGCATGCAGCGGCAGTTCGGCCTGCACGGCGTCAGCGCGCGTCATGGAAGATCACTCCCAGCGTATGCCGGCGTCCGTCCAGCAGCTGGCTGACGCCGTGGCGCATGGCGGCGCGGCGGGCGCCGCCGCGCCGGCCGGGCACGGGCCGCTGGTTGACCGTGAACACCAGCGCGTCGCCCTGGCGCAGCGGCACCACCTGCGCCACCTGGCGGCCGGCGCAGGTTTCCGTCATCACGAATTCGCCGCCGTTGAAGTCTGCGCCCGGCTCGGACAGCAGGATGGCGGCCTGCAGCGGAAACACGTGTTCGCCATACAGATCCTGGTGCAGGCAGTTGTAGTCGCCGGCGCGGTACTGCAGGATCAGCGGCGTGGGCAGGCGCTGGCCGGCGTCGTGGCAGCGCGCCAGGAATTCATCGAGCGTGGGCGGATACTGCACGCCGATGCCCAGCTCGCGGTTCCAGCGGTTGGCGACGGGCGCCAGCCGCGCATAAAGCGCATGGCGCAAGGCCTCGACCAGCGGCGGCAGCGGATAGGAAAAGTATTTGTATTCGCCGCGGCCGAAGCCGTGGCGGGCCATGACGACGCGCGACCGGTAGCCGTCGGCGCGCGGATACAGCGCCGCCAGCGCCCGGCATTGTTGCGGGTCCAGCATCCGCGGCAGCACCGCGTTGCCGTGGCGGTCGAGCGAGCAGGTGGCGGCCTGCCAATCCTGTTGCGCAAGCGCGCCGTGGAGGGCTTCCAGGCTGCCGGTCATGGTCTGTCGCGGGATGTCGGATACATGCGGCCAGTGTAGATCCGGCGCGCGCGCCTGGGACTCCGGATCTTGCCATGGGCGGCTACGCGGCGCCGGCGGGCGGCGCCATCACGATGCTGAAGCCTATGGTGGTGAGCCGCTGCGACGAGCTGGCGTAGCTGCGTCCGCCGTGCATGCGGGCGATGGCCGCGACGATGGCCAGGCCCAGGCCATGATGGTTGGCGTCGAACTCGCGCGCCGAGTCGCTGCGGTAGAAGCGGTAGAACAGCCGCGGCAGATGTTCCTGCGCGATGGGCTCGCCGGTGTTGCGCACGGCGATCAGCACTTCGCCGGGAGCGCCGTCGGCGGGCGCGCCGCGCGAGATCTCGACTTCGATGACGCTGCCGCGGTCGGCGTAGCGCACCGCGTTGGACACCAGGTTGGACACCGCCCGCTGGAACAGCTTGCGGTCGACCAGGGCCGAGGCGTCGCCCGTGACGGACAGCTCGACGCCGGCGTCCAGCGCCTCGGCTTCGTGGTACTGGGTCACTTCGCGCACGATCTCGGCCAGGCTGCGCTGCCACGCGCCCCGGGCCTGCGCGCCGCGGTCGGCCTGCGACAGGAACAGCATGTCGTTGACGATGCTGGCGATGCGCTGCAGTTCTTCGAGGTTGGACCCCAGCGTCTCGCGCAGGGCCTGCACGGAAGGCCGGGTGCTGAGCGCCAGCTCGGTCTCGCCGATCAGCGTCGCCAGCGGCGTGCGCATCTCGTGGGCGACGTCCGCGTTGAAGCCTTCCATCTGCACGTAGGCGCGCTCCAGGCGCTGCAGCACGGCGTTGAACTGGCGCACCAGCGGCTGGATCTCGCGGGGCTGCCCGCTTTCGTCCAGGCGCTCGCCGATGCGGTCGGGCGACAGCTGCGCGGCCTGCCGCGCCAGTTCGTCCAGCGGCGCCAGGCCCTTGCGCACCAGCAGCGTGCCCACCGCCGCCACCACGATCGCGCCGGCCAGCGCGCAGGCGAACAGCGTCCAGGCCAGGGCGTGGCGCAGGCGCAGGTCGGAACTGATGTCCAGCACCAGCTCCGCGTTCAGGGCGTCGCCGGGCGCGCCCGGGTGGGGCAGCGAGAACGAGATGCGGCGCTCGTGCGTGCCGTCGCCGTTGCCGGCTACCGGACTGCCGTAGTAGACCTTTTCGCCTTCGATCTCCAGCACCAGGGAAAAGTCCGGCCGGCCGTAGAAGAAGTCGCTCAGCTTGTGCCGCAGACGGGTGGTGTCCTGGCTGACGGCGTTTTCCTCGACCAGATGGCGCACGACCGCCACCTTCTGCTCGAGCAGCGCGTCCTGCCGGTTGATCAGATTGACGTTGGTCGCGTAGTAGACCGCCGCGCATACCAGCCCGAGCGCGACGAAGGTCTGGACCGCCAGCCAGCGCGACAGCCAGCGGCGCAGCGACTTGGGACGCCACCCGGGCATCAATCGCTCCGCGGTTCCAGCACGTACCCCATGCCGCGCACGGTATGGAGCAGCTTCTTGTCGAAGGGTTCGTCGACCTTGCCGCGCAGCCGCCGGATCGCGACTTCGACCACGTTGGTGTTGCTGTTGAAATTGATGTCCCACACCTGCTCGGCCAGTTCCAGGCGCGACAGGACTTCGCCCTGCTTGCGCATCAGCAGCGCCAGCAGCGTGAACTCTTTTGCGGTCAGGTCCAGCCGCACGCCGTCGCGCGTGGCGCGCCGGCGTAGCAGATCCAGCTCCAGGCCCTCGATGCGCAGCACGTTCTGGCCGACGGTCTCGGCCTGAGCGTGGCCGCTGCGCCGGCCCAGGGCCAGCACGCGGGCCAGCAGTTCCGACAGGGCGAAGGGCTTGGCCAGGTAATCGTCGGCGCCGTCGCGCAGGCCCTTGACGCGGTCTTCGAGCTTGTCGCGGGCGGTCAGCATCAGGACCGGCACGCGGCTGGTCTTGCGGATCTCGGCGAGCACGGTGAAGCCGTCCATCGCCGGCAGCATCACGTCCAGCAACACCAGGTCGTATTGGCCTTCGCGGACCAGGTGCAGCCCGGTGACCCCGTCCTGGGCCACGTCGACCACATAGTTATGTTCGCTCAGCGCGCGCCGCAGGTACTCGGCGAGTTTTTTTTCGTCTTCGATTACGAGTACTTTCATATCGGCTGGAAAAAAGGTGCGTGGAAGTCCCCGAATTCTCTGCCCTTATTCTAGGGCCTGTCGACACTGAAAAGCGCGCCGCGCCCGCATCGGGCGCGGCGGCCGGAAAAAAGCGGGCGGCCATGCCGCCCGTCCCCGGGGATCAGCCCGGGGTGTAGATCTCGGCCAGGCGCGCGCGCTCGGCCGGCGTGACGGCGCGCAGTTCGGCCAATGCGTCCTCGCGGGTGCGGGAGGTGCCTTGCCTGGCCCAGCCCGGCTTGGCGGCGTTCAGGTTGGCCAGATACCACTGCGCCTTGTCGGCCTTGGCCGCGGCCAGTTCGCTCTGCACCTGCGCGCGGGTCTTGTCGCCCGCGGCGTGCTCGGGGGCGATGGCGTAGCCGATTTCGGTATCGGTCTGATGCCAGACGCCGGACGCGTTGGCGGCCAGCGGCAGGGCAAGCGCCGCACCCAGGGCGGCGATGGCGGACAGGGCGTGGATTCTCATGAGTAGCTCCTTGGTTGAGGCGGTGGCCTGCCCGGGTTCTGCCCGGCCGGCCTATACACGCGATTTGTTAATCGACGGTGACACTCTACGGAGTCCAGCCTGTCAATTGGCAGACGCCCTGATTACGTTTTCGTAAGGCGCGCGAAGCTGACAGAAATGTCATTTTTCTGTCGGTCGATTGACGAGGACGCTTGGATACATTGCCGGATCGTAATTTCCTCGTTCCGAAAGCTCTCTTCCTTGAATCCATGCGCTTATCCGTATTGCCGCTGACGTTGGCGGCGCTGATGATCACCGCCCCGGCGTCGGGGCAGGAAACGGGCGGCGCCCGAAACCCCATTGCTGCAACCGCGGCCGGCGAGCGCGACGCGCTGACGCTGGAGCGCGCCCTGGCCTATGCGCTGGAGCGCAATCCCGGCCTGTCCGCGGCCCGCAACGAGGCCGCCGCCAGCAGTGGCCTGCTGACCCAGGCCGGCGTGCTGCCCAACCCGTCCATCGACGTGAGCGTGGACGACACGCAAAAGGCCACGCGCACCACCACCGCCATGCTCAACGTGCCGGTCGAGACCGGCGGCAAGCGCGCCGCCCGGATCAAGGCGGCCGGCCTGTCGCGGGATATCGCGGAGCAGGACGTGGCGGACTCGCGCGCAAGCCTGCGGGCCGCGGTGATCGCGGCCTTCTTCGACGTGGCGGTGGCGCAGGAGTCCGTACGCGTCACGCGTGGCAGCGTGGACATCGCCAGCGACGCGCTGCGCCTGGCCGAAAGGCGCGTGGCGGCGGGCAAGGCGCCGCCGCTGGAGGGCTCCAAGGCGCAGGTGGCGCTGGCCAGCGCGCGGATCGAAGCGCGCGAGGCGCAGGCCGCCTTGCTGGGCGCGCGCCGCAAGCTGGCCCTGCTGTGGGGCGAAGCCGAACCGGCATTCGCCAGTGTGGGCGGGAACCTGGACACGCTGCCCGAGCGCGCGTCGCTGGACGAATTGCGCGCCGCGCTCGCGGCCTCGCCCAAGCTGGCCGGCGGCAAGCTGGCCGTGGACCTGGGCCGCGCCCAGCTCGAAGTCGAAAAAAGCAAGCGCTATCCCGACATCACGCTGAGCGCGGGCGTGGCGCGCGACAACGAGGCCGGCCGCAACAAGGCCCAGCTGGGCGTCTCCATTCCGCTGCCGCTGTTCGACCGCAACCAGGGCAACGTCTACGCCGCCACCATGCAGTCGTACAAGGCGCAGGACCTGTACCGCGAGCTGCAGGCCTCGCTGACCGCCGAACTGCTGCAGGCCGTGACGCGCTTCGACCTGGCGGTCGGCGCCGCGCGCGATTACCGCTCGGCGGTGCTGCCGGGCGCGGCGCAGGCGTATGACGCCGCGCGCAAAGGATTCGAGGCGGGCAAGTTCGGCTTTCTGGAGGTGCTGGACGCGCAGCGGACCTTGTCGGACGGAAACATCGCCTACCTGACGGTGCTGGCCTCCGTATATCAGGCCTCCGCGGACATCGACCGCATTCTGGGACGTTGAAACGAGTACTAAAGAGATGGCACAGCAGAAAAACAAACGAATCTTCCCGATGCGGGCCGCGGCGGCGGCGGCCAGCCTGTATGCGGCCCTGCTGCTGGCCCCGCTGGCGCAGGCCGCGGCGGAAGACGGCGAGGCCGGCCACGGACACGCAAAGGCCGAAGCCGGGCCCCAGGGCGGCGAGCTGACCCGCGACGGCGAGCGCAGCGTCGAGCTGCTGCTGGAGGAACGGGGCGGGCGCGCGCGCCTGAAGCTGCGCGGCTACCAGAAGGACAAGCCGGTTTCCGCGGCCGACCTCGCCGTCACGGCGGAATTGCGCCGTCCGTACGCCGCGCCCGAGCGGATGAGCTTCACCCGGGAGGCGGACGCGCTGGTGAGCGAGCAGCCTATCGGGGAGCCGCATTTCTTTGAAATCGAAGCCACGGTGTCCTGGGCGGGCGGCGGCGCGGTGCGCGCGGTGCTCGACAAGGAAGAAGGAAAAATCCCGTTGTCGGCCGAGCAGATCGCGATCGCCGGCATCGGGACGGCGGTCGCCGAGCCGGCGGCCCTGGCCTCGTCGGTGCAGTTCCCGGGCGAGATCAAGTTCAACGCGGACCGCACCGCCCACGTCGTGCCGCGCATGGCCGGCGTGGTGCAAAGCGTGTCGGCCGACCTGGGCGAGCAGGTCGCCAAGGGCCAGCTGCTGGCGGTGCTGTCCAGCACGGCCCTGTCGGAGCTGCGCAGCGAATGGCTGGCGGCGGTCAAGCGCCGCGACCTGGCCGCGCAGACCCACAGGCGCGAGCAGCGCCTGTGGCAGGAGAAGGTGTCCGCCGAGCAGGACTACCAGGCCGCGCGCACCGCGCTGCAGGAGGCCGAGATCGCGGTGCAGAACGCCGAGCAGAAGCTGCGCACGGTGGGCGCGGCGACGCGCTCGAAGGACCTGGGCAGCCTGGAGATCCGTGCGCCGTTCGACGGCGTGGTGGTGGAAAAGCACATCGCGCTGGGCGAGGCCCTGCCGGAGAACGCCAATATCTTCACCTTGTCGGACCTGCGCACCGTGTGGGCCGAATTCGTGATCGCGCCCAAGGACCTGCACGACGTGCGCGTGGGAGAAGCGGCCACGGTGTCGTCGGCCGCCTTCGACGGCAAGGCGGCCGGCACGGTGTCGTACATCGGCTCGCTGCTGGGACAGCAGACCCGCACCGCCACGGCGCGGGTCACGCTGGAGAACCCCGACATGGCCTGGCGGCCGGGGCTGTTCGTGTCCGTCGACGTGGTGACCAGGACCGCGGACGCCGCCGTCACGGTGGACGCCGACGCGGTGCAGACGGTAGACAACGAGCCGGTCGTGTTCGTCGAAGTGCCGGGCGGCTTCCTGGTCCAGCCCGTGGCGCTGGGCAAGGCTTCCGACAAGCGCGTCGAGGTGCTGTCGGGCCTTGCGCCGGGCGCGCGCTACGCCGCCAGGAACACCTTCGTCCTCAAGTCGGAGCTGGGCAAGGCCAGCGCCGAGCACGCGCACTGAGGCGGGGGCGGAACATGTTCGAACGCCTGATCCGCTTCGCCATCGAGCAGCGATGGCTGGTGCTCTTCGTCACCCTGGGCATGGCCGCCATCGGGGTGTACAACTACTCGCGGCTGGCCATCGACGCCGTGCCCGACATCACCAACGTGCAGGTGCAGATCAACGCCGGCGCGCCGGGCTACTCGCCGCTGGAGACCGAGCAGCGCGTGACCTATCCGATCGAGACCGTCATGGCGGGCCTGCCGGGCCTGCAGCAGACGCGCTCGCTGTCGCGCTACGGCCTGTCCCAGGTGACCGTCATTTTCGAGGACGGCACCGACATCTATTTCGCGCGCCAGCTGGTCAACCAGCGTCTGCAGGAGGCCAGGGAAAACCTGCCCGCAGGCATCACGCCCACCATGGGGCCGATCTCCTCCGGGCTGGGTGAGATCTACCTGTGGACGGTGGAGGCGGCCGACGACGCGCGCAAGCCCGACGGCACGCCCTACACCCCCATGGACCTGCGCGAGATCCAGGATTGGGTCATCAAGCCGCAGCTGCGCAACATTGCCGGCGTCACCGAGATCAACGCCATCGGCGGCTTCGCCAAGGAATACCAGGTCGCGCCCAGCACCGAAAAGCTCGCCTCCTACGGCCTGGCGCTGACCGACATCATGACCGCGCTGGACCGCAACAACGCCAACATCGGCGCCGGCTACATCGAACGCAAGGGCGAGCAGTACCTGATCCGCGCGCCGGGCCAGGTGCGCTCGATGCAGGACATCGAAGACGTGGTGCTCGCGACCGTGCAGGGCCAGGCCATCCGCATCCGCGACGTGGCCGAGGTATCCATCGGGCGCGAACTGCGCACCGGGGCGGCCACCAGCAACGGCGAGGAAGTGGTGCTGGGCACGGTCTTCATGCTGATCGGGGAGAACAGCCGCGCCGTGTCGCAGGCCGTCGCCGCCAAACTCGAAGCCATCAACAAGTCGCTGCCGGCCGGCGTGCAGGCGGTGACGGTCTACGACCGCACCAACCTGATCGACAAGGCCATCGCCACGGTCAAGAAGAACCTGCTGGAAGGCGCGGCGCTGGTCATCGTCATCCTGTTCCTGTTCCTGGGCAACATCCGCGCGGCGCTGATCACGGCCATGATCATCCCGCTGTCCATGCTGTTCACCTTCACCGGCATGGTGAGCTACAAGGTCAGCGCCAACCTGATGAGCCTGGGCGCGCTGGACTTCGGCATCATCGTCGACGGCGCGGTGGTCATCGTGGAGAACTGCGTGCGGCGCCTGAGCCACGCGCAGGCGCACCACGGCAGGCCGCTGACGCGCGGCGAACGCTTCCACGAGGTCTTCGCCGCCGCGCGCGAGGCACGCCGCCCGCTGCTTTTCGGCCAGCTGATCATCATGGTCGTGTACCTGCCGATCTTCGCCCTGAGCGGAGTGGAAGGGCGCATGTTCCATCCCATGGCGCTGACCGTGGTGCTGGCGCTGCTGGGCGCGATGATCCTGTCGGTCACCTTCGTGCCGGCGGCGGTGGCGCTGTTCATGGGCAGGCACGTCGCGGAAAAGGAAAACCGCCTGATGGCCTGGGCCAGGCGGCGCTACGAGCCGCTGCTCGAAGCCGCGCTGCGCCGCACCCCGGCCGTGCTGGCCGGCGCGACCGTGTTCGTGGCGCTGTGCGGCGTGCTGGCGGCCCGCATGGGCAGCGAGTTCGTGCCCAGCCTGAACGAGGGCGACATGGCCATCCAGGCGCTGCGCATCCCGGGCACCAGCCTGACGCAGTCGGTCGAAATGCAGAAGCAGCTGGAAAAGCGGCTCAAGGACCAGTTTCCCGAGATAGAACGCGTGTTCGCGCGCACCGGCACGGCCGAGATCGCCTCCGACGCCATGCCGCCCAACATCTCGGACGGCTACATCATGCTCAAGCCCATGGACCAGTGGCCCAGTCCCAAGAAGACCCGGGCCGAGCTGCTGGCGGCCATCCAGGAGGCGGCGGCCCAGGTGCCGGGCAACAACTACGAATTCTCCCAGCCCATCCAGCTGCGCTTCAACGAACTGATCTCGGGCGTGCGCAGCGACGTGGCAGTCAAGGTGTTCGGCGACGACAACGAGGTGCTGAACGCGACCGCCGCCGAGATCGCGGAAGTGCTGCAAGGCATTCCGGGCGCGTCCGAGGTCAAGGTCGAGCAGACCACCGGCCTGCCCATGCTGACGGTCAACATCGACCGCGCCCGCGCGGCGCGCTACGGGCTGAGCCTGGCGGACGTGCAGGACACCCTGGCCATCGCCGTGGGCGGGCGCGAGGCGGGCACCTACTTCCAGGGCGACCGGCGCTTCGACATCGTGGTGCGCCTGCCCGAATCGGTGCGCGAAAACCTGGCGGCGCTGCGCAAGCTGCCGGTGGCGCTGCCTAGGCAGGAAGGGCAGGCCCAGGCGAGCTACATTCCGTTGAGCGAGGTGGCCAGCTTCGACCTGGCGCCGGGACCCAACCAGATCTCGCGCGAGGACGGCAAGCGCCGCATCGTGGTCAGCGCCAACGTGCGTGGCCGCGATCTGGGCTCGTTCGTGTCCGAGGCCACCGCGGCCATCGGCGAGCGGGTCAAGATCCCGGCCGGCTACTGGACCTCGTGGGGTGGCACCTTCGAGCAGCTGCAGTCCGCGGCCGAGCGCCTGCAGATCGTGGTGCCGGCGGCGCTGCTGCTGGTGTTCGCGCTGCTGTTCGCCATGTTCGGCAACGTCAAGGACGGCCTGCTGGTCTTCACCGGCATTCCGTTCGCCCTGACCGGCGGCGTGATCGCGCTGTGGCTGCGCGGCATCCCCCTGTCCATCACCGCGGCGGTGGGCTTTATCGCGCTGTGCGGCGTGGCGGTGCTCAACGGCCTGGTCATGCTGTCGTTCATCAGCGGCCTGCGCGAAGAAGGAAAATCCGTCGGCCAGGCCGTGCGCATCGGCGCCCTGACGCGTTTGCGCCCGGTGCTGATGACGGCGCTGGTGGCCTCGCTGGGCTTCGTGCCCATGGCCATCGCCACCGGCACCGGCGCCGAAGTCCAGCGCCCGCTGGCCACGGTGGTGATCGGCGGCATCATCTCCTCCACCATTCTGACGCTGCTGGTGCTGCCGGCGCTGTACCGCCTGGCGCACAGGAACGACGCCGAGGAGCTGGAACTGGCGGACGCGGCCCGCCGGGAATAGGCGCGGCCGGTCACCGGACAGCTTTTCCAGCCCCCGCGCCGCCGGCGCATATCTCCGGGAGTAATATGACGCGGGCCGGCATCCGCCGGCCCAAGCCGCCTTGCGCGGGCGGCCATAAGAAGATGACGAGGAGACACACGTGGACAAGCAACAGCCGCGCGGCTGGTATTTCGGCTGGAACATCGTTGGCGCCGCTGCGGTACTCACCCTGCTGACCGTCGGGCTGCGCATGGCGATCGGGCCGTTCTTCCTGCCCATGGCCGAGAGCCTGGGATTCACGCGCAGCATGCTGTCCGGCATCGTGGCCGTCGGCATGCTCTGTTATGGACTGGGCATGCCGCTGGCCGGCTACCTGGTCAGCACGCGCGGCACGCGCTTCGTGCTGCTGACCGGAACCGCGATCGTGGTGGCCTCGTGCATCTGGACGGTGTTCGCCGGCGGGCCCATCGAATTCCTGCTGTCCTTCGGCGTGGCCCTGTCCATCGGCCTGGCCTTCACCAGCCCGGTGGCGCTGACGCCGGTGATCAGCCGCTGGTTCACGCGCCAGCGCGGCATGGCCCTGTTCTTCCTGTCCACCGGTTCGATGGCCGGCATCGCGCTGATGACGCCGGCCCTGACTTTCGCCATCTCCGCCGTGGGCTGGAAGGAAACCATGCTGGGCTTCGCGGTCCTGTTCGCGCTGATGACGGTGCCGATGACGCTTTTCATCATGCGCGATGAGGCGCCCGAGCACGCCGACCTGCTGCCTCACCAGATCGTCGACAAGGCGGCTGCCGCCAAGCCCGCGCCCGCACGCGCCGCGCCCGACGTGCGCGGCGCGCTGCGCACGCTGCCTTTCTGGCAGGTGGCGCTGGGCCTGTTCGCCTGTGGTTTCAGCATGAACCTGCTGGGCACGCACGGCGTGCCCATGCTGATGGACCACGGCTTCGACGCCACCACCAGCTCCCTGGGCATCGGCCTGATCGGCCTGGTGGCGATCTTCAGCACGCTGGTGCTGGGCCGGCTGTCGGACCAGGTGGAACGGCGCAACATCCTGGCCACCATCTACCTGGTGCGCGGGCTGGGCTTCTTCGCGCTGGTCATGGTGGGCGCGGACTGGGAACTGTACGGGGCGGCCACCATCGGCGGCATCGCGTGGGCCGGCAGCATCGCGCTGTCCTCGGCCATCCTGGCCGACGTCTACGGCATCCGCCTGGTGGGCGTGCTGTACGGGCTGACCTACCTGGGCCACCAGGTCGGCGGCATGATCAGTTCATGGCTGGGCGGCTGGGCCTATGAAACCTTCGGCACGCACTGGGTGGCCTTCGGCTCGGCCGGCGCGCTGCTGCTGGCGGCGGCGCTGATCTCGCTGCGCCTGCCCGCCCGCGGCCTGCTGGCCGGGCAGGCTGCCGCGGCCGGCGGGCGCTGAAGCGCGGCTAGCGGTCTTTCAGCAGCGAAACCAGTTCGGGCACATAGCGCTCGCCGCCGCCCTGCGTCACGGCCTGGTCGAAGGTGTGCTGCACGGCCGCGCCGATCTCGCGCACCGCGCCCGTCTCGGCGGCCATGGTGTTGTAGTAGGACAGGTCTTTCTGCGCGTTCGACATGAAAAAGCGCAGCGAGGACGGGTCCTGCTCCAGCAGGTAGGGCTTGATGCGCTCCAGCGCCACGCCGCCGCCGCCGCCCTTGGCCAGCACGTCGGCGAACACGGCCGGATCGATGTCGGCGCGCAGCGCGCAGGCGGCCGCTTCCGACAGCAGCGCCACCACGCCCAGCGACACATAGTTGTGCAGCAGCTTCATGCGGTGGCCGGCCCCGACCGGGCCGGCGTGCGTGATGTTCTCGGCGAAGCAAGCCAGCAGCGGCCTGCACTCCTCGAACAGCGCGGCGTCGCCGCCCACCAGCAGGTTGAGCCGGCCTTCGGCGGCTTCCTTGGGGGTGCGGGTCATGGGCGCGTCCAGGAAGCGGCCGCCGGCCTGGACCACGGCCTGCGCCACTTTTTCGGTGGAGGAGGGGATGGCGGTGGAGCAGTCGATGATCACCGTGCCGGGCCGCAGGCCTTCGAGCACGCCGCCGGGCGACAGCAGCACGGCCTCGACCTGCGGGCTGCCGGTGACGCACAGGATGATCACGTCGGACTGCGCCGCCAGCGTGGCGCCGTCGGTGACGCTGGCGGCGCCGGCGGCCTTGAGCGCGTCCAGCGGCTGGTTGCCCGGGTGCTCCAGCACCGTCAACGCATGACCGTGCTTGACCAGATTGCTCGCGATGCCATGGCCCATGAGGCCGATTCCAACCATGCCGACTTTCGCCATCTTTACTGCTCCTGCCTTGTTAGGGTGTTGGTTATCGTGTAAATCTTACTCCGACTCCCACTCAGACCCGGCCTTCACATGACAGCCCAAGTTCCTTCCGGTTTCGAGCCCTGGCGCCCGAGCAGCCCCTTCATGACCCACCTGGCCGAGCTCGGCGCGCTGTACAAGCGCGACGCCGACTGCGTGCTGGCCCTGCGCCTGGACGAGGCGCACACCAACATGCACAGCATCGCCCACGGCGGGCTGCTGGCCACCCTGGCCGACAGCGCGCTGGGCTACACCATCGCGCAGCAGGGGCAGGTGTCGGTGGTCACCGTGCAGATGTCGGTCGAGTATCTGAATCCGGTCAGGCCCGGCGACTGGCTCGAGGCCCACGTGCAGATCGACAAGCAGGGTAAGCGCCTGATCTACGCCACCTGCCGGCTGCAGGTCGAAGGCCGCGTCATGCTCAAGGCCAACGCGGTGTTCGCGGTGCGCGCCGCCAAGACGCCGGCCTCGGACGGCTGAGACGCCATACGAAAGATTCGAAGCCGGCGTTCGCGCCGGACCAAGGCGGCGCGCCGTCCCATAGGGCCGGACGCGCCGTTTGAACGCCGACGAACGCAGCGTTCGAAACATTCGACTCCTCGCCGCGCGAGCGGGCCAGCATAATTTTCCGGATCGTTTCAATCACGGAGACACTATGCTGCACACGGCCTTGCGGGGCGTGAAAGTCGTGGACCTCTCCCGCATACTCGCGGGCCCCTGGTGCACGCAGAACCTGGCGGATATGGGCGCCGAGGTCATCAAGGTGGAACACCCGGAGCGCGGCGACGATACCCGCGGCTGGGGCCCGCCCGACCTGCGCTCGGCCGACGGCCAGGCGTCGATGTCGGCCTATTTCATGGCCTGCAACCGCGGCAAGCAATCGGTGGCCATCGACTTCGCCACCGAAGCGGGCGCGGCCCGCGTGCGCGAACTGGCCGCCGGCGCCGACGTGCTGGTCGAGAACTACAAGGCGGGCGGGCTGCGCAAGTACGGCCTGGACTACGACTCGCTGGCGCGCATCAATCCGCGTCTCATCTACCTGTCCATCACCGGCTACGGCCAGTCCGGTCCGCTGGCCGGCAAGCCCGGCTACGACTACGTGTTCCAGGGCATGGGCGGCCTCATGAGCTACACCGGACAACCCGACGGAACGCCGGGCGCCGGGCCGTTGCGCACCGGCGTGGCGGTGGTGGACCTGATGACCGGCATGTACGCCACCTCCGCCGTGCTGGCGGCGCTGCGCCAGCGCGACCGGACCGGCCGCGGCATGCCGCTGGACATCTGCCTGCTGGATGTGGCGGTGGCGCTCAACGCCAACCAGGGCGCCAACTACCTGGTGTCCGGCGTGGCCCCGCAGCGCAGCGGCAACGCCCATCCCAACTGCGCCCCGTACGAAGTGTTCGCCTGCGCCGACGGCCACCTCATCCTGGCCATCGGCAACGACGGCCAGTTCGCGCGCTTTTGCGGCGTGGCCGGCCATCCCGAATGGGCGGCCGATGCGCGCTACGCCACCAACAGCGCGCGCCTGGCGCACATGGACGGCCTGCGCCCGCTGATCGCGCAGACCCTGGCCGCCGCCCCGCGCAAGCGCTGGACCGACGCCTTCGACGCGGCCGGCGTGCCCTGGGGACCGATCCACACGCTGGACGAAGTGTTCGCGCATCCGCAGGTGCAGCACCGCGGCCTGGTGCAGACCGCCGTGCATCCCAGGCTGGGCGAGCTGCGCCTGGTGCGCAATCCGCTGCTGGCCGGCTCCCCGCCCGAGGCCCTGGGCGCGGCGCCGCCACTGCTGGGCGAGCACACCGCAAGCGTGCTGCCGGATTCCCCCACCAGATGATTCAACCGAGGAGACAACCATGAAATCCATAAAATTCCACGTGGCGGCGCTGTGCGCCTGCCTGGCCGCGCCCGCGATGGCCGCCGCCGAATACCCCGACCGGCCGATCCGGCTGGTCGTGCCCTACGCGGTGGGCGGCACCACCGACATCATCGCGCGGGTGGTCGGCAACAAGCTGGGCGAGCGGCTCGGCCAATCCGTCATCATCGAGAACCGTCCGGGCGCCGGCGGCAACATCGGCTCGGCCTACGCGGCCAAGCAGCCGGCCGACGGCTACACCCTGGTGATGGCGGTGGAAAGCTCGCACGCCGTCAATCCCAACGTCTACGCCAGGAGTTCCTACGACCCCGTCAAGGATTTCGCCCCGATCAGCAACCTGGCCGACGTGCCCAACGTGCTGGTCGTGAACCCGACGCTGCCGGCCCGGAACCTGGCTTCCTTCCTGCAGCTGCTCAAGGCCAACCCGGACAAGTACGCCTTCGGCTCCTCGGGCAACGGCGGCCTGAGCCATATGAACGGCGAACTGTTCCTCAAGACCACCGGCACCCGCATGCTGCACGTGCCCTACAAGGGCCTGGGTCCGGCGCTCAACGACCTGGTGGCTGGACAAGTGCAGGTCGTGTTCGACAATATTCCGTCGTCCTACCCGCTGATCCAGGGCGAGCGCCTGCGCCCGTTGGCCGTGGCCGCCAGGCAGCGGCTCAAGGTGCTGCCGGATGTGCCGACCTACGCCGAGGCCGGTTTGCCTGCCATGAACAACCCGTCCTGGTTCGGCCTGGCCGCGCCGGCGGGCGTGCCCGAGTCCGTGCTGGACAAGCTGAACCAGGCCGTGCGCGCGGCGCTGGCCGACCCCGACACGGTCGCCGCCATCGAACGCCAGGGCGCCGTGCCCAGCCCCATGTCGCGCGAGGAGTTCGGCGCGCTGATCGCCAAGTCCAACCAGCATTGGCAAAGCGTGGTGGCCGACATCAAATTCGAGAAAATGCAGTAAGAGGAGATCCCATGAGCACCAGAACCTTTGAAGTCGCCCATGCCCGCGCCGAGATCGAGGCCGGCGGCATCGCCACCCTGACCATGCAGGACGCCGGCGTCCTGAACATCCTGAGCACCCCGGTCATCGACGGCCTGCGCGAAGCGCTGGCGCGGCTGCGCGAAGACGACTCGGTGCGCGTGCTGGTGCTGCGCGGCGCCAGCGACCGCGCCTTCGTGGCCGGCGCCGACATCGCCGAAATGGCGGCGCTGGACGAGGCGAAGGCGCGGCGCTTCATCTCGAACCTGCGCGACCTGTGCAACGCCGTGCGCCATTTCCCGGTTCCCGTCATCGCCCGCATTCCGGGCTGGTGCCTGGGCGGCGGCCTGGAATTCGCGCTGGCCTGCGACCTGCGCATCTGCGCCGACCACGCGCAGTTCGGCATGCCCGAAGTTAAGGTGGGCATCCCGTCCGTGATCCACGCCGCGCTCATGCCGCCGTTGATCGGCGCGGCCAACAGCGCCTGGATGCTGCTGACCGGCGAACTGATCGACGCCCGCCGCGCGCTCGACTGGGGCCTGGTCAACGCCGCCGTGCCCGAGGCCGAACTGGACGGCGCCGTGCGCAAGCTGGCCGAAGGCTTCGCCGCGCTCGGGCCGGCCGCGCTGCGCCAGCAGAAAAAGCTGCTGCGCCGCTGGGAGACGATGTCGGTGGACGAAGCGATCGAGGACAGCGTCGCGGAATTCGGCGCCGCCTTCAACACCGGCGAGCCCCAGAAATTCATGAACGAGTTCCTGGCAAGCAAGCGGCGCGCGAAATCCTGAGCCGGCGCGCGCCCGGCGCCGTCAGTCCTGCTCGCGCGTGGCCGCCACGATGGGATCGTCGAGCAGGTAGCCGGCCACCTGCTCGACGAAAGGCGAGGGCGGCGAGCCGGCCGCAGTGACCAGCGTCAGCTCGCGCCGCGCCCAGGGTTCGCGCAGCCCCACGGCCGCGATCCGGCCTTCGCGCAGCGCGCCGGCCGCGACGCTGCGCGGCACCAGCGACACCCCCACGCCGGCCTCCACCATGGACAGCGCCGCGTCGAAGGTATGCACGTGGATGCGCACCTTGGGCGTCTTGCCGGCCAGCTTGGCCATGTCGCGCAGGAACATGAAATTGCTGGTGCTGCGGTTCATGCACACGAAATCCAGGTCCAGCACCGCCGGAAAACGCACCGGCGAACTGTCCACCACCGGATGGTTCAGCGGCGCTGCGATGATCAGCTCGTCGACCGCATAGCGCGTGGCGTTGACGCCGGCCGACTGCGCGCGGCCGGCGAAGATGCCGATATCGGCCTCCTGGCCCGCGATCGCGGCCTCGATGGTGGTGCTGGAGCGCTCTTCGAGCAGGATATTGACGTTGGGATTGGCCGACAGGAAGCGGCCCAGGCTGGGCACGATGAAACCGTTGAGCGAGCTGCTGTTGGCGAACAGCTTGACGCTGCCCTTCAGGCCGCTGGCGAAGCCGCTGACCTCTCCGTGCATGCGCTCGACCCCCGCCAGCAGCGAGCGCACGTGCTTGAGCACGAACGCGCCCTCGACGGTCAGCTCCATGCCGCGTGCCTCGCGCTTGAATAGCGGCACGCCCATCGCGAACTCCAGGTTCTTCAGGCGGTAGCTGGCGGAAGAGGCGGTCAGGTGCACCGCGTTGGCGCCGCCGGACAGGCTTCCGGCCTCGGCGATCGCAAGAAACAGGCGGAGATCGGTCAGTTCATAGCGCATCGCGCAAGATTACCCCAGCCCGCGCGGCGGCGTCACAGATAAGGCGTCGCCAGCCAGATCACCTTGTTGCGCAGCCGCTTGGCGAACGGCGCCTGGTGCAGGCTCTCCAGCGTCTCGCGCTTGGCCTGGCCGATCAGCGCATCGACCCGGGCCGCGATCCAGCGCGCCACCTCGGGATCGTAGATCTCCGTATCCAGCTCGAAATTCAGCCGCAGGCTGCGCGGGTCCAGATTGGACGAGCCCACATAGGCCCAGGCGTCGTCCACCGTCATCAGCTTGGAATGGTCGAACGCCCCGCGCGAGCGCCACACCCGGCAGCCGGTGCGCACCACCTGGTCCAGCTGCGCAGTCATCGCGTAGTCCACCAGCCGCAGATTGTTCTTGCCGGGAATCACGATGTCCACCGTCACCCCGCGGCGCGCGGCCGTGGCCAGCGCGCCGATCAGCGTCTGGTCGGGCAGGAAGTAGGGCGACTGGATGCGCACGTGGCGCTGCGCCACCGCCAGCGCGCCCAGCAGCATATTGTGCGAACTGCCCAGCGCGCGGTCCGGGCCGGACGGCACGCAGCGCATCGGCACCCGGCCGCTGCGCGGCTGCGCGCTGGGATCGAACCACGGCCTGGCCGGCAGCGACTCGTGCGTCGTGAAATTCCAATCATGCGCGAACACCGACATCAGCTGCGTCACGATTGGCCCCTCGACCCGGAAATGCGTGTCGCGGTTGGTCGCCGGCCCGGCCAGCGCGCTGACGAAGGCCGCGCGCACGTTCATCCCGCCGGTGAAACCCACCCGCCCGTCGATCACCAGCACCTTGCGGTGGCTGCGCAGATTGGCGTAGGGCATGCGCAGCACCCCCAGCGGATTGGTCATGAAGCGCGCCACCGGCACGCCGCCGCGCGCCAGCATGCGCACGATGGGCGGGCGCGAATACTTGGAGCCGATGGCGTCGATCAGCACCCGTACCTCGACCCCGCGCGCCCGCGCCTCGATCAGCGCCTGCGCCATCTCGCGCCCGATCGGATCGTTGTCGAAGATATAACTCTGCATCGCCACCGCATGGCGCGCTTCGCGGATCGCCTGCAGCATGGCCGGATACGCCTCGTCGCCGCCGGCCAGCGGCTGCACCGCGTTGCCGCCCAACAGCCGGAAACGGCTGACGCGGTCGCCCAGCACCTTCAGCGACGCGAACTGCGGCCCCGAGACCTGCACCACGTCCACCGGCGCCGTCTCCACCTGCTCGGCGTCCACCACCATCGCCTCGTCGCGCTGCTGCGACAGCCGCGTCTTGCGGATCCGGTTGATCCCCGCCACGAAATAGAACAGCGCCCCGAACAGCGGCGAAAACAGCGCCACCCCCACCCAGCCGATGGCCGCCCGCACGTCCTGCTTCGTCATCGCGGCATGCACCGCCGCGCCCGTTCCGGCCACGACGCTGATGGCAAATACCAGATGAGGCCAGTAATCGATCAAAATAGCGTGTATGCGGTCCATGACGAGGGGGTAAACCACGGTCTCCGGGGGCGGTCAATGCGCAAGCATATCAAGGCCCCACGCCCAGGCAAGTCCATTTTCGCCACGGCCTCGTACACCATTCAAAAAAACGTGCTAGAATTCGGCCTCTTCGTTGATGAGCACCTTTTTTCAAGGCCGCGCAGCGAAGCAAGCAGTACCAGTGGTGGCTGTAGCTCAGTTGGTAGAGTCCCGGATTGTGATTCCGGTTGTCGTGGGTTCGAGTCCCATCAGCCACCCCAAAATTTCCTTAGAAAACAGCCGCTTACAGCGGCTGTTTTCTTTTGGGTTCGAGGCGCGATAGCCTGGCTGGTAGGAATACGTTGTTCCGACTCATGCCCAGGAGCGGGTCTCGCTCGATCCGTTCCCATCTGACGAACCGGCGGCGGATGATGGAAAGGAAAGCCGTTCCCTCATTGGCGCGGGCTGAGCGAAACCGCGGGTCGTCGGACGGAGCTGCGAAATCCGCTCTGAAACGAAATCATTCAGGTCCCGCGGCGGTGGCGGCCGCGGGACCCGTTGAATCACCAGCGGTTTACCAGTGAAAACCGACTCCCACCGCGGCGCCGACATTGCCCCGGGTGTTCGTGGTCGCGTTTGCCTTGACTACCCACTTGCCGCTTTCGGACATGCTGGATATTCCGACAGCCAGGCTGCTCTGGCCGCCGTAAGTGCCGCCGCCAAGCGCGAACATACCCTTGCCGGGAAGCGTCGCCTGCGGCAGCGCAGCCATGGCCATGGCCGACGCCGTTCCGGCGTTGGCATCGTTGCGCAGGTTGCGCAGTTTCCCGTTCGTGTAGTTCACGATGTCGTTCTTGGTGTCATTCAACTGGGACACGTTGACGCCGTCGGTCGGAGCGGTACCCGCGGCCATGTTCGTGATTTGCCGCTCGCCACCGGCATAGCCCACCGAAACCGAGTTGTCGCGGTCGGTCGCCGAATCCGCGCCCAGCGCCACGCTATTGGTATACGAGGCCTTGGCGCCGGCGCCCACCGCGACGGAGTTGTTGCCGCTGGCGCTTGCCTTCTGGCCGACCGCGGAGCTTCTCTTGCCGGACGCTCGCGCGCCGCTGCCGGTGGCGGTCGCGCCGGAAGCCGATGCCGTGGCGCCGGCGCCGACTGCCACGGTCTCTTCCGCGGCAGAAACCGCGTTGCTCCCGATGGCCACGCCGTTCTTCCCGGAGACGGCCGCATTGGACCCGGATGCGACACCGCTGGTGCCGGTTTGCACGGTCGCCTTGTCGGCGTCCGTGTTCGTGCCGTCGGCCTTGAAGTAGCGTGAGCCGTTATCCAGGCTGCTGAACGTTTCGACGAACTTGTTCTCGACGTTGCTTACGCGGGCATCGATATTCTCGACGCGCTGGTTGGTCTCATACAGTTGGCTGCCATTGACGGCGTCCGTGCTGGTCTTGGAGACCTCGCCCTGCTTGACGTTGGTGATGATCGTGCCGCCGGTCTTGCCGCCGTCGGTCGATGGCGTGCCTTGCAGGGTCACCTTGTCCTTGGGGGCGCCGGCCGCGCCATCGTAGGTCACCGCTCGGTCGTTGCCCGGCGGGTTGGCGGAGATTGCGCTGACCGCCGACTTCAATTGGCTGACGTTCACGGCGTCGGTGTCGGCGGCGCCGGCCGCGACATTGGTGATGCGGCGTTCCTTGCCGACCGAGCCTACCGAGACCTCACCGATCGGGGTCAGGCCCGCCAGGGTGTAGAGCGCGGTGGGGTTGTAGGCGCTCGCGGTCAGGCTGGCGTTCGCGATGCTGTTGGCGCCCAGCGCCACGCTTTGCGCAGAATAGGCCTTCGCGTTGTAGCCGAGAGCGACGCTTTGCGTGGCGCTGCTTTGCGCGGCGACGCCGGCGGCCAGCGAGTTGCCGCCGGTGGCGCCATCGTTTGCATAGTTGGCGCCGATCACGCCACCGTCATTGACGCTGTAGTAGCGGGTTTTCGCCGCCTCCAGTTGGTCGAGATTGACGGCGTCGCCGCCATCGACGCCCGCTGCGACGTTGGTGATCCGCGTGCCGCCGGTTTTGGTGACCGAACTGTACGTGTTGCCGGTCAGCGTGATGGTGCT
>NZ_LWKV01000007.1:0-48875 GCF_003267925.1 Achromobacter sp. HZ01
GTGCCTGTACAAAACGAAAACCCTCGCCGATATTGCGGCGAGGGTTTTTTGTTTTGGGGCGTCGCCGCGGGTTTACCGCGGCATGTACTGCTGGCGTTCGATGCCGTGGCGCTGCAGCTTGTCGTAGAAGGTCTTGCGCGGAATGCCCAGCGCTTCCAGCGTCGCCTTGATGTCGCCCTGGTGCGTGGCCAGGGCTTCGCGGATGAGCTGGGCCTCGAAGCGTTCCATCCGTTCCGGCAGGCTGAGCGCGCCTGCGGCGGCGGCCGGCGCCGCCGTGGGCGGGGCGTTCAGCACGCCCAGCACCACGCGTTCGGCGAAATGCGCCAGTTCGCGCACGTTGCCGGGCCAGTCGTGCGTGAGCACGTGCTGCTTGATGGACGCGGGCATTTCGGGGATGTCGCGGTGGAAGCGGCGCGAGGCATGCCCGAGATAGTGGGCGAACAGCAGCGGGATGTCCTCGCGGCGCTCGCGCAGCGGAGGAATCCGTATCGTGACCACGTTGAGGCGGTAGAACAGGTCCTCGCGGAACTTGTCGCGGATCGCGGGGCTGCCCAGGTCTTCCTTGGTGGCTGCGACCACGCGCAGGTCCAGGCTGCGCACCTCGTTGCTGCCCAGGGGCGTGATCTGGCGGGATTCGAGCACGCGCAGCAGCTTGACCTGGATGGCCAGCGGCATGCTTTCGATTTCATCCAGGAACAGCGTGCCGCCGCTGGCATGTTCGATGCGCCCGATGCGCTTTTTCTGGGCGCCGGTGAACGCGCCGGCCTCGTGGCCGAACAATTCGCTTTCGATCACGCTTTCGGGCAGCGCGCCGCAGTTGATCGCCACCAGCGGGCGGTCGCGGCGGCGGCTCAGGCGGTGCAGCGCGGTGGCCACCACTTCCTTGCCGGTGCCGGTTTCGCCTTCGACCAGCACATCCACGTCGGCGTCCGCGATATGGCGCAGCGTCTGCTTGATGCGCTGCATGGCCGGTGCGGTGCCGATGAAGGGCACCTCGTCGGCCTCCACGGCGAAGGCGGCTTCGCGCAGGCGGCGGTTCTCCAGCACCAGGCGGCGTTTTTCGGCGGCGTGCGCGATCGCGGTGACCAGCCGTTCGGCCGCGTAGGGCTTGGCCAGGAAGTCATAGGCGCCGTCGTGCATGCATTGCACGGCGGTGGCGATGTCGCCGTGCCCCGTGATCAGGATGACCGGAATGTCGGGATCGATGTCGCGCACCCGGCGAAACAGCTGCAGGCCGTCGATGTCGGGCATGCGGATGTCGGTCACCACCACGCCGTCGAATTCACGGGTCAGCGCGGCCAGCGCGGGACGCGCGCCGGCGTGGGCGTCCACGGAAATGCCGTGCAGCTTGAGTGTCTGGGCATTGGCGCGGCGCAGCTCGTCGTCGTCGTCGATGAAGAGGACGTGCGGGGACGCGGATTCAGGGACTGGTTTCATGGGCAGGATTCGCGGCAAGGTCCTGGCCGGACGCCTTGCGCAGGCTCAGGACGAAGAGGGCGCCACCGTCGGCCGGGTCCGCGACGTCCAGCTGGCCGCCGAATTCGGCGACCAGATCGCGGCAGATGACCAGGCCCAGGCCCAGCCCTTCCGGCTTGGTGGTGTGGAAAGGCGTGAAGAGACGGGCGCGCGCCTGCGCCGACAGGCCGGGGCCGTTGTCGCCGACCTGGACCTGCACGCATTCGCCGAGGTCCCGCAACGTCACGACGATGCGGCCGTCGGCCTGCCCGTCCAGTGCCTCCAGGGCGTTCTGCAGTAGATTGACCAGAACCTGTTCGAGCCGGATGCGGTTGGCTTGCACCTGGTAGTTCTGGCCCTCGGGCGGGCGCTGCAGGGCCACCGCCTGGCGCCGTGCGCGCGGGCCGACCAGCAGCAGCGCGCCTTCGAGGCAATCCTTGAGGCTGGTGGGCCCGACCGCGGTGCCGGCCTTGCGCGAGAAGGCGCGCAGCTCGCCGGTGATGTGGCCGATGCGCTCGGTCAGGGAGGCGATGGTGTGCAGGTTCTCGCGCGCCGAGCCGTCGTCATGCCGGCGCAGGAATTCGGCGGCGTTGTCGGCGTAGGCGCGTATCGCGGCCACGGGCTGGTTGATCTCGTGCGCGACGCCGGCGGCGACCTGGCCCAGCAGCGCCAGCTTGCTGGCCTGGACCAGTTCTTCCTGCATGGTGTGCAGGCGGGCGTCGGTGCGCTGGCGCTGGTCCATTTCTTCGATGAGCTGCTCGTTCACTTCCAGCAGCTGCGCGGTGCGCTCGTCGACCAGGGCGGCGAGCTGTTCATGGATGACCGCCTGCTGCTGCGCGCGCTCGCGCTGGCGATGGCGGCGCAGCAGGACGATGCCGACGATGGCGGCCAGCGCGCTTTGCGCGAGCAGCGCGCCCAGCTGCGCGTTGGCGGTGGCCTGGTTGATGGACGACTGCACCGGCGAGAGCAGGTGCAGGGTCCAGCCTGGCGATTCCGCGATGGGCAGCGTCGTATGCAATAGCGGCGCGCCGGCCGGGATCTGGGGCAGGGCGGCGTCGGTGCGCACCAGTTGGCCGTTGCTTGCGGCCAGCAGCGTGGGCCGCAAGGGCAGCGGCTGGAAGCGGGCGTCGCCGAACTGCAGGCTGGTGCGCAGCTTTTGCGCCAGATCGGACGCCAGCGGCGCCAGCACCTTGAAGCGCCAGTCGGAGACGCTGCCCAGCAATACCACGCCGTGTTCGTCGGTGACGAAGATCGGCGCGTTGGACTGGCGCCAGTCGGCCTCCAGTTCGCGGAAATCCACTTTC
Organism: Achromobacter sp. HZ01; assembly: GCF_003267925.1. NCBI lineage: Bacteria > Pseudomonadati > Pseudomonadota > Betaproteobacteria > Burkholderiales > Alcaligenaceae > Achromobacter > Achromobacter sp. HZ01. The sequence continues at coordinate 2,760 of NZ_LWKV01000007.1, forward strand.
AGCACGACCGCGCCCAGCAGCCTGCCGCCGACGCCGTCCACGCGCCGCGCCAGGTACAGGCCGGCCTCATGGCTGATGGTGCCCAGCGCGAAATGCTCGGCCGAGCCCTGCGCCACCGAACCCTGGAAATAAGGCCGGAACTGGTAGTCCACGCCGACGAAGGTGGCAGGCTCGCGCCAGTTGCTCGCGGCGATCGCCAGCCCTTTGCGGTCCAGCACGTAGATGGCCGAGGCGCCCACGCCGCGGCTGAGCGAGTCGAGCTTTTCGTCCAGCGGCACGACCTGGCCCGGCGCGGGGTTTTCGAGCGCGGCGCGCACGTCCACGTCGCGGGTCAGCACGAAGGGCAGGGCGCGGAATTTGTCGAGATTGTTGCGCAACAGGGCCGCGTTGACCTGGGCCGCGCCGCGCGCCTGCGCCGCGGCGTTCGTCAGGGCCTCGTCGCGGGCCCAGAGCGTGGCGGCGTGCAGCACGCCGAACACCAGCGCGACGGCCAGCACGATGCCGCCGGCGCGCCAGAGCCAGGCGAACTTGCGCCGCCTGGCGCCCGGTCGGGGCGGCAGCGCCGGGGCGGCGGGGGTGGAGGCGGGGCGGGACATGATGTGTGCGGGTTTTCGCACATTCTATATCTTTTTTGTGTGGAATCTCGCCAGAATGCCAGGTTCCGCTTTCCGGAAAGTAGAAAAAATTCCTTTTTGATCAATGGTTTGTGTATGGAAGGGCGCACGCCGTCGGGCTGGCATGGCTATTGCATAAGTCGGGGCAAGCCGCGCTCCGACGCGCGGTGACATGGGCCCGGAAGCAGTGCGCCGGGCCACAAAACAGATAACGCCCCGTCGCCCGCCGCGCAACGCCGTCCGGAGCAAGGGGCTTTGGTGGGGACAAATCCCAATGATCGACGTGGATCAAGTCGCGCCCGCGCGCAAGCTCAAGTTCTATCAAATCCTTTATGTGCAGGTGATCTTCGCCATCGTGGTCGGGGTGCTGCTGGGCGCATTCAAGCCCGAGCTGGGCCAGCAGATGCAGCCGCTGGGCGACGCCTTCATCAAGCTGGTCAAGATGATCATCGCTCCGGTGATCTTCCTGACCGTGGCCACCGGCATCGCCGCCATGAGCGACCTCAAGAAGGTCGGCCGGGTCGCCGGCAAGGCCATGCTGTACTTCCTGTGCTTTTCCACACTGGCGCTAATCGTGGGCATGATCGTCAGCCACGTGGTGCAGCCCGGCGCGGGCATGCACATCGACCCGAGCACGCTGGACCAGAAGGCGGTGTCGGGCTATGTGGCCAAGGCGCATGATTCCACCGTCACCGGCTTTCTGATGAACGTGATCCCCACAACCATCTTCAGCCCGTTCGTGGGCGGCGACATCCTGCAGGTGCTGTTCGTGGCGGTGCTGTTCGGCATTTCGCTGGCCATGGTCGGCGAGCGCGGCAAGCCGATACTGTCGTTCATGACCGCATTGGCCCAGCCGGTGTTCCGGCTGGTGGCCATCCTGATGAAGGCCGCTCCCATCGGCGCGTTCGGCGCCATGGCGTTCACCATCGGCAAGTACGGCATCAAGTCCATCGTTAACCTGGCGATGCTGGTGGGCACGTTCTACGCGACCTCGGTGCTGTTCGTGGTCGTGGTGCTGGGACTGGTGGCGCGCTACAACGGCTTTTCGATCCTGAAGCTGGTGCGCTACATCCGCGAGGAACTGCTGCTGGTGCTGGGCACCAGCTCGTCGGAAGCGGCGCTGCCCACCCTGATGCAGAAGATGGAACGCGCCGGCTGCTCGAAGTCGGTGGTCGGCCTGGTGGTGCCCACCGGCTACTCGTTCAACCTGGACGGAACCAACATCTACATGACGATGGCCGCGCTGTTCATCGCGCAGGCCTGCGATATCCCGCTGTCGCTGGGCGACCAGATCCTGCTGCTGCTGGTGGCGATGCTGAGCTCCAAGGGCGCCGCGGGCGTGACCGGCGCGGGCTTCATCACGCTGGCCGCGACCCTGTCGGTGGTGCCCACGGTGCCGGTCGCCGGCATGGCGCTGATCCTGGGCGTGGACCGCTTCATGTCCGAATGCCGCGCGCTGACCAACCTGGTCGGCAACGCGACCGCCACCGTCGTGGTCGCGCGCTGGGAGGGCGAACTGGACAAGGAGCGGCTGGACGCCGCGCTGGCCGGCGATCCGCAGCCGCTGCCCGCCGTGGCTCCGGCGGCCGCCGAGCCGCAGCCCATGCTCGGCGAGCCGATCAGCCAGGCCTGAGCCGGCTTACCCTTGCCGCCCCGACCCGGGTTACGTCCCGGACTCTTCAGGGGCGGCTTCCGCCGCAGCCGCGGAGCGTTGCAGCACCTGCTCCGAAACCGGGGCCGCCAGCGCGCCGGTCAGCATGTCGATCAGGTTCTCGATGGCCCGTTGGATGTCGAATGCCCGCTCCGACTTGCTGCGCCGGGCGCTAATCCGCTCATAGTCGGCCAACGCGAACAGCATGAAGCTGATGCTGGCGAGCCAGCGTTGCTGCATCACCGAGGCAGGGATCTGGGGCAGCGCGCTTTCGACGAGTTCATAGAGACGCCGGAAGCCGCGGTCCGTGTCGCCCGGGCTGGGCCGCAGATTGATATCCGGATGGATCTGGCTCGCGGCCAGAAAACGGTTGTAGGTATTGCGCTTTTTGGTCTGCAGCTTTGCCGCCAGCGGCCATACCAGCGCCTCGACCAGGGCACGCAGTTCCGTGTGCCTGCGGGTCGCGAACAGCCGGTCGATGTGGTCGTTGCGCAGCACGTTCACCTCTCGCATTCCCGCATCCAGTATCGCTTGCAGCAGAGCCTCCTTGGTGCCGAAGTGGTACTGGAGCGCCGAGTTGTTGCGGTGACCGGCCTCGCGCGAGATCTCGCGCATGGATACGGCGTCTATGCCGCGCTCGGCGAACAGGCGTTGTGCAGTCTCGAGCAGCGCATCGACGTTCTCCGTGCCCGCTTGCGCGCTGCCGCGGGGAGAGCGCTTCGGCTTGAGGGAGGCGGATGGGGAGGAGGGAGGCATCAGCATGCGTCGATAGTCGAGGTTCGTCTATTGTAGGGTCAATCAAAATTAAGTCAGTTGATTGACAAATATAAGTCGACTGTCTTAATGTGGCCACTGTTGCGCCGCTGCCGCGGCAGCTATGACGGAGGCTACATGCTCAGCTATGACGTAACGGAACATGGAAAATCCTTGCAGGCCCGCTTGCGCGAAACTCCGGAGCCCAAGGGTTCCGAGGTGGTCATGCGCATCACGCATTGCGGCGTCTGCCACTCCGACGTGCATCTCTGGCACGGTTTTTTTGACCTGGGCGCAGGCAGGAAGGCATACCTGAAGGACCGGGGCCTGGCGCCACCGCTCACGCTCGGGCATGAGCCGCTGGGCGTGGTGGAGGCGGTCGGGCCGGACGTGAAGGACGTCAGGGCGGGGGACAAGCGGGTGGTCTATCCCTGGATCGGCTGCGGGACCTGCTGGGCCTGCGACGAGGGCCTGTCCACGCTGTGCGCGGCGCCCCGCAATATCGGCATTGCGCTGCCGGGCGCCTTTGCGACGCATTTGCTGGTGCCGGATTCCCGCTACCTGGTCGACGCGTCCGGCATCGACGACGCATTCGCCGCCACCCTGGCCTGCTCGGGCACGACCTGTTATTCGGCGATAGCGAAGATCTCCCCGCAGCTGCGGGCGGCCGACTGGGTGGCGGTGCTCGGCTGCGGCGGCCTGGGCCTGTTGGCCATCGCCATGCTCAAGGGCATGGGATACGACAAGATCGTCGCCTGCGATGTGGAGGACGGCAAGCTCGAGGCGGCCAGGGCGCAGGGCGCGGCCCGCGTGGTGCGCAGCGACCGGCCGGACGCCCAGCAGGCGCTCGCCGAAGCCACCGCAGGGCGTCTGGCCGCGGCCATCGACTTCGTGGGCATGCCGTCGACGTTCGATCTGCCGTACGCCGTGCTGCGCAAGGGCGGGACTTATGTCCTGGTCGGCCTGCACGGCGGTGAGCTGGCGCTGCCCTTGCCGCCCATCGCGCAGCGCTCCATCGCAATCATCGGCTCGTTCGTCGGGACGCTGGCGGACCTGCATGGCGTGGTCGAGCTGGCCCGCAGCGGCAAGCTGCAGGCGCCGCCCATCGCCATGAAGCCGCCCGGCGAGCTCGGCGACATTCTGCGGGCGCTGGATGAGCGCCGCGCAATGGGCAGGACCGTGCTCGATTTCTCCAGCGTCCAAGCACGTATCTGATTCCTTCAACTCCTCTCGCGATCTCATCCCATGACCAGTAACATGATTCCCGCGGCGGCGGCCGCCCAGCGCAAGAACGCCCACGCGCACACGATAGCCTTGCAGCAAGGCCTGGCCTCGGCGCTGGATTTTTCCGACACCAGCGATTTCGACGACGCCAACCGGGGCTTCATCGGCACCATCGAGAATGCCGTCATCCGCGATGCAGACGGCAACGTCGTCTGGAGCCAGAAGGAATACGATTTTCTCGAAGACAGGTGTGCGCCGTTCACCGTCAATCCCAGCCTGTGGCGGATGGCGCAGCTCAACCGCATCCACGGACTGTTCAAGGTATGCGATCGCATCTATCAGGTCCGGGGCTTCGATCTGGCGAACATCACTTTCATCGAAGGAGACACCGGCCTGATCGTCATCGATCCGCTGACCTTCGAGGAGGCCGCAAGCGCGGCGCTGCAGTTGTATGAAAAACACCTGGGCCCGCGCAAGATCGTGGCGGTCATATACAGCCACAGCCATCGGGACCATTACGGCGGCGTCAAGGGCGTGGTCAGCGAAGAGGACGTGGCGGCCGGCCGCACGCAGATCATTGCTCCGCAAGGCTTCATGGAGGAAGTCATGTCGGAGTCGCTGCTGGCGGGCATTCCTTCGCGCCGGCGCGCCGAGTTCCAGTTCGGCACGTATCTGGAGCCGGGGCCGCAATCGCACGTCGACAGTGGCCTGGGCAAAGGCCTGGGCAAGGGCACGTCCGGGCTGATCGCGCCGACCTGCCTGATCGGGAAGACCGGCGACCGCATGGTCATCGACGGCGTGGAGGTGGTGTTTCAGATGACGCCCGGCACCGAGGCGCCGGCTGAAATGAATTTTTATTTTCCGGCCATGCGCGCGCTGAACATGGCGGAAAACGCCTGCCACACGATGCACAATCTTTGTCCGATCCGCGGCGCCAAGGTGCGCGACGCACTGGCCTGGGCCAGCTATCTGGACGAAAGCGTCGATCTGTATGCAGGCCAGGCCGACGTCTGCCTGGCGCAGCACCATTGGCCGGTGTGGGGCACGGACAGGGTGCTGGCCTTCCTGACCGAGCAGCGCGATCTCTATCGCTACCTGCACGACCAGACGCTGCGGCTGATGAGCCACGGGCTGACCCCCCGGGAAATCTCCGAGCAGTTGATGGTGCCCAATGAGTTGTCCCGGCGTTGGCATACGCGCGGCTACTACGGCGCCATGGTGCATAACGTGCAGGCGATCTACACGTTCTACATGGGGCCGTACGAAGGCAATCCGGCGCATCTGAATCCTTTGCCGCCGAGCGACGCCGCCGGCAAGTACATGGACTACATCGGCGGGATCGACAAGGCGGTCGCCCAGGCGCGAGTCGACTTCGAGCGCGGCGAATTCCGCTGGGTGGCGCAGATCATGAACCAGGCGGTTTTCGCCGATCCGTCCAACCAGAGCGCCCGGCAGCTGTGCGCGGACGCGTTCGAGCAGCTGGGATACCAGGCCGAATCGGCCACGTGGCGTAACTCGTACCTGCTGGGCGCGCGCGAGCTGCGCGAAGGGATACGGCCCCGCGCCAAGGATGGCAACGCAATCAGCATCGGCGTGGTGGCCCGGCTGCCGATGCCGCTGTTCTTCGATTTCATCGCCATCCGCGTGGTTGGCGACAGGGTCAAGGGCAAGGCGCTGCGCTTCGATTGGCGCATGACCGACGAAGGCAGCTGCCACAAGCTGACGCTCAGCCATGGCGCGCTGAGCCATCGCCCGGGGTCGTTCGGCGATGCCGCCGACGCGGTGTTCAGCACTACTCGGGCGGGCCTGCTCAAGGTCCTGCTGCCGCAGGGCGGATTACGCGCGGCGCTGGAGAGCGGCGAGGCGCAGATCAGCGGCCAGGCGCAGCCGGTGATCGAGCTGCTCGAAGGACTGGACACGTGCAATCCGCTCTTCAACATCGTCGAACCCTGAGCCGAAAACCGGCCCCAGCAAGGAGACCAGCATGTCGAGACGCAGTTTTCTGATGAAAATGGGCGCGGGAGTTGCAGCCGCGCGGGTGGCCGGTTTCGGCGCGGCGATGAGCGGCGCCGGCAGTGTCCGCGCGCAGTCGAGGAAGCCCATTACCTTGATGGTGGGTTTTCCACCTGGCGGTGGCCCCGACCTCGTCGCCCGCGCGGTCGCCGAGCCGGCCCGCCGCGATCTCGGCCAGGCGATGGTGATCGAGAATCGGACCGGCGCGGGCGGGCGCATCGCGCTGGATTGGCTGCGCAACGCGCAGGCCGACGGATCGAACTTCGCGCTCACGCCGGCCTCGATGCTCACCGCCTACCCGCACGTCTACAAGCGGCTGCCGTACAGCCTTGCGGAGTTCGCTCCGGTCTGCAAACTGTGCATCTACCACTTGTCGGTCGTGGCGCCCGCCGATGCGCCGTATTCCACGCTGCAGGAGTTCGTGGCCTGGGCCAGGTCGACCAAGGAGGCGACGTTCGGCGTGCCCGGGTTGGGCAACGCCACCGAGTTCGTGGGCCGGTTGCTGGCACAGGCCGAGAATCTGTCGCTCGAACCTATCAGCTATCGCGGCGGGCCGCAGTTGACCCAGGCGGTGGTCGCGGGCGAAGTCAGTCTGGCGGTGAATCTGTCCAGCAACTTCATCGAGCTGGTGAAAGCGGGGCGCCTCAAAGTCCTGGCGGTCACGTCGGCGGTCCGCTCCCCGTTTTCCCCGGACGTGCCCACGCTGGCGGAGCTGGGCTACCCGGATATCGTGTTCGAGGAATTTATCGGCATCGTCGCCCGCCAGGGGACGCCCGAGCCGGACATCGCCCGGCTGCAAGACGCCATGCGGTCGGCGCTTCAGGACGCGACCGTGCGCGACACGCTGGCCAGGTCGGAATACCTGCCTGACTTCAAGCCGGCGCAGCTGCTGGGCGCCGAGTTGACCGCCTCGACCGAGCGCTGGCGGACGCTGGTCCGGAAAATCGGCTTCAAGCCCATCGAGTGAGCGCTGGTCGCCCGTCATCGCGGGCGAACGTCTCAGGGCGTGCGGATGCCGGCGGCGCGCAGCAGGTTGGCGGTTTCGAACACCGGCAGGCCCATCACGCCGGTGTAGCTGCCCGAGATATGCGAGATGAACGTGCCGGCCAGGCCCTGGATGCCGTAGGCGCCGGCCTTGCCGTAGGGTTCGCCGCTGTCGCAGTAGCGGCCGATTTCGTCGTCCGTCAGGTCGCGCATGCGGACTTCGGTGATGGAAACCGCCTCCAGCAGTTGTTCGCCGGTCCAGACCGCGACGGCGGTGCGCACTTCGTGGGCGGCGCCCGACAGCGCGCGCAGGATGCGCTGGGCGTCGGCGCGGTCCGCGGGCTTGCCCAGGACCTGGCCGTCCAGGATCACGGTGGTGTCGGCGGCCAGCAACGGCAGGCGCGGCAGACGGTTTTCATGCATCCAGTCGCGTCCGCGCAGCGCCTTGTCGCGCGCGGTGCGCTGGACGTAGTCGGCGGCGCTTTCGCCGGGATGCTGGGGTTCGTCCTCGCCCGGCGGAGCCGGCACCCGCAGCACTTCGTGGGGCAGGCCGATCTGCGTCAGCAGTTCGCGCCGCCTGGGGCTGGCCGAGGCGAGGTAGAGGCGGGCGGTCGAGGTGGTTGTGTCGGTCATTGCTACGGCGAGGCCGGGCCGTTCAGGCGCGATGATAGGGATGGTTGGTCATGATGGCCCAGGCCCGGTAGAGCTGCTCGGCCAGCACCACGCGCACCATGGGGTGCGGCAGTGTCAGCGAAGACAGCCGCAGCTGGCCGCTGCAGGCGGCTTTCAGTTCGGGGTCCAGGCCGTCCGGGCCGCCGATCAGGAAGGCCACGTCCTGGCCGCCGGCGCGCCATTGCTCCAGCTTTTGCGACAGGGCCATGGTGGTGAGGTCGCGGCCGCGTTCGTCCAGCGCCAGGCGCAGGACGCCGGCGGGCAGGGCGGCGTCGATCCGCTTGGCCTCGGCCGCCATCATCTGGGCCGGCGTCTTGCCGCTGTTGCGGGGTTCGGGCTTGATCTCGCGCAGTTCCAGCGCGCAATCGGCGGGCAGGCGCTTGGCGTAGTCGTCCCAGGCGGTCTGCACCCAGTCCGGCATGCGCGTGCCCACGGCCACGACGATGAGCTTCACGGCGCGCTCAGTAGTCGGTGCCGTCGTAGGCGCTGTCGCCGGCGATGGGCGCGGGACGGGTGGATTCCGGCAGCAGCTTGACGCGCACCGGCTTGCCGCCCCAGATTTCTTCCAGGTTGTAGTACTGGCGGATGGCCGGCTGCATGATGTGCACGACCACGTCGCCCAGGTCGACCACGACCCATTCGCCGGTGTCTTCGCCTTCGATGGTGATGCCGGACAGGCCGAGCGCGCGGCCGCGGTCGGATACGCTGGAGGCCAGCGCGCGGGTCTGGCGGTTGGAGGTGGCGCTTGCAATCACGACGCGATCGAACAGGCTGGTCAGATGCGTGGTGTTGAAAACCTTGATGTCTTGCGCCTTGACGTCTTCGAGGGCGTCGATGACGGCGCGTTGGAGTTTTTGTATATCCATAACTGTAAATATAACCCGCGCAGGGTCAGCGAGAGGCTGGCTTTGGGACGTTTGGAACGCCCGGCGGGTGGGGTTTATCGGTAGAGATGGTGCGCCGCAATATACGCGGCGACGGGCGGCGCGAGCAGGCCTTCGGTGGATGCGCCGCGCGCCAGGCGCTGGCGGATGTCGGAGGCCGATACCGGCATGGGCGCGAACGGCAGTTCCTGCAATTCGCGGCCCAGGGCGCCGAGGTGCCGGGCCAGTTCCGGCGGCGCGGCCAGCGGCGTGCCGGGACGGGTGGCCACGGCCAGGTCCACCAGGCTGGCGATGTCCTGCCAGTTGCGCCAGGTGCAGAAATTGGCGAGTTGGTCGGCGCCCAACAGCCAGACGTAGCGCGCCCCGCCAGGCAGGGCGCGCAGGGTGTCGAGGGTGTAGGTGGCGCCGCCCCGTTCGATTTCGATCGGGTTGACGGCCAGCCCGGCATGGCCGGCGATCGCCAGTTCCAGCATGTCCAGGCGCTGGCGGCCGGTGGCGTGCAGCGCGGCGCGCTGCCAGGGGTTGGCCGCCGGGATGAGCTGCACTTCCGCCAGGCCCAGCGCCTGCAGCGCGGTCTGGGCGAGCGCGATGTGCGCGACGTGGACGGGGTCGAAACTGCCGCCCAGGAGACCGATGCGCTTCAAACCCAGTCCCGCGGCTTGAGGTAGGCGGCCAGTTCGGCCTCGGGCGTGCCGGCCTGCGGCTGCCAGTCGTAGCGCCACTGCGCCAGCGGCGGCATGGACAGCAGGATGGATTCGGTGCGTCCGCCCGATTGCAGGCCGAACAGCGTGCCGCGGTCGAACACCAGGTTGAATTCCACGTAGCGGCCGCGGCGGTAGGCCTGGAAGTCGCGTTCGCGCTCGCCATAGGGCAGGGCGCGGCGGCGTTCCACGATGGGCATGTAGGCCGGCAGGAAGGCGTCGCCGACCGAGCGGGTCAGGGCGAAGGAGGCGTCGAAGCCCGGGGCGTTCAGGTCGTCGAAGAAGATGCCGCCGATTCCGCGGGTTTCGTTGCGGTGCTTGAGGAAGAAGTATTCGTCGCACCAGCGCTTGTAGCGCGGGTAGTAGTCGGCGCCGTGGCCGGCCAGCGCGTCGCGGCATACGGCGTGGAAGTGGCGCGCGTCTTCCTCGAACGGATAGTACGGGGTCAGGTCCAGGCCGCCGCCGAACCAGAAAACGTCGGCTTCGTCGTGGCCGGGGCGCGCGGCCGCCGTGAACATGCGCACGTTCATGTGCGTGGTGGGCACGTGCGGATTGCGCGGGTGCAGCACCATGGACACGCCCATCGCCTCCCAGGAGCGGCCGGCGAGTTCTGGCCGGTGCGCGCTGGCCGAGGGCGGCAGCTTGGAACCCTGGACATGGCTGAACAGCACGCCGGCCCGTTCGAACAGCTGGCCGCCTTCGAGCAGGCGCGACAGGCCGCCGCCGCCTTCGGGACGCTGCCATTCATCGGCGCGGAAGGCGGCGCCTTCCGCTTCTTCCAGGGCGCCGACGATGCGGGCCTGCAAGCCGGTGAGGTAGTCCCGCACGGCGGAGACGGGCAAGGCGTTCATCGGCGGGCTCCGGTCAGGCGTTGGACTTGGACTTCTGCTGCGAGGGCTTGAGCGCGCGCCAGCCGATGTCGCTGCGGTACTGGCGGCCGTCGAAGTGCACGCCGTCTATGGTTTCGTAGACGCGGTCGCGGGCCATCTTGACCGAGTCGCCCAGGGCCGTGACGCACAGCACGCGGCCGCCGGTGGTCTTGATCTCGCCGTCCTCGATCCGGGTGGCGGCGTGGAACACCATGCAATCCTCGGCGTCGGCCGGCAGGCCGCGGATGGCGTCGCCGGTGCGCGGCGTGCCCGGGTAGTTGTGCGCGGCCAGCACGGCGCCCAGCGCGGTGCGGCGGTCCCAGACGATGTCGGCCTGGTCCAGCGTGCCCTCGACGGCATGTTCCAGGGCGTCGAGCAGGTCGCTCTTGACCCGCATCATGATGGGCTGGGTTTCCGGGTCGCCCATGCGGCAGTTGAATTCCAGCGTCTTGATGGCGCGGTCGGGGTCGTCGCCGGGGGCGATCATTAGGCCGGCGTACAGGAAGCCGGTGTACGGAATGCCGTCGCGCGCCATGCCCTGCACGGTCGGCAGGATGATTTCGCGCATGATGCGGTGGTGCAGTTCGGGGGTGACGATGGGCGCGGGCGAATAGGCGCCCATGCCGCCGGTGTTGGGACCCTGGTCGCCGTCGAGCAGGCGCTTGTGGTCCTGGCTGGTGGCCAGGGCCAGCACGTTGCGGCCGTCGCACATGACGATGAAGCTGGCTTCCTCGCCCACCAGGCATTCCTCGATGACCACGCGCGCGCCAGCCTCGCCCATGGAGCCGTCGCCCAGCATGGCGTCGATGGCGGCGTGCGCCTCTTCGAGCGTGGCGGCGACCACCACGCCCTTGCCCGCGGCCAGGCCGTCGGCCTTGATCACGATGGGGGCGCCTTCCTGGTCGATGTAGGCATGCGCCTGGGCCGGGTCGGTGAAGGTCTGGTAGCGGGCGGTGGGGATGTTGTGCCGCACCATGAAGGCCTTGGCGTAATCCTTGGAGCTCTCCAGCTGGGCGGCGGCCTTGGTCGGGCCGAAGATTTTCAGGCCGCGGGCGCGGAACACGTCCACGACGCCGGCGGCCAGCGGCGCTTCGGGGCCGACCACGGTGAGGGCCACGCCTTCGCGCTGCACGAAATCGGCCAGTTCCTCGGCATTGGTGAGCGGGATGTTCTCCATCTGCTCGGCCCGTTGCGTGCCGCCGTTGCCCGGGGCGACGTACACCTTGTGTACGCGCGGGGAGCGGGCCAGCCGCCAGGCGAGGGCATGTTCGCGGCCGCCCGAGCCAATAACCAGGAGTTTCATGTTGGGGTGAGTCTGAAGATAGCCATTCGGGGCCGGGATGGCCCGGCCCCGATTAACACCCCCGCGACGCAGCGCAGGGGAGGGAGGATTTACTGCGCTTCGTCGAAAACGACGGTGGTATAGACTTCCTGCACGTCGTCCAGGCCTTCCAGGGCGTCGAGCAGTTTCTGCATCTTGACGGCGTCTTCGCCGGCCAGTTCGGTTTCGTTCAGGGCCTTCATGACGATGCCGTCGACTTCGGCCTTCAGGCCGGCCTCGTCGAAGGCGCGGCGCACGGCGGCGTAGTCGGCCGGCGCGCAGACCACTTCGATCACGCCTTCCTCGTCGGTGGTCACGTCTTCGGCGCCGGCCTCGAGGGCGGCTTCCATGACCTTGTCTTCGGAGGTGCCGGGCGCGAACACGAACTGGCCGCAATGCTTGAACATGAAGGCCACCGAGCCTTCCTGGCCCAGGTTGCCGCCGTTCTTGGCGAAGGCGTGGCGCACTTCGGCGACGGTGCGGGTGCGGTTGTCGGTCATGCAGTCGACGATCACCGCCGCGCCGCCGATGCCGTAGCCTTCGTAGCGCACTTCCTCGTAGGCGTCGCCGTCGGCGCCGCCCGCCCCGCGCTGGATGGCGCGCTGGATGTTGTCCTTGGGCATGTTGGCGTCGGTGGCCTTGTCCCAGGCCATGCGCAGACGCGGATTGCTGTCGGGGTCGGGGCCGCCGGCGCGCGCCGCCACGGTGATTTCACGAATGATCTTGGTCCAGAGCTTGCCGCGCTTGGCGTCTTGGCGCCCTTTGCGGTGCTGAATATTGGCCCATTTGCTGTGTCCGGCCATGGCTTCCCAGGATAAATTGTCTGCAAAAATGGCATTTTACCGTGACGGCGGGCCGCGCGCCCGGGGGCCGGCCGCAAGCCCGCCCGCCTGTACCCTTATTGCCACGCGCACAAGCCGCGCGCGAGGCTCTACACTTGGGCATCCCTCAGTTTCCAGGTCCGGAGAGCCGCCCATGCCCAACCCCATCGTCATCGCCAAGAACGCCCAGGCCGAGCTGGCGCTGCTGCCCGCCCTGGCCAACCGGCACGGCTGCATCACCGGCGCCACGGGCACCGGCAAGACGGTGACGCTGCAGGTGCTGGCCGAGTCCTTTTCCCGCATCGGCACGCCGGTGTTCATGGCCGACGTCAAGGGCGACCTGACCGGTATTTCGCAGGCCGGCACGGCCAGCCCCAAGCTCATGGAACGCCTCAAGAACCTGGGCCTGGACGAGCCGGCCTGGGGCGCCAGCCCGGTGACGCTCTGGGACGTGTTCGGCGAGCAGGGGCTGCCGGTGCGCGCCACCGTGTCCGACATGGGGCCGCTGCTGCTGTCGCGCATCCTGGAGCTGAACGACACCCAGGAAGGCGTGCTGACGCTGGTGTTCAAGGTGGCCGACGACGAAGGGCAGCTGCTGCTGGACCTGAAAGACCTGCGCGCCATGCTCCAGGACGTGGCCGACCGCGCGGCGCAGCTCAAGACGCGCTACGGCAACGTGTCCTCGGCCAGCATCGGCGCCATCCAGCGCGGCCTCCTGGCCCTGGAGTCCCAGGGGGCGGAGCGCTTCTTCGGCGAGCCGATGCTGGACGTGGCCGACCTGATGCGCACCGACGCCCAGGGCCGCGGCATGGTCAACGTGCTGGCCGCCGACAAGCTGATGCAGGCGCCGCGCCTGTACGCGATTTTCCTGCTGTGGCTGCTGGCCGACCTGTACGAAAAGCTGCCCGAGGTCGGCGACATGGACCAGCCCAAGCTGGTGTTCTTCTTCGACGAGGCGCACCTGCTGTTCAACGACGCCCCGGCCGCGCTGCTGAACAAGATCGAGCAGGTGGTGCGGCTGGTCCGCTCCAAGGGCGTGGGCGTCTATTTCGTGACGCAGAACCCGCTGGACATTCCCGATACGGTGCTGGGCCAGCTCGGCAACCGCGTGCAGCACGCGCTGCGCGCCTTCACGCCGCGCGACCAGAAGGCGGTGAAGACGGCGGCGCAGACCATGCGGCCCAATCCCGGCCTGGACATCGAGGCGGCCATCACCGAACTGGGCGTGGGCGAGGCCCTGGTGTCGCTGCTGGACGCCAAGGGCCGCCCCATGCCCACCGAGCGCGCTTATATCGTGCCGCCGGCCAGCCGCATCGGCCCGGCCACCGACGCCGAGCGCCAGGCGCTGCGCCAGGGCAGCACGCTGGCCGCCAAGTACGAAAAAGCCATCGACCGCGAATCGGCCTACGAGGTGCTGGCCGGACGCGCGGCCAAGCCGGCCGAGGCGGCGCCGGGCGCGCAGCCCGAGGCCGGGCAGGGCGCCGGCCAGGCGCCGGCCGATGCCGGCGGCGGGCTGATGGACAGCCTGAACGACGTGCTGTTCGGCTCGACCGGGCCGCGCGGCGGCAAGCGCGACGGCATCGTCCAGAGCGTGGCCAAGAGCACCATGCGCTCGATCGCGCGCGAGCTGACCCGCGGCATACTCGGGTCCCTGCTGGGCTCCAAGGGCCGGCGCTGAGGCGGATCGGGTAGCGCTTCGAAACGGGTTTTTTGTAAAAGGGCGGGCTGTCGCAGCGGCTGCGGTAAGCGAGGGTGTTGCGCCGTGCCCGTTTGTGTCTATCATTTCGGGCGGGGCATTCCCCAGGGTCTGCGCAAGGCTTTCCGTAGCCTTTTCCACAGGCGGACCCGGTAAAAAACAGAGGAAGACGCGGTGTCAAAGAAACACAAGATTGCAGTAATCCCCGGAGACGGAATCGGCAAGGAAGTCGTGCCCGAAGGCCTGAAAGTGCTGGACGCGGTGGCCACGCGCTTCGGCATCGATTTCCAGTGGGACCATTTCGACTGGAGCTGCGACTATTACGCCAAGCACGGCGCCATGATGCCGGACGACTGGCAAGCCCGTATCGGCCAGCACGAAGCCATTTTCTTCGGCGCCATCGGCTGGCCCGCCACCGTGCCCGACCACGAGGCGCTGTGGGGTTCGCTGTTCAAGTTCCGCCGCGAATTCGACCAGTACATCAACCTGCGCCCGGTGCGCCTGATGCCCGGCGTGCCGTCGCCGCTCAAGGACCGCAAGCCCGGCGAGATCGATTTCTACATCGTGCGCGAGAACACCGAGGGTGAGTACTCCAACAGCGGCGGCCGCCTGTTCGCCGGCACCGAGCGCGAAGTCGTCATCCAGGAAAGCGTGTTCACCCGCGTGGGCGCCGACCGCGTCCTGAAGTTCGCGTTCGAGCTGGCGCAAAAGCGCGGCAAGCACCTGACCGCGGCCACCAAGTCCAACGGCATTTCGATTTCCATGCCGTGGTGGGACGAGCGCGTGGCCGACGTGGCGCAGAGCTATCCCGACGTGCGCTGGGACAAATACCACATCGACATCCTGTGCGCGCACTTCGTGCAGCACCCCGACTGGTTCGACGTGGTGGTGGCCTCCAACCTGTTCGGCGACATCCTGTCCGACCTGGGACCGGCCTGCACCGGGACCATCGGTATCGCGCCGTCGGCCAACCTGAACCCCGACCGCAAGTTCCCGTCCCTGTTCGAGCCGGTGCACGGTTCGGCGCCGGACATTTATGGCAAGGGCATCGCCAATCCGATCGGCCAGATCTGGAGCGGGGCGCTGATGCTCGATTTCCTGGGTTACCCCGAGGCTTCGGCCGCCGTCGTCAAGGCGATCGAAACGGTATTGGCCGAAGGCCCGCGCACGCGGGACATGCAGGGCAATGCCTCGACCGCCGAGGTCGGCAGCGCGATCGCGTCGCTGATCGCGGCCGGCTGAGGGCGGCCCGCGCTCAGGGCTTTAGGCTAGTAGATGGAAGATTCGGCTTTTTCCTCCCCCGCCGTCCATGTGGGCGGCGGGCGGGCTGACCGGTTCGTGCGCAAGCTTTTCCGCTTGCTGCGCTCGCGCACGCAGCGGCACAACCAGCATTTGTGGCCCTTCGTCCGGATCTGGCGCGACCGCGCCGGCGCGATTTGCGGGTTCCGCGCCTTCGGGCGCTCGCTGCCGGTCACGCCGCTGCGGCAGGGATACGACCCCGCCGACGTCACCATGCATCTGATCCTGAGCGGCCCCTCGGTCGCCCAGATCCCCTACGACCGGCTCGACATCCGCGCCGCCATGGGCGTCAACGGCGCCATCGCGCTGGCGCGCAAGTTCGACCTGCCGTTCAAGTACTACTGCATCATCGACCAGAATTTCGTCAGGGACCGCATCGACCTGGTGCGTGAAATCGTCTCGCGCGACCTGACGCTTTACGTCCTGCCCGAGGTGCTGCGCTACATCATGCAGGGCATCCCGCAGGAATCGATCCGCTGCCGCGTCTGCATCATCGAATTGATTTCCGAGCGCGCCTACCAGCGCAGCGCCGCGCCGTCCGTCCTCAAGCGCATGGCCGCGGTCACGCCCGACGTGCAGCTGCTGGACGCCAAGCAGGGGCTGGGCTACAGCTTCGACGCGGCGCTCGGCGTGTTCGACGCCGACACCGTGGCCTATGCGGCCCTGCAGGTGCTGATCTCGGGCGGCGCCCGCCAGATCTATGTGCACGGGCTGGACCTGACGCTGCAGAACGGGCTGCGTTTCTACGACGAGGGGCAGACGCCCCAGGCCAGCCGGCTGGCGCGCAATTTCGCCCAGCTGATCGAGCCGTCCTTCCGCTTCGCGTCCGCGCAATGGCGCGCCCGGGGCGTCTCGGTGTTCAACCTGTCGCCCATCAGCGCGCTGTCGGCCGACATCATCGAACGCCTCGACTGGCAGACCTTGCTAAAGGAATAACCCCTGCCGCAAACAGACGGTCCCTCAAGATCGGGGGCACAGCGGATCCGGCTCCGCCGGTCCGCCAGTGCCGCCCCCTGGGGGGCCCGCGTCAGCGGGTAGGGGGGGACCCAATCAATGTGCTCCGGCTGCCGCCTCGGCTGCGCCGCCGCCGCCGCCCTGGGCCGAGCGCGGGCGCGCGAACCATACCAGTCCGGTCAATGCCAGGAAGATGATCGCCGACGCGTAGAACACGTCCAGCGCCGACATGGTGAAGGCCTGGCCGTTGATCATGCCGTCTATCATGCTGAGCGCCTGCTGGTGCGACACGCCCAGGCTGTTCTGCAGCGTGTTCAGCGTATGGTCGAAGGCCGGCTCGCCGGGGCGGGCGGCTTCGGTCAGCTGGGCGTGGTGCATGGTGGCGCGGTTTTCCCACAGCGTGGTGGAGATCGAGGTGCCGAACGCGCCGGCGGTCAGGCGCAGGAAGTTCGACAGGCCCGAGGCCGCGGGAATGCGCCATGGCTCGATGCTGGTGAGCGTGATCGCGGTCAGCGGCACGAAGAAGGCCGCCATCGCCGCGCCCTGGATGATGGTCGGCGTCATCAGGGTGCGCACGTCGGTCTGCGTATTGAAGCCCGAGCGCATGAAGCACACCAGCGCGAAGATCAGGAAGGCCACCGTCACGATCTGGCGCGGGTCGCGCGTGGCCAGCATCCGGCCGACGATGGGCGTGAGCAGGATGGCCAGCAGGCCCACCGGCGCGGTCACCAGGCCGGCGTAGGTGGCCGTATAGCCCATATTGCTTTGCAGCCATAGCGGCAGCAGCACCACGTTGCCGAAGAACACGCCGTAGGCCACCGCCAGCGTCAGCGCGCCGACCGTGAAGTTGCGGATCTTGAAGAGCCGCAGGTCCACCACGGGGTGGGCGTCGGTCAGTTCCCAGATCAGGAAGAAAACGAAGGCCACGAAGGCGATCGCGGCCAGCGCGATGATGGTGGAGCTGGCGAACCAGTCCAGTTCCTTGCCCTTGTCCAGCATGATCTGCAGCGCGCCCACCCAGACCACCAGCAGCGCCAGGCCGACCTTGTCGATCGGCAGCTTGCGGGTCTGCGATTCGCGGTTGCCGTAGATGCGCCAGCTGATCCAGGCGGCCAGCAGGCCCACCGGCACGTTGATGTAGAAGATCCACGGCCAGGTGTAGTTGTCGGAGATCCAGCCGCCCAGCAGCGGCCCGGCGACGGGCGCGACCAGCGTGGTCATGGACCAGACCGCCAGCGCCATGCCCGACTTGGACTTGGGGAAGCTGGCCAGCATCAGCGCCTGCGACAGCGGGATCATGGGGCCGGCGACCGCGCCCTGCAGCACGCGGAACGCGATCAGCGCCTCCAGCGACGGCGAGAAGCCGCAAAGCCACGAGGCCAGCACGAACAGCAGCGTCGAGATCAGGAACAGGCGCACCTGGCCGAAGCGCTGCGTCAGCCAGCCGGTCAGCGGCACCGTGATGGCGTTGGCGACGGCAAACGAGGTGATGACCCAGGTGCCCTGGCTGGTGCTGACGCCCAGGTCGCCCGAGATGGTGGGGATGGACACGTTCGCGATCGAGGTGTCCAGCACGTTCATGAACACCGCCGTCGACAGCGCGATCGAACCGATGATGCGGGTCGCGCCTTCGAGCGGCGGATGGGCGCCCGGCGGCCGGGCGGGCTGGGGGGCGGCTGCCGCGCCCGCGGGCTGGGCGGTGGCGTTCATGATGCGAGGTTGGCCTTGATGATTCTGGCGATCATGGCGTCGACTTCGTCATGGGCCGGCTCGAAGGCGCGGGTCGACCAGACCGGCTCCTTGCGTTCGGCCTGCGTCAGCGGCTCGCCTTCCTGCTTGCCCACGTCGACTTCCACGTCCATCGACAGGCCCACGCGCAGCGGGTGCTTTTTCAGGTCTTCCGGGTCCAGCGCGATGCGCACGGGCACGCGCTGCACCACCTTGATCCAGTTGCCGGTGGCGTTCTGGGCCGGCAGCAGCGCGAAGGCGCTGCCGGTGCCGGCGTCCAGGCCGGCGACGGTGCCGTGATAGGTCACCGAGCTGCCGTACAGGTCGGCCACCAGCTTGGCCGGCTGGCCGATGCGCATCTTGCGCAGCTGGCCTTCCTTGAAATTCGCTTCCACCCAGACCTGGTCCAGCGGCACCACCGTCATCAGCGCCGAGCCGGGGGCGACCCGCTGGCCGACCTGCACGCTGCGCCGGGCCACGATGCCGGCCACCGGCGCGGGCAGCACGGTGCGCGACTGCGCCAGCCAGGCGTTGCGCAGGCCGGCCTCGGCCTGGCGCACGTCGGGATGCTCGGCCACCGTGGTGCCCTGGGTCAGGGCCTGGTTGGTCTCCAGCTTGGCGCGCGAGGCCGCCAGCGCGGCGCGCGCCTGGGCCAGGCCGGACTGGGCCGACTTCAGCGCGACTTCGGCGTGCAGGATTTCCTCGCCGCTGACGCCGCCGGACTTGGCCAGCAGCTGGCGGCGCTTGACGTCGCTCTGGGCGCGGTTGAGTTCAGCCTCGGCGCGCAGGATGTCGGCGCGGCGCAGGTCCACGTCGGCGGCCAGCGCGTCGTTCTGGACATAGATGGTGCGCACCTGGCGCACGGTCTGCGCGAGCTTGGCCTGGGCCTGTTGCAGGGCCACGTCGGTGTCGGCGGGGTCCAGCCGCACCAGCGGCTGGCCGGCGGCGACGGTTTCCGTGTCGTCGGCCTCGATGGCCACGACCGTGCCAGGCACCTGGGGCGTGATCTGCACCAGGTTGCCGTGCACGTAGGCGTCGTCGGTGCTTTCGAAGTGGGCGCCGAACAGCACCCACCAGATGCCGTAGGCGATCGCGACGAGTATGAAGGCCCCGGTGGCCAGCAGCAGCAGGCGTTTACGGGCGGGATTGGCGGCGGGAGTGGCAGCGGTCATGACGTCTGAATCCGGGGAGCGTTCAATGAGTGGAAGACGTGGCGGGTTCGGACCCGGCGGCGGGGACGTAGCCTCCGCCCAGGGCATTGGCCAGGTTGGCGTCGAGCTGGTAGGCGCGGATGCGCAGATCGGTTTCCAGGCGCGCCTGGGTCAGCACGCCGGTCTGCGCGATGAGCACGGAGATGTAGTTGCCCATGCCGGCCTTGTAGCGCTTGACGGCCAGGTCGTAGGCCGCGTCGATGGCTTCGCGGGCCTGGCGCTGCTCGGCCTTTTCGCGGTCCAGCAGGCGCAGGGCGTCGAGCGCGTCGGCCACCTGGCGCACCGCATCCAGCACGGTCTGGTTGTAGTCCGAGACGGCCAGGTCGGCGTCGGCGCGGCGGCCGGCCAGATTGGCGTTGAGTTCGCCGCCGTGGAAGATCGGCAGCGTGACCGCCGGGCCGAACCCGGCCATGCGGGCGTCGGCGCCCAGCAGGTTGCCGGTGCCCATGGCCTGGAAGCCGGCGAAGGCCACTAGGTTCACGTTGGGATAGAACTCGGCCTTGGCGCTGTCGATGGCGTGGCGGGCGGCTTCGGCGCGCCACTTGGCGGCGGCGACGTCGGGACGATGGCCCAGCAGGTCCAGCGGCACGCTGGCCGGTACGCCGCCGGCCGGCGCGGTCAGCGCGACCGGCGTCAGGGACTGTCCGCGCTGCGGTCCGGCGCCAGCCAGCGCCGCGACCTGGTTGCGCAGTTGGGCCAGCGTGGTTTCGGTCTGGGTCAGCTCGACCTTGCCGGCGGCCAGCGAGGATTCCGCCTGTTTGACCTCCACCTGCGTGTCCAGCCCGGCGCCGTAGCGGCCCTGGGTCAGTTCCAGCACTTCGGCGCGCTGCGCCAGCACGCGCTGGAGCACGTCGCGCTGGGCGAAGGCGTTCTGCAGGTTCAGGTAGGCCCGCACCGTGGCGCTGGCCAGCAGGTTGCGCGCCGCCTGGGCGTCGGCCGCGGCGGCCTGCTGTTCCGAGACCGCCGCCTTCAGGCGCGAGCGGTTCTTGCCCCAGAAGTCCAGCTCGTAGCTGAAGTCCAGCGCCAGCCGGTTGTCGCTGACCACCGAGCCGCCCATCGGCGCCGGGTAGATGTAGTCCTTGGACAGGTGCTCGCGCGTCAGGGTGTAGTTGGCGTCCACGCGCGGCAGCAGCGGCGCGCGCGCCGAACTGACGGCGGCGTTGGCCCGCGCCAGGCGCGCCTGGGCCGCGCTCATCGAAGGGTTGTTTGCCAGCGCCTCGTCCAGCAGGGCGTCGAGCTGCGGATCGCCGTAGCGCTGCCACCAGCGGTCGGTGGGCCAGTCGGCGTCCTGGGCGGTGAGCCCCAGCTTGGCCGCGTCCAGCGCCGCCACGGGTTCGGGCCCGGGCTCGATCAGCGCGCAGCCGCCGAGGGCCAGCACCAATACAGCAGTAGAGAAAAGGCGTTTCATCCTGACGGTAAGCTGAAAATGATTGATTGATCTGTATTTGCCTAGGCAGGCATTATGCCAAAAAAGGCCCCTGCGATGCAGGGGGGGCGTGCCTGCCCCGGCGGCCTCAGGCCGAGCCGTTGGCCAGCATGCGGCGCAGGTAATGCATGAGCTGGGAGACTTCGTCGGCCGAAAATCCGCGCAGGTGATGGTTGAGCGAGCGGGCGATGTTGGCCGGGATCTCGCGCGCCTTGGCCTCTCCCAGTTCGGTGAGTTCGATCTTGACCACGCGGCGGTCTTCCTGGCTGCGCGTGCGCCGCAGCAGGCCCTTGGCCTCGAGGCGGTCCAGGGCGCGGGTCATGGCGCCGGTGTCCATGCCGTTGAGCCGGGCCAGCTCAGCCGGCGTGTCGGCGCGGCCCAGGTACACCAGCGCGATGGGGCGCCATTGCATGGCGGTGAGATCCAGCGGCGCCATTTCCTGGTCCAGCATGCGGTTCAGGGAATGGTGGACCTGCTTGATCAGGAAGCCGGCGTTTTCCTCCATCATGCAGCGGGTATCGCTGCGGTAGTGGACGGGGGTATCGGGCGTGGAAGGAGGAGGCGGCGCGGCATTCATGCGCCGAATTTTACTGCCTAGTCAGTTATTGTCAAGGTTGTGCTTTCATGGCAGCCTCTGCCTGCGCGCCTGCCGGGGGCTGCTTGCGCAGGCCCGACCAGACGATGGCGGCCACGATCAGCGCGGCCCCGGCCATCATGCGCGGCGTGGGCTGCTGGCTGAACAGCGCCCAGGCGAAGGCGATGGCGTAGACCGGCTCCAGCGCGATGACCAGCCCGGCGCTGCGGGCGTTGAGCCGCGTCAGGCTGGAGACGAACAGGTAGTGCGACAGCCCGGTGCAGAAGATGCCCAGCAGCGCCAGCCAGAACAGGTCCAGGGCCGGCAGCGCGGGCAGCTGGCCGGCGGCGAACGGCAGCAGCACCAGCGCCACGACCAGGTTCTGCCAGCAGGCCACCTGCATCGGGTCCATGCCCGAGGCCGAGCGGCGGTTGCTCAGCGCCAGCAGCGCGAAGCTCAGGCCCGACAGCAGGCCCCAGGCCAGGCCGATGGTGCCCTGGTCGGCCAGGTCGAACGAGGGCGTGACCAGCACCAGGCCGGCGGTCACCAGGCCCAGCAGCAGCCATTCGGCCAGCCGGATGCGTTCGCGAAACAGCAGGCCTTCGAACAGCGTGATGAAGGCCGGAAAACTGGCGAAGCCCAGCGTCGCGATGGCGATGCCGCCGACCTTGACCGAAATGAAGAACGTGACCCAGTGCACCGCCAGCAGCACGCCCGCCACCACCAGCACGAACAGCTGCGCCGGGGTCAGCGCGCCCAGCAGGGGTTTGCGCCGCATGCGGGCGAAAACGCCCAGCGCGAGCACCGCGAACACGGCGCGTCCCAGCGTGATGACGGCGGCGCTGGCCTGGATCAGTTCGCCGAAGACGCCGGTCAGGCCGAAGAGCACGGCGGCGATGTGGATGTAGGTCAGGGCGCGGTGTCTGGTCATGCGAGGCAGGTTGGAATGCATGGAAGCGGGGCGCCGGCACGAGAAAAGTATGGCGCCGAGCGTGCATTTATTTTTGCACTGAACATAAAATCATCGCATGAATCGCCTTGCCGAGTTTTCGCCGTTTTCCCGTCCCTCCAGCCGCGCGGCCGGATTCATCATGGCAACCCTGGGCGCGGTGCTGTTTTCGGCCAAGGCCATCGTCGTCAAATTCACCTATCGCTACGGCATCGACGCGGTCACGCTCATCGCGTTTCGCATGCTGTTCGCCATGCCGTTCTTCGCGGCCGTGGCCTGGGCCCAGTCGCGCCGCGCCGCGCGCGGCGAGATCGTGCGCCTGACGCCCAAAGAGCGCCTGCAGGTCTGCGTGCTGGGGCTGCTGGGTTATTACCTGTCGAGCTTCCTGGACTTCCTGGGGCTGCGCTACGTCACGGCCAGCCTGGAGCGGTTGATCCTGTTTCTCTCGCCCTCGCTGGTGGTGCTGCTGTCGGCCTTCTGGTTCAAGCGCCCGATCGAGCGCCGCCAGTGGATGGCCATGGTGCTGTCCTACGCCGGCGTGGTGCTGGTGTTCGCGCACGATCTGTCCTTCGGCGGAAGCGAGGTCTTCCTGGGGTCTTTATTCGTTTTCGGGTCGGCCGCAAGCTATTCTGTGTACCTGATCTGTTCGGGGGAACTGGTCAAGCGGATCGGCGCGACGCGGCTGGTGGCCTATGCCATGACGGTCTCGTGCGTGGCCTGCATCGTTCAGTTCTTCGCCGTGCATCCGCCGTCCATGCTGATCCAGCCGGCGGGGGTCTACGGCTATTCCGTGATCCACGCCACGCTCAACACCGTGGTGCCGGTGTTCATGCTGATGTGGGCGGTGGCGCTGATCGGCGCGCCCACCGCCTCGCTGCTGGGCATGGTGGGGCCGGTGTCGGTGCTGTTCCTGGCCTCATGGTTCCTGCACGAGCCGATCACGGTGTGGCAGATGGCAGGCACGGTCCTGGTGCTGGCCGGCGTGTTCGCCTTGATGGGGCGCGCGGCGCCCGCCAAGCGGGGCGAGGCGCGGCCAGAGCGTTGAATCCGGTTTTTGTCGCTTAGTTCGCATTATTTCCATTGAAAGGAGGCCCGCATGGCCAGCAATCTCGTCAAGGCAATTCGTATCGAGCAGCACGGTGGTCCCGAAGTCCTGAAGCTGGCCGAGGTGGAGGTTCCGCCGCCCGCCGCCAACGAAGTCACCATCCGGCAGCACGCCGCCGGCCTGAACTTCATCGATATCTATTACCGCACGGGCTTGTATCCGCACCCGCTGCCCCACGGGCTGGGCTTCGAGGGCGCGGGCGAGGTGACCGCGGTGGGCGCCGACGTCAAGCACCTGAAGAAGGGCGACCGCGTCGCCTATGGCCAAAGCCCCATCGGCGCCTACGCCGAGGCGCGCAACGTGCCCGCCGCCCAGGTCGTCAAGGTGCCCAAGGGCATCGGTTTCGACGAGGCCGCCGCGCTGATGCTCAAGGGCCTGACCGTGCAGTACCTGTTCCGCCAGACCTACCGCCTGCAGGGCGGCGAAACCATTCTGTTCCACGCCGCCGCCGGCGGGGTGGGCCTGATCGCCTGCCAATGGGCCCGCGCGCTGGGCGTGAAGCTGATCGGCACGGTCTCCAGCCCCGAGAAGGCCGAACTGGCCCGCGCCAACGGCGCCTGGGAAACCATCGACTACTCGCGCGAAAACGTGGTCGAGCGCGTGCTGGAACTGACTGGCGGCAAGAAGGTGCCGGTGGTCTATGACGGCGTGGGCAAGGACACCTGGGAAACCTCGCTGGACTGCATCGAGCCGCGCGGCCTGATGGTCAGCTTCGGCAACGCCTCCGGCCCGGTGTCGGGCGTCAACCTGGCGACGCTGAACCAGAAGGGCAGCCTGTACGTGACCCGGCCCTCGCTGGGCATCCACGTCAACACGCTGGCCAAGCTGCAGGCCGCTTCCGAAGAACTGTTCGACCTGGTCCTGAAGAAGAAGATCAAGGTCCGCATCGACCAGCGCTACACGCTGGAACAGGCGGGTGAAGCGCAGACGGCGCTGGCCGGGCGCAAGACCACGGGCGCGACGGTGCTGATGCTGGATTGAGGCGGGGATGACGGCGCGCGGCCCCGGGCAGGGGCCGCGCGGGACCGGCAGGGGCGCGACTCCGCGTTCCTGCCGGTTTTTTTTTCGCGCCCGCCGTGCGCAGAATGACAAATCGCCATGCACGGCCCGACAAGCCAGCCGCAGACACCGTTGCTATTCTGGCTCCGACCTGTTCGCTGGAGTTCCGAATGCCTGCTGCAAGCGTTTCCTCTGCCGTTCCCGCCGATCGCCCGGAACTGGGCGCCATCAGAGAGTCCATGCTGATCGACGGCGAGCCCGTGCGCGAAGGGCAGGGCCAGCCCATCGCCGTGCACGATCCCGCCACTGGCCAGGTGATCGCGCACCAGCCGGACGCCGGTCCCGCCCAGATCGACCAGGCGGTGCAGGCCGCCAGGCGCGCATTCGACGCCGGGCCCTGGCGCGATATGCTGCCCGCCGGCCGCGAACGCCTGCTGCTGAAGCTGGCGGACCTCGTCGAGCAGCATGGCGACGAGCTGGCCCGCCTGGAAACGCTCAACAATGGCAAGCTGCTGGGCGTGGCGCAGGCGCTGGAAGTCGGGTCCGGCGCGCAGTGGCTGCGCTACATGGCGGGCTGGGCCACCAAGATCACCGGCGATACGCTGTCGCTGTCCATTCCGTTTCCGCCGGGCGTCCGGTACAGCGCCCAGACCTTGCCGCAGCCCGTGGGCGTGGTCGGCGCGATCATTCCCTGGAATTTCCCGCTGCTGATGGCGATCTGGAAGATCGCGCCGGCGTTGGCGGCCGGCTGCACCGTGGTGCTCAAGCCCGCCGAGGAAACCCCGCTGACCGCGCTGCGTCTGGCCGAACTGGTGCTGGAAGCGGGTTTCCCGCCCGGCGTGGTCAATGTCGTGACGGGCCGCGGTGAAACGGCGGGCGCGGCGCTGGTCGCCCATCCCGGCGTCGACAAGATCGCGTTCACCGGCTCCACCGAGGTGGGCAAGCTGATCGGCCGCGCCGCGATGGACGACATGAAGCGGGTGTCGCTGGAGCTGGGCGGCAAGTCCCCGGTGATCGTGCTGGACGATTGCGACGTCGACCGCGCCGTGCAGGGCGCCGCCGCCGCCATTTTCTTCAACCAGGGCCAGGTGTGCACGGCCGGCTCGCGGCTCTACGTGCAGAAGGGCTTGTACGCCAAGGTCGTGCAGGGGCTGGCCGACCTGGCCGCCGGTATGAAGCTGGGCTCGGGCTTCGATCCGGCCACGCAGATCGGTCCGCTGGTTTCGGCGCGCCACCAGCGGCGCGTCATGGACTACATCGGTCTCGGGCGCGCCGAAGGCGGCCAGGTGCTGGCGGGGGGCGCGGCCGGCGAGGGCCAAGGCTATTTCGTGCAGCCCACCGTCTTTGCCGGCCTGCGATCCGACGCAAGAATCGCGCGCGAAGAGATTTTCGGGCCCGTGGTCGTGGCGCAGCCCTTCGACAGCCTGGACGACGCCGTGCGGCTGGCCAACGACAGCGCCTTCGGCCTGGGCGCGAGCCTGTGGAGCAATGACCTCGGCCGCGTCCAAAGCCTGATTCCGCGCATCGACGCCGGCACCATCTGGGTGAACACCCACAACATGCTGGACCCGAACATGCCTTTCGGCGGGTTCAAGCAATCCGGCATTGGCCGCGAGCACGGCCGCGCCGTGCTGGATCTGTACCTGGAGAAGAAGTCGGTCTGCATGGCGTACTAACAACGGCGGCGCGGCCCAAACCGGGAGATACCGGTGGCCGCGCCGTCACGGAACCAAGGGGAAATACATGGCAGGCAGCAGGCTTTGCCGGACCCGCGCGCGCGCCGCGCTGCTGTTGGCCTGCGCGGGGGCGTCGCAGGCGGCATGGGCTGGAGATCCCAGCGCGCGCGATTGGATACCCGCGCCGGTGGGCACCAATCTCGTCGCAGGCTATCTGGCGGGGCTGCGCTCGTCCGGGCTGTACGCCGAAGGCAAGCGGGTGGGAGGCGCCTCGGTGGACGTTAACGCGCTGGTGTATCGCCAGATGCATTACCGGGAGTTTTACGGCAAGACGGTGCAGCTCGAATTCATCGTGCCGATGTACCGCACGTCGATGGAGCTGCCGGGCGCGCCGGGCGACCACCAGACAGGCATAGGCGACCTGACGCTGGGGTCGGCGATCTGGTTCTACAACAATGAGCAGACCAGAACCTGGTTCGCCTGGGAGCCGTTCATCGTTGCGCCGGTGGGCCGCTACGACGGCTCGCGGCCCGATGTCTCGCCCGGGAAGAACCGCTGGTCGACCATCCAGGATTTTTCCTTCGTGAAGGGGATAGGCGAATCCACCTATCTCGAAGCCATCGCGGAAGTGGAGATCTATGGCCGCAACACCGACTGGTATGGGCAGACGCTGAAGAAAGATCCTTCGTTCCGCTTTTTCGCCCTGGCGTCGACCAACCTGACGCCCGACACCTATACCGGGGTGCGCTATCGCTACGAAACCGGCGGGCGGGAGACCTCCTCGGGCGAAACCGTGGCCACCAGCGCCCGCAACCACCAGTTGGCCGTCGAGCTCACGCACCAGATCAACGACGCCAACCAGATTCAGATGCAGTACATCCACGACCTGAAGGTCGAGAACGGGCCGCGCATGCGCGGCGTGCAGCTGCGCTATGTCTACGCGTTTTAAGGCCTGTGCGTGGCTGCTTTCAGCGTCGGCAGGCCCAGGGAGATCCGATCATGAGACGAGGAGAATATCGATGAATGCGCTACGCGCCAGATCATGCGCATCGCGGGCGGGACAGTGGGCGCTGTGCGCCGCCCTGGCCGCCGCGGCCGGGCTCGCCCGGGCGGACCTGCCGGTGGAGGAGCTCAAGGGCGGCGCCCGCCTGCCGCCTGCCACGCCTCACCGGCTGTATGTGATGGATGCCGTCTTCAATCACCTGGTGGACAGCCGGATCAACATCTACGACGGCGACACCCGCAAATTCCTGGGGCTGGTGCCCACCTCGTTCAACGGTCACATGACCGTGTCCGCGGACGGCAAGGACATCTACGTGATGACGACCTACTACGAACGGCTCAACCGCGGCAAGCGGACCGACCTGATCGAAGCCTGGGACGCCGAGACGCTGACGCCCAGGTTCGAGGTGCCCATCCCGCAGAAGCGCGCGCAGGCGCTGAACTACCGCAACTACCTGCGCCAGAGCACCGACGGCGGGCTGCTGTTCGTGCAGAACGCCACGCCGGCGTCCTCGGTCACGGTGGTGGATTTGAAGACGCGCCAGTTCACCGACGAAATCACGGCCGCCGCGGGATGCTGGAGCATCATCGTCCTGCCGTCCCGCCCGCGCAGCTTCGCCAGCATCTGCGGCGACGGCGCGCTGCTGACCGTCGACCTGGACGCGGCCGGCAAGCCGGCGGGCCAGCAGCGCAGCCAGCCGATGTTCGATCCGGAAAAGGACCCGGTCTTCACGCATACCGAGAACCTCGGCAACACGTTCTATTTCGTCTCCTACAACGGCAACGTGTACAGCGCGGATTTCAGCGGCCAGGACGCCGTCTTCGGCAAACCCTGGTCCCTGCTGGACGCGTCGGGCAAGGACCAGGGCTGGCGACCCGGCGGCTACAACCTGCTGGCCGTGAACCAGGCAAGCAAGCGGCTCTACGTCGGCATGCATCCGAACGGCGCCGAAGGCTCGCACAAGACGCCCGCCTCCGAGATCTGGGTCTACGACCTGTCCACGCACAAGCGGGTGGCGCGGGTGCCGGGCAGGAATGCACTGTCCATGTCGGTATCGCAGGACGAGGCGCCGCGCCTCTACACGCTGGACGGCGGCAACGTGAACGTCTACGACGCAGCGCCGGCCGCGCCCGTTCTCAAGGGAACGATCGAGGGCGCGGGCGAGAC
The DNA here is from genome assembly GCF_003267925.1 of Achromobacter sp. HZ01. NCBI lineage: Bacteria > Pseudomonadati > Pseudomonadota > Betaproteobacteria > Burkholderiales > Alcaligenaceae > Achromobacter > Achromobacter sp. HZ01. Next base: position 31,054 of record NZ_LWKV01000007.1, read on the forward strand.
TGCGCTGCAGGTCGAGCCGCAACCCTGGAGGGCGCCATGAACGATCCCGTACTGCTCTATGCCGCGAGCGCGGCGCTGGCCTGCGTGCTGCTCCTGGGCGCGCTGGAAAAACTGCGGGACATGGCGCGCTTCTCCGCGGCGGTGTCGGCCTACCGGATCCTGCCCGAAAGCTGGAGCGGTGCGTTCGCATGGGCCTATGCGCTGGCCGAGGCCGTGGCCGGCGTCCTGTTGCTGGCGCCGCCGCGCCAGGCGGCGGGGGCGCAACTGACGCTGCTGGTGCTGGCGACGGCCACCGCGGCGCTGGCGTTCAACTTGCTGCGCGGCCATCGCGACATCGATTGCGGCTGCGGCGGTCCGGCCAGCGGCACGGGACGGGGCGGGCAGGGCGGCGCGGGGCTGTCCTGGTGGCTGGTCCTGCGCAACGCGGTCCTGGCGTCGTGGACGGCGCCCGCGCTCCACGCCGCGGCGGGTGGCTCTCGCGGCCTGCAATGGGTGGACGCCGCCGCCGTCTTCGGCCTCGCGATCTCCGCGGTGGCCCTTTATTACACCGCCAATCACCTCTTGGCCTCGCATCTCAAGCTGCGGAACCTTTGAAGGAGTTTCACATGGATGCCTTGATCATTTCCAATTTCCTGCTGTGGGGCGTGGTGCTTTGCCTGGTGCTGGTCATCCTGGCCCTGTCGCGGCAGATCGGCGTGCTGTACGAACGCGTGGCGCCGATGGGCGCGCTCACGATGGACAAGGGCCCCGGCGTCGGCGAACCGGCGCCGCGCTTCGAACTTGCCGACCTGCTGGGCCGGCGCATCGTCGTGGGCGAACGCGGGCAGCACAGCCAACTGCTGTTCTTTCTGTCGCCGACCTGCCCGGTGTGCAAGAAGCTGCTGCCGATCCTGAAATCGGTGGCCGCCACCGAAAGCGCCTGGCTGCGCATCGTGCTGGCCAGCGACGGCGAAATGCCCGAGCATCTGGCGTTCTACAAGCAGGCGGGACTGGAGCGTTTTCCGTACCTGCTGTCGACCGAACTGGGCATGAAGTTCCAGATCAGTAAGCTGCCCTACGCCGTGCTGATCGACGAAACCGGAACGCTGCGAGCGAAGGGCCTGATCAATTCCCGCGAACAGCTCGAAAGCCTGTTCACGGCCAAGGAACTGGGCGTGGCGTCGGTGCAGGAGTTCCTGGCCGCCGGCGCGCTGGAAGAAACCCGGATTTCCCGCAAGGAGAGCGGCAATGCACTGGCTGGATAAACTCGGAGAGCGCGCCACGCGCTCGGTCGCGCACGCCACGTCCCGGCGCAGCGTGCTCAACCGCATCGGCAAGGCGCTGGTGGGAACGGCTTTCCTGATGCCGGTGCTGCCCGTGGCGCGCTCGGCGCCGGCGGACCCCAAGAAGCCGCAGATGGACGACACCGCCTGCGACTACTGGCGCTATTGCGCGGTGGACGGCTTTCTGTGTTCCTGCTGCGGCGGCAGCATGACCTCGTGCCCGCCGGGCACTTCGCCTTCAGCCGTGTCGTGGGTGGGAACCTGCCACAATCCGCTGGACGGCAAGGACTACCTCATCAGCTACAACGACTGCTGCGGCAAGGCGGCTTGCGGGAAGTGCATGTGCGCTTCCGCCGAGCGCGAGCGCCCCGGCTACCAGATGTTCCTGCACAACGACGTGAACTGGTGCATGTCCAACGAATCGTCCATCTTCCACTGCACCACCTCCGTGATCGTGGGACTGGCCAAGACGAAGCCGAAGCCATGAGCCGGGGGCTGGGGCGGCGGGGGGCGGGATGGCGGCGGCATTGCGTCGCCGCCGTCCTGTTGTGCGCGGCGCGGGCCGTGGTCGCGCAAGGCGTCGCTCCCGACGGTTCCGCGGCGGCGCAGTTGCGCCAGGACGCGCGGGCCGATTACGTCCTGCAGTGCGCGGGCTGCCATCGCGTGGACGGCCGCGGCAGCAGCCGCCACGGCATTCCCGATTTCCGGGGTTCCGTCGGCGCTTTCGTGCACTTGCCGGCGGGCCGCGAATACCTGATCCGGGTGCCGGGCGCCGCGCAATCCCAGTTGAGCGACGCCGAACTCGCGGCGGTGCTGAACTGGCTGCTGGAAAGTTTCAGCGCCGCGCAACTGCCCGCGGATTTCCGTCCCTACACCGAACAGGAAGTGGCGGCGGCGCGGCGGCGCCGCTACGAGGACGTGGTGCCGGTGCGCCACGGGCTGGCGCAGGCCTTGTCGAAGCAGGGTTTCGACCTGGCCGAATATTCCTACGGGAGCGACAGAAAACCCTAGCGGGGCGGCTGTCTTAGGGGTTGTTACCGATGTTCCCGTCCCGCCGCCCGATGCTAGAAAGAGGCAGCATTCCGGAGTCGCCATGTCCCAATCCCTTTTGCGCAGCGCGCCCAGGCACTTCCTGGATTGCGCCAGCTGGCAGGAAAGTGTCAGCGATACCTTTGTTCCCCTGGAAGTATCCGCCGTGTTCCCCGCGCGTTTCCGCAACAGCGTGGCGGTGGACTCACTGGGCTGGATGCAGGTCAGCGAGCTGCGCAGCAGCGCGCAGCGCGTGCGCCGCAGCAAGCTGCTGGCCGACCAGTCGGTCGCGGCCGGCTACAAAGTGACGCTGCAATTGTCCGGCCGCAGCGAAATCCACCAAGCCCGGCGCAGCGCCTTGCTGACCCCGGGCGAATGGGGCATCTACGACACCACCCGCCCATACGAGATCGAGGTGGACGACGGCGCGCATTTCCTGGTGATGCAGGTGCCCGGCAAGCATGTCGAGGCCTGGGAGCCTTTCATGCGCAATGCCGTGGCGCGCCGCTTCAGCGCCCGCCAGGGCTGCGGCCGGATGGCCATGGACCTGCTGCGGGTGGCGTTGAACGAGCACGCCAACCTGTCGGAGAGCGCGTCGCGCGACGCCGCCAATGCGATCTTGCAGATGATGGGCCTGAACATCAGCGAACAGGCCGGCGCGCTGGCCGAGCAGGACCAGGTCGAACTGCGCCAGGCGCAACTGCGCCGCGTGCAGCAGCACATACTCGAAAACCTGCATGATCCGGCCTTGTCTCCGGCCAGCGCGGCGGCGGCCTTCCGGGTGTCGCGGCGGTATCTGTACAAGCTCTTCGCGCAAGCGTCCACCACGCCCGCCGATTTCATCCTCAGCGCGCGGCTGGAGCGCTGCCGCGACACGCTTTGCGACGCAGCGCAGTCCGCCCGGCCGATCGGGGACATCGCCTATCGCTATGGGTTTTCGGACGCCGCGCGCTTCAGCCACGCGTTTCGCAAACGCTACGGCGTGTCGCCGTCGGAATACCGGCGCCAGGAACGCTAGCGCCGCGGCCGCTCAGAGCGACTCTTCGTTGATCAGCTCTTCCTTGCCGTAGAACTTCACGCCGATGTGGATGCGGTCGCGGCCTTGCGAGCGGCGGTGGCGGTTGGTGTCGCGCAGCGAATAGACGCAGCCGCAGTATTCCTGCTGGTAGAAGTTCTCGCGCTTGCTGATTTCGATCATGCGCGACGAGCCGCCGCCCTTGCGCCAGTTGTAGGTCCAGTAGATCAGGTCGTCGTAGCGGGCCGCGGCGCGTTCGCCGCAGCCGTTGATCTGGTTCATGTCCTTCCAGCGCGAGATGCCCAGCGAGCTGGTGATGGTGTCGAAACCGTGCTCGTGCGCGTACAGCGCGGTGCGCTCGAAGCGCATGTCGAAACAGACCGTGCAGCGTTCGCCGCGCTCGGGCGCGTCTTCCAGGCCCTTGACCCGTTCGAACCAGTTGTCCATGTCGTAGTCGGCGTCGATGAATTCGATGCCGTGCTGTTCGGCGAAGCGGATGTTCTCCTGCTTGCGGATTTCGTACTCTTTGACCGGATGGATGTTCGGATTGTAGAAGTAGATCGCGTAATCGATGCCCGAGGCGGTCATGGCCTCCATGACTTCGCCGGAGCAGGGCGCGCAGCACGAGTGCAGCAGCACCTTGCGGCGGCCGGCGGGCAGATCGAGTTTGGGGCGCACGAGGTCGGACATGGCTGGCAAACGGAAAAATGCGGAAAAGTCCTTATTTTACGACGAGTTGCCGCCAGACGCGCCCGCACGGGTTCATCCGAGCACGGCCGCCCACAGTTCGCGCACGGCGGCGCGTTCTTCCTGCAGCTGCTCGGGCGGCACGCGGGCCTTTTCCACGCCCTGCAACCGCAGCTGGTGCTGGACGCGGCGCAGGGTGCGATAGGCATCGCCGGCGCGGGCGGCCAGCGCCGGCTCGATCAGGCCGGCCTCGCCGGCCAGGCGCAGCAGCGCGATATTGCCCAGGTTGCGCACCAGCTGCGGATGCGTGCCTGAGTGGCACAGCACCAGGTACTGGGTGACGAATTCCACGTCGACCATGCCGCCGCGGTCATGCTTGAGGTCGAACAGCGGGCCGGTGTTGGGATGGCCGGCGTTGATCTTCTCGCGCATCGCCAGCACTTCGTCGCGTAGCGCCGCGGCGTCGCGCGGCATCACCAGGATGTCCTCGCGGATGCGTTCGAAGCGCTCGCCGATGCCGGCGTCGCCGGCGGCATGCCGCGCGCGGGTCAGCGCCTGGTGCTCCCAGGCCCAGGCGTGCTTGTGCTGGTACTGCTCGAAGGCCTCGACCGATACGGCCAGCAGGCCGGCGTCGCCGTCCGGGCGCAGGCGCAGGTCGACCTCGTACAGCCGGCCCGAGGACGTCATGGTCGAGAGCCAGGAGGTCATGCGCCGGCCCAGCTTGGCGTAGACCTCGGCGGCGTCCTCGCGGGTGTCGTCGAACAGGAACACCAGGTCCAGGTCGGAGGCGTAGCCCAGCTCCTTGCCGCCCAGCTTGCCGTAGGCGATGACGGCGAAGCGCGGTTCGGCGCCCGGCACCCGGTTCACCAGCGGCCAGGCGCGGCGGATGGTTTCGTTGAGCAGCACGTCGGCCAGCGCGGACAGCTGGTCGGCCAGCTTTTCCACGGTGAGCTCGCCCTCCAGGTCCTGCGCCAGCAACTGGAAGCTGGCCTGGCGCTGCACGTCGCGCATGAGGTTCATCTGGCGTTCGATATCGGGCTCGCCGTCGGGCAGGCGGCAGGCGTCCAGGTCCGCGCCGAGCTGGCGCGCGATCTGGGCGAAGTCCAGCGGCTCGAACAGCGTGCGCCAGTCGATCAGGCTGTCGAGCAGCAGCGGATGCTGGGTCAGGTACTGGGCGGCCCAGGGGCTGGCGGCGACCATGCGGGCCACGCGGGCCAGGGTGTCGGGATACTCGGCCAGCAGGGCCAGGTAGGCGCTGCGCTGCGCGATTTTTTCGATCAGGTCGAACAGGCGCACCGTGGCCTCCAGCGGCGCAGGCGTCTGCAGCGCGGCGCGCAGCGCCGAGGGCAGCAGGATGTCCATGCGCTTGCGGCTGCTCTCGGGCAGGCTGCGGATGCGGTGGCTGTTGAGCAGGGTCTCGGTGCGGCGCAGCAGGTCCTGCGCGGAATCGCCGAAGGCCTGGCGGATCTGTTCGCCCAGCTCGCAATTGCCGTCCGGCGTTTCCAGGCAGCCGGCGGGTTCGGCGGCGCCGGGCGCGGGCGCCGGCTCCTCGGTCTCGCCCATGCCCATGATGCGGAACACATTGCGGAAGGTCTGCGAGACGAACTCGCGGTGCGCCGCCAGCGTGGTTTCGAAGTCCTGCGGGCTCATGCCCAGGGCGGCGGCCAGCTCGGCGCGCTGGGCGGGATCGCCGGGCAGCAGGTGGGTCTGCGCGTCTTCGCGGTATTGCAGGGCGTGCTCGGTGCGCCGCAGATAGCGGTAGGCCTGCTCCAGGCGCCGGACGTCGTCCTCGGGCATCAGGCCGGCCGCGCGTTCGGCCTCTAGCGCTTCGAGCAGGCCGCGCTTTTGCAGCGCCGGCATGCGGCCGCCGCGGATCAGCTGGGCCACCTGCACCACGAATTCGATCTCGCGGATGCCGCCGTCGCCCAGCTTGATGTTGTTGGCGCTGTCGATGCCGCTGCGCGCGTGGGCGCGGCGCTGCCAGTCCTGGCGGATGCGCTCGCGCAGCGCGCGCAGGGCGGCCAGGGCGTCGAAATCGAAATACTTGCGGTACACGAAGGGCACGCGCAGGCTTTCGAGCTGGCGCGCCTGCGCGGCGCTGTCGCTGCCGTCGAAGGCCTGGGCCGGAATCAGCCGCGCCTTGAGCCAGGCATAGCGCTCCCATTCGCGGCCCTGGCCGATCAGGTAGTGCTCCAGCGCGTCCAGGCTCCAGGCCAGCGGGCCGGAGTCGCCGTCGGGACGCAGCCGCAGGTCGGTGCGGAACACCTGCCCGTTGGCGTCGACCTCGGACAGCACCGGCATCATGCGCCGCGTCAGGCGGCCGTAGAACTCGTGGTGGCTGATGCGGCGCGGCCCGTCGGTTTCGCCTTCTTCGCCATACAGCATGATGAGGTCGATGTCGGAGGACACGTTCAGTTCGCAGCCGCCGAGCTTGCCCATGCCCATGATCAGCATTTCCTGCGGCTTGCCGGTGGCCGGGTCGCGCGGCACGCCATGCACGGCCGCGAGTTCGGCCGCCACGCTGCGGTAGGCGGCGGCCACCGCCAGGTCGGCCAGGGCGGTCATGGCGCCCACCACCTCTTCGAGCGGCGCCTGCCCGGCCAGGTCGCGCACGATCAGCACGTTGAAGACGCGTTCGCGCAGCTTGCGCAGCACCATGCGGCAGGATTCCACCGGCAGCGTGTCCGGCGCGTCCGGGCCGGCCAGCTCGGTTTGCCATGCTTTGATGCGGGCGGGCGTGAGCGGCTGCTGCACGGCCTCGGCAAGCCAGGCGGCCAGGTCGGGATGGGCATCGAGGCGGCGGCGCAGGTGGCCGGACCAGGCGAGGGCGGGGTCGAGCAAAACGGGCGTGGACATGGCGAAATTGGCGGCGAAATGGGCGCGTTTCAGGTATAAGTGGGGACGATACCGCAAGACCATTATCCTGCCCACCGATCCGTGTCAGCTTCGAAAAATTCCCCCACGCCGGACCCGCAATCGGGGCCTGCCGCCGGCCGCGCGTCCTGGTGGGGCGGCGCGGCGGCCAAGAAACTGCTGTGCGCCCTGTTCTGGGTGACGCTGGCCGTCTATGGCGTCGCCGCGCTGGGCGCGCTGGGCGTGCGCTACTGGGTGCTTCCCAGGATAGACCAATGGCGTCCGCAGATCGAGGCCTACGCCAGCCGGGCGCTGGGCTCGCGCGTGGAGATCGGCGCCATCGAAGCGGACTGGCAGGGGCTCAATCCGCGGCTGGACCTGAAGGCCGTGCAGGTCTACGACGACGAACCGGACCCCGTGCTGGCCCTGCCGTCCGTCTCCGCCGTGCTGGGCTGGCGCAGCATTCTGGCCTTGTCGCCCAAGCTGGTGAGCCTGCAGGTCGAGCGGCCCGAAATCACGCTGCGCCGCGACGCGGACAATCATCTATGGGTGGCCGGCCAGGACATCGACCTCAACACCAGCGACCACCGTTCGGACCTGGATCATCCCGCGCTGCGCTGGCTGGCCGCGCAGCGCGAACTGCGCGTGCGCGGGGCCACGGTGCGCTGGATCGACGGGCTGCGCCAGGCGCCCGAACTGACGCTCGAAGGCGTGGACTTCCTGGCGCGCAACGGCAGCCTGTCGCACCGCTTCGTGCTGCGGGCCGCGGCCGGTGACGCGCTGGCGCGCAAGATCGAACTGCGCGGCGAGTTCAACCGCAGCCTGCTGGCGCTGGGCGGCGCCAATGCCGGCGGTTGGAGCGGGCAGCTCTATGCCCAGGTGGACGACGCCGAGCCGCTGGCCTGGGCGCCCTGGATCGAACCGCCGGAGATCGCGGGGCGCATCAGCGCGCGCGCCTGGCTGCAGCTGGAAAAAGGCAAGTTCACCGCGCTGACCGCGGACGCCGCGGTGCGCGGCCTGCGCTGGTCGGCCGCGGCCGACGGCCCCGGGTTCGCGGCGGATTACGCGCAGGCGCGCGTGCAGGGCCTGCCGGGCGACTTCGTACAGATCGAGGGCGTGCCGCTGGCGCGCAGCCCGGGCGCGGCCGCCGTCTCGGTCGACGGCCGCGCCGAGCAGCTGGCCGTGACCCTGCCCGGCGTGTTCGCCGAGCCCACGCTGAAAGCGCGCGACGTCGCGCTCCAGGCCAGCACCAAGGGGCCGGACGCCGAGCACTGGTTCGTCGACATCGCGCAGCTGCGGCTGGCCAATGACGACATCGACGCGCGTTTCCAGGGACAGTGGCAGCCCGAGGGCAAGACGGCGGCAGGCAGCGTGGACCTGCGCGGCACCATGGTGCGCGGCTCCATGCCGGCCATCCACCGCTACCTGCCGCTGGAGGTCAACGCGGACGCGCGCGAATGGCTGGCCACCGGCCTGCCGGCCGGCGAGATGCAGTCGGCCTCCATCACGCTCAAGGGCGACCTGGACGATTTTCCCTACGGCAGCCCCGGGGCCCAGGGCGAATTCGTCATTGCCGGCGCCTACACCGGCGCCAAGGTCGACTACGCGCCGGCGCGCGGCCACCGCAAGGGATGGCCGGTGCTGGAGAACCTGGCGGGCAACTTCCGCATCGACAAGGTCAGCCTGACGCTGGACAGCGCCGGCGGCGCGCTGGCCCACGTGGGGCCGGGCCAGACCGTGGCGCTGGGCGCGGTCTCCGCCACCATTCCCAACATGGAGGAGAACTCCGAACTGTTGCTGGACGGCGAGACCTCCGGCTCGGTGCCGGCTTATCTGGCGCTGGCGGCGAATTCGCCGCTGGGCGAATTGCTGGACGGCGCGTTGGAAGAGGCGCGCGGCAGCGGCGACTGGCGCGTGGGCCTCAAGCTCAAGGTGCCGCTGCTCAATACCGACGACACGCAGGTGCAGGGGCGCATCCAGTTCGCCGACAACAGCTTCACCTTCATGCCGGAAATGCCGCTGCTCAGCCAGATGCGCGGCGAGCTGGCGTTCTCGGAAAAAGGCGTGGAGACCAAGGAAGTGCGGGCCCAGTTCCTGGGCGGTCCGGCGCGGATTTCCGGCCGCCTGGCCAAGGGGTCGGACGCGCTGCGGTTCGAAGGCACGCTGGCCGGCTCGGCGCTGACCCAGCTGAGCAACACGCCGTCCATGTCGCGCTTTTCGGGCAAGGCGGCCTACAAGGGCAAGGTGGGCTATCAGCGCGGCGGGGCGGTGGATATTTCCGTGGAGTCCGACCTGGTCGGCATGGCGATCGACATGCCCGCGCCGGTGGGCAAGCCTGCCCAGAGCGCGCAGACGCTGAAGGTAGAGTGGTCGCCCGCGCAGGACCGCGGCGCCTCGAACCGGCGCTGGCTGACGGCCAGCCTGGGCGACGGCGTCAACGCGCTGTTCGAGCGCGCGCCGTCCGAGGGCGAGCGTTCCTATTTCACGCGCGGCGCGCTGGGCATCGGCCGCCCGGCCAGCCTGCCGGAGCGGGGGCTGAGTCTGAACGCGGCGCTGCCGGAACTGGACATGGACGCCTGGGAAGACGTGGCCGACGGGTTCAGCCCGGCCGCCGGCAAGAGCGCAGGCAAGAGCCGCGCCGCCTCGCGCCCGATGCTGCCGCAGCCCGAGCGCATCAGCCTGGCCGCCGGCAAGCTGCGCACCGGCGGTTTTACCCTCAACGACCTGACGCTGTATGCGACCCGCCCCGGCCCGGCGCAGTGGCGCGTGGACCTGCAATCGCGCCAGGCCGCCGGCACGCTGGAGTGGCGCGAGGCCTCCGGCGCCATCGCCGGGCAGATCACGGCGCGCCTGAAGCACCTGGCGCTGGGCGGCGAAGGCGATGACAACGACGCCGACGAGGCCCTGGCCTCGGGCAGCGACCTGTCGGACATTCCGGCGATCGACCTGCAGGCGCAGGAATTCCGGCTGTACGGTAAGAATCTGGGCGCGCTGCAGGTCCAGGGCGCCAATCTGGAGCGCGGCCGCCAATGGCGGCTGGACAAGCTCTCCATCACCAATCCGGCGGCCTCGCTGAACGCCACCGGCAACTGGCGGCTGCAGGGCGCGGATCGCGGGCTGACGGTGGACGCTTCGGTGAAGTACGAGGACGTGGGCAAGTTCCTCGACAGCATCGGCTTCGAGAAAGTGGTGTCGGGCGGGCAGGGCACCATGAAGGGCCAGGCCACCTGGCGCGACTTGCCCTGGACCCACAAGATCGAAAACCTGACCGGCGAGGTCGACGTCAGCCTGGACAAGGGCCGCTTCATGCACGTCAATTCGCGCACCGCGCGGCTGCTGGAGCTGTTGTCGCTGCAATCGCTGCAGCGGCTGGCGCGGCTGGACGTGAACCCGACCAACCTGCTGCGCGACGGCTTTCCCTTCGACACCATCCGCGGCCGGGTCAAAGTGGCCGAGGGCGTGGCGTCCACCGAAGGCTACAAGATCAACGGGCCGGTCGCCGCCATCGTGCTGGCCGGCGGCGTCAACATCATCCGCGAACGCTGGGACCTGAAGGCGGTGGTGATCCCCAACCTGGACGCCAGCGGCGCGGCCATGGTGACGGCGCTGGCGGTCAACCCGCTGATCGGCCTGGGGGCCTTCGTCACGCAATGGCTGCTCAAGCAGCCGCTGGCGCGCGCCATGACCATGGAATACGCCGTCACCGGCGACTGGGACGACCCCAAGATCGAGCCGATCGAAACGTCCGCCAAGCCGCTGGCGGACAAGCCGGCCAAGCCTGGCAAGCAGCCCGAGACGCCGGGCCTGCTGGAGGAATTCCTGGGCGGCAACTAGGCCGGCCGCAATGGAAAGGGGCCCCCAAAGAAACGGGGGCCCCAAAAGAAACGGGTGCCTCAAGACCCGGGCCGCACGGATCCGGCTCCGCCGGTCCGTAGCGGCGCCCCCCTGGGGGGGAAGCGCGCAGCGCTTCGGGGGGGGGGGATTATTTCTTTTTCATCATGTCGAAGAATTCGGCATTGGTTTTGGTGGCGCGCATCTTGTCCAGGATGAATTCCATGGACTGGACTTCGTCCATGTCGTGGATGAACTTGCGCAGCACCCAGACCTTCTGCAGCAGGTCCGGCGCGATCAGCAGTTCTTCGCGGCGGGTGCCCGACTTGTTCAGGTTGATCGAGGGGTAGACGCGCTTTTCGGCCAGGCGGCGCTCGAGGTGGACTTCGGAGTTGCCGGTGCCCTTGAACTCTTCATAGATGACTTCGTCCATGCGGCTGCCGGTTTCGATCAGCGCCGTGCCCAGGATGGTCAGCGAACCGCCTTCCTCGAGGTTGCGGGCCGCGCCGAAGAAGCGCTTGGGACGTTGCAGCGCGTTGGCGTCCACGCCGCCGGTCAGCACCTTGCCGGAGGCCGGCACCACGGTGTTGTAGGCGCGCGCCAGGCGGGTGATGGAGTCCAGCAGGATCACCACGTCCTTCTTCATTTCGACCAGGCGCTTGGCCTTTTCGATGACCATTTCGGCGACCTGCACGTGGCGCGTGGCCGGTTCGTCGAAGGTCGAGGCCACCACTTCGCCGCGCACGGTGCGCTGCATTTCGGTCACTTCCTCGGGGCGTTCGTCGACCAGCAGGACGATCATGACCGCGTCGGGGTAGTTGGTGGTGATGGCGTGCGCGATGTGCTGCATCATCACCGTCTTGCCGGACTTGGGGCTGGCGACGATCAGGCCGCGCTGGCCCATGCCGATGGGCGCGAAGACGTCGAGAATCCGGCCGGTGAGGTTTTCTTCGCTCTTGATGTCGCGTTCGAGGCGGATGACGCGGTTCGGGTGCAGCGGCGTCAGGTTCTCGAACATGATGCGATGCTTGATCGCCTCGGGCGCCACGCCGTTGACCTTGTCCACCTTCACCAGCGCGAAATAGCGCTCGCCGTCCTTGGGCGTGCGCACTTCGCCTTCGATCGAGTCGCCGGTGTGCAGGTTGAAGCGGCGGATCTGCGAAGGCGAGATGTAGATGTCGTCGGTGCTGGCCAGGTACGAGGTCTCGGGCGAGCGCAGGAAGCCGAAGCCGTCGGGCAGGACTTCCAGCACGCCGTCGCCGAAGATCTGCTCGCCCTGCTTGGCGCGCCGTTTCATGATGGCGAACATCAGTTCCTGCTTGCGCAGGCGGTTGGCGTTCTCGATTTCCAGGCCGGCGGCCATTTCCAGCAGCTGCGAGACATGCAGCGCCTTCAGTTCGTTGAGGTGCATCGCGGTGAGTGGTGGGGGAAAAGTAAAGAAGGGTTCTGGCGGCGCGCCACGGACGGGCTCGCGCGGTATTGAATGAGCGCCGCCACCGGGGCGGCGCCTTCGTTCACAGCACGCAGTTTACAACGCGCCGTCCAGGAATGCGGTGAGTTGCGACTTGGACAGCGCGCCGACCTTGGTGGCGGCGGCCTGGCCGTCCTTAAAGAGCATGAGGGTGGGAATGCCACGGATGCCGTACTTGGCGGCGGTGTCCTGGTTTTCGTCCACGTTCAGCTTGGCGACCGTCAGGCGGCCGGCGTATTCGGTGGCGACTTCTTCCAGGATGGGGGCGATCATCTTGCAGGGGCCGCACCAGGCAGCCCAGTAATCCACCAGCACAGGCTGGCCGGACTTCAACACATCGGCATCGAAGCTTGCGTCACTGACGTTCTTGATTTGGTCGCTCATGATGGTGATTCTCGGGTTCGGCAGCAAAGGGCGCGTAAAACAGGGTCCGGAAGGAAAAAGGGTCCGAAGAGATGCGCCTTGCGGTTGTTCTTGTTTGTGGCAATGGACTAAAGCATACCACTGTCAATAACAACAGGCATACCACTGGAGATAACAACAGGGTTTGCCGGATTTGTGTAGGATGTTGCGGCGCAGTTGTCGCGATCCGGGCCGAGGGCCCCGATGCGCCGGTTGCCACTGTCATCATCCTACCGAATTCGGAGGTGGTCAGGTCGTGCGCATCCCACCGGGAGCCGCGCAGAACCTGGGCTTATCCGTAAAATGTCGGTTTTTTTCCACAGATGTTGGGGATAACTTGGCCACTCCACGTTACACCGAGGCGTCCATTCGCGTCCTGAAGGGGCTGGAGCCCGTGCGCCAGCGCCCGGGCATGTACACCCGAACCGAAAACCCGCTGCACGTCGTGCAGGAGGTCATTGATAACGCCGCAGACGAGGCATTGGCCGGCTACGGCAAGCAGATCCAGGTCACGCTGCACGCGGACGGCAGCGTTTCCGTCGAGGACGACGGGCGCGGCATTCCCGTGGGCCTGCATCCCGAAGAGAACGCGCCCGTGGTCGAGCTGGTGTTCACGCGCCTGCACGCCGGCGGCAAGTTCGACAAGGCCGGCGGCGGCGCCTACGCCTTCTCCGGCGGCCTGCACGGCGTGGGCGTGTCGGTCACCAACGCCCTGGCCACGCGGCTGGAGGTGGTGGTGTGGCGCGACGGCGCCGTCAACCGCCTGGTCTTCAAGGGCGGCGACGTGGCCGAGCCCCTGGCGCCCTACGACCAGGGCGGGCGCAAGAAGTCCGGCACCCGCGTGCGCGTCTGGCCGGACCCCAAGTATTTCGACAGCCCCAATATCCCGCCGGGCGAGCTGACGCACCTGCTGCGCAGCAAGGCCGTGCTGCTGCCCGGGGTCAAGGTCACGCTGGTCAACGAAAAGACCGGCGACACCAAGACCTGGCAGTACCAGGACGGCCTGCGCGGCTACCTGTCCGAGGCGCTGGCCGGGGCCGAGCTGATGGTGCCGTTCTTCGAAGGCCAGCAGTACGCCGGCGCCGACCACGAGAACTTCGCCGAAGGCGAGGGCGCCCAGTGGGTGGTGGCCTGGACCGAAGACGGCAACGCCGTGCGCGAGTCCTACGTCAACCTGATTCCCACGCCGGCCGGCGGCACCCACGAATCCGGCCTGCGCGAAGGCCTGTTCGGCGCGGTCAAGGGCTTTGCCGAACTGCACAGCCTGCTGCCCAAGGGCGTGAAGCTGCTGCCCGAGGACGTGTTCGCGCGCGCCAGCTTCGTGCTGTCGGCCAAGGTGCTGGACCCGCAGTTCCAGGGCCAGATCAAGGAGCGCCTGAACAGCCGCGACGCGGTGCGCCTGGTGGGCGGTTTTTCCAAGAGCGCGCTGGACCTGTGGCTGCACAGCAATGTCGAATACGGCAAGAAGCTGGCCGAGCTGGCCATCCGCCAGGCCCAGGCGCGCCAGCGCTCGGCGCAGAAGGTGGAAAAGCGCAAGAGTTCGGGCGTGGCCGTGCTGCCGGGCAAGCTGACCGATTGCGAATCCAGCGACGCCTCGCGCACCGAAGTGTTCCTGGTCGAGGGCGACTCGGCCGGCGGCTCGGCCAAGATGGGCCGCGACAAGGAGTTCCAGGCCATCCTGCCGCTGCGCGGCAAGGTGCTGAATTCCTGGGAAGTGGACCGCGACCGCCTGTTCGCCAACAACGAGATCCACGACATCTCGGTGGCCATCGGCGTGGACCCGCACGGTCCGGGCGACACGCCCGACCTGTCCGGCCTGCGCTACGGCCGCATCTGCATCCTGTCGGACGCGGACGTCGACGGCTCGCACATCCAGGTGCTGCTGTTGACGCTGTTCTACCGGCACTTCCCCAAGCTGGTCGAGGCCGGCCACGTCTTCGTGGCCAAGCCGCCGCTGTTCCGCCTGGACGTGCCGGCCCAGGGCAAGCGTCCGGCGCGCAAGATCTACTGCCTGGACGAAGGCGAACTCGAGGCCGCGCAGGACAAGCTGCGCAAGGAAGGCGTGCGCGAAGGCGCCTGGGCCGTGAGCCGCTTCAAGGGCCTGGGCGAAATGAATCCCGAGCAGCTGTGGGAAACCACCATGAACCCGGACACGCGCCGGCTGCTGCCGGTGGGCTACGGCGACCAGACCCCCGAAGACACCACCCGCATGTTCGACATGCTGATGGGCAAGGGCGAGTCCTCGCAGCGCCGCGCCTGGATCGAGGAAAAGGGCAACCTGGCGGAGCTGGACATCTGATGGCCGCATCCGGAGCTGCCCGCATGGACGTCGACCTGACGGCCGACGACTACGCCGACTTCGCCGTCTACGTGTACAAGCGGCCCGAGCTGCGCCGCCGCCGCTACCGCTCGCACCTGCGCTTCGCGATCCTGATGATCGTGGCGCTGCTGGCCTATCTGGTCTGGCAGACCTGGGACGGCAAGGGGCCCGACTGGGCCCGCATCCTGCCCGTGTATTTCGAGGGGCTGGCGGTGGGGCTGGGCATTCTCGCGGTGCTGGCGCTGGCCTATGAATACGTGCTGCCGGCGCTGGTGCGCAAGAACACCCGGCGCATGCTGGCGCGGCAGCCCGACGAGCTGTTCCTGGGCCGCCACCGGCTGGAGTTCGGCCCCGACGGCGTCTCGGATTTCACCGCCGCCGCCTCCGGGCGCATGGCGTGGTCCGATGTGCGGCGGGTCGAGGAAACCCCGGACCATCTCTATGTCATTCTCGGCACCTTGCAAGGCGTGATCATCCCCAAGCGCGGACAGGACGCCGCCACGCTGGAGGCGGTGCGCGCGCAACTTCGCGCGCACGTGGCCGACACGCAACTGATGCCGTCCGCGCCGGCGCGCTGACGCCGTTTCGATGAATTTGTCTACCTGAAACCATCATGACCGACAGCAATCAACCCGGCCTGTTCGACGCCACCCCGCCCGACGGCGAGGGCGACGCCGCCATCACCCTGGCGCGCTACGCGGAACAAGCCTATCTAGACTATGCCGTATCCGTGGTGCGCGGCCGCGCCCTGCCGGACGTGGGCGACGGCCAGAAACCCGTGCAGCGCCGCATCCTGTACGCCATGCAGGCGATGGGGCTGGGCGCCGGCGCCAAGCCGGTGAAGTCCGCGCGCGTCGTCGGCGACGTGCTGGGCAAATACCACCCGCACGGCGACCAGGCCGCCTACGACGCCATGGTGCGCATGGCGCAGGACTTCTCGCTGCGCTATCCGCTGATCGACGGCCAGGGCAACTTCGGCTCGCGCGACGGCGACAACGCCGCCGCCATGCGCTACACCGAAGCGCGCCTGACGCCCATCGCCAAGCTGCTGCTCGACGAGCTGGACGAGGGCACCGTGGATTTCGTGCCCAACTACGACGGTAGCCAGCAGGAGCCGCAGATGCTGCCGGCGCGCCTGCCGGTGATGCTGCTCAACGGCGCCTCGGGCATCGCGGTCGGCATGGCCACCGAAATCCCGCCGCACAACCTGCGCGAAGTGGCGCAGGCCTGCGTGGCGCTCATCAAGCATCCGCAACTGCCCGACGCCGAGCTGCACGCGCTGGTGCCCGGGCCGGACTTCGCCGGCGGCGGCCAGATCATCACCCCGCCCGAGGACATCGCCCAGATCTACGCGTCCGGCCGCGGTTCGCTGAAGGTGCGCGCCCGCTGGCAGTTCGAGGAAATGGCGCGCGGCCAGTGGCAGCTGGTGGTCCACGAGCTGCCGCCCGGCACCTCGTGCCAGAAGGTGCTCGAAGAGATCGAGGAAATCACCAACCCCAAGGTCAAGACCGGCAAGAAGAGCCTGACGCCCGAGCAGACGCAGGCCAAGGCGGTCATGCTGAACCTGCTGGACGCGGTGCGCGACGAGTCGGGCAAGGACGCCGCCGTGCGCCTGGTGTTCGAACCCAAGACTTCGCGCGTGGACCGCGACGAGTTCGTCAACACGCTGCTGGCGCAGACCAGCATGGAAAGCAGCGCCTCGGTCAACCTGGTGTGCATCGGCACCGACGGCCGGCCGCGCCAGAAGGGCCTGCGCGACATCCTGGTCGAATGGCTGGCGTTCCGCACCAATACCGTGGTGCGCCGCACGCGCTTCCGCCTGGACAAGGTGATCGACCGCATCCACGTGCTGGAAGGCCGCATGGTCGTCTACCTGAACGTGGACGAAGTGATCCAGACGATCCGCGAATCCGACGAGCCGCGCGCCGCGCTGATGGAGCGCTTCAATCTGTCGGAGCGGCAGGCCGAGGACATCCTCGAAATGCGCCTGCGCCAGCTGGCCCGCCTGGAAGGCTTCAAGATCGAGCAGGAACTGGCCGACAAGCGCGAGGAACAGCTGCGCCTGCAGGAGCTGCTGGACAATCCCGCCGCGCTCAAGCGCCTGCTGGTCAAGGAAATCGAGGCCGACGCCAAGCAGTACGGCGACGATCGCCGCACGCTGATCGAGACCGCCGAGCGCGCCGTGCTGGAGACCAAGGTGCTGGACGAGCCGGTCACCGTGATCGTGTCGCAGAAGGGCTGGCTGCGCGCCCGCCAGGGCCACGGCCACGACGCCGCGCAATTCGGCTTCAAGCAGGGCGACGATCTCTACGGCGCCTTCGAATGCCGCACCACCGACACGCTGATCGCGATGGGCGACAACGGGCGCGTCTATTCGGTGCCCGTCTCGGCGCTGCCCTCGGCGCGCGGCGACGGCCAGCCGGTGACCACCATGATCGACCTGGGGCCGGGCACGCGCATCGTGCACACCATCGCGGCGTCTCCCGACAGCCGCTGGCTGCTGGCCACGCGCGGCGGCTACGGCTTTGCGGCCAAGCTGTCCGACATGGTCAGCCGCCAGCGCGCCGGCAAGCAGTTCATCACGCTGGAAGAGGGCGACGCGCTGCTGCGCCCGGTGCCGCTGTTCAAGGGCGCCACCCAGCTTGCGCTGCTGTCGCACAAGGGCAAGTTCCTGGTTTTCGGCCTGGACGAGGTCAAGACCCTGTCGGGCGGCGGACGCGGCACCATCCTGATGGGCCTGGACGCCTCCGACAAGCTGGACCAGACCGTGCCCATCGGCGCGGGCGGCCTGCGCGCCGCCGGCATCTACCGCAACAAGCACACCGAGGACATCCTGGCCGGCGAGGCGCTGGCGGTCTACGTCGGCAAGCGCGCCCGCAAGGGACGCGCGCTGGACGTGCGGCCCAAGCAGCCGGTGCTGTCGCCGGTGCTGGGCTGATTTTGAGTGGGGGG
>NZ_LWKV01000007.1:48900-158009 GCF_003267925.1 Achromobacter sp. HZ01
CGTTCGGCGCGGCTGCCGAAGCGCAGGCCGCCGATCTGCGTCTGGCCGCCCAGGCTCATCAGCGTCACCCCGGCCTCGGCCAGGCGCTTGCGGCCCGCGTCCTGTGCGCCCGCGTCTTCCAGCGCGGGCAGGGCGACCGCCACGGTCTTGGTCAGCTCGTCGCCCTCCAGGTTGATGCCGCGCAGCACCACGGTCAGGCGGCCGTTGTCCGGCAGCGCCGCGGCGATGGCCTGCATTTCGGCGGCCGGACGGCTTTCGTGGCGCGCGGCGAAATGGTCCATGAACCAATCCGGCCGGAACAGCATGAAGGTCACCAGCAGCAGCAGGCAGACCTCCAGCCGGGTACAGCGCGTGCGGAACCACCCCATGGTGGCCGCGGCGAAGGTCAGCGAGGCCAGGGTGGCGCCGGCCACCACCAGCGCCAGTTCCCAGCCGTAGCTGACGTCGATCAGCAGCAGCATGGGGTTGAACACGAACATGAACGGCAGGATGGCCGTGCGGGCCGCGTAGGTGACGCCCTGTATGCCGGTCTTGATCGGGTCTTCGCCGGAGATCGCGGCGGCCGCGAAAGTGGCCAGGCCCACCGGCGGCGTGATGTCGGCCATGATGCCGTAATAGAACACGAACATGTGCACGGCGATCAGCGGAATCACCAGCCCGTTCTGCGCGCCCAGCTCCACCACCACGGGGGCCATCAGCGTGGCCATCAGGATGTAGTTGGCGGTCGTGGGCATGCCCAGGCCCAGAATCAGGCACACCACCGCCGTGAAGATCAGCATCAGCAGCACGTTGCCCATCGACACCAGTTCGACGAAGGCGGTCATGCGCAGGCCCAGGCCGGTCAGCGTGATCGCGCCGACGATCAGCCCCGCGGTGCCGCAGGCGATGGCGATGCCTATCATGTTGCGCGCGCCTTCCTCCAGGCCGCCTATGGCCTCGCGCCAGCCCAGGCGCCAGGCCGGTCCGGTCGGCTGCTTGCGGAACCAGGCGATCAGCGGACGCTGCGTGACCATCTGGAACAGCATCCCCACGGCCGCCCAGAACGCGGACAGGCCGGCCGAGAATTCCTCCACGCTTAGGCACCACACCAGGATGCCGATGGGGATCAGGAAATACAGCCCGGCGCGCACCGTGGGCCAGGGCTGGGGGCGCACCGGATGGTTGATGTCTATGTCCTGCGGCAGGTCGGGGTGGCGCGCCGCGATGCGCAGCAGCCACAGGTACAGCGCCGCCAGGATGGCCAGCAGCACCCAGGTGGCGGCCGCGCCGGCCACCGCCTGGATGCCGGTGCCGATCCAGTAGACCGCGCCCATCACCACCAGCGTGCCGCTGATGCCCATGCCCCAGCCGGCCAGCTTCTGCAGCGGCGTGCGGGTCGGGCCCGAGGCCATCATGGGCTGGATGCCCAGCTTCAGCGCTTCCAGGTGCACGATGTAGAACAGCGCGATGTACGAGATCGAGGCCGGCAGGATCGCGTGGCGGATGATGTCGGTATAGGGGATGCCCACGTATTCGATCATCAGGAAGGCGGCCGCGCCCATCACCGGCGGCATGATCTGGCCGTTGACCGAAGAGGCGGTCTCGATCGCGCCGGCGCGCACGCCGCCGTAGCCGGCTTTTTTCATCAGCGGAATGGTGAAGATGCCGCCGGTCACCACGTTGGCCACCGAGGACGCCGACACCAGTCCGTTGACCGCGGACGACACCACGGCCACCTTGGCCGGGCCGCCGCGCAGATGGCCCAGCAGCGCGAACGACACCTGCATCATGTAGTTGCCGGCGCCGCACTTGTCCAGCAGCGAGCCCAGCAGCACGAAGATGAAGATGTACGACACCGACACGCCCAGCGCCACGCCGTACACGCCTTCGGTGGTGAGCCACATGTGCGACATCAGGCGTTCCAGCGAGGCGCCGCGGTGCGCCAGCACGTCGGGCAGCCAGGGGCCGGCCAGCGCGTAGGCCACGAACACCAGGCCCAGCACCGTCATGGGCAGGCCCAGCGCGCGCCGCGTCACTTCCAGCAGCAGCGCCAGGCCGATGGCGGCCGTGGCCACGTCCATGGTGGTGGGCTGGCCGGGGCGGCCGGCGAGCTCGTTATAGAAGATGTACAGATAGGCGCCGCAGAAGCCGGCCATCAGCGCCAGCGCCCAGTCGTACCAGGGCATGCGGTCGCGCGCCGAGCGTTTGCTGGCGGGATAGGCGAGGTAGCCCAGGAACATGGCCACGCCCAGATGCAGGGCGCGCGCCTCGGTGTCGTTGAAAATGCCCCAGTTCAGCGCGAACGGCAGCGGCGAGGCATACCAGAGCTGGAAGACGGACCAGATCAGCGCGCCGGCAGCCAGCGTGGCGCCCGCGACGCCGCCGGCATTGCGGCCTCCGCGGTCGGCGTCGGCGACCAGTTGATCCAGGTCCGGGGCCGGCGTGTGCGGCTCTTTTGTCATGTAATTCCCCTACGTTTCAGGACGCGCGCCGGCAAGCAGCGCGCGCGTGGCCCCTGCGCCCGTCGGGGCGTGAGGGCGCCAGCCGGCGGGCCGCGCATGGCGGCTCCGGCTGGCCGGTCGGTCCCGCGGCCTTAGAGCAGGCCCTTTTCCTTGAAGTACTTCTCGGCGCCCGGATGCAGCGGCGCCGACAGCCCGTTCTTCACCATGTCGGCGGCCTTCAGGTTGGCGAAGGCCGGGTGCAGCTTCTTGAAGTCGTCGAAGTTGTCGAACACGGCCTTGACCACGGTGTACACGGTGGCCTCGGGCACGTCGGCCGAGGTGACGAACGTGGCCGTGACGCCGTAGGTTTTGGTCTCTTCGGGGTTGTTGGGATAGAGCCCGGCCGGAATCGTGGCGTGGGCGTAGTAGGGATACTTTTCGACCAGCTTGTCCACCGCGGGGCCGGTCAGCGAAACCAGCTTGGCGCCGCAGCTGGTGGTGGGGTCCTGGATATTGGCCGAGGGGTGGCCGACGCCGTAGAAAAAGCCGTCGATCTTGCCGTCGCACAGCGCCGAGCCGTGTTCGTCGGGGCGCAGTTCGGAGGCCAGCGAGAAGTCCTTCAGCGTCCAGCCCATGGTGGCCAGCAGCTCTTCCATCGAGGCCCGCGTGCCCGACCCGGGATTGCCGACGTTGAAGCGCTTGCCCTTCAGGTCCTCGAAGCGCTTGATGTTGGCTTCCTTGCGCGTGACCACGGTGAACGGCTCGGGATGGATGGAGAACACCGAGCGCAGCTTGGTGTAGGGACCGGCCTGCTTGAATTGGCCCTCGCCCTTGTAGGCGTTGAAGCCGACGTCGGACTGCACCACGCCCAGGTCCAGCTCGCCGGCCTTGATGGTGTTGGCGTTGAAGACCGAGCCGCCGGTCGATTCGACCGAACAGCGGATGCCGTGGGTGGCGCGGTCCTTGTTGACCAGGCGGCAGATGGCGCCGCCGGCGGCGTAATAGACGCCGGTGACGCCGCCGGTGCCGATGCTGACGAACTTCTGCTGGGCGGCGGCGGGCGCCGGCGCCGCCGACAGCAAAGCCGTGGCCAGGCCCGACGCGGCGAGCGTCCAGGCGGTGCGTTGGCCCAAGGTGTGTTTGACGGACGTGGTCATGCAAACTCCTTTTGGGGTTTTTCCCCGTGAGATTGCCGGTCTTTGCCGGCGGTCGGCGTTGCCCGTGAGCCGCGCAACGCCCTGTGCTTATCTACACGTGCCCCTTGCGGGGGCGGACGCAGGCGCGTTCAGCGCGCCTGCGCGATGGCGGCGTCGATGGCGCCGGCCAGGCGTTCGGTCAGCTGGTCGAGTTCGTCGTCGGTGATGATGAAGGGCGGGGCCAGCAGCACGTGGTCGCCGTGGCGGCCG
This sequence comes from Achromobacter sp. HZ01, assembly GCF_003267925.1. Classification (NCBI taxonomy): domain Bacteria; kingdom Pseudomonadati; phylum Pseudomonadota; class Betaproteobacteria; order Burkholderiales; family Alcaligenaceae; genus Achromobacter; species Achromobacter sp. HZ01. Next base: position 52,727 of record NZ_LWKV01000007.1, read on the forward strand.
TCGATGGTGCCGCCCATCGGGTAGACCATCAGCCCGCGCGCCATGGCTTCGCGCTTGATGCGCGCATGCAGCGCCAGCGCCGGATCGAAGGTCTGCTTGCTGGCGCGGTCCTGCACCAGTTCGACGCCCATGAAAAGGCCGCGGCCCCGGATGTCGCCGACGTGCGGGTGCGCGCCCAGCGCCTGTTCGAGGCGGGCGCGCAGGCCGGCGCCCTGCGCCTGCACGCGCGCCAGCAGGCCGTCGCGCCGGATGGTTTCCTGCACCGCCAGCGAGGCGGCGCAGGCCACCGCGTGGCCCAGATAGGTGTGGCCGTGCTGGAAAAAGCCGCTGCCCTGCTGCATGGCGTCGACGATGCGCTGCTGCGCCATGACCGCGCCGATGGGCTGGTAGCCGCCGCCCAGGCCCTTGGCGATGGTGATCAGGTCGGGCGTCACGCCTTCCTGCTCCACCGCGTACAGCGTGCCGGTGCGGCCCATGCCGCACATCACCTCGTCGGCGATCAGCAGCACGCCGTGGCGGTCGCATACCTCGCGCACGCGGCGGAAGTAGCCGGGCACGGCCGTCACCGCGCCGGCGGTGGCGCCGACCACGGGCTCGGCCACGAACGCCATCACGCTGCCCGGGCCCAGCCGCTCGAAAGCCTGTTCCAGCTCGGCGGCCAGGCGTTCGCCGTACTGTTCGGCGCTTTCGCCTTCGCGCTGGTCGCGGTAGGCGTAGCAGGGCGAGACGTGCTCCACCTCGATCAGCAGCGGCGCGAATTGCGCGCGGCGCCAGGCGTTGCCGCCCACGGCCAGCGCGCCCAGCGTGTTGCCGTGGTAGCTCTGGCGCCGCGCCACGATGTGGCGGCGCTCGGGCTGGCCGATTTCCACGAAATACTGGCGCGCCATCTTCAGCGCGGCCTCGACCGCCTCCGAGCCGCCCGACACGAAATAGGCGTGCGAGATGCCGGCCGGCGCGTCGGCCACCAGCCGGTCGGCCAGGCGCTCGGCCACTTCGGTGGTGAAGAAGCTGGTGTGCGCATAGGCCAGCGCGTCGATCTGCGCGTGCATGGCGGCCTGGATGTCGGGGTGGTTGTGGCCCAGGCAGGAAACGGCGGCGCCGCCCGATCCGTCGAGATAGGCGTGGCCGGCGCTGTCATAGACCCAGACGCCCTGGCCGCGTACGGCGACCGGCGGCGTCTGGCGCAGGGAACGATGCAGGACATGGGTTTGGTTCATGGGGCGATTCCGCAATACAGGGGTTGAAGGCGCATCCAGCGGGAGGTCAGGCCGGACGGCGGGGCTGGCCGCCGTTCCAGTAGATGTTGTCGTTGAGCAGGCGTTGTTCCACTTCGGTCAGGCGGCTCAGCACCGCGTCGCCGCCGCGCGCGGTCAGGCGCGCGATCAGGTGCTCGGCCAGGCCCAGCAGGCCGGAGGTGGTGTGGAAGAAAGAACCGGGGCCCTGGCGCGCGGGGCGGGCCTGCACGCCGGCGCGGTCGGGCGGGGCGAAGCGCAGCGTATGGCGCGCCTCCACGGCCAGCGGCGACAGCGGGTCGTCGGTCAGCGCGATCAGCGCCACGCCGCGCTGCGCCGTCTGGCGCGCCAGCTGCACGGTGGCGGTGGGATAGGGCGCCTGGGAAATCACGATCAGCGCGTCGCCGGGGCCGAGATTGTCGGCCTGTTCGGCGGGCGCGCCGCCCAGCCCGTCGATCAGCACGCTGTTGCGGCGCACGAGCTGATACGCATAACGCATCTGGAAGGCGATGCCGAAGGCCGAGCGCGTGCCCAGGAAGCCGACCTGGCCGGCTTCCAGCAGCGTCTGCACCGCGGCGTCGAAGGCGGCCGGTGGATTCAGCGCGCACACCGAGCCCACGGCCTGGATCTGGTATTCGGTCAGTACGTCGTGCCCGCCCGGCGCGGGCTCGCCGGCGGCGGCCTGCAAGGCGGCGGCGCGCTCGCGCAGCCCGGGCTGGTTGGCCGCGGCCAGCGCCCGCTGGAAGGGCTGGCGGAACACCTCATAGCTGTCGAACCCCAGCGCGCGCGCCAGCCGCAGCATGGTGGCGGGGGCCACGCCCAGGGCCTGGGCCTGGCGCCGCATCGACCACATGCCCACTTCGGCCGGATGCGCCGCGACCCAGCGCGCCGCCCGTTGCAGCTCGGGCGGCAGGTGCTCCAGTTTTTCCTGGAGGGTGGAGAGCAGATCCGAGGGCAGCGACATGACAGGTAACGAATGGGAAAAAACACATGATAAATCTCTGTTCAATAAAAAAACATATGTTTCTCTAGGGGTTTCCGCCTAGCCCGCCGAGGGACAGCCGGGCTTGCCCCGCCCGGTGCGCAAGTCCCGCAATCCTGCTGCGATCCGCCGCAAATTCGTATTCATTTAATTACATCGTGCCGGGGTATTTTTGTTTGACTCGAATAGATCGTGCGCATATCATTCGTATAGAAATGAATTTTCACCCAACCCCTCTTTCCATGACTGACGCAGCGAAATCCGATCCCTCACAGCAGTACGACCTGCGCATTTTGCGGGCCTTGCGCCGCATCACGCGTTCGATTGCGCTGCATTCGCGCCAGCTTTCCGCCGTCAGTCACATCACTGCGCCGCAGCTCATGTGTCTGCGCACCGTGATCGGCAACGGCCCGATGACGGCCACCGCCATCAGTCGCGAGATGCACGTCAGCCCCAGCACGGTGGTGGGCATTCTCGACCGCCTGGAAGACAAGGGCCTGATCCGCCGCGAACGCGGCCGCGAAGATCGCCGCATCGTGTTCGTCACGGCCACCCAGGCCGGCCGCGAACTGGCGCAGGGCGCGCCTTCGCCGCTGCAGAAACACCTGGCCGACGCGCTCAACGCGTTGCCGGAACTGGAACAGGCCACCATCACGCTGTCCCTGGAGCGCATCGTGGCGCTCATGGAGCAGGATGGCCAGGCCGCCGTCGACACGCATGGCGATGTGTCGTCGCCCATCCTTGAAGTGCCTACGGGCGGGGCACCCCCAGAATCGGGAATCGTCGCATGAAGAAAAACGAACTGGATCACACTACCCTCTCAAGTGCCGTGGCGCCGGCGGTCAGCGAGCAGACTCACACCATGCGTCTGCCCGACCGCAAAGACGGCGCCGCCATCCACCGCCTCATTGCCGAGTGCCCGCCACTCGATCTGAATTCCCTCTATGCGTATCTGCTCCTGGCCGAGCATTTCCGCGACACCTGCGTCCTGGCCGAAAGCTCCGGCGGACGTATCGACGGTTTTATCTCCGCTTACGTGATCCCGACCCGGCCCGACGTCCTGTTCGTCTGGCAGGTCGCGGTGCACACCCGCGCACGCGGCCATCGGTTGGGCCGCGCCATGCTACGCGAGCTCTTGCGGCGCAAGGGTCTCGAGCATGTCCGCTATCTCGAAACCACGGTGGGGCCTGACAACCAGGCATCGCGCCGCAGTTTCGCCGGCCTGGCCGGCGAACTCGGCGCCCACGTCTCCGAACAGCCGTTCTTCGACCGGCAACTGTTCGGCGGCGCGGACCACGACGACGAGATGTTGTTGAGGATAGGTCCGTTCGCCTTGCCGGCGCCCTAGCGGGCGGCGCAAGCCCAGCGGGCTTATCGACTACCGGGATGGTTGGCCGATCCGGGCGCGAATACGCCCCCGGAGGGCGCTGGCCGTCTGTCAACTTATGAGATGAAGGGAGGATTAATCATATGGACTTGAAAATCTTTGACCGGATGGAGTCGGAGGTGCGGGGCTACATCCGGTCGTTCCCCGTGATCTTCAATCAGGCCAGGGGTTCGACGCTGATCGATGAGGAAGGCACCGAGTACATCGACTTCTTCAGTGGCGCCGGCACCCTGAACTACGGCCACAACAATCCTGTTCTCAAGGAAAAGCTGCTGGAGTATGTGCAGTCGGACGGTGTCGTCCACGGCCTGGACATGGCCACCAGCGCGAAGAAGCGTTTCCTGGAGACGGTGGATCGCGTGCTGCTCAAGCCGCGCAACTGGCGCTACACCTTGCAGTTCACCGGTCCCACCGGCACCAACGCGGTCGAGGCCGCGCTGAAGATCGCGCGCCAGGTCAAGGGCCGCTCCAACGTCATCTCGTTCACGCACGGCTTTCACGGCGTGAGCGGCGGCTCGCTGGCGGTCACCGCCAACATGAAGTTCCGTGAAGCCTCCGGCTACGCGCTGGGCAATACCTCGTTCATGCCCTACGACGGATACTTCGGTCCGGACGTGGACACCATGGCCTACCTGGAGCGCATGCTCGAGGACCCCAGCAGCGGCATGGACAAGCCGGCCGCCGTCATCGTGGAAACGGTGCAGGGCGAAGGCGGCGTCAACGTCGCCACGCTGCGCTGGCTGAAGGAACTGGAAAAGCTGTGCCAGCGCCACGACATGCTGCTCATCGTGGACGACATCCAGGTCGGCTGCGGCCGTACCGGCACGTTCTTCAGCTTCGAGGCCGCGGGCATCCGCCCCGACATCATCACCCTGTCGAAGTCGCTGTCCGGCTTCGGCCTGCCGATGTCGCTGGTGCTGATGAAGCCCGAGCTGGACGTCTGGAAACCGGGCGCCCACAGCGGCACCTTCCGCGGCAACAACCTGGCCTTCGTCACCGCGACGCAGGCGCTGGAGACCTACTGGACCAACAGCGCCTTCGCCGCCGAGATCCAGCGCAAGGAACGCCAGGTCCGCGACTGGCTGGAGAACCTGGTGCACAGCTATCCCAACGCCGGCCTGTCGGTGCGCGGCCGCGGCCTGATCCAGGGGCTGGTGTGCAACGCCACGCCCGCGCTGGCCAACCGCATCGCGCAGAACGCCTTCAAGAAGGGCGTCGTGATCGAGACCTCGGGGGCGCAGGACGAAGTGCTCAAGCTGCTGCCCGCGCTCACGATCGAGGAAGAGCTGCTCGGCAAGGGCCTGGAAGTCATCGAGGCCAGCGTCGCCGAAGCGCTCGCCGAAGAAGGGCAGTCCGCCCGCATTCTGAAATTTGGAGGAAAACGTCAATGATCGTACGCAATGTCAAAGATGTGATCGGCACCGCCGACGAAGTCCGCACCGACACCTGGGTCAGCCGCCGCGTGCTGCTGAAGAAGGACGGGATGGGGTTTTCCTTCCATGAAACCACCATCTTCCCGGGCGGGCGCACCCACATTCACTACAAGAACCATCTTGAAGCGGTGTGGTGCATCGAGGGTGACGGCTCCATCGAAACCATTGCCGACGGCAAGAAGTACGACCTTGGCCCCGGCGTGGTCTACGCCCTGAACGAACACGACGAGCACTGGCTGTGCGGCGGCAAGGAGCCGCTGCGCGTCATCTGCGTCTTCAATCCGCCGCTGACCGGCCAGGAAGTGCATGACAAGGAAGGCGTCTACGCACTGCCCGAGGCCGAGGCCCAGGCCGCGGCCTGATACAAGGAGGTTTGCATGATCTCACCTGCACAGGATCCGTACGCCTCGCGTACGGATCGAAGTTCCGCCATCATCGCCCGCCAGGACCCGGTGGTCTACGAGAACGGCCAGTACGCCAACGCCCTCGACGCCGAGCAGATCGGCGCTTACGAGCGCGACGGCTTCCTGCTGCTGGAAAACCTGTTCTCGGACGACGAGGTCCGGGCGCTGTCGTCCGAGGTCGAGCGCATGACGCGCGATCCCTCGATCATCCGCCGCGAAGAGTCCATCACCGAGCCGGGCAGCAACGCGGTGCGCTCCATCTTCATGGTGCACGTGCTCAACCCCGTGCTGGCGCGCCTGATGCGCGATCCGCGGCTGGTCAACGTGGCGCGCCAGATCCTCGGCTCCGAGGTCTACATCCACCAGTCCCGCGCCAACATGAAGCCGGGCTTCAAGGGCAAGGAGTTCTACTGGCACTCCGACTTTGAAACCTGGCACGTCGAAGACGGCATGCCGGCCATGCGCGCGCTGAGCTGCTCGGTGCTGCTGACCGACAACAACGAGTGCAACGGCCCGCTGATGCTGGTGCCCGGCTCGCACCGCCAGTTCATCTCGTGCGTGGGCGAGACGCCCAACGAGCACTACAAGCAGTCGCTGAAGAAACAGGAATACGGCGTGCCGGACCCGGTCAGCCTGCAGCTGCTGGTGGAGCAGGGCGGCATCCGCACCATGACGGCCAAGGCCGGCTCGGTGGTGTTCTTCGACTGCAACACGATGCACGGCTCGAACAGCAACATCTCGCCGTGGCCGCGCGCCAACGTGTTCACCGTCTACAACAGCATGGAGAACACCTTGAATCCGCCCAAGTACGGGCTCACGCCGCGTCCCGAGCACATCGCGACGCGCAAGGCGTTCAAGGCGGTCACTCCGCTGGACACCCTGAAACTGGTCGGCGGCTGAGCCGCCGCCACGCAATAGCCCGGGCCCGTCCCGGGCTATTGTTTTTGGCGCGCCGCTTTTTGCTATTCTGGCGCATTCCGCCACCCAGGAATCCGGTACGCCATGTCCGCCCGCATCCTCAGCCTGCACATCTACCCGCTCAAATCCTGCGCGGGCATCGATCTGAACGAATCCCCCATCGACCGCGCCGGCCTGGCGTGGGACCGCCGCTGGATGCTGATCGGCGCGGACGGCTTCATGACCCAGCGCCAGTGGCCGGCCATGGCCCTGATCCGCCCGGCGCTCACGGCCGGCGCGTTGCGCCTGTCCGCGCCCGGTATGCCGGACCTGGACGTGCCGCTGGACGGTTCGGGCCTGGCGTTCGAGGTGGAACAGGTCGGCGTCTGGAAGGACACGATCGCGGCCCGCCGCGAAAGCGAGGAGGCCGCGCGCTGGTTCTCCGAATTCCTCGATACGCCTTGCCGCCTGTACAAGGTCGACACGGCCGCCAGCCGGCCGGCCAAGCTGGATTGGGTGGGGCGCTGGCTCGAGGCCCATCCCGAACTGGCCGACAGCTTCGCAGGCGATCACTATTTCGGCTTTGCCGACGGCTTTCCGCTGCTGGTGGCCAACCAGGCCTCGCTGGACGACCTCAACGCCCGCCTGCAGGCCAAGGGCGCGGCCGCGGTGCCGATGGACCGCTTCCGGCCCAATATCGTCGTGCAGGGGGAATGGGAGGCCTACGAGGAAGACCATACCGCCATGATCGAGACGGCCGGCGTGAAGATGGCGTTCGTCAAGCCCTGCACGCGCTGCTCCATTCCCGACATCGACCAGCGCACCGCCCAGCGCAACGAAGAGCCGGGCCGCACGCTGTCGGCCTACCGCAATCTGGATCTGGGCGTGGTGTTCGGTCAGAACGCCATCGTCGACGCGCCCGCGGGGGCGCGCCTGAAAGTGGGCGACGGCGTGGAGATCGAACTGGATTTCTGAGCCGCCGCGCCGGGCCTCAGGCCGAGGACAGCTTCAGCCCCACCAGGCCGAGCACGATGAAGATCACGCTGGCGATGCGCATCCAGCTGGTGGATTCGCCGAACAGCACGATGCCGGCCACGAAGGCGCCTATCGTGCCGATGCCCACCCAGACCGCGTAGGCGGTGCCCAGCGGCAGCGTCTTCATGGCCACGGCCAGCAGCCAGAAGCTGATGATCATGCCGCCTACGGTAAGCAGCGACGGCCACAGACGGGTGAACCCGTGGGTGTACTTCAGGCCCACGGCCCAGACGATTTCAAAAAGGCCTGCAAGCACCAGGATGATCCAGGTCATGTACGACTCCGATTGCAGGGGCCGTCCCCGGAAGAAGGGCGCGCCGGCCCTGTGCGGCCGCACGCGGCAGCGGGCCGTCCCGCTGCGGCAAAAATTATAGAATACCGGCTTGCAGCGGCAAAACCGGATGCCGGGCATCACTCTTGCAACACCTCGCGTTCCGGGCGCGAAACCAGGATATTTCCATCATGCAACGCATCATGCTGCGGGCAAAGCTGCACCGCGTCACCGTCACTGAAGCCGACCTTCACTACGAAGGCTCGTGCGGCATCGACGAAGACCTGCTGGACGCTGCCGGCATGCGCGAGTTCGAACGCATCGAACTCTATAACGTCACCAACGGCGAACGCTTCGACACCTACATCATCAAGGCGGCCCGCGGCAGCGGCGCCATCTCGCTGAACGGCGCGGCCGCGCGCCGCGCCCAGGTCGGCGACCTGCTGATCATCTGCACCTACGGCCCGATGTCCGAGGCCGATTCGGCCGTGCACAAGCCGCAGGTCGTGCTGGTGGACGACGCCAACCGCGTCAAGGAAATCCGCAAGTTCCCGGCCTGACGCCGGGCCGCCCGCGGCGCCCGCCCCGAGGGGCGGCGCCGCGCCAACCCTGAACCGTTTCATCATGAGCTTCCAGGTCATCATCCAACCCAGCCAGCATCAATTTCCGGTCGAGCCCGGCCAGACCGTGCTCGACGCCGCCCTGGCCGCGGGCATCGTCCTGCCCTACAGCTGCCGCAACGGCGCCTGCTCCACCTGCAAGGGCCGCGTGGTTTCCGGGGAGTTCGATGCCGGTCAGTATCCGGCGCAGATCCTCTCGCCCGAGGAACTGGCCAACGGCTACACGCTGTTCTGCCAGGCCCGGCCCGCCTCCGATATGGTGGTCGAGTCCACCGAAGTCCGGCTGGCCAGCGACATCCAGATCCGCAAGCTGCCCTCGCGCGTGCAGGCGCTGGAGCGCGTGGCGCCGGACGTCACGGTGATCAGGCTGCAGCTGCCGGCCTCGGAACAGTTCCGCTATTACGCCGGGCAGTACATCGAGGTCATCCTCAAGGACGGCCGCCGCCGCAGCTATTCCATGGCCGGCGCGCCGCACACCGGCAGCCCGCTGGAGCTGCACATCCGCCACATGCCCGGCGGCGTCTTCACCGACCACGTGTTCGGCGCGGGCGAAACCCAGATGAAAGAGCGCGAGATCCTGCGCCTGGAGGGGCCGTTCGGCTCCTTCTTCCTGCGCGAAGACAGCGACAAGCCTGTCGTGCTGCTGGCCAGCGGCACCGGGTTCGCTCCGGTCAAGGCCATCGTCGAGCACATGATCCACGAGAACATCCGCCGCCCGGTGGCGCTGTACTGGGGCGGACGCCGTCCGCGCGACCTGTACATGCACGAGCTGGCGCAATCGTGGGCGGGGCAGCTGCCCGACTTCCGTTACGTGCCGGTGGTCTCCAACGCGCTGCAGGAAGACGAGTGGGGCGGGCGCACCGGCTTTGTCCACGAAGCCGTCATGCACGACATCCCCGACCTGTCGGGCCACCAGGTGTACGCCTGCGGCACGCCGCTGATGGTGGACGCGGCCCGGCGCGAGTTCAGCGCCCAGAACGGACTGCCGCCGGAGGAGTTCTACGCCGACGCCTTCACGTCCGAAGCCGACCTGGCGAAAGCCGCTTCCTGAGTAACAGGGCATTAATGGAAAGGGGCGGAACGCACAGGCCTGGAATGGTTTGTGACTTCCGCCCCTTTTTATTCCGTAGGCGAGGGCAAAACAGCAAGGTAAACTGCCGTGGCAGCAGCTTGCCAGGGATTGCGGACATCGGGTCCGCGGGCCGAGCTGGCACGCAAGGAGCAATGCGGGCATGAAAGTAGCGGTATTGGGTGGCGGCATCATCGGAATCTCCAGCGCCTGGTGGCTGAACCAGGCCGGCCATGATGTCGTGGTCATCGACCGCTGCACCGGGCCCGCCCAGGAAACCAGCCTGGCCAACGGCGCGCAGATCTCGGTCTCGTACGCCGAACCCTGGGCCAATCCGCAGGCGCCGCTCAAGCTGCTCAAATGGATGTTCCAGGACAACGCGCCGCTGCTGTTCCGCCCGCAGCTCGACTGGCGGCAATGGATGTGGGGCCTGGCGTTCCTGCGCGAATGCCTGCCCGGGCGCCTGGCGCCCAATATCCGCGCCATGGTCCGCATGGCCGAATACAGCCGCGCCACGCTGCGCGCCATGCGCGCCGAACTCGGCATCCAGTACGACCACCTCGAACGCGGCATCCTGAATTTCTACCGCGACCAGCACGAATTCGAAAGCTCCCAGCGCGCCGCCGGCCTGATGCGCGACTTCGGCGTGGAGCGCCGCGTCATCTCGGCCGACGAGGTCATCGCCATCGAGCCGGCCCTGGCGCCGCACCGCCAGACCATCGTCGGCGGCGACTACACGCCCGAGGACGAAAGCGGCGACGTGCACCTGTTCACCGTGGCCCTGGCCGAACGCTGCGCGCGCGCCGGCGTCGAGTTCCGCTACAGCACCCGCGCGACGCGCCTGCTGACCACCGGCGGCACCGCCCAGGGCGTCGAGATCATCGGCCCCGACGGCCGCTACGGCACCCTGGCGGCCGACGCCTACGTCGTGGCCATGGGCAGCTTCAGCCCCTCTTTGCTGCGCCCGCTGGGCATCCCCTGCAACGTCTACCCGGCCAAGGGCTATTCGGCCACCTTCCCGGTGATCAAGCCCGAAGCCGCGCCCATGGTCAGCCTGACCGACAGCAGCCACAAAGTCGTTTTCTCGCGCCTGGGCGACCGCCTGCGCATGGCGGGCACCGCCGAACTGTCGGGCTATTCGCGCGGCCTGAACACCGGCCGCTGCGAAGCCATGACGCGGCTGGCGCGCGAACTGTTTCCCGACGCGCTCGATTTCGAGCGCGTCAGCTACTGGTCGGGCCTGCGCCCGTCCACTCCCTCGAACGTGCCCATCATAGGCCGCAGCCGTATCCCCAACCTGTATATCAATACGGGGCACGGTACGCTCGGCTGGACGATGGGCGTTGGCTCGGGCCGGGCTCTGGCCGACCTGCTCAGCGGGCGGCGGCCGGAACCGGAATTCCCTTTTCTTGGTCTGTGAACCTATGAAGAATCTGCAACTGGCGGGCATTGCCCGCGCGATGTTCGCCAACCGGCGCGCATGGGTGTTCGGCGCCGCCATGGCGATGGCCGGAGCGGCAAACGCCGCGGCGGTGGAAATACAGGTCTGGCACACCCTGACCGACGCAAACAAGGCCGAGTTCGAAAAACTCGCCAAGCAATACAACAAAGAGCAGGATGAGGTCCGCGTCACGCTGCGCGGCTTCGCCTCGCCCGCCGCGCTGCAGCAGGAAGCCGTGGCCGCGGTAAAGGCCAAGAAGGGCCCGAACCTGCTGCAGCTGACCGACAACCACTCGCCCGAAGTCGTGGCCGAGCACAAGGCCGTGCTGCCGCTGTACGAACTGCTGGCCAAGTATCCGATCAAGGACCTCAACTGGTTCGTGCCGGCCACCAGCAGCTTCACCCGCGACAGCAAGGGCCGCCTGCTGGCCTTCCCCTGGATGGCCGAAGTGCCGGTGATGTTCTACAACACCGCCGCCTACAAGAAGGCCGGGCTGGACCCCAACAAGCCGGCCCGCACCTGGACCACGCTGCAGGGCGAACTGCTCAAGCTGCGCGACGTGGCCAATTTCGACTGTCCCTATGCCACCAGCGAACAGGTCACGGTCCACCTGGAGAACCTGGCCCCGGTCAACAACCAGCCGTTCACCAGCAACAACAACGGCCTGGGCGCCGTTAGCAAGAAGGCCGCCGCGCCGGCCATGCAGTTCGACACGCTCTACATGCGCCACATCTCGCTGATGGTGAGCTGGAAGCGTTCGCTGCTGTTCGTGGCGCACTCCGGCGACAATGCCAGCGACAAGCTGTTCGCCAAGGGCGAATGCGCGGTGCTGACCTCCAACAGCGGCGCCTTCGGCCAGTTCGTCAACACCAAGTCGCTGTCCTTCGGCGTGGCGCCGCTGCCTTACTACGATCAGGTCACCAAGGACGGCGGCAAGCCGTTCGTGAGCGGCTCGGCGCTGTGGGCGCTCGACGGCCATCCCAAGGCCGAGGAAAAAGCCACCGCCCAGTTCCTGGCCTGGCTGTCCAAGCCCGTGATCGCGGCGCAGTGGCACCAGCGCACCGGCTATCTGCCGCTGACCGAAGCCGCCTTCCGCGCATCCGACGTCTCGTTCTACGAGCGCATCCCCGGCGTGCAGGCGCTGATCGCCTCCATGAGCAGCCAGCCCACCACCAACAGCCGCGGTTTCCGCATGGCCAACTACGAACGCATCGAGCCGGTTTTCAACACCCAGCTCAATGAAGCCTTTGAAGGCAAGGTGCCGCCGGTCGCGGCCCTGAACAACGCCGCCAACCAGGCGCGCAGCATCGCCGCGCAACGCTGACCGCGTTTGCGCGCAGCCAGCCCGGCCAGTCGTACTGGCCGGGTTTTTTTATGCGCCCGCGCGCCGCTTGATCCTTCCGGGACCGGCGCGACCATTCCATCCCTGCGTACATGCCAGTCTGGCGGCGCATGGACCGCTCATCCACCATGCCGTCATGCGCACGCTTCCGATGCGCGCTAACGCTGGCGGACTGGCATGGTTCGATTCTTCCGACTCTTTCTCATCGCGGCGGGCCTGTCCTGCCTGGCGGCCTGCACAAGGCCCGCGCGGGACGCGGCTGTCTCGTCCTGGTTGGCGGCGCGGCCGGCCGAACAAGGCTTTCGCTTTGATTGGCAATTGTCCGGCGACCCGGCGGTGGCGCCCATGCAGGTGTTCGACGACGGCCGCGAAACCTGGCTGCACTTCGCGCCCGGCCAGCCGCTGCCGGCGATCTTCGGCGTCGGTCCCGACGGCGAACGCGCGCTGCCATATTCCCGGCGCGACCCCTATGTAGTGCTGAACGGCGCCTGGACCAGCCTGTCGTTCCGTGGCGGGCGGCTGGCGGCGCGGGCGCAGCGCGCCCAGGCCATGCCCGCGCCGCTCGCGCAGCCCGTCGAAACCGCGCCCGTGAGCGCCGCGCCTGAAGCTGCGCTCGCCAGCGCACAACCCATGGACAAGGCCGGGGCCGGGGCCAAGCCGCAACAGCCGCAGGAGCCGGCCGCACGCTACCGCGCCGGCCCGCCCGACGCCACGCTGCGCGCCGTGCTGGCGCGCTGGGCCGGCAGCGCCGGATGGACCTTCCAGCCGCAGCACTGGGCGGTGGACGTGGACATTCCGCTGTCGGCCACGGCCGAATTCTCGGGCGACTTCAAATCCGCCGTGCGCCAGCTGCTGGGCGCCACCGAACTCGCCGAGAAACCGCTGCAGCCCTGCTTCTACGGCAACAAGGTGCTGCGCGTCGTGCCGCTGGCGCAGTCTTGCACGCGCACGGCGGCGCCGGGCGGGGCCGCGGCATGAGGCGCGCCTGGCCAACGGTTCTGCTGCTGGCGGCGCTGGGCGGCTGCGCGATATCGCAGCGCGCCCTGGACCAGGGGCAGGCGGCCGGCGCGCGCCAGGCCGGCGTCGCCGCCCGCCAGCAGGCATTCGCCCACGGCCTGTCGGACCCGGCGGCGCGCCTGGCCGCGCAGGAGGTCGCCGCGCCGTGGCTGGCCGGCAAGCCCCAGCCCCTGGCGCGCGAAGTATCGCTGCCGCCGGCCCTGCGCGAAAACGTGCGCACCACGCTGATGCTGGCCGACGACGCCGACCTGCCCGCCGTGGCGCAACGCCTGACCGCCGCGACCGGCATCGCGGTGCGGGTGCAGCCCGACGCCTTGCTGCCGCTCGCGCTGTTCCTGCCGCGCCTGGCCGTCAACGGCGCGCTGGCGGTGGCCGCGCCCGCCCGCCTCGAAGTGCGCGCGGGCGGGCAGGCGCTGGCCGACCTGCTCGATGCGCTGGCCGCGCGCTATTCCGTGCACTGGCGCTACGCGCGCAACGCGCTGGAGTTCTATCGCACCGAGAGCCGCGTCTTCGACGTGCGCGCGCTGTCGCTGGCCAGCAAGGTCGACATCCGCCTGGGACGCGCCGGCCGCGCCGAAGGCGAGGGCTTCGCCAGCGCATCCAACACCACGTTGTCGGCCGGCGAGCACGACGCGCTGGCCATCCTGCGCGCCAACATCCTGCCGCTGCTGACCCGCTCGGGCGTGGTGGCCGAGGCCGTGGAGGGCGCCACCACCATCGTCGTCACCGACACGCCCGAAGCGCTGGAGCGCGTCGCCCGCTACCTGGAGCGCGAGAACAAGGCCTTGACGCGCCGGGTCCGCCTGCTGTTCGAGGAAATCACCGTCACCGCCAACGATACGGCGGCCGGCGGCATCGACTGGAATGCCGTCTATGCCGCGGCCGGCGCCAGCTTGCGCCTGGCGCTGCCGGGCGGCGGCGACGGCGCGCTGACGGCAAGCTCGGGCAGGGGGCCGTTCCAGGGATCGCAGGCCATCGTCTCCGCGCTCAGCGCCGTCGGCGCCGTCGTGCGGCACACCAAGGTCCCGGTGCTGACCCTGAACCGCCGGCCCGTCACCCATGCGGTCAGGACCACTTTCTCCTACATAGACCGGGTGCAGAGCACCGCGGTTTCCGGCCCCGCGTCGGGCGGCGGCGCCAGCACGCTGCCGGCCGTCTCCATCAGCCAGAAGGAAGAAACGGTAGGCTCGTTCCTGACGCTGCTGCCCGACATCCAGGAGGACGGCCAGATCCTGCTGTCGCTGGCCTACGACAACGCGGTCGCGCAGCCCCTGAAGACCGTCAGCTTCGGCGAGCGCGGCAACCAGGTCCAGGTGCAGCAGATCACCGTGGACGGCAACGGCACCGTGCAGCAGATCGAACTGCGCCCGGGCCAGCCCATCATCGTGTCCGGCTTCGACCGCAGCCAGGACGAACACGAGCGCCGCCGGCTCGCGCCCGGCGCGCCGCTGCTGGCCGGCGGCCAGGACAGCGCCGCGTCGGCGCGCACCACCACGCTGGTGCTGGTGACGGCCCAGGTCGAAGAGGGCTACTAGGCATGGACGGCAACACGCCCACGCTGCTGCTTGCCTGCCCCGGGTCCGGGCGGACGCTGGCGTTCGGCCTGCGCTGGTTCGCGCTGATTGGCTCCAACACGCCGGCGCTGGCGCGCTCACGCGGACGGCGGCTGCGGGCCAGCCACTACGTCGTGGGCGGCGCGCCCGCCGCCATGGCCGGGTACGGCCGCTTGAAGCCGCCGCGGCAAGGCGGCTGGCGCGCCAGCCGTGCGCCGGTGCACGCCGCCGCGCAGCTTTTCGCCTTGCTGTATCCCGACGGCGGGCACTGCGTGGTGCCGCTGCCCAACGGCGCCCATTGGTTGGTGGCGGCCCAGCGCGGCACCGTGCTGTCGCAGACCGACCGGGTGTACGCGTCGCGGGACGAGGCCTTGCGCGAGCAGCAACAACTGCTGGCGCAGCGTCCCGCCTTGCCTGCGCGCCAGGCCGACGCCGTCTGGGCGGCCCTGCAGCAGGCGGCGGACCCCGCTTCCCGGCTGAACGCGCTGTCCAGCCGCTGGGCCGAACTGCCGCTGGCGCTGCGGCTGTTCCTGGCCTGCGCCGGGCTGGCGGGCGCGGCGCCGCCGCTGTGGAACGCCTTGCAGGCGCAAGGGTCCGCGCTGTTCGCCACCGCGGACGACGCGGCCGAAGACGCAGCGGCTCTGCAAGATCCCGTCCTCGCGCTGCTGCAGACCACGGCGGCCCATCGTCCTTCCGAACTCGCCCGCCTGCTGGCCAGTGTGGGCAGGCTGCCCATCCAGGTCCGGGGCTGGGCGTTGACGCGCGCGCAGTGCCTGGCGCAGCCGCGGCGCTGGGCATGTTCGGCGTCCTACGTCCGCACCCATGCCTACGCCACGAACCAGGCGCTGCATGCGTCGCGGCCGGCCGGCTGGGACCTGTCGTTCCAGCCCATGGAGGCGGCCACGCTGTCCTGGCGGCTGGCGTCCAGGCCGGTATGGCTGGCCGACTTGCCGCTGCCCACCGGCGAGCAGGTCGATACCCAACTGGTCACGGCCTTGCAGCGCCTGCTGCCGGCATTTTCGGCCGTCGTCCTGGCCGCGCCTGCGGCGCTGCCGCTGTCCGCGCCGGCCGCCGCCGCGCCGCCAGGGCGGGCCGTCCGCCATCGGACGCTGGTCTTGCGCGGGCCGTTGCGTTCGCTGGCGCTGCTGCCCGACACGATTTCGACGGCGCGCTGGTCGCGCCTGGCGCTGGAAATCCAGCCGCAGCCGCGTCCCGCGCTGGCCGCCAGCACGCTCGTCGCCGAATTGCACGGAGAACTCTATGAACAGGATTAGGGCGGACCGCAAGCCCGCGCCGCGGCTGCTTTACGGCGTCACGGCGGCAACCGCGCTGGCAATCTCGCTGGCGCCATGCGCGCGCGCCGAGCCGCCGCCGGCCGCCGAACCGCAGGCCTGGCCGGAAGCGGAAACCGTGCGCATGTTGCTGCGCGCGGAAGCCGCGGCCGCGCTGGCGGATTGCAGCGTGCCGGGCCGCTGCCCGGCGGGCGCGGACCAGACGCCGGCGGCCCCTGCGGCCGCGCCCGCCGTCCGGGCCGACGACGACATCCGGGTGCTGGCCATCTACGGCACCGCGCGCCGCCTGCGCGTGGATCTCGACGTCAACGGCGCGGTGCTGCGCTACCAGGCCGGCCGCGGCGCGCCCGTCGCGGGCGCGGCCGTGGCCGGCGCCTATCGCCTGCTGGCCATCGAGGACGCCTGCGTGCGGCTGCGCCGCGACGGCCTCGAACGCACCGCCTGCCTGGACCTGGGCCGGAGCCTGCCATGAAGCCCGTTCCCTTGTTCCCCGCGGGGCCGGCCGATCGCGCGCCGGCGCTGCAGACGCCGGAAGACATCGCCCGCATGACGCCGGCGTTCGTCCGCGCGCTGGGGCGCGAATTCGACCTGGCCGCGCTGTCCGGCCGCTTGTGCCCGGTGCTGCTGGCCAACGGCGAGGTCGCCGTGTTCGCGGTGAAAGACTACCTGCTGGGCGACCAGATCGACGAGATCGAACGCATGGTCCGGGCGCGGGGATACCGGCAGGCGCAGGTGCCGCGCTATCGGCTGCCGGCCCCGCTGCTCCTGATGGTGGCCCGCGGGCAGCTTACGGTGCCCGGCCTGGCCCGGGACGGGGCACAGCAGCAGGCGCGCGTCTCCGCGCTGGCGGCGCTGTTCCTGGACATCGTGCGCTGGGGCGTGGCGCAGGGGGCGAGCGACGTGCACATCAACGTCGACCGGCGCCGCGAGGCCTGCGAGATCCGCTACACCATAGGCGGCGAGTACGTCGCCGCCGGGCGCTATGCCGGCCTGTCGAACGCGACCCTGCTGGAGGTGCTGGCCGTGGCGTGGATGGACGTCAGGGGCGGCAACGGCGCGGTGTTCGACCCCGCGCTGGAACAGCAGGGCCGTATCGCGCTGGACGTGGACGGCACGCCCATCATGCTGCGCTGGGCCTCGCTGGCCACCGACGCCGGGCCGTCGGTCTGCCTGCGCATCCTGCGTCCGGACGCGACCGCCGCCGGCGACCTGCAGGCGCTGGGCTACCTGCAGGACCAGGTGCGGACCCTGGAGCGCGCCCGCGAACGCGAGGGCGGCGCCATCGTGCTGGCCGGCGTGGTCGGCTCCGGCAAGTCCACCACCATCGCCGCGCTGATGCGCGGCATCGCGCCGGCCCGCAAGGTCATCACGCTCGAAGATCCGGTGGAATACCTCATCGGCAACGCGCTGCAGAACACGCTGGGCGGGGCGCTGGACCAGTCCGCGTGGCCGGCGTTCGAGGCCAAGCTCAAGACCGTCAAGCGCTGCGCGATGAACGATCTGCTCATCGGCGAAATCCGCGACCTCGACACCGGCCGGGCCTTCATGGACCTGGCCGGCTCCGGCGCCAGCCTCTACACCACGACCCATGCGGGTAGCGCCGCCATGATTCCCGAACGCCTGGCCTCGGCGGCGATCGGCGTGTCGCGCGATTTCCTGGCCACGCCCGGCATCCTCAAGCTGCTGGTCTACCAGACCCTGCTGCCGCGCCTGTGCGACCGTTGCGCGTTGCCGGCCGACAGCCTGCGGACGGCAGGCGACGCGGCCGGCGCAGACAGCCGGGCCTGGATGGCGCGGATCGCCGCCGCGTTTCAGCTCGACCCCGGCGCGCTGCGCGTGCGCAACGCCGCCGGCTGCGCCGATTGCCGGCGTGCCGATCTGCCCGAACTGAACGGCATCGCGGGCCGCTGCGTCGCCGCCGAAATGATCGAACCGGAGCGCATGGAGGGATTCCTCGAATGCGTGCGCACGCGCGACAACCTCGGCCTGAAACAGGCCACGCGGGGCGCGCAGGCGCTGCACAGCGCCCTGTACCGGGTCAACCTGGGGGAAATCGATCCGCGCGCGCTGCCGCGCCGCTTCGACCTGGACGCGGCCATGCGGCAGGCGGATGCCGGGGAGGGCGCATGAACGCCCAGGCCTGGGGCTGGCCGGCTGTCCGCGCGTGGCTGCTGCGCCTGGACGCCGCGCGCTTTCGCCCGCACCGCGCAGACTACTACGAGTACCTGGCCGACCTGGTCGAGGGCACGCAGGGCCGCAAGAGCCTGCGCGACATCTTCGAAGACGACGCGCGCCGGCATGGCCAGGATTCGGTGCGCGGCCGCTTGTCGGCGTATTGGGCGAGCGCCTACCAGGAGGCCGGCGGCGACCTGGGCGCGGCCTGGTCGGACACGCTGCCGGCCAGCGAATGCCTGCTGCTCGCCTGCGTGCAGGACGAGGGCGGCGATCTGCCGGCCGCATTGCGCGACCTGGCGCGCGCCCTGCGGCTGGCCGCGGACGCGTGGCTGGCGCTGGCGTCCACCGCCGCGGCCGGCGTGGCGGCGGCCGGCGTGGCTTTCGCCATGCTGTGCGCGATTCCGTTTTTCAGCGTGCCGCAGCTGCAGCACGTGTTCCAGACCGTGCCGGCCGAGGACTACCCCGGCCTGACCCGCGCCCTGTTCGCGTTCGCCCAAGGCCTGCGGACCTGGCTGGCGCTGTGGCTGGTGCTGGTGTTCGGGCTGGCGGCGCTGAGCCTGTGGTCGCTGCCGAACCTGACCGGGCCGCTGCGGGCGCGGCTGGACCGCTGGCTGATCTGGCGGCTCTACCGCGATTTCCAGGCCATCCGCTTTCTGTCGCTGCTGGCCGTGCTGATCCGGCAGCACGGCGCCGCCGACACGCGCCTGCGGCGCGCCCTGGCCGTCCAGACGCGCGACGCGCCGCCGTGGCTGCACGCGCATCTGCTGGACATGCTGGGCCGGATAGACGCCGGCCTGGCCGGCGCGGAGATATTCGGCACCGGCCTGCTGGAGGCGGACGTCTGGTGGTATCTGGCCGACATGATCGACGCCCTGGGCATGGAGGCGGGGCTGGCGCGCGCGCGCCGGCGCGTGGAGCAGCGCCTGCTCGCGCGCGTGCGCCGCCAGGCGCAGGCGCTGCGCTGGATGCTGCTGATCTCGTCGGTGGCGGCCGTGCTGGGCATCACGCTGTGGCACTACGGCGCGATCGACGAACTGCGGCAGGCGCTGACCAATTTCTATGCCGGCCGGTAGGGGCGCCGGCGCTTCATCTCATCCAGGAGACCAGCATGCGGCTTTTCCGTGAATTCCCTTCCAGCCCGGTGCGGCAGCGCGGCTTTTCGCTGATGGAGGTGTCCATCGCCACCGCCATCGTGCTGTTGATCGCCATCGTCGGCATTCCGGCCATCGGCGCCTACGTCATCGAGAACAAGGTGCCCAAGGTGGGCCAGGAACTGCAGCGCTTCATCGCCAGCGTGAAGATCAACGGGCTGGGAAGCGGCGTGGCGCCGTATGCGGGCCTGGACACCGGCGCCATGGCCAACGCGTTGCGCGATTCCAGCGTCCTGTCGGTGGAGGGCTCGGGCAGCGGGGCGCGCATCGTGCATGGCCTGGGCGGCAGCGGCCAGGGCGCGAACGGCGTGGTCCGGGTGGCGGCGGTCGCGGCCGGCAGTCCGCAGCCGGGGTCGGCGTTTTCCATCACGCTGACCAACGTCAGCCACGCGGCATGCCCGGCGCTGGCTTCGGTGCTGCAGCGCATGTCCGAAATCATCTCCATCGGCGGCAAGGGCGGCATGCGGGTGGTCAAGGACTCGCTGGCCACGCCCGCCATCCCCTACCGGGCGGCGCAGGCCCAGGCGCAGTGCAGCCCGGGCGACGTCAACACCTTCGTGTTCACCGCCAGATGACGCGGAGCGCGCATTCCGGCGGCAGGCAGCGCGGATTCTCGCTGCCGGGCCTGGCGCTGGCCCTGGCCCTGGGCGCGATGGCGGCGATCTGGGCCTCCAACCGGCAGGTCCAGCGGATCGAGGACGCGGCGGCGCGCGCCACCGGGGTCTGGCTCACCCAGGTCAGGCTGGCGCTGGCGCAGGCGCTGTCGCGCCACTTCGACGCCCTGGTCCAGGGCAAGCCGCCGCGCAGCCCGCAGGGCGCGCCGCTGTTCGCCAGGCCCCTGGCTCCCACGCTGGGCGAACTGCAGGCGGCCGGATTCCTGCCCGCTGGTTTTCCGGCGCGCTCGGCCCTGGGATTCGGCGTGCGCCTGCGCATCGTGCGCAGCCCGGGCTGCCCGAAAGCGCCATGCCGGCTGGACGGGCTGGTCTACAGCGCACGGCCTTTGTTCAAGAAAGGCGCGCAAGCGCCCGATCCGGTCGGCATGGCGGCCGTCATCGAGGCCGCCGGCGGCTATGGCGGCGCGGTATGGCCCGACACCCCGGGACGGCTGCGCGGGGCGGCCTTCAATTTCGCCAACCCGCCGGCTCCCGGCGCGCCGGCCCACGCGCCCGGCACCCTGGCGCTGTGGGCGGGGGAGGGGCCGCAGGCCGCCCAGCCCGACCTGGACCGCTACGTGCGCATCGGCGACACTCGCGACCCCATGCTGCAAGGGCATCTGAGCGTGGCCAATTCGGCCGTGGTCAACGGCTACCTGACCCTGCGGTCGCGGGCCGAAGAAGGGCAGTATTGCGACGTCGCCGTCGGCGCCATGGCCAATTCGGGGCGGGGCGATCTGCTGACCTGCCAATCCAATGTCTGGCGGCCGGCCAGCGGCGGCTTCGGCGGGGCCTACAGCACGAACTACCCGCTGGGCTGCCGCCATTACACGGGCGTGTCCACGGCCAATCCGCGCACCGGCGCCTGCTCCTGCCCGGCGGGCTACCATGGGGTCATCGTGTCCGCGGGCGGCAAATGGACCGAAACGGAGGGCTGGACCACCGGCTACGTCTGCGTGCGCTGACGCCGGGGCCGTCGCCTGGCGCTCATCCTGGCCGCCAACCCTCTATAATCAAAAATTCGCCTAAATCCTGCTTCATCCACGATGAAATCCTCCGAGATTCGCCAGCAGTTCCTGCAATTCTTCAAGTCCAAGGGACACACCATCGTCCCTTCGTCGTCGCTCGTCCCTGGCAACGACCCGACTTTGCTCTTCACCAACTCGGGCATGGTCCAGTTCAAGGACGTCTTCACGGGCAAGGAATCGCGGTCCTATACGCGCGCCACCTCGTCGCAGCGCAGCGTGCGCGCCGGCGGCAAGCACAATGACCTGGAGAACGTGGGCTACACCGCCCGCCACCATACGTTCTTCGAAATGCTGGGCAATTTCAGCTTTGGCGACTACTTCAAGCGCGACGCCATCCAGTACGCCTGGGAACTGCTGACCCAGGTCTACAAGCTGCCGGCCGAGAAGCTCTGGGTCACCGTGTACCAGGAAGACGACGAGGCCTATGACATCTGGGCCAAGGAAGTCGGCGTGCCGGCCGAGCGCATCATCCGCATCGGCGACAACAAGGGCGCGCGCTACGCGTCGGACAACTTCTGGCAGATGGCCGACACCGGCCCCTGCGGCCCGTGCTCGGAAATCTTCTACGACCACGGCCCCGAGATCTGGGGCGGCCCCCCGGGATCGCCCGAGGAAGACGGCGACCGCTACATCGAGATCTGGAACCTGGTGTTCATGCAGTTCGAGCGCGACGCCGCCGGCAACATGCCGCGCCTGCCGCGCCCCTGTGTCGATACCGGCATGGGCCTGGAGCGCATCGCCGCCGTGCTGCAAGGCGTGCATTCCAACTACGAAATCGACCTGTTCCAGCACCTGATCGCCGCCGCCGCGCGCGAAACCGGCGTCAAGAACCTGGAAGACAACTCGCTGAAGGTCATCGCCGACCATATCCGCGCCTGCTCGTTCCTGATCGTCGACGGCGTGATTCCCAGCAACGAAGGCCGCGGCTACGTGCTGCGCCGCATCGTCCGGCGCGCGCTGCGCCACGGTTACAAGCTGGGCCAGACCAAGCCGTTCTTCCACCGCCTGGTGCCGGACCTGGTCGCCGAGATGGGCGAGGCCTATCCCGAACTGGCCGCCACCGCCGAGCGCGTGGCGCAGGTGCTCAAGCAGGAAGAAGAGCGTTTCGGCGAGACCCTGGAACACGGCATGCGCATCCTGGACGCCGCCCTGGCCAACGTGCCCAAGGGCGGCCAGCTGGACGGCACCACGCTGTTCACCCTGTACGACACCTACGGCTTCCCGGTGGACCTGACCGCCGACATCTGCCGCGAGCGCGAAGTCGACGTGGACATGGCCGGCTTCGAAGTCGCCATGGAGCGCCAGCGCGACCAGGCGCGCGCCGCCGGCAAGTTCAAGATGGCCGAAGGCCTGAGCTACGAAGGCGCCGATACGCGCTTCGAAGGCTATGAAAAGCTCGAACTCGACAACGTCAAGGTTACGGCCCTGTACGTCGACGGCACCCAGGTGCAGCAGGTCCAGGCCGGCCAGAACGCGGTCGTGGTGCTGGACGCCACGCCGTTCTACGCCGAGTCCGGCGGCCAGGTGGGCGACACCGGCCTGCTGGAGGCCGACGGCGTGCGTTTCGCCGTCGCCGACACCCTGAAGATCCAGTCCGGCGTGTTCGGCCATCACGGCACGCTGGAGTCGGGCAGCCTGTCGGTAGGCGACACGCTGCTGGCGCGCGTGGACGCGGTGCGCCGCGCCCGCACGGTGCGCAACCACTCCGCCACCCACCTGATGCACAAGGCCCTGCGCCAGGTGCTGGGCGCCCACGTGCAGCAGCGCGGCTCGCTGGTCGACCCGGACAAGACCCGTTTCGACTTCGCCCAGGACGCGCCGCTGACGGCCGAGCAGATCGCCCGCGTCGAAGCCATCGTCAACGCCGAAATCCTCGCCAACCAGCCCACGGTGGCGCAGGTCATGGGCTATGACGAGGCCGTCAAGGGCGGCGCCATGGCGCTGTTCGGCGAAAAATACGGCGACACCGTCCGCGTGCTCGACATCGGCTTCTCGCGCGAACTGTGCGGCGGCACCCATGTCAGCCGCACCGGCGACATCGGCCTGTTCAAGATCATTTCCGAAGGCGGCGTGGCCGCGGGCGTGCGCCGCGTCGAGGCCATCACCGGCGACAACGCGCTGGCCTGGGTCCAGAACCAGAACGCGCTGCTGACGCAGATCTCCGGCATGCTGCGCGCCACCCCGGCCGACCTGCCGGCGCGCATCGCGCAGGTGCAGGACCAGGTCAAGGCGCTGGAAAAGGATCTGGAGCAATCGCGCAGCAAGCTCGCCGCCAGCGCGGGCAACGACCTGGCCTCCAGCGCCGCGGTCGAGGTCAAGGGCGTCAAGGTCCTGGCGGCCAGCATCGCCGACGTGGACCCCAAGGCCCTGCGCGGCATGGTCGACAACCTGAAGGATCGCCTCAAGCCGGCCGTGGTGCTGCTGGCCACGGGCGCGGCCGACGGCAAGATCAGCGTGGTGGGCGGCGTCACCGCCGACCTGACCGGCCGCGTCAAGGCCGGCGACCTGGTCGGCTTCGTGGCGGCGCAGGTCGGCGGCAAGGGCGGCGGCCGCCCCGACATGGCCATGGGCGGCGGCTCCGACATCAACGCCTTGCCCGCGGCCATCGCCAGCGTGCAGAAGTGGGTCGAAGAGCGTCTGTAATGAGCGAGCCCGATACCGGCGCGCAAACGCCATCCTTCGAGCACGAGGTCGACGCCAGCGGCCTGAACTGCCCCTTGCCCATCCTGCGCGCCAAGAAGGCCCTGGCGCAGATGGCCAGCGGCGAGGTGCTGCGCGTCATCACCACGGACCGCAACGCGATCCGCGACTTCCAGGCCTTCGCCCGCCAGACCGGCAATACGCTGGTCGCGCAGCAGGAGGTCGACGGCCGCGGCGTGCATTTCCTGCGCCGCCGCTGAACCGGCCGCCCAAAAAAAACCGGGCCCGCCTTCGCAGCGGTCCCGGTTTTTTTAATGCGCCGACGCTACCTGCGCACGGCGGCGGCGACCGCCTGGGTGATCGTGAAGTCCACCAGATCGCCTTCCTTGAGCTGCTGCAGCCGCTGCTGCAGGGCGGGGTCGCGCACCTGGATCGTGCGCATGCCGCCTTGCGGGCCTTTCAGCGTCACCAGGTTGGCGCTCTTGTTGATGTGCCAGATCTCGGCCGTGATGGTGGTCTGGCGGCCGGCAGCGCCGGCGGGCATGGCGCCCTTGGCGCTGCGGTTGGACGCCGTTTCCGTCACGACTTCGGGCGCACCCGAGCCCGCCGGGCGCACCGCCACCGCCACCGATTCGTAGTAGTCGAGCGTCAGCGTGTCGCCGGGCTTGATCTGCTTGAAGTTGCGGATGTTGGGGCCGGCCTGGATGTTCACCGTATTGCCGTTCTCGCCTTGCAGCGTGATGGTCCGGGTGGCGGGATCGACGGCCGTGACCTTGCCCGTGGCGGTGGTCAGGGCGGCGCCGATCATCTGGGCCGAGGCCGCAAGCGGCATGGCCAGCGCACCGGCCAGCAGGCCAGTCAGGGCCAGGCGCGCGACGGGAGTGAACACGGATTTCTGGTTCTTCATGATGTTGCACCCTTCGAATGGAGGAAGTTGGGGGGAAACGCAGGGACGAGCAAAGGCGAGGGGGCGGGAAGCCCGCCCTCAGGAGAACGGCTGGTCTGGCATGCGGGAATGGCGCCGAATGGCGGCCGGGAGGGGCAAAGCGCGGGATCTTGCGTACGAACACATAAAACCGATCTCCACCGGGTTTTTTGCAAACGCACTGACGTTGAAACGCACTAAGATGGGCGCTGGCCACAGACACAAGCGCGGCCGGGCGGCTACACTTGGGACGGCGGCAGGTTCCGGCCCGTTTTTGTAGAATACATGGATGTGGTGTTTTAGGATACAAATCCCGCCGCTATGCAAGATTCCCGCACTTCCATTTGCCACCTGGCTCGGTTAAGTGCTAGAATTTCCCGTTTTTCACAACTAATTCAAGGGATTACCTATGGTGGTGATTCGCCTGGCCCGCGGTGGGTCCAAGAAGCGTCCGTTTTACAACCTGGTGGCCACCGATTCGCGTAACCGTCGCGATGGCCGTTTCATCGAGCGCGTGGGTTTTTACAACCCCGTGGCCAGCGAAGGCACGGAAAACCTGCGCATCGCGCTGGATCGCGTGCAGCACTGGACCAGCAACGGCGCCCAACTGTCGCCCGCTGTCGAGCGTCTGGTCAAAGACTACTCGGCCAAGGTTTCCGCCGCGGCTTGATTGCCCGCGTCGCCAAACCTTTGCCCGGCGCTCCATTAGCGCTACTGCCATCCAACTACCATTCATAACTGCGATACATGTCTGATGCCGCTAACTCCAACGCGGCGCCGACGGATTTGATCGAGCTGGGCCGCATCAGTGCAGCCTACGGTGTGAAAGGCTGGGTTAAGGTGCAGCCGCATTCGGCCAACGCCGAAGTGCTGCGCTCGGCATCTCAATGGTGGTTGACTCGCCCTGTGCCTGAATTGGCGCGGGGCGCTGTCGCGTCTGCGCCCGTCGCATACAAGGTCGTGCAAGCCCGTTCGCAGGGAGCCACCGTGGTGGCCCAGCTGGCTGGCGTCACCGACCGCGACCAGGCCGAAGCCCTGCGCGGCTGCGCCGTGCGGGCGCCGCGGGGCGCTTTTCCCGCGCCCGAGGAAGACGAATACTACTGGGTCGACCTGATCGGCTGCGCGCTGTATTCCAGCGCCGGCGGCGAGCCCGCGTTGCTGGGCACGGTCGACGAGGTGCTGGACAACGGCGCCCATGCCGTCCTGAAGGTCCTGCGCCAGACGGCCGGGGCCGGCGGGCCCGAACCCGTGCTGGACGCCAAGGGGCGTCCCGCCGAAATGCTCGTTCCGTTCGTGCGCGCGCACATCCAGGCGGTCGATCTGGCGGCACGCCGCATCGACAGCGACTGGCCCGCGGATTTCTGATGCGATTCGACGTCGTTACGCTCTTTCCCGAGATGTTCGGGGTGGTGCGCGACCTCGGCGTCACCGGCCGGGCGCATGCCCAGGGCCGGTGGTCCCTGCACGCCTGGAATCCGCGCGACTTCACGCAGGACGTGCACCGCACCGTGGACGACCGCCCCTATGGCGGCGGCCCGGGCATGGTGATGATGGCCGGCCCGCTGGAGGCCGCCGTCAATGCCGCCCAGCAGGCGCGCGCCGAACAGGGTCTGGGCCCCGCGCCGGTGGCCCTGCTGGCCCCGGTCGGCCGGCGCTACGACCAGGCCGGCGCCGAGGCGCTGGCCGCGGGCGACGGCATCATCCTCATCTGCGGCCGCTACGAGGGCGTCGACCAGCGCTTCATCGACCGCTGCGTCACGCAGGAAATCTCGCTCGGCGACTTCGTGCTGTCCGGCGGCGAAATCGCCGCGCTGGCGGTGATAGACGCCGCCGTGCGGCTGCTGCCCGGCGTGCTCAACGACGGCGATTCGGCGCTGCAGGACTCCTTCAACGACACGCTGTCCGGCCTGCTGGACAGTCCGCATTACACGCGTCCCGAGGTGTACGAAGGGACATCGGTGCCCGCCGAACTGCTCAGCGGCCACCATGCCAATATCGCCCGCTGGCGGCGCGAGCGCTCGCTCGCCCTGACCGCGGCGCGCCGGCCCGAACTTATCGAATCCGCCCGCGCCAAGGGTTGGCTCGACAAGAACGACGAACGTTACCTGGCCCAGCTGGCCGGTACCTGGGACCCCTCGACGGAAAAGCCCGGGCGCCGGCGCAAGTAGGCCCGGTTCCAGGAGTCCAAAAAAATGCCGGCTTTCGCCGGCAATTTTTTTATCGCGGAATTACTGTCAGTCGCCCAGCTTGGCGCGCTGTTCGCGCACCTTCTGCAGGGTTTCGCCGAACTGCGCCAGGCGCGACTTTTCCTGTTCGACCACGGCCGCCGGGGCGCGTTCGACGAAGCTGGCGTTCGACAGCTTGCCGTTGGCCTTGGCCATTTCGCCTTCCAGGCGCGCGATCTCCTTGTCCAGGCGCACGCGCTCGGCGGCCACATCGATCTCGACGTGCAGCATCAGGCGGCTGGTGCCCACGACCTGCACCGGCGCGCCGGCGTCGGGCAGGGCGTCCAGGACCTCGACTTCGCTCAGCTTGGCCAGCGCCGCCAGGTAGGGGGCGTTGCGCTTGAGCGTCGGGGCGTCGCCCTGGGCGCACAGCGGCACCTTCTGGGCCGGCGACAGGTTCATCTCGCCGCGCAGCGCGCGCACCGCCTCGACCTGGGCCTTCAGCTCGGCCACGTCGGCCTCGGCCGCGGTATCGACGGCGTCGGGATTGGCCTGCGGGTAGGGCTGCACGCTGACGCTGGCGGCTTCGCCGGGCTTACGCTTGCCGGCCGCCACCGACACCTTCTGCCACAGCTCTTCGGTGATGAAGGGAATGATGGGGTGGGCCAGGCGCAGCACGCCTTCCAGCACGCGGATCAGGGTGCGGCGCGTGCCCAGCTGCTGGGCCGGGGTGCCGGTCTGGATCTGCACCTTGGCCAGTTCCAGGTACCAGTCGCAGTATTCGTCCCACACGTAGCGGTAGAGCGCGTTGGCGACGTTGTCGAAGCGGTAGTCGGCGAAGCCGCGCGCCACGTCGGCTTCCAGCGTCTGCAGCTGGCTGACGATCCAGCGGTCCACGAAGGACAGTTCGCCGGCGTCGGCGCCCGTCAGGTCGTGGCCTTCGGTGTTCATGAGCACGAAGCGCGTGGCGTTCCAGAGCTTGTTGCAGAAGTTGCGGTAGCCCTCGCAGCGCTTCAGGTCGAAGTTGATGTTGCGGCCCAGCGTGGCGTAGGCGGCCATGGTGAAGCGCAGCGCGTCGGTGCCGAAGGCGGGGATGCCGTCCGGGTACTGGCGGCGCGTGGCTTTCTCGATGGCGCCGGCCTGCTTGGGATTCATCAGCCCGAAGGTGCGCTTGGCCACCAGGCCGTCGAGGTCGATGCCGTCGATCAGGTCGACCGGGTCCAGGGTGTTGCCCTTGGACTTGCTCATCTTCTGGCCGTCGGCGTCGCGGATCAGGCCGTGCACGTAGACGTGCTTGAACGGGATCTGGCCGGTCAGGTGCGTGGTCAGCATGACCATGCGCGCGACCCAGAAGAAGATGATGTCGAAGCCCGTGACCAGCACGCTGGAGGGCAGGTAGCGCTGCAGGTCCGGGGTGTTTTCCGGCCAGCCCAGGGTGGTGAAGGGCACCAGGCCGGACGAGAACCAGGTGTCGAGCACGTCCGGGTCGCGCGTGAGCTCGCCGGTCACGCCGGCGGCGCGGGCCTGCGCGGTGGCTTCGGCCTCGTCGTGCGCCACGAACACCTGGCCGTCTTCCGAGTACCAGGCCGGGATCTGGTGGCCCCACCAGAGCTGGCGCGAGATGCACCAGTCCTGGATGTTGTTGAGCCACTGGTTGTAGATGGTGGTCCAGTTGTCCGGGTAGAACTGGATGCGGCCGTCGGCCACGACTTCCAGCGCGACCTCGGTAATGCTCTTGCCGGGGTTCAGCGTGCCTTCGGGCGCCGGCTTGCTCATGGCCACGAACCACTGGTCGGTCAGCATGGGCTCCAGCACCACGCCGGTGCGGTCGCCCTTGGGCTGCATCATCTTGTGCGGCTCGACCTTGACCAGATAGTTTTCGGCCTCCAGCTGCGCCACCACGGCCTTGCGCGCCTCGTAGCGCTCCAGGCCCTGGAACTGCTTGGGTCCGTTTTCGTTGATGTGGGCGTCCAGCGTGAAGATCACGATCAGCGGCAGGTTGTGCCGCATCGCGCAGGCGTAGTCGTTGAAGTCGTGCGCGCCGGTGATCTTGACGCAGCCCGTGCCGAATTCAGGGTCGACGAAGTCGTCGGCGATGATGGGGATGTTGCGGTCGCACAGCGGCAGTTCGACTTCCTTGCCCACCAGGTGCTTGTAGCGCGGGTCGTCGGGGTGCACGCACAGCGCGCCGTCGGCCAGCATGGTTTCCGGGCGCGTGGTGGCGATGGTCAGGCCGCGCAGCGTGACGCTCTGGCCGTCCTTGTCGACGATGGTCTGCGGGCCGTCGACGAAGGGGTAGAGGATGTGCCACATGTGGCCGTCGGTCTCTTCGGACTGGACTTCCAGGTCGGACACGGCGGTCAGCAGCTTGGGGTCCCAGTTGACCAGGCGCTTGCCGCGGTAGATCAGTCCCTGTTTGTGCAGGCGCACGAAGGTCTCGACCACGCCGCGCGACATGCGCTCGTCCATGGTGAAGTACTCGCGCGGCCAGTCGGCCGAGGCGCCCAGGCGGCGGACCTGCCCGGTGATGGCGTTGCCGGACTGTTCCTTCCATTCCCAGACCTTTTCCACGAATTTCTCGCGACCCAGGTCGTGGCGCGAAACCTTTTGGGCGTCGAGCTGTCTTTCAACCACGATCTGCGTGGCGATGCCGGCGTGGTCGGTGCCGGGGATGAAAACGGTGTCGTTGCCCAGCATGCGGTGGTAGCGGATCAGGCCATCCATGATGGTCTGGTTGAACGCATGGCCCATGTGCAGCGTGCCCGTCACGTTCGGCGGCGGGAACTGGATGACGTAGGGCTGGCTTTCCGTCCCGGTTTTTACGTGCTGGCCCGCCTGGAAATAGCCGCGGCGTTCCCACTCGGCGTACCAGCGGGATTCCAGTTCGGCGGGTTCGAAGCTCTTGGCGAGTTCCTGGGTTTGTTCCGGGACGGCGTTCGCGGGCGTCGCGGCGTTCGGGGGAGCAGCTTGAGTCATTACAGGGTTCCGGCAGACAGGGTCGCCCGGCCTGAGGGGCGGGCAGCAAACCGCTCATTTTAAGATGTAATGCGGTCTTATCAGCGTGTTAGAATACCGGGTTACTGTAAACCTTTTAGAAGTCCCTGAATTCATTGAGGATTCCTTCGGAAACGCGCGATTGAAAACCGCCTATCCGGAGCCCCCGATGCCAATCCGGGGCCGGTCCGACAGGTCGGCAGTGTCGAATCCCTGCCTGTGCGCCAGCAGCGCGATGTGCTTCGCAGCGCCGCGCAGGCAATTGATTAGAAACCAGTCAGAAATCAGCATTCGGAGTTCTTTATGTCCATTCAACGCACTCTCTCGATCATCAAGCCCGACGCCGTCGCCAAGAACGTCATCGGCCAGATCGTCAGCCGCTTCGAGCAAGCCGGCCTGAAGGTCATCGCCGCCCGCCTGGCCCAGCTGTCGCGCGCCGACGCCGAGCGTTTCTACGCCGTGCACAAAGAGCGCCCCTTCTTCAAGGACCTGGTCGACTTCATGGTCTCGGGCCCGGTCTTCGTGCAAGTGCTCGAAGGCGAAGACGCCATCCAGAAGAACCGCGACCTGATGGGCGCCACGGACCCCAAGAAGGCTGCTCCCGGCACCATCCGCGCCGACTTCGCCGACAGCATCGACGCCAACGCCGTGCACGGCTCGGACGCGCCGGAAACGGCCGCTGTCGAAGTCGCCTTCTTCTTCCCCGAAATGAACATCCACAGCCGTTGATTTCGGCTGCGCCGTTCTAGCTTTTGAGTTTTACCCAGGTCATGGAATCCGCCGAACGAATCAATCTGCTGGGGCTGGACGGCTCCGCCCTGTCCGAACTCGTCGGGCAGTGGGGCGGCAAGCCGTTTCGCGCCCGCCAGCTGCAGCGCTGGATGCACCAGCGCGGCGCCGATTCGTTCGACGCCATGACCGACCTGGCCCGCGAGTTCCGGGGCCAGCTCGCCACGCACTGCCGCATCGAGGCCTTGCCCGTCAATACCGAGCAGCGCTCGTCCGACGGCACCCGCAAGTGGCTGTTCGACGTGGGGCAGGGCAACGCCATCGAAACCGTCTTCATCCCCGAGGACGACCGCGGCACGCTGTGCATTTCCAGCCAGGCCGGATGCGTGGTGAATTGCCGTTTCTGCTCGACCGGCCACCAGGGCTTCAACCGCAACCTCAAGACCAGCGAGATCATCGGCCAGCTGTGGTGGGCCAAGCGCGTGCTGGAAGCCGACATCGGCACCGCCCGCCTGGAAAGCGCCCGCGCCACCGAAGACACGCGCGTCATCAGCAACGTGGTCATGATGGGCATGGGCGAACCCCTGCTCAACTACGATCAGGTCGTGCCGGCCCTGCGCCTGATGCTCGACGACAACGCCTACGGGCTGTCGCGCCGCCGCGTCACGGTCTCGACCTCCGGCGTGGTCCCCATGATGGACCGGCTGTCGCAGGACTGCCCCGTGGCCCTGGCGGTGTCGCTGCACGCGCCCAACGACGCGCTGCGCGACGAACTGGTGCCGCTGAACAAGAAGTACCCCCTGAAGGAGCTGCTGGCCGCTTGCGAACGCTACCTGGCGTACGCCCCGCGCGACTTCATCACGTTTGAATACTGCATGCTGGACGGCATCAACGATACCGACCAGCACGCCAGGGAACTGATCCAGATTGCGCGCCAGCTGCGCTGCAAGCTCAATCTGATTCCCTTCAATCCTTTCCCAGAGTCCGGCCTGAAGCGCTCGAACTCGGCGCGCGTGAAGGTGTTCGCCCAGCGCCTGATGGACGCAGGCATCATCACCACCGTGCGCAAGACCCGCGGCGACGACATCGACGCGGCTTGCGGCCAGCTGGCCGGAGAAGTGCGCGACCGCACCCGGATCACCGAGCGCAACGCCGCACAGCGCCAGACCATACCAATAAAACAGGTGCATGCATGACGCAGGATATCGCTTCTGCAGTTCCAGCGACGGCCGCCGACGCCGCCGGCGGCGTGGGCTCGGCTTTGCGCGCGTTGCGCCAGTCCAAGGGCTGGTCGCTCGATGAAGTGTCCAGCCGCATCAAGTTTTCCCCCAAGCAGATCGAGGCCCTCGAAAACGAAGAGTGGGCGATGCTGCCCACCGGCGTTTCGCTGCGCGGCCTGGTGCGCAACTACGCGCGCCTGCTGGGCGCGGATTCGCAGGCCATCGTCGATTCGCTGGACCCCAAGGCCCGCGTCACCGGCCCGGTGAAGCTCAGCCCCGGCTCCCTGCATACGGCGCACGCCATCCCGCAGTCCGGCGGCGACGACGACCGTTCGTCCTCGACCTCATGGGGCTGGCTGTTCGCCATCGTGCTGGTGCTGGCCGCCGGCGTGGCGTACGCGTTCTGGCAAGGCTGGCTGCCGCAGGACTGGCTGCCGGCCGGCTGGTTGCCCAAACCGATCAAGTAACCCGGTTCCATCGATGCAAGATTCTTCTCTGCCTTGCCAGGATGCGCCGCCTCCCTCCGTGGGGGCCGCAGCGCGCCGCGCCACGCGTTCGGTGGCGGTGAAGTGGGGCGATCGCGTCGTCAGGGTGGGCGGCGACGCCCCGGTCGTGGTGCAGTCCATGACCAACACCGACACGGCCGACGCCATCGCCACGGCGATCCAGATCAAGGAGCTGGCCCAGGCCGGCTCCGAGCTCGTGCGGATCACGGTGAACACGCCCGAGGCCGCGCGCGAAGTCGCCGCCATCCGCGAGCAGCTCGACCGCATGGGCGTGGACGTGCCGCTGGTGGGCGACTTCCACTACAACGGCCACAAGCTGCTGACGCAGTTTCCCGAATGCGCGCAGGCCCTGTCCAAGTACCGGATCAACCCGGGCAACATGGGCGGGGGCAAGCGCCGCGACGACAACTTCGCGCAGATGATCGAAGTGGCCTGCCGCCACGACAAGCCGGTGCGCATCGGCGTGAACTGGGGCAGCCTCGACCACGAACTGATGGCGCGCAAGATGGACGAAAACAGCCGCCGCGCGCAGCCCTGGGAAGCCCAGGCGGTGATGCGCGACGCGCTGGTGGTCTCGGCCATCAGCAACGCGCAGCGCGCCGAAGAGCTCGGCCTGCGCCGCGACGCCATCGTCCTGTCCTGCAAGGTCAGCCACGTGCAGGACCTGATCGCCGTCTACCGCGACCTGTCGGCCCGCTGCGACTATCCGCTGCACCTGGGCCTGACCGAGGCCGGCATGGGCAGCAAGGGCATCGTGGCCTCGACCGCCGCGCTGGCCGTGCTGCTGCAGCAGGGCATCGGCGACACCATCCGCATTTCGCTCACGCCGGAACCCGGCGGCGACCGCAGCCGCGAAGCCATCGTGGCCCAGGAAATCCTGCAGACCATGGGCCTGCGCGCCTTCACGCCCATGGTCGTGGCGTGCCCCGGCTGCGGGCGCACCAGCAGCACCTTCTTCCAGGAACTGGCCGACAGCATCCAGGGCTATCTGCGCCGCCAGATGCCGGTCTGGCGCGCCCGGTACCCCGGCGTCGAAAGCATGAACGTCGCGGTGATGGGCTGTGTGGTCAACGGGCCGGGTGAAAGCCGCCATGCCGACATCGGCATTAGCCTGCCGGGCACCGGCGAAGTGCCGGCCGCGCCGGTGTTCGTCGACGGCGAACGCACGGTCACGCTCAAGGGCGACCATATTGCCGAAGAGTTCCAGGCCATCGTTGAAGACTACGTCGCGCGCCGCTACGGCGCGTCCACCTCTCACTAAAGTAAGGGTGTAGCCGCCGGCGCGCTTTCGGGCGCGCGTTGCGGCATGATGAAGATGACTCAAGCTTTCCAGAAAGTCGCCGCCATACGCGGCATGAACGACCTGCTGCCGGGGGCGAGCGCCCGCTGGGAGCAATTCGAGGAAATCGTGCGCGGCTGGCTGCGCAGCTACGGCTACCGCAACGTGCGTACGCCCGTGCTTGAGCATACGCGCCTGTTCGCGCGCGGCATCGGCGAAGTGACCGACATCGTCGAAAAAGAGATGTACACCTTCAACGATGCGCTCAACGGCGAATCGCTGACCATGCGCCCCGAAATGACGGCCGGCATCGTGCGCGCCTCGATCGAGCACAACCTGCTCTACGACCGTCCGCAGCGCGTCTACAGCATCGGCCCCGTGTTCCGCCACGAGCGCCCGCAGCGCGGCCGCTACCGCCAGTTCCACCAGATCGACGTCGAGGCGCTGGGCTACGCCGGCCCGGACGTGGACGCCGAACTCATCGTCATGCTGGCCCGCCTGTGGAAGCTGCTGGGCCTGACCGACGTGCGCCTGGAGCTGAACTCGCTGGGCCAGCCGGCCGAGCGCGCCGCCCACCGCGCCGCGCTGATCGAGCACCTGGAAAAGCACCGCGACATCCTCGACGAAGACGGCCAGCGCCGCATGTACAGCAACCCGCTGCGCGTGCTGGACACCAAGAACCCCGCTATGCAGGCAATGGCCGACAGCGCGCCGCGCCTGTTCGACTTCCTGGGCGAGGAATCGCGCGCCCACTTCGACGGCGTGTGCCGTCTGCTGGCCGACGCCGGCATCGAATACCGCCTCAATCCGCGCCTGGTGCGCGGCCTGGACTACTACAACCTCACCGTGTTCGAGTGGGTCACCGACAGGCTGGGCGCGCAGGGCACGGTCTGCGGCGGCGGCCGCTACGACGGCCTGATCGAACTGCTGGGCGGCAAGCCCGCGCCGGCCGTGGGCTTCGCCATCGGCATGGAGCGCCTGCTGGACCTGTGGGAGCAGAGCGTGCAGATGCCCGCGCCGGCCGAATGCGAGGTCTACATCGTGCACCAGGGCGAAGACGCCCAGCGCCTGGCCGCCCGCGTCGGCGAAGACCTGCGCGACGCCGGCCTGTCGGTCGTGGTGCACGCCGGTCCCGGCAACTTTAAGTCCCAATTCAAACGCGCCGACGCCAGCGGCGCCCGGGTTGCGGTTATTCTTGGCGCCGACGAAGTGGCCGCCCAGGCCGCCAGCGTCAAGTTCCTGCGCGCCGAAGAGCAGGGCGAGAACGCGCAGCAGCGGGTCCCGTTGGCGCAACTGGCCGACGTATTGAACATCAAGGGTTAATGCATGGCATACGATCTGGAAGAACAGGAAAAACTCGACGCGATCAAGGCCTGGTGGGCCCGCTACGGCACGCTGGTCGTCTCGCTGGCCGTGGCGGTGGCGCTGGCCTGGGGCGGCTGGTGGGGCTGGAAGGCCTACCAGGCGCACCGCGCCAACCAGGCCATGGGCTACTTCGAAGCGCTCGAAGACGCGGCCCGGCTGGGCGGCGCCGACTCGGCGGTGCGCATCAAGACGGCCGCCGCGACCCTGCGCGAAGACTATCCGGCCACCGGCTACGCCGCGCGCGGCGCGCTGGTGGCGGCCCAGGCCTTGCAGGCCCTGAAGGACGACGCCGGCGCGCGCCAGCAGCTCGAATGGCTGGCCGCCCAGGGCAAGAACCCGTCCATGCAGGCCGTGGCGCGCCTGCGCCTGGCCGGCATGATGCTGGACCAGAAACAGTACGATGGCGCGCTGGCGCAGCTCAATAATCCGCCGCCGGCCTTCGCCGCCTTGTACGCCGACCGCCGCGGCGATATTCTCGCTGCGCAGGGCAAGCGCGACGAGGCCCGCGCGGCGTGGCAGAGCGCCATCGACGGGCTGGGCGCGGGCAATCCCCTGACCCAGGTCGTGCAACTCAAACTCGATGCCCTGAGCGGAGCGTGACTGTAATGCGTAAATTTGCACCTGGCCGCAAGTGGCGCGGCGCCGTTTTGCTGGCAAGCCTGCTCGCCCTGGGCGGCTGCGGCATGTTTTCCCATGACGACGGCCGCTACGATCCCGCGCCCCTGACCGAATACAAGGCCGGCATGTCCGTGCGCCAGGTCTGGTCCGCCTCGATCGGCAGCGGGTCCGGCCTGGGCTTCGCGCCCACGGTGCTGGGCGACGCCATCTACGCCGCCACGCCGGACGGCTCGGTCGGCAAGTTCGATCTGCAAAGCGGCCGGGTCATCTGGAAGGCCAGCGTCGACGGCAAGCTGTCGGCCGGCGCCGGCAGCGACGGCACCACCACCGCGGTGGCCTCGCCCGACGGCGACGTGATCGCCTTCGACGACACCGGCAAGGTCAAATGGAAGGTCCGCGCCACCAGCGACGTCAGCATCCCGCCGGTGGTGGGTTACGGCATCGTCGTGGTGCGCAGCGGCGACTACCGCATCCAGGCCTTCGACGCCAACAGCGGCGAGCGCGTCTGGAACGTGCAGCGTCCCGGCCCGGCGCTGGCCCTGCGCAGCGTGTCGCAGATGGTCCTGGCCGAAGGCCTGGTCATCACCGGCCTGCCCGGCGGCAAGCTGATGGCCATCGCCTCCAACAGCGGTAACGTGCAATGGGAAGGCACCGTCGCCACGCCGCGCGGCGCCAGCGACCTCGAACGCCTGACCGACGTGGTCGGCGCGCCGCGCATCGCCGGCAACCTGCTTTGCGGCGTGGCCTACCAGGGCCGCGTCGTCTGCTTCGACGTGACCGCCGGCGGCCGTCCCATGTGGGCCAAGGACTTCTCCAGCGTCAGCGGCCTCACGCTGGACGACCGCTTCGCCTACGTGCCGGACCAGAACAGCGTGGTCAACGCCTTCGCGCTGGACAACGGCGGCAACGTCTGGAAGCAGGCCGCCCTGAAGAACCGCCAGCTCACCGCCCCGGCCCTGCTGGGCGGCGCGCTCGCCGTCGGCGACCTGGACGGCTACGTGCATTTCCTGTCGCGCAGCGACGGCAGCCTGATGGCCCGCCTGTCCGTGGGCGGCGGCGCGATCGTATCGCCGCCGCAAACCACCTCCCAAGGCGTGCTGGTCCAGACGGGCAATGGCAACCTCGTCCTGATCGGCGCCAACTAATCCTATAGAAAAGCCTTACACCGTGTCCTTCAAGCCTGTCGTCGCCCTGGTCGGCCGCCCCAATGTGGGCAAGTCGACCCTCTTCAACCGCCTGACGCGATCGCGCGCCGCGCTGGTGGCCGATTATTCCGGCCTCACCCGCGATCGCCACTATGGCGAGGGCAGGGTGGGCGATACCCCCTTCATCGTCATCGATACGGGCGGCTTCGAACCCGTCGCCAAGGACGGCATCCTGCTCGAGATGGCCCGCCAGACGCGCCAGGCCATCGCCGAAGCCGACGTGGTGGTGTTCCTGGTCGACGCCCGCGCCGGCATCAACGCCCATGACCACGAGATCGCGCAGCTGCTGCGCAAATCCGGCCAGCAGCGCGTGCTGCTGGCGGTCAACAAGGCCGAAGGCATGGGCGCCGGCGCCGCCGTCTCCGAATTCCACGAGCTCGGGCTGGGTCAGCCCTATCCGATCTCGGCGGCGCACGGCGACGGCATCGTCGACCTGATCGAGCTGGCCCTGGCCGACCTGGCCGGCCCGCCCGCCGAGGAACCCGCGCAGGAAGAGGGCGAGCACGACCACCGCATCAAGCTGGCCATCGTGGGCCGCCCCAACGTGGGCAAGTCCACGCTCATCAACACCCTGATGGGCGAAGAGCGCGTGATCGCGTTCGACATGCCCGGCACCACCCGCGACGCCATCGAGATCGACTTCGAGCGCGACGGCCGCCGCTACACGCTGATCGACACCGCGGGCCTGCGCAAGCGCGGCAAGGTGTTCGAGGCGGTCGAGAAGTTCTCCGTCATCAAGACGCTGCAGGCCATCGAGGCCAGCAACGTCGTGCTGCTGATGCTCGACGCCCAGACCGAGATCTCCGAGCAGGACGCGCACATCGCCGGCTTCGTGCTGGAGACCGGGCGCGCCGTGGTGGTGGCGATCAACAAATGGGACGGCCTGGACGGCGAGGCCAAGGAGCGCATCGAGCGCGAATTCCAGCGCAAGCTGCGCTTCCTGTCGTTCGCGCGCATGCACACCATTTCGGCGCTGCGCGGGCAGGGCGTCAAGCCGCTGCTGAAGTCCATCAACGCGGCCCACGCCGCGGCCTTCGCCAAGCTGTCCACGCCCAAGCTCACCCGCGAACTGCAGGCCGCCGTCGAGCAGCAGCCGCCGCCCCGCAAGGGCATTTTCCGTCCCAAGATGCGCTATGCGCACCAGGGCGGGCAGAACCCGCCGCTGGTCGTCATCCACGGCAACGCGCTGGACGCCGTGCCGGATTCCTACCGCCGCTACCTCGAAGCGCGTTTCCGCAACGCGTTCGATCTGGCGGGCACGCCGCTGCGCATCGAATTCAAGTCCTCGCACAACCCCTACACGCAGGAAAGCTGATCCATGAGCCGTTTCTGGAGTCCCGTGGTCGGGACGCTCAGTCCGTATGTCCCGGGCGAGCAGCCCAAGCTTCAGAACCTGGTCAAGCTCAATACCAACGAGCACCCCTACGGCCCGTCGCCCAAGGTGCTCGATGCGATCCGCGCGGCCTGCGACGATGCGCTCAAGCTGTATCCGGACCCCTCGTCGGACCGGCTGCGCCAGGCCATCGCCGCGACCGTCGGCGTGCAGCCCGGCCAGGTGTTCGTGGGCAACGGTTCCGACGAAGTGCTGGCGCATGTCTTCCTGGCGCTGCTCAAGCATGACCGTCCGCTGCGCTTTCCCGACATCACCTACAGCTTCTATCCGGTCTACTGCGGCCTGTATGGCATCCAGTACGAAACGGTGCCGCTGACCGCCGACTTCCGCATCGACGTCGAGGACTACCTGCCGGCGCGCAGCGGCCCGGCGGGCGCCATCATCTTCCCCAACCCCAACGCGCCCACCGGCCGCGCGCTGACGGCCGCCGAGGTCGAGCGCATCGTGGCCGGCAACCCCGACGCCGTGGTGGTGGTGGACGAGGCCTATGTGGATTTCGGCGGCGAATCCGTCATTGCGCTGACCTCGCGCTACGACAACCTGCTGGTGGTGCAGACCCTGTCCAAGTCGCGTTCGCTGGCCGGCCTGCGGGTCGGCTTCGCGGTGGGCGGCGCCGCGCTCATCGAAGGGTTGGAGCGGGTAAAAAACAGTTTCAACTCCTATCCGATCGACCGCCTGGCCTCGGCCGGCGCGGTGGCGGCGCTGGAGGATACGGAGTACTTTGAACGCACCCGGCAGGCCGTGATCGAATCGCGGTCGCGCATGACCGCCGGCCTGCAGGCGCTGGGCTTCGAGGTGCTGCCGTCTTCGGCGAATTTCGTGTTCGCCCGGCACCCGTCGCGGGACGCCGCCGGCCTGGCCGCCGCGCTGCGCGAACGCAGCATCATCGTGCGCCATTTCCGCCAGCCGCGCATCGACCAGTTCCTGCGCATCAGCGTGGGCACCGAGGCCGAATGCGGGCTGCTGCTGGGCGCGTTGGCCGAGATTCTGCGGGGTTGAAGAGGCGGCGCCCAGGGCCTTCCAGCCGGAAAACTCTGGTGTCACTTTTTGCATGCCGGCCAAGTAGCACGGGCCGGGAAAACCCTGTAGAGTATGCGTTTCGGCGTACCCCACCAGTACAGAAGTACGCCATCATTCAATAACAAACAAATGGAGCCTGGCCAATGAGCAATAAAGGGCAAACTCTGCAAGATCCGTTCCTGAACACGCTGCGCAAGGACCATGTGCCCGTGTCGATCTACCTGGTGAACGGCATCAAGCTTCAAGGGCAAATCGAATCCTTCGACCAGTACGTTGTGCTGCTGCGCAATACGGTCACGCAAATGGTCTACAAGCACGCCATCTCCACGGTCGTCCCCGCGCGCGCCGTCAACTTTCAGGTGGAAGTCCCTGCTGAGTAATCTCGCTCCAGCTGTACCTTTTTTTGCCCGCCGGACGGTCGACGTCGGCGGGCATTTTCGCTTTGGCTCCAATAGGTTGCATGTATGCGCGCTTTGATCATCAGCGTGGATCTGGGAGATCCGGACTTCACCGCCCATGCCGAGGAATTCGCCATGCTGGCCAAGGGCGCCGGCGCGGAAATCGTCGGCACCCTGACCGCGCGTCGCGACCGGCCCGACGCCAAGTACTTCATCGGTTCGGGCAAGGCCGATGAGGGCGTCGCGATGGCCAAGGCGCTGCTGGCCGATATCGTCCTGTTCGACCAGCCCCTGTCGCCGGCCCAGCAGCGCAACCTGGAGCGCGCCTTCAATCTGCGGGTGGTGGACCGCGTCGCGCTGATCCTGGACATCTTCGCGCTGCGCGCCAAGAGCCACGAAGGCAAGCTGCAGGTCGAACTGGCCCAGCTCCAGCATCTGGCCACGCGCCTGACCCGCATGTGGTCCCACCTGGAGCGCCAGCGCGGCGGCATCGGCATGCGCGGACCGGGCGAATCGCAGCTCGAAATGGACCGGCGCATGATCGGCGCCAAGGTCAAGGTGCTGCGCGAGCGGCTGGACAAGGTCGAGCGCCAGCGCGTGACCCAGCGCCGCGCGCGCGCCCGCGGCGGCGCGCTGTCGGTGTCGCTGGTCGGCTATACCAACGCCGGCAAGTCCACGCTCTTCAATGCGCTGACCCGCGCCGACAGCTACGCGGCCGACCAGCTCTTCGCCACGCTGGACACCACCACGCGCCGGATCTGGATAGAAGGGGCGGGCTCGGTCGTGGTGTCGGACACGGTCGGCTTCATCCGCGACCTGCCGCACGGCCTGATCGCGGCCTTCCGCGCCACCCTGGAGGAAACCGTGCATGCCGACCTGCTGCTGCACGTGGTCGACGCCGCCAGTCCGCAGCGCGACGAGCAGATCTTCGAGGTCAACAAGGTCCTGGCGGAAATCGGCGCCGCGGCCATTCCCACCATTCTCGTATACAACAAGATCGACCGGGCAGGACTGGAACCCCGGGTGGAGCGCGATGCACATGGTACGATTGCGCGAGTATTTGTAAGCGCCACCGAGCGCGCCGGTCTGGACGCGTTGCGCGGGGCAATTGCGGAGATCGGACAGATTGTGGGAAACAATGCCGCGAATTATCAAACTCTTCAATCTGAATGACCCCGGCTGGGGTCGTGGGAACAACAACGGCTCCGAGCCGCCGCCCAAGCGGCCGCAAGGCAATGGAGACGGCCCTCCCGATCTCGACGAGGTCTGGCGCGATTTCAATAATCGCATCGGATCGCTGTTCGGGCGCAAGGGTGGCGGCGGCAACAACCGTCCGGGCAACCGGGGCGGCATGACGCCGCCTTCGCCGCGCGGCGCGCGCATCGGCCTGGGCGTGGTCGCCCTGGTGGCGGCCGGCATCTGGCTGGCCAGCGGCTTCTACATCGTGCAGGAAGGCCAGGTCGCGGTCGTGACCCAGTTCGGCAAATACAAGAGCACGTCGCAAGCCGGCTTCCAGTGGCGCCTGCCGTATCCCATCCAGAGCCACGAGATGGTCAACGTCTCGCAGCTGCGCACCTTCGAAGTCGGTTTCCGCGGCGGCGCGCGCAACAAGGTCCTGCCCGAAGCGCTGATGCTCACGACGGACGAGAACATCGTCGACATGCAGTTCGTCGTCCAGTACCGCCTGCGCGCCGACGGCGCGCCCGACTACCTCTTCATGACCCGCGACCCCGACGAATCGGTGCGCCAGGCCTCGGAAACGGCCATGCGCGAAGTCGTGGGCAAGCAGACCATGGACTTCGTGCTGTACGAAGGCCGCACCACGGTCGCTTCGCAGGTGCAGGCGCTGATGCAGCAGATCCTCGACCGCTACCAGACCGGCGTGCAGGTCAGCACCGTCGCCATCCAGAACGTGCAGCCGCCCGAGCAGGTGCAGGCCGCGTTCGACGACGCCGTCAAGGCGGGCCAGGACCGCGAGCGCCAGATCAACGAAGGCCAGGCCTACGCCAACCAGGTCGTGCCGCTGGCCAGCGGCCAGGCCTCGCGCATGCTGGAGCAGGCCGAGGGCTACAAGGCCAAGGTCGTCGGCGACGCCCAGGGTAATACCTCGCGCTTCACCAGCATCCTCGGCGAATACGAAAAGGCCCCGGCGGTCATGCGCCAGCGCATGTACCTCGACAGCATGCAGGAGATCTTCACCCGCGCCAGCAAGGTCATGGTCGACACCAAGAGCAACAACAACATGCTGTACCTGCCCTTGGACAAGATCATGCATCTGGCGGCCCAGGACGCCAGCAAGTCCGCCGCCGGCAGCGCCGGTTCGTCGGGCTTGTCCAGCCAGCCGGCCCAGCCGCCGCTGCGCGGCAGCGCCGTGCCGCAGGCCCCGTCTTCCGGCAGCAGCACCAGCAACGCGCTGCCCCGCGACCGTACGTCGCGCTAACCCGGAGGAGTCCTGATCATGCAACGTCTCATGCCTGTCCTGGTCGGCCTGCTCATCGTGCTGGCCGCCCTTTCTTCCTGCGTCTTCGTCGTGCGCGAGCGCGACTACGCCCTGGTGTTCTCGCTGGGTGAAGTGCGCAAGACCATCAACGAACCCGGCCTGTACTTCAAGGCCCCGCCGCCGTTCCAGAATGTCGTGACCCTCGACAAGCGCATTCTGACCATCGAAACCAACGAAGCCGAACGCATCCAGACTTCCGAAAAGAAGAACCTGCTGATCGATTCCTACGTCAAGTGGCGCATCCTCGATCCCCGCCAGTACTACGTCTCGACGGGCGGCAATGAACGCGTGGCCCAGGAGCGCCTGCAGGCGCTGATCCGCGACGCGCTCAACGCCTCGGTCAACGTGCGCACGGTGCGCGACGTGGTCTCGACCGAACGCGACAAGATCATGGCCGAGATCCTGACCAACGTGGCCAAGCGCGCCGAACCACTGGGCGTGCAGATCGTCGACGTGCGCCTGCGCCGCATCGAGTTCGCGCCCGAGATCTCGGAATCGGTGTATCGCCGCATGGAGGCCGAGCGTACCCGCGTGGCCAACGAGCTGCGCTCCATCGGCGCCGCCGAAGGCGAGAAGATCCGCGCCGAAGCCGACCGCCAGCGCGAAGTGATCGTGGCCCAGGCCTACGCCAAGGCCCAGGGCATCATGGGCGAGGGCGATGCCGCCGCGGCGTCGATCTACGCGCAGGCCTACGGCAAGAACCCGCAGTTCTACACGTACTACAAGAGCCTGGAAGCCTACCGCGCTTCGTTCTCGAAGCCGGGCGACGTGCTGGTGGTCGACCCCAGCTCCAGCTTCTTCCAGTTCATGAAGGACCCGTCGGGCGCCGCCCTGGCTCCGGTCACCGTGCCGGCCAAGTGATGCGAAACCGCTAGCGCCATCGCTAAAGCCCCTTGGATTCCCAAGGGGCTTTTCGTTTGCGGGCCTGCCGGCATAATGGGGACGGCTTTGCGCGGCCGATCCGCGCCCGGGAAGTTCCGGCTGGCGCTGGCCGCCGAACCATGTACAATACCGCGTAAGCTAGAAAACATTCCGCAGCGGCTGAGCGGGCTTACGCCCCTCAGCCGCTTTTCGTTTGGGCGACGCCCACGCATCACTTGGCGTTATTCAGGTAAACATTCATGGGTAACTGGCTGCTGCCCGAGAGCCTCGCCGATGTCCTTCCGGCCGAGGCCCGGCGCATCGAGGAACTGCGCCGCGAACTTCTCGATCTGTACCGCACGTACGGTTTCGAG
This sequence comes from Achromobacter sp. HZ01, assembly GCF_003267925.1. Lineage (NCBI taxonomy): Bacteria > Pseudomonadati > Pseudomonadota > Betaproteobacteria > Burkholderiales > Alcaligenaceae > Achromobacter > Achromobacter sp. HZ01. Next base: position 95,901 of record NZ_LWKV01000007.1, read on the forward strand.
CTGGTCGCGCCGCCCCTGGTCGAATACATCGATTCATTGCTGTCCGGCACCGGCAGCGATCTGGACCTGCGCACCTGCAAGCTGGTCGATCAGCTGTCCGGCCGCACCCTGGGCGTGCGCGCCGACATGACCCCGCAGGTCACGCGCATCGACGCGCACTTGCTCAACCGCGCCGGCGTCACCCGCCTGTGCTACTGCGGCAACGTGCTGCATGCCCGTCCGGCCGACCTGCTGGCCAGCCGCGAGCTGCTGCAGATCGGCGCCGAAATCTACGGCCATGCCGGTTTCGAGGCGGACCTCGAAATCATCCAGCTGGTGCTGGAAACCGTCGCGATCGCCGGCGTGCGCAATCCCCGGCTGGACCTCTGCCATCCCGGCGTGCTGCGCGCCATCCTCGAATCAGACCCGGCCCTGGCCGCGCTGTCGCAGGAAGTCATCCTGCTGATGCGCGAAAAAGACGTGCCCGGCCTGGTCGAGCTGTCGGCGCGCGCGCCGGGCCTGCGCCACGAGACGCTGCAGGCCCTGAAGCTGCTGCCCAATCTGTATGGCGGCCCCGAAGTGCTGAAGCAGGCCCGTCGCGAACTGCCCTTGCTGCCCGGCGTGGCCGCCGCGCTGGATGCGCTGCAGGTCGTGGTGGACGCCATGCCCGACGTCGCGTTCGGCGTCGACCTGGCCGACGTGGGCGGCTATGGCTACCATTCCGGCGTGAAGTTCGCGCTCTATGCCGAAGGCTGGCGCGACGCGCTGGTCAGCGGCGGCCGCTACGACGACGTGAGCCGCGCCTTCGGCCGCGCGCGTCCGGCCACGGGCTTCAGCCTCGATTTACGCAAGCTGGCGGCGGGTTTGGCGCCGGCGGAACGGGCGCGTGCGGTACGCGCGCCCTGGGGGCAAGCCCCCGCCCTGACCGAGGCGGTGCGCCGCCTGCGCCGGTCGGGGGAAATCGTCGTTCAGGTATTGCCCGGTCACGAGCAGGATCAGGACGAATTCGTTTGCGATCGCGAGCTGGCGCTGCAGGATGGCGCCTGGACGGTCAGAACGCTGTGACTAACTCCCTCCCGGCAACGGGAGGGCCGCGGGGAGATTTCCGGATTTCCCGAGAAACTCGATATTGATTCGTAACATGAGCAAGAACGTAGTCGTAATCGGCACCCAGTGGGGTGACGAGGGCAAGGGCAAAATCGTCGACTGGCTGGCGGAATCCGTCCAGGGCGTGGTCCGCTTCCAAGGCGGTCACAATGCCGGCCATACGCTGTGGATCAACGGCAAGAAGACGATTCTGCGCCTGATCCCGTCGGGCATCATGCACCCCGGCGTCACCTGCTTCATCGGCAACGGCGTCGTGCTGTCGCCCGAAGCCCTGCTCAAGGAAATCGAAGAGCTTGAAGCCGCCGGCCTGGACGTCCGTTCGCGCCTGCAGATTTCCGAAATCTGCCCGCTGATCCTGCCGTACCACGTTGCCATCGACAAGGCGCGCGAAGCGCGCAAGGGCGAGGGCAAGATCGGCACGACCGGCCGCGGCATCGGCCCCGCCTACGAAGACAAGGTCGCCCGCCGCGCCATCCGCGTGCAGGACCTGTTCAACCCCGAGCTGTTCGACGAGAAGCTCGCCGAAGTGCTGGATTACCACAACTTCGTGCTGACCAAGTACCTGGGCGCCGAGGCGGTTTCCGCCAACGAAGTGCGCGACCAGGCCATGGCGCTGGCGCCGGCCATCGCCCCGATGGTCAAGGACGTCTCCAGCAACCTGTACGCCATGCAGCAGGCCGGCCAGCGCCTGCTGTTCGAAGGCGCGCAGGGCGCGCTGCTGGACGTCGACCACGGCACCTATCCGTTCGTCACCAGCAGCAACTGCATCGCGGGCGCGGCCTCGGCCGGCGCCGGCGTCGGCCCGCAGCAGCTCGACTACGTCCTGGGCATCACCAAGGCCTACACGACTCGCGTCGGTTCGGGTCCGTTCCCCACGGAACTGGTCGACGAGATCGGCACGCGCCTGGCCACCATCGGCAAGGAATTCGGTTCGGTCACGGGCCGTCCGCGCCGCTGCGGCTGGTTCGACGGCGCCGCGCTCAAGCGCTCGGTACGCCTGAACGGCATTTCCGGCCTGTGCATCACCAAGCTGGACGTGCTCGACGGCCTCGAGACCATCCAGCTGGGCGTCGGCTACCGCGTCAACGGCGAATTCCGCGACGTGCTGCCCTATGGCGCGCACGCGGTCGCCCAGGCCCAGCCCGTGCTGGAAGAGCTGCCCGGCTGGAGCGAATCCACCGTCGGCATCACCGAGTACGACAAGCTGCCCCAGGCGGCCCGCCGCTACCTGGAGCGCGTGGCCGAAGTCTGCGGCGTGCCCATCGACCTGGTGTCCACCGGTCCCGACCGCAACGAAACCATTGTGCTGCGTCATCCGCTCAAGGGCTGACAGCGCGTTATTTCGGGTTATTATTCGCAAGGCCGCCGCCGGTCTCACACCGGCGGCGGCCTTTTCGTATTTATTAAGCAGGAGATGCTTGCCTATGAACACGCCGACCAATGATGACAGCCATCTGTGGGTGACGTGGGACCACTACAACCGGCTGATCGAACGCCTGTCCTTGCAGGTGCATCAATCGGGTTGGGAGTTCGACAAGATTCTTTGCCTGGCGCGCGGCGGAGTGCGCGTCGGCGATGTTATGTCCCGTATTTTCGACGTACCGCTGGGCATCCTGGCCACCAGCAGCTACCGCGAAGCCGCCGGCACCAAGCAGGGCGACATGGATATCGCCCAGTTCATCACCATCACGCGCGGCACGCTGTCCGGGCGGGTGTTGCTGGTGGACGACATGGTCGATACCGGCAAGACTTTCACCAAGGTCTACGATCACCTCAAGGCCCAGTTCCCCGACATCACCGAATTGCGCAGCGCCGTGCTGTGGTGGAAGGGGCATTCCCTGGCCACGCCCGACTACTACGTCGACAAGCTCCCCACCAATCCCTGGATCCACCAGCCCTTCGAAGATTACGACAGCCTGCGTCCGCACCAGCTCGAAGCCTGGATCCGGAAGGGTTCGCAAAGTTGAGCGCACCGCCATGCCGGGTGGGGCGTCAGGCTTCGGATCGCCGCTGCCTGTAGTCAAACCAGGCATGACCATGCTAGAATCGCTGGTTATCGCTAAACCGAACTTGGCTTGTTACTCTTTGGGTAGTCTTTGGGTAACGGAAACAGCCAGCGGAAACAGCCAGCAGAAATACTCCTGGTAGCAGGATTTACTGCGGATATGCTGCGGGTTTGCTGGTAAGCAAGCCAGGTTTGTCATCAACTTTTGTTACCCTACAAGCAGGCCAATTACTTTATGCCTATCGTTCGACTGAAGGAAAACGAACCGTTTGAAGCCGCTCTGCGTCGCTTCAAGCGCACCATCGAAAAGACCGGTTTGCTCACCGAGCTGCGTTCGCGCGAGTTCTATGAGAAGCCCACGGCCGAGCGCAAGCGCAAGCACGCCGCCGCCGTGAAGCGCCACTACAAGCGCATCCGTAGCCAACAACTGCCCCCGCGCCTGTATTGATTTTTGATTCCCGAATCTATTGATTCCAGAGTCATTCATCCAGGATTTGCTCGCCCGAGTCGACGTCGTCGACATAGTCGGGCGATACGTGCAGTTGAGAAAGGGTGGGGCCAACTTGCTTGGCCTGTGCCCCTTTCATAACGAAAAAAGCCCGTCGTTCACCGTCAGCCCCACCAAGCAGTTCTATCACTGCTTCGGTTGCGGCGCGCACGGCAGCGCCATCACCTTCCTGATGGAGCACACGGGCGCCAGTTTCCCCGAGGCCGTGCGCACGCTCGCCGGCTCGGTGGGAATGACGGTCCCCGAAGAAAACCGCAGCCCCCGCCAGCAGCAGGAATCCGCGCGCCGCAAGGCCGAGGAATCCCGCCACACGCAGGTGCTCGACGCCGCCCAGGCGCATTACCTCAAGCAGTTGCGGGCCTCGCCCGCGGCGATCCGCTACCTGAAGCAGCGCGGCCTGACCGGCGAAATCGCGGCGCATTTCGGCCTGGGCTGGTCCGGCACGGACCGCCACGGCCTGTCGCATGTGTTTCCCAGCTACGAAGATCCGGTCCTGGTGGAATCGGGCCTGGTCATCGAGTCCGAGGACGGCCGCCGCTACGACCGGTTCCGGGAACGCATCATGTTCCCGATCCGCAACGCGCGCGGCAGCCTGATCGGCTTCGGCGGCCGCATCATCGGCAAGGGCGAGCCCAAGTACCTGAACTCGCCGGAAACCCCGCTGTTCTCGAAGGGCCTGGAGCTCTACGGGCTGTGGGAGGCGCGCCAGGCCATCCGCCAGGAAGGGCAGGTGATCGTGGTCGAGGGCTACATGGACGTCGTCGGCCTGGCGCAGCAGGGCATCGCCAACGCGGTGGCCACGCTGGGCACGGCCACCACGCCGGACCACGTCAAGAAGCTGCTGCGCGCCAGCGACAAGGTGATCTTCAGTTTCGACGGCGACGGCGCCGGGCGGCGCGCCGCCTGGCGTGCGCTGCAGGCCTGCCTGCCGGTGCTGCGCGACGACATCGCGATCCGTTTCCTGTTCCTGCCGTCCGAGCACGACCCCGATTCGTACGTGCGCGAACTGGGTGCCGAAGCCTTCCGCGCCTGCCTGGGAGACGCGGTCGCGCTGTCGCGCTTCCTGCTCGACGAACTCGCCTCGCGCCACAACATGGACGAGGCCGAAGGGCGGGCAAGCTGCCTGCACGAAGCCAAGCCTCTGCTGGCCGCCATCCCGGAATGCGCGCTGCGCGTGCAGATCGAGCGCGAGATGGCCAAGCTGGTGCAGCTCACGCCCGAGGAAATGGCGCAAGTGCTGGCGCAGCAGCCGGCCAAGCCTTTCGCGCCCGGTCCCCGGGCGGCCGAAGGCGCGCAGCCGACCGGCCAGGGGCAGGGCCAGGACGGCGGGCCGCCGGACCCGGGCTACGACTTCGGCGGCCACGATTTCCACGACATTCCTGCCGAAGAGTCCGATTATGCGGACTACGGCCATTTTCCGTCTCCGGACGGAGAATCCGCCGCCGGCGGCGCGCCGGGCGGCCGGCAGCAGTGGCAGGGCAAACGCGACTGGAAAGGCAAGGGCGATTGGAAAGGCAAGAGCGACTGGAAGGGCGGCAAGGGCTGGAAGGGCCGGCGCGACGATGACGTCGGCGGCTTCGAGGGACGCCGCACCATGCCTTCGCTGGCCAAGCGCCTGCTGAGCCTGCTGCTGGCCCACCCCGAACTGGTGGACTCCATGGGTGACCAGCAGCTTGAAGTCATCGACCACGGCCCCCATCTAGGTCTTGTAAGAGACCTGATCATGCTGGCGCAATCCAGCGGCGCCCGCCACGTCGGCGCGCTGCTGGAGGCCGCGGAGCCCGATTCGGACCTGGCCACGGTGCTCAAGGGCCTGCGGGCGGACATCCTTTCCCAGGAAGACCTGCCGGACCCGCAGACCGAATGGGACGACGCGCTGCGCCGCATCGAGTTCGACTCCGCCCGGGCCGAAATGGCCAAGCTGGCGGCCGCCGGTCTGGGGACGGAAGAGGCGCGCAAGCGCTATCTGGAACTTTCCAGCCGCATGACCGTACTGAAGGGTGCCGGCCTACGCTAAATGCGCTAAAATCAAGGGTTTTCCGCCGCCGGGAACGCAGCCGAGGGCTGATGGCGGAAAAGAGGTTGTGACACAGGGAATGTGACACAGGAAATGTGACCCAGAGAATGTTTCATGATTCGGCAGACGGAATCTATTGCGCTTGCCGGAATCTAATCAGTGTAGGGGTTTGACGCAGGGCCGGCATGAAAAGACGGGCACGCGCGTCAAATTCGTTACATAGTTAATTAATATAGCGGTGGATCAGGCAGTTCAGCGGCGGTGAGTTCCGCGTAGCGTTAGTGGTTTGGGTGCTGTGTCTACTCAGCTGCTTGGGGCAAGGGCCCGATAAGCAAGCAACGCCTATTTATAGGCAGACAGTCCCCCCGGCGCCCGGAACCCGCCGATGAATGAGGCCAGGCACGCCAGAGCGCCCCGACGGTATTGCACCGCACGGCGCAAGGCGGGCTCGCAAGAGCTGGCGCTGCGAACAACGCAGCCGCAGGGTTCTCGGCCGATTCACCAGATTTACCCGTAGTGCCGCCGCGCTGGACAGCCGTCCAGGACGGCTAATGCGGTGCAACATGCCCAATCGGGTTGCGACGACCACGGAAGCGACTATGACCAAAACCACCGGCAAATCCTCCTCTGCAATGAATGCGGCCGACACCGAGGCCAAGACGGCCAAGCGTACGGTAAGCATGGCGGCGGAAAAAGCGCCCGCCAAGACGGCGGTGAAGGTCGCCAAACCCGCTGCCAAGACGGCCGCCAAGAAGGCGGCCAAGACTGCTGGCGGCGCCGACAAGCCCGAGAAGGTGACCAAGGCCCGCGCCAAGAAGGCCGAAGACAAGCTGGCCGACCTGGTGAGCAGCGCGCGTCCGGCGCCCAGCGGCCGCCGCCCGGGCCGCCCGGCCAAGAACGCCAACAACGATTCCGACGGTTTCGACGATCCGATGGACGGCGAAGGCGAAGTCCTGCCCGACCTGAAGCCGCCCAAGCGCGGCGGCAAGCGCGGCAAGGCCGATCCCAAGGACCTGATCGCCCGCGGCCCCGTCAGCCCCGAAGAGTACGAAGCCCGCCGCAACCGCCTCAAGCAGCTCATCAAGCTGGGCAAGGACCGCGGCTACCTGACCTATGGCGAAATCAACGATCACCTGCCCGACGACCTGGTCGACGCCGAGGCGATCGACGGCATCATCAGCACCTTCAGCGACATGGGCATCGCGGTCTACGACCAGGCCCCCGACGCCGAAACCCTGCTGATGAGCGAGAACGCGCCGGTCGCGTCCAACGACGATGACGTCGAAGACGAAGCCGAAGCCGCGCTGACCACGGTGGACTCCGATTTCGGCCGCACCACGGACCCGGTCCGCATGTACATGCGTGAAATGGGCTCGGTGGAACTGCTGACCCGCGAAGGCGAAATCGAAATCGCCAAGCGCATCGAAGACGGCCTGAAGCACATGGTCATGGCCATCTCGGCCTGCCCGACCACGATCAACGAGATCCTGGCCCACATCCTGCGCGTGCGCGAAGGCCAGGCCCAGATCGACGAAGTGGTCGACGGCCTGGTCGATCCGGAAGACGGCGAGGAATACGCCGGCGCCGGCGTCACCGCCGACGAAGACGAAAGCGACGACGGTCCGGCCGGCGGCATGTCCAGCAAGCAGCTGGAAGACCTGCGCGTCAAGGCGCTGGCCAAGTTCGACGAGGTCGCCAGGCAGTTCGAGAAAATGCGCCAGTCCTACGAAAAGGACGGCTACAAGTCCGACGTCTACGTGCGCGCCCAGGAGTCCATCCAGAACGAACTGATGGGCATCCGCTTCACCGCCAAGATGGTCGAGAAGCTCGCCGACACGCTGCGCCAGCAAGTCGAGGAAGTGCGCCAGCTCGAGCGCGCGGTCCTGCACACGTGTGTGGACCGTGCCGGCATGCCGCGCACGCACTTCATCAAGGTCTTCCCCGGCAACGAAACCAACTTGCAGTGGGTCGTCGACGAAGTGGCCGCCGGCCATCCGTACGCCGAAACGCTGGAGCGCCAGATTCCGGCCGTGCAGGAACTGCAGCAGAAGCTCATCGACCTGCAGACGCGCGTCGTGCTGCCGCTGAAGGACCTGAAGGACGTCAACAAGCGCATGGCCACCGGCGAAGCCAAGGCCCGCAAGGCCAAGCGCGAAATGACCGAGGCCAACCTGCGCCTGGTGATCTCCATCGCCAAGAAGTACACGAACCGCGGCCTGCAGTTCTTGGACCTGATCCAGGAAGGCAACATCGGCCTGATGAAGGCCGTGGACAAGTTCGAGTACCGCCGCGGCTACAAGTTCTCGACCTACGCGACCTGGTGGATCCGCCAGGCCATCACGCGCTCCATCGCCGACCAGGCGCGCACCATCCGCATCCCGGTCCACATGATCGAAACGATCAACAAGATGAACCGGATCAGCCGCCAGATCCTGCAGGAAACCGGCGCCGAGCCGGATCCCGCGACCCTGGCGCAGAAGATGGACATGCCCGAGGACAAGATCCGCAAGATCCTGAAGATCGCCAAGGAGCCGATCTCCATGGAAACGCCCATCGGCGACGACGACGACTCGCACCTGGGCGATTTCATCGAAGACACCTCCACGCTGGCGCCTTCGGATGCGGCTTTGCACGGTTCGATGCGCGATGTGGTCAAGGAAGTGCTAGACTCTCTCACCCCGCGTGAAGCCAAGGTCCTGCGCATGCGTTTCGGCATCGAAATGAGCACCGACCAGACCCTGGAAGAAGTGGGCAAGCAATTCGACGTCACGCGCGAACGCATCCGCCAAATAGAGGCGAAGGCGCTGCGCAAACTGCGTCACCCCAGCCGGGCCGACAAGCTGAAGAGCTTCCTGGAAGGGCAGTAAACATTTTTTTGGCCCTCTAGCTCATGCCTGGTTAGAGCAGCGGACTCATAATCCGTTGGTGCCGAGTTCGACTCTCGGGGGGGCTACCAAAGAAATCCTGAGAAATCAGGTGCCTACAGCCGCCAGCAATGGCGGCTGTTTCTTTTTCGGCGTCAGAAGTCCAGCTGCGCGGCCTCGATGCGCAGCGCCGCTGCGATTCTTTCGCGGCTGCTCTTGCGCAGCCGGTTGCTGTTCTCCTGCTGGGCATAGGCGGACTGGCTGATGCCCAACCGCCCGGCCATGTCGTCCTGGGTCAGGCCCAGGTGTTCGCGCCAGGCGCGCACCGGCGTGGCGCCCTCCACGGTACGGCAGATCACTTCGTGGGGAATCAGATCCTTTTCCGAGTTGCGAGAGGCCACGTACTCTGCGTACGGAATGACAACGTAGGCGGGCTGTCCGTCAGGGCCGTTGATGATCTGGATGTTAGTAGGTACGTTCATCGCGTTTTCTCACTTCCTGGATTTCGACGATCCTGATTGCCCCGTCCCAATTGAACATCACGCGGTAGTTTCCAACGCGCAGGCGGTAGCCGTACAGATGAGTCGTCAAGGTCCTGACGTTCCGGCACGCCGGCATTGCCTTCAGCGTCTCCACGCCATCTCGAATCGTTGCTTGTTGTTGACGACCCAGCTTGCGCAATTGCCTGGCCGCTTTCAGGGTCCAGTGAATCGAATTCATCGATAAACCATTATAAGAAAAAAATAAGTTTTCTATGGAAATAGAAGTTTTTGGAGGTCGAGAATCCTGCTGCCTGGGATGCGGCCTGTGTCGGACGACACCGGCGTCCCAGTGCCGCCGCAATCTTGGCTAATGGCAGGTGCGTCCACAATTGGGGCTACACGCAACTGCGGGACCCGACATATCGGGCAGCGCGGCTGCCGTCCACGGCGGTTTCAGCGCCGATCACACTCGGCGGCAGCCTGATGCGCCTACCGGTTTGCAATGTAAATTTCGTTCCCGAGTACGGTCTGCCACAGAGAAATTTATTTCTATGTTCCGCCGGCCCGCCTGGCGAATGGGAAAAAAATTCACCGCCCGCCTTGATAGCATGGATGAATAACCGATATCCCCACGCGGCCCGGTTTTCGCGGCTGCGCGGACCCCGGGGCTACAACCTGGTCGAATCATGACTGAACAGATCCGCCGCTATCCCTCGCTCTCCCACTGGGGCGCCTATACCGCGGTCGTCGAAGGCGGCCGCCTGATCGCGTGCGAGCCCTTCGAGCGCGACAGCGCGCCTTCGGGCATTCTGCGGTCCATGCCCGCCATGGTGCATTCGCCGCTGCGCGTGGATCGTCCGGCGGTGCGCAAGGGCTGGCTGCGCGACCGGCACCTGTCCGACGGCGGCGAACGCGGACGCGACGGCTATGTCGAGGTCGGCTGGGACGAGGCGCTGGCGCTGGTGCATTCGGAACTCCAGCGAGTGCGCGCCGAGCACGGCAGCGAGGCGATTTTCGGCGGCTCGTACGGCTGGTCTTCGGCCGGCCGGCTGCATCACGCGCGCACCCAGACGCACCGGTTCCTGAACGCCGGCGGCGGCTGCACCAACCAGGCCGGAAACTACAGCTGGGGCACGGCGCAGTTTCTGCTGCCGCACGTGATAGGCAGCTACACGCCGGTGACCGGCCGCGTGACGGACTGGAACAGCGTGGCCGGGCACACGCGCCTGCTGATCGCCTTCGGCGGCATGCCATTGCGCAATACCCAGATCACCTCGGGCGGGGCGGGGGACCATCCGGCGGGCGGGCAGATCGCGCGGGCCAGGGCGGCGGGCGTGGAGTTCGTGGTCATCAGCCCGACCCGCGGCGACGTGCCGCCCGGTTCGCAGGCGCGCTGGATTCCGATACGGCCCAACACGGATACGGCCTTGATGCTGGCGATGATGCAGGCGCTGATCGCCGACGGCATCCAGGACGAGGCTTTCCTGCAGACCCATTGCGTGGGGTATGCGGCCTTGCGCGATTACCTCATGGGCGAGGCCGACGGCACGCCCAAGACGCCGGAGTGGGCGCAGGCGATCTGCGACGTGCCTGCCGCCACGATCCGCGAACTGGCGCGCCAGGCGCGCCAGACGCGCTCGCTGCTGACCTGCGCATGGTCGCTGCAGCGCGCCCATCATGGCGAGCAGCCGTATTGGGCATGCGTGGCGCTGGCCGCCGCGCTGGGGCATGTGGGGCTGCCGGGCGGCGGCTTCGCCTTCGGCCATGCCTCCATGAACGGGGTGGGCAATCCGCGCATGGAGCTGGCCGGGCCGGCGATGGGTTCGGGGCGCAATCCAACCGGCTCGGCGATACCGGTGGCGCGCTTCACCGACATGCTGCTGCAGCCGGGCCAGGCCTACGAATTCAACGGGCGCGAGAGCGTCTATCCGGATATCAGGATGGTGTACTGGGCGGGCGGCAATCCGTTCCATCACCAGCAGGACCTCAATCGCCTCGAACGGGCATGGCGCCGGCCGCAGACCATCGTGGCGCACGAGATCTGGTGGACGCCGATGGCGCGCCGTTCGGACATCGTGCTGCCGGCCACGACCACGCTGGAGAGAAACGACATCGGCGGCTCGACGCGCGACCGCTACGTGTTCGCCATGCACCAGGCGCTGGCGCCGGTGGGATCGAGCCGCAACGATTTCGATATCTACAGGGAACTGGCCGCGCTGGGCGGATATGAGCAGGCCTTCACCGAAGGCCGCGACGAGATGGCGTGGGTGCGGCACATCTATGAATCCATGGCGCAGGAATGGCGCGACCGCGGCCACGCCGCGCCCGGGTTCGAGGCGTTCTGGCGCCGGAGTTATGCGGAGATTCCCGAGCCTGCCCGGCCCTTCGTGCTGTTCGAGGAATTCCGGCGCGATCCCCAGGCCAATCCGCTGCGCACGCCGTCCGGCCGCATCGAACTGTATTCGGAGAAGATCGCCGGCTTCGGCTATGCGGATTGCCCGCCGCATCCCGCGTGGCTGGCGCCGGCGGAATGGCTGGGCGCTTCCGCGGCCGCCCGCTGGCCGCTGCATCTGCTGACGCCGCAGCCGGCGGGCAAGCTGCATTCGCAGATGGACGGGGGCCGCGCATCGGTGGAGCTCAAGATCCAGGGCCGCGAAGCCCTGCGCATCTCGCCGGCGGACGCCGCCAGCCGGGGCATAGGCCAGCATGACCTGGTCAAGGTCTACAACGAGCGCGGCGCATGTCTGGCGGTCGCGCTCATCGATGCCGATCTCAAGCCCGGCGTGGTGGCCCTGCCCACGGGCGCGTGGTTCGATCCTGCCGGCAAGGAGCTGGAGCTGCACGGCAATCCCAACGTGCTGACGATGGACGCGGGCACGTCGCGGCTGACGCAGGGCAGCAGCGCCCAGTCCGCGCTGGTGGAAGTGGCGCGCTGGCATGAGGCCGCGCCGGCGGTTCGCGCGCTGGCGCTGCCGGCCATCGACAGGCTAGATGGCGGCCGCGCCTGAATGGCCGAAACAACAAGGGCAGCGTTCGCACGCTGCCCTTCGGCCCGCTTGAGCGCGCTTTATTCCGCGGTGATGTGCGCCTGTTCGATGATGGTGCTGTAGCGCGCCGTCTCCGCCTGGATGTACTGCGCGAAGTCCGCGCCGTTGCGGTACGCGCTTTCGAATCCCAGGCCGCTGAGCTGTTCTTTCATGCTGGCCGAGGTCATGACCTTCTGCGTGGCGGCGTCCAGCTTCTTCTGGATCGCGTCCGGCAGTTTGGCCGGCGCCCACAGGCCGTACCAGGAATAGAACTCGAAATTCTTCAGGCCCGCTTCCTGCATGGTCGGCACGTCCGGCAGCAGCGGGCTGCGCTTGGCGCCGGTGACCGCCAGAGCGCGTATCTTGTCGGTCTTGACCATGGGCAGCGAAGACAGCATGGGGTCGATGAGCCCGTGCACCTGGCCGCCGATCAGGTCGGTCAGGGCCGGGCCGCCGCCGCGGTACAGCACGATGGGGATGTCCAGGCTGGACAGGCCGGCCTCATACGCGAACTGCGCGATGGCGAGGTGGCCGGCGGAGCCGAAGCCGGTGGTCGCGAAGCTGTATTTGCCGGGATCGGCCTTCAGGACCTTGACGAATTCCTGCACGGTCCTGGCCGGCACGTTGTTGTTCACGCTGAATATCAAGGCGCCCTGGGCCAGTCCGCTGATGGGGGTGAAATCCTTCACCGCGTCGAAGGCCATCTTCTTCTTGTAGAGCAGCGGATTGATGTTGTGGATCGAGGCGTTCAGGTACAGCGTGTAGCCGTCCGGGGTCGAGCGCGCGACCACGCCCGCGCCCACCATGCCGGACGCGCCGGCGCGGTTGTCGATGATGACCGACTGCTTCAGTTCCTCGCCGAGCTTGACGGCGAACATGCGGGCCAGGCTGTCGACGGAGCCGCCGGGCGGGTGGGGCACCACGATGGTGACCGGCCGGTTGGGATAGGCGGCGTCGGCGTTCGCCTGGGCCTGGGCCTGGGCCTGCGCCGAGCCCAGCAGCGCCAGGCCGCTGACGGCCATCGCAATGCCTTTCATGCAGCTTCGGCGTGTACGGAAAGAGGGTTTACGCATAGCGGTCTCGCTGAAATTGATAAGCACGGAACCCCGGGGCGGGCCAGCGGCGGTCAGTAGGTGCCCGGATAAGCGCCGCCGTCTATGAGGATGTTCTGGCCGCAGATGTAGCCGGACTGGGCGGCGCAGATATACGCGCACAGCGCGCCCATTTCTTCCGGTTCACCGTAGCGTCCGGCCGGGTTGTTCGATCCGCGTTCGGCCCAGAGCTGGTCGAAGGTCTTGCCGCCCGGCTCCAGCATGCCTTCGATGTGATGCCGCTGGGCGTCGGTGGCGAATACGCCGGGCAGCAGATTGTTGATGGTGACGTTGTAGCGCACCGTCTGCCGCGCCAGGCCCGCGACGAAGCCCACCAGGCAGGAGCGCGCGCCGTTGGACAGGCCCAGCTCCAGCTGCGGCGTCTTGACGCTGCGCGAGACGATGTTGACGATGCGGCCGTAGCGCCGTTGCATCATCCCGTCCACCACGCGCCGGATCATGTCGATCGGACCGAGCGCCATGGAATCCAGGGCCTTGCGCCAGTCGTCCTGGGTCCACAGGCGGAAGTCGCCGGGCGGCGCGCCGTCCGCGTTGTTCACCAGGATGTCGGGCGCGGGGCAGGCCGAGAGCGCCGCCTCCCGTCCGGCATCCGTGGTGAGGTCGGCGACCGCGAATCGGACCGGGGTTCCGGTGGCCTGCGCGATCTCGCGCGCCGCCTGGGCCAGCGTGCTTTCCGTGCGCGCGGCGATGGTCACGTTGACGCCTTCGCTGGCCAACTGCTGGGCGCAGGCGCGGCCCATTCCCCTGCTGCCGCCGAAGACTAGCGCGTGGCGGCCTCGAATCCCCAAATCCATTGCTGTGGCTCCTGGTGTCGCCCGGTCAGGCGGCCTTCAGTTCCGGCGAGTTCCAGCCGTACTTTTCGTGCAATCCCAGCTCCTTGACGACGCGCAGGCCCTTGAGCAGCGGCTCGCCTTCCAGGCCGCGCAGCGGCTTGCGCAGTTCGCCGGCCGGCAGGCCGACGGCCTTCATCAGCGACTTGATGGCCACGGGATTGATGGCCGAGTACGAGTAGTGCAGCAGTTGCAGGTTGTCCAGATAGGCCTCGCGGAAGCTGGTGCTGACTTCGGGCTTGGTCCAGGGCCGCGAAATCCTGGCCAGCTCGGCCGGCGCGATGTTGCCGGTCATGTTGGCCGTGCCGTGGCCGCCCAGGCTCATGGTCGGCACGACCAGGCCCAGGTTGGGCGAGTCGCAGCACATCACCGACACGTCGGGCGCGCCGCGCAGCACCTGCGCCACCTGGCCCACACGGGTCGTGGATTCCTTGTGCACGACGTAGTTGGGGTGCTTGAAGATGCGCAGCAGCTGGTCCCAGTGCAGGTCGCTCTTGACGCGCGGCGGGTTGTTGTAGATGCCCAGCGGCAGGTCGGTGGCGTCGGCCACTTCGAGGAAGTAGCTTTCGATGTCCGCTTCCGAGGCGCAGATGTAGGCGGGCGCGGCCAGGATGGCGCCGTCGGCCCCGTTGGCCCGGGCGAAGCGCAGATAGTCCTTGGTCGCCTCGGTGTTGTTGCCGGTGCAGCCGTAGAAGAGCTTCATCTTGCCGGTCTTCATCTTGGCGGTCTCGACGATGATCTCCTGGCGCTCCTGCTGCGACAGCATGGAGACTTCGCCGGTCGAGCCCATGATGAGCACGGCGCTGGTGCCGTTGTCTTCCTGGAACTTCAGCAGTTCGCGAAAGGCGGGGTAGTCGGGGCTGCCGTCCTTGTTGAACGGGGTAATCAGGGCGACGAACGACCCTTCGATCTTCATTTTGCTCATTTCCATATCCTCGGGTGACGGTGTGGCGGTGATGGATCAAGCCGGGCAGGCGGCCTGTGTGTGGGAGGGGGCGACCGCCGGGGATGTAATGAAGTCTATGGGGACGGCTGGTGAAAACTTTTCGATTATTTGCCGCTTCCGGGGGCAAAAAGAGAAAAAAAATCACCGCAGGCGTGTCCAGCTGACGTGGGCCGCGCCGCGGGCCCCGGGGTCAGGCCGCCGCGCGGCGCGCGGCGCGCCTGGGCCGGGGTGTCTTGACGGCGCTCCAGCGGTTCGCGCGTTCTTCGACGGTGGTGGGGAATATTTCCTGGCACAGCTTGTGCAGCGTGCGGACGAAGGGGTTCGACTTCAGGAACATGGCTTCGCCGAAGTAGATCGGAATCCGCGGCGCGTTGGGCAGCGCCACGCAGTTCAGGTGGCTGTCCGACTCGTCTATGCACCAGGTGGGCAGCAGCGCGAAGCCCAGCCCTTCCTCGACGCAGCGTTTCACGCTCATGCTGGTCGAGGTCGATACCGAGATCCGGGGCGGTTCGTTGCCCACCGACAGGTAGTCGAGCGCGATGTTGCGCAAGAGTTGGCCGGGCTCGTAGGTCACCAGCGGGCGGTCCTGCGCCCACTGCGGCACCGCCGTCTCGTCGGCCGGAGCAGGCCAGCCCAAGGGAAACACGAGCGCGGGCTGATAGTCGCAGATCACGCGCTGCGGGATCACGGTGTCGCCGAAATAGCGCTCGCTCAGGCAGACGTCCAGCGAGCCGTTGCGGATCAGCTCCGGCAGCGACACGTCTTTTTCATAGCCGACGATCTCGACGGCGGGGTACTTCTTGCGGAATTTCGCCAGCACCGGCGGCAACAGGTGGAAGAAGATCGCTTGCGGCATGCCGATGCGCACGACCGGGCGCTGCTTGTCGATCAGGCTGCCCAGGCGGGTCAGCATCACGTCGAATTCCGGAGCCAGCAGGCGATAGAGGCTGGTGCCGCGCGCGGTGAGCTTGATGGACTTGGCGCCGCGCCGGGCCACCACCAGCTTCTCGCCCACGCGCTGTTCCAGGCGGCGGATGTGATTGGCCACCGATTGGTAGGTGATGTTGAGCCTGCGCGCCGCCGCCGAGTAGGTGCCTTCCTGCGCCACGAAGAAAAAGGTCTGCGTCAGCGTGATGTCCACCTCTTTCATGGCGCCTCCAGCCGGCCGGACCCGGCGGGTCAAATACAAATTTGCTTGTAGGTTAGAGTCAATGAATTGTATCGCTGCGATCCGGACCGGTCTATAAGATGGACCTTCAAGAGCAGGAAGCAGGTCAAGGCAATGGACAAGAAGGATCGATGCATACTCGCGCTGCTGCAGGCGGATGCGCGCCTGTCGAACAATGAAATCGCCGAGCGGGTGCATCTCTCGCCGACCGCGTGCTGGAAACGCATCCAGCAGCTGCAGCGCTCGGGCCTGATCCGGCGCCAGGTCTGCCTGCTGGACAACCACAAGGTCGGGCTGGGCGTGACGGTGTTCGTGTCGATCAAGACGAACCGCCACGACCTCAACTGGCTGGAAAAATTCGCGCTCGGCGTCAAGGACATGCCCGAGGTGATGGAGTTCTACCGCATGACCGGCGAGACCGACTATCTGCTGAAGGTGGTGGTGCCCGATATCGCCGGGTTCGACCTGGTCTACAAGAAGCTGATCCAGGTGGCGGAGCTGTTCGATGTCAGTTCCAGCTTTGCGATGGAAGAACTCAAATACACCACGGCCTTGCCGCTGGATTATCTCTGAACGCGGTGGCGCTCAGCCGACCAGCCCCAGCGCGCGGGCGGCGTCGATGGCCTGGCGGCGGCCGCGCACGCCCAGCTTGTCGAATATGCGCTGCATGTACCACTTCACTGTGCCTTCGGTGATGCCCAGGCGCAGCCCGACGAAGCGGCCGGTAATGCCCTGGCTCACCAGCGCCAGGATCTCCAGTTCCCGGTTGTTCAGCGGACTGCTGCGCGCCGGGTCCAGCCTTTGCGGAATGTCGATTTCCGCAGGGTCGGCATGGCCGCCCATCTGGCTCAGCAAGACCCGTGTGTAGATCTTGTCCTCGACCGCCAAGGGGCCGTCGGTTTCGTAAAGCCTGAGCAGCAGGGTGCGGGCCGGCGCGCCCTCGTCTATCCAGGTGCGCACGAAGCCGAACCTGGCGCTGAGCCTGACGGCCGGCGCCAGCAGGCGCATCGCCGCGCCGGTATCGCGCGCCAGCCATTTGCCGCGCGCCGCCAGTATCGCGAACAGCACCGCCTGGCGGTGGCATTTGCGCGCCATGCAGTGCTCCATCCAGCGCTGCATGGCCGTGGCCGCGCTGCGGGACTGCCCCGAGGCCAGCGCGATGCGGCCCCACGTCATCGCCATGTTGGCCTCGCGCAGCGTCGCGCCTTCGGCCGGCAGGCGCGGCGCATCCGGCCGCAGGCCCAGGCGCGCGCCGATGTCGCGCGCCTGGTCGATGCCGCCGGCGGCCAGCAGCTGGCGCACGCGCTCGACCTCGAAGGCTTGCGCGATGTGCGGCAGCGCATAGCTGGCGGCGAAGTCCATGCCTTGCTCCAGGATAGCCAGGGCCTGCTCGGCCGAGCCGCTGGCGGCGGCGAGCCGGCTGCGCGTCATGAAATAGGCGACGATGTACTCGATCAGGCCGCCGGGCTGGCCGGCCTCGGGCGTGGCGTCGATCAGCTGCCGCGCCCGGTCGAGCGCGTTGCGCTCGTAATGCACGTGGGCCGTCAGGACGGCGGGCATGGCCAGCACGCCGGCGGGCGCGCCGACCAGGCTGCCGGACTGCGCCGCGGCCTGCGTATAGGCCTGCAGCGCCTCGTCGATCTCGCCGCGGCTTTCGTGGGTGAGGCCGAGTATGCAGTTGTGCCAGACCATCGCGTTGTGCAGTCCGCTGCCCTGGTACAGGTCCAGCGCCTTTCCCGAAGCGGCCGCCAGCCCGGGGTTGTCCATCTGCAGCGCGCGCACGAACATCAGCACGCTGTAGGCCGTGCCGCTGATGAAAGGCTCGGCGCAGGGATAGCGCGCAAGCCACTGCTCGCATAGCCGGGCGGCGTCCACGCTGTCGCCGCAATGGAAAGCCAGCACCATGCGCCGGTGCAGCAGCAGTTCGCCGAAATCGGAGCCGGGGTCGGCGCGGGCCGTCATGTGGGCCTGCGCCAGTTCGAGCAGATGGTGGGCCTGAGCGAAATTCCAGCGCATCGTTTCCATCCAGGCCCGTTCCAGCGCCAGGCGGGGAAACGCGCTCAGCGCGGCCGGCGGCAACGCGCGCGCGGCCGTCTGGAATGCGCTGTGGTTGCCCACATAGGCCAGCGTATTGCTGGTGGCTTCCAGGGTCTGCGCGATGAACGGCATGTCTTCCGTGGCGCGGGCCAGCGCCAGCGCTTCCTCGGCGCAGCCGTGCTCGCGGAACCACAGGCTGGCGCTGCGGCGCAGCGTCGCGCACTCGTCCGGATACTCCACTTCCAGCCGCTGTTGCAGGAATTCCTGGAAGAGGGGGTGGTAGCGGAACCAGCGGTCTTCGCCTTCCAGGCGCGCCAGGAACAGGCCGGCCTGGACCAGCACGTCCAGCATCCGGGCGCTGCGCGCGTGTCCCAGCAGCGCGTCGCAGTTGCGCGCGCACAGCCGGTCCAGGATCGACGTCTTGAGCAGGAATTCGCGCACCTCATCGGGCTGCTCGTCGAGCACGTGATGCAGCAGGTAGCCGCCGATCTCCGGATTGCCGCCGCGGTGGCGTTGCGCCGCGGCGCGGTAATCGCCGGTCTGCGCCAGCGCCGTGCGCGCCAGTTGCAGGCCCATGGCCCAGCCTTCCGTGGCCCGCAGCAGCGCGGCCGCTTGCGCAGGTTCCAGCCGGCATGGTGCGCAGTCGCGGAAATAGGCATCGGCCTCGCCGGCGTCGAAGGCCAGCTCGGCCGCGCCGATGACGGCCAGGCGGTTCTCGGCGCGCAGGCGCCACAGGGGCAGGCGCCGCGCATCGCGCGCCGACAGCACGAAACGCATGGTGGGCGGGGCATAGCGGACCAGCGCCTCCAGGAAATCGGGCAGGGCGCGGGCGGCATGGTGCACGTCGTCCAGAAACAGCGTCAGCGGCGCATCGATGGCGGCCAGCTCGGCGAGCGCGGTGTCCAGGTAAATGCCCGCGTCGGCGCCTGCCAGCCCGAAGAATCGCCGCCCCGCGCCGGGACAGGCCTGGCGCGCAGCCGCCATCAGGTAGCGCAGGAAGTCCACCGGCGCGGCGTCGTGCCGGTCGCAGCTGACCCATCCGATCCGTTCTCCCTGCGCCGCCAGTTGCGCGTATGCCTGGCTCATCAGCGTGGTCTTGCCGTAGCCGGCGGGGGCGCAGATGAGCACGGCGCGCGGGCCGGCGCCAGTCAGCGCGCGGACCAGCCGCGGGCGCGCCAGCCAGGGGCCGGCCTGGGCGGCCGGCGCGAGCTTGGTCGGGATCAGCGTGGGTTGCATGGTGGGCGTCGAAGGGTGCGGATGTAACGGTGCCGGGCTCTCGTACCTTATCCGATACGCCGCGGCGCCTGAACCCCGGCTGGCTTGGGGATAACCCGTTGCCGGCCCGGCACTGATCGAATCGGATAGGCGCGGGCGAGGCCGGCCTATCTGATCCGGGGGGTGTGCCGGCGCGCGCGGGTGCGTAGTCTCGAATCGCCCGGCACGCCGCCTGCGGGCCGGGCCGTGCGGGGCAGCAGGCCGGGAAACGTCCGGCCCGTCATTCATACAAACCGTGAGGCAGACATGAGAAATGGAGCAGTACGCGCGCAAGAGCTGAACAACGCCCGTATCCCGTCGCTGTTCAAAAAGCAGCTGGAGAAATGCAAGGTCAAGGCCGGTGAAACCGTGGTGGTGCTGAGCGACCTCACCGTGCGCGACGACTACATCAATGCGGCCATCGTCGCGTCCGAGGAACTCGGCGCGGACGCTTACGAGATCCGCCTGGGCGCGGTGCCTAGCTGGGTGCGCATGGGGGTGGACATCATCAGCCGATGCAAGGGCGCCATGGACGCCCTGTGCAAGGCCGACGTGATCGTGCTGTTCCACATCCCCATCTGGGCCGAATGGATGCAAAGGGTGGTCAAGGCCGGCGGACGCATCCTGCTGATCCACGATTCGCCGGACGACCTGGAGGAACTGATGGCGCCGGAAGGCCTGAAGGAGGCCGTGCAGTATTCCGACAACATCCTCAAGAAGGCGCGAGAAGGCCACATGACCCGCAAGGACGGAACCGATCTGCGCTGGAAGGGCGGCCAGTACGGCACCATGGCCTTGTGGGGCGCGGCGGACGACAAAGGCCACTGGGACCTGTGGGGCGGCGGCTTCGTGCAGATGTTCCCCAACGACGGCAGCGCCAATGGCCGGGTGATCCTGCAGCCGGGCGACATCATCATCCTGCCGTATTGCCGCTACGTGTCCGATGCGGTCGATATGCAGATCAAGGACGGCATCATCACGTCCATCGATGGGGGGCTGGACGCCAAGCTGATCAAGGATTGGCTGGAAGACAACCAGACCTCGCCGGACGACACCGATCCGTTCGCCGTCTCGCACCTGGGCTGGGGCCTCAATCCGCAGGCGCGCTGGTACTGGAGCGGTCTGTACGGCGACGTGCCCGAGCGCAATCGGGCCAACGCGCGCGTGATCGCGGGCAACTTCCTGTTCTCGACCGGGCCGAACACCCTGGGCGGAGGCACGCGTGAAACCATGGGCCACTGCGATATCCCGATGCGGGACTGCACCCTCACCATCGACGGCAAGCTGATTCTCGATGAGGGCCGTCTCGTCGATCCCAAGATGATCGTCCCGCGCGAAATCCGCAGTCAGGAGCCGGCGCCGTCGCTGCGCAGGTAAGCGGGCACCGCAGGCCAGCGGCGAGCCGTTGGCCTGCTTTCGCGCAACATCGTCGGCGCGTATCACAGATACCAGGGAGCCGGCACCTCCGTCGACAGGGCGACCGTTTTCAGGTGGCTGTACATGTGCAGCGTTTCGCGGCAGACCTCGCGGCCGATGCCGCTGTCCTTATTGCCGCCGAACGGCGCGCCGCTCATCAGGTTGGCGTACTGGTTGATCCAGACCGAGCCCACGTCGAGCGCCTTCGCGGTGCGCAGGGCATGCTTCAGGTTGCTGGTGTAGATGCCGGCGGCCAGGCCGTAGCGCACGTCGTTGGCCTCGTGGATCATGCGGTCGAAGTCGTTCCAGCGGATCACCGACAGGACCGGCCCGAAGATCTCTTCCTGCGCGATGCGCATGTCGTTGGTCGCCTCGAACAGCGTGGGCGCGATGAAATAGCCATGCCCGTGCTCCGGCACCTCCACCCGCCGCCCGCCGGCCAGCAGTCGGGCGCCCTCGCGGCGGCCGACGTCGATGTAGTCCAGCACGCGCTGGCCCTGCTTGGCCGAAACCAGGCAGCCGAGCTGGGTGTCGGCGGCCACGGGCGATCCGACCCGCAGCTGCGAGAATCCCGCGGCCAGCTTGTCGACGAAGGTCCCGTAGATGTCGTCGTGCACGAACAGGCGGGTGCCGGCCAGGCACGACTGTCCGTTGCAGAACGTCGCCGCGAAAGCGGCATTGTCGACCACGGCGTCCAGGTCCTCGATGTCCGGAAACACGATGTTCGGGCTCTTGCCGCCCAGTTCCAGCGACACCGGCACCAGGCGCTGCGCGCCCGCCGTGGCGACCACGCGGCCGATTTCGCTGCTGCCGGTGAAGGCGATCTTGGCGATATGCGGATGCGCGGTCAGCGCCGCGCCGGCTTCCTCGCCGAAGCCCGGCACCACATTGACCACGCCGGGCGGGAAAATATCGGCCAGCTTCTGCGCCAGCACCAGCGTGGACAGCGACGCGTTCTCGTCGGGCTTGAGCACCACCGTGTTGCCGGCGGCCAGGGCGGGCGCCAGCTTGAAGGCCGTCATGATGGCCGGCACGTTCCACGGAATGATCTGGCCGCACACTCCGATGGGCTCGCGCATGGCGATGAAATGCCCGTTCGGCGTGGGGCCGCCGAAGTCTTCCATCGTGACCGCGGCCGCCGCGAAATAGCGGTACTGGCTGATGGCGAACTGGTGATCCATGCGCGTCTCGGCGAGACGGCGGCCGATGTCGCGCGCGTCGATTTCGGCCAGCCTGTCGATGTCGGCGGCGATGGCGTCGGCCAGCCGCAGCAGGCATTGCGCGCGTTCGGCCGCGGGCGTGGCGCGCCAGCCGGGCAGGGCCTCGCGCGCCGCGCGCGCCGCGGCGTCGATCTCGTCGGCGCCGCAGCGCGCGATCTTCGCCAGATGCGCGCCGGTGGCGGGATCGATCGCGTCGAACCAGGCGTCCGAGCGCGCCTGGAAGCTGCCGCCGATCAACGGCAGGTAGCGCTCGTCGAGCTGCATAGTCATGTGAATCTCCGTACTGGATGAAGGGAGGAAATCGCCCGGCCGCGCCGCGACCGGTTGCGGCGGCCAACTTGACATCCGGCCCCGGCCGCGTCACCCCGCCGATTCGATAGGCCGCGTGCCGCCTATCCATCGAGGCAGGTGCCTTGCGCCATGCCGGACGCTACTGTCGACGGCTACAGGGCCGCCGGCGTCCGGCGCCCGCCAGGGCAGGGGAGAACCATGAACACACATGCCGACGGCGCGCGGACCCGCGTGCGGGACACGCCCTCGGGCAGGCTGGCCGGGCGTCGCGCCGGCGGCGTCGACCGTTTCCTGAACATTCCTTATGCCGAGCCGCCCATCGGCGCCGGCCGCTTCCGCTCGCCGCGGCCCGAGCGGCCCTGGGCTGGCGTGCGCGAGGCGGGGCTGGCCGGCGCGGCGCCGCCGCAGACCGTCGCGGGCATCGTCAACTGGATCTATCCGGCGCCCGAGCGCACCGACGAGGATTGCCTGGGCATCAACGTCTGGACGCCCGAAGGGGCCGGCGCCAATGGCGGCGGCCGCAGGCGTCCGGTCCTGCTGTGGCTGTACGGCGGCGCTTTCGTCACCGGCAGCAACGGGCTGCCGCTGGCCGACGGCGCGCGGCTGGCGGCCGAGGGCGACATCGTCGTGGTCGCGCCCAACTACCGGCTCGGCATGCTGGGCTTCGCCGCCCATCCCGCCCTGCGCGATCCGCTGACGGGCGCGCAGGCGAACTGGGGGCTGCAGGACCAGGCCCGCGCGCTCGAATGGGTGCATGCCAACATCGAGGCGTTCGGCGGCGATCCCGACCGCATCACGGTCATGGGCCAGTCGGCGGGCGCCGTCAGCGCCTGCCTGCTGGCGCAGCATCCGGACACGGCCCCGCGCTTCGCCCGGCTCGTGCTGGCCAGCGTGCCGCATATCGCGCCGCCCGACGTGGCCACGGCCGAGGATCTTGCCGTGTACGTGGAAGACCTGGCCGCGCATTTCGGCACGACCGTGCCGGGGCTGCGGCATCTGTCCGCGCGCGACCTGACGCAGGGCGAGGCGGCCTTTTTCGCGGGCTACGAGGTGCGCACGCGCACCGGCCACGGACGCCGCTGGCCCGCGCTGGACGGCAGCGTCGTGGCCGCCTGGCCCGGCGCCCGCGCGCTGGCCGACAAGCCCATGCTCATCGGCAATACGCGTACCGAAAGCAGCTTTACGCTGGACCTGTACGACCCGCTGCAGGACGGCCAGCTGACGCCGCCGCTTCCGGACGGCAAGGCCGCGCTGCATGCCGCCGTGGACCGGCTGCTGCGCCAGCGGTTCGCGGGCGGCGCGCCGCGCATCGACGCGGCGCAGTTGCTGGCCGCCTTCGACCCGCAGGGCCGCGCGGCGCGTTCGCCCGGCGAGGTGCTGATCGCGCTCCAGAGCGACGCCGCGTACCGCTATCCGACCTGGCGCATCGCGCAGGCGGCCGCCGCCGCGGGCAACGGCTCGGTCTACTACTACGAGTTCGCCCAGCCCCTGGCCGCGCCGGCCCGGGGTACGCCGCACAATGCCGACGTGCCGTTCTGGTTCGGCACGCACGGCCATCCGTTCTACCGGCCGAAGCTGGGCGCGGGGGCGCAGGTGGAACGCCTGTCGCTGGCGATGCGGACCATGCTCATCAACTTCGTGCGCGCGGGCGAGCCGTCCGGCGCGGGCCTGCCCGCCTGGCCGGCGCTGCCGCCGGCGCCCGGCCTGGCCGCGCCGCGCATCATGCGCTTCGGCGCGAACGCGGACGGCGAATGCGCCAGCGTCGGCGAGATGCCGGATGTCGAACGCTTCGAGGCGCTGGCGCCGCTGCAGACCTTCTGACTGGAGTCACCATGAACGACAGCTACACCTTCGTGCTGATTCACGGCGCCTGGCACGACGGCGGCCTGTGGGCGCCGGTGGCCGAGCATCTGCGGCTGGCCGGGCACCGCGTGCACACGCCTACCGTCGCCGGACACGGCGCCCATGCCGACAGGCAGGTATCGCACGCCGACGGCGTGCGCTCCATTGTGGACTACCTCCGCCAGCACGAGCTGCGCGACATCGTGCTGGTGGGGCACAGCTTCGGCGGAAGCATCGTCTCCCGCGTCGCCGAAGAAGTGCCGCAGCGCCTGCGCCGGCTGGTCTACTGGAACGCCTTCGTGCTGCGCGACGGCGAGAGCATCGCCGACGTCTCGCCGCCGGCCTACAACCGCATGATGGATGAAATCGCCGCGCGCAGCCCGGACAACACCGTGACGCTGCCGTTCCACGTCTGGCGCGACAGTTTCATCGGCGACGCCGGCCTGGCCGTGGCCCGGCATACCTACGGCCTGCTCAGTCCGGAGCCGTACCGCATGCTGACCGACAAGGTGCCGTTGAAGACCTTCGAGCAGCTGGAGGTGCCCAGGACTTACTTGAACGCGCAGGCCGACGTGGCCATGCCGCCCGGCCGGTACGCCTGGTTTCCGCGTTTCGCCGAGCGGCTTTTCCCGTGCCGGGTGGTGCACATGCCCGGCAGCCACCAGGTCATGTTCTCCGATCCGGCAGGCCTGGCCCGCAAGCTGTGGGAAGCGGGGCGCGACTGAAGCGGCGGGCTATGCCGACGCCGCCCTGTCGATCAGCGCGGCCACGTCCTCGGCTTTCGATGCCAGCGAGGCGTGGCTGGCTTCCAGCGTCACCACTTCGCGGGCGTCCAGCCGGCCGGACATCCAGACCTGGTTCTCGGGCGCGATCATGCGGTCCTGGCTGGACACCTGGTACCAGGACGGCTTGTGCTTCCATGCCGGGTCGGAGACGTTATTGCCGAAGGTCGAGGCCAGCGGCGCCTTCTGGGTCACCGCCATCACCAGCGCCTCGTCGGCGGACAGGTCCTGGCAGAAGCTTTCATGGAATTTGTCGGCGCGCAGCCACAGATAGCCGTCGCTGTCGGGCGCCAGGTTGGGCGCGGCCGCCGGCAGATGCCGCTGCGTGATGCCGCCGGGACTTTCGCCGGCGTCCGGCGCGAAGGCGGCGATATAGACCAGCCCGGCCACGTTCGGCTGGTTGCCCGCCTCGGTGATGACGGCGCCGCCGTAAGAATGGCCCACCAGCAGCACGGGGCCTGTCTGCTGCGCAATCATCTTGCGCGTGCGCTCGGCGTCGTCGGCCAGCGAGGTGAGTGGCATTTCGACCGCGTGCAGATCGCGGTAGCCCTTGCGCGAAAGCGCGAGTACGACCTTGCTCCAGTGGGCCGCGCCGCCCCAGAAACCGTGGACAAGAATGATGGCGGGTTTGTCGTTCATGTTGCTCCTCCGGGATTCCGATAAGCGGTCTGCGGACAAACTGAAGACAGGCGGTTCAGTATCGGGCCAATTCTCTGGTTGCGGCAAGAAAAATGATCGCCGCCGGGGCGCTATCCCGCGCGCAGCCGCTTTCTCGCCTGGGACGGCGTCAAGCCCCACGCCTTGCGGATCGACGCCGACATGTGGCTGTGGTTGGCGAACCCGGCCAGCCGCGCCACTTCGCCCAGGGAGGAGCGGGTGGACTGCATCAGGTTCCTGGCCGCCATCAATCTCATCTGCAGGACATACTGGTGCGGAGGCAGCCCCGTGGTCTGCCTGAATGCCCGGGCGAAATGACTGGGCGAAAGATGGACGAGTTCCGCCATCGATTCCAGGGTCAGGCGTTGCGCGAGATTCGCCTGGATGTAGTCATTGATCATTTTCCATTTTCTCTGCGGCAATCCCCCGGTCGGCCGGCCGGCGCCATCGTGGGCGCGGGACGTGTAGCGGCGCAGCATATGCACCAGATATAGCGTGCAAAGCGCGTCCAGGCACTCTCCATGGCCGAGATCGGTGCTTTGCGCCTCGCGCAGCATGCTGCGCGAAATCTGATTGGCATACTCGTCCACATGTCCGATGCCCGGCGCCGCGAATTCCACGGCGTCATCGAGTTCTTCTTTCCAGGCAAGCGATCGCAGGTGCTCGTCCGGCACGGCGATGAACACGCACTCTTTGTATGCGCCCCACTGAGAGGAATAGTCCGAGCCTTGCGGGATTATCTCCAGGCATCCGGCGCGGGTGAAGCCGAATTCCGCTCGATCGGAATTCAACGCCAGCGCCCGCTGCGGCACCGGTGTCAGGAAATTCATGAAATAGTGGGAACTCGCGGTCGAGCGGTGTTCATTCGGATGAATCGAGGCGTGCACCAATGCGCCCCTGCCCAGCAAGTACGAAGGGCCCCAGGCCTGCGGAAATTCTTCCAGTATGTTTTTGTTCATGTGCAATATCTGAACGACGATAGCGACAGGCGTGAAACTACCGACTTCCGCCCAGTGGCGGACCATGAGCTTAATATGATCCGCAGGCGCGCTCAATCATCCAGCGTGCAAATTAACTCCATGAAACGCGATGCCTCCGGACCGCGATTCATGGCAGTTGGAGGTATCGAAATACAGCATGGGTAAAGCCCCGTCCGCAATGGCTCGGTATTGCGGAACGGGGTAATGCGGCGCGTAGCGTTACTTCTTCGCGGTGCTGGCCGCTTGCGCCTGCTTGGCGTGGTGCTCGGCCTTCTGCTGGTGATGCTGCACCTGCTGATGGTGGTGCGCAGCCTGTTGATGATGATGCGCAGCCTGCTGGCTGTGATGGGCAGCCTGCTGCTGGTGGTGGCTTGCCAATTCATTGTGCGTGGCGGCCGGTTCCTGCGCAAACGCGCTACCGGCGGAGAAAGCTGCGATTACCGCAACGCTTGCAAAAAACTTGCGAACCATTTCAGATGACTCCTATTGACAGAGCAGAATGCTCGATTTTCATACCCTTGAACCGGGCGAATCAATAATACGGTAGGCTCTCGCGGCAATTTGCCCCGCCGTAAGGAGCGCATCGCAATTTCGATCGTTTTCTGCTAACTCGCCAATAAGTGTCAATACTGAAGAATAGCGGGCAATTATTATTTTATGAGTTCATCCGCCAAGCATTCTTCTTTTCCGGCGCACTGTCGAAATCATGCTGTTTGACGGATTCTTGAGCGGCCAGCATTGCGGACACATAGTTGTGTGACAATCGGCCCAGGTTCCAAGGGATACCCTGGATTCCCGACAAGCGCATGCGCAACGGCGCTGTCGCGGGTGAACCGTTCTTATTTTTTCAACGGAAAAAGGGAGAAATCAGAATGATGGCGTTGGCTTCGCGCATTAA
Source organism: Achromobacter sp. HZ01 (assembly GCF_003267925.1). Lineage (NCBI taxonomy): Bacteria > Pseudomonadati > Pseudomonadota > Betaproteobacteria > Burkholderiales > Alcaligenaceae > Achromobacter > Achromobacter sp. HZ01. The sequence goes on from NZ_LWKV01000007.1 coordinate 123,322, forward strand.
ATTGCTGCCGGGTTTTCTCGTCGCAGGCTCACTGCTTGCCGGATGCACTGCGCTCGATGAGATGGAAGCCGAAAACTACAGGCGCAAATGCGATTCCCTCGGAATCTCCAGATCCAGCCCGGCGTACGACAACTGCATACTCCAGCAGCAGAAACTCGAAGAAGAAGGCATCCAGCACTCCATGGACCGGCAGTCGCACAGCCACAAATAATCCATTCTGGAAGCAATGCAGCGGGGCGCCTGCCCGGGCGCCCCGTCTGTTTCCGGTCCCGGGGCCGGAAATGGAAGAGCGCCCCAGCTCATGGTGAGTCTGGAGCGCTCCTGCCCGGTTTCGCACGCGATGGGTGTCAGACAACCGGGCAATTCCAATCTACTGCCGCCCGGAGGGTCGGGCAATAGGGAAAACCCTTGAATATTAAAGGGTTACAACATCGTCCGGCGGGCGCTGCCGAGCCGTCAAGCCGCCGGTGACGCTTTTGCCCGCCTCGGCATCCGCGAATTGTCGCCTCCGGTCCGCAAACCGACACTGAAGCCTACTTTCACGTGCCGGAGAACGGATATGTCGGGATATCGAAAGCGTCAATTGGGCCAGGGCATGACCGAATACATCGTGGTCGTGGCCCTGGTCGCCGTGGCGGCGATTGCGGTGTACCAGTATTTCGGCCAGGTCGTGCGCTCGCAGACGGCGGCCATGGCGCGCGAGCTCGCCGGCGAAAACGGCGGCACGGAATCGCGCGCGGCGCGGCAGGCGGCGAAAAAAGCGGCCGCGCAGACCAAGGCGCGTTCCTTGAAGTCCTTTACCGGCAACGCCGCGGACGCCAAATGACCCGGCCCGGCCGCGCGCGTTTGCCTGGCCAGCAAGGCCAGGCCCTGGTGTTGGGGCTGCTGGTGGCGGGGTTGGGCGCGGCAGCTCTCGTGGCCCTGTACAACCTCGGGCAGACCGTGGAGGCGCGGGCCCGGCTCACGCACGCCGCCGACGCCGCGGCATACAGCGGCGCGCTGCAACAGGCGCGCACCCTCAATGCGCTGGCCTACGCCAACCGCACGCAGATCGCCCATCAGGTGGCGATGGCGCATCTGGTCACGCTGGCGGCCTCGGCCCGGTATGCCCGCAAGATGCAGGCGCAGCGCCTGCGCGCCAATCCGCCGGCCGGCCTGATCGCCATGCTGTTCGGCCCCGACCTGGGGCTGGCCTATGGCGCGGCCCGGGCCGTGCCGGGGGCCGAAGAGCGGCTTGCCGACGCATTCGGCCGGCACGACCGCATCGTCCGGCAGGTGCTGGAGGCCGCGGCCGCCACGGCCGTGGCCGAGCTGCCCCGTTCCCGCGAGCGCATCATGCGCAAGGTGCTGTCCGCGAACTTTCCGCAGGCCGCCGCGGCGGATGCCGCGCCGACCCTGTCGCTGCGCCTGCTGTCCGACGGCTGGCCGGGTTATGTCGAACGCCGACTGGCCACGCGCCGGTCCGGCCTGCGGCCGGCGGTCGAACAGGCCGTGGCGCGCTACCGTTTCCTCGACAGCCGCAGCGCCACGCGCCGCAATCCGTGGGTGGTCAGTCCGCGCTGCCCCTTGCATCGGCACGAACTGCGGCGCCGCGGATTTACCTGGCTCAGCCCCGACGGACGCTGGGGCGCCCTCGACACCCAGTCCTACCACGCGCTGCGGTCGAACCGCTGGATCGGCTGCTATTACCGGGAATACGCAATGGGTTGGGCGACGGCGCAGGGCGACAAGAGCCGCGCGCCCGAGGGCCTGGAATACGTGGACGAACCGCCGCCGGATTTTTCCCAACAGGACTTCTGGCGCTGGGTCGAACTCTCCACGTCCTGGAATATCTTCGAGGGCGCGACCAATCCCTTGGCCAACTCATACGCCATGGCCGACGCCCAGCGCTGGGGCGCCACGGGGCTGCCGGCCTACCGCGAAGTCGCCGCCGCCCGCGGCCGCGCGCCGCTGCGTTTCGCGGTGTCGGTCAGGCTGGCGGGCTCCGCCCTGAAAACCACGGACGCGGGCAGCTCGGTCGCCGCGCCCGTGGGCCGGTTCGCCTACGCCGCCTTGGGGCGGGCCGGGGCGGTCTCCGTCACCTCGGCCGCCGAAACCTATTTCGTCCGCCCGCAGGCACGGGCCGACGGGCGCGGCGAACTCGCCACGCTATTCCGGCCGTACTGGCAGGCGCGGCTGTCCGCCGTCACCGCCCAGGAAGCGGCCGGCACAAGGCAGGCGCCATGACGCCGCGCCAGCACCGGCAACACGGCCAGGCCATGATCGAAGCGCTGCTGATGCTGCCGCTGCTGGCCGTCTTGGCATGGGCCGTCACGCGCATCGGTGGGCTGCAATACGCGGCGCAGGAAATGGCCCAGGCCAGCCGCCAGGCCGTCATGGCCGCCGCGCGGGGCCAACCCCTGGCAGGCGTGGATGGCGCCGCGGCGCGCGCGAATCTCTCCGGCGCGGCCGGGCCCCTGGACGGGGTCGCTGCGCCGCGCCTCGCCGGTTTGCAACAGGCCTGGTTCGAGGCCGGCCTGCAATTGCTGAGCGTGCAGGCCCAGGCCGGGCCGCAAGCGCTGCCGGTCTCCCGCCGCACGCATGTGGCAAGCGGCGCCGGCTACGCCTGGGGCGACGCCGACGCGCAGCGCCGCATCGGGCAGGCGCCGCAATCGTGGCGGCGCGCGCAAGCGGCCTCGCTGGTCCAGGCACGGCGGCTGTCCGGCCTCGTCGAGCGCATGGACGGTCCCTGGGGGCGGCCGCGGCTGTCGCTGGACTGGCTCTCCGACTGGGCCGACGTGGTGCCGGCCGATCGGCTCGGCGCGCGCGGGAAGGGCAGGCCATGAACGCGGCGCCCTCGATCGTCCTGCGTCTGGCGCTAGCGGGCGCGCTGGCTTGCGCGGCGGGCATGTGGCCGCCGCCGGCCGCGGGCGCGGGCCCGGCGGCGCTGGAGGCGCTGCGCCTGCCGGCCGGGTCCCGCCGCGAACCGCTGGCCGATGCGATGTGGCTGCATGGCATGCCGGCGCGGGTGCAGGTGTTCGACGCGCCGCTGGGCGTTTCCGATCTGGTCCGTTTCCTGTCGGGCCAACAGCCCGCCCTGGCCGATCTGCGCGTGCTGCCCGGGCAGGCGATCCTGTCCGGGCGCATCGGGCATGAGCAATGGATCGTCCAGATGGAAGGCCTGGGGCCGCGGCGGACCGTGGGCAGCATTTCGGCGGCGGACACGCGCGCAATGGCCGGTCCGCCCAGGCCGCAATGGCTGCCGGCCGGCGGCAGGCTGCGGCTGGACATCGCGGTGCGCGACGGCGGCGTCCTGGTCACCGAGCGCATCTGGCAGTACGGCGAGCCGCCGGCGCGGCTGGCCCGGCGCGTGGCCCAGGGCCTGAAGCGCGCCGGCTGGCGTCCGCTGCCTGCCGCGGGCGCGCCGCAATGGTGGACCAAGGGGGCGGCGCGGCTGCGCATTTCGCTGGCGCCGCTGGCCGCCGGCAGCGGGCTGCTGGCCAGCGGGTGGACGCCATGAAAAGCTGGCTCATCCAGGCGCGGCAGCGGCTGCGCCGCGGCGGCGTGTATGCGCTGGCGCTGGGCGCGGGGCTGGTATCGGCCTGGGCGGTGCGTGAACACGTGCAGCAACGCATCCAGGTGCTGGAGGCCGAAGCGCGCGTGCCCCTGGTCAGCCGGCTGGTCGCGGCCCATGACCTGCAGGCGGGCACGCGGCTCGACGAATCCCATCTGGCCGTGCGCGACATTCCGGAGCAATGGGCGTCAAGCGCCAGCATCGACCCGCTGGACCTCGACGGCATACTCGGCGCCACCTTGCAGTCCGACGTCGCCCGCGGCGAATCGCTGCTGCGCGCCTATCTCAGCTTCGATGCGCCGGCGCCCGCGCTGGCGTCGCGGCTGCGGGCCGGGCAACGCGCCCTGAGCGTGGCTGCCGCGGACCTGGGCGGGCTGGCGCAGATGCTGCGCGCCGGCGATGCGATCGACATCTACGTCAGCTTCACGCACCGGCAGCGCGAGCTGACCGTGCCCGTCCTGCAAGGCATGCGCGTGCTTGCTGTGGGCAGCCAGGGCGAGGACGACGGCGATGGCAGCAGCCCGGGCAACGTCACGCTGGCGGCCAGCCCCGAGGAAGCCATGCGGTTCGTGGCGGCGCGCCAGGCCGGCGCCCTGACGGCCCTGCTGCGCCATCGCGACGACGCGGCCCGGGTGGCCCGCAGCCCGCAAAGCGACCTGGCCGCCCTGATCGGACTCGACCCCGCACCCAAGGCCGCGCCGGGCGTGGCCATCCTCTACGGCGACCGGCTCGACGCGCAGGCCGACGGGTTCCCGCGGGACGCCGCGGCCGGCATCGCAACGGACACGCGGGAGGAGCGGCCATGACGCGCATGCTCGCGGCGCTGGCCGCGCTGGCGATGTGCCTGGCCTGCGCGGCGGCGCACGCGCAAGCCGAAGTGCTGGAGTTGCAGGTGGGGGAAACGCGGGTGCTGTCGCACCCCGGCGTGCGGCGGGTGGCCATCGGCAACGGCCAGGTGGTCGGGGCGGTCGCGGCCGAGGGACGCGAAGTGGTGGTGTTCGCGCGCGCCGAAGGCGTGTCGTCCATGCACGTCTGGACGGGCAGGGGGCAGCCCCGGGCCTACGAACTGCGGGTCGTCGCGGCGGGGGCGCCGCAGTTGCGGGCCGAGGTGCGCGAGCTGCTGGGGCGTATTCCCGGCGCGCGCAGTTCGGAAGTGGGCGGGCGCATCGTGATCGAAGGCGACGACCTCTCCGACGACGACCGCGCGCGCATCGCCGCTCTGGCCGAGCGCTATCCCGCGGTGCTGGACTTCACCGGGCAGGTGGGATGGGACCGCATGGTGCTGCTGGACGTGCAAGTGGTCGAGATCCCCACGTCCAGGCTGAGGGAAATGGGCGTGCGCTGGGCCGGCGTGAGCCAGGGCGGTCTCAACGCCGCCCTGGCGTGGGACGCGGGTTCGCTGGGGCGCATGAGCCGCCCGGGAGAGGCCGTGGTCGCCACCGCCGGCGCGGCCACGGCGGCCGCCGGCTACTTCGGCGTCAATGCGCTGCTGTCGGCCCGCCTGGCCGCCCTGGCGCAAAGCGGCGAGGCCGTCATGCTGGCGCAGCCCCAGCTGCTCGCGCGCAGCGGCGCCAGCGCGACCTTTCTGGCCGGCGGCGAAGTCCCTTACGCATCGACGGATGCGCGCGGCAATTCCACCACGCTGTTCAAGCCGTACGGCGTTTCGCTGCGGATCACGCCGCGCATCGACCGCAACGGCGTGATCCGGTCCCTCATCGAGGTGGAGGCCAGTTCGGTGGACGCCTCGCTCAGCGTGCCGGGCGGGCCCGCGCTGCGCACGCGCCGCGCCTCCACCGAATTCAACGTCCGTTCCGGCAGCACGCTGGTCATCGGCGGCTTTCTGTCGCGCGAACGCGCCAGCGAGGTCAGCGGCCTGCCCGGGCTGCAGGACATTCCCATCCTCGGCGCGCTGTTCGCGTCGCGCCGCTACCAGCTGCGCGAAACAGAGCTGGCGATATTCGTCACGCCCAAAATCATTTCGCAGAACGAGCCGGCCATGGCCGACCGCGTGCGCCGCGGCCGCGATGCGCTCGATGCGGCGTTTCCCGAGCCGCCCCGGCTGGGAACCGCGGCGCCGGCCGCAGCCGCTGGCTGGGACCCCTATACGGGCGCCGGCTCCCAATGGGTGGGGCAGAAGAAGGAGTGACACCATGCTTGCCATAGAACTGACGTTCGAGGATGCGGCCGTGCGCAGGCTGCAGGCGGCCGCGCCGCTGCTCATCGGCCGGGGCGCGCATTGCGGCCTGCGCATCGCGAACTGGCGCGTGGGGCGCCAGCATGCGCGGCTGCTGCGCGAAGACGCGGCCATCGTGCTGGAGGACCTGGGCACGCTGGGCGGCACCATGGTCAATGGCGCGCGGATCGTGCGCCATGCGCCGGTGCTGCCCGGCGACGAGATCCTGATCGGCCCGTGCCGGTTGCGCGTGTCGCTGGCCTCGCCGCCGCAGGCCGCGCCGGCCGCCTGCGCGTCCGAGCCGCCGCGTCGCGCGCAGGCCGACCCCTTGCCCGGGCCGCCGCAGCACCTGCTGCACGAACGCCGGCGTCTGCATGCGGCGCTGCTGGAAGCGCTGGACCTGCGGCGGCGCGACGTGGCGGGCATGAGCGACGCCATGCTGCGCGCCGAGGCCGAGCGGCTGCTCACGCAGATCGTCGCGGATGACCTGGACCTCGCCGCCGGCACGGACCGCGCGGCGCTGTGCCGCGAGGTGCTGGACGAGGCCGTCGGCCTGGGGCCGCTGGAGCCCCTGCTGGCCGCCGGCGATATCACCGAGATCATGGTCAACCGCCACGACGAAATCTACGTGGAGCGCGGCGGCCGGCTGTCGCGCCATCCGGCCGCCTTCACCAGCGAGCAGTCGGTGCGCTGGGCCATCGAGCGGATCGTGACGCCGCTGGGGCGGCGCATCGACGAAAGCTCTCCCATGGTGGATGCGCGCCTGTCCGACGGCTCGCGGGTCCACGCCATCATTCCGCCCGTGGCGATGAAGGGCGCCAGCCTGACCATACGCAAGTTTCCGCGGCAGCGCCCGCGCATGCCCGACCTGATCGCGGCCGGGTCCCTGAGCGACGCGATGGCGCAGTTCCTGGGGCTGTGCGTGCGCACGCGCAAGAACCTGGTTGTCTCCGGCGGCACGGGTTCGGGCAAGACCACCTTGCTCAATATTCTGTCCAACGAGATTCCGCAAGGCGAGCGCATCGTCACCATCGAGGACGCCGCCGAGCTGTGCCTGAACCACGAGCATCTGGTCGCGCTGGAGGCGCGGCCCGCCAACCAGGAAGGGCGCGGGCGCATCGATATCCGCGAACTCGTGCGCAACGCGCTGCGCATGCGGCCGGACCGGATCGTCGTGGGCGAGTGCCGCGGGCCGGAGGCCTTCGATATGCTGACCGCAATGAATACGGGGCACGAGGGCTCGTTGACCACGCTGCACGCCAACTCGGCCCGCGACGCCCTGGGGCGGCTGGAATCCATGATCCTGATGGCCGGGCTCGACCTGCCGCTGTCGGCCGTGCGCGAACACATCGCGGCCAGCGTGGACGTCGTGGTGCAGCAGGCCAGGCTGGCCGACGGGCAGCGGGCGGTGATGTCCATCACCGAAGTGACCGGCATGGAAAGCGGGCGCATACAGTTGCAGGAATTGTTCCGCTACGACCGCCGCCACGGCTTTGCCGGCTGCGGCGCCATGCCCGGCTTTGCGCGCGAATGGAGTGAAAGCGCAGCCGGCTTCGATCCGGGCTGGTTCTCCGACGCGGCGGGCCGCGAGGCCGGCGCATCGGCCTATCCGCAGGTGCTGCCGTGATCTGGCTGGCCGCGGCGGGCGCAATGGTCTGCGCCATCGTGCTGGCCTGGCGCGCGCAGGGCTGGTTCGCGCCCGCGCTGCGGCGCTACCGCGAGGTCTACACCCACGAGGCCGGGCTGAAGCTGAGCGAAGTATTCCTGTTCATCGATCCGGCCCAGCTGTGGGCCGGGGCGATGGTGTGCGCGGCCCTGGCCGCCGCCCTGGTGCTGCCGCTGACGGGCAGCGCCGTCGCGGCCGCGCTGGCCGCGGCGCTGGCTTCGCGCATGCCGCGCGCGCTCATCGACGCGCTGCGGCGCAGGCGGGCGCGCCGCTTCGAGCAGCAATTGCCCATGGCCCTGCTGATGCTGGCCTCGGCGCTGCGGGCCGGGGTCGCGCTGGGCACGGGCCTGCGCCACGTCGTCGAGCAAAGCAGCGCGCCGCTGGCCCAGGAATTCGGACTGATGCTGCGCGAACAGCGCATGGGCGTGCCCTGGGACACGGCCCTGGAAAACCTGCTCGGCCGCATGCCCGCCGAAGCGACTTCGCTGGTGGTGGCGGCCATGCGCATCGCCGCGCAGACGGGGGGCAATCTGGCCGAGGCGCTGGAGAGCATCGCCCATACGCTGCGCGCCAGGCTGCAACTGCAGGCCAAGCTGGTGGCGCTGACCTCGCAGGGCCGGCTGCAGGCCTGGATCGTGGGCGCGCTGCCCATGCTGCTGCTGGCCGTGCTCGACCGCCTGGAACCTGACGTCATGGGCTTGCTGTGGCGCACGCCGATGGGTTGGGCCGTGCTGGCCGTGGTGGCGGTGCTGGAGACCGCCGGCGTGCTGCTGATCCGGCGCATCATCCGCATCGATATCTGAAGGGAGGCCAGGGTGTGGCTATATCTCGGACTATTCACGGCGGGCAGTTGCGCGGCGTGGCTGGCGTGGGCCTTGCTGCAGCCGCTGCTGCGCCAGGGCCTTGCGGCGGTAGCGACGCTGCCCTGGTGGTGGCGGGCGGCCTGGCCGTGGATCTCGGCCACGGCGCCGCTGGCGGGGCGCCTGTGCACCTGGCGCTGGCGCCTGCGCCTGATGCGCGCCATCGACCGGGCCGCGCTGCCGGCCGGCGTAGGCTACGCCCACATGGCCGCGCTGTGCTGGAGCGCGGCGGTGGCCGCGGGAACGACGGTGTTGGCCGGCATGGCCGCCCTGACGCAGGCGGGACCCTGGGCATGGGCCGCCTGGACAGCCGCGGCCGCGCTGGCGGCCGGCGCCGCGCCCTGGCTCTGGCTGCTCGACCTGGGCCGCAAGCGGCGTCGCAGCATCGAACGGGACCTGCCGTTCGTGTTCGACATGATGACCCTGTGCGTGGAGGCCGGATTGAGCGTGCAGGGGGCTTTGCAGCTGGCGGCGCGCAGCGGGCCGCCGGGCGCCTTGCGCGATGCGCTGGCCGACGCCCTGGCGGAGATGCGGGCCGGCGTGTCCCGCAGCGCCGCGATCAAGGCCCTGGCGCAGCGCTGCGACAGCCCGCTGGCGCGCAACTGGGCCGCGGCGGTGGCCCAGGCCGAGGCTTTGGGGATCAGTCTGGGGCCGGTGCTGCGGGCGCAGGCGGCGCAGTGCCGCAGCGACCGCCATCTGCGCGCCGAGCAACTGGCCATGCAGGCGCCGGTGAAAATGCTGCTGCCGCTGATCGCCTGCATTTTTCCGTGCACCTTCATCGTGCTGGCGTTTCCGATCGCGGTCCAGTTGCTGCAGGGCGTGCAATGATCAGGCCCACGCCCTTGCCGCGGGGCCGCCTCAGGTTGCTGAAAGTCACGCGCTGGAGCGCCCGCCTGCGGGGGCTGTTGGGCCGCCGGCCGCCCGGGCCGCGCTGCGGCATCCTGCTGGCGCCCTGCGCGGGCGTGCATACCTTCGGCATGCGCTACGCGATCGACGTGGCGTTCGTGGCGCCGGATGGAAGGGTGCTGCGGGCGCGCCGGGCGCTGGCGCCCTGGCGCGTGGCCTTATGCCTGGGCGCCGTTGCCGTCGTTGAGATGCGCGCCGGCGTTCTCGATGCCGAATACGGAGGTATAGGCGGGGTAGAAGCTGCAATACAGCACGCCGCCGGCGGCGATATTGAAGGGGATCTGCAGCGTGCCCGCAAACTGCGGCGATAGCCCGATGGCCACCAGCAGGCCGGCGCAGAGGTCGATGAACAGGAAGATCAGGACCCAGGTGGCGCCGTACACCAGGAACGGCAGTTTGTTGCGCCAGCAGGCGATGCCCGAGAAGAACAGCGCCTGGACCAGGCGCAGCCCGTGCCAGGCCACCAGCACCGGCGCGTGCCAGAAGAGCGCGGCGATCACGACGTAGACGATGGCGAACAACGACAGCGGCAGGGCCATCGCCGACAGGATGGGCTCCATGCTTTTCTCGACGGAGGCGATGCGCATGCCTTCGACCATCGCATCCGTGAAGGGCAGGAAAATCACCAGGCCGGCCACCATGCACAGCGCGGCATACAGCAATCCCATCAGGAACAGCTTCCTGAAGACCCCTGGTTGTTTCAGCGGCTTGCCCCACATCGAGGGCAGCATGACCCGGTCGGCCTCGACATGCTTGCATGCGGAAAGCGTCATCAGGGTGATGATGGGCATCAGCGCAACGACCAGAATGGGACCGATAGGCGGCGTTGCGGTGGCGAAAACGACCAGGAGACTGATGGCCATGGCCCAGGTGAACATGGCCAGGGGTTGCTTGCGGAACAGGCGGAAGCCGTCTCGAACCCATTGCCAGCCGGATGCCGCGGGGAGGAATGCTGCTTGCATGGCTCTCTAGAAGGGGAATCTCTCAAAAAGGGACGCTATACGTCATTATGGGGGCCATGACCGTTACGGCAATATGGGCAGCCCCGGCCGGTGGCGCGCCTGCAACACTCTTTCGAAGTGCCGCGGATCGTGCGGTTTGAGGGTCTGCGCCGGCCGCGGCAGGAAAAAGTCGTACAGCCGCGATATCCAGAAACGCAGCGCGGCGGCGCGCAACATCAGCGGCCAGGCCTCGCGTTCGGCGTCCGTGAACGGCCGCTCGGCGGCATAGGCGCCCAGCCAGGATGCTACCAATTCGGGGACGAACTCGCCCGTGTCGCGCTCGATGCACCAGTCGTTGACGCTGACCGCCACGTCGAACAGCCAGGTGTCGCAGCCGGCGAAATAGAAATCGATGATGCCGCCCATGAGCGGGTCTTCGAAGGTGCCGGCGAACAGCACGTTGTCGCGGAACAGGTCGCAGTGGGCCGGACCGCCGGGCAGCGACTGCCAGGCGGGCGTTGCGGCGGCGGCCTGCTGGGCGGCAAGCTCGGCCTGCAGCAGATCGGCCTGGGCGGGCTCCAGGAAGGGCAGGACCTTGGGCGCGGTTTCCAGCCACCACGACAGCCCGCGCAGGTTGGGCTGTTGCAGCGGAAAGTCGCGGCCGGCCAGGTGGGCGCGCGCCAGCGTGGCGCCGGCCAGCGCGCAGTGCGCGACGCCGGGCGCCGGCTCGTAGCCGCCGGGCAGGCGCGAAACAATCGCGCAGGGCTTGCCGTGCAGGGTGGTCAGGCGCGTGCCGTCGCGCAGGGTCTGCGGGCGCGGCACCGGGATGCCGCGCTCGGCCAGGTGGTACATCAGTTCGATATAGAACGGAAGCTGGGCCTGCGTCAGCACCTCGAACAGCGTCAGGACGTACTCGCCGCGGCTCGTGTACAGGAAGTAGTTGGTGTTCTCGATGCCCGCCGTGATCCCCCGCAGCGAAATGAACTCGCCCAGGTCGAAATGCGCCAGGAGGCTGCGCGCGTCGTCGTCGGATACGGGAGTGAATACGGCCATTGATATGCGGGAGTCAGGGGTTAACGGAAGGCCAGGACATGCCTGTGCGGCGGCGCAATTTTAGACCACCCGCCGCATCGGCCCGGCCGTGGGCGTCCGGGAGCCGCAAGCCGCTTGCCGGACACAATCCGGCCAAGCACCGTAAAATACCGCATCCCCTTGTTTTGCAGAGTGATTCTTGGACTCCCCCGACTGGCGGCTGTGCGTCGCCCCCATGATCGATGTGACCGACCGCCACTGCCGTTTTTTCCATCGGCTGCTGGCGCCGCGCGCGCGCCTGTACACGGAAATGATCACCACCGGCGCGCTGCTGTACGGCAATGTCGAACGCCACCTGGATTTCGACGAGGCCGAGCATCCCGTGGCCTTGCAACTGGGCGGCAGCGAGCCGGACGCCCTGGCCCAGTCGGCCCGGCTGGGTCGCAAATGGGGCTACGACGAAATCAACCTGAACTGCGGCTGCCCGTCGGAGCGCGTGCAGAAGGGCGCTTTCGGCGCCTGCCTGATGGCTGAGCCGGCGCTGGTGGCCGACTGCATGAAGGCCATGCAGGACGCGGTGGACATTCCCGTCACTGTCAAGCACAGGCTTGGGCTGGATTACGACGAATCCTATGAATTCGTTCGGGATTTCGTCGGCAAGATCTACGACACCGGATGCCGGGTGTTCATCGCCCATGCCCGCAACGCGGTGCTCAAGGGCCTGTCGCCCAAGGACAACCGCGAGATCCCGCCGCTGCGCTACGACGTGGTGCGCCAGCTCAAGCGCGACTTTCCGGATTGCACTTTCGTGCTCAACGGCGGCCTGGCCGACGCCGAGCAATCGGTGCGCGCCGCCGGCGATTTCGATGGGGTCATGCTGGGCCGCGCCGCCTGGCATACGCCACGCGTGCTGTCCGAGATTTCCCTGCAGCTGTGGCCGTCCCTGCGGCTGCCCAGCGATGCGCAGGTGGTCGACGCCATGACCGAATACGCCGCGCGCCAGGTCGCGCGCGGCGTGCCGCTGCGCGTGATGACGCGGCCCATGCTGGGCCTGGTGAACGGGCAATCGGGGGCGCGCCGGTGGCGGCGCATGCTGTCGGACCCGGCCTTGCTGGCGGAAAACCGGCCGGAACTCATATACGAGGCCTGGCGCAGCCAGCGGCATGCGCCGGATATGCGCGGCGCTGCGAGCGTCGCGGCGCCGGCGGGAGCCTGACCGGCGGCGGGCGCCGCCGGCGCAATCAGGACTTGGCCGGTTCGGCGCTTTCGGTGGGCCAGTCGCGGATGTAGGCCTTGAGCATGTTGTTTTCGAACTGCTGGGCCGCCACGATGGCCTGGGCCATGTCGTAGAAAGAAATCACGCCCATCAGGGTGGGGCCGTCCATGACCGGGATGTAGCGCGCGTGCTTTTCCAGCATCAGGCGCTGCACTTCCTCGGCGCTGGTATTGGGCGAGACGCTGACCGGCGCGTCGTCCATGATGGAGCGGATGGTGGTTTCCCCGGCGTTGCCGCCATGCGCGTGCATGTGGCGGATGATCTCGCGGAACGTGAGCATGCCGGTCAGGGTGCCGAACTCCATGATGACGAGCGAGCCGATGTCCTGCTCGCTCATCGTTTGCACGGCCTGGGACACAGGCATGTCGGGCGACGCCGTATAGAGCGTATCGCCCTTGACGCGCAAAATCTCGCTGACCTTCAACATCGGTTCCTCCTGGGCGGACTACGCCCGAATACTGATTACTAATTCTTTTTCGCTTCCAGCTGCAATACCGGCGCGATTCCATTTTCAGTATTTTGCGCTTCTCCGCAGACTTCTTCCAGCGTGGGCGTATTTTGTTCGGAAAACACGGCGGCCGCGACCCGCAGTATTTCCGGGTCGTTGCGCACCCTGGACTGGTTGCGGTCGAGCAGAAAATGGTCCACCACAGGCGCCATCGAGGTCTGGCGGGCGTCGCAGGTCAGCACCCAGTTGTCCTCGGGCGTGCGCGTGGCCAGCCCCATGCCGCTCAGCGTTTCCAGCACTTCGTTGAGCTCGTCCTGGTGCAGCCGCAGCTGCGAGGCCAGCACGCTGGCCGGCAGGCCGCGCTGCTGCGCGCCGACCTGCGCCTTGCGCAGCGCGCGCAGCGCGTCCAGGGCGTCGACGAAGGTGGCGCCGGCATAGCGGTTGATCTTGCGGCGGCCCAGGCGGACCAGCGGCGCGCTGGAGGCCAGCGTGGCGCCCAGCAGCACGGCCAGCCAAGACAGGTAGATCCAGAGCAGGAAGATGGGCAGGGTGGCGAAGGCGCCGTAGATGACGGTGTAGGTCGGAAAGCGCGTCAGGTAGTAGGCGAAGGCCGATTTCATGATTTCCAGCGCGATCGCGGTCACGCAGCCGCCCAGCAGCGCGTCGCGCCACAGGACTTCGCGGTTCGGCACCACCACGAACAGCGCGGCGAATCCCAGCGCGGTCAGGACCAGCGGGATGAAGGAAATGGCCACGCTGACGATTTCCGGCACGTCGCGCACCAGCCCCAGCGACTCGCGCGCCACGAAGGAGGTGGCCCACAGGCTGGCGCCGGCCACCACCGGCCCCAGCGTGATGAGCGCCCAGTAGACCAGCGCGCGCTGGCGCAGCGGACGCTGGCGCGTGACGTGCCAGATGTCGTTGAGCGCCTTGTCGATGGTCATGATCAGCAGCAGCGACGTGATCAGCAGGAACACGCCGCCGATGGCGGTCAGGCGCGAGGCCTGGCGCGCGAACTGGTTCAGGTAGTCCATGATGTTGTCCGAAACGGACGGCGGCATCAGGCTGTTGGTCAGGAAGTCCTCGAGCGCGAGGCGGAATTCCTGGAACACGGGAAACGCGGTGAACAGCGACAGCACCACGGCCAGCATCGGCACGATGGCCAGCACGGTGGTGAAGGTGAGGCTGGAGGTGACCTGGAGCAGTTTTTCTTCGCCGGCGCGTTCAAAGGTGAAGCGGACGATGCGCCAGGCTCTCGCGCCCCATGAAGAGCGCGATGTCGGGGATCTGGGGGCCGCCGGCGCGGCGGCAGGCTCGGCGGGGCGATTCATCAGGCGATAATAGCAGCATGAACCCTGAACTCAACCCCCGCCTGCGCCTGCTCGCCTCGGTTTCGCTGTTTGCCCTGATAGTGCTTTGCGTGACCTGGGAGACCGTGGTGGCGCCGGTGCGGCCCGGAGGGTCCTGGATGCTGCTGAAGGCCTTGCCGCTGGCGTTTCCGCTGCGCGGCATCCTGCGCGGCAATCTCTATACCTACCAATGGGCGTCGATGCTGTCGCTGCTGTACCTGATGGAAGGGGTGGTGCGCGCCATGTCCGACCCGGCCGCGCTGTCGGTGGCGATGGCGTGGGGGGAGATCCTGCTCTCGACGGTTTTCTTCCTGAGCGCCATTTTCTACGTGCGGCCCGCCAAGCGGGCCGCCAGGAGGCAACGCGCATGAGCGCCCATACGCTGGCCGAGCTACGTACGGTCAATTCCTTCGCCGCCTTGCCGCCGGCTTTCTATACGCGTCTTGCGCCGCGCCCGCTGAACCAGCCGCGGCTGCTGCACGCCAATCCCGACGCCGCGCGCCTGATCGGCCTGGACCCGGCGGTGCTGGATACGCCCGAGTTCCTGAGCGTGTTTTCGGGGGCGCAGCCGCTGCCCGGCGGCGATACCCTGGCGGCCGTCTACAGCGGCCACCAGTTCGGCGTCTGGGCCGGCCAGCTGGGCGACGGGCGCGCCCACCTGCTGGGCGAGGTCGAAGGGCCGCAGGGCGCCTGGGAGCTGCAGCTCAAGGGCTCGGGCATGACGCCTTATTCGCGCATGGGCGACGGCCGCGCCGTATTGCGCTCGTCGGTGCGCGAATACCTGGCCAGCGAAGCCATGCACGGCCTGGGCGTGCCCACCACGCGCGCGCTGGCGCTGGTGGTTTCCGACGACCCGGTCATGCGCGAAACCGTCGAGACCGCCGCCATCGTGACGCGCATGTCGCCCAGCTTCGTGCGCTTCGGCTCGTTCGAGCACTGGTCCTCGCGGCGCCAGCCGGAACCGCTCAAGACCCTGGCGGACTACGTCATCGACCGCTATTACCCGCAGTGCCGCGAAATGCCGGGCGGCGCGCCGCGGGACGACGGCGTGGCCGTGCTGAACCTGCTGCGCGAGGTCACGCGGCGCACGGCGCTGCTGATGGCCGACTGGCAGGCGGTCGGGTTCTGCCACGGGGTGATGAACACTGACAATATGTCCATCCTGGGGCTTACGCTGGATTACGGCCCCTACGGTTTCATGGACGGCTTCCGGCTGGGGCATGTCTGTAACCACTCGGATACCGAAGGACGTTATTCCTGGAACCGGCAGCCGTCGGTGGCGCTATGGAACCTGTACCGCCTGGGCGGCAGCCTGCATGCGCTGGTGCCCGACGTCGACGGCCTGCGCGCGGCGCTGGACGAATTCGAGCCGGTGTTCACCCGCGCGTTCCACGAACGGATGGCCGCCAAGCTGGGCCTGGCCGCGTGGCAGGTGGAAGACGAGCCGCTGCTGGACGATCTGCTCAAGCTGATGGACGCCAACCAGGCCGACTTCACCCTGACCTTCCGGCGCCTGGCCGATGCGCTCGCGGGCCAGCGCAGCGCATTCGAAGACCTGTTCATCGACCGCCCGGCCGCGGGCGCCTGGCTGGACCGCCTGCTGGCGCGCCATGCGCAGGACGCGCGCCCGGCGCCCGAGGTGGCGGCCGGCATGAACCGCGTCAATCCGCTGTACGTGCTGCGCAATCACCTGGCCGAGGAGGCGATCCGCGCCGCCAAGACGGGCGACGCCGGCGAAATCGATACGCTGCTCAAACTGTTGCGCAATCCCTACGAGGCGCAGCCCGGTTATGAGCGGTACGCGGGATTGCCGCCCGACTGGGCCGGCAGCATCGAAGTCAGCTGCTCGTCCTGAATATACCGAGCCGCCGTAAACTGATTTTGAAAGGACTTAGGCGAAAATACCTATTTGGAAATGGAATATCGCAGTTTTTTTCACTGCAATCATTCGTTTCCATTGTAAAAGTCGTAAGATTGTCGCCAACGGGACACTCCGGGGGCCAGCGTCCGCGGGGCATTTGTCGATACTCTTCAATATAAAGCACTCTAAATATGGCTGGCGCAGATGGTTTGCTGTGTATCGGTCTGCTTGAGGATGACGCCGATTTCCGGGAGGAACTGGCGTTAGGCTTGGGTGGCTATGGTTTTCGGGTGGCATTCGCCTGTGATAATGCGGCGGCGTTTTATCGCCGGTTGCAGGAGCAGCCGTGCGACATCGTCATACTCGATGCGCACTTGCCGGGCGAAGACGGTTTTTCCGTGGCGACCCGCCTGCGCGCCCTGAGCCCCGTCGGCATCGTCATGCTGACCGGCCGCAGCGCGCTGGAAGACCGGGTGCGCGGCCTGGAAGGCGGCGCCGACGTCTACATGACCAAGCCCGTGGACCTGCTGGAGCTCAGCTCGGTCATACGCAGCCTGGCCCGCCGGATGCGCCTGGCCAAGGCGCCGAATCCCACCACCGCGGAAACCCGCGCCCCGGCCGACAGTTCATGGTCGCTGCAGGACGGCGGCTGGATACTGGTGGCGCCGGACGGCGCTTCCCTGCATCTCAGCGCGCAGGAGCGTACCTTCCTGATCGCGCTGATGGACGCGGCCGGCAGCGCGGTCAGCCGCCAGGTGCTGGCCGAACTGTTCCTGCCCGACAGCCCGGGCGGTTTCGAATTGCGCCGCATCGACGTGCTGGTCAGCCGCCTGCGCGCCAAGGCGCAAAGCGCCGGCCTCAAGCTGCCGGTGCTGTCCGTGCGCGGCCAGGGCTACGTGTTCGCCGCCTGAGCCGGCGGCGGGTTGGACGGCAGCGTCACGACGAAACGCGTGCCCACGCCCACCGTGCTTTGCATGGTCAGCGAGCCGCCCTGGTTCTGGCAGATGCGCCGGGCCAGGTACAGGCCTATCCCCAGGCCTTGCGTTTCCCGATGCGCGGCGCGCCGGAAATGCGGCTCGAAAATCCGCGCCTGTTCCTCTTCCCCGATGCCCGGGCCGCGGTCGGTGACCGCCACCCAGGCCATCGGCACGTCGCCCGCGCGGCTTAGGCCGGTCTCGATGCGCACCGGCTGATTGGCCGGCGAATACTTGATGGCGTTGTGGATCAGGTTGCGCACCACGACGCAGGTCAGCGGCCGGTCGCAATAGACGGGCAGGGGGCTTTCGGCCTCCAGGATCAGCGCATGCGCGGTATCGGGCTGCATCGAGGCGACCACGTCGCGCGCCAGCGCCGCCAGGTCCGCCGACTCGCCTCGGGGCGTCCAGGCCTGCTCGCCGAGCCGGTCCTGGTTCAGCAGCTGGTCCATAAGTTCGGTCATCCGCGAGACCGAACGATGGATGCGCGCAAGGCGGCTGCCGGTGGCGTCGCCGCCGTCGGCGAGAATCATGTCCAGGGATTGGGCGGCCGCGCTGATGGTGGCCAGCGGCGCGCGCAGCTCGTGCGAGATCAGCGCGTTCATCTGGCGTTGCGTATCGAGCGCGCCGGCCAGTTCCGCCAGCCGCAGTTCGCCCTGGGCGAGCTGGTCCGTGCCGGCGGCGGGCGCCGGGCCGGTGGCTGCGGGCGCGGGGGCGGGGGCGGATGCGGCGGCGGCCCGCTCGCCCATGGCGTACAGCAGCAGCGCGCCCGTCACCAGCAGCAGCCGCAGCAGTTCCCAGCCCAGATGCGCGCCGGCGGCGGCGCCGGGCCGCCCGGCGTCGCTGGCCAGCACCCAGGCCGAGACGGCATAGGCCAGCGCCATGGCCAGCATCGCCGCGTTCGCACTGGAGCCCCGCAGCGCGCGCCACAGGAACCAGGCAGCCAGCAGCACGCTGGTAATCGAGCAGGCGCCGGCTATCGTAGTGTGGACGGCGCTATTGCCGGGCCCGTAGGCAAGCACCAGCCTCAATGCGGCCAGGGTGGCCAGTGTGGTGCTGACCCAACGGCAGACCGTCGCCAGCCTGCCGGCGCCGGGCGTCTGCGCCAGCGCCGGCACGGTAAGCGCGAGCAGGGCGGCGTAGGAGCCGGCTTGCAGCGCGCCGGGCGGCAGCAGCGCGGGCGTGGCGCGGTACACGCCCTCGACCAGCATGAACGCCAGGCCGGCGCCGTGCATGGCGTTGCGGGTGGCGGCCCAGGCCAGCGCGCAGGCCGCGGCGCAGGCGATCGCGACGCCGGCGGTCAGGCCCAGGCTGATGTCCGCATAGGCGGCGCTCGGCGCATGGGTTTGCGCGGCCGCGGGAAAGCACAGCGCATACAACAGCAGGCCCAGGATGGCCGGCAGGACGGGCCCGCGGATACGAAGAGGCGATACTGGCGTCAACTAGAAACCCATGGATGTTCGGCCGGGAGGTCGTGCGCTTGGGGCGAGTGTACGCGAGCGCCGCGTATCGCGTGGACGCCCAGCCCTTCCAGGATGTTCTGGGTCGCGATGTCGGGCACGTCCTCCGCATAGACCTGCATGTGCAGCGTGATGGCCGTGGCGACCACGGTGGCGGCCAGGTGGCGGTTGCCGGGGCTGTGCTGCAGGCCGGCGATGAAGCTGCCGCTCAGCTTCACGTAGGACAGCGGAAACTCGTGCAGGCGTTCCATGGCGCCGAAGTGCTGCGGCAGCCGCGCCACGCCGATCCGGCCGCCGGCGTCCGTGGCGATGCGGCAGAGCTCGTGCAGGTCCGCTTCCTGTTCCACCAGCGCGGCCGCGTCGACTTCGAGGATGAGGCGCTGGGCCAGCGCCGGCCGGTCGTCCAGCATGCGTTGCAATCGGGACAGGAACGAGGGCTGGGCGAGCGAGGCCAGCGCCACGGGCACGGACAAGGCGCCCCGGCCGGCATACAGCCAGTCCAGCGCCAGCCGCACGGCCTGCACGTCGCAATCGGCCGACAGCCCGAGCCGGACCGCGGGCGGCATGAAGATGGAGGCCGGCACCGGGTCGGCGTCGGCGGTGTCGTGCAGGGTCAGGCTGGCTTCCTGGTGCAGCAGGGCGCCTGCCAGGTCGTGCAGCGGCTGCACCGTCAGCGAGAAGCGATGCTGCTCCAGCGCCGTGACCAGCGCGTCGTGCCAGCTGTATTCGCCGATGGGCGTGCTGTCGGGCGCGCGGTTGGCCGGCGTGACCTGATCGTCGTCGGCGCTCTCGGCGCACATCAGCGCGTGGTCCAGGCGGGCCAGGGTTTCGCTCATGTTGTCGTCCGGCCCGTAGGCGGCCAGCGCCATGGCCCAGCGGCACCAGCCGTGCTTGTCCATCGGCACGCGCAGCGAGCGCAGTTCGCGCCGCACGCGTTCGGCCAGCAGGCCGGCCTGCGGCGCCGACGAACGCGGCAGCAGCAGGGCGAAATCGGAGCCGCTCAGGCGGGCCAGCAGCGCGGTCTGCTGGCCGAACTCGGCCACCAGCTTGAGCAGCCGGTCCGACGAGGAGCGCAGCCACTGGTCGGCGAAGGCGCGCGACAGGTGGCGGTTGATCTGCGCCAGGTCCCGCTGGCGGAACATCAGGAGATGGCCGCCGGCCTCCGGCGCCTTGTCGGCCAGCGCCAGCCGGAACTGTTCGATGAAATAGCGGCGGTTGTGCAGGCGCGTGATGGGGTCCAGGTAGACCTCGCTCTGCAGCGATTCGATGCGGGCGTTCTGTTCCTGCACGGCGGCGGCCACCAGGCGCTGCGCGTCGGCCAGCGCCCGGTCCGTTTCGGCCGCGGCGGGCGCGCCGTCCGCCGGAGCAGTGGCCTGCGTCTGCATGCGCCGCGCCAGGTTCAGGGCGACCAGTATCCACAGCACGGCGGCGGCCACCACCAGACCGAGGATGCGCACGCCGCTTTGCCAGAGGGTGTCGCGCGCCTGCCGCGAATCGGCCTGGACCGTGACCGTGCCCTGGGCGGCGCCGTCGGCCGTGACGAAGGCGCGCGACACGGCGGGCGCCTCTATGCCCAGCCAGGCGTTGCGCCAGTCGTATTCGCGGCCCGCGGCCTCGTCCGGCCTGGCGCGCCGTTCCAGCGTCGAGCCGTTCTTTTCATCGGTGATGCGTATCAGCGCGTATTGGCCCTGCGCATACAGCTCGTCGGCCAGTGTGGCGCGTTGGCCGGCGTCGCTGACGGAATGCGACAAGACCCAGGCCAGCATGGCCGCGCCTTTTTCACTGCGCTGCGCCAGCTGCGAGTCGAGATACCGATGCGCAGCCGCCACACCCAGCGCCTGGGCGCCGAGCAGGGCCAAACCGATCAGGATGGCGGCGATGAAAAGTACCCGGCGGAAAGTGGGCATGTGGTTGAAGTTTCTCTAGCTGCCCGGCTCCGGCCAGGACGCCTGGATGGGAAACGTGACACGCGTTGCTAGCACATTGACGCAGGTCTTTGTACAGTAATTCTGCATGTCACATACCGTACAGAATATTACTAAATATGCGCCACCACCGGGCAAGCTGTGCAATTATTTCGGTGCTGCGGCCAAACGCCGTCAACTATCGGGCTCTTGCGTATTAATTTTCCGGTGTTGGCTGTCGTAGTACCAGGGAGGATGCATGCCGCGGGCCGGGAGAAGCCGCTCGGGGCCATCTTTCCCGCGGCGCTATATCAAAGTACTGTAGGAATACAAGGAAAAAGAGGTGCGTTGCCTCTGATATGTGGCGTTTTTTTGCGAAACCAATGCATAACTTAAAAAATGTTACAGCCCTTGGGTTCCTTGCCGAACCGCAACGCCAGGGGCATATGGATAGGGGGCTCCGTGCGTGAGAGTTACCTGCTCGCACTGTGCCTGGTGCTGGCAGCCGCCCTTGTGGCGATATGCCTGATCTTTGTACGCAGGGAGCGCGCGCTACGGCGGCGCCTGCGGTTCGATGAACTGACCGGCCTGCTCAGCCAGCAGGAATTGCAGCGGCGCGCGCGCGGCTGGTTCGACGGCGGCCGTTCGTGGCGCGGCGCCTTCTTCCTCGTCGGTTTCGAGCAGTATGCCGAGATCAGCGCCATGTTGCGCGCCGGAGAAGACCAGGCCCTGCTGGCGCAGGTGGCCGGCCGGCTCGGCCTGATCGCGCGCACGCTCGGGGGCGTGGCGGCGCGCACGGGGGCGGCCAGCTTCACGGTCTGCGTGCCCGACGTGGACGAGCAGGGGGCGGCGCAGGTGTCGGCCAAGCTGCTGGACGACCTGAGCGCGCCCCTGGAACTGGGCGGCCGTACCCTGGTGGTGGTATTCCGGGTCGGCGCCGCGCTTTATCCCGAACACGGACGCAGCGTCGAGGAACTGCAACGTTGCGTCCAGGTGGCGATGGTGCCGCTGAAGGCGCGCGGCGGCCCGGGCTGGAGCCTCTTCGATTTCCGCATGCTGGCCCACCAGCGTGACCAGCAGGGCCTGGAAAACGATCTGCGCCTGGCCCTGACCACGCCGGCCATGGAACAGTTCGAGCTGTATTACCAGCCGGTCTGGGACAGCAGCACGGGCGTGGTGCAGGGATGCGAGGCGTTATTGCGCTGGCATCATCCCGTGCTGGGCAGCGTGTCGCCGGCCGTGACCATCGAACTGGCCGAGCGCAGCGGGCTGATCGTGCCGCTGGGGGCCTGGATTCTGGAACGCGCCTGCACCCAGGCGGCGCAATGGCCGGCGGCATGGCGCGTGCACGTGAACCTGTCGGTCAGGCAGATGAACGAAGGCGGCCTGGTGGACCTGGTCTCCAGGGCGCTGGCCGGCGCCCGGCTGGAGCCGCGCAAGCTGGTGCTGGAGATCACGGAATCGCTGTTCATCCTGCACTACGAGCAGCACGTGAAGGTCTTGAACGCGCTGCGCGCCATGGGCGTGGGCATGGCGCTGGACGACTTCGGCTGCGGCTATTCCAGCCTGAACCACCTGCGCTCGCTGCCGATAGACTGGGTCAAGATCGACCGCAGCTTCATTTCCGCGCTGGAGTCGGACGCCGGCAGCCGCGAGGTCGTGTCCGCGCTGTTCGGCCTGTGCCAGGCGATGCACCTGCCGGTGGTGGCCGAAGGCGTCGAAACCGAGGGCCAGCGCGAGATCCTCAAGTCGCTGGGATGCCGGGTCATGCAGGGCTACCTGCTGGGACGGCCCGCGCCGGCCTCGGAAATCCAGGCTTTGGCCTCCGCGGTGTCATAATCGGGGTTGCTTGCAAACCGACTCCGCTGACTCCTTATGCCCGGCAACACCTTAGGTACTCTCTTTACCGTCACCAATTTCGGCGAATCCCACGGCCCCGCCATCGGCTGCGTCGTCGACGGCTGCCCGCCCGGATTGCCCCTGGAGGCCTCCGACATCCAGCTGGAACTGGACCGCCGCCGTCCCGGCACCTCGCGCCACGTCACGCAGCGCCAGGAAGCCGACCAGGTCGAGATTCTGTCGGGCGTGTACGAAGGGGTGACGACGGGCACGCCGATCGGCCTGCTGATCCGCAACACGGACGCGCGCAGCAAAGACTACTCGAACATCGCCGACACCTTCCGGCCCGGCCATGCCGACTACACCTACTGGCGCAAGTTCGGCGTGCGCGATCCGCGCGGCGGCGGACGCTCGTCGGCGCGCCTGACCGCGCCCACCGTGGCCGCGGGCGCCATCGCCAAGAAGTGGCTGGCGCAGCAGTACGGGGTGCAGGTGCGCGGCTACATGAGCCAGCTGGGCCCGATCTCCATTCCTTTCGTGTCCTGGGACGAAGTCCCCAACAATCCGTTCTATGCGCCCAATGCCGGGATCGTGCCCGAGCTCGAAGCCTACATGGACCAGCTGCGCCGCGACGGCGACTCCATCGGCGCGCGCATCGAGGTGGTGGCCGAGAACCTGCCGGCGGGCTGGGGCGAACCCATTTACGACCGCCTGGACGCCGACATCGCGCACGTGATGATGGGCCTGAACGCGGTCAAGGGCGTCTCGATCGGCGCCGGCTTCGACAGCATCGCACAGCGCGGCTCCGAACACGGCGACGAGATCACGCCCGATGGTTTCCTGAGCAACCATGCGGGCGGCGTGCTGGGCGGCATTTCCACCGGCCAGCCGGTGACCGTGTCGCTCGCAATCAAGCCGACCTCCAGCATCCGGGTCGAGCGCAAGTCGGTTAACCGCGCCAACGAGCCGGTCCAGGTGCAGACCCTGGGCCGCCACGATCCTTGCGTCGGCATCCGCGCCACGCCCATCGCCGAGGCGATGCTGGCGCTGGTGCTGATCGACCACGCCCTGCGCCATCGCGCGCAATGCGGCGATCCGGTCTGATACGCTGACGTTCCCCGCAATACGTACTTCGAATACCTGGAGGCCGACATGATCCGGAAACGTTTCCCGCTGCGCCAGGCGGGCGCGGCGCTTGCGCTGGCCGCCCTGGCCGGCTGCACGGGCATGAACACCACCCAGTCCGGCGCCATCGGCGTCAACCGGACCCAGTACATGTCCAGCATGGTGCCTTCGCAGGCGCTGGACCAGGAAGCCAGCCAGCAATATGCCGACATCGTCAAGCAGGCCAAGGCCAAGGGCCAGCTGGACCGCGACGCCCAGCAGCTCGCGCGCGTGCGTGCGATTTCGCAACGGCTGATCGCGCAGACGCCGGTGTTCCGGCCGGACGCCGCAAGCTGGAACTGGGAAGTGCACGTGCTGTCCAGCGACGAAATCAACGCCTGGTGCATGCCGGGCGGCAAGATCGCCGTCTACACCGGCCTGATCTCCAAGATCAAGCCCACGGACGACGAGCTGGCGGCGGTGATGGGCCATGAAATCGCCCACGCGCTGCGCGAACATGCCCGCGAGCGGGTGTCGCAGCAGATGGCGACGAGCCTGGGATTATCGGTGCTGTCCATCGCGACGGGCTCCAGCGTGGCTTCCGACCTGGGCGGCCAGCTTACCAACGTGATGTTCACGCTGCCCAACAGCCGCACCCACGAAACCGAGGCCGACCGCATGGGCGTGGAACTGGCGGCCCGCGCCGGCTTCGACCCGCGGGCCGCCGTGACGCTGTGGCAGAAGATGGGCGCGGCCGACCAGGGCAGCGCCCCGCCCGAGATCCTGTCGACCCACCCGTCGGCAGCCTCGCGCATCGCCGACCTGCAGGCCGCGGCGCAGCAGGTGCTGCCGCTGTACGAACAGTCCAAGGGCAAGGCCGCCGCGCGCTGAGCGCGGCCGGCGCCGCGGGCCGCTTCAGGCCCGGCCCGCGGCGATCCTGACGCCGGGGCCGCGCATGATGCCTATGCCCAGCTCGGCCAGGATGCGCTGCGTTTCGGCGTCGGGTACATCCTCGGCATAGACCGCGATATTCAGCCTGCGCGCCGTTTCCAGCACCGACGCGGTCAGCTGCTGGCTGCCGGGGCTTTGCGACATGCCGCCCACGAAACCGCCGCCCAGCTTCACGTAGGACAAGGGCAGGGTGTGCAACTGCGCCACCGCGCCGAACTGCTGCGCCAGGCGGCGCACGCCGATATGCGCGCCGAACTCCGAGGTCACCCGCGCCAGCGCGGCGATCTGTTCGTGGCATTCCACCAGGCCGTGGGCGTCGATTTCCAGGTACAGCCGGCTCGCCAACGGCCGGTGCTCGGTCAGCATCAGGGCCAGCTGGCGGAAGAATTTCTGGCCGCGCAGCGAGGGCAGGGCGACCCGCACGGCCAGTTCGCCGGGATTGGCGGCCAGCCAGTCCAGGCCCAGGCTTACCGCTTCCAGGTCGCAATCCGCCACCAGGTCCAGCCGCACCGCCGGCGGGATGAACAGCGTCGCCGGGATCGGTTCCTGGTCGGCGGCGGTGCGCAGCATCAGCATGGCCTCCACGCGCACCGGGCTGCCGTCGGTGGCTTTCAGGGTTTCCGGGGCCAGCTCGAAACGATGTTCCTCCAGGGCGCACAGAATCGCGTCCTTCCAGGCGCGTTCGCCGGATTCGGAGGGCGTGTGCATGTCGGTCGCGCCCGCGATCACGACCTGGTCGTTGCCGGCGCTTTCGGCCCGCATCAGCCCGAAATCCAGCCGCGCCAGCACCGGCCCGGCCTGATGGCCGTGGCCGTAGTCGGTGATGGCCTGGGCCCAGCGGCACAGGTGGCCTTCGCCGACCGGGATGCGCGAGGCATGCAGGTCGGCGCGCACCTGTTCGGCGATCATCATCGCCTGCGGCGCCGCGCAGCCGGGCAGCAGCAGCGCGAAATCCGATCCGTTCAGGCGCGCCAGCAGCGGCGTGGCCACGTGCATGCGCCGCAGCGTGCCGCCGATGCGCTCGCAGGTCGTGCGCAGCCACTGGTCGATGAATTCGCGCGGCATGTGGCGGTTCAGGTCGGCCAGGTCGCGCTGGCGGAACACCAGGATATGGCCGCCATCGACGGCGCGTCCGGCCACGGCCTGCGGCATTTCCAGCGCGCGGCGGAATTCGTTGACGAAGTACTTGCGGTTGGGCAGGCCGGTGACCGGGTCCTGGTTCAGTTCGACCTGCAACGATTCGATGCGGGCGTTCTGTTCTTCGACGCTGGCATAGACACGCTCGCGCGTCTGGTTCAGGGCCTGCACCACGCCGGACAGCTCGGGCACGCGCGCCTGCACCTGGCCGGCCGGCGATTCCTGGCCGATGCGGCGCACGTGGTCGCTGATCTCGCGCAGCAGCCGATTCTTGATCCAGCCCACCAGCAGAAAGGCGAACACCGCCCACAGAATGCCCGCGCCCACCACCAGGGCGATCATCTTCAGGCTGCTGCGCCACAGGGCTTCCCAGGCGTAGGCGTCGTTGGCCACCAGCGTGACCTCGCCGATCTGGCGCCAGCCGTCGCTGACCGCATGCGTGGCCGGCTCCGCGTTCAACGGGGCCAGCGCCCGGAACCAGGTCGGCACCGAGGCCGCGGTGGCGGTCGACTGACGTTCGATCAGGACCTTGCCTTCGGGATCGGACAGGCGCACCAGCGAAAAATGGCCGCCGTCATATAGCGCCGACACCAGCAGTTCCTGCACCACGGGATCGTTGTTGGCCGGCTGCGACAGCGACAAGGCCAGCGAGACGGCCGCATCGGTGCTCTGCACCTTCAACTGGCCGGAGAGGTATTCGCGGGCCGAGTTGACGCTTAGCGCCAGCGTGCCCAGCAGGATGACGCCGATTGCGAGAGTGACGCTGAGAAGTAGCTGTCTAAGTATGGACATGGTCTTATTTTCCGTACATCACGGGCGCAAACCTTCCCGTTGCATGCGTTGTAGTAGATCACGCCAGCGGCTGAGGCGGTCAACCGGGGCGGCGGGTTTGCCGTCGACATACACGCCGTCGGCATTGAAACTGAACACCGGCGTCAGATCGCGGCGTTGCGTGGCGGGCAGGATGGTCGAGACTAGGCTGTCCAGCACCAGCGGCACGGCGTTGGGGGTCTCGTAGTAGCCAAGCACCATGTGGGCGATCTGGCTGCTGCTCGCGGGCCCGCCGATGCGCGCCCGCACGTAGATGAAGCGCAGCTTGTTGGCCGGCACGCCCAGCTTGAGCAGCGTGAAGTACTTGCCGATGACGTAGTCTTCACAGTCGCCGGCTCCCTTGCCCAGCGATTCCAGCGGCGTGGCCCAGTAGTCGGTCTGGCGCCAGATGACACTGTCTTCGCCCGAGAGCAGGCTGCGGTTCCAGAAATCGTTGGCCATCGCGAGCGCGTCGCGCGTCTGGGCCGGCGGCGGGCTGCGCAGCAAGGCCAGCCACGAATCCACCGCGCGCGCGCCCTTGGCGCCATAGCGGCTGGCCGACAGGCTTTGCAGCTTGCCTGCGTCGATCTCCAGGGCGGAACTGCCGCTCCAGGTGCAGGCCAGACACAACAAAGCCCATCGACACAATTTCAGCGCGGGGCGGAAACGGGGAGACGACGGCATGCAGCGGATTTTCACATGTTTCCGAACATTTCAGGTGAAATGGACGAAAAAATGTGCCGTTGGCGGCAGAGCCGCCGCGCGTCCCCGCGCCGCATGGATTCAGGTGTGATCGACGATCAGCTTGTCCTTGCGCAACAGGTCGTTGATGATGGCCTGGTTATTCAGGATCTGACCGTTGGCTCCGTGCGTGAGATCGACGTTCTCCAGCACGATCTTCTGGTCGGCGCCCTGGCTGGCGAGCTGGCCCCGGGTATTGATCTCGATGAGCGTGCCGCCGCCGGCGTCGGCCGGATTCTGCCTGAAGCTCAGGTACTGGGTCAGGGTTGCGTCGCTTTCCCCGACCAGCAGATCCTTCAGGTCCAGGACGTCGCCGCCCTCGGCGGGTTTCAGGATCGAGAAGTCCTTGACCGTATCCACGGCAGGCGCGGCGGTGCTGCCCTGGTCGCCCAGTTCCCACTTGAAGGTGTCGCTGCCCGGGCCGCCCACAAGCGTGTCGTCGCCGCGCCCGCCATGCAGCACGTCGTCGCCGACGCCGCCGTACAGGAAGTCGTCGCCAGAGCCGCCGGCCAGCGTATCGTCGCCGGCCGAGCCGTAGCTCACGGCGTCCACGCGTATCGTGATGTCGCTGCTGCGTTGATAGGTGTAGGCGCTGCCGCCGTCGTCGCGGCCCTGGATCGTCATGCTCACTTCCAGGTCGAGCGCCCCGGAAAAGCCCTCGGCCGGTTTCAGCGTCAGCGTGGCCAGGTTCCAGCCCTTGACCTCCACCGAACCCTGGCCTTCCGTGGCAGTGAAACTGTGGCCCTGGCCATCGCTCAGCACGAACCCGGCCAGCAGGTTGCCGATCGCGATGCCGGCGATCCGCTCGCCGCCGGCCAGCGGCAGACTAACGGAATCGGTCTGGATCTGCGACAGCCTGATCGTGGAATTCACCGGGGCTTCGTTATAGCCGTAGACCTTGTAGTGGCCGGCGCCCTCGGTGCCGATCAGGCGGCCCACCTTGAAGCCGGAATCCTCGGCGGCCAATTGTTTCCTGGCGGCCTCGAAACTCGGGAAGAACTTCAGGGCCTTGCCCGGATTGCTGCTGTTTTCCACCCAGACATTGAACATGCCCGGGCCGTTCTGGTTATGCAGGAACATGTCCAGCGTATACAGGCCGCTCTCCGTCGGGGTAAAGGTGAAGGCCTTGACCGTGGCATGGTCGCTGCCCCAGCGCAGGTCCACCACCTGGCCGCCCATGTTGCGGTCGCCCAGCACCACGCGCAGGCTGTCGTCGCCCTGGGCATGCACGGTATAGGTGTCGCCGGCGCGCAGGTAGATCACTCCTTGCGCGTGCACGGCGGTGCCGCCCTGCACATTTCTCCAATCCGAGGCGCCGTCCGCGTTCGGGTCCTTGGCCATCAGATCCTGGACCAGATACTCGCTCGTTTCGGGATGATCTCCCACGAAATAAATGCTTCCATACGTGTGGCCGCGGCCGAAGCCTATCGGATTGCTGGAACGGTATCCATTGCCGTCCGGATCGACGGCCATCAGGCGCTTGATCATGGCTTCCAGCTCGTTGGACGGCGCGCCGTCGCCTTCTTCAGGGCTGCTGTTTTTCAGGCGGTCCAGGATCTCGTTGACCGTCTTGTCCGACTCGGAGAGATCGCGGTCTTTGACTGCCCACACCTTCAGGTTCAGGCCCTCGTTGCTCAACGCCGGCCGCGGCGCATACAGCGGCAGGTCGTCATCATGGACGACGACGCTAGCCGGTCTGGCGTCCGCGCCCACGCCGCCGCGCAGGGCCGGGCTTGCGCTGGCCTCGCCCAGCGACAGGATCAGGTCCTTGTTGCCCTCGACCACGCGATCGTCGGCCAGGGCGGCCGTCACAGTGGCGCTGGACCGGCCTGCTTCGATCGTGACGAAGCGGGGCAGACTGCCGGTATCGCCATCGTTTGCGGCCGCGCCGCTCCAGTTCAGGGCCACCGTGACGGAGTGCCCTTCAGGCACCTTGGCCGCGTTACCGTGCCTGTCGACCAGCGAAACCGTGTAGGAAACCGATCCGTCTGCCTCGCTCACATGGGCCTGGTCGGACTCGACCTTCACCTGCAGAGGGGGCGCGCCGTTATCGTAGCCGTTCAGCTCGATGGTGATATGGCCCTGCTGGCGATCGCCGTCGGCGTCGGTGACGGTGTAGGGGTAAGTCAGCTGCTTGCGTCCGACCTGAAATTCGTTATAGGCCTGGCGGCTCATCTCGAAAACGTAATGGCCGTTGGAGGCGACGATCAGCCGGCCGTATTCATTCAGGATGACCGTCGAGCCGTCGGAGCGCCTGACGCCTTTGTCCCATTGCACGGAGCCCGCGCCATCGCCGCCGTAATGCCAGCCCGGGGTGCCGGCATCGAACAGATTTCCTTCGACCGTGGGCAACGGGTCGGTCGAAGACACGGAGACGAACAACTCGAATGCGTTGCCCTTGTTTTCCTTTGTATTGAACGTAGTCACCGGATTGCCGTTCCTGTCCTTGAATCCCAGGATGTCCAGTACATAGGTCCGGTCGCCGACCTGGAACGTCTGTTGGCGGGTGGCGTTGGATATCCAGACGATATCGTCGACATATCCGCTGCCCCCGCCCGCGTTATTCAGGGTTTCCGCGTGATGCAGCTTGATGGTGTGGCGGATCACCTGCTCGGCCCCATCGATGGTCAGCCGCAAGGCAATATCCAGATCCACCGATGTAAGGTTGCCGGTTCCCTGGTTCACGACGACGGAGTTGCTGTGAGCAAAGGTTCCGATCCGGATGGGCGCGCCCAGCGGATCGATCGAACCGCGTAGCGCTTCGTTATCGAAGAAGGAGTAGCCGGACCGGTAAATGTTGGCCGGCGTACCCCAGGTAATGACGTCTATCCCCGGGTCCGAGTCATTTTGCACCTGGTCCTGGATCGTTCCATTCGTCAGCCTCCAATTGCTGAATCCGGTTTCCAGGCCGCCGATGCCGACATGGCTGACCGGTACGTCCAGGGTGGTGGCACGAACGGGATTGCCGGCCGGCATGTCGTCTTCGATATTGACCGTGATCTTGCCGGTGCTGCTGGCGCCCTGGGTGTCGGTAACCTTGACGCCGACGTCAAACGACAGCACGTCCTCGGCGCCCGGATTCCGGTGGTCCACCGGGGCCTGCAGCGCCACCGCATACTTGCCCTGGTTGTCGACGGTGACGCTGATGACCGTCTTGCCGCCGGCCACACCGGTCAAGGTCTGGCCGTCCTCGGCCAGCGTCCAGGCCACGGGCCTGCCGCCGGAGACCAGAACCCCATCGGCCGGCGCGACCAGCGAGACGCCATAGGCGGCCGCGGCGCCTTGGCCGCTGATCGACAACTGGCCGGTCGCGGTGCGCGCATCGGTGGTATCCGGCGTGCCCTGGTCATCCGCAATGCCGCCGGCCAGGCCTTCCTCGGACACGGATGCGCTTGCATCCTGGACTGCGGGGGGCTGGTAGGCATCCACGATGACGGCGCGGCCGGTGTCTGCGATGCCTTGAGGCAGGTCGGTTCCGCTGCCGGTCTTGCCTCTCAGCTCGGCCTCCAGCACCAGAGTCTCGCGGCCCTCGGAGACGCGGTCGGCCACGGTCTCGACGCTGATCGTGATGCCGCCCTGGACGCCGGCCGGGATGGTGAGGCTGTAGCTGCCGTCGGTATGGGACTTCACGTCGGCGGCGGCGCCGGCGACGGTGGCGGAAATCCTGCCCAGGTCCTTGGCGTCGGCGTCGCCGGCCAGCTTGAAGCTCAGTACGGTATCGGCGTCAACCGCCTTGTCCAGCTTGATCTCGAAGACCGCGCTTTCGCCTTCCTTGATGTCACCCGCGTCGGATACCGTGAGCGTGGGCAGATCTGCGCCCGGGCCTCGGTCGTCGACGATCACGGCGCGACCAGTGCCGGCGATGCCGGCCGGCAGCGTGCCGCTGGAGGTTTCGCCGGTGAGCGTGGCCGTCAGCGTCATCGGTTCGCGTCCCTCGAAGACGGCGTCGTCCACGGTTGGAACCGCGACCACGATGCCGCTCATGGCGCCGGCGGGAAGCGTGAAGCGATAGGCGCCGTCGGCGTTGGCGGTCACCTTGACGGCGACGCCGCCGATGGTGACGACGGGCGTGCCGTGATCTGCCGTTTCGGTCCGGCCATCCAGTTTGAGCGTGATCGTGGTGTCCTTGTCCAGATCGCCCGTATTGCCCAGGCTGATATGGAAGACGGCATCGGCGCCTTCGTTGACTTCTCCGGGGTCGGATACCGTGATGGTAGGCAGGTCCAGCACCGGGGTGACGGTGATGTTGAGGGTCGATCGGACGATGCTGCCTCGGTTATCGGTGACCAGGACGGTGACCTGGTCGGAACCGTTGTAATCGGGAGCGGGAGTGTATGTGTACTCTCCGGTCTGAGAATCGAGGTCGAGCGTGCCGTGTTTTGGAGGCTTGTCGAACCAATAGGTCAGCGTGTCGCCTTCCACATCGGTAGCAACGATCTTGCCCTTCAAGGGTTGGTCTTCGGCAGTCGTGAGATCGTAATCGGATACGACAGGAGAATCGTTGACGGCCGTGATGGTGACGTTGACGGTAGACGGCGTCGTGCCGCCTTGCCCATCGTCGACGAAGACGGTGAACCGGTCGGTGCCGTTGTAGTCGAGAGCCGGAGTGTAGGTGTATTGGCCCGTCTGCGAATCGAGGTCGAGCGTGCCGTGCTCCGGCGGCTGGTTGACCGTATAGCTCAGCGTGTCGCCATCCACATCGGTTGCAATGATCTTTCCCTTGACCGGCGAATCTTCGAAAGTCCGGAGGTCGTGGCCTTTAACGACAGGAACGTCATTGACGGGGGCGATGGTGATGCTGAGGGTCGATCGGACGATGCTGCCTCGGTTATCGGTGACCAGGACGGTGACCTGGTCGGAACCGTTGTAATCGGGGGCGGGAGTGTAGGTGTACTCTCCAGTCTGAGAATCGAGGTCGAGCGTGCCGTGTTTTGGAGGCTTGTCGAACCAATAGCTCAGCGTGTCGCCGTCCACATCGGTTGCAACGATCCTGCCCTTGAAGGGTTGGTCCTCGGCAGTCGTGAGATCGTAATCGGACACGACAGGAGGATCATTGACGGCAGTGACGACGATATTGACGGTCGAGGATGTCTTTCCTCCGTGGTCGTCATCGACGATGACGGTGAACCTGTCAGAACCGTTGTAATCGAGGGCGGGAGTGTAGGTGTACTGGCCCGTCTCCGAATCGATATCGAGCTGGCCGTGCTTCGGAAATTCGATGACCGTATAGCGCAGCGTATCGCCGTCCGCATCGCTTGCAATGATCTTTCCGTTGGCGGGTAGATCTTCGTAAGTCCTGAGGTCATGGCTTTCAACGACAGGAACGTCATTGACGGGGGTGACGGAGATATCGATGGTCGACTTCGTTACGCTGCCTCGGCGATCGTAGACGAAGACGGTGACCTGATCGGAGCCGTTGTAGTCGCGAGCGGGAGTGTAGGTGTACTCGCCCGTCAGATAATCGAGTTTGAACTTGCCATGCTTCGGAGGTTCGTAGAACCGATAGTGCAGCGTGTCGCCGTCCACATCGGTCGCAACGATCTTGCCATTGATGGGCTGATCTTCGAGCGTCGTGAGATCCAGGCTTTCCACGATGGGGGCATGGTTGACGGCGGAGACGGTGACGTTGACGGTCAACGGCGTCTTGCCGCCGTGGTCGTCATCGACGAGAACAGTGAACTGGTCGGCGCCGCTGTAATCGGCATCCGGCGTGTAGATGTACTCGCCCGTCAGCCGATTCAGGTCGAGCTTGCCGTGATTCGGACGTTCGGAAGCCAAATAGCTCAGCGTATCGCCGTCCACATCGCGTGCAATGATTTTTCCCTTGGCCGGCAGACCTTCGTGAGTCCTGAGATCGTGGTTTTCAACAACAGGCGCGTCGTTGACGGGGGTGATGGTGATGTCGGCGGTCGACACCACCAGGCTGCCTCGGCGATCATCGACGAAGACAGTGAAGCGGTCGGAGCCGTTGTAATCAGGCGCGGGAGCGTAGGTGTACTCACCTGTCTGCGAATCGAGGTCGAGCTTGCCGTGCTTCGGAGCCTCCTTGACCGTATAGATCAGCGCGTCGCCATCCGCGTCGGTTGCAACAATTTTTCCTTTGAGGGGCTGATCTTCGAGCGTCGTGAGATCCAGGGTTTCAACGATGGGGGCATGGTTTACGGCGGAGACGGTGACGTTGACGGTCAACGGCGTCTTGCCGCCGTGGTCGTCATCGGCGAGAACAGTGAACTGGTCGGCGCCGCTGTAATCGGCATCCGGCGTGTAGATGTACTCGCCCGTCAGCCGATTCAGGTCGAGCTTGCCGTGATTCGGACGTTCGGTAACCAAGTAGCTAAGCGTATCGCCGTCCACATCGCGTGCAATGATTTTCTCCTTGGCCGGCAGACCTTCGTGAGTCCTGAGATCGTGGCTTTCAACGACAGGCGCGTCGTTGACGGGGGTGATGGTGATGTCGGCGGTCGACACCGCCAGGCCGGCGTGGCCGTCGTTGACGAAGACGGTGAACCGGTCGGCGCCGTTGTAATTGGGCGCGGGAGCGTAGGTGTACTCGCCCGTCTGTGAATCGAGGTCGAGCTTGCCGTGCTTCGGAGGCTCTTTGATCGTATAGAGCAGTGTGTCGCCGTCCACGTCGGTTGCAACAATTCTGCCGTTGAGGGTCTGATCTTCGGCTGTCGTGAGTTCGTAATCGGGAACGACGGGACGATCGTTGATGGTGCCGATGATGATGTTGAAGGTCGACGGCGTCTTGCCGCCGTGGCCATCGTCGACGAGGATGGAGAATCGGTCGGTACCGTAGTAATTGAGGGCGGGCGTATAGGTGTACTCGCCCGTCAGCCGATTCAGGTCGAGCTTGCCGTGCTTAGGAGCGTCGGTAGTCAAGTAGCTCAGCGTATCGCCGTCCACATCGCTTGCAATGATTTTTCCCGTGATGGGCAGGTCTTCGAAAGTTGTGAGCTCGCGTTGTTTGACAACGGGAGCGTCATTGACGGGAGTGATGGTGATGTCGGCGGCCGATACCACCAGGCCGCCTCGGCGATCATCGACGAAGACAGTAAACCGGTCGGAGCCGTTGTAGTCGGGAGCGGGAGTGTAGGTGTACTCGCCCGTCCGCGAATCGAGGTCGAGCTTGCCGTGCTTCGGATCCTCCTTGACCGAATAGATCAGCGTGTCGCCGTCCACGTCGGTTGCAACAATTCTGCCCTTGATGGGTTGATCTTCGGCAGTCGTGAGATCGTAATCGGACACGACAGGACGATCATTGGTGGCGCCGATGATGACATTGACGGTCGACGGCGTTTTGCCGCCGTGGTTATCGTCGACGAAGATGGTGAATTGGTCGGTGCCGTAGTAGTCGAGAGCGGGCGTATAGGTGTACTCGCCCGTCAGCCGATCCAGGTCGAGCGTGCCGTGTTTAGGAGGGGCGTCGATCGTATAGCGCAGCGTATCGCCGTCCACGTCTGTCGCAACGATCTTGCGCTTGACGGGCTGATCTTCGTGAGTCCTGATATCGAGTTGTTTGACAACGGGAGCGTCATTGACGGGAGTGATGGCGATGTTGACGGTCGATGGGGTCTTGCCGCCGTGGTCGTCATCGACGAGGACGGTGAATTGGTCAGAACCGTTGTAGTCGGGACTTGGGGTGTAGGTGTACTCGCCGGTGGCCAGGTCGAGGTCGAGTTTTCCGTTTTTTGGCGGCTCAG
>NZ_LWKV01000008.1:0-72472 GCF_003267925.1 Achromobacter sp. HZ01
AACTGACCAGCGCGCTGTAATGGTTTAGATCCGGGTTTGAAACCGGTGTGCATCCGGTTTGAATCCGGTTTAATCCTGCGTTATCCAAAACCCGCCGGCGTGCGCGCCGGCGGGTTTTCTGTTTTTGGAGACACCGGTTCACCGCTATTTAATCGGAACGCTATAAATCTTTTGCTTTATTGCAAGATTCTGATAATGTTTCCGGCGCGCAGCAAGATTCGCGCAAGTGCTTGGCCTGTACAGAACGAAGGAGATTCGGGATGGAATGGTTTTTTGACACTTTGCGGAAATATCCGGAGCTCGCGATATTCCTGACCTTGGGCCTGGGTTACTGGATAGGCGCCAAGAAGATATTCGGGTTTAATCTCGGCGCGGTCACCGGAACGCTGCTGGTGGGCGTGCTGGTCGGGCAGCTCGATATCACTATCGCTCCCATCGTCAAGCAGGTTTTCTTCCTGCTTTTTCTTTTCGGGCTGGGCTATGGCGTCGGCCCGCAATTCTTCCGCGGCATGAAAAGCGATGGCCTGCCCCAGGTCATATTCGCGGTCGTCATTTGCGTCGTCTGCCTGCTGGTCACCTGGGGCACCGCGGTGGCTTTCGGTTTTGACGCCGGCACCGGCGCGGGCCTGCTGTCGGGCGCGCAGACGATCTCGGCGGTCATGGGCGTGGCCACCGACACCATCAACGGCCTGAACGTGGACGCCGCGACCAAGAAGCAATGGATCGACAGCATCCCCGTGGCCTACGCGGTCTGCTACATCTTCGGCACCGTGGGCAGCGCCTGGATACTGGCCTCGCTGGGCCCCAAGCTGATGCACGTGGACATCGTGAAAGAATGCAAGGAGTACGAGGCCAAGATGTCCGGCGGCGCCGATTCCATGGAGCTGTCGGGCTACCGCAAGTTCACGGCGCGCGCCTACAGGCTGGAGCGCGAGGATTGCGTGGGCAAGACGGTGGGCGAGCTGGAGTCGCGCTTCGTCGATGCGCGCGTGTTCGTCGAGCGCATCCGCCGCGGCGACCAGATCCTGGATTGCGATTCCAAGACCGTGCTGCAGGCCGGCGACGTGCTCGGCGTGACCGGCAGGCATGATGCGCTGGTGCAGCAGGCGCCGGGCATCATCGGCGGCGAGGTCGAGGACCGGGACGTGATCAACCTGCCCGCCGAGATCGTCGAGGTGGTGCTGACCAACAAGAACCTGGCCGGCAAGACGGTGCAGGAAATCGCCGAGCACGACGCCGTGCGCGAACTGGGACGCGGCGTGTTCCTGCGCAAGGTGGTGCGCGGCGGCCACGAGATGCCGGTCAACTGGGGCCTGAAGCTGGACCGCGGCGACCGGCTGTTCCTGCTGGGCGCCAAGCGCGACGTCGAACGCGTGGTCGGCAAGGTCGGCTACGTGGATCGCGCCACCGACCAGACCGACATGGTGTTCGTGGGCTTCGGCATTCTGCTGGGCGGCCTGTTCGGCTCGCTGGTGCTGACCGTCAAGGGGATACCCATCACGCTGTCGACTTCCGGCGGCTCGCTGATCGCCGGCCTGGTCTTCGGCTACCTGCGCTCGGTGCATCCGACCTTCGGCCGGGTGCCGGAACCGGTGCACTGGTTCCTTACCTCCGTGGGGCTGACGACCTTCGTGGCGGTGGTCGGCATCTCGTCCGGACCGGGCTTCGTCCTGGGCTTCCAGCAACTGGGCGCCAAGCTCTTCGTCGCCGGCGTGATCGCCACCAGCGTGCCCATGATCCTGGGCGTGCTCATCGCCCGCTACATCTTCAAGTTCCACCCGGCCATCGCGCTGGGCGTCTGCGCCGGCGCCCGGACCACAACGGCTGCCATCGGGCAGATCACCGAAACGGCCAAGAGCCAGGTGCCCGCCCTCGGCTATACGGTGCCCTACGCGATCGGCAACACGCTGCTGATCATCTGGGGGATCGTCATCGTCATGCTCATGACCTAGCGGTTCGTCCGCGGGCCGCCAGGCCCGCGGACCGCTGCCCAAGGCCGGCGGGCGCAACGGCCCGCCACGCAGCCAACGCCCGTCACCACGCAAACCAGGAGTACTGAACCATGGCTTCCACCGCGCCTCTCACCGTCAGTCTGGCCTCGGCACTGAAAACCACCCGCTCGCACCAGCGCGACCTCGAACAGCTTTCGCCGTTCGAACTGAAGGACTACCTGATCACGCTGGCCAAGGACAGCCAGCAGCTGTCGGCGGCGACCATGCTGAACGCCGGCCGCGGCAATCCGAACTGGATCGCCACCGAGCCGCGCGACGCCTTCTTCCTGCTGGGCCGGTTCGCGATGAAAGAGGCGCGCCGGGTGCGCGACGAAGGCATCCTGGCGGGCATGCCGGACAAGCAGGGCTGCGCCGGCCGGCTGCGCAAGTTCCTGTCCAAGCACAAGGGCGAGGACGGCCGCGACTTCCTGGCGGGCGTGCTGGAATACGGCGTGAAGGTCAAGGCCTTCGATGCGGACGAATGGGTCCACGAGCTCACCGACAGCATCATCGGCGACCACTACCCGGTGCCGCCGCGCGCGCTGGTGCACATCGAGCAGATCGTGCACGACTACCTGATCAAGGAAATGTGCGACGGCCGCCCGCCCAAGGGCAAGTTCGACCTGTTCCCGGTCGAGGGCGGCACGGCGGCGATGTGCTACATCTTCGATTCGCTGCTGCAGAACGGGCTGCTCAAGCAGGGCGACACCATCGCGCTGTTCCTGCCCACGTTCACGCCCTATATCGAAATCGCGCATCTGGAGCGCTTCCAGTTCAAGATCGTGCCCATCAACGCCAGCAGCATGCGGGCCGACGGCACGCATGACTGGCATTACCCGCCCGAGGAAATCGCCAAGCTGGAGAACCCCAAGATCAAGCTGGCGGTCACGGTCAATCCCAGCAACCCGCCGTCGGTGGCCTTCAGCCCGGTCGAAATGAAGCAGATCGTGCGCCTGATCCGCAAGAACCCCGACCTGGTGCTGGTCACCGACGACGTGTACGGCACCTTCGTGCCGAACTTCCGCTCGCTGATGGCCGAGGTGCCGCACAACACGATCTGCGTGTATTCGTTTTCCAAGAACTTCGGCTGCACCGGCTGGCGCCTGGGCGTGATCGCGACCCACGAAACCAACATCATGGACCGCCGCATCGCCGAACTGCCGGCGTCGTGGAAAAAGCGTCTGCACAAGCGCTACAGCGCCATGACGATGGAGCCGGAGAAGCTCAAGTTCATCGACCGCATGGTCGCCGACAGCCGCAACGTGGCGCTGAACCACACGGCCGGCCTGTCCCTGCCGCAGCAGGTCCAGATGGGCTTTTTCGCGTTGTCCCACCTGCTCGACCTGAAGGACGCCTACAAGCACCTGACGATGGAAATCGTGCGCAAGCGGCGCGACGCGCTGTGGCAGGGCCTGGGCATTCCCATGCCGCCGGAAGATCCGACGCGCGCCTGGTATTACGTGGAACTGGACTTCATGGTCTGGGCCAAGGTGAT
The DNA here is from genome assembly GCF_003267925.1 of Achromobacter sp. HZ01. NCBI lineage: Bacteria > Pseudomonadati > Pseudomonadota > Betaproteobacteria > Burkholderiales > Alcaligenaceae > Achromobacter > Achromobacter sp. HZ01. The sequence continues at coordinate 3,487 of NZ_LWKV01000008.1, forward strand.
GTACGGCGACGGCTTCTGCAAGTACATGGTCAACAATTACGAGCCGGTGGACTTCCTGTTCCGCCTGGCCGAGAAGACCGGCGTGGTGCTGATGGACGGCGGCGGCTTCGGCGGCCCGCCCTGGTCGATCCGGATCTCCCTGGCCAACCTCGACGACGGCGACTACGCCAAGATCGGCAAGCACATGGTGGCGGCCGCGACCGAATACGTCGACGCGTGGAAGGCCTCCGAGCTGGTGCGTTCGGGTCCGACCGCGGGCAAGGGCCAGAAGGTCAAGGCCGCGGCCGGCAAGAAGGCGGCCGGCAAGAAGGCCGGCGCGGCCGTGGCGCGCAAGGCGGTCAAGCAGGCGGTGCAGCGCGCGGATACGGCGGCCAAGTCGGCCAGGAAGGGCGCCGGCAAGTAGGCGGCCACGGCAACCCCAGGGTGATATGAACATATGACTTGCAGCGTCGGGTTTTTCAATAGCGTCCCCATCGCAGTGCTGTTCGTGACGGTGGGTTTGGGATACCTGATCGGCAAGCTCCGGATCGGCCCGATCCAGCTGGGCGGGGTGTGCGGAACGCTCATCGTCGCCCTGCTGATCGGGCAGACCGGCTGCCAGATCCGCGGCGACCTGAAGGAAGTCGCGTTCGCGCTGTTCATCTTCGCCATGGGGTACTCGGGCGGTCCGCAGTTCTTCGCCAACCTGAACCGCTCCAGCCTGCGCTTCATCGCGCTGCCGCTCATCGAGGCCGTGCTGGTGCTGACCATCGTGCTGGCGGCGGTGCCGCTGTTCGGCCTGGACGCCGGCACGGCGGCCGGGCTGGCGGCCGGCGCGGCCACCGAATCGGCCGTGGTCGGCACGGCCGCCGAGGCGCTCAAGCACCTGGGCCTGGCCGACGCCGAGGTCCAGCGCATGGAAGCCAACATCGCCACCGCCTACACGCTGACCTATCTGGTGGGCCTCATCAGCATCGTGTTCTTCACCAGCCAGGTCGCGCCGGCGCTGCTGCGCATCAACCTGCGCGAAGCGTCCAAGGCGATGGAGGAAAAACTGGGCGTGGCCGCCGGCGACGGCGAGGACGCCAACATGCCCACGCTGCCGCGGCTGGTGGGCCGCGCGCACGTGGTCAAGGACGCCGGCGGCATGAGCGTGGCCGAGGTGGAGGCCAGGCTGGGCGGGCGCACCGCCGTCAGCCGCATCCTGCGCGACGGGGCGGCGGTGGACGCCTCGCCCGAGGACGTGCTGGCGGTGGGCGACATCGTGGTGGTGCTGGGCATGCGGCGCTTCGTGCTGGGCGCCGGCGGCGTGATCGGCCCCGAGATCCAGCTGCCCGAGGCGCATGCCGACGACCTGCAGCTCAGCGAACTGGCGGTCATCGTCAACAAGAAGGCGGTGAACGGACACACCGTGGGCGAGCTGGCCCGGCGGCCGCGCGCGCAGCGGGCGCGCGGCGTGTTCCTGCAGTCCATCGTGCGCTCCGGCCATTCCCTGCCGATCACGCCGTCCACCGTGGTGCAGTATGGCGACCTGATCACGCTGGTGGGCGCCGAACCCGAACTGTCGGCGGCCGGCGCGGCGCTGGGCAACGAGCTGCGCCGCAGCGGCGTGACCGATCTGGTGTTCCTGGCTTTCGGCATACTCGCGGGCCTGCTGATCGGCAGCCTCAGCGCAAACCTGTGGGGCATTCCGGTATCGCTGGGCAGCGGCGGCGGGGCGCTGGTCAGCGGCCTGGTCTGCGGCTGGATCAACGCCAAGCGGCCGGCGCTGGGCCACATGCCGGACCACGCGGTGCAATTGCTCAAGGACCTGGGGCTGGCGATCTTCGTGGCTTGCGTCGGCCTGTCGGCCGGGCCGGAGGCGGTGAAGCTGATCCGCGAGCACGGCGCGGTGCTGCCCGTGATCGGCCTCCTGGTGTCGCTGGGACCGGCATGCCTGTCGCTGTGGGTGGGCCACAAGATCCTGAAGATAGAAGGGCCGCTGCTGGTGGGTGCCATCGCCGGCCAGCACGTCAGCACGCCGGCCATCAGCGCCATCCTGAATTCCAGCGGCAGCGCGGTGCCGCTCCTGGGCTACACCGTGACTTACGCCATCGCCAACGTGCTGCTGCCGGTGCTGGGGCCCATCATCGTGTCGCTGGCCCACCACTTGGGCTAGCCGTTACCGCAGCAAGGTGCAGCCCTGCCACGCCTGATCCTCGATCAGGCGTTTTATTTCGTCCTGGCACAGCTCGATGACCCGGTTGACCGCGGGCGAGGGCGGCAGGCTTGCGCTGGCGCACAGCACCAGTTCGCGCGACAGCGCCCGGTCGAGCGCGTGCGCGACGATGGAGCCTTCCGCGATCTCGGGCTGCGCGGCCGAGCTGGGCAGGATGGTGGCCGCCATCGCCTCGCGCACGGCGGGGATCAGGATGGCCGAGGTGCTGGCCTCGGCGAACAGGTTGCAGGTCAGGCCGGCGGTCAGGAAGGCGTGGTCCAGCCGCGCGCGCAGCGTGTTGGGCAGGCTGGGCAGCACCAGCGGCAGCGCGGCGAAGTCCTCGATGGCCAGGGTGCGGCGCGGCAGCGCCACGCTGGCGTGCGCCAGCAGGAACAGGCGTTCGCGCAATAGCGGCGTGCGCAGGAGGCCCTGCATGGGCTGCTGGTCCGGCGACAGCGAAAAGTCGATGCGTCCTTGCAGCACCAGCTTGGTCAGGTCGGCGCTGGGCACATCGACGATCTCCAGCACCACCGAGGGCAGCTCCGCCTTGACCCGGCGCATCAGCGGCAGGGCCAGCATGCGCGCCGTGCTGGAGGCCAGCCCGATCGAGACCGTGCCGGTGATCTGGTCGGCGGTCCGCGACAGCAGGCTGCGTGTGCTGTCGACCTGGCGCAGGATGATCTGCGCGTGGCGGTACAGCAGCAGGCCTTCGGCCGTGGGCTGCACGCCCTTGGCGCCGCGCACCAGCAGCGCCACGCCCAGGTTCTCTTCGAGCAGCGACATCTGCTGGCTTAGCGCGGGCTGCGCCACGTGCAGGCTTTCGGCGGCCCGCGTCATGTTCTGCAGTTCCACCACGCGGACGAAATACTTCAGCTGACGCAGATTCATGGAATAAGAAAAACTTATGGATGGATCGGAAAATAGTATTTTCTATGCCTCTGCGGCGCTGCCTAGAATGGGCCTCACATCAGAGGAGGACGACCGACATGAGTCTGCCATTGGCCGGGCTGAAGGTGCTGGATCTGACCCGGGCGCTTTCCGGGCCTTTCTGCACAATGATTCTTGGAGACCTGGGCGCCGAGGTCATCAAGGTGGAACCCATGCCGGCGGGCGAGATGGCGCGCCAGTGGGGGCCTTTCGATGATGACATAAGTGTTTATTATCTTAGCGCCAACCGCAGCAAGCAAGGGATAGGCGTGGACTTCCGCAAGCCCGAGGGGCTGGCGCTGCTGCGCAAGCTGGCCCTGGCCTCCGACATCGTGGTCGAAAACTTCAAGGTCGGCACCATGGACGCGATGGGCCTGGGCTATGACGCGCTGGCCGAGGAGCATCCCGGCCTGATCATGGCGTCGATCTCCGGCTTCGGCAGCAAGGGTCCGGCGCGCGACTGGGCCGGTTTCGACCAGGTGGCGCAGGGCTATTCCGGCTTCATGAGCCTGACCGGCACGCCCGAGTCCGGCCCGATGCGGGTCGGCGTCGCCATCGGCGACCTGACCGCGGGCATGTGGCTGGTCATCGGCATCCTGTCGGCCGTGGCGCAGCGCGCCGCCACCGGGCGCGGACAGCACGTCCAAACCTCGCTGCTGGCGGGGCTGATGGCGCTGCTCAGCGTGCAGGGCCAGCGTTATCTCAGCAAGGAGGAGGTGCCGCAGCCCTGCGGCAACGTGCATCCCGTCATCGCGCCCTACGGCACTTTCGAGACCGCCGACGGTCCGCTCAACCTGGCGCCGGCCACCCAGGCCATGTGGGTCAAGCTCTGCGCCATCCTGGACCTGTCCCACCTGACGTCCGACCCGCGCTTTCTCACCAACGCCGAACGCATGCAGCACCGCTATGAGCTGAAGCTGGAGCTGGAGGCCGGGCTCAAGCGCAAGACGCGCATGGAATGGACCGCGCTGATGATAGACGCCGGCATTCCGGCCGGCCCGATCAATACCCTGGAGGACGTGTTCGCGGACCCGCAGGTGCAGGCTTGCGGATTGGTGCGCACGCTGGCGCATCCGGTGCTGGGCGAACTGCGGCAGGTGGGCCTGCCGCTGGAGCTGGGCGGCGCGCAGGCCGCCGCCGACCGCGCGCCGCCCGTGTTCGGCCAGCACACGCGCGACGTGTTCGCGCGCTATGGCATGGACGGCGCCGAAATCGACAGGCTGCTGGCCGATGGCGTGGCCTACCAGGCGGAGGCGGCATGAACGCGCCCGGCGAGACGCCCAGCCTGTCGGTGGACGGGCACGTCGCCACGCTGCGCCTGCGCCGGCCCGGCCACGCCAACCGGCTGTCCCCGCGCGACCTGGAGGTGCTGAGAGACCATCTGGCGACCGTGAACGCCGACGACGCCGTCCGCGTGCTGCGCATCCAGTCCGACGGCAAGTACTTCTGCAGCGGCTACGACATTGCTTCCCTGGCCTCGGACAGCGCGCCCAGCTCGCTGTACTTCGGGCAGACCATGGACCTGATCGAAGCGGCCCGGCCCGTCACCATCGCCGCGGTGCAGGGCGGGGCGTATGGCGGCGGCACCGACCTGTGCCTGGCCTGCGATTTCCGCATCGGCACACCGCAGGCCGACATGTTCATGCCGGCCACGCGGCTGGGCCTGCATTTCTATCCCGGCGGCATGTCGCGCTACGTCACGCGCCTGGGCCTGGACCAGGCCAAGCGCCTGTTCCTGACCGCCGAGCGCATCCAGGCCGACGAAATGCTGCGCATCGGCTTTCTGACCGAGCTGGTCGACGAGGACCGCCTGCAGCGGCGCCTGGACGCGCTGAGCGCGCAGATCGCCGAGATGGCGCCGATACCGCTGTTCGGCGTCAAAGCCCAGCTCAACCGGATCGCGCGCGGCGAGATCGACGTGGCCGCCATCGAGGAGGCGGTGCTGCAGTCCGAGCGCTCGCGCGACCTGGCCGAAGGCGCGCTGGCCTGGCGCGAAAAGCGCAAGCCGCGCTTCACCGGCCGCTGAAGCGGCCGGCGCATCAACAGAGGGCCGCAAGACAAGCGGCTCCGACATCCACAAAGGAGACTTCGATGAAACCCGCCATCACCGCCTGCGGCGCCTTGCTTGCCGCCGTTGTTTCGTTGTCCGCCATGCCGCAGGCCGCGCAGGCCGCCGCGCCGTATCCGTCCAAGCCGCTGACCCTGGTGATCGGATTCCCGCCCGGCGGCGGGGCCGACCAGGTGGGGCGCGTCTACGCGAACGCGCTGGCCCGCCAGCTCAAGCAGCCCGTCGTCATCGAAAACCGTCCGGGCGCCGGCTCGACCATCGGCGCCAGCCTGGCCGCGCGCGCCGCCGCCGACGGCTATACCCTGTACCTGGGCAATTCCAGCGTCATGGGCAGCGACAGCGCGCTGTACAAGGTGGATTACACGCCCGACGACTTCGTGCCCGTGGCGCAGCTCACCACCGGCCCCATGGTGCTGATCGCCAACGCCAAGCTGGGCTTCAAGAGCGTGCAGGACCTGATCGACCGCGCCAAAAGCAAGCCGGGAACCATCAACGTGGCCTCGTCCGGCAACGGCGTCATCACCCATCTGGCCGCGGTCGAATTCATGTCGCTGACGGGCGTGAAGCTGATGCACATTCCGTTCAAGGGCGGCGCGGCCGCGGCGCAGTCGGTGGCCGCGGGCGACACCGACGTCTCCTTCGCCACGGCGCCCTCGGCCAAGGCCGTGATCGACAGCGGCAAGGTGGTGGCGCTGGCGGTGACGTCGGGCCAGCCCTCGCGCCTGCTGCCCTATCCGCCGATCGCCGCGACCGTGCCCGGTTACGAGCTGTCCAACTGGTGGGGCGTGTTCGCGCCCAAGGGCACGCCGCCGCAAGTCCTGGAAACGCTGTTCAAGGCCAGCAACGAAGTGCTGGCGCTGGCCGAGGTGCAGCAGGGCATGGCGGCCGGCTACGAGGAAGTCACGCCGTCGGCCTCGCTGGAAGCCTTCGGCGCCTTCGCCCGCAAGGAGGGAAGCAAGGGTTTAAGATTGGCCAAACAAAGCTTGGACAGCGCCAATTGATGGAGACACCATGCCCTACGCAACCCCATTGCAGGACTTCCGTTTCGCCCTGCGCGAACTGGCCGGACTTGAAGAGGTCCTGAAACTGCCCGGCTTCGAAGAGGTCACGCCCGATCTGGTCGACGCCATCCTCGAAGAGAACGGCCGTTTCGTGGAACAGGCGATCGCGCCGCTGAACGTGCCGGGCGACACCCGCCCGCCGGTCTGGCAGGACGGCCACGTCGCCGCCACGCCGGGCTATGCGCAGGGCTTCAAGGATTACGCGGCCGGCGGCTGGCAGGGTCTGCAGCATCCGGCGGCCTGGGGCGGGCAGGGGCTGCCCAAGCTGGTGGCGGCGGCGCCGGGCGAGAACATCCAGGCGGCCAGCCTGGCGTTCTCGCTGTGCCCGATGCTGACCGACGGCGTCATCGAAGCCCTGCTGACCGTGGGTTCGGAGGCGCAGCGCCAGCAGTACGTGCCCAACCTGATCGGCGGCAAGTGGACCGGCACCATGAACCTGACCGAGCCGCAGGCCGGCTCGGACCTGGCCCAGGTCGCCACCCGTGCGGTGCCGCAGCAGGACGGCAGCTACCGGCTCAGCGGCCAGAAGATCTTCATCACCTACGGCGAGCACGATCTGGCCGAGAACATCATCCACCTGGTGCTGGCGCGCATGCCGGACGCGCCGGCCGGGGTGAAGGGCATTTCGCTCTTCATCGTGCCCAAGTTCCTGGTCGAGCCCGACGGCTCGCCCGGCAAGCGCAACGACGTGTGGTGCGCCTCGCTGGAGCACAAGCTCGGCATCCACGGCAGCCCCACCGCCGTGCTGCTGTACGGCTCGGGCAAGGGCGACGTGGGCGAGGGCGCCATCGGCTACCTGGTCGGCGAGCCCAACCGCGGCCTGGAATACATGTTCATCATGATGAATGCCGCCCGCTATTCGGTGGGGCAGCAGGGCATCGGCGTGTCCGAGCGCGCCTACCAGCACGCCCTGGCCTATGCGCGCGAGCGCGTGCAGGGCCGCGCCGTCGAAGGCTCGCCCGGTCCGGTCGCCATCGTGCGCCATCCCGACGTGCAGCGCATGCTGATGACCATGAAGGCGCTGACCGAGGCGGCCCGCGCCATCTCTTACGTGGCCGCCGCGGCGCACGACAAGGGCACGCATCATCCCGACCCGGAGCAGCGCGCGCGCAACCGCGCCTTCTACGAATACCTGGTTCCCATCGTCAAGGGCTTCTCCACCGAGAACGCGGTCGAGATCGCGTCGCTGGGCATCCAGGTGCATGGCGGCATGGGCTACATCGAAGAGACCGGGGCCGCGCAGTTCTACCGGGACGCGCGCATCCTGCCGATCTACGAGGGCACGACCGCGATCCAGGCCAACGACCTGGTCGGGCGCAAGACGCAGCGCGACGGCGGCGCCGCCGCGCATGCCGCCATCGCGGCGATGCGCGAGACGTTGCGCGCGCTCAGCGCCGAGGCCGCGTCGGCCGCGGCGCAGGACCGCGCCGGCCTGGGCCTGCTGCGCGATAACTTCGACGCCGCGATCCAGGCGTACGAGGCCGGCGTCGCCTTCATCCTGGAGCAGTCGGCGGCCAATGTGCGGGCGGCCTATTCCAGCAGCGTGCCCTACCTGATGCTGGCCGGCGTCACGCACGGCGGATGGCAGATGGCGCGCGCCGTGCTGGCCTGCCGCCGGCATCTGGCCGGCGGCTCCACCGACCCGTTCCATGCCTCGAAAATCGCCACCGGCCTGTTCTACGGCGCGCATATCCTGCCGCGCGCGCTGGCATTGTCGGCGGCGGTGCGAGCCGGGGTCGTGGCCGACGCCTGTGGCGCCAGCCTGAATATTGCATAAGGTTATATGTCTTGCGTATTTCCCCGACTGCGGGTTTGATGGAAGAATCGTCTTCCGGGAGACGATCAGCCTGCGCCGCCCGTTTCGGCGGGCGGCCAGCCCCCACTGAATCCGCATACAGGAGATATCATGAGTCAACTACGCCTGGGCGATACCGCCCCCGATTTCGAACAGGAATCCTCGGTCGGCCCGATCCGCTTCCATGAGTATCTGGGCAACAGCTGGGGCGTCCTGTTTTCGCATCCGGCCGACTTCACGCCGGTCTGCACCACCGAGCTGGGCTACACCGCCAAGCTGGCCGATGAATTCGCCAAGCGCAACGTCAAAGTGCTGGCCCTGTCGGTGGACGACACCGACTCGCACACGCGCTGGATCGAAGACATCAACGATACCCAGTCCACCACGGTCAACTTCCCGATCCTGTCGGACAAGGACCGCAAGGTATCCGAGCTCTACGACATGATCCACCCGAACGCCAACGCCACCCTGACCGTGCGTTCGGTGTTCATCATCGACCCCAACAAGAAGGTGCGCCTGATCATCACGTATCCGGCCAGCACCGGCCGCAACTTCAATGAGATCCTGCGTGTCATCGATTCGCTGCAGCTGACCGACAGCCACAGCGTGGCCACGCCGGTGAACTGGGAAAACGGCGACGACGTGATCATCGTTCCGTCGCTGCAGGACGAGGCCGTGATCAAGCAGAAATTCCCCAAGGGCTACAAGGCCGTGCGTCCCTACCTGCGCATCACGCCCCAGCCGGACAAGTAATTCCGGGTTTCATGCCCGGCGCGAACCGCCGCCTTCTCCTTGTGGAAGGCGGCGGTTTTTTCTATGCACGCCGCATGCGCGCAGACATATAGGACGCAATAAAGACGACGGTGCCAGCAAAACGAACTAGCGTTTCTTCGCAGAGATTCATCGAAGCGCTTTTCAATCAAGGGCATCCGTGCGCACCAATAATCCGAAGCGGACGCGCGTCCGGCACGAGGGTTGGCGCAAGGCGCTGTCGGCGGCACTGACGGCGCTGTGCGTTTCCTCCGCGGCCGCGCAGCAGGCCCCGGCCGGGGCCGGCATCGACGCCACCGGCATCCAGCGGCGCCAGCAACAGGAGCTGGATGTCCAGCGCGCCCGCGCGCAGCAGCGTCCCGACGTGCTCTCGGCGCCCGGGGAAGGGCGCGCGCAGCCGCTGGTATTGCCGCGCGAGACTCCCTGCTTCCTGTTGCGCCAGGTCGCCTGGGACGGCCCCGAGCCGCCGTCGCAACTGCGCCGGCTGGCCGCCGCCGTCATCGGCGCCTGCGTGGGCGGGCAGGGCCTGAAGGCGCTGCAAGAGCACCTGCATGCGCGCCTCGTCGAACAAGGTCTGGTCACGGCCCGGGTGCTGCTGCCCGAACAATCGCTGGCTGGCGGCACGCTGACCCTGCGCTACCTGCGCGGGCGCATCGCCGCGGTCCGCAGCGAGGGCGCCGTGGGCTGGTGGCGCACCGCCATGCCCACCGGACCCGGCGGGCCGTTCAACCAGCGCGACCTGGACCAGGCGCTGGAGAACATCCGGCGCCTGCAGGGCCAGGCCGACGCCGTCATCGACGTGGCGCCCGGCGCCGAGCCGGGCGATTCCGACGTCCTCATCAAACCGGGCAGCGGCAAGCGCTGGCACGCCTACCTGGGCGGCGACAACGCCGGCATGGAATCCACCGGGAAGAACCAGATCAACGCCGGCCTGACGCTGGATTCGCCGCTGTTCCTGTACGACCGCCTGTCCGTCTCATGGAACGGCAACGCAGGCCTGCGCCGCGACGACGCGCTGACGCGCGCGGCCTCCATCGACTACAGCGTGCCTTTCGGCTACTGGGCCTTCTCCATCGCGGCCAGCCGCTCGCGCTATCGCCAGACCGTGGCGGGTTTCGACGCACCCATCGTCTACGGCGGCAGCACCCAACGGCTGGACTTCGGCGTGTCGGTGGTGGCCTATCGCAGCAGCCGCTACAAGGGCACCGCGGCGCTGAAGCTGCTGCGCAAACGGGTCGGCAGCCGCGTCAACGACGTCGACATCGCGGTGCAACGCCGCGACGTCGCGGGCTACGAGTTCAGCTACGGACACCGTCAGTACCTGGGCCGCGCCGTGCTCGACGTGGGCGCCGGCGTGCGCGGCACGCTGCCCCGATTTTCCAGGCAGCCCGGCCAGGTCTACGGCGATCCCGCCTGGAACGGCCGCAGCGCCATTCTCAGCGCCAGCGCCGGCCTGTATCTGCCGTTCGACGCGGCGGGCCGGCAGTGGGTCTACCAGCTCAACTGGCAGATCCAGCATGCCAGGACGGCGCTGGTCCCCGCCGACTATTTCACCATCGGCAACCGCTATGCCGTGCGCGGCTTCGATGGCCAGTCGACGCTGGCCGCCGAAGACGGCTGGAGCCTGCGCAATGACCTTTCGCTGCAGCCCGGCGGCGCCTGGCCGCAGCTGTACGCCGGCCTGGACGCCGGCCGCGTGGGCGGCCCGTCCGCCGCGTCCCTGTCCGGCCGCACCCTGATAGGCGCCGTCGCCGGCCTGCGCGGACGCCTCGCCATGCCTTACCTGAAAGCCAGCTACGACCTGTCGGCGGGCTGGCCGCTGAAGAAGCCCGCAAACCTCAAGACGCGCCGCACCGTGCTGGCGGCCTCGCTGATGCTGGAGTTCTAGCACAGGGCGAGGCCGCGCCGGCCGTGGGGTTGCATCGATCATCGGGAGTCGCCGCAACATGTCCAAGCTCCGTCGCGCCATCGTCTGGCTGATCCTCTACACGCAGGTCTGGACGCCCGTGCTGGCGCAGGCCCTGCCCATCGCCGTGGACCGCGGCGCGCCGGGTCCGCGCCCCGTGATCGGCGTCAGCCGGGGCGTACCGGTGGTGCAGATCGCGCCGCCGTCCGCAGGCGGCGTATCGGACAACCGCTACACGCAGTTCAACGTCGGCGCCTCCGGCGTCGTGCTGAACAACAGCGGCGGCGCCAGCAGCACGCAATTGGCCGGGCAGATCGGCGGCAACCCCATGCTGGGCAACCGCCACGCGGCCACCATCCTGAACCAGGTCACCGCGCCCAATCCCTCGCAACTGCTGGGCACGCTGGAAGTCGCCGGCCGGCGCGCCAATGTCATCGTCGCCAACCCGGCCGGCATCACCTGCAAGGGCTGCGGCTTTCTGAACGCCGGGCGCGCCACGCTGGCCACCGGCAGGCCGACGGTCGGCCCGGACGGCGGCATCGGCCTGGACGTGGCGTCCGGCACGCTGCGCGTCGAAGGCGAGGGCCTGCTCGGGTCCAACCTGAAACAGCTCGACCTGATGGCGCGGTCGCTGGAGGTCCACGCCGGCATCTGGGCCGGGCAGCTGAACGTCACGGCGGGCGCGGCGCGCGTGGACTACGGCACGGGCGCGGTCACGGCGCGTCCGGGCGAGGGCCCCGCGCCGACCCTGGCGGTGGACACGGCGGCGCTGGGCGGCATGTACGCCAACAGCATCCGGCTGATCGGCACCGAGGCCGGCGTGGGCGTGAACGTGGGCGGCAATCTGGTGGCGCTCACGGGCCCGCTGGAACTGAACGCGGCCGGCGACGTAACGATCGCATCCGGCGGCACGCTGCAGTCCGCGCGCGAGCTGCGCGTGACGGCCGCGGGCGACCTGTCGGTCGAAGGCCGCGCGCAGGCCAAGGCGACGGCGACGCTGCGTGCGGGCGGCAAGGCCTCGGTATCGGGCGAGGCCTGGAGCGATGCGGACCTGGACATCCAGGTCGCGGGCGACCTCCGTCTGGACGGCAGCGCGCTGGCCGATGGCGGCGCCTTGCGCCTGGCCAGCGGCGGCGACCTGTGGCTGGCCGAAGGCAGCCGGGTCTGGGGGCGCGGCGTCCAGGCCACCGCCGGCCGCGGCCTGAGCGCCGACGGCAGGATCGGCGCGGCCGGCAGGCTCGACCTGTCCGCGGGAGGCGACGCGCGCATCGGCGCGGCGGGCGCGCTCGACGCGATGGACACGGCCCGCCTGCGCGCCGATGGCGACGTGACCTTCGCCGGTCAGCTGCGCGCCAATGGTGGCGCCGACGTCAATGCGGGCGGCGCGCTGCGCGTGCAGGGCCTGATCGGCTCGGCGCAGGGAACGCTGAACCTCGCGGCCGGCCAGGACCTGACGCTGGGCGAACGCAGCCACGTCTGGGCCGATGGCGCGCTCGACGCGCGCGCCGGCAATGACATCGAAACCGGCGGCACGCTGGCCGCGGGCGCCGCGATGACGCTGGCGGCCGGCCGCGACCTGCGGCTGGGCGGCACCGTCGCCGCGCTCGGCAAGCGCGGCCCCGGCAAGCTGGCCGCCTCCAGCGGGCGGGATCTGCGCGTCAGGCAGGACGCGCAGGTGCAGGCCGCGGACACGATGGATCTAGCCGCCGGCCGCGACCTGACCGTTGCCGGCACGGTGACCTCGATCAAGGCGCTGATGCTGGCCGCGGCGCGCAATGCGCGCGTGGACGGCACGGCGGCCAGCGATGCGGCCTTGATGCTGACGGCCCGCGGCATCACGGTCGGCGGCCAAGGGCGCATGCTGGCGGGCGAATCGCTAGGGCTGGATGCGGGCAAGGCGCTCGTCAACAACGGCCTGCTCGCTTCCAACGGCCGCGCTGTCCTGAACGCCGGCGCCACGCTGACCAATACCGGCACGGCGATGGCCGGCGGCGATCTCGACGTGCGCGCTGGACAGGCGCTGGACAACGCCGGCCGCCTGGTCGCCGGCGTGGACGCCAAGGGCAAGCTGACCCGGCCGGGCAGCGTGACGCTATCGGCGCAGACCATCGCGCATGCCGGCGCCACGCTGGCCGGCAAGGACGTGAAGGTCGTTGCCAAGGCGCTGAAGCTGGCGGGCGAACTCAGCGCCACTGGCGACGCCAGCGTTGAAGTGGACGACGAACTGGACAACGCCGGCGGCCTGATCGAGGCTGGCGGCAAGCTGGCCGTGTCGGCGGCCAAGCTGATCAATCGCGCCGCACCGCCTGCCGCCGACGCGCCGGCGCGCGGCCTGCAAGGCAAGGCGGTCGAGATACAGGCCGACGAGGTCGACAACCGGGGCGGCCTCATCCACGCCGCCCAGGACCTGAAGCTGCGGGTCCGCAAGCTCGACAACCGGGCCGACGGCGAACTGCTGGCCGGGCGCAACAACAACCTTGACGTTTCCGGCGCGCTGACCAACGACGGCCTGATCGACGGCGCCGCAACGGACATCACGGCGCCAGAGCTCATCAACCGCGGCCGCATCTACGGCGACGCCGTGTCGATCGGCGCGAAGAGCCTGCTCAACGACGCCACGGCCGTCATCGCCTCGCGCACCGACCTGGACCTGGGCGTCACCGAGCTGACCAATCGCGAGCACGCGCTGATCTACGCGGCCAGGGACCTGCGCATCGGCGGCGCGCGCGACGCCAAGGGCCGCGCCACGGGCCAGGCGCAATCGCTGCTGAACGCCTCGGCCACCATCGAGGCGGCGCGCGACGCCGATATCTCGGCCGTGCAGCTGCGCAACCGCAACGACCGCTACGCCAGCGAGACGGTGACCGTGTCGTCCACGCCCAAGGTGTATTACTCGCCGGCCGGCACGACCGACATGTACGACGCGCAGGACCACTGGCTGTGCGATGAGGTCACACCCATGTGCAGCAAGGACCCGGCCTGGCTGAACGACGACTCCGAACGCCAGTTCCTGCTGCCGTCCGAGCGATACCCGGCCGACCGCTACGGCCCGCCCTTCTTCTACGAGGAGGGCATGAAGGACAAGTCCGGCAGGAACGTGCCGATCTGGCTGTCCCATACCCCGGCCAGCGATGGCTGCTCCGGCGGAGACGAGGGGAACTGCTGGCCGCGCCCCGAACGGTTCCGCTATGCCAATGATGACAGCGTCTGGGGCACGTTCGGGGTGACGCCGCCGTCCGGTCCGATGCCCAAGTGGAACGGGCCGGAGGAGCCCTGCGAATGGCCCGCTGAAGCGTGCCGCGAGCAGACCGAACGCCGCAGGCAGTACGAGACCGCCTACGCCGAATTCAAGGCCCGCCACCTGGAGCTGGACAAGCACATCCGGGCCTTCAACCGCGACTTCGCCCGACGCCTGGTTGGCAACCTTACGTACTACCGGGTCACCGAGACCGTCACCGAAACGCGCACCACCTCGTCCGATCCGGCCCGGATCCTGGCCGGCGGCGCGATGCGGCTGAACGGCGAGGTCATCAACGATAAAAGCCGGATCGCCGCCGGCGGCGATCTGGCGGTGGAAGGACCGGCGGTGCGCAACATCGGCGCCAGCGGCCAGCGGGTCGTCACCCGCGAGGGCACCGCCACTTACTCCCGCACCCGCGGAGACCGCCGCCGGGAAACCACGGTCCCCTATGTCGCCACGCTGTCCAGCGAGTCCGTGGAGATGCCGGTGGGCACGGTAGGCGGCCACGCCCAGGTCGATCTGCGCGGCCGTGCGCCCGCGCCGGTCGAGGTGCGCAGCGTCTCGGGCTCGGCCGGCATCCCCGACAGCCAGCTGTTCACCGTGGACGGCCGCCCCGACGCGCCTTACCTCGTGGCCACCGACAAGCGATTCGCGGGCCGGGACCCGGCCGTGTCCAGCGACTATCTGCTGGAGCTGCTGCGCGGGGCCGGCGCAGCGGGGCCGGACGCGCGCTTCCTCACGCCCTCGGGCCAGCCGCGGCGCCTGGGCGACGGCCTGCATGAACAGCAGGCCGTGTCCGACCAGATCCTGGCCACCACCGGCCAGCGCTTCCTGGAGAACTACGGCAGCCAGGACGCGCAGTACAAGGCCCTGCTTGCCGCCGGCGCCCGGTTCGGGCGCGAACACGGACTCAAGCTCGGCGTCGCGCTGCCCGAGGCGCAGCAGCGCCAGTTGACGACCGACCTGGTCTGGCTGGTCGAACAGACCGTGACACTGCCCGACGGCACCACCCGCACGGTGCTGGCGCCGAAGGTCTACCTGCGGGTGCGCGAGGGCGACCTCAAGGGCGACGGCACGCTCATGGCGGGCCGTACGGTCCGTATCGCCGCGGACGGCGAGGTCGCCAACAGCGGCACGCTCGCCGCGCGCGAGGCCACCGTCGTCGGCGCCGGCCGCATCGTCAACCAGGCCGGCGGCACGATACAGGGCCGCCGCGTCGACCTCGACGCGCGCACGGACCTGAGCAATGTGGCCGCGCGCATCCAGGCCGGCACGGCGACGCTGCGCGCCGGGCGCGACCTCGCCCTGACTTCGACGGCGGAATCCGAGCAGAACGGCAACACCTGGGGCACGCATGTCAGCGGCGTGGCGCGGGTGGACGCCGACCGCCTGGCCATGCAGGCCGGGCGCGACCTGAGCCTGACCGCCGCGCAGGTGCGCGTGCAGGACGACGCGCGCCTGGAGGCCAGGCGCGACATCCGGTTCGACACGCTCACCGAGCGCCACGGCGAACGCATCGTCGCCGACAGGCGCAACCGCCACGACCTCGACACCCGCAAGGAGGTCGGCACGACACTGGCTGCCGGCGGCAACCTGACGGCGGTCGCCGGTCGCGACATCGACGCCCGCGCCGCCGACGTCACCGCCGGCAAGCATCTGGGCGTGGGCGCGCAGCGCGACATCAACCTGCGCGCGGGCGAACAGGCGGGCTCCGCGCGCGACGAAAGCTACTACAAGACCAGCGGCTTCTTCTCGTCCAAGACCACGCACACCATCCAGTCGATCGACTGGACCCGCGCCCAGGGCACGACCTTCACGGGCGAGACCGCCTCGCTGCTGGCCGGCCGCGACCTGAAGCTCGCTGGCGCCAACGCCGGCGCGCAGCAGGACCTGCTCCTGTTCGGCGGGCGCGACGTCGACATCGCCGCGGCCCGCAACACCCAGGACGACTACGACTACAGGATGGTCAAGAAGTCCGGCTTCGGCGCGCTGGGCGGCCTGAGCATCGGCACGCGCAGGCAGACCGACGCCATCGACAGCAAGACGGCCTTGTCGGCCGCCAGCACCGTGGGCAGCGTCGAAGGCGACACCCGGATCGCCGCCGGCGACCGGCTCGACATCGTCGCCAGCAAGGTGCTGGCGCCCCAGGGCAGCGTCAGCCTGAGCGGCAAACAGGTAAATATCGGCGCCGCGCTGGACACGTCCCGCGAACGCGAGGTCCATGAGATCAAGCAGTCGGGCCTGTCCATCACGGCCAGCAACCCCGTGATCGGCGCGGTGCAGACCGGCCGGCGCATGACGGAGGCCGCCGGCAAGGTCGACAACCCGGTGATGCAGGGCCTGGCCGGCGCCACCACGGGCCTGGCCGCCGTCAATGCCTACGACGCCCTGCAACAGGCGCGCGGCGCGCTCGACGCCAGCGCGCTGCAGCAGGCCGGCGGCGTGAGCATCCAGCTGAGCCTGGGCGCGAGCCAAAGCCGCAGCACCACCGACCGCACCACGACCCGCGCGGCCGGCTCGCGCATCGAGGCCGACCGGGACGTGCGCGTCATCGCGCAAGGCGCGGGCCGTGACGCCGACATCACGGTCACCGGCTCGACCCTGTCGGCCGGCGGCAACGCCATGCTCCAGGCCGAAGGCGACGTCCTGCTGCAGGCCGCGAGCAACACCGTCGAACAGAAGACCGACAGCCGCAGCAGCAGCGCCAGCATCGGCCTGGGGCTGGGCCTGGGCGCCGTCAACAGCGGCGTCACGCTGGAGCTGGGCGCTTCCGCGAGCCGGGGCCGCGCCGATGGACGCGACCAGCGCGCCACCCCCAGCCGCGTCACCGCCGGCGACACGCTGGCGCTGCAATCCGGCGGCGACACCACGCTGCACGGCGCATCCGGCGCCGCGCAACGCATCGTCGTCTCGGCCGGCGACGAGCTGCTGCTGCAAAGCCCGCAGGACAGCAGCCAGTACCAGGCGCAGAACCGGAGCGCGGGCATCGGCGCCTCGATCTGCCTGAGCGGAACCTGCGTCAGCAGCATCAGCGCCAACGCCGGCGCGGGCCGGATGCAAAGCGACTTCCAGGCCGTCTCCGAGCAGACGGGGCTGCGGGCCGGCGACGGCGGCTTCCAGATCGTGGTCAAGCGCGGCGCCACGCTGATCGGCAGCGTCATCGCCAGCGGCGACCAGGCCGTGGCCGACGCGCTGAACCAGCTGAACACCGGCACGCTGGTCGCGCAGGACCTGGAGAACCGAGCCGACTACAACGCCAGCCAGGTCGCGCTAGGAGGAGGCGTCGCCCTGGGCGACGGCAAGGCCGGCATCAATGCGCCGGTGGCGCTGGGCGCCCAAGGCAGCGCCAGCTCGACCACGCAAAGCGCGATCGGCGCCGGCCGCATCGTCATCCGCGACGCGGCCGCGCAGCAGGAGCTGACCGGCATGACGCCGTCGCAGACGATCGCGTCGCTGAACCGCGACACGGCCGGCGCGCACAACGCGCTGCAGCCGATCTTCGACAAGGAAAAGATCGAGGCGGGTTTCGAGATCGCCTCGGAAGCCAGCCGGCAGGTGGGGCAGTTGCTGGCGAATCGGGCGCAGGAGGCCGATGCGCTCAAGAAGGCGATCGATGTCGAAACGAATGCCGAACGCAAGAGGCAGTTGGAACTTCAGTACGACGCGGCCGCCAAGTGGGGGCCAGGAGGCGCCTATCGGCAAGGATTGACGGCCGTGACTATGGCGGCAGGGGGAAATGTCACCGGACCCGCAGGCGAGTTTGTGCAGGCGGCGGCGGTGAACTACCTGCAAGGTTTGGGCGCAGCCAAGATCAAGGAACTCTCCCCATTGCTGGGCGGCGAGGGTTCGCCCGGCCAGATCGCGTTGCACGCGCTCTTGGGGTGCGCCGGCACTGCGGCGAAAAGCAACGGGTGCGCGCAAGGCGTTGCAGGCGCATCGGCTGGCATCGTCCTCAACCAACTCATCGATCAGGCGTTCGGGAAACCTGCGGCGAAGCTGGACTCCGCTGAGCGCGAGGCGCGGATCAATGCAGTGACTAGCATTGTCGCCGGCTTGACGGCAACGCTGGACCCGAAAGCCGTAGCCTCGGTCAATGAGGCGGCGCGGTTGGAACTGGAAAACAACACGCTGAAAGACCCCGCCGCAGTGCACACGGAGCGGTTCAAAGAAAAGCTCGACCGGCTAGCGGGTTGTGTGAGTGAGGACAGTTGCCAGGACGCAATACGTTTCCTGAGCGCATCCATCGATGTCATCGACAACAAGAATGTCCCCGCCTGCAATGGCGACAAGACTTGCCTGCAAGACAGGGCGCTTGAACGCCAGCGGTATCTGGAAGCGTATCAAGAAGCGGCCACCCGGCTAAGCGACCGAACCATCGCAGGCATGCAGTACCTGGAGTCGCTGGAAGAGTCCAGGCAATACCGCCCGCATGAGTTGAAAGCAGCTCTTGAACGGCTGCAGCAGAATCAGTCGGATCCGAGCCGGGCTGTCGACCGGTATGTGATTGAAACCTTGGTCAAAGCGCCGGCCGTCTTTGCGGCGGTCAAGGGCGTAAGCCCGATAGACAGTGACGGAGGTGGTGCGGGAGGGATACCCAAAGGCAGTGCTCCCAAGGGGAAGCAGGGGCAAGAAGCGAGCGGCAAGGTGATCCCTCCTAAAATGGATCGCCCGTTCCGGCCGGTCAATCCTGATTTTCCTCCTAATGAAGCAGTTGTTAATGCAATGCAGCGGCCAGAAATAAGAAAGATGGCGGAAAACTGCCACAACGTAGATTGCTCTGAATTGGCGGGGGAGTTGCTGAAAAGATCTGGAGGAGTTGGAAAAATAATCGAAGTGAGACCCAAGATAAAATACGGATTGAATGTTCTTGAAAATGGATATATCGAGAGAAATCTCGGCTATCATCAGATTTATACTGACGGACGATATGTCTATGATCCTCGGCTGTCCCTCGAGCCTGTGCCTAAGGGTGATTGGGAAGCGTATATGAAGAAACTAAACCCGGGAGGGTTTATCATTTCCGACGAATTGCGGGGGTTGAAATGAAAATTCCAATTCCAAAAGATGAATGCCGTCAGCTTGTGGATTTTATAGAATCGCTGGGTCCAACTGAATGGCGAAAATCGACGGCGAGTGAGTATGTTATTCGGTCAGCCGTGGGGTGGGAGATTGGAAGTCAAATTGAATGCCCTCCGGAAATATTGTTTCGGTTCGAACAGGATAAGCCAGAAGTCATATCCCTGCTCCGGGGGGCTATTTTAAGTTATAGAGGAATGGTAAGTTGGGTTCTGCAGGACTTCGACCGTGGGTCCGGGAGGCGTTCGAACTGGGTAATAATGCCCCGTCGCCTTTTGGAGGTTGAGCAGAAGGCGCAGGATCTAGAGATTTCTCCAAGAAAGTACATGACGAGGTATGAACCAGAGTTTGGAGCTATTGCATATCGGGATATGGCTGGATTGACTGAACATGTGCTCAATTTTTTCGAGCACCTAGACTCCAAGAAACCAGAAAGTTGAACAGGCCGGAGAAGAAAACTTTATGGTCAATGAGAAATTTCGAGCATAGCCGCCGATAAATCAAATCAACGGGTGGTTGTTGCCGAAGGTTTTTGGCTTACGAGCATTTCTGCAGAGGACGTGCAGGGACTTTCCGACGGAGCCATATCCTGGGCTCAATCCCAGGACCTAGGCGCTGGATTGTCGGCCTATAGAAATTTGCCGACTGACGCTAAAGGTGAAATGCCCCTTCGTCATCTCGCTGCCTTGGCGATCGCCGGTGATGTCGAACGCCTGAACAGCTACAAGAACAGTTTTGAAAAGGGCGACAGACTCGGATTCGTGCCCTACATCACTGTAGACATGATCGATCGAGCGATCCTGATCGCTCAAAAAAAAACGTGAAATCATCGAAGAATAGCCAGGATTCAATCTGATTCCTGCGTGAGACTGTGGCAGTCAAGCGGATAAGCTAAAAAGGCAGTGCGAGACGGATGGCTTAGCGGATGCAAAGGCAGGCTGCCAACGCTTATGATCGGTCCGCACATCACTCAGAAATTCCCGCAAGCAAACGACGGTAATTCGATCCCAAGCAGAGAGCTCGTTCAGAAATTCGGTCTTATTCCCGACGATTCGCCAAGAGGGTAGGGCTATTCTGAAGGCATTCATATCGATGCCTAACCATTCTTGAATCAATTCTTGAAATGAACGGGGCCATTCAAAAGCTGTGGGCGGAGGTCAAGGCGAATAGGGATTTCATTTTCGTGCAGACCCTATCGGGAAATGTCATTGCGCTTCCCGATCCCAAGGGAAAGAGTTTCTTTCTGTCGCCCGTATCCCCCGATAATGAATTGGGAGCGAGCCTGCTGCAGGCCCTGGCTGCAAGCCGAATGATCGACCCGGAGGACGAGCCAGGGTTTTTCGATGTCAAAGGCCGTGCCGCGGAAAAATACAACGAGTGGGTGGCGGCGACGATGGCAAGGTTTTCCTATAAAAGAAAGTCGGATCTCTTTGATCGGATGAAATTCTGCTTCGTGGACGTCGTGGAGGGCGTCCTGACCATATATCCCAGCCACCGCGACAGAAGGGGAGCGTGGACCAGCAAGGGGATAACGAAGGAACACCACGTCACGCTTGCCTATAACAGTTGTCCCGATGCGGTCGGTGCAGCGCTTCGTCTGGCCCTGGAACGTTGCAAGGGAAAGGTGTAGCCGGCGTGGCGGCTGCGTCGCCGGCCAGTCCGTCTCGCCGGCCCATCCTATATGCCTCAAAGCGATGAGCAACCAAATAATGATTCGTTCCGTTCAGATCGGCTAGCCCGCAAACTTGCTTCCACGTTGCTAGACACAGGGAGCAGGGATGTCTTTCAGGAAAGCCGGTTGGCTGGCCGCCGTGGCCGCCGTTACGTTGTCGTTCGCCGCCATCGCGCCCGTCCAGGCGCAGCAGAAGCAGACGCTGCTCAATGTCTCGTATGACCCGACCCGCGAGCTGTATCGCGCCATCGATACCGCGTTCGCCGATCAGTACAAAGAACAGGCCGGCGTCGAGCTGACCATACGCCAGTCGCACGGCGGCTCGGGCCGTCAGGCGCGCTCGGTCATCGACGGGCTGGAGGCCGACGTGGTGACGCTGGCCCTGGCCTATGACATCGACGCCATCGCGGACCGCGGGCTGCTGCCCGCCGACTGGCAGGCGCGCCTGCCGCAGAATAGTTCTCCCTATACCTCGACCATCGTGTTCCTGGTGCGCAAGGGCAATCCCAAGCAGATCAAGGACTGGGACGACCTGGTCAAGGACGGGGTGCAGGTGATTACGCCCAATCCCAAGACCTCGGGCGGGGCGCGCTGGAATTATCTGGCGGCCTGGGCCTATGCGCTGGAGAAGAACGGCGGCAGCGAGGAGCGCGCCCGGGCTTTCGTCGGCGATCTGCTGCGGCACGTGCCGGTGCTCGATACCGGCGCGCGCGGCGCCACCACCACCTTTGTGGAGCGCGGCGTGGGCGACGTGCTGCTGGCGTGGGAGAACGAGGCTTTTCTGGCGCTCGAGGAGCTGGGGCCGGACAAGTTCGACATCGTGGTGCCGTCCCTGTCGATCCTGGCCGAGCCGCCGGTCGCCGTGGTCGACAAGGTGGTGGACAGGAAGGGCACGCGCAAGGCGGCCCAGGCCTATCTGGAGTTCCTCTATACGCCGGCGGCCCAGGAAATCATCGCGAAGAATTACTACCGGCCCATCGATCCGGCCGTGGCGGCGAAATACGCGGACAAGTTTCCCAAGGTCAAGCTCGTGAACATCGACGACAAGATCTTCGGCGGCTGGCGCAAGGCGCAGAGGGACCACTTCAGCGACGGCGGCACGTTCGACCAGATTTACCTGCCGCAGAAGAAATAGGCGCATCGACCGGACCATGGCCATGACTTCTGCCGCCACTCATACGGCCAGCGCTGCGCCGGCCTTGTTCGCCGCGCGCCGGCGCAGCCCGGGCGTGCTGCCCGGCTTCGGCATCTCGATGGGCTATGCCGTGCTGTACCTCAGCGTGCTGGTGCTCATCCCGCTGGCGGCGCTGCCCATCCGCAGCGCGGCGCTGGGCTGGCAGGGGTTCTGGGACACGGTGGCCGCGCCGCGGGTGGTGGCCTCGTACCAGCTGACGTTCGGGGCTTCGCTGGTCGCGGCGCTGGTGAACCTGGTGTTCGGCACCATCGTGGCCTGGGTGCTGGTGCGCTACCGTTTTCCGGGCAAGAAGATCCTGGACGCGCTGGTGGACCTGCCGTTCGCGCTGCCCACGGCGGTAGCCGGTATCGCGCTGACCGCGCTGTATTCCGAGAAGGGCTGGCTGGGCGCGCCGCTGGCCGAATGGTTCGGCTGGAAGGTGGCGTTCACGCCGCTGGGCATCGTGGTGGCGCTGATTTTCATCGGCGTGCCGTTCGTGGTGCGCACGGTGCAGCCGGTGCTGGAGGACGTGGAGCGCGAGATCGAGGAAGCCGCCGCCAGCCTGGGCGCGAGCCGCTGGCAGACCATCCGCCGGGTGTTGTTTCCGATCCTGCTGCCCGCCCTGATGACGGGTTTCGCGCTGGCCTTCGCGCGCGCCATCGGGGAGTACGGATCGGTGGTGTTCATCGCCGGCAACATGCCCATGGTGTCGGAGATCACGCCGCTGCTCATCATCGCCAAGCTGGAGGAGTTCGACTACGCAGGGGCGGCCGCCATCGCGACCGTGATGCTGCTGCTGTCGTTCGCGCTGCTGCTGGTGATCAACCTGCTGCAAGGCTGGCAGTCGCGCCGCAATCTGGGGAGGCTGGCATGAGCGCATCGGACCGTCCCGCCCACCTGACCGAGCCGCGCTGGGCGCGCGGCCTGCTGCTGACCGTCGCGCTGGCGTTCCTGGCGCTGTTCCTGATCGTGCCCTTGGCGGCGGTGTTCGCCGAGGCCTTCAAGAAGGGCTGGGAGCTGTACCTGGCCGCCATCGTCGAGCCGGACGCGCTGGCCGCGATCCGCCTGACGCTGCTGGTGGCGGCGATCGCGCTGCCGCTGAACCTGGTGTTCGGGGTCGCGGCGGCGTGGGCGGTCACCAAGTTCCAGTTCCGGGGCAAGCAGTTCCTGATCACCTTGATCGATCTGCCGTTTTCGGTGTCGCCGGTGGTGGCCGGCCTGGTGTTCGTGCTGCTGTTCGGCTCGCAGGGCTGGTTCGGCGGCTGGCTGCAGGCGCATGACATCAAGATCGTCTACGCCGTGCCCGGCATCGTCCTGGCCTCGCTGTTCGTGACCTTTCCGTTCGTCGCGCGCGAGCTGATACCGCTGATGCAGGCGCAGGGCAGCGAGGAAGAACAGGCCGCGCTGACGCTGGGCGCCAGCGGCTGGCAGATCTTCTGGCGCGTGACGCTGCCGAACATCAAATGGGGCCTACTGTATGGCGCCATCCTGTGCAACGCGCGCGCCATGGGCGAGTTCGGCGCGGTGTCGGTGGTGTCCGGGCAGATCCGGGGGCTGACCAACACCATGACCCTGCACGTCGAGATTCTGTACAACGAATACCAGTACGCGGCGGCGTTCGCGGTGGCCTCGCTGCTGGCCTTGCTGGCGCTGGTGACGCTGGTGGCCAAGAACCTGGTCGAGTGGCGCAATGCGCGCCTGCTGCAGCCCGCCGGCCAGCCGGCCGAGCATCCCGGCCAGACGGCCCCCATCCAGCCGGCCGCCGCCTGAGACTGGCGGCCCACACGGAGACCAGAATGAGTATCGAAGTCCGCAACCTGTCCAAGCGCTTCGGCGAATTCCGCGCCTTGAACGACGTATCGCTGCACATCGAGACGGGCGAGCTGGTGGCGCTGCTGGGGCCTTCGGGCTGCGGCAAGACGACGCTGCTGCGCATCATCGCGGGGCTGGAGTCGGCCGACGCCGGCAGCGTGCTGTTCGCGGGCGAGGACGCCACGGCGGTGGACGTGCGCCGCCGCCAGGTCGGTTTCGTGTTCCAGCACTACGCGCTCTTCAAGCACATGACGGTGTTCGAGAACGTGGCTTTCGGGCTGCGCGTCAAGCACCGGTCGCAGCGTCCGCCCGAGGACCAGATCCGGCGCAAGGTGCACGACCTGCTGGGCCTGGTGCAGCTGGACTGGCTGGCCGACCGCTATCCGGCGCAGCTGTCCGGCGGCCAGCGCCAGCGCATCGCGCTGGCCCGCGCGCTGGCCGTGGAGCCCAGGGTGCTGCTGCTGGACGAACCTTTCGGCGCGCTGGACGCCAAGGTGCGCAAGGAACTGCGGCGCTGGCTGCGGCGGCTGCACGACGAGCTGCACGTGGCCAGCGTGTTCGTGACCCATGACCAGGAAGAAGCGCTGGAGGTGTCCGACCGCGTGGTGCTGATGAACGCCGGCCGCATCGAACAGGTGGGCACGCCGCGCGAGGTCTGGGAAGCGCCGGCCACGCCGTTCGTGTATGGCTTTCTGGGAGACGTGAATTCGCTGCAGGGCGTGGCCACGCGCGGGGTCTGGAGCGGCGCCGGCCTGTCGCTGCCCGCGCCCGAACTGGCCCAGGCCGAGAGCCAGCGCGCCACCGCCTACGTGCGGCCGCACGAATTCGACATCGAACGCTACCGCGCCGGCGCCGAGGGCATCGCGGTGCGCCTGTCGCACGCCTATCTGGCCGGGCCCAGCGCCTACCTGGAACTGGCGCGCGAGGACTCGGCGGCGCTGATCGAGGCCGAGGTGCCCGAGTCGCGATACCGCGAGCTGGGCCTGCGCGACGGCGAAATCCTTCTGGCGCGTCCGCGGCGGGCGCGCATTTTTGCGGTGCCGGCATGACGACTGAATTTTTTTCCCAACTGGAAGACGGGCTGGCCGCGCGCTGGCGCGAACTGAACCTGACCCTGGCCGACATCCGGCGCCGCTACCCCGATGCGGCGCTGGCCTCGTCGCTGGCCGCCGAGGACATGGTGCTGACGCACGCGCTGTACGCCGCCGGCTCGGACCTGGAAGTCTTTACGCTGGACACGGGCCGGCTGCATGCCGAAACGCTGGGCGTGCTGGACGCGGTGCGCGAGCGCTACGGACGCGAGGTGACCGTGTACCGTCCCGACGCCGAGGCCGTGGCGCGGCACGTGGCCGAGCACGGCGCCTATGCGTTCTACGAGAGTGTGGAACTGCGCAAAGCCTGTTGCGGCATTCGCAAGGTCGAACCGCTCAAGCGCGCGCTGGCCGGACGCGGCGCCTGGATCACGGGGCAGCGGCGCGCGCAGTCCACCACCCGCGGCGAACTGCCGCTGGAAGAGCGCGACGAGACCTTCGGCCTCTACAAGTTCAACCCGCTGGCCGAGTGGAGCGAGGAGGAGGTCTGGTCCCTCATCCGCGCTTTCGGCATTCCCTATAACCCGCTGCACGACCAGGGCTACCCGTCCATCGGCTGCGAGCCCTGTACGCGCGCCGTGCGGCCGGGCGAGGACCTGCGCGCCGGGCGCTGGTGGTGGGAGTCATCGGACTCCAAGGAATGCGGCCTGCATGCGGGCAACCGGGTCATCTCCGTCGTGGCGCGCGCCGAATGACGCCGCCCCTGAATTCGAAATCTGTTTTAGTGGAGTAGTCATGTCTGCCGTCATCCAACGCAGCCACCTGGATTGGCTGGAATCGGAAGCGATATTCATCCTGCGCGAGGTCGCCGCGGAAAGCGAAAAGCCGGTGCTGCTGTTTTCGGGCGGCAAGGATTCCGTGGTGCTGCTGCGCCTGGCGGAAAAGGCCTTTCGGCCCGGCCGCTTTCCGTTTCCCCTGATGCATATCGACACCGGGCACAACTTCGACGAGGTGATCGCTTTCCGCGACGCGCGCGCGGCCGAGCTGGGCGAGACCCTGATCGTGCGCAGCGTGGAGGACTCGATCGCGCGCGGCAGCGTGGTGCTGCGCCGCGAGACCGATTCGCGCAACGCGGCGCAGGCCGTGACGCTGCTGGAGGCGATCGAGGAATTCGGCTTCGACGCCTGCATCGGCGGGGCGCGGCGCGACGAGGAGAAGGCGCGCGCCAAGGAACGCATTTTTTCGTTCCGCGACGAGTTCGGCCAATGGGACCCCAAGGCCCAGCGTCCCGAGCTGTGGAACCTGTTCAACACCCGCGTGCACCGCGGCGAGAACATGCGCGTGTTCCCGATCTCGAACTGGACCGAGCTGGACGTCTGGCAGTACATCCAGCGCGAACGGCTGGCGCTGCCTTCCATCTATTACAGCCACGAGCGCGAAGTGGTGCGCCGCAAGGGCCTCTTGGTGCCGGTCACGCGGCTGACGCCGCCGCAGGAAGGCGAGCAGGTCGAGCGCCTGCCGGTGCGCTTTCGCACCGTGGGCGATATCTCCTGCACCTGCCCGGTGGCTTCCGAGGCCGCCGACCCGCTGGCCATCATCGCCGAGACCGCGGTGACCGACATCACCGAGCGCGGCGCCACCCGCATGGACGACCAGACTTCCGAGGCCTCGATGGAGCGCCGCAAGAAGGAAGGCTATTTCTGATCGCAAAGGACGCACATGAACGCACTGAACGAATCCTTTCTTTTTGGCGCCGACGCGGGCGTGCTGCGCCTGATCACCGCCGGGTCGGTGGACGACGGCAAGTCCACCCTGATCGGCCGCCTGCTGTACGACAGCAAGGGCGTGTTCGCCGACCAGCTCGACGCGATCTCGCGCGCCAAGCACAAGCGCGTGGCGGGCGACGGCATCGACTTCTCGCTGCTGACCGACGGCCTGGAGGCCGAGCGCGAGCAGGGCATCACCATCGACGTGGCCTACCGCTATTTCTCCACGCCGACCCGCAAATTCATCATCGCCGACGCGCCGGGCCACGAGCAGTACACGCGCAACATGGTGACCGGGGCGTCGACGGCGGACGTGGCCGTGATCCTGATCGACGCCACCCGCGCGGCCGACGGCCAGCTGCTGCCGCAGACCAAGCGCCACAGCACCATCGCGCGCCTGCTGGGCATCCGTCACATCGTGGTGGCGGTCAACAAGATGGACCTGGTGGACTGGGATCGCGCCGTGTTCGAACGCATCCGCGATGCCTATGCGGCGCTGGCCGCCAAGCTGGGCATCGCGCATTTCGACGCGCTGCCGCTGTCGGCGCTCAACGGCGACAACGTGGTCACGCTGTCTGCCAACACGCCATGGTACGAAGGGCAGCCCCTGCTGGCGCTGCTGGAATCGCTGGACCTGGCGGCCGACGGGCGCGCCGCGCCGCTGCGCCTGCCGGTGCAATGGGTCGCGCGTCATGACGGCGACCGCAAGGAAGACTTCCGCGGCTACGCCGGCCGCGTGGCCAGCGGCGTGCTGCGCCCGGGCGACGAGATCGCGGTGCAGCCTTCGGGCGTGACGGCCAGGGTGCGCGAGCTGCGCGCCTTCGACCGCCTGCTTGACGAGGCGGTGGCCGGCGATTCGATCACGCTGGTGCTGGACCGTGACGTGGACGTGTCGCGCGGCGACGTCATCGTGCACGCCGCGGCGCCCGCCACGGTTGCGCGCGAGTTCGAGGCCGAGCTGTGCTGGCTCGACGCGCAGGCCTTGAACCCGGCGCGCAAGTATCTGCTGAAGTCGGGCACGCGGCTGACGTCGGCGAAGATCCGCGCGGTGCTGTCGCATCGCGATATCCATGAGCTGCAGGAAGTGGAGAACACCGAAGGCACGCTGCGCATGAACGATATCGGCAGGGTCAGCTTCACCACGCGCGACGCGCTGGCGGTCGACCGTTATGCCGACGTGCCGGCGACCGGGGCGTTCATCCTGATCGACGAAGCCACGCACCAGACCGCCGCGGCGGGCATGCTGCGTTAGGCGGCGGGAGCGGCCGCTCGGCGGCGGCCCCACGGCCTCTATCCGCGCTGTTGTTTTTGTGCTAAACCTAGCATTGGCGCGGGTTTGCGGGCGATATCGCCTGATGAAATCGATTTGTCCTCCCGGCGCGGGCGTCTTGCGGTAAAGTGGGGTTGTCTTACGAGAAGGCTTTTGGTGCTTGTCAAAACCACTGTGTTTTTGTACAGTAGTTTTCATGGCACGCACCGATCATTCTTTTCCCGCCGGTTCTGGGTCCCCGGCTGCCGCCCCCGCCGCCTTGCGCGGTCGGGGTGCGGTTACTAATGTTCGGCATCGCTTTCAGCGCGATGACCGCGTGCAGGTCGACGACGGCTGGTCCGCCTCCGGATTGCCGGCCGATTTCGTAGACGCTGTCCCCGATAATTATTCCGACGCAGCCTCCACGGAAGCGCCTTCCCGGGTCATCCCCATCCTGCCCGACACGCGCCATGCGCCGGCCGCGCCCAAGACCACGGTCACGGCGGAACAGGCCCGCAAGATGCTGTCGCGCAACGATTCGCCCGACATTCCCTTCGACGCCGCGATCAACCCCTACCGCGGCTGCGAGCACGGCTGCGTGTATTGCTACGCCCGGCCCACGCATTCCTACCTGGGCTATTCGCCCGGGCTGGATTTCGAAACCCGGCTGGTGGCCAAGGCCAATGCGGTCCAGGCCCTGCGCGCCGAACTCAGCCGCCCCGGTTACAAGCCGTCGCCCATCAATATCGGGTCGGCCACCGATCCGTACCAGCCCATCGAGCGCGAGTGGCGCCTGACGCGCGGCCTGCTCGAACTCATGCTGGAAACCCGGCATCCGCTCACCATCGTCACCAAGAACGGCCTGGTCGCCCGCGACCTGGACCTGCTGGCGGCCCTGGCCGAACAAAAACTGGTGGTGGTCTACATGAGCATCACCACGCTGGACGCCGCCATGGCCCGCACGCTGGAGCCCCGCGCCGCCGCGCCCTGGCGCCGCCTGGAGGCCGTGCGCAGCCTGACCGACGCCGGCGTGCCCGTGGGGGTGCTGGTGGCGCCGGTCATTCCGTTCATCAACGACGAATCCATGGAGCACATCCTCCAGGAGTCCAAGGCGGCCGGCGCCCATTACGCCAGCTACACCGTCCTGCGCCTGCCGTGGGAGGTCAAGACCCTGTTCGAGGACTGGCTCAACGTCCATTTTCCCGACCGCGCCCAGCGTGTGCTGCACCGCGTCGAAGACCTGCGCAACGGCCGCCGCAACGATCCCAATTTCGGTTCGCGCATGCGCGGAACCGGCGTCTGGGCCGACCTGCTGCGCCAGCGTTTTGCCGTCGCCACGCGCAAGCTGGGCCTGAACCGGCACCGGCTGGCCCTGGATTGCAGTCGCTTCCTGCGCCCGGCCGGCGCGCAGGCGGGCGCAGATTTCCCTCTATCCCCGGCTGGCGCGCAAGCGTCTTCAGGGGTCCCCGTTTCCCACGTATCGCCCCGTCGCGGTTCGCCCCGTCACGTATCGCCCGCGGCCGCAGGCCAGTTGTCATTGTTCGATTGACCGCGGGCTGTCGCCGCGGAGGGTTGCCCGGGCGCCTGCCCAGGCGCTGGATCGTCTTTTCAAGGAGTTCATATGAACACCGCCGATATTTCCGTCCTGCCGGACGAGCTTGCCGTCTCGCTGAATCCGCTGCGCCGTGGCGCGCAGCGCGCCCGCATGGTCTGCGCCCGGCTGGCGGGCCTGGCCTCGCCCTGGGACGCGTCCCTGTCGGAAGGCGGCGCGCGCCGGCGTGCGCGCCCCGGTTCCATGCCGGCTCGCTGGCCGTTCCCGCCGGCGCCGGCCGAAGCGGGCGTGCAGACGCCGCCGGCCGCGCCTGCCGCGGCCCCCACGCCCGTCGGCCGTCCCGCCGCAGCCCCGGCCGCGCGCGATCACAGCCTGGGCAACGCCACGGTCGAGCCCGTTACGGCGCGGGTCACCCGCAAGCAGATGGTGGTGGACGTGATCATGGTGCTGGCCTGGGGCGCCATCATTCCCGGGCTGATGTGGCTGGGCGCGGCCGCCGGCTTTTGATCGGCCCGGCGGCTCAGGTGGAACCCAGCAGCACCACGCCCACCAGTATGGACAAACAGCCGGCCAGGCGGCCCGGCCCGACTTTTTCGCGCAGCAGGAACATGCCCGCCAGGGTGCCCAGCATCATGGACATTTCCCGCGCAGGCGCCACCAGGCTCAGCGGCGCGCCGTTGCGCAAGGCGTACAGCACCAGGATGTAGCCCAGCGGCGACAGCAGGCCCACCGCCAGCGCCAGGTGCCAATGGCCGCGCATGGAATCCCAGGCCTGGGCCCGGCGGCTCAGCATGTGGGGCGTCATCATGGTCGTGCGGGTCACGCAGGTGAACCAGTCGAACAGCACCGGGCTGATCAGCAGCACCTTTACGCCGTAGGCGTCCACCACGGTATAGGCCGCGATGAAAAGGCCGATCACCATGCCCCAGCGCACGCCGATCCAGGCCTGGGCCTGCTTGAAGATGGCCAGCCGGCCCTGGGTGGCGATCAGCAGCACGCCGATCACCACGCACAGCATGCCGGCGATGCCGGTGCCGGTGGCGGGTTCGCCCAGCAGCAGGAAGGCGCCGGTGGTCGACAGCAGCGGGCCGGTGCCCCGGGCGATCGGATACACCACCGACAGGTCCGCCACCTGATAGCCGCGCTGCAGGCACAGGCTGTAGCCCAGGTGCAACAGGCTCGAAGTCAGGATGGCGCCCACCACGGGCCAGGTCCAGGTCATGCCGTCGTGCATCAGCACCCAGATCACCCACGGCGCGTACAGCACCGAAGCGCACAGCCCGTAGGCGAACACGAAGGGCGCGCCCACCATGGCCGCGCGCTTGGCGAGCAGATTCCACGTTGCGTGGGCCATCGCCGCCAGGACGACCAAAAGCAGGGACGAGTACGACATGTAGGGAGCCGCGCCGTGTGACGTGTTTGTTACAGAGAGTGGAAGCGTACAGCAAAGCTGCGGCGCACGCATATTCTACCCAGCGTGTTTTGGGATTTTTGGTGTAGAATCATTGGTTTGCCAAATCTCATCCTCTGCTTGCGGCAAGAGTGGGGCGGGGCCACAGGCCCGGGCTCACAGGCACGCGGCTTCTTTCGAGCGTCTTTTTTGCATCGTCAGGAGCCCGCGCGCAAACAATATCGGACGGCAAATTCAGTCCGCAATGACACGATGATCTAGGAGTTCTCATGAACCTTATCGCTATCCTGGAACAGGAAGAAATCGCCCGCCTGACCGGCGGTGTGGCCAAGCCTGAATTTGCTCCCGGTGACACCGTCATCGTGAGCGTGAACGTCGTTGAAGGCACCCGCAAGCGCGTGCAGGCCTTCGAAGGCGTCGTCATCGCCAAGCGCAACCGCGGCCTGAACTCCGCGTTCACCGTGCGCAAGATTTCGTCGGGTGAAGCCGTGGAACGTACGTTCCAGCTGTACTCGCCGCAAATCGCCGGCATCGAAGTCAAGCGCCGCGGCGACGTGCGCCGCGCCAAGCTGTACTACCTGCGCAACCGCTCGGGCAAGTCGGCGCGTATCAAGGAAAAGCTGGTCAGCAAGCAAGCCTCGGCGGCTTGATCGCTTATCGGCACACGGCCCTACCAGTGTCGGACGCTCACGCCCTCCCGCGTTTTCGTCCGGCACGGGTTTCCGGGTTAAAAAGGCACCTGCGAGGGTGCCTTTTTCTTTTCAAAAAGCCGTATGTCTGATTCCTCGTCTTCTCCGCGGCCACGCCGGCCGTTGGCGCGTCCCGGCTTCGATCCGGCGACGCAACCGTGGGTGACGGCCAACGAGGCCCTGCCCGCCGTGCCCGCCAGTCTGCTGACGCCCGACCGCTTGCGCGGCACGCTCAGCCAGCCGTCGACCTGGACGCTGGAACTGTCGCGCGATACCGACCTGCGCTATCCGGGCCGCGAAGGCGTGCCGGTGCCGGCCGCGGTGCTGATTCCGCTGGTGGCCCGCGACAACGGCGTGTCCATCATGCTCACGCAGCGCGCCGCCCACCTGCACGACCATGCCGGCCAGATCAGTTTTCCGGGTGGGCGCATCGAACTCAGCGACGCCACGCCGCAGGCCGCCGCGCTGCGCGAGGCCGAAGAAGAAACCGGCCTGCCGGCCAGCCACGTGGAGGTGCTGGGCAGCATGCCGCCTTATCTGACGGCCACCGGTTTTTCCATCATTCCCGTGGTGTCGCTTGTGCGCCCGGGCTTCGATCTGGCGCCCGACGCCTTCGAGGTGGCCGAGGTGTTCGAAGTGCCGCTGCCGTTCCTGATGGACCCGGCCAACCACCGCCTGTACCAGGCCCGGCTGGACGACGGCCGGGTACGCCAGTACTACGGCATGCCCTATGGCAAGCATTTCATCTGGGGCGCCACCGCCGGCATGCTGCGCAACCTGTATCACCTGGTGCGCCACGGCTTCGAGCCGCGCTGACGGGGCGCCGGGGCGCCGGCAAGGCTAATAGCGCTGCTGGCCCGCCAGGTTTTCTTCGAGGATGCGCTGGTACAGGGCGTAGCGCGAGGGATCGATGGCGCCGGCCTGCAAGGCGGCGACCACGCCGCAGCCCGGTTCGTGCCGGTGGGTGCAGTTGTAGAAGCGGCACTGCTCGATGGGGCCGGTGAATTCCGGGAACCCGCGGATGATGTCCTCGCGGCTCAGGTGCTGCAGGCCGAAGGCCTGGAATCCCGGCGAATCGATCAGGTCGCCGCCCGGCGCGGGCAGGTGGTAGAGCCGCGTGCTGGTGGTGGTGTGCTTGCCCATGTCCAGCGCGGTGGAGTGTTCGCGGGTGGGCGCGGCCGCGTCCGGCACCAGCGCGTTCAGCAGCGTCGATTTGCCCATGCCGCTTTGCCCCAGCAGCAGGCTGGTGTGCCCGGCCAGGCGCGGCGCGAGCAGGGTGTGCACCTTGTCGGGTTCCAGCGCGCTCAGTTCGATGATGTCCACCCCCAGCGCCGCGATGGGCGCCAGGCGCGCGCGCGCCGCCGGCAGTTCGTCGGCCAGATCGGTCTTGTTCAGCACGATGATGGGGGCGATGCCGGCGCTCCAGGCCCCGGCCAGGGCGCGGCCGGTCAGGTCGTCCGAGAACGTGGGCTGCACCGCGACCACGATCAGCAGCTGGTCCACGTTGGAGGCGAACTGTTTGGAGCGCATCTCGTCGGACCGGTAGAGCAGATTGCGCCGCGGCAGGATGGCGTCGATCGCGCCTTCGTCCTTGCCCTGGGGCGTGATGCGCACGCGGTCGCCGACGGCGGCGCCGGCCTTCTTGCCGCGCGGAAAGCATTTGCGCAGCGTGCCGTCGGCCAGCTCGACCGTGTAGTGGCGGCCGTGGGCCGCGATGATGCGGCCTTCGTTCGGCCCGGGGGCCGGCTCTGCGTGGTTTACGCCCTTGGGGCGGCCCGGGCCGCTCATGCAGCGGCCGCCGTCAGGTGGCGGATGCGCACGGCGGCGGGGGGATGGCTGTCGTAGAAGGCGGAATGCACGGGATCGGGCGTCAGGGTGGCGGCGTTGTCGTCGTAGAGTTTGACCAGCGCGGAGACCAGGCGTTCGGCCGAACTCTGTTCGGCCGCGTAGCGGTCCGCCTCGAATTCGTCGCGCCGCGAGTACCAGCTGGCCAGCGGGGTAAGCATGAAGGTGAACACGGGGATCACCAGGAAAAACAGCAGCAGCGCCATCGCGTCGTTGCGTCCGCCCAGCTGCGGCAGCACGCCCAGCCCGACGTAGAACCAGGGCTGCTGGGAGACCCAGCCCAGGATGGCGAAGAACACCAGCGCCGCGGCGAAACTGAACAGCACGCGCTTGATGATGTGGCGCTTGGCGAAATGGCCCAGCTCGTGGGCCAGCACGGCCTCGATTTCGTCGCCGTTCAGGCGCGCCAGCAGGGTGTCGAAGAACACGATGCGGCGCGAGCGCCCGAAGCCCGTGAAATAGGCGTTGCCATGGGCCGAGCGGCGCGAGCCGTCCATCACGAACAGCCCGTTGAGCGCGAAGCCGCAGCGCTGCGCCAGGCGCTGGATGCGCCCGGCCAGCTCCGGATCGGACAGCGGGGTGAATTTGTTGAAGAGCGGAGCGATGAACATCGGGTAGATGACCAGCAGCGCCAGGTTGAACGCCGTCCAGAGCGCCCAGGCCCAGATCCACCAGTACGCGCCCGCGCTGCCCATCAGCCACAGCACCGCGGCCGCCAGCGGCAGGCCCAGCACCGCGGCCACGGCCAGCCCCTTGATGGCGTCGGCCGCGAACAGCCGCGGCGTCATGCGATTGAAGCCGAAGCGGGCCTCCAGCCGGAACTGCCGCCACAGGGTGAAGGGCAGCCCCAGCAGGCCCAGCAGCAGGGCAACCGCAACCAACAACAGCATCTGCCTGACGAAGTCGTTGCTGGTAAGCTGGGCCATCGCCAGGTCGATGAACTGCAGCCCGCCCATCAGGGTCAGGCACACCAGCAGGATGGCGTCGTAAGTGCGTTCCAGCATGCCCAGCTTGACCCGCGCCACGGTGTAGTCGGCCGCGCGCTGGTGGCTGGCCAGCCCGATCCGGTGGGAAAACTCGGACGGCACCTGGTCGCGGTTGCGCGCGACGTGACGGATCTGCCGCGACGCCAGCCACAGGCGCACGGCGATATCGGTCAGCAGGAAGGCAACGAACAGCAGAGTGAACATGGATATTGCGGTGGACTCAGAAATGTATGTGAGAAAATCGCGTGTTTTTACCGGCGGGCCGTCCCGAGGTAAAAAACCGCCCCGTTTGCCGAAGGCGCTGCGCGGGGGCATTCTCTTATAGGCAAATTATATGGCTGTGAACGAAAACCGCCTGGTCTGGCTGGACATGGAAATGACCGGCCTGGACCCTGAAAAAGAACGCATCATCGAGGTGGCCGTGGTGGTGACCGAGGCCGACCTGACGGTCGTGGCCGAAGGCCCCGTGCTGGTGGTGCATCAGCCCGACAGCCTGCTCGACGCCATGGACAACTGGAACAAGTCCACGCACGGCAAGAGCGGCCTGATCGACAAGGTCCGCGCGTCCACCATTTCCGAGGCCCAGGCAGAGGATACGCTGTTGGCATTTCTTGCGCAGCACGTGCCGGCCGGCAAGTCGCCGCTGTGCGGCAACACCATCAGCCAGGACCGCCGCTTCATGTTCGCCTACATGCCGCGCCTGGAGCAGTTCTTCCACTACCGCAACCTGGACGTCAGCACCCTGAAGGAGCTGGCGCGCCGCTGGGCGCCGGCGGTCTACAAGGGCTTCGAGAAGAAAAGCCGCCACGAGGCGCTGGCGGACATCTACGAGTCGATCGACGAGCTCAAGTATTACCGCGAGCATTTCCTGAAAGTGTAAGGGGTAAGTCCCCATGCCCGCCGCCCCGTCCGCCTGCGAGCCGCTCATCGGGGACCACCCGTCGATGGCGGCCTTGCGCGACCTGGTCGGCCGGGTCGCGCGCAGCAAGGCCAGCATCGTCCTCATCTACGGGGAAACCGGCACCGGCAAGGGGCTGGTCGCGCGCAACCTGCACGCGCAATCGGCGCGCGCGGCCAAGGGCTATACCGAGATCAACTGCGCCGCCATCCCGGGCAATCTGCTCGAATCCGAGCTGTTCGGCCACGAACGCGGCGCCTTCACCGGCGCCGTGGCGCGCAAGGCCGGGCTGCTGGAAGCCGCCAACGGCGGCAGCGTGTTCCTGGACGAGATCCGCGAACTGGACCCGGTCATGCAGGCCAAGATCCTGACCTTGCTGGACAGCCGCCGCTTCAGGCGCATCGGCTCGGTGCAGGAGGTCTCGGTCGACGCCCGCTTCATCGCCGCCACCAACAAGATCCTGCTGGGCGAAGTGCAGGCCGGGCGGTTCCGCGACGATCTCTATTACCGGCTGCAGGTCGTGTCCATCAACCTGCCGCCGCTGCGCGAGCGGGGCGACGACGTCATCGTGCTGGCGCAGCGCTTCCTGGAACGCTATAACGCCACCCACGGCAGCCGCTTCACCGCCATCGATCCGGAAGTGCGGCGCATCTTCAAGGCCTACGCCTGGCCGGGCAACGTGCGCGAACTGGGCAATCTGCTGGAGCGGATCTGCATCCTGGAGGATGGCGACACCGTGCTGGCGCGCCATCTGCCGCAGCGCATCCTGCGCGAAGCGGGCAAGCCCGCGCCCGCGGCGCCGTCCCCGGGAGGGGGCAGCTATGCCGAACAGACCGCGCAGTTCCAGCGCGGCCTGATCCGCGCGGCGCTGCAGGCCCAGGGCGGCAACCTGGGCCGCGCCGCCGATTCCCTGGGCCTGACGCGCCACGCCCTGCGCCACCAGATGCTCAAGCTGGGGCTGGACGGCTGACGCGGCCCCGGGCGCGCACTATTGCGCGCTGATGTTGTGCTTGCGCGCGATTCCCTGCCATAGCGCCAGGTCCTCGCGCACGCGCGCGCCGAACGCGGCGCTGTCCATGCGGGCCGGTACGGTGCCGTCCAGGTCCAGCAGGGCGCGCATCTCGGAAGAGGCGGAGATTTCATTGAGCGCGGCGTTGACCTTGTCTATATAAGGCTGCGGCGTGCCCGCCGGCGCGAACACGCCCACCCAGATCTGCACCGAGTAGCCGGGCAGCGACTGCGCCGCCGGCGACAGGCCGGGGAAGGCCGGCGAGGCCGCCTGCGCGGTGGTGGCCAGCAGCTTGACCTTCTTGCCCTGCACCACGGGCGCCAGCGTGCTGTAGTTGGACAGCATGACGTCGATCAGGCCGCCCGCCAGGTCGGAGGCGGCGTTGGCCGCGCCCTTGTAGGGCACGTGCGTCATCCGGGTGCCTGCGGCGTCGTCCAGCATGACCGTGGCCAGGTGGGCCAGCGAGCCGATGCCGGCGCTGCCGTAGTTCAGGGCGCCCGGCCTGGCGCGCGCGGCGTCCAGCAGCTCTTTGAGCGAGCCGTACGGCGTTTGCGCCGAGGCGGCGATGACCAGCGGGCCCTGGCCGATCATCGCCACCGGCGCGAACTGCTTGAGGGCGTCGTAGGGCAGGTGGGGCTGGGTGGCGGCGGTGGTGAGGAAGGTCGACGAGGTCAGCAGCAGCACCGAACCGTCCTTGGCCGAACGCGCGACGTACTCGGAACCGATCGCGCCGGCCGCGCCGCCACGGTTTTCGACGATCACCGTATTGCCGAAGCGGGCGGCCAGCTGCGGCGCGATCACGCGGGCGATCGCGTCGTTGCTGGCCCCGGCGGTGAACGGCACCACGATCTTGATCTGCTTGGGCACTTCCGGCTGGGCGGCGGCCGCGCCGGCCAGCAGGGACGCCGCCAGGAACAACGTTGTTTGCATTAGCGCTTTCATGCTCGATTCTCCAGGAGGGCGGAGGGGATGGCGGGCGCCGGACCCGGCGCCCGCGGCGTTCAGTCCGGCATGGGGACGGCGACGTCCAGCAGCGGCGCATACTGCTGCGCGCCGAAGATGTCGCCGTCGCCCGCCGACCCGCTAGGAACCAGCCGGTAGATCGTGAACTTGATGGCCAGGCCGGGATCGTAATGCACGAAGTCGGAGATGCGGGCGTCGTCGATCCGGTACAGGGCCGCCACGCTGGCGCGCGTCAACGCGCCGGAGCGCTTGACCGCCTCGTAGGTCGCCGGCTCGCGGAAGATGATGTCGAAGGTGATCTTGTTCACGCCCGCGTTCTTGCTGCGGATGGTCTTGGCCAGGCTGCTGAGTTTCTGGGTGCTCATGGTCTTGCCGGCTCAGGCGCCGGCCTCGGTGAGGTGGATCGGGAAGAGTTCGCCGGCGTCCTGCACCGGCAGCGTGTGGTTCAGGGTCCAGCGGTAGGCGGCGCTGGTGCGCACCACCTCGTCCAGCGGGAAAGACACCGAGCCCGCCGTGCCCTTCACGTCGGGCAGGCGGGCGTAGAACATCTGGCGCAGGCCCGTGAGCGTCAGTTCCTCGGCCATCTCGGCCGTGGGCGCGACGCCCTGGACCATCACACAGAGTTCATGGCCGGGCTGGTCGCGCAGCGGCTCCAGCTCGCCCATGACGCCGTCGCGCCCGTAGACCTTGTAGTGCAGCTCGTAGCCCGTGTCGCCGAAACGCTCGCGCACCTTGTCGCGCGCCCAGGCGATGACGCGGTCCACGTTTTCGATGGTGTAGGGGTCGCGTATGCCGCAAAGCCCCATGTAGCGCTCGCCGACCTTGCCCGAGCCCTCCAGCTTCACGCGCACCTGCGCGGCGGGTTCGAAGCGCGAGCCGGTGATGCGGGTGGTTTTCTCGCTGAACTGCTCGTAGCGGCATTCGGACATGTCGAGCCG
Organism: Achromobacter sp. HZ01; assembly: GCF_003267925.1. NCBI lineage: Bacteria > Pseudomonadati > Pseudomonadota > Betaproteobacteria > Burkholderiales > Alcaligenaceae > Achromobacter > Achromobacter sp. HZ01. The sequence continues at coordinate 41,503 of NZ_LWKV01000008.1, forward strand.
CCCGCCGGCGAAGAATTCTTCGTAGGGGTTGGAGCGCTCGTACATGGCGTGGCCGGCCACCGAGGCGATGGTGCAGCGCTGGTCCGGATGCATGGCGGTGACGCGCACGTCTTCCTTCGAGATTTCGCCCATCACCGTTTCCTTGCCGCCATAGGGTTCGGCGCAGAACGAGGCGCACTCCAGCACCTTGCCCAGGTAATAGGCCTTGTCCGCGTCATAGCCTTTGTGCAGGGCCGGGGCGGCGAATACGGCGGCGTCGGAGCTGCGCCCGCCGATGATCACGTCCGCGCCCGCCTCCAGCAGTTTGATGTAGGGGTGCACGCCGGCCACCGCGACGATGCGGTCGCTGGCGTCCAGCTCGGTTTCGGTCAGGTCGGCGTAGCCGTCCAGGCCGGCCACCTGCTGGCCGTCGCGCAGCGCGCGGCGCACGCGTTCCTTGTCGACTTCCGAATAGAAATAGCCCAGCTTGAACGGCGCCAGCTTGTGCTGCGCGGCGATTTCCTTGATGAGGCTCACGTACAGGTCCACGCGGCTGTTCGCGCCGGTGTCGCCGGCCGATCCGATGATCATGGGCACGCCCAGCTTGCGCGCGGCCAGCAGCATCTGCTCCAGGTCGTGGCGCTGCCAGGCTTGCGGGCTGGTGGAGGTGTCGGAGCCCAGCGGCACGGGACCCACGTCGTCGCTGCCCGAATCGGCGGCGATGAAGTCCGGCCTGGCGGCGACGCCGAGCTGGAAGCTCTCGGTGCGCAGGGGGGCGAATCCTAAATGCCCGTTCGGGCAGATGATGCTCATGGAACGCATTGGTGTAGTCTCTTTCAGTTGGGTCGTCCGGTCCGGCTCGTCCCGGCGATGACTACAACGCAAAATGCATGCCAATCGGCCGACGCCCCGCGCCCCGCGTGTTTGCTGGGAGTCCGGGGCGGCATCTTCCAATTTGTTGGTGGAATTTCACGCAATGCGTGAAATTCACGCATAGGAGGCTATCGCCATGCCGACTTTCCTGCCCGTAGCCCGGATCCGTGACGCCGAACGCCGGGCGCTGGCCGAGGGCCGGCGGCTGATGCCGCTGGCGGGGGCGGCCGCGGCGCGTTTCGTCGCCGCGCGCGTGCCGCCGGGCACGGCGCTGCTGGCCCTGGCCGGTCCCGGCAACAACGGCGGCGACGCCCTGGAGGCGGCGACCTTGCTGCGGGCCATGGGCCACGACGTGCGCGTGCTGCTGCCGTCGGGCGCGCGCAACCTGCCTGCCGACGCCGCCCGCGCCCATGCCGGCTGGCTGGCGGCGGGCGGTCAGACCTGGTCCGCCCTCGAATCGGGCTTCACGCCGGGACTGGTCATCGACGGCCTGTTCGGCATCGGGCTGAACCGTCCGCTGGGCGCGGACTGGCAGGCGCTGGCGGACCAGGCCAATGCCTGGAGCGTGCCGGTGCTGGCGCTGGACGTGCCCAGCGGCATAGATGCCGATACCGGCGCGGCGCTGGGCCGGCCGGTGCGGGCGCGCTGGACCCTGTGTTTCATTGCGCGTGCGCGCGGGCTGGCGCAGGGCGCCGGCGCCGACGCCGCCGGCGAAATCCACCTGGACACGCTGGGCGTGACGCTGCCGCCTGCCGGCGGCGGCTGATCGGGCGGCCTCAGGCGGGGCGGCCGCCGAAGCGCGATTCGACCTCGCCGGTCAGCGGCGTATAGCGTTCGTTGTCGCGCCCGGCCAGGGCGTCCAGGTGCGCTTCCGAGGCGTCGAACACCTGCCAGTAGATGCGTCCGCAGATCTCGCGGGCGGCGTGGCCGGGCCAGTCGTCGGGCAGCATGGGGCCCGGCAGCTGGGGGTCGTGCAGCACGATCCGGCGCCAATTGTGCAGCAGCATGACGCGGATGATGAAGGCCTCGGCGGGCGAGGGCGGGGCGTCGAGCAGCTTTTCCAGCGGCCCGAAATTGCGGGTGAAGTGCCGGTACTGTTCGGCCAGGTCTTCCAGGTTCCAGCAGAGCGAGGCCAGGCTGGCTATGGGCAGGCCGCCGGCGCCGGCCAGGTCGCGCGCCGACAGCACCAGCGCGCGGTCGGGGATGCCCAGCTTTTCCAGGATGTCGTGCGCCGCGCTCGCCTCGGTGTGCGGATGGGCGAAGAGGCCCGGCGCGATCATGCCGAACCCTTCCCAGACCAGTTCGCGGCGCAGTTCCGCGCGCTCGGCCAGGCCGTTGCCGGTGCGCGGCAGCGCCACCAGCGTCCATTCCCCGTTCCATTCCTGCGGCGCGCCTTCGTAGATGCGCTGGGAGGCGTGCGCGGTGTGGCGCAGGCCCTGTTCGGAAATCAGGTACAGGCTGCGCCGGCCGTGGCGTTCGGATTGCAGCCAGTTCTGCGCAACCAGCCGGAACACGCTGGTGCGCAGCAGGCGCTCGTTGATGCCCAGGGGCGCCAGCAGTTCGATCAGGTCGCCCAGCCAGATGGCGCCGCCGTGCGGGGCCAGGGCGTCTCCCAGCAGGCTGACGCAGAGCGATTTCGCGCGCGGCGGATCGTTCTTGATCAGACGGGAAAGAAAGCGCTCCAGGGACGACTGAGGGTTTGCCATTAGAGGGGGCCGCGGGCGGCCGATATCGGTATCCGCAATATGATACATAAATCCAATGTGATACAGATTTGAGTTTGACAATGGATTTTTTGTATTAAATAATCCGCCTATGACATGACGGCATTGCGCAACGTTTGCTTTGCGTTTTCGCAAACTGCCTCAAGGAGACAAACATGTACGCACAACTCGTCGAAACCGGCGTCAAGCAGGTCAAGACCGCGGACCAGCTCGAAGGCCAGGAACAGGCGTTCCAGCGCCGCATCGACGACGGCATCCGCATCGAGGCCAAGGACTGGATGCCCGAGGCCTACCGCAAGACCCTGGTGCGCCAGATTTCCCAGCACGCGCATTCCGAGATCGTGGGCATGCTGCCCGAAGGCAACTGGATCACCCGCGCGCCTTCGCTCAAGCGCAAGGCCATCCTGCTGGCCAAGGTCCAGGACGAAGCCGGCCACGGCCTCTATCTGTACAGCGCCGCCGAAACCCTGGGCGTGTCGCGCGACGACCTGGTCGACGACCTGCACGCCGGCCGCGCCAAGTACTCCAGCATCTTCAACTACCCCACGCTCAGCTGGGCCGACATCGGCATGATCGGCTGGCTGGTCGACGGCTCGGCCATCATCAACCAGATCCCGCTGTGCCGCTGTTCCTACGGCCCGTACGCGCGCGCCATGGTGCGCGTCTGCAAGGAGGAATCCTTCCACCAGCGCCAGGGCTACGACCTGCTGATGCAGATGTGCCTGCACGGCACGCCGGAACAGAAGGCGATGGTGCAGGATTCGCTCAACCGCTGGTGGTGGCCGGCGCTGATGATGTTCGGCCCTTCCGATGCCGACTCCCCCAACAGCGCCCAGTCCATGGCCTGGAAGATCAAGCTCTTCTCCAACGACGAGCTGCGCCAGAAGATGGTGGACCAGACCGTGCCGCAGGCCGAGTACCTGGGCCTGACCATCCCCGATCCCGAGCTGAAGTGGAACGCCGAGCGCGGCCACTACGACTTCGGCGAAATCGACTGGGCCGAGTTCTACGCGGTGCTCAAGGGCAACGGCCCGTGCAACCGCGAACGCCTGGCCGCGCGCGTCAAGGCGCACGAGGACGGCGCCTGGGTGCGCGAAGCCCTGGTGGCCTACGCCGACAAGCAGGCCGAGCGCAAGGCCGCCTAGGCCGTCTCGCGGCCGCGACTCTCTCTCCATCATTGCAGACCGGTGCGCGCGGGGCGCGCCCGGCATTCGAGGATATCCATCATGAGCAAAGACTGGCCTTTGTGGGAAGTGTTCATCCGCAGCCAGCACGGCCTGGCGCACAAGCACGTCGGCAGCCTGCACGCGCCCGACGCCGAAATGGCGATCAACCACGCCCGCGACGTCTACACCCGCCGCAACGAAGGGCTGAGCATCTGGGTGGTGCGCGCCAGCGACATCTCGGCCAGCAGCCCGGGCGACAAGGACCCCTTGTTCGAACCGGCCAACAGCAAGGTCTACCGGCATCCCACGTTCTTCCCGATGCCCGAAGAAATCAAGCACATGTAAGGCGGCGGGGCAGACATGGACAAGACGCTGTTTGAATACCTGCTGCGGCTGGGCGATTCCTCGCTCATCCTGTCGCAGCGCCTGGGCGCCTGGACCGGCCACGGCCCGATCCTGGAAGAAGACCTGGCGCTGACCAATACCGCGCTGGACCTGCTGGGCCAGGCCCGCATGTGGCTGACGCTGGCCGGCGAGGTCGAAGGCGCCGGGCGCGACGAAGACGCGCTGGCCTACCTGCGCGACGCCCACCAGTTCCACAACGTGCTGCTGGTGGAGCGCCCCAACGGCAATTACGCCGACACCATGGCGCGCCAGTTCCTGTTCGACGTCTGGCACTACTTCCTGCTGCAGCGCCTGGAGCAGTCGAGCGACGAGCGCGTCGCCGGCATCGCGGCCAAGTCCATCAAGGAAGTTACCTACCACGTGCGCCGCTCGTCGGACATGGTGGTGCGCCTGGGCGACGGCACGGCGGAAAGCCATGCCAAGATGCAGGCGGCCATCGACGACGCCTGGCGTTTCACCGGCGAGCTGTTCACCGACGACGCCGTCGACCAGGACGTGGCGGCCCGCGGCATCGGCTGTGAGCTGGCCTCGCTGCGCCAGCCCTGGCTGGCGCACGTGCGCGAAGTGCTGGAAGAAGCCACCCTGACCGTGCCCGACGAAGCCGCCGCCGGCCATCCGGCGCACCGCGGCGGACGCCAGGGCAAGCACACCGAGGAACTGGGCTACGTGCTGGCCGAAATGCAGTTCCTGCCGCGCGCCTATCCGGGAGCCAAGTGGTGAACGCGCTGGCGCCCGTTTCCGCCGACCAGGTCTACGCCTGGCTGCAGGAGGTCCCCGATCCGGAGATCCCCGTGCTGTCCGTGGTGGATCTGGGCGTGGTGCGCGAGGTGTCCTGGGACGGCGACGCCTGTGTCGTGGTCATCACGCCCACGTATTCCGGCTGTCCGGCCATGCGCGAGATCACCCAGGACATCGAACGGACGCTGGCGCGCCACGGCATCGCCGAGGTGCGGGTGCAGACCCGCCTGGCGCCGGCCTGGACCACCGACTGGATGAGCGAGAAGGGGCGCCAGGCGCTCAAGGGCTACGGCATCGCCGCGCCGGCCGAACGCGCCGTCGACATCTCCGGCATCAGCCGCCGCGCGGCCGGCCCGGCGATCGCCTGCCCGCGCTGCGGGTCGCGCGATACGCGCCTGGTGAGCAATTTCGGCTCCACGTCGTGCAAGGCGCTGTATCGCTGCGTCTCCTGCCGCGAGCCCTTCGATTATTTCAAGACTCACTAAGAGCGGTTTCGAAATGAGCCAGAATCAATTCCATTCCCTGAAGGTGGCGTCGGTGGCGCGCAACACGCGCGACGCGGTCGTCGTGACCTTCGACCTGCCCGAGGCGCTGGCGGACGAATTCGCCTTCCTGCCGGGCCAGTACCTGACCCTGCGCACGCAGCTCAACGGCGAGGAACAGCGCCGCTCCTATTCCATCTGTTCGGCCCCGCACGACAAGCTGCTGCGCGTGGCGATCAAAAAGGTGGACGAGGGCGTATTTTCCAGCTGGGCCAACCACGAACTGCAGCCCGGCCAGACCCTGGACGTGATGGCCCCGGCCGGCAACTTCACCGTCGACTTCGCGCCCGAAAACCGCCGCCACTATGTGGCCTTCGCCGTGGGCAGCGGCATCACGCCGGTGTTTTCGCTGGTCAAGACCGCGCTGTCGACCGAGCCCCACAGCAAGTTCACGCTGTTCTTCGGCAACCGCGCCTCGTCGGCGGTGCTGTTTCGCGAAGAGATCGAAGACCTGAAGAACCTCTATATGGAGCGCTTCTCGCTGGTCTACATCATGAGCCGCGAAACCCAGGACATCGAGCTCTTCAACGGCCGCCTGGACGGCGACAAGGTCGACCAGCTGATGTCGGCCTGGATGAGCCCCGAGGATATCGATTACGCTTTTGTGTGCGGTCCGCAGACCATGACCGAAAGCGTGGTCGAGCGGCTGCAGGCCCGCGGCATTCCGAAGTCGAACATCAAGTTCGAACTGTTCGGCGCGCCCAAGGGGCCGCGCGCGCTGCGCACCGGCCACGACGCCCGCCAGGCGCCGGGCAAGGGGCAGTGCGAGGTGACGGTGGTGCAGGACGGCCACAGCCGCATGTTCGTCATCGACAAGAACAAAGACAGCGTGCTGGATTCGGCGCTGGCGCAGGGCATCGAGCTGCCGTATTCGTGCAAGGGCGGGGTGTGTTCCACCTGCCGCTGCAAGGTGATCGAAGGCGAGGTCGACATGGACGCCAACTTCGCCCTGGAAGACTACGAAGTGGCGCGCGGCTTCATCCTGAGCTGCCAGAGCTTTCCGGTCAGCGACCGCCTGGTGATCGACTTCGACCAGGAAACCTGACCCGGCCCGCGCCAGGCAGAAAAACCTACTTATCTGGAGAGACGCAGTGTCCCAACAATTCTTCGAACGCCATCAGCCCCTGCTGGAACAGGCACTGGCCGCGGCCGCGCTGCGCGGCTACTGGAGCCCGTTTGCCGAGTCGCCCAGCCCCCGCAACTATGGCGAGACCGCCAACGACGAGGGCCGCGCCGCCTTCGAAGCGTTGAAGGGCAAGCCTTTCCCGCTGAACCTGCATGACGCCGACGGCGTCGTGGGCGGCGAAAAATCGCCTTACGGCTTCGACCTGGGCATCACCTATCCGCGCGTGCCCGCCGACAAGCTCATCGCCGCCTCCAAGCGCGCGCTCGAGGACTGGCGCCGCGCCGGCCCGCGCGCCTGGGTCGGTGTGTCGCTGGAAATCCTGGCCCGCCTGAACAAGCTCAGCTTCCAGATCGCCTACGCGGTCCAGCACACCACCGGCCAGGGCTTCATGATGGCCTTCCAGGCCGGCGGCCCGCACGCGCAGGACCGCGGCTTCGAAGCCGTGACCTACGCCTGGCAGGAAATGTCGCGCATCCCCGGCGTGGCCGTCTGGGAAAAGCCGCAGGGCAAGAACGAACCGATCCGCATGGAAAAGCAGTTCACCGTGGTGCCGCGCGGCGTCGCGCTGGTGATCGGCTGCTCCACCTTCCCGACCTGGAACGGCTACCCCGGCATGTTCGCCAGCCTGGCCACCGGCAACACCGTGATCGTCAAGCCGCACCCCGGCGCGATCCTGCCGCTGGCCATCACCGTCAAGGTGGCGCGCGAAGTGCTGCAGGAAGCGGGCTTCGATCCCGACGTGGTGCAACTGGCCGCGCATGAAGCCGGCGACGACACCGCGCAGAAGCTGGCGCTGGACCCGGCCGTCAAGATCGTGGACTTCACCGGCAGCACCGCCAACGGCGACTGGCTCGAGAACAACGCCCGCCAGGCGCTGGTCTACACCGAGAAGGCCGGCGTCAACCAGGTCATCATCGACTCCACCGACGACCTCAAGGGCGTGGCCCGCAACCTGGCGTTCTCGCTGGCCCTGTATTCGGGCCAGATGTGCACCGCGCCGCAGAACATCTACGTGCCGCGCGACGGCATCCAGACGCCGGAAGGCCGCGTCAGCTTCGACGACGTCGCGGCCGCCCTGGGCGCCGCGGTCGAGAAGCTGGGCGCCGATCCGGCCAAGGCCGTCGAGCTGACCGGCGCGATCCAGAACGAAGGCATCGTCGAGCGCATCGAAAAGGCGCGCGCGCTGGGCCTGCCCGTGGTGGCCGACAGCAAGGCGCTGACGCACCCGCAGTTCGAGAACGCCCGCGTGCGCACGCCGCTGCTGCTGCGCACGGAAGCCGGCAACGCCGCCATCAGTCAGGAATGGTTCGGCCCGATCGCCTTCGTGGTGGCCACCGATTCCACTGCCCACAGCATCCAGCTGGCGCGTGACAGCGTCATCCAGCACGGCGCGCTGTCGCTGTCGGCCTACACCACCAGCGACGCCGTCGCCGAGCAGGTGCAGGACGCGGCCGAGGTCTCGGGCGTGTCGCTGTCGCTGAACCTGACGGGCGCGGTGTTCGTGAACCAGACGGCCGCGTTCAGCGATTTCCATGGCACCGGCGCCAATCCGGCGGCCAATGCGGCGCTGTCCGATACGGCTTTCGTGTCCAACCGGTTCCGGGTCGTGCAGACGAGAAAACACATCTAATCTCCCCTTCCCCCCCGGAGCGCTACGCGCTTCCCCCCCCAGGGGGGGCGCCGCCTCGTTATTCGTTAGTGTTTCGTATTTGGATGCTATTGGCGTGCGCGCCATGGATACCGACATGAGCTACCAAGATATCCAGTTCGACCTGTCAGGCGGCATCGCGCGCCTGACGCTGAACCGTCCCGACAAACTCAACAGCTTCACCGCCAACATGCATGGTGAAGTGGCCGACGCGCTGGCGCGCGTGGAAACGGAAGGCGCGCGCGTGCTGGTGCTGACCGGCGCCGGCCGCGGCTTTTGCGCCGGGCAGGACCTGAGCGAGCGCCGGCCCGCCGCCGACGGCACGCCGCCCGACCTGGGCGAGACCGTCGACAAGTACTACGCGCCGCTGGTGCGCCGCATCAATGCCCTGCCCATGCCGGTGGTGGTGGGCGTGAACGGCGTGGCGGCGGGGGCGGGTGCGAACCTGGCTTTCGCCGGCGACATCGTCATCGCCAAGGCCTCGGCCAGTTTCATCCAGTCGTTCTGCCGCCTGGGCCTGATCCCGGACACCGGCGGCACCTTCGTGCTGCCGCGCCTGGTCGGCCGCGCCCGCGCCATGGGGCTGGCCATGCTGGGCGACAAGCTCAGCGCGCAGCAGGCGCAGGACTGGGGCCTGATCTGGCAATGCGTGCCGGACGAGGAATTCGACGCCGCGCTGGAACGCCTGGCGCAGCACTTTTCCAAGGCCCCGACCAAGGGGCTGGCATACACCAAGCGGGCCATCCAGGCCAGCCTGGCCAACGATCTTTCGACCCAGCTGGACCTGGAGCGCGACCTGATGCGCGAACTCGGGCGCAGCGCCGATTACGCGGAGGGCGTGGACGCCTTCCTGAACAAGCGCGAACCGCAATTCAAGGGGCAATGATGAACGCACACGTACCCGCCGTCGAGGCGCCCACCGATCCGCAGGAGCTTGCGCAGGCCGTCGGCGCCGTGATGTACGCCGGCGACGCCGCCTCGCAGGGCCTGGACATGAAGGTCGAAGAAATGGCGCCGGGTTACGCGCGGCTGAGCATGCGGGTGCGCGCCGACATGCTCAACGGGCACAAGACCTGCCACGGCGGCTTCATCTTCGCCCTGGCCGACAGCGCCTTCGCGTTCTCCTGCAATTCGCGCAACGTCAGCACCGTGGCCTCGGGCTGCACCATCGACTACCTGGCCCCGGGTTTCGAAGGCGACCTGCTGACCGCGGTGGCGCAGGAGCGCTCGCTGGCAGGGCGCACCGGCGTCTATGACGTGACCGTCACCAACCAGGAGGGACGCAACGTGGCCTTGTTCCGCGGCCGCTCTTATCGAATCAAAGGCCAGATCGTCGGCGCTCCCGCGGACGCCTGAGGCCGTCATCCAACCAAAGACGAGGCCGCCGGCCCGGCCGCACGCGCGCTTGCGTATCCGCGCGCATGCGGCCGGGCCGGCGTAGTGAGAATTTCAGGAGAGAGATAACCATGTCCAACACCATGAGCAAGCCGGGACTGGACCCCATCGAACATGCCAGCGAGGACGAGCTGCGCGCCTTGCAGCTGCAGCGGCTGAAGTGGTCGCTCAAGCACGCCTACGAGAACGTGCCGCACTACAAGAAGGCCTTCGACGAGGCCGGCGTGCATCCGGACGACCTCAAGCAGCTGTCCGATATTTCCAAGTTCCCCTTCACCACCAAGAAGGAACTGCGCGAGAACTATCCCTTCGGCATGTTCGCCGTGCCGCGCGAGCGCGTCTCGCGCATCCACGCTTCCAGCGGCACCACCGGCAAGCCGACGGTGGTGGGCTACACCAAGGGCGACCTGGACAACTGGGCCAACCTGGTGGCGCGCTCGATCCGCGCCGCCGGCGGCAAGCCCGGCGACACCGTGCACGTGGCCTACGGCTACGGCCTGTTCACCGGCGGCCTGGGCGCGCACTATGGCGCCGAACGCCTGGGCTGCACCGTCATCCCGATGTCCGGCGGCCAGACCGAAAAGCAGGTGCAGCTGATCAATGATTTCCGTCCGGACATCATCATGGTCACGCCCTCGTACTTCTGCAATATCCTCGAAGAGCAGCGCCGCCAGGGCATCGACCCGCGCCAGAGCTCGCTGCGCATCGGCATCTTCGGCGCCGAGCCCTGGACCGGCCAGATGCGCGCCGACATCGAGACCGAGGCCGGCATCGACGCGGTGGACATCTACGGCCTGTCCGAAGTGATGGGCCCCGGCGTGGCGAGCGAATGCGTCGAGACCAAGGATGGCCCCGTGGTCTGGGAAGACCATTTCTACGCCGAGATCATCAATCCGGATACGGGCGAGCCCGTGGCCGACGGCGAGCCGGGCGAACTGGTGTTCACCTCGCTCACCAAGGAAGCGATGCCCATCATCCGCTACCGCACGCGCGATCTCACCCGCCTGCTGCCGCCGACGGCGCGCAGCATGCGCCGCATCGGCAAGATCACCGGCCGCAGCGACGACATGCTGATCGTGCGCGGCGTGAACATGTTCCCCACGCAGGTCGAGGAACTGGTGCTCAAGATCGCCCAACTGGCGCCGCACTACCAGCTGGTGCTGTCGCGCACCGGCAACCTGGACGAGCTCGAGATCCTGACCGAACTGCGGGCCGAGTTCTCGACCCTGTCCGACGCCGAGCGCGCCAACCTGGGCAAGCAGCTGCAGCACGCCGTCAAGACCCACATCGGGGTCAGCGCGCGCATCCAGGTGTCGGACGCCGGCCACGTGGAACGCACCCTGACCGGCAAGGCCCGCCGCGTCATCGACAAACGCCCGAAGTAGGATGGGTGGAGCGCGAGAGTCTTTAAGCAAGAACACGAATACCCAGCGCGCGAAACCCATCAGGCGGCGCCAGCCGCCGCCTTTCGTGGCACGAGACAAACGCCGGCTGTCGCCGGCCGATGGGTTACGCGCGCTCGATGGTTGAGTTCTTGCCCAAGAACTCTCGCGCTGCACCCATCCTAGCCCCGCACCTGCCGCACGATCCGCCGATACCAGAAGTGCAGCAGCGCCGCCGACAGCCCCAGGCCGGCCATGGCCATGAGCCACATGCTGCCGGCGCCCTGGGGCGAACCGGGCACCAGCACGGCGCGGATGCCGTCCAGGCCGCCGCGGCCCGGACCGAAACCGAACCACCAGCCGCCGGCCAGGCCCACGCCGGCCAGCGCGACCGTCTGCAGGATCAGCGGCACCACCGCCACCTTGTAGGCGCGCAGCAGGTAGGAGTTGATGCATTGCATCGAGTCGAACAGGTGGAATAGCGGCAGCACGGCAAGCAGGGTGGTGGCGACGGCGGCCACGCCGGCATTGTCGGTGTAGGCCGCCAGGATCAGCGGACGACCGGCCAGCAGCACGGCGGCGGTCAGCAGCGCGCCCAGCAGGCCCAGCGCCAGGCCGGCCATGCCGGTGCGGTGCGCGTGCTCCAGATTGCCGGCGCCGATGGCCTGGGCCGTCAGCGCGGCGGTGGCCACGCCCAGCGCCATGGGCATCATGTAGCACAGCGCGGCCAGGTTCGACATGATCTGGTGGCCGCCGGTCACGAAAGTGCCTTCGCGCGCCACCAGCAGGGCCATGAAGGTGAAGGCCGAGACCTCGACCAGATACGACCCGCCCATCGGCAGGCCCAGGCGCAGCAACTCCTTGAGCGTCTTCCAGTCGGGCCTGCCCACGCGCAGCTGGAAGCGCCGGTAATAGCGGTCGTGGGTGATGACCCACAGCCCCAGGCCCAGGCTGATCCAGGAAACCAGCGCCGTCGCCAGCCCGGCCCCGGCCGCGCCCATGGCCGGCAGCCCCAGGTTGCCGTAGATCAGCAGCCAGTTGAAGAAGGCCTTGAAGCCGATGGCGGTCAGGTTGATCGCCATGACCAGCTTGGGGCGCGAGACCGCCGTGCCCAGCGCGTAGATTGTGCGGAACACCAGCGCGGCGGGCAGGGCCAATACCAGCGCCCGGAGATAGGCGGCGATGCGCTCGCGCACCGCCGGATCGACGTCGCCCGACAGGGACAGCCACATGTCCGGGAACAGCATCAGCGCGGCGCCGGCCACGGACAGGCCCAACGCCAGCCACACGCCCTGGCCCCAGCTGCGGCCGACTTCGGCGTTCTGGCCGGCGCCGAAATGCTGCGCCAGGATGGGGATGAGCGCATGCACGACGCCCATCAGCCCGACGAAGATGGTGATGTAGATGGACGCGGACAAGGCCATGGCCGCCAGGTCGCTGGCGCTGGAATGGCCCGTCATGGCCGTGTCCAGCACCCCGAAGGAGATGCCGGCCCATTGGCTGACCAGCACCGGCCAGGCCTGCCTGGCGATGCCGCGCAGGGTGGCGCCGAAAGTCATCGGCGCGGCGGTCGGCGGCGTCATCGGTTCGAACCGATGCGCAGCAGGCGGAACACCTCCTGGCGGTCCGCGCGCCGGCCGCCCTGCCACAGCACGTCGGCGCCCTCGCTATAGGCGGCGGTGTTGTCCCGCAGGCTCTGGTTGTTGGTCTGCTGCAGGATCACCGTGCACTTGGCGTCGAAAGTGAAGGTGAGGTTGTTGAAGATCAGGAACGAGGCGCGCTGGCCGCTGCCCAGGCTCAGCCCGCGCACGCATTCGCCGGGGCGCAGGTTCTGCTCCAGCGCCTGGGCCAGCTGGCCGGAGACGGTGCGGTAGCTGCGCGCGTAATCCACCGCCGGCTGCCACAGCAGCACCAGCAGGATCCAGGTCACGGTGAGCCCGCCGGCCGACAGCACGGTGCCGCGCCACAGCGCCTGCGGCTTGACGCGCAGGCGCCACACCACCAGCGCGATCCAGGCCAGCGTGAACGCCACGCCCAGCGCGAAGGCGATCCAGGAGATGACCGGCTCGTAGCCGGTGGTCTGGCGGGCGATGTTGCGCGAGATCTGCGCGGGCCAGTGGAAGTGCAGGGCGACCCAGCCCAGCCAGACGGTGGCCGCGGTCAGCGAAAAGCACATCACGGCGAACCAGTCCAGCGTGTTGACCACGCCGCGGCGCAGCGTCGGCAGCGAAAACGCGCCCAGCACCGCGCAGGGGACGGCGAGCAGCACGTATTCGGAGTCGGTGGCCTCTTCCAGGCCGAACAGCACCAGCGTCGCGCAGGCCAGCAGCGTCAGCGGCAGCCAGATGTGCGGCGCGTAGATCCACGAACGCCAGCGCCAGATCGCCACCAGGGCCAGCGGCCAGGTCGGCCACAGATACCAGGGCAGGTCGCGCAGCGTGCGGCCGATGTCGTGCCAGGACGGCGGCGCGAAGGACGCCAGGTTCCAGGTCTTCCAGTTGCGGATCCAGTATTCGCTGCCCTGGCTGGCCGGAATCCACCAGGCCAGGATCAGCACGGCGGTCACCAGCGCCGCCCAGGGCAGCCAGCGCCGGCTTTGCCACAGCAGGCTGCGCGGGTAGAAGGCCAGCAGCGCGCCGATCATGATGGGGACCGCGCCCACCCAGCCGCGGGTCAGGAAGCTGGCGGCCAGCGCGAAGCCCAGCGTGGTGCAGCCCGTGAAAGGACGGTCCACGCTGCGCGCCAGCGAATAGAAGGCCAGCGCCTGCCAGGCCATGATGGCCGGCACCACGGTGGTTTCGTGGGTGCGCTGCAGAATGCCCACCGTGGCCAGCAACAGCAGCAGGGCGGCGTCGGCCAGCATGCGGCCGTAGTCGCGCGGCTCGGGTTCGCCGCCGAAGGGCAGCGCCAGCGGCTGGGCTTCGGCGCGCCGGCCCAGCAGATAGGTGCCGTACCACACGCTGGTGGTGGTGATGGCGAACCACAGCAGGTTGGGCAGGCGGCCGGCCGTGATGTCGCCGATGAACGGGCCGAACAGCCAGATGCAGATCGCGCCCACCCAGGTGATCAGCGGACCTTCCTCGGCGTGGGCCAGCAGCCCCACCTGCGGCAGCAGCCAGGTCAGCCCGCCCTCGCGGATCGCCGTGATCATGGTCGCCAGTCCGACCGCATCGTCCGTTTTCCAGGGGTCGCGCATGAACAGGCCGGCCACGATATAGGCCAGCAGCAGCCCCAGCAGGATCAGGCGGGGCAGTTTCGCGGTGGCCACGGACGTCAGCCGGGCCGGGGTGGAAAGGGAGATTGGGGACACGGGCGTTAATGTAACCGAGTGGTCGGGTTGCGCTAGCCCCCCAGCAGAAGAATAGGTCGCTAGGGAGGAAAAAAAAGCAGCCCGAAGGCTGCCTTTTTGCTGTGGCTCCTGCGGGAGCGACAGGATCAGGAAGCGGACTTGACCGTGCCGGCCGTACGGGCGAAGCGGGCGCGGAACTTTTCCACGCGGCCGGTTTCGACGATGCGGGTCTGGGCGCCCGTGTAGAACGGGTGCGATTCGGAGGTCACGTCGCACTTGAAGAGCGGGTACGTCTTGCCGTCGAGCTCGATGGTTTCGCGCGTTTGCACGGTCGAACGGGTGATGAACTTGCTGCCCGTTTGCAGGTCGGCGAAGACGACTTCGCGGTATTCGGGGTGAATGCCTTCTTTCATGGTGCTTTCCTAGGGCTCGTTCGAGCCTCTCTCGGTTGTTAGGGTCGCCAGCCGGGGCATAGAGGCGTGTATCCTCTTCCTTACCCAGCAACGTATCCAAAAAGTAACCCTGAATTCTAGCATGGAGATTCCGGCCCGGCCAAGGGGCGAAGGCAAGGCGGGGCCGGATCGCCGTCAGAGATCGGTGCGCAGCTTCCAGATTTCCGGGAACAGCACCACTTCCAGCATGCGCCGCAGATAGGCCACGCCCGAGGTGCCGCCGGTTCCGCGCTTGAAGCCGATGACGCGCTCGACCGTGGTGACGTGGCGGAATCGCCACAGCCGGAAGGCGTCTTCCAGGTCGGTGAGCTTTTCGCCCAGCTGATACAGGTCCCAGTAGCGCTCGGGCTGGCGGTAGACCTCCAGCCAGGCCGCCTCGACCCCGGCCGAGGCCTGGTAGGGCTGGGTCCAGTCGCGTTCGAGATGGTCGGCCGGCACGTCCAGGCCCTGGCGCGCCAGCAGCCGTAGGGCTTCGTCGTACAGCGAGGGGGCCTCGTAGGCGCTCTGCACCTGGGCCAGCAGGTCGGCGCGGTGTTCGTGCGGCTTGAGCATGGCGGCGTTCTTGTTGCCCAGCAGGAATTCGATCTGCCGGTACTGGTAGCTCTGGAATCCGCTGGAGCGGGCCAGGTAGGGGCGCAGGGCGGAATATTCGGGCGGGGTCATGGTCGCCAGCACGTCCCAGGCGTGGACCAGCTGTTCCATGATCTTGCTGACCCGGGCCAGCATCTTGAAGGCCGGCGGCAGGCGGTCGGCCGCCACGTTGGCGATGGCGCCGCGCAGCTCGTGCAGCATCAGCTTCATCCACAGCTCGCTGGTCTGGTGCTGGATGATGAAGAGCATCTCATTGTGCTCGGGCGACAGCGGGTGCTGCGCGCCCAGCAGGGCGTCCAGGTGCAGGTAGTCGCCGTAGGTCATGTCGCGCGCGAAGTCCAGCTGCGCTTTTTCCTCGCGGACGATGTCTTCGGGGCGTTGGGTGTCGGTCATGGGGGCTTCCTGAATCGCGGCGGCGGGATGGCGTCCCGCCGCCCTGAAGTTCGGACCGGCCCGGGCCCTGGCGGCAGGGCCTACAGTTCGCGCAGGACCGCGCGGACCGGGCTGGCGTCAGCCTGGACCAGCGCCAACGGCAGCGCGATCAGCTCGTAATCGCCTTCCGGCACGGCATCGAGCACCAGGTTTTCCAATACCCGCATGTCGTGCCGCAAGATCGCGTGGTGGCTGTCCAGGGTCTTGCTGGAGGCGGGGTCGATGCTGGCCGTGTCCAGCCCGATCAGCATGACGCCGCGCTCGGCCAGCCATTCGATGGTCTGGGGCGCGTAGGCGGAGAAATCGTCGGTCCACCAGTCTTGCGCGGCATGCTTGGCGGTGCGCACCAGCACGCGCGGCGGCAGGTTCAGCGCGGCGTGGGCGATGTGCTCGACCGTGATCAGAGGCCCGCAGTCGATGGCGTGGATGACGCGGCACGGGCCCAGGAAGGGTTCCAGCGGGACGGCGCCGATGGCGGCGGCGTCATTCTGGTAATGCAGCGGCGCGTCGGCATGGGCGCCGATGTGCGGCGACAGCGTGATCTCGCTGACATTGACCGGACAGCCGGGCGCAAGCGACCACTTCCATTGCTGGCGGTAGGGCGTGTCGCCGGGAAAGACCGGCGAAGCGGCGGAGACGGGCGGGGAAATATCCCACAGGCGCTTCATGTCGGGCGTAGAGACTGGAATTACGTTAAGCCTAAAGCAATCGCGGGCGGTAGTCTAACGAATTCCGGCGCGCCGCGCAGCGCTCAGAGGCAGCCCCGTTCCGCCAGGGAAACCACCGTGTCGCCGGCCACGATCAGGTGGTCGACCAGCTTGATGTCGACCAGCGCCAGCGCCTGCTTCAGGTGGCGGGTGAAGCCCTGGTCGGCGGCGCTGGGCTCGGCCATGCCGGAAGGGTGGTTGTGGGCGACGATGAGGGCGGCCGCATGGTGGCGCAGGGCCTCGCGCACGACTTCGCGCGGGTAGACGGAAGCCTGCGACAGCGTGCCGCGCGCCAGCTCGCCGGTGGCGATCAGGCGCAGCTGGTTGTCCAGGTAGAGCGCGATGCAGTGCTCCACCCGGCGATGGCTCAGCGCCAGCTTGCAATATTGTTTCACTTGCAGGGGACGGTTCAGGCTGTCGGCCTGGGGCAGGCCTTCTTCGACGGCGCGGCGCGCCAGCTCCAGCAGGGCGGCCAGCATGCAGGCCTTGGCCGAGCCCAGGCCGGGGACCGCCATCAGCTCCTCGGGCGCGGCGCCCAGCAGGCCCCGCAGGCCGCCGAATTGCTGCAACAGGCGGTTGCCCAGGGTCGTGACGTGCACCCCGGGCAGGCCCGTGCGCAGGGCGATGGCGAGCAGTTCCGCGTCCTGCAGCGCGCAGGCGCCGTGGCGCAGCAGGCGCTCGCGGGGGCGCTCGTGTTTGGGCATCTGGACGGACAATTTCATAAGAGGCTCTAAAATCAAGGTTGATTCAATTGCCTATACGGTGGCAGATCGTGAGTACCGCCTCTAATGAAGTGAACGTTTTGGTCCGTCCGGATTCCTACCTGACGCTGCACTACCGGATTACGCTGGCGTCCGGCCCGGGCAAGGATTCGGTGTTCGCCGATACCTTCGACGGCCGCCCCGGCACCCTGCAGATGGGCAGCGGCCAATGGGCGCCCGGCCTGGAGGCGGCGCTGGTCGGCCATGCCGAAGGCGAGCGCTTCAGCGTCACGGTCGCGCCGGCCGACGCCTACGGCGAACGCAACCCCGAACTGATCCAGCGCGTCACGCGCGCGATGCTGGCCGAGCACGCCGGCGCCGACGCCACGTTCGAGCCGGGCGACCTGGTCGAGTTCTCCGCGCCCAACGGCGCGCGCTACTCGGGCATCCTCAAGGAAATCAACGACGAAACCGCGCTGTTCGATTTCAACCACCCGCTCGCCGGCGTCAGCCTGCGGGTCGACGTGGCGCTGCTGGGGATACTCTGATGAGCAAGGCCGTCACCGCTCCTGGCGCCGAGGTCCTGCTGGCGCAGCCGCGCGGCTTCTGTGCCGGCGTGGACCGCGCCATCGACATCGTCGAACGCGCGCTCGAACTGCATGGCGCGCCCATTTACGTGCGCCACGAAATCGTCCACAACCGCTACGTGGTGGAAGACCTGCGCGCCAAGGGCGCGGTCTTCATCGACGAACTGGAGGACGCGCCCGCCGGCTCGATCGTGGTGTTTTCCGCCCACGGCGTGTCCAAGGCGGTCCGCGTGCAAGCGCAGGAACGAGGCCTGCAGGTCTTCGACGCCACCTGCCCGCTGGTCACCAAGGTCCACATCGAAGTGGCGCGCATGCGCGCGGCCGGCCGCGAGATCATCATGATCGGCCACAAGGGCCACCCGGAGGTCGAGGGCACGCTGGGCCAGGCCCAGGGCGGCATGTACCTGGTCGAGACCGTGGAAGACGTCGCCGGCCTGCAGGTGCAGGACCCCGAGAACCTGGCCTACGTCACCCAGACCACGCTGTCGGTCGACGACGCCGCGGCGGTGTCGCAGGCCCTGAAGGCGCGCTTTCCCAACATCGCCGAACCCAAGAAAAGCGATATCTGCTACGCCACCCAGAACCGCCAGGACGCGGTCAAGGTGATGGCGCCGGAATGCGACCTGGTGCTGGTGGTGGGCAGCCCCAACAGCTCCAACTCGAACCGCCTGCGCGAGGTGGCCGAACGCAAGGGCGTGGCCTCCTACCTGATCGACGGAGCGCAGTCCATCGACCCGGCCTGGCTGGCCGGGCGCACCCGGGTGGGCGTGACCGCCGGCGCCTCGGCGCCCGAGATCCTGGTGCAGCAAGTGATCGAGCGCGTCAAGGAACTGGGCGCGGTGTCGGTGCGCACCATGGCGGGGCTGGAAGAAAACGTGGCGTTCCCGCTGCCCAAGGGCCTGTCGCGCAAGTCGGCGCAGACGGAATCGCTGGAATAGGCCCGGACAAGAAAACCAAGGAGACTTCATGCAGTTGTACAGCTACTTTCGCAGTTCGGCCGCCTACCGCGTACGCATCGCCCTGAATCTGAAGGGCCTGTCCTACGAGTACCTGCCGGTCCACATGCTCAAGGACGGCGGCCAGCAGCTGACGCCCGAATACCGCAAGGTGAATCCCACGGCGCTGGTGCCCACGCTGGTCGACGGCGACGCCGTCATCGGCCAGTCCCTGGCCATCATCGAGTACCTCGACGAAACGCATCCCGAGCCGCCGCTGCTGCCGGCCGACGCGCTGGGCCGCGCGCGCGTGCGGGACCTGGCGTTGGGCATCGCCTGCGACACCCATCCGCTGAACAACCTGCGCGTGCTGAAGTATCTGAAGCACACGCTGGGCGTGGACGAGGACGCCAAGAACGCCTGGTACCGCCACTGGGTGCAGCAGGGCCTGGGCGCCCTGGAGGCGCAGCTGGCGGTGTCCAGCGCCACCGGCCGCTTCTGCCACGGCGACACGCCGACCATCGCCGACCTGTGCCTGGTGCCCCAGGTCTTCAATGCGCAGCGCTTCGGCTGCGACCTGTCGGCCATGCCGAACGTGCTGCGCATCGACGCCGCCTGCCGCGAACTGCCGGCCTTCGACGCGGCCGCGCCGGGCAAGCAGCCCGACGCGGAGTAATCCGGCCGCGGGCACGCGCCCGTCAGCCGACCTGCACCGGCACGAAGATCTTGTCCTCGCCGCGCTGCACCAGCAGCGCGACCGTCTTGCCGGCCTTGGACAAGGCTTCCCGCACCTGCCCGACGCTGTGCACGGGCACTCCGTTCAAGGACAGCAGCACATCGCCGGGCTCGATGCCGGCGCGCGCGGCCGGCCCCACCGAACGCTCGATCAGCAGGCCCTCGGCGCCCGCCGCCTGCTGTTCCTGCGGGCTCAGCGGCCGCAGCGCCAGGCCGAGCTGGCCGCGCTGCACGTCCTGGTCGCCCGCCGACGCCTGGGTCTTGTCGGTCGGAACGCTGCCCAGCGTGGCGGTCAGCTGCTTGTGCGCGCCGTTGCGCCAGATGTCCAGCTTGATCTTCTCTCCCGGCGAGGCCAGCGTGATGGTCGAGGCCAGGTCGCCCGACGACAGGATGGTCTTGCCGTCGATCTCGCGCACCACGTCGCCGGGCTGCAGACCCGCCTTGGCCGCGGCGCTGCCTTTCTCCACGCTGGACACCAGCGCGCCCGAGGGCGTATCCAGCTTGAAGGAATCGGCCAGGTCCTGATTCACTTCCTGCACCGTCACGCCGAGCCTGGCGTGCTGCACCTTGCCGTGCTCCAGGATCTGATCCTTGATCTTGTAGGCCACGTCGATCGGGATCGAGAACGACAGGCCCTGGAAGCCGCCGGTGCGGCTGTAGATCTGGGAGTTGATGCCCACCACTTCGCCGCGGTCGTTGAACAGCGGGCCGCCGGAGTTGCCCGGGTTGACGGCCACGTCGGTCTGGATGAACGGCACCGAGGTGTCGTCGGGCAGCGAGCGGCCCTTGGCGCTGACGATGCCCGCGGTGGCGGTGTTCTCCAGGCCGTAGGGCGAGCCGATGGCCAGCACCCATTCGCCGACCTGCAGCTGGTTGACGTCGCCCACCTTGACGGTAGGCAGGTTCCTGGCGTCGATCTTCAGCACCGCCACGTCGGTCTGCGGGTCCGAGCCCAGCACCTTGGCCTTGTATTCGCGCCGGTCGGTCAGCTTCACCGTGACTTCCTTGGCGTCCTGAACCACGTGCGCATTGGTCAGGATGATGCCGTCGGCGCTGACGATGAAACCGGAACCCTCGCCGCGCATGGGCACCTCGCGCGACGGCATCTGGCCGCGCGCGCCGGGGAACTGGCCGAAGAACTGGGCGAACGGGTCGCCATCGCCCAGGGACACCTTGCGGGTGCCGCTGACGCTGATGTTGACCACGGCCGGCCCGTAGTCGCGCGTGATCTGCGCGAAGTTGGGCGGGGTGGACGGATTGATCGCCTGCAAGGGGGCGGATACGGCCGGCGCGCCGGCCGCCATCGAAACGCCGCCGATGACGGCGGTGGCGCCGGCGCCGCCGATGGCGCCGGCGGCCAGCAGCGCCATCACCAGGCGCGAGGGCTTCATTTGGGAGGTCTTCATGTCGGCTCCTGCGTTCATGTTGAAGGACATGGCGCTATCTTCGGGCCCGACACTTAGGGGAATCTTAAATCCGGCCATCCGCGGCGCATCAGGCCGGGAACACCACCTTCACGCGCAGGCCCTGGCCGGACGGCGCGTCCTGCAGCGCGATCGTGGCGCCGTGGCGGGCGGCGATGGCGCGCGCGATGGCCAGTCCCAGGCCGCTGCCGGGTTCGGCGTTGCCTTCCACGCGGTAGAAGCGGTCGAACACGCGCTCGCGTTCGGCCGGCGCGATGCCCGGCCCCTCGTCGTCGATCAGCAGTATGGCCTGGCCGGGCGCCTGCTCCAGCCGCAGGCGCACGCGCTTGCCGGCCGGCGTGTACTTGACCGCGTTGTCCAGCAGGTTGCGCGCCAGCAGCGCCAGCGCATCCCGGTGGCCCTGCACCCAGAGCTGCGGCGCGCCGTCCAGCTCCACGTCGATCGACTTCGCATTGGCCAGCGGCAGGGTTTCGGACAAGGCCTGGCGCAGCACGTCGGCCAGGTCCACGGCCTCGGCCGGCGCCTGCTCGGCCGCGCCTTCGTGCCGCGCCATCGACAGCAGCTGTTCCACCAGGCGCGTGGCGCGGTCGATGCCGGCGGCCAGGCGCTGCTCGGCCAGCCGGCGGGCGTCCGCGTCGCCGGCGCGCTGCAAGGCCTGCAACTGCAGGCGCAGCGCCGCCAGCGGCGAGCGCAGCTCGTGCGCGGCGTCGCCCACGAACTGCTTCTGCTGCGCGAAGGCGCCGCGCATGCGTTCCAGCAGCAGGTTCAGCTCCTGCACCAGCGGCCGGATCTCGTCGGGCAGGCCCTGCACGCTGACCGCCGAGAGATCCTCGGGCTGGCGCGCCGCCACCTGGGCCCGCGCGCGCTTGACCGGCCGCAGCGACCAGCTCACCACGCACCATACGATCAGCATCAGCAGCGGCGCGGCCGCCGCGATCGGCGCCACCGTGCGCAGCGCCAGCGCCCGCGCCATGTCCCGGCGCACTTCCATGTCCTGCGCGACCTGGATGACCTGGAACGGCGTGGCCAGCGAATACACGCGATAGGTGCTGCCTTCCATGCGGGCGTCGGAAAAGCCCAGCACGATCTGGTCGGGCAGCGGACGGCGCGAGCGCGAATTGAAGACCCGCACGCCGTCGGGCGTCCAGATCTGGATGATGAGATCGTCGGCCATGGGCGACGCCGCGCCGCGCGCCTGGTGCGGGCCTGTGCTGAGCAGTCCGTCGCCGGTGCCCAGCGACAGGGCGGTGCGCTGCAACAGCGAATCGAAGATGTCGTCGGCCTGCGCCAGCGTGCTGCGATAGGCGATCGCGCCCTGCACCAGCGCGCCGATCACGATGGCGGCCAGCAGGAAAAACAGCAGACGGGCCCGCAGCGAATAGCTAAGCGGAATGCTCATGTTTTGGGGATGACATAGCCGACGCCTCTGACGTTCTGGATCAGGTTGGAGCCCAGTTTCTTGCGCAGGCCATGAATATAAACCTCAACCGCGTTGCTGCTGATGCTGTCTTTCCAGCTGTAGAGTTTTTCTTCGAGCTGGGCGCGCGAGAAGATCATGCCGGGACGCGCGATCAGCGGCTCGAGCACCGCCCATTCGCGCGCCGTCAGCGCCACCGGCGCGCCGTCGACCATGGCGGCATGGGATTGCGGATCGATGGTCACGCCTTCGTGCTCGAAAACCGGCTCGGCCCGGCCCGCGCTGCGCCGGATCAGCGCGCGCATGCGGGCCAGCAGTTCGTCCACGTCATAGGGCTTGACGATGTAGTCGTCGGCGCCGGCGTCCAGCCCGGCGATGCGGTCGCTGACCGCGTCGCGGGCGGTGGCGATCAGCACCGGCGTGCGGTCCTTGCGCGCGCGCAGCTCGCGCAGCAGCGCCAGCCCGTCGCGCTTGGGCAGGCCCAGGTCCAGCAGGATCAGGTCGTAGGTGTCGGTGTGCAGCGCCAGGTCGGCGGCATTGCCGTCCTTGACCCAGTCGACGGCATAGCGCTCGGCGCGCAGGAAGTCCAGCACGCTCTCGCCGATCATGAGGTCGTCTTCGACTAGCAGGATGCGCATGGCGGTGTCCGCGGTTATGGTCCGAAAAGTTGGACGCGGCGGGGAGGGCGGGAGTTCCCTTCGTGGCGTGGCTTGGTGGCGTTGTTCGGTTTAATGTTCGTACATAATGAGCCGCCTGATTCTTGTTGTTGCTCCGAAATATCAACAGTATTGGCCATGATTGCCGAATGATTTGGTTTTTCTGGCGGGTTTTCGCGTACTATGTACGTACCTAGGTTCGAATAAAGCTGGGATGCACGAAAAACCAGGCGCCAGATGCGCCGATACGGAGGTGACAACATGGACTTTGCTGGACTGGCGTCGCGCCTGCTGCTGGCGGCATGCGCGCTGTGGGCGGGCGCGGCGGGCGCCCAATACCCGGAGAAAGCGGTGCGCATGCTGGTGGGGTTTCCCGCCGGACAGACCACCGACGTGATCGCGCGCATGCTGGCGCAGGAATTGACGAGCGACCTGGGGCAGACTTTTTTCGTCGAGAACAAACCCGGGGTGGGCGCGGGCCTGGCGGCCGAGGAAGTGGCGCGGTCGCGGCCCGACGGCTATACGCTGCTGGCCACTTCGAGCGGCCCGCTGGCGGTCAACGGCTGGATCTACAAGAACCTGCGCTACGACAGCCGGTCGGACTTCCAGCCGCTGGCGATGATAGGCATCTTTCCGCTGGTGCTGGTCGTCAACCCGGCCTCCCGCTTCAATAGCGTGGCCGACCTGGTCGAGTACGCCAGGCAGCATCCGGGGGCGGTCAACTATGCCTCTGGCGGCAATGGCGTGACCAATCACCTGGTGATGGAAATGTTCCAGCAGCGCGCCGGCGTGAAGCTCAACCATATTCCGTACAAGGGCGGCGTGGCGGCCATGACCGACGTGGTGGGCGGGCAGGTGGACGTGATGTTCGAAGTCGCCTCGATCGCCGAGCCGCTGGTGCGCAGCGGCAAGCTCAGGGCGCTGGCCGTGGCCAGCGAGCATCGCGTGGCGACGCTGGCGAACGTGCCGACCATCGCCGAGTCGGGGTACGCCGGATTCCGCGGCGACCCCTGGATAGGCGTGGTGGGCCCGAAGGATCTGCCGCAGCCCGTCGTCGACAAGCTGGCCGGGGAGATCGTACGCATCGCCCGCAAGCCGCAATGGACCAAGCGGATGGCGGAGCTGGGCGCGATTCCCCAGGTGATGGAGCCGGCGCAATTCGGCGCCTTCATCGGCGCCGAGGTCGAGCGCTGGGGCGAGGCGGTGAAAGCGGCCAACGCGAAAGCGGAATGAGGTCGTCCGGGCCGCGCCGCCGGCAGGCGGCGATACTGGTCTGCACGCTGGCGATCCAGGCCGTCGGCACGGCCGCCACGCTGGCGTTCGCCGTGCTGGCGCCGCTGATCCCCGGCGCGCGCACCGCCGAGGTGGGCCTGTTCCTGGCCCTGGTCTATGGCGGGGCGATGGTGGGCAGCGCGCTCAGCAGCGCCTTGATCGGACGGCTGGGCGCGGTGCGCGTGTCGCAGGCGGCGCTGCTGTTCCAGGGCGCGGGCCTGGCGCTGCTGACGGCCGACGCCGGACTCGCGCAGACCGGCGCCGCGCTGCTGTGCGGCCTGGGCTACGGCACCATCACGCCGGCCAGCTCCCATATTCTCGCGCGCACGACCGCGCCGCAGCGGATGTACACCGTGTTCTCGCTCAAGCAGACCGGCGTGCCGCTGGGCGGCATGCTGGGCGGGGCCATGCTGCCGGTGCTGGCGGCGTGGTCGTCGTGGCGCACGGCCCTGCTTCTGCTGGCCGGGCTGGCGCTGGCGGTCGCGCTGGCCAGCGGCTGGCTGCGCGCGCAGCTGGACGAGCCCGCGGCGCCGCGCACGGCCGGGATGGGGCAATGGCGGCAGCCCGTCGTCGAGGTATGGCGCAACGCGCAGCTGCGCGCCATGGCGGCCGTCTCCCTGCTGTTCTCGGCTTGCCAGCTTTCGGTCAGCGGCTACCTGATGGTGTTCCTGTTGCGCGAACTCCAGATGGGCGCGGCGGGCGCCGCGCTGATCTACGCCGTGTCCCAGGCGGCGGGCGTGCTGGGACGCATCGTCTGGGGGCGGATCGCCGACCGCACGCGCGCTCCGCGCGGCGTGATGATGCTGATCGGCGTGCTGATGGCGCTTGCAGCCCTGGGGCTGGCCTTGCTGCCGGCGCATCCCGATCCGGTCGTGCTGGCAGTGCTGGCGGCTGTGCTGGGCGCGACCGCGATAGGCTGGAACGGCGTTTTTCTGGGCGAGCTGGCGCGGCTGGCGCCCGCCGGCAAGGTGGCGTCGGTGACCGGCGGCGCGATGTTCTTTACTTATATCGGCGTGGTGCTCGGCCCGCCTGCGTTCGGCTATCTGGCCGAGCGCGCCAGCCTGGGCGCGGCCTATGGCGCGCTGGCCGCGCTGCCGCTGATCGCGCTGCTGCTGCTGCTGCTGCTGCTGCTGCTGCTCGGCCTGCGCGGGCGCGGGCCGGCCGCCCGAGCCGGCTAGGAGGACAGGCCGGGTTTGAGGCCGCGCTTGAGCTGGAAGGCCACGGTCACCCGGTCGGCCGGATAGGTCGTGTCGGTGATTTCCAGGATTCTGCCGGTGGCGTCCTTGTAGTGCCGGATGAGCCGCAGGCCGGCGCTGCCCGCCTGCACGCCCAGGCGTTCGGCCAGCGGCGCATCGATCAGGGTAGCCGTGACCATCTGGCGGATTTCGTCGATGGCGACGGCATATTCGCGTTCGATCAGCGAGCTGATCAGGGTCTGCGGCTGGCGGCGGATGGTGTCGACCAGTCCGGCAAGCGAGGCGTCGATATAGATGTCGGCCTGCGCCACGGGCGTGCCGGCCTTCCTGGCGTCCTCGCGCGTGCCGCTCAGCAGGACCCACGCGCTGCCCACCGGCGCCTCTAGCCGCCGCGCCTTGTTCCGGTCCAGCGTGACGTGGCGCACGGCTTCGATGGCGCGCACCTCGGTGGCCGCGACGCGGACCAGGTCTTCGGGCGTGCCGAAGGACTGCACGAACGCGGTATCCGGATTGGCGCTTTCGACCAGCGTGCCCACCGCCTTCTTGCGCGAGATATAGCCCAGGTCTTCCAGCTTCTTCAGGGAGGCGCGCACCGTATGCCGGCTGACGCCGTACTGCTCGGCCAGTTCATGCTCGGTGGGCAGCAGGCTGCCCACCACGTGACGGCCTTCCTGGATGTCCCGCACCAGCGTGTTGGCCAGCTCCACGTATCGCGGTTGCGCGCCGGCGGATTCCTGCGGGGACTTCTTGCGGATGGCTGTCATGGACATGTCGGACGGGGGGCATGGACTTGCGGCGTATTGTAAGGCGGCCCGTCCGGCCGCGCGGTTCAGTCGGCGAAGAATCGGCGCCGCGCCTCGTCCGGCAGCGGCATGCCGGTGATCTTCGCCTTTTGCAGGACTTCCCAGAAGTAGCGGTAGGTTGCGCGGTCGTGGAGTTCGCCGCGGTATTGGATGGGCCCCCAGTCTTTGTCCTGCGCGGCCAGCAGGATATTGGCGGCGTCCTCGACTTCGTCGAAATCGGGCTGCATGGCCTGCACGATGGGCTGGATCTGCGCCGGATAGATGCTCCACATGCGCAGAAAGCCGAACTCCCGGCGCGCGCGGCCGGCGTCGTCGGCGATGACGGCGGGGTCCTTCAGATTGAGGCAGACGTTGTGGGACGGAACGACGCCATGGGCCAGCGCCGCGGCCGCCACGTCGGCCTTGGCCCGCACCAGCAGCGCGTGTTCGAACTGGCCCGGGCTGCGCATGGCGCTGGCCGCGATGGCGCCGTGGTGGCCGCTGACGAAATCCATGAGGCCGAAATCCAGCACCTCGACGCCGGGCAGGGCGGCGATCGCGAACGCGTCGCGCAGCGCGCCGTGGGTCTCCACCAGCACGTGCGCCGGTATCTGCCTGTCCAGTCCGGCCTTGTCCGCGGCCTCGCCGATATAGGCGATGACTTCGGCGGCCTGCTGCCAACTGGTGGCCTTGGGAATGGTGATGTACGCCAGGCGGCGGCCGGCCTGGCCCACGATGATGTCCACGTCCTGGCGCCAGGCCGGATGGGATGGATCGTGGATGCGCGCGCCGGCGCGGTCGTGGCGGTTGCGCGCCGAGTCGATCATGCGCGCCACCATTTCGGCGTGGCCGCGTTCCTGGCCCGCCGCCGCGCCGTCCTCGCAGTCGCAGGTGATGTCGAAGATGGGGCCGTAGTCGGCCTGCAGGTCCATGGCCTTGCCGATCAGCTTCTCGCTGCCGGCGAAATGTTCGCAGGCCGGCAGGATGGGGAAGGGCTTTTCGCCGCTGAAAAGCGCGTCGCGGGGATGGGAGGCGGTGGTCATGTGGGGGCTCGTGGAATGAAGTGAAGAAACGGGGCGGCGTCAGGCCTGGCGCCGCGGCATGGCGATGGTGTAGTCCAAGTCCAGCACGACCTGCGCGGGATGTGCTGCGCGGCCTGCGCCGGTATCGGGAAAGACGATGGACGCCGCGTCGGCGTTCTTGACTCCTATGGTGCGCAGGCGCAGCGCGCCGACTTGCGACGGTCCCAGGTCGATGCGTTGCAGCACTTGCGTGGCGCAGGCGATGGTGTCGCCGGCATGGGTGGGATTGACGTGGCTGCCGCCGTTGATGGCCAGGATCGAAAGGCTGTTCTCCAGGCCGTCGTAGGCCAGGGCGCGGCACAGCGAGATGACGTGCCCGCCATAGACCAGCCGCTGGCCGCCTTGCGCCGCCATGGCGCGGCCATCGAAATGCGCTCGGGCGGTGTTCTGGTACAGGCGTGTCGCGATGCTGTGGTCGCTGTCGTTGACGGTCATGGCGCCGGGGTGATCGATGCGCTGGCCCTCGGCGTAGTCTTCCCATAGCTCGTCGGCGCCCGTCACTTCGGTGATGCGCCGTACCGAGGGCTTGTATCCGTGGCGGGCCAGTTGCGCGGCCTCGATGGCCGGCAGCGTCGACGGCGCCAGGCTTTCGGCGCAGACCGCCTGCGGGTCGCGCTTATGCACCATGACCCAGCGCACCCATTGCAGGATCTCTTCCTGGCGCTGGTTGCGGGCGGTGGAGCGCACGTAGACGACGCCGGTCCTGCGGCTGGAGTTCTCTTTCAGGCCGATTACTTCGGACTCGACCGCAAGCGTGTCGCCGGGGTACATGGGCGCGATGAAGCGCAGCTCGGCATAGCCCAGGTTGGCGACCGCGTTCAGCGAGATGTCCGGCACCGTCTTGCCGAAGGCGGTGTTGAACACCAGCAGGTCCTCCAGAGGCCAGCCGTCGCAGCCCAGCAGCTCCGCATTGCTGCGGGCCGTGAACAACGCGCTGCGGCTGCCGGTCAGGCCGATGTAGAGGCTGCGGTCGGCGTCGGTGAGGGTGCGCGGCGTGGCATGCCGCAGCTTCATGCCCAGCCGGAAGTCCTCGAAATAGTTGCCCTTGCGGTCTCTGCTCAATCCCATTTTGGCTCTCCTGTGCGCCTTAATGTTCGTACATAGTGCATATCAAATTCGCCTATGTCAAATAGTCGGTCGAAAAAAAAATCGGCTGTTTTAAGCGGAAATTTTCCGATCTCCACTTGTGCTTTCGGAATTTTCAGTTCTATTATGTACGTACATTGAAAGTTCTAGATGCGAGGAAAGCATGCAGGGACAAAGCGAAGAGCGACGCATGATCCAGGAGGCGGCGCGGCAGTTCACGATGGAGCGCGTGCTGCCCGTGGCCAACCGGCTGGACCCCGACAAAGGCAAGATTCCCCGCGAACTGATCGAGGAAATGGCCGAGCTCGGTTTCTTCGGCATCCTGATCCCCGAGGAGTACGGCGGATTGGGGCTGGGCGCCTACGAGTACTGCCTGGTGGCCGAGCAGCTCTCGCGCGGATGGATGAGCGTGGGCAGTCTGATTGCGCGCGGCAACGGCCTGATCGGCGCGCTCAAGGGCCTGACGCCGCAGCAGAAGGCGCATTACCTGCCGCGCATGGCGCGCGGCGAATTCCTGGGCGCGTTCTCCCTTTCCGAACCCAATGCCGGATCGGACGTGGCCAATATTTCCTGCCGTGCCGTGCGCGATGGCGACGGCTGGCTCATCACCGGCAGCAAGTACTGGTGCACCTTCGCCGACGATGCGGACTTCATCCTCGTGATCTGCCGCAGCGACCCGGTCGTGGACCCGAAGGCGCGTCACAAGGGGCTTTCCGCCTTCATGATCGAGAAGTCGCGCGGCGAGCTGCCGCCGGGCGTCAAGGGCAGCGTCATTCCCAAGATCGGCTATCACGGCTGGACCACCTGGGAGCTTGCGTTCGACGGCTGCCGCGTGCCGCATTCGTCCCTGGTCGGCGAAGAGGGCAAGGCTTTCTACCTGGCCTGCGCCGGCCTGGAGACGGCGCGCGCGCATACCGCGGCGCGCTCCATCGGCCTGGCGCAGGGGAGCCTGGAGGATTCCATCCAATATGCCAGGGAGCGCGCGCAGTTCGGCGCGCCGATCGCGAATTTCCAGGCCATCCGGTTCAAGATCGCGGACATGGCGACGCAGATCGAGGCCGCGCGAGCCTTGCTTTATTCCGTGTGCGAAAAGATCGACAGCGGCGTGCGCGCCGACACCGAGGCCTCGATGGTGAAGCTGCTGGCCAGCGAAATGAGCGAACGCGTGACCAGCGAGGGCCTGCAGATCCATGGCGGCGCCGGCTACACCACGCATTTCGCCGCCGAACGCTACTGGCGCGATGCGCGCCTGACGAAGATCTTCGAAGGCACGTCCGAGATCCAGATGCGCATCATCTCCGACGCGCTATTGGGAAAGGTGCCGACGTGAGCGATTCGATCCGGCAAGACAATGGCGGCGCAGCGGCCGCGGACCGGGCGGGCTCGCTCGCCGGATTGCGGGTCATCGACCTCACCCAGATGCTGGCGGGCCCGTTCTGCACCCAGATCCTGGCCGATCATGGCGCGGACGTCATCAAGGTCGAGACGATGGCCGGCGACGGCACCCGGGTGACCGGGCCGTTCCTGTCCGAGGACCAGGCCAGGGACTACGGCGGCTATTTCCAGAGCATCAACCGCAACAAGCGCTCCATCGTCATCGATCTGAAGCGCGAGGAGGGGCGGGACGTCCTGCGCAGGCTGATCGACGGGGCGGATATCGTCATCGAGAATTTCCGCGCCGGCGTGATGGAGCGGCTGGGGCTTTCGTACGAGACGCTGCGGCAGACCAATCCCAGGCTCATCTATGGCGCCGTGCGCGGCTTCGGCGATCCGCGCAGCGGGGTCAGTCCGTACGCCGACTGGCCCGCCTATGATGTCGTGTCGCAGGCGATGGGCGGCATGATGGGCATCACCGGACCGGATGCGCAGACGCCCACCAAGGTGGGGCCGGGCGTGGGCGATACGGTGCCGGCGCTGATGCTGTGCGTGGGCGTGCTGGCGGCCGTGCATCACATGCACCGGACCGGACGCGGGCAATTTGTCGATGTGGCCATGACCGACGCCGTGCTGGCCTTGTGCGAGCGCATCGTCTACCAGTATTCGTATACCGGCCAGGCGCCGCAGGCGCAGGGCAACCGCCATCCCTTGCTGTGTCCGTTCGGGCTGTTCCGGGCGCGCGACGGCCACGTGTCCATCGCCTGCGCGACTGACGCGTTCTGGGAAGCGCTGGCGGGTTTCATCGGGCGTCCCGACATGGCGCGGGACCCGGCATTCGCCACCAATGCGGCGCGCGTGCAGCGCCAGCAGCAGGTCATCGACGCGGTGGAGGCGTTCACGTCGGTGCGCACCAAGGAAGAGATCGCCGCGGTGCTGGGCGGCAGAGTGCCGTTCGGTCCGGTCTACACGGCCGCGGAGATTTTCCAGGATGAACACTATGCGCGACGGCAAATGCTGGTGGAGGTGGAGCAGCCCGGCGCTTGCGCCGCCGTGCAAATCGTGGGCGTTCCGATCAAGCTGAGCGAGTCGCCGGGCGCGGTGCGCCGGCGCGCGCCGCTGCTGGGCGAGCACACGGGCGAAGTCCTGCGCGCGGCGGGCTATGACGAAGACGGCGTGGCGCGCCTGCGCGCGGCAGGCGTGGTCCGCTGATGCGTGGGCATTGGCGGTGATGGGGTTATGTAATGGGAGGTGGTTCGATGAAAGTGCTGGTG
>NZ_LWKV01000009.1:0-23206 GCF_003267925.1 Achromobacter sp. HZ01
CACGACGGACGTGACGGGCACGATCGATCTGCCGGCCGACAAGGAAATGGTTCTGCCGGGCGACAACGTGACGATGACCGTCAAGCTGCTGGCCCCGATCGCCATGGAAGAAGGTCTGCGTTTCGCCATCCGTGAAGGCGGCCGTACCGTCGGCGCCGGCGTGGTCGCCAAGATCATCGCCTAAGCAGTCTCCAGAGTGGATAGAGCGGATTTTTCAATCCCTCTATCCATTCTTGCAGTAAAAGTAGTATGATGTATGGTTCCGCGAGCTGATATGGCGCGGAAAGCAGCGGTGAAGAGCGGCTGCGAACTAATGCAAGTGTTTTAGGGGCATAGCTCAATTGGCAGAGCGTCGGTCTCCAAAACCGAAGGTTGTAGGTTCGATTCCTACTGCCCCTGCCACCGCCAGGATAAACCCGCGGGAGATCATCGCGAGTTACGCATTCACGGCGGCTCGCGTCGCAAAATGTCTAATACCAGCGTAGAAACCGTAACCAGTACCGCCGACCGGGTCAAGCTCGGGCTGGCGGTTCTTGTCGTTATTGCTGGCATCGTCGGGTTCTCCGTGCTCAGCGCGCAGCCGATGCCTGCTCGTATCGGCGTGTTCGTCGCCGGCCTCGTGATCGCCGCCGTGATCGCGTGGTTCAGCGAGCCGGGCCGCCGCACCCTGAGCTTCGCGAGCGAATCCTACAACGAAGTCAAGCGTGTCTCGTGGCCCACGCGCAAGGAAACGACCCAGATGACGGGCATCGTTTTCGCGTTCGTGGCGATCATGGGCATTTTCATGTGGGTGCTCGACAAGGGCATCGAATGGATTCTCTACGGCCTGTTGTTGGGCTGGAAATAAGGACGGCGAATGAGTAAGCGTTGGTATGTCGTCCATGTGTACTCCGGCATGGAAAAAAGCGTACACAAGGCCCTGAACGAGCGCATCGAGCGCGCAGGCCTGCAAACGTCGTTTGGCCGCATTCTTGTGCCCTCCGAGGAAGTCGTCGAGGTCAAGGGCGGTCAGAAGTCGATCACCGAGCGCCGCATTTTCCCCGGTTATGTCCTGGTTGAAATGGACCTGACCGACGAAACGTGGCACCTGGTCAAGAACACCAACCGCGTCACCGGCTTTCTGGGTGGCTCGGGCAATCGTCCGACCCCGATTTCCGAAAAGGAAGTCGAAAAGATCCTCTCCCAGATGGAAGAGGGCGTCGAGAAACCCCGCCCCAAGATCCTGTTCGAAGTGGGCGAGATGGTTCGGGTCAAGGAAGGTCCGTTTGCGGACTTCAACGGCAACGTCGAAGAAGTCAACTACGAAAAGAGCAAGGTGCGTGTGTCGGTCACCATTTTTGGTCGCGCCACCCCCGTCGAGCTCGATTTCAGCCAGGTCGAAAAGACCTGATTTCAACCCCCGGGGAGCTTCGGGCCTGAACGGCGCGAAGCGATATAACCCGCAAGGAGCAAAGCATGGCGAAGAAGATCGTCGGCTTTATCAAGCTGCAAGTGCCGGCTGGTAAGGCTAACCCCTCCCCCCCGATCGGTCCGGCGCTGGGTCAGCGCGGCCTGAACATCATGGAATTCTGCAAGGCGTTCAACGCCAAGACGCAGGGCATGGAGCCCGGTCTGCCGATTCCGGTGGTGATCACCGCCTTCGCGGACAAGAGCTTCACCTTCATCATGAAGACCCCGCCCGCGACGGTCCTCATCAAGAAGGCCGCTGGCGTGCAAAAGGGTTCGGCCAAGCCGCATACCGACAAGGTCGGCACGCTGACCCGCGCTCAAGCCGAAGAAATCGCCAAGACCAAGAGTCCGGACCTGACGGCTGCCGACATGGAAGCCGCCGTCCGCACCATCGCTGGCAGCGCCCGCAGCATGGGCATCACGGTTGAGGGGATCTAATCATGGCAAAACTGTCCAAGCGCGCCGCCGCCATTGCGCAGAAGATCGACCGCACCAAGCTGTACCCGGTCGCTGAAGCCCTGACCCTGGTCAAGGAAACCGCCGTCGCCAAGTTCGACGAGTCCATCGACGTGGCCGTGCAACTCGGCATCGACCCGAAGAAGTCGGACCAGCTGGTCCGCGGTTCGGTCGTGCTGCCCGCCGGCACCGGCAAGTCGGTCCGCGTGGCCGTGTTCGCCCAGGGCGACAAGGCTGAAGCCGCCAAGGCCGCCGGCGCCGACATCGTCGGCCTGGACGACCTGGCCGAGCAGATCAAGGCCGGTCAGATGGACTTCGACGTGGTCATCGCCTCGCCCGACACGATGCGTGTCGTGGGCGCCCTGGGTCAGATCCTGGGCCCCCGTGGCCTGATGCCGAACCCGAAGGTCGGCACCGTGACCCCCGACGTCGCCACCGCCGTCAAGAACGCCAAGGCCGGTCAGGTTCAGTACCGCACCGACAAGGCCGGCATCATCCACGCCACGATCGGCCGCGCGTCGTTCGGCGTGGAACAGCTGCAAACCAACCTGGCCGCTCTGGTCGACGCCCTGCAAAAGGCTCGTCCCGCTGCTGCCAAGGGCATTTACCTGCGCAAGCTGGCCGTCTCGTCCACGATGGGCGGCGGTGCGCGCGTGGAAATCGCCTCGCTGTCGGCCTGAGTCCGACAGTAGTAAACGTACTTTGGGCCGCATCCGGAGTTCTCCGGATGCTGCTGTCAAAGACCGCTGGAGCAGGGTGGTTCAAGCCGTACCGGGCCACCCCGCTTAATCCCGAAGCTCACATAGTTCGGATCCAGCGTAGACGGCGTCCCCAGGAAGATTTCTTTACCCGAAGAACTCGACCAGGCGCCGCATTCGGTTGACGCGCAAGGCATTCGCCCCAGGCGTCTTTTGATGGAGTGTTCAAACCGTGAGTCTCAATCGTCAAGAGAAAGCGGTGGTGATCGAGGAAGTCTCGGCTGAAGTTGCCAAGGCTCAATCGATCGTTATCGCCGAGTACCGTGGTCTGGACGTCGCCTCTGTCACCGTACTGCGCAAAACTGCGCGTGAATCGGGCGTGTATCTGCGTGTTCTGAAGAACTCGCTGGCCCGTCGTGCCGTTGCCGGCACGGCTTTCGAGCCGTTGGCCGAGCAACTGACCGGTCCGCTGATCTACGGTATCAGCGCCGATCCGGTCGCGGCGGCCAAGGTCCTCGCAGGTTTCGCGAAAAGCAATGACAAGCTGGTCATCAAGGCGGGCTCGCTGCCCAACAGCCTGTTGAACCAAGAAGGCGTGAAGGCCCTGGCCACCATGCCCTCGCGCGAAGAGTTGCTGTCGAAACTGCTGGGCACCATGCAAGCCCCCATCGCGCAATTCGTGCGTACGCTCAACGAAGTTCCGACCAAGTTCGCCCGTGGCCTCGCCGCCGTGCGCGACCAGAAGGCTGCGGCTTAATCCCCGCCCTTCCCGGAATTCGCTGAACGACCGAGCGACACCCAAACCCTGGCATTACCAAAATATTTGGAGTTCTTAAAAATGGCACTTAACAAAGCTGAAATCCTTGACGCCATCGCTGGCATGACCGTGCTCGAACTGTCCGAGCTGATCAAGGAAATGGAAGAGAAGTTCGGCGTGTCGGCTGCTGCCGCCGCTGTCGCTGTCGCTGCTCCCGCCGCTGGTGGCGCCGCCGCCGCTGCTGAAGAGCAGACCGAGTTCACCGTTGTCCTGGCTGAAGCCGGCGCCAACAAGGTTTCCGTCATCAAGGCCGTGCGCGAGCTGACCGGTCTGGGCCTGAAGGAAGCCAAGGACCTGGTCGACGGCGCTCCGAAGCCCGTCAAGGAAGGCGTTGCCAAGGCTGACGCCGAAGCCGCCAAGAAGAAGCTGGAAGAAGCTGGCGCCAAGGTCGAAGTCAAGTAAGACCTGCGTCAACTTGCCCGGGGACAGCGCAGTTTGCAGTCCCCGGGCTTTTGCGTTTCCAGGAAACCCCTACTGGGGGAATGCCCTTTTCAGGGGGGTTTCCTGGAGTCGTATCACCTGGGGCCGTGGTTGACGGCCCATGCAACCTCGAGTCGGAGTGCTCATGCCTTACTCGTACACCGAAAAAAAGCGCATCCGCAAAAGCTTCGCCAAGCGTGAAGACGTTCAAAACGTTCCCTTCCTGCTGGCGACTCAGCTTCAATCCTACCTAACTTTCCTGCAGGCGGATACCGCCCCGTCCGAACGCGTAGCCGACGGTTTGCAGGCGGCGTTCTCGTCGATTTTCCCGATCGTTAGTCACAACGGTATGGCGCGCTTGGAGTTCGTGAGCTATGTGCTCGGCGAACCGGTGTTCGATGTCAAGGAATGTCAGCAACGTGGCCTGACCTATGCCTCGCCCCTGCGAGCCAAGGTCCGCCTGGTGCTGCTTGACCGCGAAGTCAGCAAGCCCACCGTCAAGGAAGTGAAGGAACAGGAAGTCTACATGGGCGAGATTCCGCTCATGACCAGCACCGGTTCCTTCGTCATCAACGGTACCGAGCGCGTCATCGTGTCGCAGCTGCACCGTTCGCCCGGCGTGTTCTTCGAGCACGACCGCGGCAAGACCCACAGCTCCGGCAAGCTGCTGTTCTCGGCCCGCGTGATTCCCTACCGCGGCTCGTGGCTGGACTTCGAGTTCGACCCCAAGGACATCCTGTTCTTCCGCGTCGACCGCCGCCGCAAGATGCCCGTCACGATCCTGTGCAAGGCCATCGGCATGACGCCGGAATCGATCCTGGCCAACTTCTTCGACTTCGACAACTTCGAACTGAAGAGCGAAGGCGCGATGATGGAATTCGTGCCCGAGCGCTGGAAGGGCGAAATGGCCCGTTTCGACATCTCGGACCGCTCCGGCAAGGTCATCGTCGAGAAGGACAAGCGCATCAACGCCAAGCACCTGCGCGACCTGGCTGCCGGCGGCATCCAGCGCATCTCCGTGCCGGAAGACTTCCTGTACGGCCGCGTGCTGGCCAAGAACATCGTTGATCCGGACACCGGCGAAGTCATCGCCAACGCCAACGACGAGATCACCGAAAGCGTGCTGGGCGCGCTGCGCGCCGCCAACGTCCACGACATCCAGACGCTCTACACGAACGACCTGGACCGCGGTCCCTACATCTCGCAGACCCTGCGCACCGACGAGACCGCCGACCAGATGGCCGCGCGCGTCGCGATCTACCGCATGATGCGTCCCGGCGAGCCGCCCACCGAAGAAGCGGTGGAGGCCCTGTTCCAGCGCCTGTTCTACAGCGAAGAAACCTACGACCTGTCGCGCGTGGGCCGCATGAAGGTCAACAGCCGTCTGGGCCGTGGCGAAGACACCAGCGGTCCGATGACGCTGACCAACGAGGACATCCTCGAAACCATCAAGGTGCTGGTCGAGCTGCGTAACGGCCGTGGCCAGATCGACGACATCGATCACCTGGGCAACCGCCGCGTGCGCTGTGTGGGCGAACTGGCCGAGAACCAGTTCCGCGCCGGCCTGGTGCGCGTCGAGCGCGCCGTCAAGGAACGTCTGGGCCAGGCCGAGACGGAAAACCTGATGCCGCACGACCTGATCAACTCCAAGCCGATCTCGGCCGCCATCAAGGAGTTCTTCGGTTCGAGCCAGCTGTCGCAGTTCATGGACCAGACCAACCCGCTGTCGGAAATCACGCACAAGCGCCGTGTTTCCGCACTGGGCCCGGGCGGTCTGACCCGCGAGCGCGCCGGCTTCGAAGTCCGCGACGTGCACCCGACCCACTACGGCCGCGTCTGCCCGATCGAAACGCCGGAAGGCCCGAACATCGGCCTGATCAACTCCATGGCGCTGTACGCCCGCCTGAACGAGTACGGCTTCCTGGAAACGCCTTACCGCAAGATCATCGACGGCAAGGTCAGCGACCAGATCGATTACCTGTCGGCCATCGAGGAAAGCCACTACGTCATCGCGCAGGCCAACGCCGCGCTCGACGACGAAGGCCGCTTCGTGGACGACCTGGTCGCCTGCCGTGAAGCCGGCGAAACCATGCTGACCGCGCCGGCCAACGTGCACTACATGGACGTGGCTCCGTCGCAGATCGTGTCGGTCGCCGCCTCGCTGATTCCGTTCCTGGAGCACGACGACGCGAACCGCGCGCTGATGGGCGCCAACATGCAGCGTCAGGCCGTGCCTTGCCTGCGTCCGGAAAAGCCGGTCGTGGGTACGGGCATCGAGCGCACCGTGGCCGTCGACTCGGGCACCACCGTGCAGGCGCTGCGCGGCGGCCTGGTCGACCACGTCGACGCCGAGCGTGTCGTGATCCGCGTGAACGATGAAGAAAACGTCGCCGGCGAAGTCGGCGTCGACATCTACAACCTGATCAAGTACACCCGTTCCAACCAGAACACCAACATCAACCAGCGTCCCATCGTCAAGCGCGGCGACCGGGTCGCCAAGGGTGACGTGCTGGCCGACGGCGCATCGACCGACCTGGGCGAACTCGCCCTGGGTCAGAACATGCTGATCGCGTTCATGCCCTGGAACGGCTACAACTTCGAAGACTCGATCCTGATCTCGGAAAAGGTCGTGGCCGATGACCGCTACACCTCGGTGCACATCGAGGAACTGACGGTCGTGGCCCGCGACACCAAGCTCGGACCTGAGGAAATCACGCGCGACATCAGCAACCTGGCGGAAACCCAGCTGAACCGCCTGGACGATTCCGGCATCTGCTACATCGGCGCCGAAGTCAGCGCCGACGACGTGCTGGTCGGCAAGGTCACGCCCAAGGGCGAGACCCAGCTGACGCCGGAAGAAAAGCTGCTGCGCGCCATCTTCGGCGAGAAGGCCTCCGACGTTAAGGACACCTCGCTGCGCGTGCCCTCGGGCATGACCGGCACCGTGATCGACGTGCAGGTGTTCACCCGCGAAGGCATCGTGCGCGACAAGCGCGCCCAGTCCATTATCGACGATGAACTGCGCCGCTATCGCCAGGACCTGAACGACCAGCTGCGCATCGTCGAGAACGACCAGTTCGACCGTATCGAGAAGATGCTGGTCGGCAAGACCGTCAACGGCGGCCCGCGCAAGCTGGCCAAGGGCGCCACGATCACCAAGGCCTACCTGGCTGACCTGGACCGCTGGCAGTGGTTCGACATCCGTCTGGCCGACGAGCCCCACGCCGTGGTGCTGGAGCAGGCCAAGGAATCGCTCGAGCAGAAGCGCCACCAGTTCGACCTGGCTTTCGAAGAGAAGCGCAAGAAGCTGACGCAGGGCGACGAGCTGCCCCCGGGCGTGCTGAAGATGATCAAGGTCTACCTGGCCGTCAAGCGTCGTCTGCAGCCCGGCGACAAGATGGCCGGCCGCCACGGCAACAAGGGCGTGGTCTCGCGCATCACCCCGGTGGAAGACATGCCGCACATGGCTGACGGCACGCCGGCCGACATCGTTCTGAACCCGCTGGGCGTGCCCTCGCGGATGAACGTCGGCCAGGTGCTGGAAGTCCATCTGGGCTGGGCCGCCAAGGGCGTGGGCCATCGCATCGCCGACATGCTGCGCGACGAGCGCACCGCGCAGGTCAAGAACGTCCGCGCCTACCTGGACAAGGTCTACAACACGACCGGCACCGGCGCGCGCATCGACGAGCTGACCGACGACGAAGTCATGGAAATGGCCCAGAACCTCAAGAACGGCGTGCCGTTCGCGACGCCCGTCTTCGACGGCGCGACCGAAGAGGAAATCACCAAGATGCTGGAACTGGCCTATCCGGACGACGTCGCCAAGCGCATGGCGCTGACGCCGTCGCGCACGCAGGCGTGGCTGTTCGACGGCCGCACCGGCGAGCAGTTCGAGCGTCCCGTGACCGTCGGCTACATGCACTACCTGAAGCTGCACCACCTGGTCGACGACAAGATGCACGCGCGTTCGACCGGCCCGTACTCCTTGGTTACCCAGCAGCCGCTGGGCGGCAAGGCGCAGTTCGGCGGCCAGCGTTTCGGGGAAATGGAAGTGTGGGCGCTGGAAGCATACGGCGCCGCCTACACCCTGCAGGAAATGCTGACGGTGAAGTCCGACGACATCACCGGCCGCACCAAGGTATACGAAAACATCGTCAAGGGCGATCACGTCATCGACGCCGGCATGCCGGAATCGTTCAACGTGCTGGTCAAGGAAATCCGCTCGTTGGCCCTGGACATGGATTTGGAGCGTAACTAATGAAAGCGCTACTCGACCTCTTTAAGCAAGTCTCGCAAGACGAGCAGTTCGATGCCATCAAGATCGGCATCGCCTCGCCCGAGAAGATCCGTTCGTGGTCTTACGGCGAAGTTCGCAAGCCCGAGACCATCAACTACCGTACGTTCAAGCCCGAGCGCGACGGCCTGTTCTGCTCCAAGATCTTCGGCCCGATCAAGGACTACGAGTGCCTGTGCGGCAAGTACAAGCGCCTGAAGCACCGCGGCGTGATCTGCGAGAAGTGCGGCGTGGAAGTCACCGTCGCCAAGGTCCGCCGTGAACGCATGGGCCACATCGAGCTGGCCAGCCCGGTCGCGCACATCTGGTTCCTGAAGAGCCTGCCCTCGCGTCTGGGCATGGTGCTCGACATGACCCTGCGCGACATCGAACGCGTGCTGTACTTCGAAGCCTGGTGCGTGATCGAACCCGGCATGACGCCGCTCAAGCGCGGCCAGATCATGTCGGACGACGATTTCCTCGCCAAGACCGAAGAGTACGGCGACGACTTCCGTGCCCTGATGGGCGCGGAGGCCGTGCGCGAACTGCTGCGCACCATCGACATCGACCGCGAAGTGGAAACGCTGCGCGGCGAACTGAAGGCCACCAGCTCGGAAGCCAAGATCAAGAAGATCTCCAAGCGCCTGAAGGTGCTGGAAGGCTTCCAGAAGTCCGGCATCAAGGCCGAGTGGATGGTCATGGAAGTGCTGCCCGTGCTGCCGCCGGACCTGCGTCCGCTGGTGCCGCTGGACGGCGGCCGCTTCGCGACCTCCGACCTGAACGACCTGTACCGCCGCGTCATCAACCGCAACAACCGTCTGAAGCGCCTGCTGGAGCTGAAGGCGCCGGAAATCATCCTGCGCAACGAAAAGCGCATGCTGCAGGAAGCCGTCGACTCGCTGCTGGACAACGGCCGCCGCGGCAAGGCCATGACCGGCGCCAACAAGCGCCAGCTCAAGTCGCTGGCCGACATGATCAAGGGCAAGAGCGGCCGCTTCCGTCAGAACCTGCTGGGCAAGCGCGTCGACTACTCGGGCCGTTCGGTCATCGTGGTGGGTCCGCAGCTCAAGCTGCACCAGTGCGGCCTGCCCAAGCTGATGGCCCTGGAACTGTTCAAGCCGTTCATCTTCAACCGCCTGGAGATGATGGGCCTGGCCACGACCATCAAGGCCGCCAAGAAGCTGGTGGAAAGCCAGGAACCGGTGGTCTGGGACATCCTGGAAGAAGTCATCCGCGAACACCCGGTCATGCTCAACCGTGCGCCCACGCTGCACCGTCTGGGCATCCAGGCGTTCGAGCCGGTGCTGATCGAAGGCAAGGCCATCCAGCTGCACCCGCTGGTCTGCGCGGCGTTCAACGCCGACTTCGACGGCGACCAGATGGCCGTCCACGTGCCGCTGTCGCTGGAAGCCCAACTCGAAGCCCGCACCCTGATGCTGGCCTCGAACAACGTGCTGTTCCCGGCCAACGGCGAACCGTCGATCGTGCCGTCGCAGGACATCGTGCTGGGTCTGTACTACACGACCCGCGAGCGCATCAACGGCAAGGGCGAAGGCATCTTCTTCATGGACGTCGCTGAAGTCCAGCGCGCCTATGACAACGGCGAAGTCGAGCTGCAGTCGCGCATCACCGTGCGCCTGAAGGAGCACGAGCGCGACGAGAACGGTGAATGGCAGCCGGTGATCCGCCGCCACGAAACCACGGTCGGCCGCGCGCTGCTGTCGGAAATCCTGCCCAAGGGCCTGCCCTTCACCGTCCTGAACAAGGCGCTGAAGAAGAAGGAAATCTCGCGCCTGATCAACCAGTCGTTCCGCCGCTGCGGCCTGCGCGACACGGTGATCTTCGCCGACAAGCTGATGCAGTCGGGCTTCCGCCTGGCCACGCGCGGCGGTATCTCCATCGCCATGGGCGACATGCTGATCCCGACCGCCAAGGAAGGCATCCTGGCCGAAGCCAGCCGCGAAGTGAAGGAAATCGACAAGCAGTACTCGTCGGGTCTGGTCACGTCCCAGGAACGCTACAACAACGTGGTGGACATCTGGGGCAAGGCCGGCGACAAGGTCGGCAAGGCGATGATGGAACAACTGGCCACCGAGCCCGTGATCAACCGTCACGGCGAAGAAGTGCGCCAGGAATCGTTCAACTCCATCTACATGATGGCTGACTCGGGCGCCCGCGGTTCGGCCGCCCAGATCCGCCAGCTCGCCGGCATGCGCGGCCTGATGGCCAAGCCGGACGGCTCGATTATCGAAACGCCGATTACCGCGAACTTCCGTGAAGGCCTGAACGTGCTTCAGTACTTCATCTCGACTCACGGTGCGCGTAAGGGTCTGGCCGACACGGCGCTGAAGACCGCGAACTCGGGTTACCTGACCCGCCGTCTGGTCGACGTGACGCAGGACCTGGTGATCACCGAGGACGATTGCGGCACGTCGCAGGGCTACAACATGAAGGCCCTGGTCGAAGGCGGCGAAGTCATCGAACCGCTGCGCGACCGTATCCTGGGCCGCGTCGCGGCCGTGGACATCGTCAACCCGGACACGCAGGAAACGGCCATCGTCGCCGGCACCCTGCTGGACGAAGACATGGTCGACACCATCGACCGCATCGGCGTGGACGAAGTCAAGGTCCGCACCCCGCTGACCTGCGAAACGCGCCACGGCCTGTGCGCGCACTGCTACGGCCGCGACCTCGGCCGCGGCACCTCGGTCAACCAGGGCGAAGCGGTCGGCGTCATCGCCGCCCAGTCCATCGGCGAACCGGGCACGCAGCTCACGATGCGTACGTTCCACATCGGTGGCGCGGCTTCGCGTTCGGCCCTGGCCAGCGCGGTCGAAACCAAGTCCAGCGGCACCGTCGGCTTTGCCAGCACGATGCGCTACGTCACCAACGCCAAGGGTGAACGCGTGGCCATCTCGCGTTCCGGCGAACTGGCGATCTTCGACGACAACGGCCGCGAACGCGAACGCCACAAGATCCCGTACGGCGCGACCGTGCTGGTGGGCGATGGCGAGGCCGTCAAGGCCGGCGCCCGCCTGGCGACGTGGGACCCGCTGACCCGTCCGATCGTGTCGGAATACGGCGGCGCCGTGCGCTTCGAGAACATCGAAGAAGGCGTGACCGTGGCCAAGCAGGTCGACGAAGTCACCGGCCTGTCCACGCTGGTCGTGATCACGCCCAAGACCCGTGGCGGCAAGATCGTCATGCGTCCGCAGATCAAGCTGGCCAACGAGAACGGCGAAGACGTCAAGATCGCCGGCACCGATCACTCGGTGAACATCTCGTTCCCGGTGGGCGCGCTGATCACGGTGCGCGACGGCCAGCAGGTTGCCGTGGGTGAAGTCCTGGCGCGTATTCCGCAGGAATCGCAAAAGACCCGCGACATTACCGGCGGTCTGCCGCGCGTGGCCGAGCTGTTCGAAGCCCGTTCGCCCAAGGACGCCGGCATGCTGGCCGACGTCACCGGCACGGTCTCGTTCGGCAAGGACACCAAGGGCAAGCAGCGCCTGGTCATCACCGACCTGGAAGGCGTCAGCCACGAGTTCCTGATTCCGAAGGAAAAGCAGGTGCTGGTGCACGACGGCCAGGTGGTGAACAAGGGCGAAATGATCGTGGACGGCCCGGCCGATCCCCACGACATCCTGCGCCTGCAAGGCATCGAGAAGCTGGCGACCTACATCGTCGACGAAGTGCAGGACGTCTACCGTCTGCAGGGCGTGAAGATCAACGACAAGCACATCGAAGTGATCGTGCGCCAGATGCTGCGCCGCGTGAACATCGTGGACGCCGGCGATACCGAGTTCATCCCGGGCGAGCAGGTCGAGCGCTCCGAGCTGCTCAACGAGAACGATCGCGTTACGGCCCAGGACCTGCGTCCTGCCACGTACGAGAACGTGCTGCTCGGTATCACCAAGGCGTCGCTGTCGACCGACTCGTTCATCTCGGCCGCTTCGTTCCAGGAAACCACCCGCGTCCTGACCGAAGCCGCCATCATGGGCAAGCGCGACGACCTGCGCGGCTTGAAGGAAAACGTCATCGTCGGCCGCCTGATCCCGGCCGGCACCGGCCTGGCCTACCACCATGCCCGCAAGGACAAGGAAGCGCTGGAGGCCGCGGAACGCGAAGCCGCCCGCCAGCTGGCCAACCCGTTCGAAGACTCGCCGGTCACGGTGGGCTCGGATACGGAAACGCCGGCTTCCGACCTGGGCACGGACGACGCCGAGCAGTAAACCGGTACTGGCGGGACCTCCCGCCAGCAAAAAGGCCGCTGATTGTTATCAGCGGCCTTTTTTTTGCCTTGAAGAAGCGGGACCAGGCCTACTTCGCGGCCTGCGCCTGGGCGCGCTGGAATGCCGGGCCCCAGACCGGGTGGCCGGCCTCGTTGGGCGCCAGCACGAAAGCGGGGTCGAGCGCGAGAATGCGCGAGAAGCTGTCCTGGCAGAGCTGGGGATAGCGGCTGACGCAATAGCTGAACGCCTGCAGCTTGTACGCTTCGATGCGCACGGCCTTGGTGGAAGTCGCCAGGGTGTCCGAGGTGGCCACGGTGCGGATCACGTCGCCGTAGCGGCCCGCGCTGTATTTCTCGCGCACTTGTTGCAATTGATCCAGCGCTTCGGCGGTCGGCGGACCTTCCGGCTGCATGGAAGTAAGACCGGCACAGCCCGTCAGGAGGGCGGATAAGCCAAGCAGACTACTCAAAACGCGAATTTTCATGGGCTTCCAAAGAGGTAGGGAGTTGATGCCATACGCTATCGTGCCACAGCCTGATGCGCTCGGACATTTTCGGCAATGTCCTTGTGTGGCGGATTGGATAATATTCGCCCTATCCACTTTTGATACCGTATTCGCGCCGTGGCGCAGCTCTCAATCATGTCTCCTACCGCCGGCCTGCCGATGCCGCGTGGCCCGTTTTCCGGCGCCGCGCCGCTCGCGCTGCGCCCCTTGAGCGCCATCGCCGCCAGCACCGCGGGCGGCGTGCCCCAGGCGCGCATCAAACGGCTCCTGTCCGACCTCCTGCCGTCCCTGATCGCCCTGCACGGGCAGGGCGAAATCTGCGGCGACATCTCGCTGGAAACGGTGGGGATGGACGAAAACGCGCGGGCCCACCTGGTGCCCGAACTCATCGTGGCCCGTTCGCGCCGCGTCACCCGCAGTCCGTCGGCCGGCTTCGCGCCGTTCGAGCTCTATACCGATTCAATGGAATGGCCGCGCGGCCCCTGGAGCGACATCTACGCGCTGTGCGCCGTCATGCACGCGCTGGTCACCGGCCGCCGGCCGCCGCCGGCGCCCGAGCGCCGGGCGGAAGACACCTACCAGCCGCTGGTCTCCCTCGATCTGCCCAAGTACAGCCAGGATTTCCTGGCGGTGATCGACGCCGGCCTGTCGATGGCCCCG
This sequence comes from Achromobacter sp. HZ01, assembly GCF_003267925.1. Lineage (NCBI taxonomy): Bacteria > Pseudomonadati > Pseudomonadota > Betaproteobacteria > Burkholderiales > Alcaligenaceae > Achromobacter > Achromobacter sp. HZ01. Next base: position 13,508 of record NZ_LWKV01000009.1, read on the forward strand.
GCCGACCGCCCGCAGACGCTGGACGAACTGGCCGAGATGCTGGGCGTGGCCGCGCAGCCCGAGGCCGCGCCCGCGCCGGCCGAAGCGAACGAGGCGGCCGCGGCCCAGGCGCTGCCCGCCGCGGCCGCCGCCACCTCGCAGCGTCCCGCGCGCGGTCGCCGCGTGCTGTTGTGGCTGCTGCTCATCGCGGCCCTGATCGGCGCCGGCGTCTACGCGTGGCAGCAGTACGGCCCCGGCGCGCAGAACGCGCTGATCACCCGTTCCGAACTGGTGCAGCCGAATCCGCCCGCGGTCCATCCCTTGCCGCAGGCCGCGCCGGAGCCGGCGCCCGCGCCGGTCGTCCCGCCGGGCCCTGCGCCCGCGCCCCAGCCGTCCGAACCGCCCGCGCCGGCCGGCGCCAATGCCGCGGCCGCGGAAAATCCGGCGCCGGCCGACACGCCCGCGCCGCCGGCGGCGGCGCCCGAGGCCGAGCAGCCCGAAGCGCCGGCGGCGGCCGCCGCCGAAGAGGCTCCCAAGCCCAAGCCCGTGCCCGTGCTGGTGCGGCTCGACATACGTCCGTGGGGCGAGGTGTGGATCAATGGGGTGGCGCGCGGCGTCAGCCCGCCGGTCAAGGAGCTGCGGCTGATTCCGGGCAAGTACCAGGTGGTGCTGCGCAATGCCGGCCTGCCGCCGTACCGCATGACCCTGGAGGTCAAGGCCGGCCGCCCGGCGCTGATCTCCCACACCTTCCAGTAGGCGCTACGCCATCGGCAGGCGCAGCGTGAAGACCGAGCCGGCGCCCGGCTCGCTGCTGACTTCCACCGAGCCGCCGTGGCGTTCGGCCACGGTGCGCACGAACGCCAGCCCCAGGCCCGCGCCGCCCACGTCGCCGCGGGTATCGACGCCGACGCGCGAGAACGGCTCGAACAGCCGGGCCAGGTCTTCGGCCGCGATGCCCTGGCCCTGGTCGCGGATGGCGGCGCGCCAGAAGCCCGGCTCTTCGTCTATGCCGCACTCGATGCGGGTCTGCGCGGGGCTGTACTTGATCGCGTTGTCGATCAGGTTGCACAGCGCGCGCATCAGCAGGGTCTGGTCGCCGCGCACATAGGCCGCGGGCAAGGGCAGGCGCAACTCCAGCGCGATGCCGCGCTTTTGCGCCGAGGCCCAGAATTCGTCCGCGGCGTCCTGCAGCAGGCTGCCCAGGTCCAGTTCCACGGCGCTGATGACCATGGACTCGGCGCGCGTCAGGTGCACGAAGTCGTCGACCAGGTGCAGCGTGCGCCGCGCCAGCATGGCGATGCGGTCCAGCGTGGCGCCGTGGTCGCCCTGCGCCGCGCCTTCCTGCTTCATTTCCACCAGCGCCAGGATGGAGCTCTGCGGCGCGCGCATGTCGTGCGAGATGAAGCGCAAGGTCTCTTCGCGCTGGCGTTCGGCCTGGCGGATGCGGGAGATGTCGGTCAGCGTGGCGACGGTGCCGGCGAAGTTGCCCTCGGCGGTATGGATGGGCGCGCATTTCAGGATCAGATCGCGTCCCGCATGGTCGCGCAGTTCCAGGTCCGCGCTCCACGGCGAGCCGGCGGCGGCCGGCCCCTGGCCGCTCAGCGCTTCGGCCACGCGCTGGCGCGTGGCGGGATCGGAGATGGTCTTTTCCAGCAGGTGGATGGCCGGGCGGCCCACGCGCGGCGGCCGCATGCCCAGGCGCTGGAAGTACATGACGGCGGCCCGGTTGCGGAATTGCATGCGCCCGTCCTGGTCGAACACCAGCGTGGCGTCGGGCATGCCGTCCAGGCCGTCGGCCAGGAAGCGCCGCAGGTTGCGCACGCGCGCCAGCGCGCGGCGCAGTTCGCCGACGCGGCTTTCGAGCGAAGCGCTGGGCCCCGCGGCCTGGGCGCGCGCCTCGTTCATCACCGGCGGGTACTCGCGCTGCAGGCGGCGCAATTCATTGTCCATGTAGCGCAGCGCCGCTTCCTGGCTGCGCCAGCTCCACAAGGGATAGCACAGCGCCACCCCCAGCAGCGCCGCCGAGGGCGCGAACCAGAAGCGGCCATAGGCCAGAAACAGCAGCGCCGCCAGCAGGATGCTGGCCAGCAGCCCGACACAGACCAGCAGCGCGCGCTTGGGCGACAGCCGCCACAAGGCCAGGCAGGCCAGCATCACCGGCAGCGCCGAGAACAGCGCGCTCCACCAGGCCGGCGGCTGCACGTACGCGATGTCCTCGCGCGCCGCGTGCAGCAGGTTGGCGATGATCTCCACTCCCGACATGCCGCTGACGTCATGCGAGACGGGCGTCGGATAGGCGTCGCCCAGGCCGGTGGCCCAGGCGCCCACCAGCACGTACTTGCCGCGCAGTTCATCGGGCGGGATATCGCCGCGCAGCACCGACAGGTACGACACCGTGCGCACATGCGCGGTGGGGCCGGCGTAGGGAATCAGGATGCTGCCGTCCGGCGCGGCGCGCCGCAGCAGCCGCTGCGCCTGTTGCGCCTGGCCGCCGACCTCCAGCATCGACAGGGCCAGGTGCTGCCAGCGTCGGTCGTTCACGTGCGCGGCCAGCGTGGCCGCGCGCACCACGCCGTCGGAATCGATGCGCGCATTGATGAAGCCCAGGCCGGCGGCGGCCTGCGCCAGCGGCGCGATGGGAGCGTTGACGGCGGAGGGATGGTCCAGCCGGTTCAGCACGACAGGCAGCACCGTGCGGCCGTTGCGCCGGATGCTGTCGGCCAGGAAGCGGTCGTCGTCCGAATAGACCCCGTCCGCTTCGCCGAAGATCAGGTCCAGCCCCACGGCGCGGGCGCCATGCAGCCGGTCCAGCAGCGCCGCGTGGACCGCGCGCCGCCAGGGCCAGCGGCCCAGTGCGTCGATGCTGGCGTCGTCGATCGCCACGATCAGGATGTCGGGATCGGCGCCGCGGCCCGTCACCGAGACGGCACGGTCGTAGAGGATCTGGTCGACCCGGCCGAGTCCGTTGAACCAGCCCAGGACCGCGGCCAGCAGCGCCAGCGCCAACGTCAGCCATAGCCCTGAGCGCGAGGTCCGGTCCTGCGGATCGGCGGCGGCCATGAGGGTCCTTGCGGCGCTAGTACTCGGTGAGCGTGATGAAGCCACCCGTGCCGCTGGCCACGCCCAGCCCGTAGGCGGTCATGAGCTGGTTGGCGCCTTCGAAGGTCGCGACCGCGTCCTTGCCGCTCAGGCCCAGGTCGTCCACGGCCCGCACCGATACGTAATACGTGCCCGGCCCGGGCGCGGAGAAGCGGATGTCCTGGTTGTCGGGAAAGTCGGCCGACGATACCGGCAGGGCGCCTTCGGCGTCGCGCGAGACCCGCACCAGATAGCTGCGGGCGCCGGCCACGGGCGAGACCGGGGCGGTCCATACGCCGCCGCCGGCGCGCGCGGGTTCGCCCAGGTGCGGCGCGGGGAGGAGGGCCCGCATGCCGGCGACCGTGCCGTCGGCGCCGACCGCCGCGCCATAACCCTTGGCCACGGCCACCGGCCTGGCCGGGCGCGCGCCCGGGGCGTGGGGCTGCAGGCGGACGCTGCCGTCCAGCACCTCGCTGTGCACGCCCTGCGCGCTGCTCTGCACGCGGAAACGCGTGCCGCGCACCCCGGTCACCGCCACCGGCGTGCGGACCTCGAAGCGGCCCACGCCTTCGCCGGCGGGCGCCACCGAAGACTCGACGCCGCCACGGCGCACCTCGACGATGGAATCGGTCAGCGCCGTGCCTTCGAACTGGCGCAGGCGGGTCAGTTCGACCGCGCCGCCGGCCGGCAGGGTGAGCTTGGAGCCATCGGCCAGTTCCAGCGTGACGAAGCCGTTGGCGGCGGTGGACACGGTGCTGCCTTCGGCCACCGCGTCGCCGGCGCGCAGCGATTTGCCGTCGAGCTCGGCCTGGCCGCTGACGTGCACCACGCGCGCGCTGGCCGGGCGCACGGGAATCATGGAAAGCGGAATGTGCAGTTCCAGGCCGATGGGCAGCAATTCCGGCGTCACCACGCGGTTCAGGCTCTGCAGCGGGCCCCAGTTGGCCTGGTTGCGCGTGTAGCGGGTGGCCAGGTCGATGAGGGTGTCGCCCTGGCGCACGCGATAGATGAAATCGTCGCCGAGCGCGCCCGCCGGCTGGCTGTGCGCCGGCGCCAGGATGCTCAGGCAGGAAATCAGGGCAAGCAAAGAAAGCGCGCGGCAGCGGCTCATGACTAGCGGTTCTCCAGGGGTGCGCGCGGGGGCGCTTACAGTGGATGGGCGGGCGCGTCTTCGGCCGGGCTGGTCAGTTCCAGCCGGTAGCCCAGCGCGTAGGAAGAAGACAGGCGCACGCCGTGCTCGGGGCGCAGCTGGAGCTTTTGCCGGATGTTCGACAAATGGGTGTCCAGCGTGCGCGAGGTGGCCGGGATCTCCCGGTTCCAGACGCACTCGGCCAGCACGTCGCGCGACATGAGGCGGCCGATATTGCGGAAAAACAGCAGCGCCAGATCGAATTCCTTGGGAGCCAGCGCGACCGGCGCGCCGTCCAGGGAAATCGTGCGCGCGCCCGGCTCGATGCGGTAGCGGGCGACCTCGAAGCCCTCGCGGACGGGCTCGGAGATCTGGCTGCGGCGCAGCAGCGCGGCCACGCGCGCCAGCAGTTCCTGGGGGCGCAGCGGCTTGACGATGTAATCGTCGGCGCCCGCGCGCAGGCCCTCGACCAGGTCGTCCTCGCTGGAGCGGTTGGTCAGGAAGATCACGGGAATGCGCGCGCCGATATTGGCGCGCAGCCAGCGCACTACGTCGTCGCCGTCGATATCGGGCAGGTGCCAGTCCAGCAATACCAGGTCGAAATGCTCCGTGCGCAGTGCGGCCAGGAGATCCCGGCTTTGCTGGTAGCTGGCGCAGGAGTATCCGGCGGTGGTCAAGACTTGCTGGATGCGGCGGGCTTGGTCCAGGTCATCTTCCAGCGACGCGATTTTCATCAGACGTGTTCTCGCGAAGGTTTGCTACGCAAGCGCGCGCTATGGCGCCCTACTGCAAGAGGGTAAGGGAATTCGTGTAAACGAATGATAACTCGGGCTGTGTCCCCGCTGGCTACGTTATGCCAAGAACTGTCAAACATTGCAAAGTTGACGAATCTTGACTGGAGTTGTTGCGCAACACCGCGCCACACTGTCTCAAACATCCCACTACCAGAGGCACTGGAGGGAATCGACCGTATTGCTGAGTGGAACAAACATGAATCAATTGTGCGTACTTATGATGTCGCCGGACGAAGCGGCCCGCGGGGCGGCCGTGTCCGCGCTGCTGCAGGCCGGCATATCGGCGCGCGGCTGTTCGACGTCCCTGGAGCTGTTCGGATTGCTCAACGGCGGCGCCTATGACGTCGTGATCCTGGACGTGGGCGCGCTGGGCGAGATCGGCTACGCCCTGGTGGCGCGGCTGCATGGCTCCTCGTCCCTGGGCATCGTGGTGACGGGCGCCGACCTGTCGGTCGACGGCCGCCTGCGCTGCCTGCAAAGCGGCGCCGACGCCTGCCTGCCCGAGCCGCAGGACCCGCGCGAGCTGGCCTGCATCCTGCTGGCGCTGGCGCGCCGCCTGCCGCCCGGCCGCGCGGGAGCCGGAGCGGAAGCGCCCGGCAACGGCCAATGGGAGCTGCGCGACCAGGGCTGGACCCTGGCCTCGCCCAGCGGCACCACCATTTCGCTGTCGGCCAACGAGCGTCTGGTCGTGCGTTCGCTGCTTGAAGTGGCGGGCAGGGCGGTCGGGCGCACCGAGCTGGGCGAAGGCCTGCAGGTCGAAGGCGGCAGCGCGCGCGCCAGCGGTTCGCGCAGCATCGACGTGATCGTCAGCCGCCTGCGGCGCAAGGCCGAGCTGGCCGGCGTGATCCTGCCGATCCGCACCGTCTACGGCAGCGGCTACCTGTTCGCCGACCAGTAAAAAACCGGCGCAAACCGGCGCGCGCGGGGCTACACTGATCGCTGCCGCCGCATACGTGGAAACCCGGACCGGGCGGCGCGGCCCGCGACCCGGATCTGCGGTTTATGCGGCCCCAATTTTCATGACCGGCGCCTAACTGGCCGTCTTCTGCCGGCAACATGCCGTCTGGCAGGGTTTACAAATTTCTTTGACAGTGCGCCCGAATCTCAGTTATGCTAAAGGGCTAACTGCTTTATCTCGCGCGCAAAATCTGTACGCGGTAGGGTTTGGAAGTTCGGGTCATGGGCGAAGGTGCGTCACGAGCCATTCAAGCATGATCCGCCAGGCGGGGGGCTGGTACTCCCGCGGCGACTTCCCTGCCGCATCCGGTTTTGTGCGTTTTGTCACAGTTTGTTGGCAAGCCCGCTCTTTTACGTATTCGAACGTTTGAGGCGGTTTTGCGCGAACTGCCTGCTCCGGAGGCTCTCCGCCTCGGGACACTAGTACGAAAGTACTTACCAGTGGTACGTAAAAGGGATTTCAAAGGTCATGCCTACCATTAGCCAACTCGTGCGCAAGCCGCGCGAAGTCAGCATCATCAAAAGCAAGAGCCCCGCGCTCGAAAACTGCCCGCAACGCCGCGGCGTGTGCACTCGCGTGTACACCACCACCCCCAAGAAGCCGAACTCCGCTCTGCGTAAGGTTGCCAAAGTGCGTCTGACCAACGGTTACGAAGTCATTTCGTACATCGGCGGCGAAGGCCACAACCTGCAAGAGCACTCGGTGGTTCTGGTGCGTGGCGGTCGTGTGAAGGACTTGCCCGGTGTGCGTTATCACATCGTGCGCGGTTCCCTCGACCTGCAAGGCGTCAAGGATCGTAAGCAAGCCCGCTCGAAGTACGGCGCCAAGCGCCCGAAGAAGGCCTGATAACGAATCGGTAGTACCCCGAAGTGGCGGAAGTCCGTCACCAGGGAAGTGCAACCGCGCCATCCGCATACAGGAAGGTGCGCGGCACGTAAGGGGTCGTCCCATTGGGCGGCCATGGCCGTGTAATGAAGCACGGTTCAACTGAACAGACACAAGGAAGCAACAATGCCCCGTCGTCGCGAAGTACCCAAGCGCGAGATTCTGCCCGATCCCAAGTTCGGCAGCGTCGAGCTCGCCAAGTTCATGAACGTCGTCATGCTGGACGGCAAGAAGGCCGTCGCCGAGCGCATCGTCTATGGCGCCCTCGAGCAAGTCGCCACCAAGACCGGCAAGGAGCCGATCGAGGTGTTCAGCCTGGCGATCAACAACATCAAGCCGATCGTCGAAGTCAAGAGCCGCCGCGTGGGCGGTGCCAACTACCAAGTGCCGGTTGAAGTGCGCCCCGTGCGCCGCCTGGCCCTGGCTATGCGTTGGCTCCGTGAAGCCGCCAAGAAGCGTGGCGAAAAGTCGATGGATCTGCGCCTTGCTGGCGAACTGATCGACGCATCCGAAGGACGTGGCGCCGCGATGAAGAAGCGCGAAGACACGCACAAGATGGCCGAGGCCAACAAGGCCTTCAGCCATTTCCGCTGGTAATTTAAGGACTAACCCACCATGGCCCGCAAAACCCCGATCGAGCGCTATCGCAACATTGGTATCTCTGCGCACATCGATGCAGGGAAAACCACCACGACCGAACGTATCCTGTTCTACACCGGCGTCAATCACAAGATTGGCGAAGTGCATGATGGCGCAGCCACCATGGACTGGATGGAGCAAGAACAAGAGCGTGGCATCACCATTACGTCGGCTGCTACGACGGCGTTTTGGCGTGGCATGGCTAAGAACTACCCCGAGCACCGCATCAACATCATCGACACCCCGGGACACGTGGACTTCACCATCGAGGTGGAGCGTTCCATGCGCGTCCTGGACGGCGCCTGCATGGTGTACTGCGCGGTGGGCGGCGTTCAGCCGCAGTCCGAAACCGTGTGGCGTCAGGCCAACAAGTACGGCGTGCCGCGTCTGGCCTTCGTCAACAAGATGGACCGCACCGGCGCCAACTTCTTCAAGGTCTATGACCAGCTGAAGACGCGCCTGCGCGCCAACCCCGTGCCCGTGGTGATCCCCATCGGCGCCGAAGACACCTTCAAGGGCGTCATCGACCTCGTCAAGATGAAAGCGATCATCTGGGACGAAGCCAGCCAGGGCATCAAGTTCGAGTACGAAGACATCCCGGCCGAGCTGCAGAGCACCGCTGAAGAGTGGCGCGAAAAGCTGGTCGAGGCTGCCGCCGAATCGTCCGAGGAACTGATGAACAAGTACCTCGAGACCGGCGCGCTGGAAGAAGCCGAGATCAACCTGGCCATCCGCCAGCGCACCATCGCCGGCGAAATCCAGCCGATGCTGTGCGGCACCGCCTTCAAGAACAAGGGCGTGCAGCGCATGCTCGACGCCGTCATCGACTACCTGCCCTCGCCCGTGGACATCCCGCCGGTCGAAGGCACCGATGACGCCGGCAACGAAGTCAAGCGCCAAGCCGACGACGGCGAGAAGTTCTCGGCCCTGGCGTTCAAGCTGATGACGGACCCGTTCGTCGGTCAGCTGACCTTCGTGCGCGTGTACTCGGGCGTCCTGAAGTCGGGCGACACCGTGTACAACCCGGTCAAGGGCAAGAAGGAACGTATCGGCCGCATCCTGCAGATGCACGCGAACAACCGCGAGGAAATCAAGGAAGTTCTGGCTGGCGACATCGCCGCCGTCGTGGGCCTGAAGGACGTGACCACCGGCGAAACGCTGTGCGACGTCGACTCGCACGTGACGCTGGAGCGCATGGAGTTCCCCGAGCCCGTGATTTCGCAGGCCGTGGAACCCAAGTCCAAGGCCGACCAGGAAAAGATGGGCCTGGCGCTGTCGCGCCTGGCGCAGGAAGACCCGTCGTTCCGCGTGCGCAGCGACGAAGAATCCGGCCAGACCATCATTTCCGGCATGGGCGAGCTGCACCTGGAAATTCTGGTCGACCGCATGAAGCGCGAATTCGGCGTGGAAGCGAACGTCGGCAAGCCCCAGGTGGCCTACCGCGAAACCATCCGCAAGACCTGCGAGGAAGTCGAAGGCAAGTTCGTCAAGCAGTCGGGCGGTCGCGGCCAGTACGGTCACGTGGTCCTGAAGGTCGAACCGCTGGAGCCGGGCGGCGGCTACGAGTTCGTGGACGCCATCAAGGGCGGCGTGGTGCCGCGCGAGTTCATCCCCGCGGTGGACAAGGGCATCCAGGAAACGCTGCCTTCGGGCATCCTGGCCGGCTACCCGGTCGTGGACGTCAAGGTCACGCTGTTCTTCGGTTCGTACCACGACGTGGACTCGAACGAAAACGCGTTCAAGATGGCCGGCTCGATGGCGTTCAAGGAAGGCATGCGCAAGGCCAGCCCTGTGCTGCTGGAACCGATGATGGCCGTTGAAGTCGAAACGCCTGAAGATTACGCCGGCACCGTGATGGGCGATCTGTCCTCGCGTCGCGGCATGGTCCAGGGCATGGACGACATGGTTGGCGGCGGCAAGACCATCAAGGCCGAAGTTCCGCTGGCCGAGATGTTCGGTTACGCCACGAACCTGCGTTCGCTGACGCAAGGTCGTGCCACGTACACGATGGAATTCAAGCATTACTCCGAGGCCCCCAAGAACGTCGCTGACGAAGTCATCGCCGCTCGGGCCAAGTAAATAACCCTCGCCGCGTCCGCCCACAAGGCGGCGCGGCAAATATCGAAATTTCCTTGAAAGTCAAAGGATAGAGATCATGGCAAAAGGCAAGTTTGAACGCACCAAGCCGCACGTGAACGTCGGCACCATCGGTCACGTCGACCACGGCAAGACCACCC
>NZ_LWKV01000010.1:0-7923 GCF_003267925.1 Achromobacter sp. HZ01
ACCGTCGGCGGCCAGGACGTCACCGGCGCCAACACCACGCCGGTGGTCATCACCACCGACAAGGGCATCCTGACCATCACCGGTTACGATGCCGCCACCGGCAAGATCACGTACTCCTACGAGGAAACGGGCGGCGCGGACGATCACAGCGCGGGTGACGACAAGGTGCGTGACGAGTTCCAGGTCGCCGTCACCGACGTGGCCGGCAAGACCACCACGGGTGACCTCGTCATCCAGATCATCGACACCGAACCCACGGCCAACGACGACGACGGCGGCAGCGTCACCGAAGACGCCACCGTCAACACTCTGGGCGGCAACGTCGTGGACAACGACACCAAGGGCGCCGACGCCATCAAGGACGTGACCTGGAACGTCTCCGACGCGCAGCGCGCCGAGATCGAGCAGTACGGCACGCTGACCCTGAACAACGACGGCACCTGGCGGTTCACGCTGGACAACAGCAAGCCGGCCGTCCAGGCGCTGGGCGCGAACACCAAGCTGGACTTCACGCTGGACTACACCATCACCGACGCGGATGGCGATGAATCCAGCGCCACGCTCAGCCTGAGCATCAACGGCGCCAACGACGCGCCCACGATCACCAGCGCCATCCTCAGCATCTCCGAAGAAGGGCTGCCGCTCGGCCTGGAGGACGACAAGGGCGTTGCCGATACGACGGACGCCGCGACCTACTCCGGCAAGCTGATCATTGCCGACGTGGACTCGGGCGACGCCCATACCGTGACGCTGGTCAAGCCGGCCGACACGGCGCTGTACTCGCAAGGACGGCCGGTCGTCTGGTCCCTGTCCGGCGACGGCCACACCCTGGTCGGCACCGACTACCTGGGCAAGCCCGTCATCACCATGACGGTGACGAACACGGGCGACTACACGGTCACCCTGTCCGGCCAGGTGGATCATCCGACGAATTCGGTCGAGGACGTGCTGCAGCTGGGTGTCGGCGTGGTGGTCAGCGACGGCCACACCACCTCCGGCGGCAGCATCACGGTCAATATCGAGGATGACAGCCCCGAGTTCGGCACCATCACCAACACCACCATGGACAACACCAGCTCCACGGTGCAAGGCACGCTGGAGTTCAATACCGGCGCCGATTCCGTCGGCGCCGCGCTGGTCGTCTCCTCCATCGGGAAGCTGCCCGAAGGCTGGACCACCAGCACGCTGGGCCAATCCTCGGTCGACATCTTCTCGCCCGACGGCAGCAAGATTTTCACGGTCACGGTGAATCCGGCCGGCGGCTATACGGTCACCCAGCACGAAGCCCGCCCGGGAACGACCGAATCGATCGACCTGGCCTCCAGCATCACCAACAACCCGCAGACCAGCTACGACCTGGGCTACGCCACGCTGACCGCCGGCGGCGGCAAGACGTTCAACGCCAATTCGTTCGGCAGCGGCAACTCGTTCGGCATCGGCAACACCTCCTTCGATGCGGGCGAGAGCTTCCGCATGGACTTCAAGCAGGCGCTGTCGGACTTCAGCCTGAACGTGGCCGAAGTCAAGGGATCGGGCACGGTCCAGGTCACGGTCTGGAGCGGCAACGAGTCCAGGACCTTCTCGTTGAACGTGAACGGCTCGACTGGCAGCCTCCACATCACGAAGGACATGCTGGAAAGCGGCACCCCCTCGCTGTCTCATTTCGACGCGATCCAGTTCACCGCGGGCGGCGGCGTCAAGATGTCGTTCCTCACGACCGGTTCCTATACGGAGAACATCCCGGCCGGCCCGATGGACTTCACCGTCGGCGTGACCGGCACCGATGGCGACGGCGACAAGGTGACGGGCGAGTTCACCGTGACCTCCAAGGCCACGGAGAACAGCGCTCCCGAGATCCACGACGCCCACGTATCGGTTTCCGAGGAAGGCCTGGCCGGCGGCATCAAGGACTCCAACGGCACGGTCGACCAGTCGAACGAAACGTCCTACTCGGGCGTGCTGCAGATCTCCGACGCCAACGGCAACCAGGGCCTGTCGGTCAGCCTGCAGGCTCCGGCCGACGGCGTCCTGGTGTCGGGCGGCAAGCCCGTGACCTGGACGCTGGCCGACGGCAACCAGACCCTGACCGGCACGGTCGACGGCAAGACCGTGATCACCGTCACCGTCGACAACCAGGGCAACTACAGCGTCAAACTGGACGCGCCGGTCGACCACCCGAACAAGGGCGTCGAGGACGTGCAGTCGTTCGGCATCGGCGTGAAGGTGACCGACGCGCTGGGCGCCAGCAGCACCGCCACGATCACCGTCAACGTCGAAGACGATATGCCGGCCAACAACCCGAACCCGACGTCCAGCGTCGGCGTGCCGGTCAGCGAAATCGGCGTCGGCGGCCTGCAATCCGGCTTCAGCAACTGGAAGCTGGAAAACAACGGCTCGCTGAATAGCCAGACCAACAACGACAGCGATCCCGGAATCGACGCAATCACCTGGGGCAAGCCGTCCAACTGGGGCTCGAAGTACTCCGGCTACAGCTTCGTGGACAACGAGGGGCTGCGCAGCAACGCCACCGATCTGCTGGACACCACCTTCAAGATCGGCACGTTCACGCACAACAACTTCCCGATGACCGGAAATTCGCTGAAGTCGGTCGAGCTGAACGTGGTGCTGCGCGTCACCATCGATGGCGTCGAGCACGTCGTCAACCACACGATCACGCTGGAACATACGGAAACGCCGAACAACTATGGCGATTCCCGCGATGACGACATCGTCCGGATCTCCGACTCCTCGCTGCAGCAGACCTTCCAGGTCGGCGACCGCACCTATGTGCTGAACATCCCGGGCTTCAAGGACGCCAACGGCAAGCTGGTCACGGAAATCCACACCAAGGAAGGCCAGGCCAACTCCTTCGAACTGTATGCCACGGTATCGTCCACCGACCCGCTGCCCAAGGTCGAAGGCGATCTGTTCAGCACCGAAGGCGGCGGCGTCGCAGGCTGGCAGTACGGCGCCGACGGCGCCGGCTCGGTGGCCTGGACCGGCGGCGTCACCCGGGCCGATGGCTCGACGGTCATCGAGAACGAGTACGGCAAGCTGACGATCGACGCCAACGGCCACTACACGTTCGAAATGAGCCGCAAGGCCTACGACAACTTCGAAATCGGCAACAAGGCGCTGACCTACACGTATACCGTCACCGACGCCGACGGCGACAGCCAGCAAGGCCATATCACCATCAACCTGAATGGCTACGACAACGGGCCGGCCGTCTTCCTGAAGGTCGTGGCCGACTCGGCCCACGTCAGCGAGGCCGACGGATCGGTCTCCTACACCGTCATGCTGGTCGACAAGGACGGCAACGAAGTCAAGGTGCCGGACGGCAAGTCCATCACCGCCGCGCTGCAGTGGGAAGGCGACGCCACCGGCAATACGGACACCGGCAACCTGCCCGGCTCCGTCACGATCGGCGGCGGCCAGTCCAGCGCCACCGTGACCGTGGGCGTGGTCAACGACCATGCGGTCGAGGGCAACAAGGGCCTGTCGCTCTCGCTGGGCAACGTGACCGGAGGCAACGCCTTCGACCGCGGCATTCTGGCGGACAAGAACCCGGCGACCACGACCATTCACGACGATGACGTGGCGGTGAAGACGCCGCAGCCGACCCTGACCAACGAGGGCCTTAACCTGACGGTGTGGGCGACCAAGAGCGGAGCGCGGGGGACCGACAAGGAAGTGAACGACGTGCTGACCAAGCTCGACAAGAGCGGCGGCACCGAGGGCAACGGCGCCTACTCCAACGACCTCGAAGCCCTGATCAAGCAGTTGATGGAAATCGACTCGAACGGCAACGGCTTCCGCTCAAGGGACCCCATCGGCCCAGGCCGCGGCCACAAGTACGGGGACGCCAGCTTCGTTGGCCGTTACAGCGGCGAGGGGCAGTACAAGGTCCAGGACCTGATGGGCAAGGACCCGCAAGGCGACGCCCGTTCGCAATGGGGCAACGTCAACGGCAATACGGCGATCCACGCCAACGGCGTGATCTACCTGAAGGCCGGCGAAACCTACACCGTGCACGCCCAGGGCGACGACAGCCTGCGCGTGGTGCTGGGCGACCGCAACATGGGCGGCCAGGTAGTGGACCTGCGCTGGGGCAGCGACCATGCCACGGTCAAGACCTTCACCTTCACCCCGACGGAGAGCGGCCTGTACACCCTGGATATGTTCCTGCATAACCAGAACGGCCCGGGCATGTTCAACGTCTGGATCGAGAACAGCAGCGATCCGGGCAAGGCGCTGACCTTCTTCCCGAGCTTCGAGGCCGCCAAGGAACAGCTGGCCGCCAAGGACTCCGGCTTCAAGGTCGGCAGCCTGATCGGCACCGAAGGCTATGGCCACTACAAGGTCTACGGCTACAACGAAGCCCCGGTGAACGCCGAGATCAAGCTGTCGCAGATCCAGGTCGACCCGGCCAACCTGCCGCTGGCCAGCGGCGAGCATGTCGTCGGCATCATGGTCGAGAACCTGCTGGCCGGCTTCGTGCTGAGCGACGGCCAGGGCCACAGCTTCACGGCCACGGACGCCAACGGCTCGGTGGACGTCAAGGGCTGGAACCTCGACACGCTGACGCTCAAGCCGTCCGCCGGCTTTACCGGCGCGCTGGACCTGAATATCGACATCACGATCCAGGGCCACGATCAGGATGGCAGCGCCTACACCTACAACCGTGACAGCGACCTCACGATCCGCGTCGATGCCGTGACCTACGGCACGTCGGGCGCCGACACCCTGACCGGCGGCACCGGCGACGACTTCCTCTACGGAGGCGCGGGCAATGACGTGCTGCGCGGCGGGGACGGGCACGACACGCTGTACGGCGGCGACGGCAACGACGTCCTGCACGGCGGCAAGGGCAACGACACCCTGATCGGCGGAGAAGGCAGCGACACGTTCAAGTGGGAGCTGAACGACCAGGGCACGGTCGGCGCGCCGGCTGTCGACACGATCAAGGACTTCTCGATCCTCAAGCCCGCCGACGGCGGCGACATCCTGGACCTGAGGGATCTGCTGGTCGGCGAAAAGCAGTCGACGCTGAGCCAGTACCTGAACTTCAAGCAGGACCCGGACAACGCCAAGAACACGGTGATCGAGATCAACACCAAGGGCGAAATCGGCCAGGGTCCCGACCAGAAGATCGTGCTCGAGAACGTCGACCTGATGCATGGCACCAACGGCCAGCTCCTGGACAACCAGACCATCATCAACGACCTGATCCAGAAGGGGAAGCTGAACGTCAACGACCACTAAGCTGCACCCACCCGGGAAGCGGCCCGCGGCCGCTTCCCTCGGATGATCCACAAGCGCGGACCATCCGTTGGCGCCCGGCCTTCCTGCCTGAGTACTCAGGCAGGCGCCGGGCGTTCTTCTTTACCAGGTTTCATTCAGGACAACCGGACGAATTCACCCCTGACATCGTCTGCGAACAGGGGCTGGCCCCAGAACATCGCCCCTAACATCTGGCCATGTGGATCACTCCTGGAACGGAACCATCATGGCTACTCCCCTCCTCGCCGTCGTCAACGAAATCACCGGCCGCGCCTGGATACGCAATAGCGATGGCTCCTTGACGGAGTTGCGCCAGGGCAGCAAGGTTCCCATCGGCAGCGACATCGTCACGGCCGCCGGCGCCACGGTCACCCTCCAGACCGGCAACGGCATGCCGATCGTGATCGGCGAAAGCCGCGACGTCGCAATGTCCCCGGAAATCGACTCGCCCCTGGCCGACATCTCCGAGGCGGCGATCGTTCCCCCGGTCGGACGCGAAACCGAGCGCCTGCTGGCGGCGCTGCGCGAAGGCCGCGACCCGTTCGATCAGCTCGACCCCGCCGCGGCCGTGCTGGCCGGCGGCGGCGAAGGCGGCGGCACCAGCATCGTGCGCCTGGCCCGCATCCTCGAAACCACCACCCCGCTGGACCTGGCCTACCCCAATCCGGCCCGCGCCAATGACGCGCTGCCCCGCCAGCCTGGCGCCGGCGCCGGAGCCGGCGATGAAACCGGCCCGCCCAATTCGGCGCCGATCGCGCTCGACGACAGCGCCAGCGGCTCGCAGGACGAACGCATCCGCGGCAACCTGCTCGCCAACGACAGCGATCCCGACGGCGACCCGCTGACGCTTGCCTCCATCAACGGCCTGCCGATGGGAGCCAACGGCCTCACCGTCCCCGGCTCCCACGGCGGCGCCTTCGCCATCCGTCCCGATGGATCCTACGAATTCGACCCGCGCGGCGACTTCAAGCCCCTGGGCGCCGGCCAGACCGCCGTCAGCTCGATCTCGTACACGATCGCCGACCCGTCGCAGGCCACCTCGACCGCCTCGCTCACTGTAACCGTCACCGGCGCCAACGACCTGCCGGAAGTTTCCGACTACACGCTCACCATCGCAGAAGACCAGCCCCTCAGCGGCACAATCGTCGCCACCGACGCCGACCAGGACACGCTGAGCTACACCATCGGCCAGCCGCCGGAACACGGCAAGGTCGAAGTGGACCTGCTTACCGGCACGTACACCTACGTCCCGAACCGGGACTACAACGGCCCGGACCAGTTCACGGTTCTCGTCGATGACGGCAAGGGCGGCAAGGCTTCCTCCACCGTCAATATCACAGTCACGGCCGTCAATGACCCGCCGGTCATCGAAGGCGTCGACGTCACGGTCGACGAAGACCAGCCCTTCAAGGGCAAGATCGTCGCAACCGACGCAGAAGGCGATACGTTGAGCTATACGGTCAGCGAGCCTCCAAAGAATGGAGATCTCACACTCGACCTGGTCACCGGCGAATACACGTACACCCCAAATCCGGACTACAACGGTCCTGACCAGTTCACCGTTCTCGTCGATGACGGCAACGGCGGCAAGACTTCATCCACCGTCAATATCGCCATCACCGCCGTCAATGACGTGCCGATCGTCGAAGGCGCGGACCTGACGGTTGCCGAAGACCAGCCCTTCAAGGGCAGGATTGTTGCGACCGATCCGGATGGCGATACGCTGCGCTATACGGTTGCCGAAGATCCGAAGCACGGCAACGTTGATCTCGATCCGCTCACCGGGACATATGTCTACACCCCTTCCCTGGACTACAACGGTCCCGATCAATTCACCGTCCTTGTCGATGACGAGCACGGCGGCAAGACGACATCAACCGTCAACGTCATCGTCACCGCCGTCAACGACGCGCCGGTGGTCGAAGGCGTCGATATCACGATTGCCGAGGATGAGCCCATCAAGGGCAAGATCGTTGCGACCGACGTGGATGGCGACACGTTGCGCTATACGATCGGCGAACCGCCGAAAAATGGAAACCTCGAGCTCGATCTGACCACCGGCGCATACACCTACACCCCCAATCCGGACTACAACGGCCCGGACCGGTTCACCGTTCTTGTCGATGACGATCACGGGGGCAAGACCTCGTCCACCGTCAACATCACCATCACCGCCGTCAATGACGCGCCGGTGGTCGAAGGCGCCAATATCACGATTGCCGAGGATGAACCCATCAAAGGCAAAATCATCGCGAGCGATGCGGACGGCGACACGTTGCGCTATACGATCGGCGAGTCTCCGAAAAATGGAAAACTCAACCTCGACCTGGTCACCGGCGAGTACACCTACACCCCCAATCCGGACTACAACGGCCCTGACCGGTTCACCGTTCTCGTCGATGACGATCACGGCGGCAAAACAACATCGACCGTCAACGTCACCGTCACCGCCGTCAATGACGCACCGGTCGTCGAAGGCGTTGACATCACGATCGACGAAGACCAGCCCATCAAGGGCAAGGTTGTTGCAACCGACGCGGATGGCGATACGTTGCGCTATACGATCGCCGAACCCACAAAAAATGGAAGCCTCGAGCTCGATCTGGCCACCGGCGAGTACACCTACACCCCCAATCCGGA
>NZ_LWKV01000011.1:0-5402 GCF_003267925.1 Achromobacter sp. HZ01
AATAAAAGCCTGACGATGACCTACTTTCACAGACGTCCGTCCACTATCATCGGCGCAAAGTCGTTTCACTGTCCTGTTCGGGATGGGAAGGAGTGGGACCAACTCGCTATGGTCGTCAGGCGTAACTGGTTGAGCGGCTGCGGCTAGGCGCAACAGCTCCAATCTGGGAAGAAACACAACGCGTGGCGATCAGAGTCGAACTCGATGATCGCGCACGATGGGGTGTGATGTTGGCTGGCTGCCGACGGTGCAGCCAGATTTTGTATTGAACGACACTTGGAACGCTATAACCAGGTCAATAACCATCAGTGTTATAGGATCAAGCCTCACGGGCAATTAGTATCGGTTAGCTTAACGCATTACTGCGCTTCCACACCCGACCTATCAACGTCCTGGTCTCGAACGACCCTTCAGGGGGATCAAGTCCCCGGGATACCTAATCTTCAGACGAGTTTCCCGCTTAGATGCCTTCAGCGGTTATCTCTTCCGTACTTAGCTACCCGGCAATGCCATTGGCATGACAACCGGTACACCAGAGGTACGTCCACTCCGGTCCTCTCGTACTAGGAGCAGGCTCCGTCAAGTATCCAACGCCCACGGCAGATAGGGACCAAACTGTCTCACGACGTTTTAAACCCAGCTCACGTACCTCTTTAAATGGCGAACAGCCATACCCTTGGGACCGGCTACAGCCCCAGGATGAGATGAGCCGACATCGAGGTGCCAAACACCGCCGTCGATATGAACTCTTGGGCGGTATCAGCCTGTTATCCCCAGAGTACCTTTTATCCGTTGAGCGATGGCCCTTCCATTCAGAACCACCGGATCACTATGTCCTGCTTTCGCACCTGTTCGACTTGTCAGTCTCACAGTCAAGCACGCTTATGCCATTGCACTATCAGCACGATTTCCGACCGTACCTAGCGTACCTTCGAACTCCTCCGTTACACTTTGGGAGGAGACCGCCCCAGTCAAACTGCCCACCATGCACTGTCCCCGATCCGGATAACGGACCAAGGTTAGAACCGCAAACAAACCAGGGTGGTATTTCAAGGATGGCTCCACGTAATCTGGCGACTACGCTTCAAAGCCTCCCACCTATCCTACACAGGCCGGTTCACAGATCAATGCAAAGCTACAGTAAAGGTTCATGGGGTCTTTCCGTCTAGCCGCGGGTAGATTGCATCATCACAAACACTTCAACTTCGCTGAGTCTCAGGAGGAGACAGTGTGGCCATCGTTACGCCATTCGTGCAGGTCGGAACTTACCCGACAAGGAATTTCGCTACCTTAGGACCGTTATAGTTACGGCCGCCGTTTACCGGGGCTTCGATCAAGAGCTTGCACCCCATCACTTAACCTTCCGGCACCGGGCAGGCGTCACACCCTATACGTCGACTTTCGTCTTTGCAGAGTGCTGTGTTTTTAATAAACAGTCGCAGCCACCGATTCTCTGCGACCCCATCATGCTAAGCGCGCAGGCGCTTCACACTACCGGGGTATACCTTCTCCCGAAGTTACGGTATCAATTTGCCGAGTTCCTTCTCCTGAGTTCTCTCAAGCGCCTTGGAATATTCATCCCGTCCACCTGTGTCGGTTTGCGGTACGGTCTCGTACAGCTGAAGCTTAGAGGCTTTTCTTGGAACCACTTCCAATCACTTCGCAAGCAATGCTCGCTCGTGCCACACCCTTGATTTACGCGCCCGGATTTGCCTAAGCGCCATCTTCGATGCGTCAACAGGGACATCCAACACCCTGATGATCTTCCGCAATCCGTCCCCCCATCGCACTGTACGACGGTGCTGGAATATTAACCAGCTTCCCATCAGCTACGCATCTCTGCCTCGCCTTAGGGGCCGACTCACCCTGCGCCGATGAACGTTGCGCAGGAAACCTTGGACTTACGGCGAGAGGGCTTTTCACCCTCTTTATCGCTACTCATGTCAGCATTCGCACTTCTGATACCTCCAGCAGCCTTTACAAGCCACCTTCGCAGGCTTACAGAACGCTCTCCTACCGCGTGCACAAAGTGCACACCCGCAGCTTCGGTTTATCGCTTAGCCCCGTTACATCTTCCGCGCAGGACGACTCGATCAGTGAGCTATTACGCTTTCTTTAAAGGATGGCTGCTTCTAAGCCAACCTCCTGACTGTCTATGCCTTCCCACTTCGTTTCCCACTTAGCGATAATTTGGGACCTTAGCTGGCGGTCTGGGTTGTTTCCCTCTTGAGTCCGGACGTTAGCACCCGGTGCTCTGTCTCCCAAGCTGTACTTGCGGGTATTCGGAGTTTGCCATAGTTTGGTAAGTCGCCATGACCCCCTAGCTATAACAGTGCTCTACCCCCCGCAGTAATACTTGAGGCACTACCTAAATAGTTTTCGGAGAGAACCAGCTATTTCCAGATTTGTTTAGCCTTTCACCCCTATCCACAGCTCATCCCCTAATTTTTCAACATTAGTGGGTTCGGTCCTCCAGCACGTGTTACCGTGCCTTCAACCTGGCCATGGATAGATCATCTGGTTTCGGGTCTACACCCAGCGACTGAATCGCCCTATTCGGACTCGCTTTCGCTACGGCTTCCCTATTCGGTTAACCTCGCCACTGAATGTAAGTCGCTGACCCATTATACAAAAGGTACGCAGTCACCCCACAAGGAGGCTCCTACTGTTTGTATGCATACGGTTTCAGGATCTATTTCACTCCCCTTCCGGGGTTCTTTTCGCCTTTCCCTCACGGTACTGGTTCACTATCGGTCGATCACGAGTATTTAGCCTTGGAGGATGGTCCCCCCATCTTCAAACAGGATTTCACGTGTCCCGCCCTACTTTTCTTACGCTTAGTTCCACACTCAGAATTTCGTCTACAGGGCTATCACCTGCTACGGCCGGGCTTTCCATCCCGTTCGACTATCCTGAATGCTAAAACGTAAAGGCTTTTCCGATTTCGCTCGCCACTACTTTCGGAATCTCGGTTGATTTCTTTTCCTCGAGCTACTGAGATGTTTCAGTTCACCCGGTTCGCCTCCACTGGCCTATGTATTCAGCCAGGGATACTGCTTGCGCAGTGGGTTTCCCCATTCGGACATCTGCGGATCAAAGCTTGTTTGCCAGCTCCCCGCAGCTTTTCGCAGGCTACTACGTCCTTCATCGCCTGTGATCGCCAAGGCATCCACCATATGCACTTAGTCGCTTGATCCTATAACGCTGTAGGCTATAGGACCTGAGTATTCGCGTTTGTGCCGTTCATAAGTTTCAAAGCAGTCTGAGGCTTGCACCCCAGTCTTGAGAACTTGGAACAAAATTAATGCAATCACAACCCGTACCCATCTTCATCAGCAAACGCCGATTACTCGATGAGCACATTTCGTTGTGCTTCTTCCAGATTGTTAAAGAACGAATATAGCTGTTGGGTAAAACCCAACTCATAACATCGTGGAGCACGACACTATGAGTTGGCCTCTACGCTGCACCCAGGATCCTAAGAACCGGTGGTGGAGGTGAACGGGATCGAACCGATGACATCCTGCTTGCAAAGCAGGCGCTCTCCCAGCTGAGCTACACCCCCATATCCTGCCTGGCAGAATACTTGGTGGGTCTGGTTGGATTCGAACCAACGACCCCCGCCTTATCAAGACGGTGCTCTAACCGACTGAGCTACAGACCCAAAACCTTTTCGGATCAGCAGTCAGGTGGCTGAAGACCCAGGGAAGATTCCCTCGACCCAAGCCTACAACCGATCCCAGCTATATATCAAACAACCGATAAGAGTGGACGCTTAACACGAGCACTAAGCTCTGAAAGGAGGTGATCCAGCCGCACCTTCCGATACGGCTACCTTGTTACGACTTCACCCCAGTCATGAATCCTACCGTGGTAATCGCCCTCCTTACGGTTAGGCTAACTACTTCTGGTAAAACCCACTCCCATGGTGTGACGGGCGGTGTGTACAAGACCCGGGAACGTATTCACCGCGACATGCTGATCCGCGATTACTAGCGATTCCGACTTCACGCAGTCGAGTTGCAGACTGCGATCCGGACTACGATCGGGTTTCTGGGATTAGCTCCCCCTCGCGGGTTGGCGACCCTCTGTCCCGACCATTGTATGACGTGTGAAGCCCTACCCATAAGGGCCATGAGGACTTGACGTCATCCCCACCTTCCTCCGGTTTGTCACCGGCAGTCTCATTAGAGTGCCCTTTCGTAGCAACTAATGACAAGGGTTGCGCTCGTTGCGGGACTTAACCCAACATCTCACGACACGAGCTGACGACAGCCATGCAGCACCTGTGTTCCGGTTCTCTTGCGAGCACTGCCAAATCTCTTCGGCATTCCAGACATGTCAAGGGTAGGTAAGGTTTTTCGCGTTGCATCGAATTAATCCACATCATCCACCGCTTGTGCGGGTCCCCGTCAATTCCTTTGAGTTTTAATCTTGCGACCGTACTCCCCAGGCGGTCAACTTCACGCGTTAGCTGCGCTACCAAGGCCCGAAGGCCCCAACAGCTAGTTGACATCGTTTAGGGCGTGGACTACCAGGGTATCTAATCCTGTTTGCTCCCCACGCTTTCGTGCATGAGCGTCAGTGTTATCCCAGGAGGCTGCCTTCGCCATCGGTGTTCCTCCGCATATCTACGCATTTCACTGCTACACGCGGAATTCCACCTCCCTCTGACACACTCTAGCCCGGTAGTTAAAAATGCAGTTCCAAAGTTAAGCTCTGGGATTTCACATCTTTCTTTCCGAACCGCCTGCGCACGCTTTACGCCCAGTAATTCCGATTAACGCTTGCACCCTACGTATTACCGCGGCTGCTGGCACGTAGTTAGCCGGTGCTTATTCTGCAGGTACCGTCAGTTTCGCGGGGTATTAGCCCGCGACGTTTCTTTCCTGCCAAAAGTGCTTTACAACCCGAAGGCCTTCATCGCACACGCGGGATGGCTGGATCAGGGTTTCCCCCATTGTCCAAAATTCCCCACTGCTGCCTCCCGTAGGAGTCTGGGCCGTGTCTCAGTCCCAGTGTGGCTGGTCGTCCTCTCAAACCAGCTACGGATCGTCGCCTTGGTAGGCCGTTACCCCACCAACTAGCTAATCCGATATCGGCCGCTCCAATAGTGCAAGGTCCGAAGATCCCCTGCTTTCCCCCGTAGGGCGTATGCGGTATTAGCTACGCTTTCGCGTAGTTATCCCCCGCTACTGGGCACGTTCCGATACATTACTCACCCGTTCGCCACTCGCCACCAGACCGAAGTCCGTGCTGCCGTTCGACTTGCATGTGTAAGGCATCCCGCTAGCGTTCAATCTGAGCCAGGATCAAACTCTTCAGTTCAATCTCTGTGTTTATTTCGTATTTCCTTGGTTCCGGAGAACCGAGTCATACGTCGCTGCTCAAAGGAAGTGAGG
>NZ_LWKV01000012.1:0-4404 GCF_003267925.1 Achromobacter sp. HZ01
CACCGTGACGGAACCGGTGACGATGTCGCCGGTGCCTTCGACCACGCTGTTGTGCGCGCCGGTGACGGTGCCGTCGGTGTCCTCGGGGGTGATGACAGGCGGACCGTCGGTCTGGCCGTTGATCGTGATGGTGATCACCGCCTCGGCGATGTCCCCATCGGCGTCGGTGATGGTGTAGCGGATGGTCTCCGTCAGCGTATCGCCATCGTTCAGGGCCTGGACGGCCTCCAGGCCGTTGTTCAGCTGATACGACCAGGTACCGTCGCCGTTGTCGATCAGCGTGCCGTACTTGGCGTCGGCCGTGTTGATGACGGTGGTGCTGGCATCGGCGCCCAGCGTGTCGTTGGCCAGCACGTTGCCGGTGATCGGGGCGGTGGCGTCTTCCGTGACGGAAGCGACATCGTCCTCGGCCGTGGGCTCGGTGTCGATGATCTGGATGACAAGATCGCCCGTGGTGGTCTTGCCGGCCACGTCGGTGACTGCGACCTGGAACAGGTCGCGCACGGCGTTGTCGCCGTCGCTGTGGTCGTCCGCGCCACCGGTCTCCTGGTAGGAGTAGGTGATCTTGCCGGTGGCCGCATCGTAACCGGTGATGGTCAGGATGCCCTTGTCGGTGGTGATAACCACCGGCGTGTTGTTGGCGCCGGTAACGTCCTGGCCGCCCACGGTCACGCCACGGATGCCAGCCTCGGCCGAGACCGTGACGGAGCCGGTGACGATGTCGCCCGTGCCTTCGATCACGCTGTTGTGTGCGCCCGTGACGGTGCCGTCGCTGTCTTCAGGCGTGATGACGGGCGGGCCGTCGGTCTGGCCGTTGATCGTGATGGTGATCACGGCCTCGGCGATGTCCCCATCGGCGTCGGTGATCGTGTAGCGGATCGTCTCGGTCAGCGTGTCGCCATCGTTCAGGGCCTGGACAGCTTCCAGGCCGTTGTTCAACTGATACGACCAGGTGCCGTCGCCGTTGTCGATCAGCGTGCCGTACTTGGCATCTGCCGTGTTGATGACGGTGGTGCTGGCGTCCGCGCCCAACGTGTCGTTGGCCAGCACGTTGCCGGTGATCGGGGCGGTGGCGTCTTCCGTGACGGAAGCGACGTCGTCCTCGGCCGTGGGCTCGGTGTCGATGATCTGGATGACAAGATCGCCCGTGGTGGTCTTGCCGGCCACGTCGGTGACTGCGACCTGGAACAGGTCGCGCACGGCGTTGTCGCCGTCGCTGTGGTCGTCGGCTCCACCGGTCTCCTGGTAGGAGTAGATGATCTTGCCGGTGGCCGCATCGTAACCGGTGATGGTCAGGATGCCCTTGTCGGTGGTGATGACCACCGGCGTGGTGTTGGCGCCGGTGACGTCCTGGCCGCCCACGGTGACGCCACGGATGCCGGCCTCGGCCGAGACCGTGACGGAGCCGGTGACGATGTCGCCCGTGCCTTCGATCACGCTGTTGTGTGCGCCCGTGACGGTGCCGTCGCTGTCTTCAGGCGTAATGACGGGCGGGCCGTCGGTCTGGCCGTTGATCGTGATGGTGATCACCGCCTCGGCGATGTCGCCATCGGCGTCGGTGATGGTGTAGCGGATGGTCTCGGTCAGCGTATCGCCATCGTTCAGGGCCTGGACGGCCTCCAGGCCGTTGTTCAGCTGATACGACCAGGTGCCGTCGCCGTTGTCGATCAGCGTGCCGTACTTGGCGTCGGCCGTGTTGATGACGGTGGTGCTGGCATCGGCGCCCAGCGTGTCGTTGGCTAGCACGTTGCCGGTGATCGGGGCGGTGGCGTCTTCCGTGACGGAAGCGACGTCGTCCTCGGCCTTGGGCTCGGTGTCGATGATCTGGATGACGAGGTCGCCCGTGGTGGTCTTGCCGGCCACGTCGGTGACTGCGACCTGGAACAGGTCGCGCACGGCGTTGTCGCCGTCGCTGTGGTCATCGGCTCCACCCGTCTCCTGGTAGGAGTAGGTGATCTTGCCGGTGGCCGCATCGTAACCGGTGATGGTCAGGATGCCCTTGTCGGTGGTGATGACGACGGGGGTGTTGTTGGCGCCGGTGACGTCCTGGCCGCCCACGGTGACGCCACGGATGCCGGCCTCGGCCGACACCGTGACGGAGCCGGTGACGATGTCGCCCGTGCCTTCGACCACGCTGTTGTGCGCACCGGTGACGGTGCCGTCGCTGTCCTCGGGGGTGATGACCGGCGGGCCGTCGGTCTGGCCGTTGATCGTGATGGTGATCACGGCCTCGGCGATGTCCCCATCGGCGTCGGTGATGGTGTAGCGGATGGTCTCGGTCAGCGTATCGCCATCGTTCAGGGCCTGGACAGCCTCCAGGCCGTTGTTCAACTGATACGACCAGGTGCCGTCGCCGTTGTCGATCAGCGTGCCGTACTTGGCATCTGCCGTGTTGATGACGGTGGTGCTGGCATCGGCGCCCAGCGTGTCGTTGGCCAGCACGTTGCCGGTGATCGGGGCGGTGGCGTCTTCCGTGACGGAAGCCGTGTCGTCCTCGGCCTTGGGCTCGGTGTCGATGATCTGGATGACGAGGTCGCCCGTGGTGGTCTTGCCGGCCACGTCGGTGACTGCGACCTGGAACAGGTCGCGCACGGCGTTGTCGCCGTCGCTGTGGTCGTCGGCTCCACCGGTCTCCTGGTAGGAGTAGGTGATCTTGCCGGTGGCCGCATCGTAACCGGTGATGGTCAGGATGCCCTTGTCGGTGGTGATAACCACCGGCGTGTTGTTGGCGCCGGTAACGTCCTGGCCGCCCACGGTCACGCCACGGATGCCAGCCTCGGCCGAGACCGTGACGGAGCCGGTGACGATGTCGCCCGTGCCTTCGATCACGCTGTTGTGCGCACCGGTGACGGTGCCGTCGGTGTCCTCGGGGGTGATGACAGGCGGGCCGTCGGTCTGGCCGTTGATGGTGATAGTGATCACGGCCTCGGCGATGTCGCCATCGGCGTCGGTGATGGTGTAGCGGATCGTCTCGGTCAGCGTATCGCCGTCGTTCAGGGCCTGCACAGCTTCCAGGCCGTTGTTCAACTGATACGACCAGGTGCCGTCGCCGTTGTCGATCAGCGTGCCGTACTTGGCGTCGGCCGTGTTGATGACGGTGGTGCTGGCATCGGCGCCCAGCGTGTCGTTGGCCAGCACGTTGCCGGTGATCGGGGCGGTGGTGTCTTCCGTGACGGAAGCGACGTCGTCCTCGGCCGTGGGCTCGGTGTCGATGATCTGGATGACAAGATCGCCCGTGGTGGTCTTGCCGGCCACGTCGGTGACTGCGACCTGGAACAGGTCGCGCACGGCGTTGTCGCCGTCGCTGTGGTCGTCGGCGCCGCCCGTCTCCTGGTAGGAGTAGGTGATCTTGCCGGTGGCCGCATCGTAACCGGTGATGGTCAGGATGCCCTTGTCGGTGGTGATGACCACCGGCGTGGTGTTGGCGCCGGTGACGTCCTGGCCGCCGACGGTCACGCCACGGATGCCGGCTTCGGCCGACACCGTGACGGAACCGGTGACGATGTCGCCCGTGCCTTCGATCACGCTGTTGTGTGCGCCCGTGACGGTGCCGTCGCTGTCTTCAGGCGTGATGACAGGCGGGCCGTCGGTCTGGCCGTTGATCGTGATGGTGATCACCGCCTCGGCGATGTCGCCATCGGCGTCGGTGATCGTGTAGCGGATCGTCTCGGTCAGCGTGTCGCCATCGTTCAGGGCCTGGACAGCTTCCAGGCCGTTGTTCAACTGATACGACCAGGTGCCGTCGCCGTTGTCGATCAGCGTGCCGTACTTGGCGTCGGCCGTGTTGATGACGGTGGTGCTGGCATCGGCGCCCAACGTGTCGTTGGCCAGCACGTTGCCGGTGATCGGGGCGGTGGCGTCTTCCGTGACGGAAGCGACGTCGTCCTCGGCCGTAGGCTCGGTGTCGATGATCTGGATGACGAGGTCGTTGCTGTTGCTGACGCCCGCAAGGTCGGTGACGACCACCGGGAAGCTGTCGCGCACGGCGTTGTCGCCGCCGCTGTGGTCGTCGGCTCCACCGGTCTCCTGGTAGGAATAGGTGATCTTGCCGGTGGCCGCATCGTAACCGGTGATGGTCAGGATGCCCTTGTCGGTGGTGATGACCACCGGCGTGTTGTTGGCGCCGGTGACGTCCTGGCCGCCGACGGTCACGCCACGGATGCCGGCCTCGGCCGACACCGTGACGGAGCCGGTGACGATGTCGCCGCTGGCTTCGATCACGCTGTTGTGCGCGCCGGTGACGGTGCCGTCGCTGTCCTCGGGGGTGATGACGGGCGGGGCGTCGGTCTGGCCGGTGACCGTGACGGTCAGCGTGGCGGTGGTCGTGGCGCCGTCCGCGTCGACGACCGTATAGGTGATCGAGGTGGTGGCGGTCTGCTGGTCGTTCAGGTACTGGAAGTCGCT